>NZ_ASZC01000001.1 GCF_000468095.1 Pantoea sp. AS-PWVM4
GGGGGTGTGTTCCCCCGCCCCCCAACACAAAAACCCCGCCCCCCCCCCCAAAAAAAGGGGGGGGGGGGGGGGGGGGGGGGGTTACCGAGATGGCGACAGGCATTGAAACCCTGGGTCGGTTAACCCTCGGACAAACCGTGCCACTGTACAACACGCCAGCCAATGTGCGCGTATGCCTTAATAGTCTGTGTCAGACATGCGTTTCCATAAGTGTATAATACTGTGTAGACTACACATGTAACGGTATGGACGGAGGTGCAGTATGCCAAACGCAGTGCTAAAAACACGCAAGCAGAACGTCACACTAACTCTGGAACCCTTGCTACTTCAGCAGGCAAAGGAGGCAGGGTTAAGTTTGTCTCAGCTATTAGCCAATGCGATAGCCGAAAAACTACGTGAAAATGCGGTTGAACAATGGCAGCGGGAAAATACAGATGCCATTTCAGATTTGAACCGACACATGGCGCAAAACGGCGTATTTTCAGACATGCACAGGAAATTTTAACTGATGCAGTATCGGGTGTATAAAAACAAAAATGCGTCTAAGTTTTATCCACTGTTGCTGGATGTACAGAGCGATATTATTGAAAGTATTGATTCGCGCATCGTGATCCCGTTGACCCCAATTGAACTCTATCAGGGAAAAGTTGTGCAGCGTCTAAACCCAACTCTACATGTTGAAGGTAATGATTATCTGATGATGACGCATGAGCTGGCAGGTGTTCAACTCACTGTTCTGGGTACAGAAGTCTGTAGCCTTGCCAGCCAGCGTGAAACGATCAGGACCGCTCTGGATTTCATTATTGACGGATTCTGAACCGCCAGAATTACGGCTTACCCGGCTGCCATATCCCCACATCCTGCGCATCAATTCGTTTTGGCAGCAGTTTCGCAGCATAAAACGCATCGGCAATCTTCTGCTGTTCGCTCAGGTCGCTGCTTTTCACCGGTTCAATCTGGTAGCTGCGCTGAGCATTGGCCTGCTCCACGGTCGCGACGGGTAGATTCCCCCATAACGGTGACAGGATTTTTGCCGCCGCCGCAGGGTGGGCTTTCAGCCATGCCGCTTCCTGATGCAGGGCGTTAAATACCGTGTTCAATACCTGAGAATGCGCTTTAGCGTAAGGCGTCGAAACCAGATAGTAGCGTTGATAGCTCGCCAGACCTTTGCCGCTTACCAACACGCGCGCGTGCTGCTCTACCTTCGCGCTGGTGACGTAAGGTTCCCAACTTACCCAGGCATCAACGCTGCCATTTTCCAGTGCCGCGCGCCCGTCAGCCGGTGTCAGCCAGGCGGTGTTAACATCGCTGAATGTCAGCCCGGCCTTTTGTAAGGCGGCGATCAACAGGTAATGGCTGCCTGCCGCTTTAGTCACTGCGATCTTTTTGCCTTTCAGATCCTGCAACGTTTTAATCGGCGAGTTGGCGGGAACCAGAATGGCCTGCGCCGTGGGTGACGGCGTTTCTCGCGCGTAATAGGTAAGATCGGCTCCTGCGGCCTGAGCGAACACCGGCACGGTATCGGCTACGTCGGCAGAGAGATCGACGTTATTCAGATTCAGTGCTTCAAGCAGCGGCAGACCGCTGGAAAATTCGTGCCAGCTGACTTTTATCCCCTGATCGGCCAACGTCTTGTCCAAATCGCCCCGCTGTTTGATCAGCGTCAGCAGGGTTGACGATTTTTGATAGCCGATACGTAAGGTTTCTTCTGCCTGAGTGGTCAAAGAGAAAAGGGCAGTGAGCAGCAATGCTCCTGCCAGCAATGGACGTCGCGTGTGCATGGCCGTTCCTTTTAATGTTTAACATTAAAAGGAGGGTAAGATGGGGACGGCAGTGTTCCAACTGCCGTGTTGGTATAAGGTTTGCCGGATTTTGACTTAGTAGCGGCGCGATTTATCGCGCAGGTTTTGTCGGACTGCGCGATAAATCGCGCCGCTACGAATTTATGTAATCTGAGGCCCGAAATGATTGCGCTTCCGGGCCGGATATCAGCAATCAGTTGCCCGCAAGCTTACTCACCAGACGCTTAGCCACTTCTTCTGAACTGGCCGGGTTTTGCCCGGTAACCAGATTGCCATCCTCAACCACAAACGGCATCCAGTCAGCGCCTTTCTGGTAGTGCGCGCCAAGGGCGATAAATTCGTCCTCGATCAGGAATGGCACCACGTCGGTCAGTTCGACGGCAGCTTCTTCGCTGTTGGTAAAGCCCGTAACCTGTTTACCTTTGATCAACGGTTCACCGCTGGCGGCTTTAACATGACGCAACGCGCCCGGCGCGTGGCAGACGAAACCAATCGGTTTACCGGCGCGATCGAAGGATTCAATCAGGTTAATCGACTGAGTAGATTCCGCCAGATCCCACAATGGACCATGACCGCCAGGATAGAACACGGTATCAAACGCGGCCTGATCAACGCTTTCCAGTTTCTCCGTCGTTGCCAGCGCCTGTTGCGCGGCCGGATCCGCCTTAAAGCGGTCGGTCATTGCGGTCTGAAAATCGGGCAGGTCGCTTTTCGGATCAAGCGGCGGCTGTCCGCCTGCCGGTGAGGCCAGCACGATCTCTGCTCCTGCGTCTTTAAACACGTAGTAAGGTGCCGCAAACTCTTCCAGCCAGAATCCGGTTTTCTTGCCGGTATTACCCAGCGCATCGTGGGATGTCAGTACCATTAACACTTTCATGATAAATCCTCTTTTTACACAGTAACTTACTGTTGTTGATCGAGCAGGGATGTCAGTAACGCCATCTTGTCCTGATAAGGGGCGCGCAGCCGCAGATTGGTGGTGCCCGCCTCGTCCTGCACCACCACAGGTTTGGCATGGCTGAAGCGGCGGAAACCGTGAATGCCGTGATAGGCGCCTGTACCGGATGCCCCGACGCCGCCGAACGGCAAACTGTCGAGAGAAGCATGGGTCATGACGTCATTAATCACCAATGCGCCCGAGGTGGTACGTTGTGCCATCTGTTGTTGACGTTGTGCATCGTTACCAAAATAGTAGGCCGCCAGCGGGCGCGGGTGTGCGTTGATGTAATCAATCGCTTCTGCCACCGACGTTGACCAGGTCTTGACAGGCAACAGTGGGCCAAAAATCTCCTCCTGCATCACCGCCATCTCTTCCGTCACCGCCAGAATTAAGTGCGGGGCGATTTTTCTGCTATCGGCATCGAAAGCCGGTTCACCCTCGGGGGCCAGACTGATAATGCGTGCGCCTTTATTTTGCGCATCCTCCAGCAGATTGATCAGCCGTTGATAATGGCGATCGCTGATGATAGCGGTGTAATCCGGGTTCGACTGTACGGTCGGGAATGCCTGCTGCATAAAGCTGCGAGCGGCGGTGACAAAGGCGTCTTCGGCACCCTCCGGCAGCAGCAGATAATCGGGAGAGATACAGATTTGCCCGGCGTTAAAGGTTTTGATGGTCAGGGTTCTCGCTGCGGCCAGCGCCGGATCCGCATCCACATCGACCACCACCGGCGATTTACCGCCCAGTTCCAGCGTGACCGGCACAAGATTTTCCGCCGCCGTACGCATAACGTGTTTGCCGACATTGGTGCTACCGGTAAACACCAGATGGTCGAAAGGCAGACGGCTGAAAGCCTGTCCGACATCGGCATCACCCAGCACCACGGTTAGCTCCTGGGGATCAAAATAGCGGGCGACCAGCTCGGCCAGCAGTTCCGAGGTTTTCGGCGTCAGTTCTGAAGGCTTCAACATCGCTGTATTCCCGGCAGCGAACACGCCTGCCAGCGGGCCAAAGGCGAGGTTAATCGGAAAATTCCACGGGCTGATAATGCCGACCACCCCGAGCGGTTGCGGCACAATCCATGCCTGCATGCCCGCTACCGGTACGTCGGCGCTTTCCGCTGCCATCCAGCTTTCAAGATTATCAGCGGAATGTTGCAGCATATTGATGGTGGTGACCAGGTCTGCCGCCATCGTCTGGTAAGCGCTGCGATGGCCGAAATCGGCGCTAATTGCGTTAGCGATCGCAGCATGATTGTCGCGAATCAGCGCGATGCTGCGTAGCAGACGGTCGCGACGTAATGCCGCAGAGGCTGGACCTGCCTGCAAATGGGCGTTTTTCATGCTGTGCAGAATGTGCAGCAACTGCTGATCGTGTTGGGTAGCGTTCATCATGTTGTCCTGTTAAATCGGGTCACTGATTAAGATGCGACGAGCTTACCTGCGCTGGATTTAGCTGGCTAACAAGGCTATTTTGGTGGGGGTATAAATTTATTTATGGGGTCTTATGTCACTGGTCCGTTTGCGTACCTTTATGGAGGTCTACCGTCAGCGTTCAATATCCGGTGCCGCCAGAGCGCTCAATCTGACGCAGCCTGCGGTTTCTCAACATATCAGCGGATTGGAAGTGGCCATCGGCCGACCGTTGTTTGAACGCCAGCCACAAGGAGTCTTGCCCACGCCAGCTGCCGAGGATCTGGCGGCGGATATTGGCAACAGCCTGGACACCGCGGAGTCGGCGCTGGCATCGGCGAGAGCGCGTTCTATGGATGTCAGCGGTACGCTGCAAATCATCGGTCACGCCGATTTTATGGCGGATAAGCTGGCGGGGGAGTTGCTGCCGCTGCTGGAGAGTGGCATCCGGGTTCATATGCATACCGGTGACGGACCGCTGGTGACGCAAATGGTGGTTGAGGGGCATTGCGATTTAGGCATTACGGCCCATCCGGTGACGGATAGCCGATTAAAAGGTGAAGTGATATTTCGCGATAAGGTTCTGGCAGTTGCCTCACCGGGCGTGGCGTCGCGACTGAATGCCAGTGCGGATTTTGCCACTGACTTACTGCGAGAACCGCTCCTCGCGTATAACCTGGAATTGTCGCTGATTGACCACTGGCTGGAAAAAAACCGCATCAGCTACCAGACGCTGCTCCCGGCGATGGTCGGTCAGGATTTACGCGGTCAACGTAGTTTACTGGTCCAGGGGTTTGGCTGGTCGGTGATGCCGCAGTTTCTGTGCCAACAGCAGATCGAGCAGGGGGAGCTGGTGGCGCTCCACGCCCCGGTGGGGGACACCGAGATTCGCTACAACCTGGTGTGGCTGGCCAGCGCGTTACGTCAGCCCCGAGTCGCCCATGCCCGCCAGACGCTGGTGTGGCGGCTTAACCGGGCCGAGTGACAACTCACCCGCCCGGTCAGGAGATCATTACGGCTGAATCTCCAGCCTGCCGCCTTTAGCGACATAGTTCTTTTGATTGTCAGGACCAATAAAATCGCTGGCCGGCTTACTCACCAGCAGATTGTCATAGGCTGCTGATTTCACTGACACATAATTCTCCGCCTTGTCGGGTGAGCCTGTACCCTTGTATTGCGCGATATACGGATAAGGGAAGACCGGTCGGGTGGCTTTTAAGGGAGGCATGGCAGTGGCTAGCGGTGAACTGGCGCGCTGAACGCCGTGAAATTGCACTTCGGCGCTTACGTTGCCCGCGGGCATTTTGCCCTGGGGCGGCATCGGCGGCATATCCACATTTGCCTGTTGAGCTGACTTACCTGTCATCAGCGCTTGCGGTGCAACCTGTTGCTCGGTCCATGCCATCAATGGCGTCAGCAAATCGATCTGATCAAAACCTTCGCCGCCACCGCAGTGGGCCACACCAGGTAACAGGAACAGGCGGATAAATTTCTCCGTGGATTGCTTGCCAAGATAAGCCTCAACGCCACGATAATAGGCGATGGAGAATGCCGGACTGACAGAGTCATCCGCCAAACCGTGCCACATAATCAGCTTTCCGCCACGCGCCATATAGCGGCTCAGGTTGGTGTTGGCGGCGTTATACAACGGAGCCAGCTGTGCGACCGCCGTGAAGTTCTGCTTGTTCAACGGAAAATCGCGCATCGTGGTGATATTTTGTTTGCCGCCCGGCAGCAATACCGATTGCAGCGCAGGCAGTGCCATCATCTCCGACATCGAGTGGCCATTGGCGCTTGCTGGCACCGGCCAGCGTAACTCTGACCCCAGGGGCAGACCGGCTGGCACAAATTGATTGCCTGCGCTGTCGTAAGCTCCACGATAGAGTTTTTCCGCCACACTGATTTCTTCTGCGGTCAGGCAGTCTGATTTATCGCTTTGGTTGGCGGCACAGGTCTTCACCCAGTTGGGGGAGAAGGTGCAGGCATACGGATTTGCCAGCAAACCATCGTTGACGCCAGAAAGTGTTGGACAGTGCGCCAGCACCGCACGATGGAGAATCGGCAGGCGGTCTTTCAGCAGGATTGCGCTGCCATCCGCGCGTTGATTGGCGACCACATTCCAGCCGTGGAAAAAGGAGTTTTGGAACTGGAAAAACGCCGCTGGTGCGCCGGCGCTGATGCCATCAAAATCATCCGGGAAGCGTTGTGCTTCCATCAGCGCTTCGCGTCCGCCATCGGAGCAGCCCATAAAGTAGGCGTATTTTTGCGCCTGGCCGTAGTACGCCTGGATCAAGGCTTTGGCCAGTTGCGCGGTGAGATGATTGGCGCGATACGCAAAATCGATACGTTTTTGTGGATCCTCTGCCCAACTGGCATCCATCATGCCGCCGCTATGGCCCATATCTGTCGCTGCAACGACAAACTCGCCCTGAGTGGCGGGCACACAGCCGTTGGCATTCGACAGGCTGAGGTTAATTTGGCCGCATAATCCGCCACAGCCCACTTGCAGAAAACGTTGTGTCCACTGCTGTTGCGGTAGCGCTACCTCAACACCGATCGCCGGTTCGATGCTGGCCTTAACCTGGCAGAATGTCCCTTTATCGGTTTTCAGGGACGTGGCAGATGTGAGGGTGACTTTCTCACCAAGTTTGTCGCTAAAGTTAACGGTCGTTAACTGGCCACAGTCCAGCACCGGCTTCACAATGGCTAAGTTCACGGACGCACTCACCTGCGTCGCAAGTAACATGACGCCAATGGCGATCAGCCATCCTGAAATTCTGGTTGTTATCGTATTCATGGTATCGGTTCCCGTTTTGTCACCGTGTTGCTGTGGTTTTAATCTGGGAATGATAGCCAGAAGCAAAATTTTAACGTGGATTTTTTCGGTATTTTAACGAATCAATCTGACTAACCTGCGCCCTCAGTTCTGGTCCAGCCAGCCAATAAAAAATCACTAAACGCCGCCACTTGCAGCGGCTGAAAGCGTCGCTGCGGATAAACGAACTGCAATCCGACCAGGCGACTATCGTTACGACTGAAACCGATAAAGTGGTCGCCAAATGGCGCTTTTGTTATAAGGCTGCGTAAGCGTTTAGGGTAATGAACGCAACCATTCCGCCAGCACTTCAGCGTGGTTCTGTGTCGTATTCTTTGTCGCATAAAGCAGCGTGACGTTTCCTTTAGCGACCAACTGACGTCCTTCAGGCGCATGCCCGGCAAGCTCCTGTAAATACGCTTCACGAAACGCGGTGAAATCGATTAAATCAGCATGGAATGCTTTACGTAATTCTGTGGAGGGAGCCAGGTTTTTATTCCACTCATCATATTGAAGATCGGTCTTCTTCATTCCGCGCGGCCAGAGTCGATCGACCAGCACTCGATAGCCATCTTCAAATGAGGCGGAATCATAAACGCGTTTACAGTGGACCACGTTAATTACTCCCTTTCTTGTTTGCATCTCCTTATTTTATCCATAATTTTAATTGTTCGGTTATTAGCATCAGGATTGAGATAAAGGAGGTAACCTAATGCGATTAGGTGTGTCATTTTGTTTCGGTTATGTCAATTATCGGAATGATTATGATAATTATTCGCATGCTCATTTCTGAGTATGGAAAATAATAACTGGACGTAACAAAATGTCTCACTTAATTGGAAAAAGGAAAACGACCCTTTCATTGCTGATTGGGCTGGTCATCCACAGTGGCTTCTCTCTGGCAGCCGAAACACCATCAAATGTTTTATCGTTACAGGAGCAGGGGGCAGCAACCGCAACTGACGCTGACTCCGCGCAGAAAAGCAAAACCGAACCGACGGTCAATCCGACCAACGAAGACACTATGGTCGTCTCGGCCAAAGCTGAAGAGAAACTGAAGCAGCAGCCTGGTGCATCGCTGATTACCAAAGAAGATTTGGAACGCAATCCGCCGGTCAACGATCTGTCCGAAATCATTCGCAAAATGCCGGGTGTGAACTTAACCGGTAACAGCGCAACCGGTAGCCGTGGTAACAACCGTCAGATTGATATTCGCGGTATGGGGCCAGAAAACACCCTGATCCTGATCGATGGCGTGCCCGTCTCTTCCCGTAGTTCCGTGCGCTACAGCCGCACCGGCGAACGTGACACCCGTGGCGACAGCAACTGGGTTCCGCCGGAAATGGTCGACCATATCGATGTGTTACGTGGCCCGGCGGCGGCACATTATGGTTCCGGCGCGATGGGCGGCGTGGTGAACATCATCACCAAACGTCCCACCAATGACTGGCATGGTTCACTGTCGCTCTACACCAATCAACCGGAAGATAAGGATGAAGGCGCGACCAAACGCATGAACTTCAGCCTGAGCGGTCCGCTGGTGGATGATGTGCTGACCATGCGTCTGTACGGCAACATCAACAAAACCGATGCTGATGCCTACGATATTAATACCAACGAAAACGGTTCTTACGCGGCAGGTCGTGAGGGCGTGCGCAACCGCGATATCAACACGGCGGTGCAGTGGAAGATCAATCCGCAGCAGTACATGGATTTCAACTACGCCTACAGCCGTCAGGGCAATATCTATGCCGGTGATACCCAATACAGCAACAGCAACCTGAGTACCCTGGTGCCGACCTTATACGGTCAGGAAACCAACCGCATGTATCGCCAGGCCTACAGCGTGACCCATAACGGCATCTGGGACTGGGGCCAGTCCAAACTGACCCTGAGCTATGAAGATACCCACAACACGCGCCTGGACGAAGGCTCTACCGGCAAAGTGGAAGGGATGATCAACAGCGACACCTACAACACCAGCCGTTATAAAACCTGGCGCATCAATAATGAGTACACCATCCCCTTCACCCTGCTGGTGGACAATACTCTGACGCTGGGAGCTGAATGGAATAAGGAGCAGCTGAACGATCCGGCATCAATGCAGGAAACGGATGCGACCGGTATCGATATCAACGGTGTATCGGGCGATCCTTCCCAGCGCAGCAGCAAAAACAGCCAGGAACTGAGCGCCATTTACCTGGAAGACACCATTGATGCCTTCGACGCCACCACATTGATTCCGGGCCTGCGTTTTGATTACAGCGATCGCTTCGGCAGCAACTGGAGTCCCAGCCTGAACATTCAGCAGGAATTGGGTGATCACTTCACGCTGAAAGCCGGTATCGCGCGTGTGTTCAAAGCGCCAAACCTGTATCAGTCCAGCGAAGGTTACCTGCTGGCGAGCAGCGGCAACGGTTGTAACATTGGGGGCAGCAACGGCTGTTATCTGATGGGTAATAGCGATCTGAAACCTGAAATCAGCGTCAACAAAGAGGTTGGGCTGCAATGGACTGATGAAGGTTACAGCGCCGGACTGACGTATTTCCGCAACGATTATCAGAACAAAATCGTCGCGGGGGATAATTCGCTGGGTACGGTGAGTGTGGCAAGTTCCTGGTATTCTTCCACTTATGATATCTACCAGTGGCAGAATGGTGGTAAGGCGCTGACGCAGGGCCTTGAAGCCAACCTGACCATTCCGCTGGTGGAAGATACCCTGAACTGGCGCACCAACGCGACTTACATGTTCACCTCGAAATATAAATCGACCGGTAACCCGTTATCGTTGATCCCGAAATATACGGTAAACAGCTGGCTGGATTGGCAGATGACCGATGCACTCTCCGCCACCTTAAGCTGGACCATGTATGGCCGCCAGCATCCGCGTACTACGGCAGAAATTCGTAAGGAAGCCAGCGGATTGTCGGAAAATGAGGTGGGGGCTTACGCCATCTTTGGTGTCGGTATGAACTACCAGTACAACAAGAACCTGCGATTCACTGCCGGTATCAGCAACCTGCTGAACAAGCAAATCTATCGTGAAAACGAAGGCGCTTCGACCTATAACGAACCGGGTCGCGCGTATTATGCAGGTGTGACAACTTCGTTCTGATTACATTGAGCATGTGGCCTCATCGTCAATGATGAGGCCACATTTTGAATAGTTTGTCATCTATCCTTCATCAGTCGGAAATATTCCTTTAACCAGATAATCCAATTTTTTATGAATAAGGTGCATCTGTTGCGAATTATGTTTTGCGGCACCCTGCTCACCAAACATATCGGAATGGTCGATCATGGTGAGGATAAGCAGGACCGGATGTTCAAAACCTTCTCGCTCTTCAAATGAAACGACGAGCAATGGATCATGTTCATCCGGGTCATCCAGTACGCGGGTATGGTGTAAACCGATATAAAGAGGGACCAGACTACCGTCACCTTTGAGATGGGATTCTTTCAGCCAGCCATGTTGGTGTTTTTCGCCCTGTGAATAGATCCAAACTTCATTGTTTGTTTCCCACAGTTGCTGGAGTTCATCAATATCCTGGAAGTAAGAAAGTACGACCTCATTATCAAAGCCATATTCAGCGCTGATTGCTGTGAATAGGGCGCTGGTTTCAACGTGCGAAATCTTTTTTCTTCTGGCCACGGGTCGTTCCTTCAACCATAAGATTGTCATCCATTCCCAGGACGTCTTTCATGAACTGCGCGCGGCGCTCATCATAAGTTCCACCGGCGATACGAACGGTTCCGGCTTTACGGGCCTTAGCCAACATGCCCGAGAGATTTTCAGCATTTACTGGGGTATGTTTCATACATCCTCCTGTTCATTTCTTCGTCACTATACCATATCTGGTGCGGCCCCAAAACCTGGCTTGCCTGTGTTTTATACGATTCATTTTCTGAGGAAGCTTCATGGCGGTTAGCTTTTATGCTGCGCTGCTACCAACCAGTCGAGGGTTTTTTCCATGGTCTGGCGTTCCTGATCGGCCTGCATAATAAAAGGCGCAAGGAGACGGGCACCCGGCGCTGATTTTTCCAGCACGGCCAGACTGTCCCCGATGCCATAACCACCATGCGTGATAAACGGAACAATCGTTATTCCCGAGAAATCATGACGCGTTAAAAAAGAACGGACGATGGCAGGCAAACTCATTCCCCAGATTGGATAGCCAAGGTAGATGGTTTTATAACGTTTTATCTCAGCCAGATCATGCAGCAATGGCGGATTAAATCCGTTTTTGCGTTCATCGCTTGCCTGTTCAACCATCTGGAGATAATCAGCCGGGTAGGGTGTTTGCGGCAGGATTTCATGTAGATCGGCTTGCAGGGCGCGCTGAAGAATCCCGGCAATCACCCGCGTATTGCCGCTGCGTGAATGATAAGCCACCAGCGTATCCGGCTGGCCGGTGATGATTGCCGCTGCGGCTGGCTGCGTCAGCAGGGAAATACCCGCGAGAAAAGGCAGTAGCTCCCTGCGAGACAGGTTAATTTTATCGTTCATACGACCTCATCATAATTTATCCAACTCAAACAACCTTAAAGGTTAATCTGCGCGGATAAATACACGATTTGCGGCATTATTGATGAACGAAAATCATAGGCCTTATTTTATATTTGGCCGCGAGCAGTGAAGGCACATTCCGTAGCGGCGCGATTTATCGCGCGGGCCTGCAATTCGCGCGAAAAATCGCGCCGCTACGAATGAATGCCAACACGCTGACTTCAGACAACCATTACAGCACGCGGCTACCTTTTTAAATCAGAGAATCGAGAACGGATATTCAACAAATACGCGTACTTCATTACCACCGACATTATAATCAGCAGCGTCTGAAGAGACGCGCAGTGAAGAGAAGCGCAGCTTCACTTTCAGGTCTTTAGCGGCACCATCAGGCACCTTGTACTGCACCTGATTAAAGAATTCATGTTCGTGCCCATTATCGGTGGCCGAGGTTTTGATATTGTCACCACGGACATAAGCAACGTCATAGCTCAGACCGTTAATGCCGACACCACTCAGGTCGATCGAGTAAGCAACCTGCCACGAACGCTCGTCCTCGCCATTAAAGTCAGACCAGTAAGAGTTCGCCAGCCAGATGGTGCTGCCGCCATCACCGACGCCGCCCTGATTGCGGTAGCCGCCATAATGGTAACCAGTGCTGCCGCTGCTTTGCTGATAAGCCACCTTGAAGGTATGAATATCAAAGGTATAGCTTGCCGCCAGACTCCAGATGGTATTGCTGCGGCCGGTGTCGAGTTGATTGGCGTATTCCTGATTCAGGCGCGAATTATAGCCGTTGAAGTCGAGGCCAAAGGATTGATTGTCTGCCAGCGGCGTTTTGTAATTCAGGCCAAGGTATTGCTTATTAATCACGTCCTCGACATTGGAAGCGTAAAAGGCACCGCTCAATTGATCGGTAAACTGATAACTGGCACCGGCAAAACTCAGCGATTTCAGGCCGGTATCATGGCTGTCGTCGCTTTTCTGTTGTTCATCGGTAAAGTAACCGGCGGTGACGTTTAATCCGGCCACTTCCTGCGAGTTCAGCATAAAACCGGTATAGGTTTCATCCAGCAGACGCGAGTCATCTGCTGTCAGGATTGGCAGCATCGGGCGCTGAGTACCGTAGCTGAGCACGGTATTGGAAAAGCGCATTTTGGCGGTGGCGCCAAATTTCGCCAGATCAGATTTGGCTTTGCCATCGTTATCCTGAGCAAAGAAATCGATACCACCTGCGCCGCTACGGCCGCGACCGCCATCCAGTCTGACAGCATATTGCGCCAGACCATCAACGCCAAAACCTACCGGTCCCTGAGTAAACCCGGAAGAAAAGTTGGCAATGATGCCCTGTCCCCACTCACGACGAGTGCGAACACCTTCGTCTTTATAATCCCTGTTGATATACGCATTGCGTAAAAGTACATCAAGATGACTGTCTTCAAGGAAGCCGTTTGATTCCTGAGCCGCAGCGGCCATTCCAGAGAGGCCAATTAATGATGCCACCAGTGAAAGTTTGAATATCTTTTTCACGTTATGTCTGCCTTATAAATTCGATATTATTTTGTTAATGCTGAAAGTGCGCGCGGGATATTAACATTTTACGCTTCGTGAAAATGGGCTCATTTTTATCGATTTATGCGGTTTTATTACGGTCAAATAATGACGGGGCGTGACGATATTATTCGCGAGTATTGATGCCTGCTGCCGAATATAAAGGGAACAGGCATACCTGAAGGGGTAATCAGGGGTTGTCAGTGGCGATCAGACCTGGCCAGCAGGTCTGAGGTAAGCACCACCAGGCCATTGGCCGTCGATACGGTGTTGACCAGTGCTCGCGCCACTGCCCGTGCTGACACCGGGCGGTAAGCGCCGGGCAGGAGGGGGGCGAAGAGTCTGGCAATCGGGCTGGCAATGATTTCGCCCAGTCGCCGCGGTTGTTGCAGATGCGCCCGCGAACCGAGCAGCAGCGAGGGTTGGGCAATCACCAGCGCGGTGAAATCCATCGCTTTCAGCGCATCCTCCAGTTCTCCTTTCACCCGGTTATAGAAAATAGCGGATTTTGCATTGGCAGCGGCAGCGCTGACCAATCCTACCCGCCGTGCGCCTGCCGCTCTGGCGACCGCCAGATTGGCCTCGAAGTCGACAGCACGAAACGCGGCCTGGCTGCCAGCGACTTTAATGGTGGTGCCCAGCGCCAGATAGACTTCATCCGTCGGCGGCAGCGCAGGTAACTGGCTAAAATCCACAACATGGACCTCAAGTTTTGGGTGTTGAAGGGGTAATGGCCGACGGCTGAGAGCATGCACTGCCGAGACGGTCGGGTCGGCCAGCAGGGCCTCAAGGATCAATCCCCCCACCAGGCCGGTGGCACCGGCCAGTAGTACTGTTCTTGTTGACATGGCGCAATGCTCCTTTAGCCGCGAAACTGTTCAAGTTCTTCATAATTAATAGTCAATTTCCGGTCATCCCGGAAGGCGTTCAGCAGGTAATCAACGACAACCTTAACGCGTGGAGCAATCAAGGCGCGATGGGGATATTGAATCACCATCTCGTAATTGCCGGGGTCATGCTGACCATAAAGTACGATTTTGAGCTTGCCGGATTGTAAGTGGTCGAAGGCGTTGTGAACCCCGACCTGAGCAATGCCGTAATCCAGTAACGCAGCATCGACCAGGGCTTCGGGGGCGGAAACCGTCAGGATGTTCCCTTCCGGCTCCAGAACTGAGTAGCTGCCGTCCTGGTTCCTGAATCCCCACGGTGAAACCCGTCCCCCGAGGAAGCGGCGGGTGATCAATCTGTGGTTGCTTAACGCTTGTGGATTGGCAGGGATGCCATAACGATCGAGATAGGCGGGCGAGGCGACCAGAACCATGTTCATACGGCAGACTGAACGAGAAACCAGTGAAGAATCAACGATTCGGCCGCCCCTGACCGCCAGGTCATAACCCTCTTTGATGATATCCGTCACTCGGTCATCAAAGTCCATTTCTACCGTCAACGCGGGGTATTGCTCGGTCATACCTGGCAGCACGGGCAGAATGTGGATGCGGCCAAAAGCGGAACTGGTTGAAATCCTGACGTGCCCGCTGATTTGCGCCTTCTGTGCCACCAGCGTATCAACTGCTCCCTCAAGTGCGTTCAGGGCAATGCGCGCCTGATGGATAAACGCGTTGCCTTCTTCAGTCAGCGTCAGGCGGCGCGTTGTCCTGTTAAGCAGGCGCACCCCAAGCGCCTGCTCCAGACCGGCAATATTTTTACTCACAGCGGCAGTGCTGATCCCAAGCTGCCGGGCACAGGCAGCAAAACTTCCCTTATCCACCGTTTCCACAAAGGTGAGGATGGCACGGACATGGCGTGAAATCTCCAACCTACTCTCCCATAATGCGATTAATAACCTTAAGTTAACTCAAGTTCAACCACGGGTGTAGTTCAGGTTAATAATATTATTTTTTATACTTCCCCACGTCGTACCGCCTTCCCATGAATATGCTTGCTATCTGGAGAGTTCCTATGAAACCCGCCTTCATTATTTTTACTTTCACCGTGACCGATCCTGAAGGAATGAAACCCTATCTGGCAAAGGTGGCAGAAACACTGAAAACCTTTAATGCACAACTCCTGGTACAGGGTGCGGAAAGTTTCTGTCTGGAAGGAACCGCACCAGAAGGGAAAACGGTGATTTTGCGCTTTGCCGACCTTGAAACCGCCAAAGCCTGGTATTACTCGCCAGCCTATCAGGCAATTCTTCCTTATCGCCTGACGTCAGCCATTACCCATAGCTGGATTGTTGAAGGTGTGTAATTTCACTCTCAGAAAATGCGTTAATTAATTCAGACTGCAAGAGATACCCAATGAAAACATTAATTATCGTTTCACATCCGTATAAACAACGCTCTCATGTGATTAAAGCACTTGAGCATACCGCTGAAGCACAACCCAATGTCGTGGTACGTAACTTAGACGATATTTACGGTGATGATGTCACCGCTTTCGATATTTTACTGGAGCAATCTTTCTATGCCGATGCTGAACGAGTGGTGTTTATTTTCCCCATTCACTGGTTCAATCTCACGCCAATGCTTAAGGCTTATTTAAATGAGGTCTGGACCTATGGCTGGGCATTTGGTCCGGAAGGCAATGCGCTAAAAAATAAGCAATTGTTGGTTGTTGCTTCGGCCGGTGCCAGTGAATTTACTTATTCTCATGCCGGTTTGATTAACAGCACTTTCGCAGAAGTGATGACGCCGATGAAAGCGACAGCGCTGTATTGTGGTATGAACTACCAATCGCCTCTTTCCTTCTATGGTGTGGCGGGTGCAGGTCCCGATAAAATTGCGGAATACCAGGATGTGTTAGCGCAGAAATTGCGTGCCTGATGCGAAAAGGGCCGGATCTGTATTCCGGCCCCGTCGTATCGTGTTAAGCAGGCAAACGTGTTCGGCTGATCATCCACCAAATCAGTGACATCAGCATCGCCATCGCCGCAATCAATTTCAGCCCGGTAATCAGGTTCTCATCACCAGCGTAGCTAATCAGCAGGCCAAAGACCGCCACCCCCGTTACGCCACCCATCTGCCGCGCGCAGGAGAAGAGTGCTGAGGCAGATCCGGCTTCCTCATTGGATGCCTGAGAAAAGATCAGGTTTGCTACCCCAGGCATCGCCAGGGAGGTTCCGGCCCCCAGCAACATCATCGGCAGGAACAATTGCCAGGCGCTCCAGTCCGGCTTTATGAATAACAGCAGCGCGAAACCGACACAGCTCACCAGACTGCCCAGGCAGGACAGCCAGCGGAGGCGAAAACGTTTGCCGAGCTTACTACTGCTGAAATTCACCACGGCGGTAAACAGCATCATCGGCAAAAATGCCAGACCGGTCTGCAACGCGGTCAGCTTCAGCTCGCTCTGGAAAAAAATACTGAAAATGAACACGGCACCGTAAAACACCATGTTGCACACAAAGCCGATGACCACGCTGCTGACGATCAGTTTATTGCGGAGCACGGATGGCATCACCACCGGATCGGCGGATCGCTTCTCGTGTAGCACAAATCCCACCAACGCGAGCAGCCCGACCAGCAAAGCGGATAAGGTGATCGGGTTTCGCCAGCCGAAACGGGCGGATTCTGTCAGGGCAAAGGTCAACAGTCCGAGGGCGAGTACAATCAACACCTGACTGGAAAGATGAATTTTCCGCTGAAAACGCGGGCTGACAGGGGCAAATCGTAACGTGAAGTACACGCTCACCAGGCCGACAGGCACGTTGATGAGGAAAATACTTTTCCATCCCAGCAACTTAATCAGCAAGCCACCGACAACCGGGCCTGCGGCCAGCGCGAAGCTGCCAGATGCAGCCCACATGGCAATCGCCCCGGCGCGCGCGTGAGCATCTGAAAAATATTGGCGCAGCAAGGTTAGTGAGCTGGGAACCAGCAGCGCAGCGCCCACTCCCTGAATGCCACGGGCGGTATCCAGCCAATATATGCTGGGTGCAAAGGCGCAACTGAGTGAAGCGCCGATGAAAATCAAAATCCCGGCGATAAAAACGTTTCTGACCCCAAAGCGATCGCCCAGGGTGCCAGCCCCCAACAGCAACGCAGCAAACAGCAGGGAATAGGCATTCATCACCCATTCAAGATCGCTGATTCCGGCATCGAAATGATGGCGGAGCACCTCCAGGCCGACGTTAACGATACTGACATCCAACTGGACCAGAACAAAACCCAGACATACGGCGGCGGTGAATAACCGGTCCCGGCCTGTTTTATTTATAAGCATGATAATTCCACAGATAACCGGGCCAACATCGGTTGGCCCCTGAGCGATGATGAAACAGAGAAAACACCACCTGAAAAACCCGGTCAGGTCAGCGTTGGGGGAGGATGTTAGCGCGCGATGATGGGATTATTAATAATCAGAAATCCACATTTGTTTGGTGAAAGTCTCATTCCTGCTTATCAGATGCAGCATGTTTATCCCTGAAGGAGGACAGTCGATACAGCGGTCCATCGCGCGATGCAGCCCGATGCGCGGAAGGCGAGACACCGTAAACCCGCCGGAAGACGGTGCTGAAGGTGCTTTCAGCGGCATAGCCCAGGCGAAACGCCAGATGCTTGATCGGTTCGGTGCTAAGTCGGAGGGCTTTGCTGGCGAGCTGCATTCTCCAGTGGGTGACATAATTCAGGGGCGATGTTCCGGTCGTTTCAGTGAAACGACGGGCAAAACCGGCACGCGACAGGCCGGCAATCGCGGCCAGCTCCATCAGTTGCCAGCTTTTGGCCGGTTCAGCATGAATTGCCGTTACCGCCCGCATGATCCGTGCGTCCTGCAAGGCGCCGATCCAGCCATGCAACTGTGCCTCCTCAGAAAATAACCAACTACGAAACCCTTCGATCATCACCAGATGCATCAAATGGTTGCCCGCCAGCGCCGAACCGGGGCGATTTGACTGGCTTTCATCATGTAGCCTGGTCATCAGCCAGTTAAGTGTGGAGGAGGACTCAGAAGTGGAATGCAGAGGAATCACCACCGGCAAAACGTTGAGAAGTTGTTCAGCGGAAACCGGATCAATCTCCATTTTTCCCGCCAGCAACAGGCTGTCTTCACCGCCATAATCGGCCAGGCCATTTTTTCTCACATAAGGCACGCTTTCTGATGAGACAGGCAGCAGTGCCGGGTCGGAGGCCATGATAAAAGGTGCGGATCGCGTAATAATGACCCCGTCACCCGGCGACAACGCTCGCCAGTGATTCTCTGCCTCCAGACGAAACCAAATTTTTCCCTGCCGGACAGCCATAAATTTCATGCCGGAAAAGCCAGGGTAACGCATCGACCAACAGGGGCCGGTGGTCTGCCCGGTGGTCACATAACTTTGTGCCGACAGCAGTTGAAGCACATCAGACAGCAGGTCCATAAGACTTTCACCAAAAAAAGAGTCCCATTAGATTAGCAAAAGACTCATCAGCAAGCGCCTGGCTATTGATGATTTTATTTCATAACACCATTGGTTTTTAACGGCTTAATTTCACGATGGATGTTTGCTAAAAAGGCCGATTATCCAGCCATTTTCCGTTATGAACAGAAGGAGAACGCGTGACCAAACTGGCACCCTCAGTGGGGATGTCCCAAAGCCTGACCCTGTTATTCTCCATTGCTGGCGGTATGGCGGTGGGCAACCTGTATTGGGTACAGCCGCTGCTGCACGACATCGGTGATGCCTTCCATATCTTGCCGGGCCATGCGGGTTTGTTGGTGACGCTGACCCAGATTGGCTATGCCGTGGGTGTGATGCTGATTGTCCCCCTTGGCGATAGTCACAATCGCCGCCGCCTGATCCCGGCGATGATGGCGGTTTCCGCGCTTGCGCTGCTCGCCAGTGCGCTTTCTCCCTCCTTTGCTTTCCTGCTTGTCTCGCTGTTTTTGGTGGGTCTTACCACGGTGACGGGGCAACTGCTGATTCCACTGGCAGGTGACCTGGCGGCAGACAACCAGCGGGGCAGGATCGTCGGGACGGTGGTTTCAGGGGTGTTGACTGGCATTCTTGCGTCACGCACCGTCAGTGGGCTGGTGGCCGATGCATTTGGCTGGCGGGCTATTTATCTCTTTGCTGCGGTGATGACGCTGGTGTTGGCCGCGATCTTATGGCGTGCTCTGCCCGGTGATCGGCCACGTCAGGCGGGTTCATACCTGCAACTGTTGAGCTCCGTGGTGACGGTGGTGCGGCAGCATCCCACCGTGCAGGTGACACTGCTATTAGGTGCCCTCGGTTTTTCGGTTTTTACACTGTTCTGGACCGGACTGACGTTTTTACTCAGCGCGCCCCCGTTTGGATTTAGCGCCAGCCAGATTGGTCTGGTCGGCCTTGTGGGACTGGCCGGTGCGCTGGCAGCACGACGAGCCGGGCGCTTGCACGATCGGGGATGGTCGGTCGGTGCGACAGGGGCTGCGCTACTGCTGGTGATGGTTTCACTGGTCATCGCGGAGGCTGGTGCAACATCCATCATCGCGATTCTGGTGGCGGTGTTATTGCTGGATGTGGCGATTCAGGCGATCAACGTACTTAATCAAACCCGGTTGTTCGCGGTGGACGCACAGGCCCGCAGTCGTCTGAATACGGCTTTTGTGGTCAGCAACTTTATCGGTGGGGCGATCGGTTCTGCGCTTGCCGGTACATTATGGCAACTGGGTGGCTGGTCAGGCATCACCACCGGGGAGATGATGCTGACCGCCTGCGCGCTGCTGATCTGGCTGGCACAACGCAGGCGGCTCAGGGGGTTAAGTTAGGGCAGGGCGATGTTAGATTAACGCTGCGTTTTCTCCAGTACCCGGCAGGTGATCACCGCACCTGCGGCGCACAGCAGGGCGGGGACAAAATAGTCATGGTTCATATGGGTAAACTCCATCACCAGCGTTACGGCGGTCAGCGGCATTTGCATTGAGGCGGCGAGGAAGGCGGCGCCGCCCACCAGCGCAAAGCTGCCGATGTCGCCACCGGGGAACATCAGTTGCCAGAGTGCGCAGAGCAGCAGGCTGAGCAATCCACCGACCGTCAGACCAGGGGTCAGTAACCCGCCTTCGGCACCACCGCGTAACACCGCCAGAATCACCACCATTTTCAAACCTAGTAACCACGCCGCATGGTGAAAATTGATGCTGTCGCTCAGCGCCAGTTGCATGGGGCCTTTGCCGTTACCCGGTAGTTCCGGGAACCAGAGGCTGAGAACGGCCAGCAGGGAAAATGCCAGCAAACAGAATACGGGCATCTGCCAGTTGTCTTTCACCCCGGCGCGGGCGGCACCGGTGGTTTTACGGAACAACCACGCACCAGCTCCCAACACCGGGCCAGCAACAATCGCCCACGCCAGAAATGACGGAGACAGGACACCAGAGGCAAAGTGATATTGTGATTCATTGCCCAAACCCAGCGTGGCGGTCCAGGCAGCGATGGCCGAAGTGATGATCGCCGCCAGCGTTTTCTCCCAACTGAATGACAGCAACAACACTTCGAGGGTAAACAGCGCACCAGCCAGCGGCACGTTATAGACGGCAGCCAGACCGGCACCGGCACCACAGGCAATCAGCGTGCGCGCCTCATCAGCCGCTAATCCGAGGCGACGGGCCATAAAGCCGCCGGCCAGCGCCCCCATTTCACGCGGGGCAACTTCGCGCCCCAGCGGTGATCCCAAGGCAACGGTGACAATTTGCAGCAGTGCGTGCAGGGTGGTGGTGCCTGGCGGCATCGGTGTGGCGTTGGATGAAACGGCGGCTTTGATAGAAACCCGTTTGCGTCCATAGCGTCCCAGTAACCACCAGCCACAACCCGCCACCAGGCCGCCGGTGATAATCGCGGCCAGACGCCGCAAGTGATCGGCATCGGTCACGCCCTGGAGAAAGGATTCGGGACTGATGATGCGGTCCATGCTGTAACCAAATGCGAGATGCTGAATGCTGTGCAAGATCATGGCGAGAAGCATCCCCGCCAGACCGGCGAGGAATCCGGTCATCACCACAGCGACCAGACGTATTAGCGGCTTCGTTTCGCCAACAGGATGAGTCATTACCTGGCGTCCTTGAAGAATTGAAGACGCAAAGATAACAGGAACTTAGTAAATATTTCGTCTATCAAGACCAATCTGCCAGCGCGCAGACACGTCTGAAGGGGGGGGGATGCTCAGGGATCGAGAGATTCAGGGATGCTGATTTTTTTGAGTTTTATCATGAATCGATCGCCCTCTTTTTTAATCTTTGCTCCCCGCTCACACCAGTAATCAGAGAGGGCAAAAAAGTCATCGCTGCTGATATCAAAATCAATGATGACTTCTTTATGTTCACCGCTCAGCAGCTTGTCGTTAACGTCACGAATTGAGATCGCTTTTACGCTTTTCATCTCGTTCCCCGGATTTTAGAAAACAGATCGTAGCGGCGCGAGTTATCGCGCCCCTACGAGTACGTGCAAACACTACGCTTTTTTTAGCACAGTTTTTTGGCCGCTTCGGAAAATTCGGAGTAAACCACGCGAAATGTTAAGCGCCGCGGCAGCTTAACGGCTGAGCGTAACGGTTACTTTTGGTACTGTTCGTCGGTGACTTTTTCCATCCAGTCAACCGGGCTGCCATTCAGGGATTCGGCAATCGCGATATGCGTCATGGCATTGTCAGGTGTAGCGCCATGCCAGTGCTTCACCCCTTCCGGGATAAAGACGATGTCACCCTGATTCATTACCACCGTTTCTTCACCTTCACACTGAATCCAGCCCTGGCCGTGGGTGATGATCAGCGTTTGTCCCAACGGATGGGTATGCCAGGCGGTACGCGCACCCGGTTCGAAAGTGACCGTCGCGCCACCGACACGCGCTGACTCCGTACCGCTGAAGGGGGCATCGATCCTCACCGTACCGGTGAAATAATCTTCCGGGCCTTTACGTGATGGAACGGAGCCGTTAGCGATAATTTTCAACATGTGATGTTCCTCTTTTGTCGTTCACGAGTGATGCAATCACTCTAGCAAAGGCGGTGTTAAGTGATTAGATAGCGTAATGCGATTAAACCTATGAGCATTGCTCATGAGTTCCGCCCAGCCAGAGATACTGACTGGGCGGGACGATTACACGAGGATGTCCTCTTCGTCCTCATCGTCGCGGGGCTTGCCGCCAAAGCGGTTAC
>NZ_ASZC01000002.1 GCF_000468095.1 Pantoea sp. AS-PWVM4
ACTGCCACTTCGCACTGGAGAAGGCAGAGAATGGCACCATCTCACCGGCGCTGTTACGTACATACCATTTGCTGACGTCATCCGGCAGCATACGTGAATCTGGCTGCCCCATAACGTACACTTTCTTCACGCGACCACGGTCGATGAAGTCGTTGACGTAGGAACCACCCCATGCCGCACCCAGCGTGGTGTTGATGTCAGACAGCGAGACACCCAGCGCCGACGCTTTTTCCTGATCGATAATCAGTTTGTACTGCGGAGTATCTTCCAGGCCGTTAGGACGCACGCCTACCAGCGTATCCGGGTGCTGAGCGATCATACCGAACAGCTGATTACGTGCTTCGGTCAGCTTCTCATGTCCCAGGTTACCCTGATCAATGAGCTGGAAGTCGAAACCGGTGGCGTTACCCAGCTCGATAATCGCCGGCAGGTTGAACGGAATGACCATCGCATCTTTGATGGAACCCAGCGCACGCATCGCACGAGCGGCAAGGGCAGGCACTTTCATGTCGGCACTGCCACGCTCGTCCCACGGCTTGAGGCTGACGAAGGCGATACCGGTGTTCTGTCCACGACCGGCAAAGCCGAAGCCGTTAACGGTAAACACCGAGTTCACGCTGTCTTTCTCTTTAGTCAGGAAGTAATCCGTCACCTGGTCGAGCACTTTCTGCGTACGTTCCTGAGTCGCACCGGCAGGCAATTGTGCCTGAGCCAGCAGCAGCCCCTGATCCTCTTCCGGCAGGAACGAGGTAGGAAGACGCAGGAACAGATACGCCATGCCGACAACGATGATCAGATAAAGTACCAGGTAACGACCGGTGCTGCGTACGATATGACCAACGCTATCAACGTAGTGATGGGTGCTCTTATCGAACAGGCGGTTAAACCAGCCGAAGAAACCGGTGGTTTTGCCGTGGCTGCCTTTCTCTACGGGTTTCAGCATGGTTGCGCACAGCGCAGGCGTCAGAATCAACGCCACCAGCACCGACAGGGCCATCGCTGACACGATGGTGATGGAGAACTGACGATAAATAACCCCGGTAGAGCCACCAAAGAAGGCCATCGGAATAAATACCGCGGAGAGCACCAGCGCAATACCCACCAGCGCGCCCTGAATCTGCTCCATCGATCGTTTCGTAGCTTCCTTGGGCGGCAGCCCCTCCTCAGCCATCACACGCTCAACGTTTTCTACCACCACGATGGCGTCATCCACCAACAGGCCGATGGCGAGCACCATCCCGAACATGGTGAGCGTGTTTATCGAGTAGCCGCAGGCGGCGATAATCGCAAAGGTTCCGAGCAATACGACCGGTACTGCAATGGTCGGGATCAGCGTGGCGCGGAAGTTCTGTAGGAACAGATACATCACCAGGAACACCAGCACGATCGCTTCCATCAGGGTTTTCACCACTTCGAAGATGGAGATTTTAACGAACGGCGTGGTGTCATACGGATAAACCACTTTCAGGCCGGCCGGGAAGAACGGTTGTAGCTTCGCCAGCTCGGCTTTTACCGCATCAGCGGTATCCAGGGCGTTAGCGCCGGTCGCCAGCTTGATACCGATACCGGAAGCGGGTTTACCGTTATAACGGGCGATGATGTCGTAGTTTTCCCCGCCCAGCTCAATCTTCGCCACGTCACGCAGACGCACCTGTGAACCATCGGTGTTGACCTTCAGCAGAATGTTGCCGAACTCGTCGGTCGATGTCAGACGGGTCTGAGCAATGATCGAGGCGTTCAACTGCTGTCCGGGCACCGGAGGTGTACCACCTAACTGACCGGCGGCCACCTGGGTGTTCTGGGTTGTCAGTGCGCTGATCACATCGACCGGTGTCAGCTGGAAGTTGTTGAGTTTGTGCGGATCAAGCCAGATACGCATCGCATACTGCGCACCAAATACCTGAGTATCACCCACCCCAGGGGTACGGCTGATCGGATCTTTGATGTTCGACGCAACGTAGTCCGAGATATCGTTCTGCGTCATGTTCGGATCATCACTGACAAAACCGGCCACCATCAGGAAGCTGCTGGAGGATTTTTTAACCTGAATCCCCTGCGACTGAACTTCCTGGGGCAGCAACGGCATCGCCAGTTGCAGTTTGTTCTGCACCTGAACCTGGGCGATATCCGCATCCGTACCGGACTGGAAAGTCAGGGTCAGGGTCAGCGTACCGGACGAGTCACTGCTCGAGGACATATACATCAGTCCATCGATACCATTCATATTTTGTTCGATGACCTGGGTCACCGAGTCTTGCAGCGTTTTCGCATCAGCACCCGGGTAGGAGGCCTGGATCTCAACTGCCGGCGGCGCAACATTAGGATATTGCTCGATAGGCAGACTGATGATCGATAGCGCACCCGCCAACATAATGATGATGGCGATTACCCACGCAAAAATGGGGCGATCGATAAAAAACTTAGCCATGTATTAACGGCTCCTGTTTATGAAGACGATTTTTCAGACTGTGCCTGAGATGCGGCAGCGGCTTTCGTGTCGTCTGATACTTCTTGTGGTGTTACCTGCGCACCGGGTTTGGCACGTTGCAGACCGACGGTGATCACGCGATCGCCTGCTTTCAATCCTTCGGTCACCAACCATTTATCACCAATCGCCTGGTTGGCTGTCAGGTTGCGCAATTCAACTTTGTTATCGGCTCCGACCACCATGGCTGTCGCTTGACCGGTTGGGGTACGGGTTACTGCCTGCTGAGGCACCAGCAACGCACTCGGATTGGTACCTTCATCCAGACGCGCACGGACAAACATGCCAGGCAACAGGCGGCCATCCGGGTTCGGGAAGATCGCTCGCAGGGTAATCGAGCCGGTGGTTTCGTCGACGGTCACGTCGGAGAACTCCAGCGTACCGGCCTGTGAGTAGGTGCTGCCGTTTTGCATCAACAGAACAACATTGGCTTTGCCGTCGGTCTGTTTCAGCTGACCGGCTTCCAGCTCGGCGCGCAAACGCAGGAAATCATCGCTGGATTGGGTCACGTCAACATACATCGGATCGAGCTGCTGCACGGTAGCCAGCGCGGTAGTCTGCGCACTTGAAACCAGCGCACCTTCCGTCACGGAAGATTTACCAATACGTCCGCTAATCGGGGAGGTCACCTTGGTGTATGCCAGATTAATGCGGGCACTTTCCACGTTCGCCTGTGCGGCCTGTACGGCTGCGGCATTCTGCGCGGCGGTAGCGACGGCGGTGTCATAATCCTGCTGGCTGATGTACTTGGTACCCAGCAGCGGCTTATAGCGTTTAACCGTCAAATCTGCGATGCGCGCATTGGCTTGAGCTTCCGCCAGGGCACCTTTTGCATTGTCATAAGCCGCCTGATAGGTAGCGGGATCGATCTGATACAGGGAAACCCCTGCTTTCACGTCACTGCCTTCAACAAAGTTACGCTTCAGAATGATACCTGAGACCTGAGGGCGAACTTCCGCAACACGGAAAGCCGAAGTACGACCAGGGAGTTCAGTGGTGATTTTCAGTGGCTCGTTTTTTAACGTCACAACACCCACTTCAGGGGGCTGCTGCTGGGCGGCTTGCTGGGATTTATTATCATCACATCCTGTCAATACAAAGCTGCCTGAAAGCATCAGGACGGCCGCCAGAGGGGCTAATCCTCTGTTTTTATTCATAAATAAACCTCGAGTGTCCGATATCAAATGATCAATGGATCACAAACCGTTAAACCCATTGCTGCGTTAAAACACGGGTCGTGCTATGGTACATACATTCACAAATGTATGTAAACTTGCCAGTTTGTAAAAAAAGTCCGCTATGGCACGAAAAACCAAAGCACAAGCACTTGAAACGCGTAATCAAATTCTTGATGCCGCGTTAGCTCACTTCTCAGAACACGGTGTTGCCGCCACATCACTGGCGGATATCGCTGCGGCTGCCGGCGTCACGCGGGGAGCCATCTACTGGCATTTCAAGAATAAAGCCGATCTGTTACATGAAATCTGGTTGCAATGTGACGCTGGGCTTGACGATGTGGAACTTGAGTATCAAACAAAATACCCCGACGATCCACTCTCTGTTATGCGTTCGATGTTGATCTATATCCTTGACGCTACTGCAAAGGATCCCAAAAGACGCGCACTAATGGAGATCATTTTCCATAAATGCGAATTTGTGGGTGAAATGGCAACCTTGCAGAATATGCAGCAAAGCTTACTGTTGGAATGTTACGACAGAATAGAAGAGGTGCTGCGTGCGTGCATTGATGCGGGTCAGTTGCCCGGCAGCCTCAACACCCGTCAGGCAGCGTTGATTATGCGCGCCTACGTTAATGGCATGATGGAAAGTTGGCTGTTTACCCCGGAAAGTTTTGATCTGGCGGCAGAAGCGCCGGGCCTGGTTGAAGCCCTGTTGGATATGTTGCGCTTCAGCCCAACATTATCCAACGGTATTCATTCGTAACGGCACGATTTATCGCGCCGTTACGGGGATTTTTCTGCGGCTTGTTTCTGTTCATAATCGCGTCGGACAATTGCCAACGCGGCCAGCACCGTAGTGGTGGGCACCTGGTTCTCCTCAAGCAGTTGAATCAAATCCACTGCCAGTTTGATTTCGTCTGGTGCCGTTTCCAGTGACATCGTCTCTCCTAAATACGTAATTTCATCACCACCAGCAGCATCACCACAGCGCCAGCCAGTGCCATGCCCAGGGTCGCCACGCTAAGGGTTACCATGTCGCCCGCGTTAAAATAACTGGCGATATAACCGCCGATCAGCGCACCTATCACCGCCAGTATCAGCGTAACGATAAAGCCACCAGGTCGTCCGGGAAATAGCACCCGTTTTAGCCAGCCGGCGGCAAGACCGGTCAAAATCCAGGCGATAAAAGCCATATGCAACTCCTCATCTCAGGAGAGATGAGTATAGAGGAAAGATCACGGCGCTTACCGTGCGGTAAATTGCAGCTCCAGCTTGTGGATGGCCTGGCGACAGCGTCCCAGACGCGCCTGAAGCTGCTCCAGCTCACGAATCAATTGCTGCTGGACGCTCAAGGTTTCGGCATGTTGCAGATGCTGCTCACGTTCGGCGATCATCGCCAGCAACCGCGTCTCATAACCTCGATACTCTTCACGTTTCTGTTGTTTGACATCAGTACGTGGCCGTTCACGCGCTACGCGCAGTTGCTGGCTCAGGCACTCACGTTGTAAAGCAGCTATCTGATCCACGACTTTATCGGCCAGCCACTGCCGACGCGTGGCGTCCTGATCAGCGGCGGTGAGCTGGGCGATATTGTGTTCCAGCTCTTGCAGATAGTCGGCGAGGCGTGTTCCTTTGCAGTGGAACAACTGCGCATCAAAACGCGGCTGCCGGCAGCTCCCATCTGGTTGCTGAGCGATTTGCTGGCGCAGCAGTACCAGCGTGGATTGAAGACGTTGTTGTGGGCGTGGCAAGGGCATCACTCTTTTCCCGACTGTGTTAACGTAGCGCGGTATCGATTTTATCAGGCATCCGTTATGCAACGCATTTTATTACTGAGCCTTGGCTGGCTGGCAATTGTGCTGGGCACGCTGGGGATTGTATTACCTTTATTACCTACCACGCCATTTGTGTTGCTGGCGGCCTGGTGTTTTGCCCGTTCCTCACCGCGTTTCCATCACTGGTTGTTATGGCGTTCACCTTTTGGTCGTTATCTGCGCCACTGGCAGCGCCATCGTGCGATGCCACCTGGAGCAAAAGGTCGTGCCATGCTGCTGATTATCCTTACTTTTGCTGTGTCCATCTGGTTGGTTCATCTGTGGTGGGTGCGCATTATGCTTGGCGTGATGTTGTGCATCTTGCTGCTGTTTATGTGGCGGATTCCGGTGGTGGCAGAAAGTACAGACGAACGTGAAACGTAGCGACAGGGTTGCATTTAGGCGACCATTTGCTTAGATTTGGGCCTCTTCGTGCGTGGCTTCCCTTTGTGAACTGACTTCGCTTAACCCGGTCCTCCGGGTAATGGCGCTATGGGAGCTGCGCGAAATAGAGATTTCACCAGGCGTAACACTATGACCGCAACTGCTCAGCAGCTTGAACTCATTAAAAACAGCATCAAAAGCATTCCTGACTACCCCAAACCGGGCATTCTGTTCCGTGACGTCACCAGTCTGATGGAAGACCCGCAAGCCTATGCGGCGTCGATTGCCATCCTCGTTGAGCGTTATCGTGACAAAGGCATCACCAAAGTGGTGGGGACGGAAGCGCGTGGTTTCCTGTTTGGCGCGCCGGTCGCGCTGGGTTTAGGCGTGGGTTTTGTGCCGGTGCGTAAGCCGGGCAAACTGCCGCGAGCCACCTTTAGCGAAAGCTATGAACTGGAGTACGGTACCGACACACTGGAATTGCATCAGGATGCTATCCAGCCGGGTGACGTGGTGCTGGTGGTAGATGATCTGCTGGCGACCGGTGGCACCATCGAAGCTACCGTGAAACTGATCCGTCGTGCAGGCGGTGAGGTGAAAGATGCTGCTTTCATTATTAACCTGTTTGATCTGAGTGGTGAAGCGCGTCTGAACGCGATGGGCCTCGAGTGCTTCAGCCTGGTTAATTTCCCCGGCCACTAAGGCCAGCGCGCTCCGTTATCCGACGGGGCGCATCTCCGCAAAGTTATAGGCATCTTGGGTGTTGGCTGTTAAACTACTGCCAAAATAAACAGGGTTTGCAAAGCAGCGTTTTTCCCCTTTTGACTGACAGTGGGCCTCGGCTCCTTAGTCGTGCCGCTGTGCCAACTCAACCAAATCCAGTGATCGAATCCACATGAGCTATCAGGTACTTGCGCGAAAATGGCGTCCCCAGGCTTTCGCTGACGTAGTCGGTCAGGAACATGTGCTGACTGCGCTGGCCAACGGGTTGTCACTGGGACGAATCCATCATGCTTATCTCTTTTCCGGCACCCGTGGCGTAGGTAAAACCTCTATTGCGCGTCTGCTGGCAAAGGGCCTCAACTGCGAAACCGGCATCACCTCGACGCCTTGTGGCGTGTGCGATAACTGCCGTGAAATCGAGCAGGGACGTTTTGTCGATCTGATTGAGATCGATGCGGCGTCGCGCACCAAAGTTGAAGACACCCGTGATTTACTCGATAACGTGCAATACGCGCCAGCGCGCGGTCGCTTCAAAGTCTATCTGATTGATGAAGTGCACATGCTGTCACGTCACAGCTTTAACGCGTTGCTGAAAACGCTGGAAGAGCCGCCATCACACGTTAAATTTCTGCTGGCGACCACCGATCCGCAAAAGCTACCGGTCACCATTTTATCCCGTTGCTTGCAGTTCCATCTCAAAGCGTTGGATGTCGAACAGATTCGCCAGCAACTGGAGCATATTTTACAGCAGGAGCAGATCGCCGCCGAACCGCGCGCGTTGCAACTGCTGGCGCGCGCTGCCGAAGGCAGTATGCGTGATGCACTCAGCCTGACCGATCAGGCGATTGCGATGGGGCAGGGTAGCGTGACGCGTGATAGCGTGGCACAGATGCTCGGCACGCTGGACGATGAGCAGCCGTTAGCGTTGATTGAAGCGTTAAGCGAAGGCAACGGTGAACAGGTGATGGCGCTGCTGAACCAGGCGGCGTCACGCGGCGTCGAGTGGGAAGCCTTGCTGGTGGAAATGCTGCGCCTGCTGCACCGTATCGCCATGGTACAACTGTTGCCTGGCTCGCTCAGCGAGGATGAAGTCAACCAGGCGCAACGCCTGCGCGAACTGGCGCGGGTATTGCCGCCAGCCGACGTGCAACTTTATTACCAGACGCTGCTGATGGGGCGTAAAGATCTGCCGCTGGCACCGGATCGCCGTCTGGGTGTGGAAATGACGTTATTACGTGCGCTGGCGTTTCACCCGCAGGCGTTGATTGCCGAACCGGTTGCACGTCCGGTGCTGACGCCGCAGGCGGCTCCGGTTGCTGCACCGTTAGTGGCGGCGCAACCACAAATGGTACCGCCGCAGACTGAAGCGCCGCCGATTCCTGCCGATTATCCTGATATGGCCCCTGCGCCGGAAAATCTGTCGGATGCTACCAGCCAGTTGTTACAGGCCCGTACGCAGTTATTGCGTCAGGGAGCCAGCAAAGCAAAAAAGAGTGAGCCGGCAGCGCGTTCCGCGCGGCCGGCTAATGCGGCACTGGAACGCCTGGCGAATGTCACGGAACGGGTGCAGCAACGAGCAAGTGAACCGGCGGTAAAAGCGGCGGCAAAACCGGAAGCCTATCGCTGGAAAGCGCAAACGCCGACCGAGGTGATCGCTGAGCCGGTCGCGACGCCAAAAGCCTTGCGTTCAGCGCTGGAGCATGAGAAAACCCCTGAGCTGGCGCAACGTCTGGCGGAAGAAGCGCAGCAGCGCGATGCCTGGGCGGCGGAAATCGCCGCTCTGACGTTGCCAAAGCTGGTGCAGCAACTGGCGCTGAACGCCTGGAAAGAGCAGGGCGATAATCAGGTGTGTCTGCATTTGCGCAGCAGCCAGCGTCATCTGAATTCAGGTGGTGCGCGCCAGGCATTGGCCGAGGCACTCAGCCATGCGGCAGGTGAGACGGTTGAACTGACCATTATTGAAGACGATAATTCCGCGGTATTGACGCCACTGGAATGGCGTCAGGCCATTTATGAAGAGAAACTGTCGCAGGCGCGTCAGTCGATCATTAGCGATACCCACATTCAGACCTTGCGTCGTTTCTTTGACGCGGATTTGGATGAAGAGAGTATTCGACCCGTATGAACATGCTGCCGTGCGATGAGCGCGCGACGCAGCCCCAGCAGAGAGAGAAGACTATGTTTGGAAAAGGCGGATTGGGCAACCTGATGAAACAGGCCCAGCAGATGCAGGACAAAATGGCCAAAGTTCAGGAAGAGATCGCCGCGCTGGAAGTCACTGGCGAATCAGGTGCTGGCCTGGTCAAAGTGACCATCAACGGCGCGCATAACTGCCGTCGCGTGGAAGTGGATCCGAGCCTGCTGGAAGATGACAAAGATATGCTGGAAGATCTGATCGCTGCCGCGTTCAATGACGCCGCACGCCGTATCGATGAAACGCAGAAAGAGAAAATGGCTTCTGTGTCTGCCGGTATGCAGCTGCCGCCAGGCTTCAAGATGCCGTTCTGATGCAAACCAGTCCACTGCTTGAATCCTTGATGGAGTCGCTGCGTTGTCTGCCGGGGGTTGGCCCGAAGTCAGCGCAGCGTATGGCCTTTCATCTATTGCAGCGCGATCGCAGCGGTGGCATGCGCCTGGCGCAGGCGTTAACGCGCGCGATGTCGGAAATCGGCCACTGTACCGATTGCCGCACGTTCACCGAGCAGGAGATCTGCACCATCTGCGCCAATCCGCGTCGTCAACAAAACGGCCAGATTTGCGTGGTGGAAAGTCCGGCGGATATCCACGCCATTGAGCAGACCGGCCAGTTCGCAGGTCGCTACTTTGTGCTGATGGGCCACCTATCGCCGCTGGATGGTATCGGCCCGCAGGATATCGGGCTGGATCGTCTGGAGCAGCGCCTGGAGCAGGAAACGTTGCAGGAAGTGATCCTCGCGACCAATCCCACGGTGGAAGGTGAAGCCACGGCCAACTATATCGCCGAGCTATGCAGCCAGTACGGCGTGGATGCCAGCCGCATTGCTCACGGCGTGCCGGTGGGCGGGGAGCTGGAGATGGTCGATGGTACCACGCTGTCGCACTCGCTGGCTGGACGTCACAAGATTAAATTTTAATCACTTGCCGGTATCAATCTTGATACCGGCTTGAAATTCTCCGCACCATCCCCATCTCTTCCTCAACGTTCGATCAACCCGATTCAGTTGAGGTAGCAATGACCATGAAAGGACAAGAGACGCGTGGCTTCCAGTCAGAGGTAAAACAACTTCTGCACCTGATGATCCATTCCCTCTATTCAAATAAAGAGATTTTCCTGCGTGAACTGATCTCCAACGCCTCCGATGCGGCTGACAAACTGCGCTTCCGCGCGCTGTCGTCACCGGATCTGTACGAAGGCGACGGCGACCTGCGCGTGCGGATCTCGGTCAACAAGGAAAATCGTACGCTGACGCTGAGTGATAACGGCATCGGCATGCGTCGTGATGAGGTGATTGAGAACCTCGGCACCATCGCTAAATCAGGCACCAAAGCGTTTCTGGAGTCGATGGGTTCTGACCAGGCAAAAGATAGCCAGCTGATTGGTCAGTTCGGTGTCGGTTTCTACTCGGCATTTATCGTAGCTGATAAAGTCACTGTGCGTACCCGCGCCGCCGGTGCCAGCGCCGAAGAAGGTGTGTTCTGGGAATCGGCCGGTGAGGGCGAATATACCCTGGCTGAGATCGAGAAAGCCGATCGCGGCACCGAGATCACCCTGCATATGCGTGAAGGCGAGGATGAATTCCTTGATGCCTGGCGTGTGCGCAGCATCATCGGCAAATATTCCGATCACATCGCGCTGCCGGTCGAGATCGAAAGCAAAGATGAAGAGAGCGACACCACCAGTTGGGAAAAAATCAACAAAGCCCAGGCACTGTGGACGCGCAACAAAGCTGAGATCAGCGACGAAGAGTACCACGAATTCTATAAACACATCGCCCATGACTTCAGCGAGCCTGCGGCCTGGAGCCACAACCGCGTGGAAGGTAAGCAGGAGTACACCAGCCTGCTGTACATCCCGGCACGCGCCCCGTTTGACATGTGGAACCGCGACCACAAACACGGCCTGAAACTTTACGTCCAGCGCGTGTTTATCATGGACGACGCCGAACAGTTTATGCCGAACTACCTGCGTTTCGTGCGTGGCCTGATTGATTCTAACGACCTGCCGCTTAACGTTTCGCGTGAAATTCTGCAAGACAGCCGCGTGACCCAAAGCCTGCGCGGTGCGCTGACCAAGCGTAGCCTGCAAATGCTGGAAAAACTGGCGAAAGATGACGCGGAAAAATATCAGCAGTTCTGGAAAGAGTTCGGCCTGGTACTGAAAGAAGGCCCAGCCGAAGATCATGCCAACCAGCAGCAGATTGCAAAGCTGTTGCGTTTTGCCACCACGCAAAGCGAAGGTGCCGAGCAGACGATTTCTCTGGACGACTACCTGAGCCGCATGGTGGAAGGTCAGGACAAGATTTACTACATCACCGCTGACAGCTATGCCGCCGCTAAAAGCAGCCCGCATCTGGAGCTGTTCCGCAAAAAAGGCATCGAGGTGTTGTTGCTGTCCGATCGTATCGACGAATGGATGATGAGCTACCTCACCGAGTCTGACGGTAAAACCTTCCAGTCGGTGAGCAAAGCGGATGAGTCGCTGAGCAAACTGGCCGACGAAGAAACCGAAGAACAGAAAGAAGCGGAAAAAGCGCTGGAGCCGTTCGTTGATCGCGTGAAAACCCTGCTGGGCGAGCGTGTCAAAGAGGTGCGTTTAACCCATCGTCTGACGGATACGCCGGCGATTGTCACCACCGATGCCAACGAAATGAGCACCCAGATGGCGAAATTGTTCGCGGCGGCGGGCCAGGAAGTGCCGGATGTGAAATACATCTTTGAACTGAACCCGGATCATACGCTGGTGAAACGTGTGGCGGATACCCAGGATGAAAGCCGCTTTGGCGAATGGGTGGAACTGCTGCTCGACCAGGCGCTGCTGGCTGAGCGCGGTACGCTGGACGATCCGAACCAGTTTATTCGTCGTATGAATCAGTTGTTAACTGCCTAAACAGCACTAGGGCGACCAGCAGGTCGCCCTTTTTTTCCCACATCAGCGCAAGTTTAGCGCTGCCTCGTTTGCCCAAACTTAAAGTTTGATCTTCATACCGCGTGATAACGCTTGTTTCTTCTCGCGAAGTCTTGCTTTCGTTGGTAAATACACGCCGTGATAATATCGATAGATTTCACTGCTGATGGAAAAGACTAATTCATCCCAATATTCTGATTGATAGAACAGCTCAGACAGAGCAATGTTGTACTGATCCTTATTGGGATCGTCAGCAGGTGTTTTCTCATGCAGTGTTGTTCGGTATTGATGGAGATTATCGGGATGGATGCTTTCTTCAAGAATGTTATTGATGACAGTGTCGGTATGTAGTCCGATATCTCTGGGTTTTCCGGACATAACGGTAAGCGTGTGAAGTGATGTCTGTATGTCTGGTATAGTACTGGCAACAATCTCGTTGCTAAACCCATTGGCGAATTTTGTGATTTCATAGAGCGCATCATCGTACTTAAGCGACTGGAATATGTATTCAGCAAGTTCTTCGTCGTTCTTGTTTGCGAGTGAAATAAAACCCGTCTTTTCGAACCGCTCGGTCATAATCTTTCGGCGAAACCAATCTTCATCAATATGAAATAAGAAAAAGAGGACGTTGTCATACTCAATGCCCGTGTTCAGTTTATCGGAAAAATAGTCATAATATTTATCTTTATAATCTTCAGGCAATTTTGTGACAGCATAAGCGGCATGGTATTCTTGCAATGATTTGTGCAAAAAGACATAGCGATTAAAACCATCGGGTTGTATCAGGCAGGTGATGCTAATGATGTCATGCAAAAAGTTATCGCGCTCTTGCTCATCAAGAGCGGCGGTATCCAGCGCCCGGGCAGCGTAAGCGTGGAGGTTTTCCTCGTTGAACTCATAGACTTCATCTTCCATGGCAAATAAACACATCGCTGAAAAACACCATTGAATTTCGTCTGTTTGTAATTTACAGCGGCGTTGCCTGGACCAGGCCTTGATACGGTCATGCTTGTGATACAAGGTGGAAAACAACAGGCGATAAAAATCCACGGCAGTTCGCGGTAGTTCATCCCAGTCATGATAGCAGGCATGTAACAGGGTCAACAGGATAGGACTCACCAGCGTATTCGCTAACCCAGAATTCGTTCTCAGAAGCTGGGATAATTCGTTGAAATCATCGGGCGTGGCGAGTTTTTTAAGTATGCCGTATCTGTCCTTATCCGTAAGTGATTTGACAAAAACATTGGTGATGCCAGCTTCACTGCATATCTCAGTATCGGGGCGACTGGTGACAATGACAGGGCAGCGATATTTTTTATTAATTTCAAAAATAGAACGGATAAAAGCAGAACGCAGGTTATCTTTAATTTCATCAAAGCCGTCCAGTAAAATGATGATTTTTCCTGACGACAAGAGTTGCTCTAAAGCATCCTGGTTAAGATCGAATCCTAATATGTTTAATTGCGCGTGAAGATATTCGAAGACGTTGCCGTCCTCAATACGGCGTAATTCCAGGAAGAAAGGCAATCGACGATGCTTTCTGATCTCTTCAAGAAACAGTTTACGCAGAATGGTACTTTTGCCTTGTCCGGCAATCCCAATGATGTTGACGATGTTCTGGGAGATTATCTGTGCGCCATCACTGACAATCAGTTCGGTCTTTTCCGGCCTGTTTTCAATGGTGAGCGGATAATAAATATCTTCAAGCAAAACGTCATAATCGGGATTATGCAGAGTGCGCATACGCAGAGCAGCATAAGCATGCTTTTCCAGATAGGCCTGCTGAATGTGGGGTGATTGCATTTGGCTGAGAAGTTTTTTGCCTGCTTTTCGGGTTGGGATCCAGTCAACCTTCAGCAACTTTTCAACCATGACTTTTGTCGCTTCACCAATACCACTATTCAGTAGTTGGGCAATAAGTGCATCCATAACGTATCCTCATACCATTCACGTTTTACGTTTATGTAATAAGTATCTTATTGGCAATAGTGATCAGTGGTGCGCTTCATCCCTCAACCAATCACGAAACAAGGTAATCTCTGCATCATGCTGACGTGACGCCTTGGTCATCATCCAGGTGGCGCGATCCACCCGCACAAAACCAAGTGGCGCGATCAGTGTGCCGTCGTGTAATTCTTGCCGCACCAGCAAACGCGGTGCCATGATCACGCCCAGGCCATTTCTGGCTGCCTGAATGCCCAACGTCAAATTATCAAAATGTTTTCCCACCCAGAAATTCCCTCGCGTACCGCTGGTTTTTGCCCACTCCGCCCAGGCGTGAAGTCGGGTATCAGCATGCAGAAGGGGTAAGGCGGCGAGATCCTGCTCACTCTGGAAGCGTGCGGCAAATTGGGGGGCACAGAGCGGGCCGATGTAATCATCGCTAATCAGGGTGGCATCAATGTCTTCATCAGGTGTTTGTTCGTAACTGTGAATCAGAACATCGGTATGTTCACTGCGTAACTGGTCAATCTCTACCAGTTGCTGGAACTGGATCTCAATATCAGGATAGCGCAGATAAAAAGTGCCGATGCGCGGGATCAACCATTGGGAAAGAAAACTCGGCGCGCAGGAGACGCTAAGATGGTGACGCATGCCGGTGCGGATACTTTCACAGGTCGTGGAAAGTTCGCTGAAGGCCTTCTGACAACTGACCAGTAATCGCTCACCATGTGAGGTTAATTTGACACGTCCATTTGTACGGACAAACAGAGGCTTACCCATCCAGCTTTCCAGCTGTCGGACCTGATGGCTGATGGCGCTATGGGTCACATGCAGACGTTCTGCGGCTACGCTAAAACTGCTGTGCAGTGCCGCCTGGTGGAAATAATGCAGTGCACGTAACGAAGGTAGCCCGGTCATACTCATCCCCTGTGTAAAAACCTAACAGGGATTGTCAGTTTATATCATTTTAAAGTCCAGCCGCATTCCCCTAACCTTTCCCCCTGATTCTGGCGGGTTGACTGGCAGGCGTCTCTGTGTTTCGCCGGTAATTTCTGCCACGGATCCGAGCCTCATCCGCCATCACACAGCACAATAAACAGAGAAAAATCACGCGATGGCTTCACAGAATGCTTCTGCCAGGGCGGCGGCGCGCGATCAGCTTCGCGGCCAGCTTTCCCGCCATTATCGGCTTGAACAGTATGATCTCTTCTTTGCACCTTCATTGCATATTGCGCGGGTGCTGCTTTCCCAACTGTTTTTACGCCAGGAGCAGGCGCGTAACCAAACCCGCTATGCGTCGCATTATCCTGTCAGTGAATTAAGTATCCTGGCAGCAGTGCCGGTGATGGCGGGGAATATTGCTCTGGTTGAACATATTGACCTGTTTCAGGGGCGGGTACGCGCGCTGGCTGAATGCCAGAGCCAGGGCGTCACCGATGCATCTGAGTCTTTCGCCACGCTGTTGCACCGACGGCTGATAAGCGAGGCGCGACTGTTTGTCACACGGCTCGATCGTCACGCGGCGCTGGGAACGGATTTAGTGTTGATCGCCTTACGTACCCATGATTTCAGCACCCTGGTGCGGAGTGAGTTGCGCCTGTTTGAACAGGGGCTGGCGCTGGGTGATGCGCCGGAGCAGGCGTTGGCACAGATGGCGGCTGCGCAATGGCGACCTTATAATATCGCCAGCGTTGATACCATCACGCTGGAAGCGCCATTTTCGCTGCAATCTTTGCAACAGCCGGGTCTGTCATTCGCGGTGCTGCCGATTATGCCGGGTAAGCTGCCAAACTCGCCGCAGCCTGATTTGCATCAGTGGCCCGAGCGTGGGCGCGTCCTTCTTCGTGCCAATGTGCGTGGCAGCGCCAACAAAAGTCAGAATATGACAATGAAACTGACGAAGCGCCTGCGCGAGCTGTTAAATAGCGGTCGCAATTCTGAAAATGCGGAAAAATCCCGCGTCGGGCTGGTATCGGTGGCAAAAGGCAGTAAAGTAGGACATTAGCCGTTACCGCGCCCCTTTCCTTGTGGTGGGCGGGGCATAGTGGTATGGTCTTCGCCTTCTCAGATTGATCAATGCGATTCGCAAGGGGAATTACGCAATGCGTATTATTCTGCTCGGGGCACCGGGCGCAGGTAAAGGCACTCAGGCTCAATTCATCATGGAGAAATACGGTATTCCGCAAATCTCCACAGGTGACATGCTGCGTGCGGCAGTGAAAGCGGGCACTGAGCTGGGCCAGCAGGCGAAAGCCATTATGGATGCCGGTAAACTGGTGACTGACGAGCTGGTAATTGCGCTGGTTAAAGAGCGTATTACTCAGGAAGACTGCAAAAACGGTTTTCTGCTTGACGGCTTCCCGCGCACCATTCCGCAGGCTGATGCCATGAAAGAAGCCGGTATCAGCGTCGATTTCGTGCTGGAGTTTGCCGTACCGGATGAACTGATTGTGGATCGTATTGTAGGTCGTCGCGTGCATGCGGCGTCGGGTCGCGTTTATCACGTTAAGTACAATCCGCCGAAAGTGGAAGGTAAAGACGACGTGACCGGCGAAGAGCTGACAACACGTAAAGATGACCAGGAAGAAACGGTGCGTAAGCGTCTGGTGGAATACCATCAGCTGACTGCGCCGCTGATTGCTTACTACAGCAAAGAAGCGGAAGCCGGTAACACCCAATACCACAAAATCGACGGCACCCGTCAGGTTGCTGAAGTGAGTGCACAGCTGGCCGCGATTCTCGGCTAAGCCAGTTAAGGGCCGGTTTATCGGCCCTTTTGCAGCAATTGCTTTTCCCTCCCGCTTTTTCCGCTACAATTTCCCACGATTTTGACCCATTCGTTTCGACAGCAAGGAAATACAATGAGGCAAGAAAAGCCCGGGGTTTTACTGGTTAATTTAGGCACGCCAGACGCACCCACTACACCAGCGGTTAAACGTTATCTGAAACAATTCCTCGGTGACCCGCGCGTGGTGGATACGCCGCGCTGGTTGTGGTGGCCGATTCTCAACTTTATTATCCTGCCGTTCCGTTCGCCGCGCGTATCGAAGCTTTATGCATCGGTCTGGATGGATGAAGGTTCGCCGCTGATGGTGTTCAGCAAGCGGCAGCGTGATGCGCTGGCGCAGCAAATCGATATGCCAGTGGAGCTGGGCATGAGCTACGGCCAGCCGAGCCTTGAAGGTGCGGTTGAGCGTCTGCTGGCACAGGGCGTCACTAAATTGATCGTGTTGCCGCTCTACCCGCAATTCTCCTGCTCCACAGTTGCGGCCGTATGGGATGGCCTGGCTGCCAGCTTCAAACCGCTGCGTTCCCTGCCAGAAGTGGCTTTTATTCGTGATTACGCTGAACATCCGGCATATATCGCGGCGCTGAAAGCCTCCGTCGAGCGTTCCTTCGCCCAGCATGGCGAGCCGGACCTGTTGGTGCTGTCCTATCACGGCATCCCACAGCGCTTCGCCGACGAGGGCGATGACTATCCGCAACGCTGCAAAGATACTACTGATGCGCTGGCCGCCGCGCTCGGCATCGCGCCAAACAAGATCATGATGACATTCCAGTCGCGCTTTGGCCGTGAGCCCTGGTTGACGCCTTACACCGACGAAACCATGCAAGGTCTGCCCGCTAAAGGTATCAAGCATGTGCAGGTGATGAGTCCCGGCTTTGCCGCAGACTGCCTTGAAACGCTGGAGGAGATTAGCGAGCAGAACCGTGAATTCTTCCTGCATGCGGGTGGTGAGAAGTTTGAGTATATCCCTGCGTTGAACGCCGATGATGAGCACATTGCCATGATGGTGCAGCTGGTCAACGCGCGCCGTTAAGGGAGTGGCAGAGAATGTGTTATCATTCTCTGCCTGATTTTCCAGACGGCATCCCCCATGAAATTTCCCGGCAAACGCAAATCCAAACACTATTTCCCCGTTAGCGCGCGCGATCCGCTGTTGCAGGCTACGCAACAAGAGCAGGAGGAGGGCAGCTGGGTCGTCGGTATTGATCAGACGCTGGTAGATATTGAAGCCAAAGTTGATGATGGCTTCCTGCAACGTTATGGCCTGAGTGCGGGTCATTCGCTGGTGATTGATGATGCCACGGCGGAAGCGTTATACCACGAGCTGATGCGTGACGAGTTAATTAGCCACCAGTTTGCCGGTGGCACCATTGGCAACACTTTGCATAACTACTCGGTGCTGGCCGATGACCGTTCGGTGTTGCTGGGCGTGATGTGCAACAGCATCCAGATCGGTAGCTACGCTTATCGTTACCTGTGCAACACCTCCAGCCGGATGGATCTCAACTATTTGCAAGGTGTTGATGGCGCGATTGGTCGTTGTTTCACCCTGATTGGTGAGCAGGGCGAGCGTACCTTTGCCATCAGCCCCGGTCTGATGAACCAGTTAAAGGCCGACAGCATTCCCGAAGAGGTGATCGCGGGCGCGTCAGCGCTGGTGTTGACCTCCTATCTGGTGCGTTGTCAGCCCGGAGAACCGATGCCGGAAGCGACGCTGCGTGCGATTGCGTTCGCCAAAAAACATAACGTACCGGTGGTGTTAACGCTGGGTACCAAATACGTCATTCAGGACAACCCACAGTTCTGGCGCGATTTTCTGCGCGAACATGTCTCCATCGTCGCGATGAATGAAGAGGAAGCCCTGGCCCTGACCGGAGAGGCCGATCCGCTGCTGGCGGCCAATATGGCGTTGGATTGGGTCGATTTGGTGCTCTGCACCGCCGGGCCAACCGGGTTATATATGGCGGGCTTTACCGAAGAAGAATTTAAGCGCAAAACCAACCATCCGTTGCTGCCAGGCGCGATTGCTGAATTTAACCAATATGAGTTCAGCCGTGCCATGCGCCAGCGGGATTGCCAGCAGCCATTGCGCATCTTCTCGCATATCGCGCCTTATATGGGCGGTCCGGAGAAGATTATGAACACCAATGGCGCGGGGGATGCGGCTTTAGCAGCGCTACTGCACGATATCACCGCCAATAATTTCCACCGCCAGAAAGTGCCGAACTCCAGCAAACATGCGCGCGAGTATCTGACGTATTCATCACTGGCGCAGGTGTGTAAATATGCCAACCGCGTCAGCTACCAGGTGCTGAATCAGCATTCCCCACGTCTGACGCGAGGTTTACCGGAGCGTGAGGATAGCCTCGAAGAGTCGTACTGGGACAGATAAAACATCACTCGTAGCGGCGCGATTTATCGCGCCTTTGACTTTGCTTCAGCGGTCAAAAAGCGCGATAAATCGCGCCGCTACGGCGTTAAATCAAATCGGACACTCACGCACAATCGGCCTTTGCGCAATCTCTTCTTCCAGCATATGCAGCATGCTGTTAGCGATCTCTCGTTCCCCCATCACCACGCGATTGGCACCACGTTCGAGGATGTATTCCACTTCGTCGTCATAATGGGCGCGGGCGATTATCTCGATATTGTCGCGCTTCGCGCGCGCCGCCGTGACAACCTCACCGGCTTCATAACCATTGGGAATGGTCAGCAGTAGCCAGCGGGCGCAGTCGAGGCGCGCCAGCTCCATGATGTCGCTGCTGGCGGCATTGCCCAGCACCGCTTTGATGCCTTGCTCGCGCAGCGCTTCAACGCGTGGTCGTGAGTTTTCCACCACCACTAACGGCACATCCGCTTCCAGCAGCTTCTGTCCCAGCAGGCTACCGACGCGGCCATAGCCGACAATCACCGCATGGTCACAGATATCCACCGGAATTTGCTTCTCCTCCTCGATAGGATCGATCAGCGTCTGCTCTTCCATCGTCTCGGTTTTGTCGAGATAACGTTCCAACACAGTAAAGAGAATCGGGTTCAGCATAATCGACAGGATGGCTGCGGCCAGCACCAGATTGCGCCCCTCCTGGCTCAGTAACCCCAGCGAAATGCCAAGACCGGCCAGAATGAAGGCAAACTCGCCAATCTGCGCCAGGCTAACGGAGATCGTCAGGGCTGTGCGGCGTGAGTGGCCCAGCAACGTGACCAGCAGCCAGGCAGCGACCGATTTGCCCACCACGATAATCACCAGCGCCCCCAGTACCGCCAACGGCTGGTTGACCAGAATCATCGGGTCGAACAACATGCCAACAGAAACGAAGAACAGCACGGCAAACGCATCACGTAGCGGCAGCGTGTCGTGTGCTGCTCGGTGGCTTAATTCAGATTCGTTCAGCACCATGCCTGCGAAGAAAGCGCCGAGGGCAAAGGAGACATCGAAGAATTCTACTGCACCAAACGCAATGCCCAGCGCCAGTGCCAGCACCGCCAGGGTGAACAGCTCGCGTGAACCGGTGGCAGCACTTTTCGCCAGAATCCAGGGGATGACGCGGCGGCCCACCACCATCATCAGCACCATAAAGGTGACCACTTTACCGATGGTCAGCAGCAGGTCCCACGCCAACAGGGTTGGGCTGGCGTTACCCTGTTCCAGCATGCCAGCGATGGCAGGCAGCAGCACCAGCGTCAGCACCATGACCAGGTCTTCGACAATCAGCCAGCCGATGGCAATTTGCCCGCGCTGGCTGTCAATCAGTTGACGCTCCTCCAGCGCGCGCAGTAACACCACGGTACTGGCGGTGGAGAGACACAAGCCAAACACCAGCCCGGTCATCATTGACCAGCCCAGCGCCCACGACAGCCCCATTCCCAGCAAGGTTGCCACGGCGATTTGCGCCACTGCACCGGGAATGGCGACCGACTTTACCGACATCAAATCTTTCAGCGAAAAGTGCAGCCCCACACCAAACATCAGCAGGATCACCCCCAGTTCAGCTAATTCAGGGGCCAGATTGGTATCGGCGACAAAACCTGGGGTAAAGGGACCGGCCAGCACACCGGCCAGCAAGTATCCGACCAGCGGCGAAATTCGCAGGCGATGTGCCAACATACCAAGGAGAAAGGCCAGGACCAGTGCCCCGACGATGGTGGTGATCAACGGTGTGGTGTGATGCATGCCTGTCTCCTTGTGTGCAAATGTATCCGCTTGTAACAACCTAGTTTACTGCACAATCGCTAACCGCGTTTAAACATTTGAGCGGGATAAGCAGAAAAAAATGAAAAAATAAGAGAAAAATGCAACCGAAGTGTCATTTTCTTCAGTTATCTCACAATATCGGCAGGATTCATGCTGAATAAAGGGGGGCAAGGAAAAATAATTACCCCCCGAAACAGGCTCAGGCGTGACGGTTATCTGGCAGGAAAGCGGTCAAAAGGCCGATAAGTGGCAACCAGGCACAGATTTGATATACCCATTCGATGCTGGTGTGGTCTGCCACCACCCCCAGCACGGCGGCACCCAGCCCACCCATACCGAAGGCAAAACCGAAAAATAGCCCGGAAACCATACCGATACGTCCCGGTAGCAACTCCTGCGCGTACACCAGAATGGCAGAAAACGCCGAGGCGAGAATCAGACCAATAATTACGCTCAGTACACTTGTCCACATTAATGACGCGTGCGGCAACAGCAGCGTAAAGGGGGCGACACCGAGAATCGAGCACCAGATCACATACTTACGACCAATTTTGTCGCCAATCGGCCCACCAATAATGGTCCCTGCCGCCACTGCGCCAAGAAATACAAACAGATGAAATTGCGACGCCTGCACCGAGAGGCCGAATTTCTGCATTAAATAGAAGGTGTAGTAGCTGCTCAGGCTGGTGAGATAGAAGTACTTGGAGAAAATCAGCAGCAGCAAAATGCTGATCGCCAGCACCACTTTTTTTCGCGGCAGCGGATTGGACAACACCGTGGCAGCTTTGGCTTTACTGGCGCGCTGCTGGTGGCTATACCAGCGGCTGACCTGCAACAACACGATGATCCCCAGCAACGCGGCCAGCACGAACCAGCCGAGATGGCCTTTGCCATAGGGTGCAACAATCATTGCGGCCAGCAGCGGGCCGAGTGCACTGCCGAAATTCCCGCCCACCTGGAACAGCGATTGCGCCAGGCCATGACGTCCACCGGATGCCATACGGGCGACACGGGAAGATTCGGGATGAAAAATTGATGAACCGCTACCCACCAGTGCCGCTGCCAGCAGCACCTGGAGATAGTCACTGGCGAACGTCAGCAGCACCAGGCCACACAGGGTAAAACCCATGCCAACCGGTAACGACCAGGGTTTGGGATATTTGTCGGTGTAGTAGCCGACCACGGGTTGCAGCAGCGAGGCGGTCACCTGGAAGGTGAGAGTGATTAAACCGATTTGCACAAAATTGAGACTAAAATCTTTTTGCAACAGCGGGTAAATCGCCAGCAACAGCGACTGCAACATATCGTTCAGCAGATGCGCGAGGCTGATCGCCCCTAAAATGCCGAACGCCGTGCGCCCCGGTGCGCGTGCCGGGGATGAGAGAGTATGATCACTTGCCATAGAAATCCTGAGAGGGTCAATTTTCGTTATCAGATTGTTACTTCTCTCAAGACTCTATAAGCCTTTCATCTTGAGTTAAAGTGCGATCTGTGCGACACAGAAGGGCGATAAAGCACATAAAGTCCACTGGTTAGTGGAAAAACGCAGAATAAGGAGATCGGCTTGTTGTTAATTCCGCGCAAAAGCCATTGGCTGGCATTGATTATCCTGTTGCTGCCGATACTGGCACAGGCATGGCAGCCCGACCGCAGCTACCGTCTTACTATCCTGCATACCAACGATCAGCATGGTCATTTCTGGCCCAACGCGCAGGGCGAGTATGGTCTGGCCGCGCAGAAAACCCTGATGGATACGCAACGTTATGATGCGCAATCAAAAGGAAGCGGTGTGCTGATCCTTTCCGGCGGTGACGTTAATACCGGTGTGCCGGAGTCGGATTTGCTTGATGCGGAACCCGATATTCGCGGCATGAACCTGGTGGGCTATGATGCGATGGCGCTGGGTAACCATGAGTTTGATAAACCGCTCAGCGTGCTGCAAAAGCAGCAGAAATGGGCCAAATTTCCCTTTCTTTCCGCCAATATTTACGCAAAATCCAGCGGCCAACGGCTGTTCAAGCCCTGGGCGGTCTTTACCCGGATGGGGCTGAAAGTTGCCGTAATCGGCCTGACCACGCCCGACACCCTGCGTATCGCCAATCCGGCCAATATGGCAACTATCGAGATTCGAGATCCGGTCACTGAAACCGAAAAAGCGGTGGCTGAGTTACGTGCCAGCGTCAAGCCGGATGTGATTATTCTTCTCACCCACATGGGCCATTACGACGACGGCCAGCATGGCAGCAATGCGCCGGGCGATGTCGAGCTGGCACGCAGCTTGCCGCCTGGCACCGTGAACCTGATCGTTGGCGGCCATTCACACGATGCGGTGTGCATGGAGAAAGAGAACGTCAGCGTGAAAAATTATCAGCCAGGCCAGCCCTGCCAGCCGGATCGCCAGAATGGTGTGTGGATCGTACAAGCGAAAGAGTGGGGTAAATTCGTCGGGCGCGGTGATTTTACCTTCCGCAACGGTGAGCTGGCGCTGGATAGCTACCAACTGATCCCGGTCAATCTGAAGCATAAGATCAAGAATGCGGATGGCAGCGAGTCCTGGCTGACCTGGCAGCAGGAGATCCCACCGAATCCGGCGATGATGAAACTGCTGACCCCCTTCCAGAAACGCGCAGAAGCCAAACTGGATGTGCCGGTCGGCAGCAGCGACGGTGTCTTTGTTGGCGAGCGGGACAAGGTGCGTTTTGAACAAACTAACCTCGGCCAGTTAATTCTGCGTGCGCAGATGGCCGCCACCAAAGCAGATTTTGCGGTGATGAGCGGTGGCGGGATTCGTACTTCACTGCCGCAAGGGGCGATCAGCTGGCGCGATGTGTTGCAGGTGCAGCCCTTCAGCAATCAGGTGGTGTCCGTCACCCTGACCGGTAATCAATTGCTGACGTATCTGGCAACCGTTGCCAATATTAAAACCGATGCCGGTGGCTTTGCGCAGTTTGCCAATATCAGCCTGGTGGCGGATGGTAGCGATGTCAGTGAGGTGAAGATCAACGGTGAGCCATTACAGCAGGATAAAACCTATCGCATGGCGACCAACAGCTTCAACGCTACCGGCGGCGATGGTTATCCGCGCATTGATAACCTCGCAGGTTACACCAACACCGGGTTGCGCGATGCGGATGTGTTGCGCGGCTGGGTGAGTCAGCATTCACCGTTGAAAGTAAGTGACTACGCACCGGGAGAGGGGATTGTGCACCTGACCGCGGAGCAGAAACAGCAACGGGATAGCGCGCCGGAGAAACCCAGGAAGCGCAGCTATCCGAAGACGGTGCTGGCATGGATACTGCCGCATGCGGTGGAAAACTAATGCATCATTGCACGATAAATCGCGCCGCTACCGACCGTGCACGGTGACGTAGCGGCGTGATTTATCACGCAGTTTTTGTTTTGCCCAATATTCACGCCTGGCACGCTTTGCGCGTGAGCCAGCGCTGACGCAGAATATCCCACAGCCAGTTATACGCGATGGTGTAGGGCAGGAAGAACAGGAAAAACGCCACTTCCACCATCAACGCCTGCAACAACGTGATACTGAGCATCCAGGCAGCAATCGGTAAACCAATCACAATAAAACCGCCCTCAAAACCCAGCGCGTGCAGTACGCGCAGGCCAGCGCCTCGCTGCACCCGATCCCGTGGGTACAGGCGATCAAATCCGGCGTTATAAATCATGTTCCACAGCATGGCGACGGTCGACAGCATGATCGCCAACAGCCCCATTTCAAACAGCGGCTTATCCATTACCCAGGCGGCTAACGGGGAAACAGTCAAAATCGCCAGAATTTCAAAGCCAGCAGCGTGGAAAAAACGTTCTTTCAAAGAACGGGTACGCATAAAAACCTCCTGATTCATTACAGGACGCATTTTCTCACTTGCCGAAATTAAGATAAAATGAACACCTATCGATAAAAGCGATGGATAACTATGAAATACTCCCCGGAATCCCTTGAGGCTTTTGTGCAGACCGTCGCCAGCGGGTCATTCTCTGCGGCGGCACGGGCGTTGGGCAAAAGCCAGTCCACCATCAGTAGCGCGGTGGCGAATCTCGAAGATGATTTAGGCTTTATGTTGTTTGATCGGCAGGGACGTCAGCCGGTATTAACCGAGCAGGGACAGCGAGCACTGGCGCAGGTGCAGCAGATCCTGGCGGCCAGCCAGCGGCTGGATGAGCTGGCGGTGCGACTGTCGCAGGGTGTCGAGCCGCGCCTCAGTCTGGCAATCTCCGATTTCTGGCAGGCGGAATATCATGAAACGCTGCTGAAGCGTTTTGAAGCGCGCTATCCGGATATCGAATTTGAATGCATGATCGCCGAAGATGCCGACGTGCTGGACCTGCTACAGGCCGGACGCGTGCATCTTGGGGTGGTGCGCGCTCAGCCCTCATTACCGCCAGATATCGCGGTGGCACGCTTACAGGTGGAGGCGCAGATGGCGATTTATCTGCATCAGGACCAGGCGTTGGCCCAGCAGAAACAGGTTACCGAAGCGCAACTCGGGGCGTTGCGTCAGTTGCGGCTCAATACCTGGGTGGAGACGCGTGACCCGATGCCAGCGGGCCGGGTGTGGTCGGCACCGTCTTATCTGTTATTACTGGAGATGGCGGAGCAGGGATTTGGCTGGAGCGTGTTGCCGCGCTGGCTGGTGCAGCAGTTTGGTCATCAGGTGTTGAAGGAGTTGCCGGTGTCAGGCTGGCCGCAGCATATTGCGGTGGAAGCGGTCTGGTCGACGCGTAATCCACCGGGACCTGCCGGGCGCTGGATGATCGATCAACTTTGCGCCCAGCAGCCTGATTAATCGCGGCGTGCCACATCGGCCAGGGAGGCATCCAGCAAACGCGCCAGATCCTGTGCCGCCAGTTCGATATCCAGCCCGCGTTTACCGCCGGAGATAAAGATGGTGGCAAATTCCGCCGCTTGTTGATCAATCACCGTGGGCAGGCGTTTTTTCTGCCCCAGCGGGCTGATGCCGCCCACCAGATACCCGGTGACGCGCTGTGCCAGCAGCGGGTCAGCCATATCGGCTTTTTTCGCCCCCAGCGCTTTGGCGACTTTCTTCAAATCGAGCTGACTGGACACCGGCGTAACCGCTACTGCCAGGTGTTTCGCATCGCCATTCAGAGCCACCAGCAGCGTTTTGAATACCTGTCGAGCATCGAGATTCAGTTTTCGCACCGCTTCGTCGCCAAAGTTGGTTTCATGGCTGTCATGATCATACGGATGCAGAGTAAAGGTGACTTTTTGTTTTTCCAGCAGTTTTACAGCGGGCGTCATTTTTCGATCCTTGCTAAGGAAAATCTTATTTCAGAAACGGCGAATAGTACTGGCGAAATTCTGAACTTTGCGCGAGAATTGGCCCGCGCCAGCCAGCAATGGCTGTGTGATAACCAAAATCATAAACAAATTCCTCTTTGACGGGCCGATAGTAATATCGGCCTTCTTTTTTTAGCGCGCTTTGAACAGGCCCGGTAAATTATCATCCCCGTAAAGATGCAACGCCCCCACGGCCACCACATAACGTCCCGGCGGTAATGCCAGCAACAATTCGCGCCAGTGCTGATTGCGGTTGCGCATCAAGGTGTCATTCAATTCATTGCTGAAGGTGGTGGGTAGCGCGACCGGCTGCTGCTTCGGCGGTGCATCCAGCCACCAGCTGATCATGGTTTGCAGCAAACGTGCGTTGGTGTGCCAGTGTTCCAGCGTATCCAGCAACAAGGGCAGGCCATTCTCCGGCAACGACTTCAGCAGTGCGATTTGTGTGTCCGGTCCTTCCAGCTCAATCACCGGCTTATGGGTCGCTTTGGCAGCCTGCAACAGTTGATAATCGATGCCATATTGTGGCCGCAACCCGAGGCGCTGTGCCTGCTGCGCTTGCAACATCAGGGCAATCTGCCACATCGGCAGGTTGTCAAACATCATTACCGACAGCATCAGCTCATCGCAGAGCTCGGTTAGCCTGGTCAGGGTCTCGCTGTCGAGGCGTTCTGCCAGCGGCGGCAGGTTTTCTCCTTCGACAAAGGGGGAACCGCCTTGGGTGATGTCCGCTTCAACGATCAGCGCGTCGGCTTTCGCCAGTTGGCGCAACAAACGTGCCGGCAGCGGCTGCATATCGCGTGTACCCATATGAATGCTGCCGACCAGGTGTAACTGGCGATTGCCCAACTGAATATCCATCGCGGGCCAGGCGTAGCTGGCCGGAAAAAGTCGCGATGCCAGCTGTGTTACGCATTGCCACGGGCTGCGTCTCATTCCCTGTCCTTTTTAAGTCAAAAATCCATGCTAGCGATTTCATCGCGCGAAAAACAGGGCAGGGCTTGCTATTCGTGTACCGGTGGCTTAAACCGCAACAGACGATTAGCATTACTCACCACCGTGATGGAGGAGAGCGCCATCGCCGCACCCGCCACAATCGGGCTAAGCAGCATGCCGGTGAACGGATAAAGCACACCTGCGGCAATCGGAATGCCAAAGCTGTTGTAAATAAATGCACCCAGCAGGTTCTGCCGCATATTACGCAGCGTGGCGCGGGAAATCGCCAGCGCATCCACCACGCAGTGCAGATCATTACGCATCAGCGTCATGGCGGCGGTTTCAACCGCCACATCGCTACCGCCACCCATAGCAATACCAACATCTGCCTGGGCCAGCGCCGGAGCATCATTGATGCCATCACCGACCATCACCACTTTGCGCCCCTGTTGTTGCAACTGCTCGATGGCTTGTGCTTTGCCTTCTGGCAGCACCCCGGCGATCACGTCGTCGATACCGGCTTCAGCAGCGATTGCGCGTGCGGTTTTTTCATGGTCACCGGTCAGCATCACCAGCTGAAACCCCAACTGATGCAGGCGTTGCAGCGCCGCGCGGCTCTCCGGACGCAGATTGTCACGTAGCGCGATCAACCCCAGCAGTTGCCTGTCATCGGCCAACAGCACTGGCGTGGCACCCAGCGCCGCCAGACGTTCAATATCTTCACGGGCGGGTGTGCAATCCACTTGTTGGGCTTCCATCAGCGCCAGGTTGCCGAGCAGCAAGGTTCTGCCTGCCACTGTAGCGCTCACGCCCTTACCGCGTATTGTACGAAATTGCTCAACATCAACGGCAGGCAGATCCGGCACTGCCGCGATAATTGCGGTTGCCAGTGGATGGCTGGAACCCTGTTCCAGCTGGGCGGCAGCGTGCAGTACCTGCTGACGATCCCAGTCGCTATACAACAACACATCGCTCACCTGCGGCGTGCCCTGGGTCAGGGTGCCGGTTTTATCAAATACCAGGGTGTCAACTTCACTGGCGCGCTGGAGTGCATCCGCATCACGCACCAGCACGCCAAGTTCTGCGGCACGTCCGACGCCAGCAATCACCGACATTGGCGTTGCCAGACCAAGGGCGCAAGGACAGGCGATAATCAGCACCGTAGTGACAATCACCAACGTATAAGCCAACTGCGGTTGCGGTCCGGCCAGATACCACACCAGGCCACTTAACAGCGCAATCGCCACCACCACCGGCACAAACACGGCGGAGATGCGGTCGGCGAGACGTCCGATATCGGGCTTACTGCTTTGCGCCTGACGGACCAGATTGATGATGCGTGCCAGCGTGGTATGGCTGCCGGTGGCGCGCGCGACAAAGCGCAACGTGCCATCCTGGAGCAGCGTACCAGCAAAGACTTTATCTCCGGCCTGTTTAGTTTGCGGCACCGCTTCGCCGGTCAGCATCGCTTCGTCGCACCAGCCTTCGCCGCTTTCCACTTCGCCATCAACCGGGATACGATCGCCGGTGACCAGTTTAATCACCATACCAGGCTGCACATCGCTGAGCGGTATCAGGGTTTCACCCTGGTCGGTAATGACGCGAGCCTGCGCTGGGGTTAAGTCCAGCAAACGTTCCAGCGCCTGTGAGGCACGCTGCCTTGCGCGTTGTTCCAGCGCATGACCGAGGTTGATCAGACCAATAATCATCACGCTGGCTTCAAAATAGAGATGCCGGGCCTGATGCGGGAAAAATTGTGGCCAGAGCGCGACGCTCATTGAGTAGAGCCAGGCGGCACCGGTTCCGAGCGCTACCAACGTATCCATGGTGGCGGTGCCGTGGCGCAGGCTACGCCAGGCGCTGCGGTAGAAATGGCCACCGGCAATCACCATCACCAACAGGGTGATCACGCCCAGTGAGCGCCATAGGGTGATATTGCTGTCGCTGAGCATCATGTTGTCGCCCAGCATGCCCCAGATCATCATGGGTACGCCGAGCAACAATGCCAGCGCGGATTGCCAGCCAAAGCGGCGCATCGCCTGGCGGGCGCTGACCTGCTGGCGTTCCCGGCGAGTTTGCTCATCTTCGATGATTTCTGCCGAATAACCCGCCTGATCGACAGCGCCAATTAACGCCGCGGGTTGCGCATCGCCCAATACCAGCGCGCTGCGCTCACCCAGGTTAACGCGTGCCTGGCTGACGCCGGGTACCTTTTGCAATGCCTGCTCGACACGACTCACACAGCTGGCGCAGCTCATGCCGCCAATCAGCAGGTGGTGGACGGGCAGGGTGTCATCTGCCGGTTGCGATCGTTCCTCCGTTGTCAGCGCCTCCGGCTGCGGCTCTGATGCTGTCAACGGTTCAGACTTTGGGCTGTCTTTCAGTGCTGCGTGGTAACCTGCCTGTTCTACGGTCGCGATCAAATCGCTGGCGCTGGCAGCACCGGTGACACGCGCTTCCTGTTGGGTAACCTCAGCCTGTTCAACATCGCTGCGCTGTTCCAGCGCTTCTTTGACGCGTTTGACGCAGTGGCCGCAGGAGAGGCCGTCCAGCGCCAGCAACTGTGTGTGTGACATATTTAACTCCTTATGCGTTCAGGTTTGACTGCATGCAGACTTTGCATTAGTTATAAAGCCTAAACCTTCCATTCAGGGGAAGGTCAAGGGGATCACATGAACATTAGCGATGTTGCCAAAAAAACCGGGCTGACCAGCAAAGCGATTCGTTTCTATGAAGAGAAGGGCGTCGTCACGCCACCGCTGCGCAGTGAAAATGGTTATCGTAGTTACAATCCACACCATATTGATGAACTCAATCTGTTGCGTCAGGCGCGTCAGGTGGGGTTCACTCTCGACGAATGTCGCGAACTGGTGACGTTGTTTAACGATCCTGCCCGCCACAGCGCCGACGTAAAAGCGCGCACTTTGCAGAAAGCGGATGAGATCGCGGCGCATATTGAAGAATTACACGCCATGCGGGCGCGTTTACTGGCGCTGGCCGAAGCCTGTCCTGGCGATGATGGCGCGGAGTGCCCCATCATCAACCACCTGGCGGGCTGCTGCCATCAGACAGCCGGAAAGCGAGGCTGAATCATCAGCGTAATGCCAACTACGCCAGTGACGATGACCTGGGTACCGGCAGGCAGATCGCTCTCTGCCTGCACGCGCCAGCTGCTGTCGCCAATGCGCGCATGGCCGGTGCCGTCTTTCAGGGCGTTTTCCAGCGTAAAGTGTTGGCCGATAAGTTGCGTACCACGCTGATTCAGGCTATTGGGTTGTTGCGAGGCTTCGCGGTAACGCATCCAGCGATACCAGAAATAGACACACAGCAGAGTTAACACTGCGAACAACAGGCCCTGGCTGGTCCACGAGAAGGGAAAAAACCACTCGATAAGGCCAACCAGCACCGCTGCCAGCCCGCTCCACAGCAGATAGCCGCTGGTGCCAAGCATTTCAGCCGCCAGCAGCAGGCCGCCCAGCGTCAGCCAGAACCAGTGCGGGTGGGCAATCAGCTCCATCAGGATCACGGTTTGCGCTCCCGGCCGCTCTCTTTCAGCAGCTCGCTAATTCCGGCTACCGAGCCGAGCAGGCTGGTGGCATCCAATGGCATCATCACCACTTTGCTGTTATTGGCTTCACCAATTTTCTGCAACGCATCGGTATATTTCTGCGCCACGAAGTAGTTCACGGCCTGAATATCCCCGGCGGCGATGGCTTCAGAAACCATGCGCGTTGCACTGGCTTCCGCCTGTGCCTGACGCTCTCGTGCTTCAGCATGCAGGAACGCGGCGGTTCGCTCCCCTTCAGCTTTCAGGATCTGCGACTGTTTTTCCCCCTCGGCGCGTAGAATCGCAGCCTGTCGCACCCCTTCTGCCGTCAGAATATCGGCGCGTTTAGTCCGTTCGGCTTTCATCTGCGCGTTCATGGCCGCAATCAACTCCTGCGGCGGACGCACATCACGAATTTCGATACGGGTGATTTTTACACCCCAGGGATTGGTCGCTTCATCGACAATATGCAGCAGGCGGGTATTGATGTTATCGCGCTGCGACAGCATTTCATCCAACTCCATGCCGCCTAATACGGTACGAATGTTGGTCATGGTGAGATTGAGAATTGCCAGCTCAAGGTTGCTGACTTCATACGCTGTGCGCGCCGCGTCGATCACCTGAAGGAAGCAGACGGCGTCGATGGTGACGTTGGCATTATCTTTCGAGATGACTTCCTGAGAGGGGATATCAAGGACGCGCTCCATCATGTTGACCTTGCGGCCAATGCGATCCATGAAGGGAACAACTAACGTCAGGCCAGGTTGCAGCGTGCGGGTATAGCGCCCAAAGCGCTCAACCGTCCACTGATAACCCTGTGGCACAATTTTTACTCCGGCCCAAACGGTCACCAACGCGAGTACGATGATGACTGGCATCACGGTCAACATAATAACCTCCAGGTTGTCACTGTTTCGGGCCGAGTCGCTTCGGCCCGATTACTACCCCGTACTGATTAGTACAGCAGCGAATAAAGCTGGCGACGATAACGTGCAGCCAGGGCATCACCGGTGCCGAGTGCGGCCAGAATTTCCTGCAACATTTTACGCACCTGGCCGTCACCGGCGTTGAGGTCGCTTTTCAGGAAACCAAATAGCAATTCAAGGGCTTCTTCATTACGACCAACCTGATGCAGCTGTAACGACAGTTTAGCAGCCAGCTCGGCGTTCGCGGGCTCATTCGCCAGTTGCTCCTGCAACAGTTGAATTTCTGGCGTGTCGGCGGCTTTTTTCAGCAGCTCGATTTGCGCTACCAGGCTTTGATAGCGGGTGTCCTGATCCTGCAACGGCACCGCATTTAACACCGCTTCCGCTTCATCGCTGCGATTCAGGGTGATCAGAACTTCCGCCAGCAGGAAGCCAATTTCGCTGGCCTGATTACTCAGCTGCCAGGCATCTTTCAACAGCGGCAGCGCCTCCAGCGGTTTGCCTTCTTCCATCAGGGCTATCGCCTGCTGGGCTTTCAGTTCTTCTTCACGCGGCAGCACTTTTTGCAGCAGGGCGCGAATCGCCTCCTCTGGCTGCGGCCCCTGGAAGCCATCGACCGGTTGACCGTTCTGGAACAGGTACACCGTCGGGATGGAGCGCAGACCAAATTGAGAAGCCACCATCTGCTCTTTATCGCAATCCAGTTTTGCCAGAATAAACTGACCAGCGTACTCCTGGGCCAGGTGCTCCAGCACCGGCGTCAGTTGCTGGCAGTGCTGGCTGCGATCGGACCAGAAATAAAACAGCACCGGCAGCTGCATGGATTGTTCCAGCGTCTGATGCAGATTGGATTCGTTGATGTCGATAATCAAAGCGTGTGACATGAATACGTCTCTTTGCTGAAAGTGTGTTGAGAATATGGGGGCAAGCTGCCCGGCTTCAAGTTCTAATCAGGCTTGCAGCCTATTTGCTGCGCAAAATGCGATCCAGCATCCAGCCTGGCAGTACTCTTTTTAACAGGCTCATGGTCCAACTCACCAGCGTCACCGGATAACGCAGGCGCGGATGCGCGCTTTCCAGGGCGTGACGCAGCTTCGGCAGGATCGCCTCAGGCGGCAGGGAAAAATGCGCGGCGATGCCGGGATTACGCACCGGTTTGTCACTTTCCCCCTGATGGACGTTTTCCGTAAAACGGGTATGGATCGGCCCTGGCTCAATCAGGCTGACGCGCACGCCCGTGGTGCGTAACTCCATGCGCAGCGCATCGCTCCAGGCTTCGAGCGCATATTTACTGGCAGCGTAAGCGCCACGTCCGGGGGTGGAGATCACCCCCAGCACCGAGCTGGTATTAATGATACGTCCGCTGCCGCTGGCTTGCAGGGCGGGCAACAGGCGCATGGTCAGTTGATGCGTCCCAAAGAAGTTAGTGGAGAATTGTTGCTCCAGTTGCTGGCGAGACAGGCTGGCGAGCGGTCCATAAATGCCAAAACCGGCGTTGTTGAACAGCCCGTGAAGACGATTTTCTGTCAGCGCAATGACCTGATCCGCTGCGGCATCGACACTGGCCGGATCGTCCAGATCGAGCGTAATGCCGATAAAACCAAGCGCATGCATGCGCGCAACGTCTTCCGCCCGACGGCAGGCGGCAATCACGCGATAACCGCGCATCAGCAGGTCATTGGCGGCCACCAGGCCGATACCGCTGGAGCAGCCGGTGATAAGAATGGTTTTTTGCATTACTGACTATCCATCGGAATCAAAATTATTAATTGAATTTAAATCAATTTATCTTTTTTGAGAACGCTGAGTTGGTTCGGTATGCCACTATCTTGTCGCCATCGTGTTTCTTTACTCATGCTACACAGAAGTTGCCCAGCGGCTTGAGGCTGAAGGAAAACCGGATGGGTACGCCCGTTTTTCCCGCCGTTCCGTTGCCGGTGCCGATGGCCGGTAATGATTCGGGGATGTTTCAGTTTCCCCCTGAAGGCACGCTGGTTGAGGTGGGATTTAACGGCGGGCGACCTGATAAGCCGTTTGTACGTCAGACCGTGCCGGATGGCACAAGCCTGCCGGACATCAAGCCGGGTGAGCAGTTGCAGCAGCAGCGTGAAGAGGTATCACAGCGCGTCACACAGGCCGGAGACTGGGAGCGCAAAACCGATCAGGCCATCCGTGAAACCTCAATGGCGCGCGAGGTGAAAGCCGATACAGAATCACGCGAGCTGGTCAGCCGTGAAACGACCGTCAAGGCAACAGATAAAACCACGGTGCTGGGTACGGCTTCGTTACTTGCCGGTGCCATCGTGCAGGTGACAACGGGTGATTTCAGCCTGGGTGTAAAGGGGAAACACCTGGTATCTGTGGCCGGGGATATGGAAACCGATGTCACCGGCAAGACAGCGGTCACGGTCGGAAAAGAGCTGGTTGAGAAGGTTGGCCAGCTGCTCCAGAGTATCGCAGGAACAAGGCAGGAGATTATCGCGCCGGTCGTGTGGATTGGTTCCGCTCAGATTAACGTTGCACAACTGATGCTTGATACCGTTTCGCTGGTGCAGCAGTTGGCTGAACAGCTGGCCAGCCACACGCACCCGTAAACGGGGCAGCCCACTAACAGCGCCGCTATTGCGCAGAGTGGCCAGCAGGCCACGGCGCTGGCCGCGAAATATTCACCGGTCATAGGTCAGTAACCCATCCCGTTAACCCGCTATCACAGCGGTTTTTTTTATGCCCGTCATCAGCTGAGTATTTGCAATCACTTGATCACCACTTTGCATTTCACTTGCTCCTCTCCAACAAAAAATAGAGACAGGTTCCCTGCCGAGTTGAATGGCAGGTTTGAGCGAGGAGCGGAAGTTCGCATCTATCTCACTACTTTTAAGGCTTAATGAATATCGAGGTGTATCGTCAACTAGGAATGCCCAAGTTTCCCCGCTCAAGTTGATGAATATCCATAGGGAAAAGGCGTCCTCTTACGTAGAGAGTATTTTTCGATTTTACTATTGTGCATGGGCACGGAAAATGTAGATACTATCCCAAAAAAATTATGAGATAGAAGTGATGATAAAGAATATCCCCTCTCGTTTATATAAATATAAAAGTTTTAGTGTTGATAGCCTTGACTTGCTTGTAAGTGATAGGCTGTACTATGCAGATCCAACAACATTCAATGATCCTTTAGATTGTAATCCTTCCGTGTTAAATGACATCGATGATTTAAATGAGTTGAACGCTATTCTTCATAAATTAGTAAAGGAAAATCATCAAAAGGAACTACAGAAAGCAGCAACAAAAATCAAATACAGAGGTCCAAAAACATTAGAAAAAATTGAAATGCTAGGTGAGAGTGAAGCTCGAAAGTTAATCAGTGGTATTGTAGAAAGTGTTGATTTTTTTGGTGGCGATTTTTTTGATAGTGCCAGTTATTATATTAAAAGATATTTACTAAAAAATTATAAAGTTGGCGTTCTTTCATTAGCAAAAAAATTTAATTGCCCCTTGATGTGGTCGCACTATGCTGACCAACACAAGGGGTTTTGTATAGGGTATGACGTTTCTGAGAATGAATCCGCAGAAATCTACCCTGTTGATTACAAAGGGAAGCGTTTTATTAGAACTCAGCAAGTTCATGATATGTTATTTGGTGACAGTGATAATGTAAGAAACACTGCGAAAAAAGAGATTGATAGGGTCATTCTTCTCAGTAAAGCTCCTTCGTGGAAATATGAGAATGAATATCGAGTCATTAATAATCAAGGTTTACAGGATTCACAATTTCGATTAAGCGATGTCACATTCGGCTTGAGGTTTAAAGAATCTGCTAAGTTTTCCGTCATGAGAGCATTGCAATCAAGGCTAGGTGACATTAATTTCTACGAAATGTCGCTTTCTAATGACTCCTTCAAGTTAAAAAGAACGTTGATTGATTTGGAAAATATTGAATTTCGATCATACCCTGAAAGTAATTATGAGCGAAGTCGTGATGCGTTTCAAATGCTCGATGACTTTAATGACGATGAAGATAGTCTTAATTATGAAAGTTTGTGATTATAATTAGGCATGTAGGATATCTGGTTATCAACATTTTCTTACAGAAGGTTATCAAATGGCTTTTCTTCTGATGATGGCTTTGACGGAGTAATTACTATGGCCGGCTCACTAAGTCTGCAGACTGATGTTGTAAGGCAGCATACAGTGCCACGTTTTTTGCTGGAGGGCTTTGCAACCTTAGGTAGGGGTAAGTATCCTCAGCTTTATGCCTTTGATAAGCATAACGAACGTTGTTTTGTTACTAATATCATGAATGCGACCGTCCGGAACACCTTCTATAATCTCGACGATCATCCTGAAAGACTTAGCCTAGAGCCGCTAATGGGTATATACGAAAGCGAAGCGGCACCCGTGATCCATCAACTGCTAAAATACCGAGATATCCGTAATCTCTCAGGCGAGGAACGCTATAAGCTCGCCGTGTTCGTTGCAGTTCAACGTGCACGAACCTTTAGCGAGCAGCAACGCATCACTGGGCTGATATCCGCTATCGCTGACAAGGTTACCGCCATGGGAGCTACTCCGGAGCAGGTTGCCGAAGCACTAGGATTCTCGCCCGAACAGGACTCACGGAATATTTTCCTGCGGCAACTAGTGCAGCAGACTTCACACATCGACCACCTTCTGAACAAGGATTGGTATCTCTTCGAGACAACCTCGGATCATCCTTTCTACGTGTCTGACAGTCCTGTTGTAATGCATAACCAAAATGATTTCGGCCCATACGGTAACCTCGGGTTGGCTCTACCGGGCATTCAGATTTACCTGCCGCTCTCCTCTACACTGACGCTCGGTATGTACTGCCCCTCTATCCGAGAGTTACAAATCAGTCGCAAAAGAGACTTGCAGCGCCGCATGGCATTTGCCCCGTTGACCCTCCCTCCCGGCTTAAATCCTACAAGTCGTATTGCCAAGGCCAACGCCTTTATTAATTTCCATACAATGAAGTCTGCGCCGGACCAAGTAATGTGGCTAAACAGCCAGCAAGTTCTGTTTTCCGAGCAATACGTATTCTGTGAAAAAGACGATTTCGCGCTCGTCTGGAAAATGATTTCTGATCATCAGAGCTTTAAAACCGGTTTGCGGTTTACAATTGGATAAAATATACAATACATAATTCATAGAAATGATTAAACCGCTATGAGATTGTTACCCCCGATATTAGGCTGAATACATGTGCTGATCCGTCCCGGACAACAGAGTTTATCAACGTCAGCTCCTGGCACACAACTGCCGGTCAGGTAATGCCACGCCCCTCACGCCACCGATCAGTTTTTGTTGGCACTGGTTAAGTAATTGGCAAACGGTCGCCAAGTAAAATGCTCAAGGGGAGTCAAATCACATGCCATTACACACCCAGCCCCACTAGAGCGCACCCAGCGCCTTTCTCATGCCCAGCCTGCGGTTGGTATCCTCACAGGAGGATCGCATGCGCAGCGTGGCGCTGGCGGCGTTTCAGCTATGACAAAATAATCTCCTCACTCACCAAAACGGCGCTACACCGCACCCGCCTGCGGGTTTTGCATCATAAAAATTTTTCAGTTCTGATTTTCTACAAACCGCCGCGCCAGCCTGCACTGCTACAGGCTTTCTGCCAGAGTTCGCCAACTGAAAATAGTGAAAAGAAATTCAGTCTTTTTCAGTTTTCGGGATCGTCTGAGGATCTGAGGAGAAATGTATAATTATGAAATATAAGGTAATTATGTGTTTTACGTCAGTTGGTCAGATCTCTGATGGATCGAATCGGCAGGAACGAAAAAAGGTGAAAGCCCATGTAAGTTAAGGGTTGTGGGATTCTTGTACTGAAAAAAATTCTGAAATAAACTGAAAATATTGTACTGATATTATACACAGTTATAGGTTTGGATACCTGCGGTAATTAGTCATTTACACATTAAAGAATAAGAGCCTCAAATAGTGGGCATCAGAGAGGGTGATATGGATAAGTTAAAAACAAAATTATTTGGTGAAGTTCCTGCTCCGGAAGATTTTGGGCAAATACTTACTTTAACCTCGCAGCATGCTGGGAAAAGAATGAATGTCTATATGTGGAGGGGGCAGGCAGACATTGATTGGCCGATTCATAGTGCCGCTTACAGAAGGCTTAATAATAGTGGAAGGATAGTAACTGAAAATCATGTAAGAGCATATGAGAAAAGATTATTAGTACGGGCTGCTCATCAAGGATATGACTATGAGAATGGCAGAAAACTATCTGATCTTGAGGTATTGGCAAAACTTCAACATCATGGGGCTGCTACAAGGTTAATTGATTTTTCGAGAAATATGCTGGTTTCATTATGGTTTGCTTGCAAATCTCATCCTGATTCTGTTGGGCTATTGTTTGGCCTTCATACTGATCATCTGGGAGGATATGAAGGTGAATTAGAAATCGGAGGTTATGATGATACTTTAGGAAACCCTACCTTGGAGAATCTTACGCACCCACAGACATGGCAACCACCCGTTGTTACTAAACGAATCGCAGCGCAAAGTGCACAGTTCGTGTATAGTTCAGTATCCAACGATCCTGCTGGAAGTTTATCTTTCGAAAAGAAAAATAATGTTTTTTTAGCTATAGCATTGACGCCAATATTTAAAAGTTATGCTGTGAAATTACTAGAAGGAACGTTTGACATTAGGCATTTGACATTATTTCCAGATATTGATGGTTTCAGTTATAGTAATAGTGAAAAATTTGAAATTTACAGCAATGATAGATGGTGAATGTATGTGTTAGGTTGTAAGTGACAAGGAGTGAATTATTTCACTCCTTGCATGATAACTCAGTCTTTTTTTGTGGGGGCAATTTCTTTTATCTTTGAAATCAAATCTGATAATGAGTCTAATGCAGTCTTACTATCTTCAATCTTAATTTTAGAGTGGTGAATAGGAGATTTATAAATTGAAGACACAGATGCTAGAATTAGAGCGTCTTTGTTTTCAGAAGCTAGAAGTTGATCTGCGTAAGCATTTAAAGTTAGTGCCACTGCTGACTTAAAGGCATACTCCTCCTGATAGTTTCGCTCTTTTCCATATTGTGCAATACCAAACAACAATAAACCAATTGCGGGCAAAGCTTTTAAAGAATTTACAATTAGGACCTTATAATCCATTTGCAGTGATGCACTCCAATAGAATAACAGTGAAATCCATATCAAACATAGAATGCCTAATACAGGGACAGCCCACTTCCAAAAGGTCACTGAAGGAGAAAGTTCGTTTTTCCTTTGTTTGAAAGTTTCGAAGAGTGAAGCACCAACTTCCCTACCGATTAGGTCATTTAAATAATCATTTCTCTCAACAAAAAAATCATGCTTGTCTTCAACAAAGCTTAACTTTTCTTCAAATGTAGTCTTTAGTTTATCAAATGTGTTTTGATTTTCACTGTTTTCAATTTTTACGTCAGATAAGATGGTTTTTATTTCAGAAAAATCTTTCTTTGCATCTTCATGAAGAGTGTCTATGTCTTTCTTCTTATTTTCGCTGAGTGCCAATTGAGAGTTTATCTTCTCAACAACACCAGAGGCAGTGGAAAACATATTATTAATGTTATCACTCTGGTTAATTATGTTCTGAAGTGATGACTCAAGTGCTTTTATCCTATTGTGACTTGCATCAATAAAATTGTTCAACCTCTCTTCAGATTCATTTGCTTTGGAAATAAATGAATCTAATTCAGAATTTCTTTTTTCAATGATTAATTTTTTGGTTTCAAGTAAGTCATTTTCCTCTGTGATTCTTCTTTCCGTTTTTTTGAATGAACGCCTTGTATTTACTTCCCAGAACCCATTTGTTCGCTGGTAATATGCTAGTCGAATAATGAAGCTTAGAGAGTGTGTGAAATTTCTATTTTTTGCATTGGTAATGAAACTCGCTAAATCATTTTGAAGGTTTCCATTCCCAATGTCACCGCCATAAGAATAATTGAAAGGTAGGGTTAAGTAATTAAAGTCGTCTAATTCTTGTTTGAAGTGGGTGAAAACCTTGATTACCAGAGTAATAAAATCACTAACGATAACATCACCAATCGTTATTTTGCTAATGTCACCATCATTTTTAAAATTTTCTGCGATTAGGTTTTTAAAATCTAAGGTTTCAAAGGAATCAATTTGCTGTAATACATTTTCTTTTTGCTGTATGTTCATTTTAGCATCCGGCATTTGTTTGAATATAGATTATCTAAATTAGATTTAGAAAACCATGTAGGTGGTTTCATCTGGGTGACATCTGTACAACCATTAAAATGAACTCAATTGACAATTGACGAGTAATCATCAGATTATAAAACGAACAAAAATCAGATGCTAAAATTTCTCTGCCGCCAAAATGTCGCCATCATGGCAAGGAATCTTTGTAATTATCTGATTTTTATCAATTATTTTTTTGTCTTATGTTTTTTTGCATAACTTTACCTGTTAAAAATCACGCGCCTGCGTTAATCATGCTTTACTAGCGGAGCCAGTTCTTTCGCCATCACCCCTGCGATAAAGGGCTGTGCATCCGGATTCGGGTGAATACCATCCTGCTGCATCCACTCCGGTTTCAGGTACACCTGCTCCATAAAGAAGGGCACCAGAGGAATGTTGTACTGCTGTGCCAGCTGCGGATAAATCGCGCTAAACGCCTGCGTATAACGACGCCCATAATTTGCCGGTATGCGAATTTGCATCAGCAGCGGCTGCGCTTTTGCCGCCTTCACATCGTCGATAATTTTGCTCAGATCCTGGGCGATATTTTGCGGTGGGAAGCCACGCAAGCCATCGTTACCGCCCAATTCGATTAACACCCAGCGCGGTTGATGCTGTTTTAATAGCGCCGGTAAACGCGCCAGCCCCTGACCGGCGGTATCGCCACTGATGCTGGCGTTGATAATTCTGGGCTGCTGCTGCCACTCTTTGTCGAGCAAACTCGGCCATGCGACGTTCGCGGACATGCGATAACCGGCACTCAGGCTGTCGCCCAGCACCAGCAGCGTATCGGCCGCAGCAAGACGTGACACCAGCAGAAGTAATAACAACAGGAAGGAATAATGCCAGCGGAAAACATTGTTGAAGTTCATCATCTTACTAAGTCCGTCGGTCAGGGAGAGCATCAGCTGACCATCCTTACCGGAGTTGAGCTGGTTGTCAAACCCGCCCAGACCATTGCGCTGATTGGCGAGTCCGGTTCGGGTAAATCTACTCTGCTGGGTATCCTTGCCGGGCTGGACGATGGCAGCAGCGGTGAAGTGCATCTGCTGGGCGAGCCGTTACATAGCATGGACGAGGAGCAGCGTGCGGCGTTGCGCGCGCGGGAAGTCGGTTTTGTCTTTCAATCTTTTATGCTGGTGCCGACGTTGAATGCGCTGGAAAACGTCCAGCTCCCCGCGCTATTGCGTGGCGTCAGCGACCGCGAAAGCCGCGATCAGGCGGTCGAGTTGCTGACGCAGCTCGGTTTGAAAGCGCGGTTGCATCATCTTCCCGCCCAGCTTTCCGGTGGCGAGCAGCAGCGGGTGGCGCTCGCCCGCGCCTTTAATGGTCGTCCTGGCTTGTTGTTTGCTGATGAACCGACTGGCAACCTCGATCGTCAGACCGGCGATCGCATCGCCGATCTGCTGTTCTCCCTCAACCGTGATTTTGCCACCACCCTGATCCTGGTTACCCATGATGAGCAGCTGGCGGCGCGTTGCGATCGTCGTCTGCGGTTGCGTGATGGCAAATTGTGGGAGGAGTCATGATCTGGCGTTGGTTCTGGCGTGAGTGGCGTTCGCCCTCCTTGTTGATCGTTTGGCTGGCGTTGACGCTGGCGGTGGCCTGCGTGCTGGCACTGGGGTCGATCAGCGATCGCATGGAAAAAGGGTTAAGCCAGCAAAGTCGTGATTTTATGGCCGGGGATCGTACTTTGCGCAGCAGCGCGCCGGTGCCGGAAGCCTGGCTGGCGCAGGCACGGCACGAGGGACTTTCAGTCAGCCCTCAACTGAGTTTTATGACCATGACCTTTGCGCAGGAAACGCCACAGCTGGCGGATGTGAAGGCAGTGGATGATGCGTATCCGATGTTTGGCACCCTGCAAACCGATCCGCCCGGCTTGCGTCCTCGTGCAGGGACGGTGCTGGCAGCCCCCCGATTGTTGGCGCTGTTGAACCTGAAAACCGGCGATCAGATTGACGTGGGCGATACCACGCTGCGTATCGCCGGTGAAGTGATTCAGGAACCTGACGCGGGTTTTAACCCCTTCCAGACCGCACCACGTTTGCTGATGAACCTGGCGGATGTGGAGAAAACCGGCGCGATTCAGCCCGGCAGCCGCCTGAGCTGGCGCTACAAGTTCTCAGGCGATCCTGCTCCGCTGGCGCGCTATGACAGCTGGATCCAGCCACAGCTCAAGGCGGATCAACGCTGGATTAGCGTGGAAAACTCAGAAGATGCACTGGGGCGATCGATGCAGCGCGCGCAGCAATTTTTGTTGCTCTCCGCCTTGCTGACTTTGCTGCTGGCGATTGCGGCGGTGGCGGTGGCTATGAGCCACTATTGCCGCAGCCGCTATGATCTGGTGGCGGTGCTGAAGACCCTCGGTGCGACGCGTAAGGTGCTGCAACGTTTGATCATCGGTCAGTGGCTGGCGGTATTGCTGCTGGCGGCGGTGGCGGGTAGCGTGCTGGGACAGGGCATTGAAATCATCCTGCTGGCGATGTTGAAACCGGTGCTGCCTGCGGCACTTCCGGCGGCCAGTTTCTGGCCGTGGTTGTGGTCGTTGGGGGCGATGTTCGTGATCTCGCTGCTGGTGGGGATGCGTCCTTACCGGTTATTGCTGGCAACCCAGCCATTACGCGTGCTGCGTCGGGATGCGGTGGCGAATGTCTGGCCGTTGCGCGTCTATCTGCCAGTGATGACGTTGGTGGTGATTGGCCTGCTGGCGTTGTTGATGGGCGGCAGCAAGATGTTGTGGGCGTTGCTGGCGGGTGTGGTGTTGCTGGCGTTGTTGCTGGCGTTACTGGGCTGGGGCACTTTGCTGCTGTTGCGACGTCTGGTGGTGCGTAACCTGGCGCTGCGACTGGCCATCAACCGGCTGTTGCGACAACCGGCAATGACCCTCAGCCAACTGGCGGCGTTTTCACTCTCTTTTATGTTGCTGGCGTTACTGCTGGTGATGCGCGGCGATCTGCTTGATCGTTGGCAGCAACAGTTGCCACCGGATAGTCCCAACTATTTTCTGCTGAATATGACGCATGAACAGGTGCCACAGGTACGTGATTTCTTGCAATCGCATCAGATCAAAGCGGAGACTTTCTACCCGATTATCCGCGCCCGACTGACGCAGCTCAACGGTAAGGATGCCGATCCGAATATGGATAACGCCTTGAATCGTGAGCTGAATCTGACATGGCAGGCGGAGCGTCCGGACCACAATCCGCTGGTAGCGGGGAGTTGGCCGCCGCGTGTCGGGGAAGTGTCGGTGGAGACTGAGCTGGCGGATCGTCTGGGGGTGAAGCTGGGTGACACCTTAACTTTCAGCGGCGATACCCAGCAGTTCAGCGCCAAAATTACCAGCCTGCGTAAAGTGGATTGGGAGAGTTTGCGGCCCAACTTCTTCTTTATCTTTCCGCCGGGGGCGCTGGATGACCAGCCGCAAACCTGGCTCACCAGTTTCCGTATGGCGAATAACCCTGCCTTGCTGGCGCAGCTCAACCGGGCATTCCCCACTCTGAGTTTGCTGGATATCGGCAGCATGATGCGCCAAATCGGCCAGGTGCTGGCGCAGGTGAGTCAGGCGCTGGAGATTATGGTGGTGTTGGTGACGATCTGTGGCGTGCTGCTGCTGCTGGCGCAGATTCAGGTCGGGATGCGTCAACGACGTCAGGAGCTGGTGGTTTATCGCACACTGGGTGCCAGCAAACGACTGTTGCGCGGCACCCTGTGGTGTGAGTTTGCCTTGCTCGGTGTGGTATCCGGGGTTGCGGCAGCACTGGGCGCTGAGGCGGCGTTATGGGGTTTGCAGCGCAAAATCTTCGATTTTCCCTGGGAACCGGACTGGAGCCTGTGGCTGGCGCTGCCGATCACCGGGGCGATTTTGCTGTCGTTGTGCGGCGGCTGGCTGGGGGTGCGTTTGCTGAAAGGGAAGGCGTTGTTCAGGCGGTTTGAGGCGGCGTGATCGCCTGGTCGACATGCCTCCTGGCGTAGCGGCGCGATTTATCGCGCAATTCAGGGCGCGCTGCGGGAAAAACCGCGCGATAAATTGCGCCGCCACGGAAGGGTAAGGTCGCCATTGCTGGCGACCTTTTAATTACAGCTTCTCTACGGCCCAGGCGATACCGCTGGCATACTCCGCCGGCAGCAGCGGCACCAGCGCATTTAATGCCGCAGCCAGACGACCCTGGTCGCTGTCGGTCAGATTGAGGTGGCCGACTTTACGTCCCGGACGCACTTCTTTCTCGTACCAATGCAGATGTACCAACGGCTGATGCAGCCACGCCAGATTCACATCCGTACCAATCAGGTTGACCATTACCGAAGGTGCATACACCACCGGCTGCGGCAGCGGTAAACCCAGCACTGCGCGCAGATGCAGCTCGAACTGGCTGATGGAAGCACCATTCTGCGTCCAGTGTCCGCTGTTGTGGACACGCGGTGCCAGTTCGTTGATCAGCAAGCCCTGCGGCGTAACGAAGCACTCCATCGCCATCACACCGACGTAATTCAGCTCATGCATGATCGCGCTGAGCATCGCTTCGGCCTGTTGCTGCTGCGCCGCATCGGCTTGTGGGAACGCGACGCTGGTGCGCAGGATCCCTTCCTGATGCAGGTTATGGGTCAGCGGATAGAAAACGGTGCTGCCATCCTGACCACGCGCGCCAACCAGCGACACTTCACCGCTGAAGTTGATGCCCTGTTCAACGATGCATTCACCGTAGCATTCATCCGGCAGGGTGTCGGTTTCATTGGCGCGCAGACGCCACTGACCGCGTCCGTCGTAGCCGCCGGTGCGGCGTTTGACGATAGCCAGTTCACCAAGCGAGCTGAACACCTGCGGCCATTCGCTTTTATCCGCCAGCAGTTGCCACGGCGCGGTGGCGAGGTTCAGTTGATCGAGCAACTGTTTTTGCGTCAGGCGATCGGCCAGGCGCGGGAAAATATCGCGGTTCACAAAGGCCGGATGGCTTGCCAGCTCACGCGTCAGCGCGGTTTCAGGCCAGCGTTCAATTTCCGCCGTGATCACGCTTTGTGCGATCGGCAGCGCAGAAGGTTCTGCATCCAGCCCGACCGGATAAACGGCAATGCCCAGCGGTTCACCCGCCTGGCGCAGCATACGGCCTAACTGACCATTTCCCAGTACGCAAACCGGCTTCATGCATCCCCCCGCGGATCCGGGTTGTTCAGCACTTCGTCGGTCTGGGTCTGACGCCAGTTGGCGAGGCGAGTTGCCAACGCGCTGTCGTGAATTGCCAGAATCTGCGCGGCCAGCAGGGCAGCATTGGCGGCACCGGCTTTACCGATTGCCAGTGTACCTACCGGAATACCACGCGGCATCTGCACAATCGAGTAGAGGCTGTCGACACCGCTTAAGGCGGCGCTTTGTACCGGGACACCCAGCACCGGCACCAGGGTTTTGGCGGCCAGCATGCCCGGCAGATGGGCTGCACCGCCAGCACCGGCGATAATCACCTGGAAACCATTTTGCGCGGCGTTTTCGGCGAAGCTGAACAGTTTGTCCGGCGTACGGTGAGCAGAAACCACTTCCACATGGAAGGGGACATCCAGGCTGTTAAGAATTTCCTCGGCGAACTGCATGGTAGCCCAGTCACTTTTGGAACCCATGACGATGGCGATACGAGCCGGGGCGGCGTTGGATGACATGCGGTCAACTCCTGTGAATATACAAACGAACCTGGCCGGGCGGGCAGGTGAAGAAGGGCACAGAGAATAGCATGAGATGGCAGCAAGGAAAACGGTTGCGTGGCCGGAAAACGGGCAAGATTGCCCGTTAATCAGAACGGAAATTCGCTAAGCCTGACGCCATCGGCGTCGACCTGAATCATCGATCCCTGCTGATGCCAGGCACCCAACACTACGCGCTGGGCATTTTCACCCTGTAAAACAAAATCATGGATCGCCGGGCGATGGGTGTGGCCGTGGATCAGTAGCCGCACCTGTTGGCGGGTCATGGCATCCATCACCGCCTGCTGGTTCACATCCATAATGCTCAGGGATTTGTGTTGATTGGCTTGTTTGCTGTTGGCGCGCATTTTGGCAGCGATACGCATCCTCAAGCTGAGCGGTAAGGCCAGAAACAGCTTTTGCAGCCAGCGCTGGTGCACTTTAGCGCGAAAGCGTTGATAGCCTTCATCGTCGGTGCACAGGGTGTCGCCATGCATAATCAGCAGACGTTTACCGTACAGGGTTAACACCTGTTCCTCTGGCAACAATGTCATGCCGCTGGCACGCGCAAAACGCTGACCGAGCAGAAAATCGCGATTACCGTGGATAAAGAATGTCGGCACCGGCAGGGCCTTGAGCGCATCGGCGATTTGCTGATGCAAAGGGTTGGGATCGTCATCGCCAATCCAGGCTTCGAACAGATCACCAAGGATGTAAAGCGCATCGCATTGATGCGCTTCCCGCTGCAAAAAATGCAGAAAACCGGCAGTGATTGCCGGTTCTTCTTCACACAGATGAAGATCTGCGATAAACAGCGTGCGCGACATTACTCGCTAACGGTCACTTTCTGGATGACTACGTCATCTTTCGGCACGTCCTGGTGCATGCCGCTGCGGCCGGTGGCTACCGCTTTGATTTTGTCGACCACGTCCATGCCTTCAACCACTTCTGCGAACACGCAGTAACCCCAGCCTTGCAGGCTTTCGTCGCGGAAGTTCAGGAAGTCGTTGTCTGCCACGTTAATGAAGAACTGAGCCGTCGCCGAGTGCGGAGCCTGAGTACGCGCCATCGCCAGGGTGCCACGGGTGTTTTTCAGGCCGTTGTTGGCTTCGTTGCGGATATCTTCTTTAGTTGCTTTCTGCTTCATGCCCGGCTCAAAGCCGCCGCCCTGAATCATAAAGCCGTTGATCACACGGTGGAAAATGGTGTTGTCGTAGAAACCTTCACGACAGTAATCCAGGAAGTTCTTTACGGTTGCCGGCGCTTTGTCATCGAAGGTTTTAATCACGATATCGCCGTGGTTCGTCTGGAAGGTGACCATCATTCTCGTCCTGTAAAGGTTGTCGTCGGTGTCGATTGCCGCGCCTGCCTCAGAGCAGCGGGCATTTTTGTAGACGCATCTTATATCACAAATTGTGATGACGCGTCAGCAAGGCAGCGACAGTTGCTATGCTGGCGTCGCGCTGAAGTAAAAAATACGGCACAATACGCAGCTAGCCTGGAAAGGCCTTTCCCGCACACGTTAAATACGGAACCGTTCAATGCTAAAGATTTATAACACCCTGACGCGACAGAAAGAGGAATTCAAACCCATTCATGCTGGCGAAATCGGCATGTACGTGTGCGGCATCACGGTGTACGACCTCTGTCATATTGGCCACGGACGTACTTTTGTGGCGTTTGACGTGGTAGCGCGTTACCTGCGCTATGTCGGTTATAAGCTGAAGTATGTGCGTAACATCACCGATATCGACGACAAAATCATCAAACGTGCCAACGAGAATGGCGAAAGCATCGAAACCCTGACTAATCGTATGATCGGTGAAATGCATAAAGATTTCGCTGCGCTGGGCATTCTGCCGCCCGATCTGGAGCCGCGTGCGACGCGTCATATCGACGAGATCATCGAGCTGGTTGGCCGCCTGATCGAACGTGGGCATGCCTACGTAGCCGACAACGGCGATGTGATGTTTGATGTACTTAGCGATAAAGATTACGGCGTGCTGTCGCGTCAGGATCTGGAACAACTCCAGGCTGGTGCGCGCGTTGAAGTAGCCGAAGTGAAGCGCAACCCGATGGATTTCGTGCTGTGGAAGATGTCCAAAGCCGACGAACCCGCGTGGAACTCACCGTGGGGCAACGGGCGTCCGGGTTGGCATATCGAATGTTCGGCGATGAACTGCAAACAACTCGGCACCCATTTTGATATCCACGGTGGCGGTTCGGACCTGATGTTCCCGCATCACGAAAACGAGGTGGCGCAATCCACCTGTGCGCACGATGGCCCGTATGTTAACTACTGGATGCACTCCGGCATGGTGATGGTTGATCGCGAGAAGATGTCAAAATCCCTCGGCAACTTCTTTACCGTGCGCGATGTGCTGCAACATTACGACGCCGAAACCGTGCGTTACTTCCTGATGTCCGGCCACTATCGCAGCCAGCTCAACTATGGCGAAGATAACCTTAACCAGGCACGCGCGGCGCTGGAGCGTCTCTACACCGCATTGCGTCATACCGATGTCAGCGCAGTGGCTGCCGGTGGCGAAGAGTTTGAAGCGCGTTTTCGTAGCGCGATGGAAGATGACTTCAACACGCCGGAAGCCTATTCGGTGCTGTTCGATATGGCGCGCGAAGTGAACCGCCTGAAAGCGGAAGACAAAACCGCGGCGGATGCGCTGGCGGCAAAACTTCGTCAGCTGGCGGATGTGCTGGGTATCCTGCAACAGGACCCGGAGCAGTTCCTGCAAAGCGGTGCGCAAGCCAACGACGATGAAGTGGCTGAAATCGAAGCGTTGATTAAGATGCGTAACGATGCGCGTAAAGCGAAAGACTGGGCGCAAGCTGATGTGGCGCGCGATAAATTGAATGCGCTGGGCATCGTGCTGGAAGATGGCCCGCAGGGCACCACCTGGCGTCGTAAGTAACGAAAAAAAGGGCGAGCTTTGATGTTCGCCCTTTTTATTTCAGCCTGGTAGCGGCGCGATTTATCGCGCTTTTTAGAAGCAACAGGCGCGATAAATCGCGCCGCTACGTTTTTTAAGCCACCACGGTAATGCGTTGGCCGGCAAATTCTACCGTCTGACCGGCAAGGATTTTGCAGCGCTTACGGGTTTCGATCGCGCCATCAACGCGCACTTCGCCTTCGTCGATCACCGCTTTGGCCTGCGCGCCGCTCTCCACCCAGCCTTCGAGTTTCAGCAAATCGCAAAGATCAACATGTGGGTGTTTACCCAAAGAAAACGTCGCCATTATGCGTTCTCCTCATCGTGATACTCTTCACACGCTTGCAGGGTGTTCTGAATCAGGGTGGCGACCGTCATCGGGCCAACGCCGCCCGGCACAGGGGTGATGTAGGAAGCGCGTTCTGAGGCCGCTTCGAAATCCACATCGCCAACCACTTTGCCGCTTTCCAGACGGTTGATACCGACATCAATCACAATCGCGCCCGGCTTGATCCAGTCGCCCGGAATAAAGTTCGGTTTACCTACTGCCACGATCAACAGATCGGCATGTTCGATATGGTGGCGCAGATCTTTGGTGAAACGGTGGGTCACGGTGGTGGTGCAACCGGCCAGCAGCAGCTCCATGCTCATCGGACGGCCAACGATGTTGGATGCGCCAACCACCACAGCATTCAGGCCGTAGGTATCGATGTTGTAGCGCTCCAGCAGCGTGACAATGCCGCGCGGGGTGCAGGGACGCAGCTTCGGCGCGCGTTGGCACAGACGGCCCACGTTGTACGGATGGAAACCGTCAACGTCTTTGTCCGGCACGATGCGTTCCAGTACCTTGACGTTATCGATGCCTGCCGGAAGCGGCAGCTGCACCAGAATGCCATCGATTTCGTGATCGTTGTTCAGCGCATCGATCAAATCCAGCAGCTCGGCTTCGCTGGTGGTTGCTGGCAGATCGTAAGAACGGGAAACGAATCCCACTTCTTCACAGGCGCGGCGTTTGCTGGCGACATAGATCTGCGAAGCGGGGTTTTCCCCCACCAGAACGACTGCCAGGCCAGGCGCACGTTTTCCAGCCGCCAGACGCTGCTGTACTTTTTCCGCAACCTCAAGGCGCACCTGCTGCGCAATCGTTTTACCGTCAATAATTTTTGCTGCCATCAGAGAGGAAATCCACTGTGTAATGTTGAATCGGGGAAAGGCGCCTATTCTGTCAGAAGCGCGTCGCGCTGTCAGGCACAGATTGATCCTGAGGCGCGCTTTTGTCACTTCAGATTGCCCGCGTTAACCCGTATGATGCCCGGCAATGAATTTAGTGGAATGTTTATGATCTGGCTAATCCTTGCGACTTTAGTGGTGGTTTTTGTGGTGGGCTTCCGCCTGCTGACGGCCGGTTCACGCCATGCGGCTCAGTCCCTGAGTAAACGACTGCAACTGCCGCCGGTCCATGTGGAATCGATGCTATCGCTGATGGGGAAAGAGGCGGCGAAGGAGTTCACTGACTACATCACCGGCGACAATGAAAACCATTTGCAGAACGCGGCGGCAGTGCTGCTGATTTGGCAGGTGTGCATTGTTGATGGCGGGGAAGAGAACATGCGGCGCTGGCATCAGATTCTCAGTCGGGCGCATTTTTCACCGGTGATCACCCAGCAACAACTGTTGCTGGCGATGGGCTTTCTGCGCGAACTGGAGCCGGACCGTGAGGAGATGAACCTGATGCGTGAGCGGTTTAACGGGGCGTTTTTACCGGGCGTGGAGCTGGAAGGCAAGGCGGATGAGGAGAGTAATCTGGTGTCGCTGAGCGATTATCGTAAGCGTCATTGACAGGGATTGGTTAGAACATCAGCACTCTGCACTTGGCAGGTGCAAAAACGTTGACGCGACTGCGTGCCAACGTATAATTCGACGCAACCGCATATGCGCCCTTAGCTCAGCTGGATAGAGCACCGGCCTTCTAAGCCGTAGGTCACAGGTTCGAATCCTGTAGGGCGTGCCATCTCCTCTTCTTCCTATATCCTTTTTAGTCTGTGAATTCCCTCTAACTCCTTGCCAATGCTGCATTCCTGGTCTTTTGATTTCTATTCAGTTCCGCTAAAAACTTTACTTACCTGGGCATCATTGGGGGCACTGGCCTGTTCAATGGAGTGAGATGCCCCCAAATGAAGCTCAACGCCCGTCAAATCGAGACTGCTAAGCCGAAAAAAAGCCTGGAAACTGGCTGACGGCGGCGGTATGTACCTCGAAATCTTCCCCACTGGTGGTAAAAGCTGGCGGCTTAAATACCGCTTTGCAGGAAAAGAAAAGCGCGTGGTGTTTGGCCTGTATCCTGCGGTGACGCTTGCGCAGGCGCGCGGAAAGCGTGAAGACGCGAAAAGGATACTCGCAGCCGGTGGTGATCCCGGCGCGGCCAAGCAGGAGGCGAAGCAGGCCAAAATCCTCGCGGTGAACAACAACTTTGAAGCGATGGCGCGCGAGTGGCATGGGACCAAGCGGGCTAACTGGTCACAAGGCTATGCTGACGACATTCTGGAATACCTGCGCAAAGATATTTTTCCCCATATCGGCAAACTGCCGATTACTGAAATCACACCGATGCTGATGCTGGCAGTGCTGCGGAAAATGGAACAGCGCGGCGTGCTGGATAAGCTGAAGAAAACCCGCCAGGCGTGTCGGCAGATTTTCACCCATGCCATCGTAACGGGCAGGGCGCAGATTAACCCGGTGACTGATCTGGCGGCGGTGCTGAAACCCCCGAAGCAAAAGCATTTCCCTTATCTGCTGAATAACGAGTTAGGCGCGTTTATGCGCGCGCTGTGCGGTTATAGCGGCAGTACGATGACTCAGTACGCTACGCGGTTGCTGATGCTGACAGGGACGCGAACGATTGAGTTACGCGCTGCGGAGTGGCGTGAGTTCGACTTAAGTAAAGGACTCTGGGAGATCCCCGAAGAACGCATGAAGATGCGGCGTAGGCATTCGGTGCCGCTGTCTCGTCAGGCTGTTGAGTTGCTGGAGGAGATCCAGCAGCTGACCGGACGCGGGAAGTATGTGTTTCCGGGCAGGAGCAATGCCGGAAAGCCGATGAGTGAAGCCACGATTAATCAGGTGATCAAACGGGTTGGCTACGATGGGAAGGCAACCGGGCACGGGTTCCGGCATACCATGAGCACGGTTTTGCATGAGCAGGGGTACAACTCGGCATGGATTGAAGTGCAGCTCGCGCATGTGGACAAGAATTCGATTCGCGGGACGTATAACCATGCGCAGTACATGGATGGGCGGAGGGAGATGTTGCAGTGGTATGCGGATTATTTGGATGGGTTGCGGGATGGGGGTAATTAAAAGGAATCGGGTCATGGCTGGGGTAACTGTTTATTTTTCTGATGGTTTTATGCATGTGAGGGCTGAGGGGAAAGAGTGGTTGGCGATTCCGATTGAGAATTTTCCTCGGTTGGCGCTCGGGACGCTTGAGCAGAGGGATAACTAGCTGATGGAGCGCGTAGGATTGGGATGTATATGTTGCGAGGTCGTGTTTGGGAGGGATTAAAGGTGGCGCTAACACAAATAATTGACATGTTTTGTATTGGTTATGCGGTCTAATACTTCTACTGAACTGATATGAACCTAATCCTAGAGTTGATATTGCTAACATCTTGGATGTAATAATAAAAGAGAGGAATGTCATTCGTTTAGCAGTGGGAAATGGTATTATGATCGTTATCATTCGGTCCGTCCGGTGATTTGTGTTCTTTTGGCAATCAGATCGCACAATCGCTGAATGAGCTCCATCAAAGCAATTTACTATTCCACGCAATTATTTGGGAGGGAGTATGAGTGGTGGTCAAACTAAGAACGCAGCACTAACAGCAGCTTTGGCCTTCCATTACCAGATGCTAATTGGCTTAGATAAGTGCTTTTCGCTTGATGAGGGGCAATCAATTTGGTTCGAGAAAGACGGGGATGTCAGTTTACAGATGCCAAGTGGCGAACTATCTACACAAGCTGAAGTTAAAGACTATACCGCACCATTAACCGACCATCATGAAAACCTTTGGAAAACTCTCAAGAACTGGTTGGCACCGGAATTTGACCATTCTCAATATAGAATTTTAATGCTGCATACTACCCAATCATTTGGGGCAACAAGTCGATTAAGAGATTGGAATACACGAAGTGCGTTGCAGCGACTACAAGTATTAAAAGATATTTATAGTGAGCGGACCGAAGAGCAACTTAATGCTGAAAAACCATCAGAAATTATTAGATTGCAAAAAAAAGTCATGGAAAATAATGAGGTGTTACTTAAGTGTGTGTTGGGTAAAGTTACCTTATTTACGGAAGCTGATAACGCAAAAGAACTTGAGAAACGTATAATTTCTAGGCCAGTTGGTATCCCAAAAAATAATCTCGTCAGCTACTTACACGGACTTATTGGTTTTGTGTATGCACAAGCCACTCAGCAGTCTTGGTGTGTGAGATTTCAGGATTTTTCTGCTAAGTGTGAGGAGTTAACCACACAGCTATGCAAAAAGGAGTTTACCTTTCCTACTTTTATTGGCTATGAAGCCTCTGATCTTGAGGTTGAATTTCATCAAGACAGGCCATTCGTGCAGAAAATAAGTGAAATTGAACATCACGAGATGATTACTGATGCAGTTGGAAATTGGATTGAATTGCAAAATTCACTACTTGATGAATTAGACGAGTATCCTCTCTATAAGGAAAAAACATTAAATTATCAAGAGAAGTTAGTTAGAAGGTTTAAACTCGCATATTCTACTGCGGAACTCGAAGCTGCTGACTCGATAAAAAGTTCTAAGTTGCTTTATAACAAGACTATCGCTGAACAACCTCTAAATATAGGCAATGATATTCCCCCTATAGAATATAAAAACGGCTTGATACATGATGCTATGGATGATGAAGATAGGGATTTAAAATGGAGGATTGAGCTATGAGTAGTGTTATAGATGCACTTTATGAGTTGAAGTATAACCCATTTGAGTATGGTGCATATATCGCCTCTTTTTATTCTTCAGTCGGTGAATGTGAAAATAATATCTTACTTGCTCCGTTGATAATTCCGCTTTGTAGTCATCATTTTTTTAGTCGTAAGCTACAAAATTCTAATATCAAAAGTACAATATGGTCTGTTTTTGATGATCGTTCTAAGCATTATGACCTACAAGAGCGAATAAATGGTTTTCAAAAATTAACTGAACAATCTATTCAATATTGTTTAGTTAACGATTGGTTGGTTGTTGATCAAGGAAATTTAATTCTTCGTACAAGCACTGAATATAATTCAGCTCTGACCATTCAAAAAAAAGCTGAAAAGTTAGGGCGGTTGTTGAATGGACACTCAGTGGTAGAAATTTATGCTTTCTTAGGAGTGAAACCTAGATGAAAACATTAATACGTGAAATAGGTGTTATAGATAAGAATGAAAAAAAACACTTTGTTACTTTAAAGAATGGATTAAATGTAGTAACTGGTAAATCATCGACTGGAAAAAGTGCTTTGATCGAAATTTTTGATTATTGTTTCGGTAGCCGCGAAAACACTATTCCAAAAGGGGTCATTACTGCAAGTGCGGCCATTTATTATGTTGCACTGTCTGTCAATGATCAGGATATGGTTATTGCTCGCGACCCAGCATTGAGTACTAAAGCATTTTTTCGTCGCGTAAATACATTCAATTCAGAAGATATTAAACGTGACTATTTTAAAAATGGCTATTTCCGGCCACTAGACGAATTTAAAAAACATCTAAGAGGCTTTTTCTTAGATATAGATGATGTTGATATATCTTTAGCAGCTAAAGCTAATAGGCGTTTTAATGCTAAAGCTGCTACCCCCTCTATACGCAGTTTTTCATCATTTATTTTGCAACATCAGAATCTTGTTGCAAACAAACATGCTCTGTTTTATCGATTCGACGAAAAAGAGAAGCGTGATCAAGCCATTGAACACATCAAAATATTTTTAGGATTAGTTGATCAGAAATACTTCCATTTATCACAAGAACATGAGCGGTTAACTGCTGATATCAGACGTCTAGAGCGTCAAAGAGAAACAAACAAGCGAGCATCGGAAAATTACAAACAAAATATCGGTCCGGTTTTAAGTCTTATTTACGCGCTTATGGGGTTTAAAGAAGAACCGTTACCATTACAGAATGTGCTAAACAATCCACAAGATGCTAAAGACCAGTTGGATAAAATAATTATAGCTGAGGAGATAAATTATAATTCTGATGCAGTTACTAAGAGATATATAAAATTGAAGCAAGAGCGAACTTTAAAAACAGCTGAGCTTAGGGGGTTGCAACGACAAGTTTCTTCAATCAATAAGCATATTCAAGAAGAAGAACGCTTTGTTGAAAATATAAAAAAATTTAGTGCTCCAGAGCACGTTCATATTTCGGCGACTATCTGTCCATTTTGTTATACAGAAAAAAATAGTCTTGGAGAAAGTGCTGAAAAGTTACAACAGGCCATCACGAAAGTATCAGGAAATATTGCACAAGCGCGTCCGATGAAGGCAAAATTTGAATCATTGTTGGTTGATGTAAAACGAAATATTGATTTTCTCGGTAAAGAGTTGATAGCTTTAAATCAGCAAGTTATTGAAATAGAGAAAACAGATAAACAACTGACTGAACAAAAAAGTCTTTATGAAAATATTGTGATGCAAAAGTCCCGGCTGTTTATACTTCTTGATACTCTTAACATGGCTGATGACGTCGTGCTTGAAAGGCAAATCTTAGAATTACAAAAACAGATTAGAAGCATCAGCAAAGATCTCAAAGAATATGACGTGCAAAAAGGACTTGAAGATGCTTCCAGAAAAGTTAACGAGTATATGATTGAAATAGGCAAACACTTTGAATTTGAAAAAAGCTATCAGCCTATTAATCTTAACTTTTCATTTGAAACTTTCGATCTATACCATTTACAAGGTGATGAGAAGATTTATTTGAGGTCAATGGGGAGTGGAGCAAATTGGTTATACAGTCATGTCACACTATTTTTAGCTTTACATAAGTATTTTGCCGAGCTTGGTAGTAAGTGCTCAATACCATCAATTTTATTCTTTGACCAACCCACACAGGTGTATTTTCCAAATTTTAACCGCGATGACTCAGAGACATTTGAAGAGCAGACTAAGCATGAAATTAAACAAAGAACATCTAGAGAAAGATCTGTTGATGAAGATGTGAAAGCTGTGGAAAACCTTTTTAGCCAGTTATCGATTTATTGTAACGAACTTGAAAGTACTAATGGTTTTAGCCCGCAAATTATTGTAACAGATCATGCAGATGGTTTGACACTATCTAATGGTGTTTCGTTTGAGTCTCTAGTGAACGGAAATCGATGGCGCACCAGAGGACTCATTGAACCTGTTATTATTGGAGGATGAATACAGCTATCTGAATGAAGATGATCTGGTGGCTTTAGGGAGCGAATAACTTTGTAGTCAGCGGTTGTCGCCTCCCGCTGTAAGCATCCCGGTAAACCGGACCATTCACATTTAGAGATCTTCCGGCATACTGATTATGTTCCTGGAGGAGATCACCATGCGCAAAGCACGATTCACCGAACACCAGATCATCGCCGTTCTGAAGTCCGTCGAAGCCGGACGCACCGTTAAAGACGTCTGCCGCGAGGCCGGGATCTCTGAGGACTCGTGCTACAACTGGAAAGCGAAGTTCGGCGGTATGGAAGCCTCTGATATCAAAAAGATGAAAGACCTTGAGGATGAAAACCGCCGGCTGAAACAGATGTTTGCGGACCTGAGTCTCGAGTGTCGTGCACTGAAAGACGTTATTGAAAAAAAGCTTTAAAACCAGCAAGTAATCGTGAGCTGGTCAGCTATCTGACCGCGCAGTTTGCCATGAGCTTACGTCAGGCATGCAGGACATTGTCGCTGAGCAGGACAGTATTTCATTACCATCCGGATACGCGGCGGGATGAGCCGGTGATTATGGCGCTGACCGTTGCGGCTGAACGCTATCCGCGATACGGATTTAAAAACCTTTTTCAGGTATTGCGCAGGCAGGGCAGCGCCTGGAACCATAAAAGAGTTCACCGGATTTACTGCCTGCTGAAGCTGAATTTTCGCCGTAAGGGAAAACAGCGCCTGCCGGTGCGTAATCCGGCTCCGCTGGTGACGCCAGAGGCGATGAACCAGAGCTGGTCCATCGATTTTATGCACGATGCGCTGGTGTGCGGCAGACGCTTCCGGACCTTCAACGTGGTGGATGATTTTAACCGGGAAGCGCTGGCAACCGAAATTGACCTGAATATCCCGGCGCAGCGGGTTGTGAGAGTGCTGGACAGGATCGTGGCAAACCGCGGATATCCGCTGAAGATGCGGATGGATAACGGTCCGGAGCTGATCTCGCTGACACTGGCACAGTGGGCAGAAGAGCATGGTGTGATGCTGGAATTTATCAGGCCCGGCAAGCCCACGCAGAATGCCTTTTCGAACGGTTCAACCGGACATACAGAACAGAAATACTGAATTTTTATCTGTTCAGAACACTGAATGAAGCACGGGAAATTACAGAGCGCTGGCTGGCTGAATATAACAGCGAGCGCCCCGCGAATCCCTGAATAACCTGACACCGGAAGAGTACCGGCTGATAGCTGAAGCCCCGGAAATCTCAAAAAGTGCGTGGAACTAAAACGGGTGTGCTTACAACACCAAGGCCACCTCCATATGTTTAGTGGGCTTGTGCTCTCTAAACATCCGTTCCTTTAATGACCTGTTTTAACTAAAAAAAGACATAAATTGATACTCCGAACTTGCGTTAGGGTTTCAAAAATCAATCAGTAATGGTCTTTACTCCGAAAACATGCATGGCTTTAGCTCTAAGTTGAGCACCACAAAAATCTTCCATATCTAGCATCCTTATTAATGCATCGACCTGCTGCTGACTACGATGCTCATATGACAAGATCAATTCAATTTGATTGCTGGAAAGGTACCGTGCCAAGTATTGGTAAGGATTCATCTCGGATTTAAAACTCGAGAGGATCATGTTCCACATCATCATTTGCTGTAGCCCTTTATGGATTTTGCTGTATTCAAAGAAAGGGCGGAGAATAGAAGAGTATTTATCGAGTAATGCCCCTTTATGCCAACTGTAATATTGCTGAAGTTGTTTTTTATAATGTGTGAAAATATCTCGGATATCAATGTTATCTTCTGCTTCTTCAATAAATTTTCTAGCCTTACTCCCCCAGTCTCTCCATTCTAATAGTTCATCCTTACTAATCACAAAGCTGGCTATTCTAATACCATTTTTTGAATCGCTTTTAATTATCCAGTTTGCTTGTGCCATACGCCAATGAGAGCTGAAGTTTCGGAGCTTCTGTAGAAAATCATGCAACCCAGGTGTCGAAAATGACTTATCACGCTGCTCAATAAAATCATCAAGAGGCCATTTTTTATTGAACGCGCGAGCTATGTCAACAACGGTCATCAAAGATGAAGTACAATAATATAGTTTACGCTTAACTTCACGCACATATTCTTCTGCATTTTTCTCATTTGTCCTGCTCCAAAAATCTATATCCTTGCTTCTTTCTCCAAAGATGCTTATTTCATCTAACAATTCCGCAGTGCTTTTGGAGAACACCCAAACGGCGTCTTCAAGTTCTTTGATACCACGCCATAGTTGCCCACCTTCCGTCTGATCAATCGATCTTTGTACTGTTCGGAAATCATACATTATTGCCGTCTGAATGTGTTGACGTGTCCAAGGGTGAGCCACAGTGTCAAGATATCCAGTCATTTGCGATCCTTAAGGTCAAATTGAGCTTTAGATAATAGCTCACAAAAATATCACTGGATATGTATGGGCTATGTTGAGAAAGAACACTGTTTAGACGGGATTGCTTCTTGCAAACAGCCGGCTGTAAATTAGGTAACGCTTTGAACACCCAAAGTATGAGCTCAAGTTTAAGTCGCTATTGTTAATACCTCAAATCTTCGGCCTCAATATTATGCTCTATAATTTTTAGGCAGTACGTGTTTGAATATATTGATTATTATCCTCTTTTGTCAAATCGCACCGACATCTTCAATAACAGATGGATTGTGTTGTGGTTTGCTGTGTTTTTTTGAAAAATAACAGCTATCATCAAAAAATTGGGGGCATCCTCGGGGGGCATGTACAAAATTGAACTCAGAATTTACCCCCCCATAAATCATCAAGCTACGCCTTACTTTTCAATCCTGTAGGACCTAATTTCATCCTGTCTTTAGCAGTACGCTTGCCTGTAATCACTTCAGATAACCATCATGTATCTTTGTTATTCTCGGTCACAATTTAAACAATAAAATCCGCATTAACTTGCCTCAAATGGATTCATCTTCTTCACTTTGCGCATCCTGCCAGTACCAAAGCAGCGCCTCGGATGGCAGGAAAGTCATATCTCAAAGTGAAACACGGAGGTTATTTATGAACCAATCAATTCCCCTCGAAATTGTGATAATGCGAATCACGCAGGCGCAAACTGTTCTGTCAGTCTGGCTAAAAACCTTAACCACTGACGATGACAACGTGCCGGACATGATAGACGCTGTATCTACCCTTCTGGACGGTCTGGCTAATGCTATAGCAATCGACATGGTGTCTGATAAATGAGCCTATACAACGACCTTAACTACGCCAACCTCACTAATGTCCCTGCCGAGGAGCTTAGAGGGATTCAAAGCAGGTCTGATGAAGCAGTAAACGACCTGATGCTTGGTATTACCGCCATTGGGTCACTTATGTTTTGGGCGGCTGCTAACGATGACTACGATTCCGAACAAGCTAAAAAGGACATGTACAAACTTGGAGCAATGTTTATGCCGCTTAGTGAAGTGATTCGCGCACTCAGTGACACGGCGGCTAATGCCAGTTTCTGCATGCGTGAGCAGGGTAAGGGGGGCAAATCATGACTATGTGTCTTTTAGATGCAAAGTGTCAGGTAGAACAGGCTCAGGCAGTGCTTTCTGTCTGGATGGAAGCTGACATATCAGATGATAAGACTATGGAGATGATAGGTGCCTTGATGACCTTGTTGAGAGGCGTCGCGAATACAATGGGGGAAGCCGATCAAGAGCTGAGCCTTATGGGGATGAAGTTAATGAATAAGGATATTCGTCATGCTTAATTCAGCATCAAGCAAAGATATTTTGATTCGTGGGAATGATGCTATTGATTCTCTGAATAAAATCAGCGCACTGGTTGAAGCAGTTCAATTCCTATCATCGACAGATGAGGAGCGCGAACTTCGTAGCGAACTGCTTGATGTCATTCAGAACGTAATCCGACGTACTCTGGGGGATTCTGTATGAGCCAGGAAATCACGTTAAAACAGGCTGCTGAACGAGCATATCAGGTAGAGATCATCTGCTCGATGTTGGAGTACACTCCGCTAAAAATGGATGACCTCGAGATATCTTCTATCGCTGGCTTATTACACCGTCTGTCTGGGAATGTAGTAGCCTGGTTGATTGAGGATCAGGCCATTCGGAGAAAAGCATCATGAACAGATATTCAGTTGAGTTTTCTGCTGTTGATGGCGCTGGCGGTCATATTAATCCCGTATGGCGTGGCCAGAGCGGTAATAAAAAGCAAGCAATCCAGACAGCCATAGCAGGCGCGAACGAAATGGGGTGGCAATCCATCACTTTAAAACATGTCTTTTTGGTCCAATCGCTAATCACAGATGAGGCCACAGAATGAGACAAGAAAATGTCATGGAGATAGATGATGCACAATGCCGTGTGACGCAGGCTCAGGCCGTGCTTTCTATGTGGTTAGAGTCCTGTATTGGCAAAGATGACAGACAAGGAGAAATGATTGGAGCAGTGATGTCATTACTTGAAGGCATCTCGGAGAGCATGGAAAAATAAAAGGTGAATTACTGGATTACGAACTCCCCATACTTCGGAGAAAATCATGAGTATGGCGTTTAAATCCACTAAATCACCGTGAAATATCACAGTTGATAATCACATCACTCCCACTCATGGCGGCATCAAATTAATGCATGCTGATAAACTCAGTTTCATCGCATCCGGTGAAACTGAGTGCCAAGAGACTCATTGGGGAAGAATCCATGATTACTAATAACTTCCGACTCAACGCTCTGGCTAATCAGCACGCGACAGCGATTTATCATGTACTGGTTCAGCAAAACAGTGGCGACTGGTTCATTGTATCAACAACAAATGGTGATATCAGGATTGATATTACCGATGATTTTAAGGGCATTCGCGATCTGGTTAATAGTTATGTATTGCTCGTATTAAAACGCTATCACAAGGATTGGGAACTCCGGGATTTTTCAGTGCTGGATGAATGTCTGGAAAGTGGCAATCTCACGAGCAGAAGGCATGAAATATGAGATTGTATGCTCTCGTATATTGCGGTGATTCTTCAGCAACAAGGAGAGCCCAATTAATGCGAAGCATCGACCTCATTCGTGAAACCACCAATGTGGTGACAAATCGCTTGCCGCAGGTTCTCAGCCAGTTAGGTATTAGCGTGCCGCAATCAACCTGTTAACATTCATCATGTCCTGCTTGTGGTGGTAAAAATCGCTTTCACTTCGATGACAAAGGGCGAGGGAACTTTATCTGTACTAATGCGGCACTGGTGACGGCTCAGAACTCATCAAAAGAGTAAGCTATTGTGACACCACGGAGGCCGCCCGTCTGGCGGCTGAAGTATTGGGTAATGATTGGTATGAGCCAGGCGAACTTGATGACAACGACAAACCAAAAACTAACGGCGGCAAGATATTCGCTGATAAGGCCGCTTAGGCCGTCAATGGTTATATTTCATTAGTGCAGATGAGAAACAGGGCCGACTGGGACGATCACCGCCAACAGAACGGCTTGGAAAGCGCCACAACAGTATTTAACGATTCGATATACCAACCGCAGGGGACTCAATTTACAGGTTAGTGGGTTAATAATCCATTGTGTTTGACATTGTCGTCATCCTGCCCCTGACTCTGTTTTTGATAGCATGGATAATCAGTCATACTCACACCAGAATATACCGCTGTTTTTCTCATTATCCCCGTTAGAGGTTGCATGATGTGATTTATGTGTTATGGTAAATGGATGTTGAATTATTTGAGGGTGGATTCAGGGCTTCGCAAATAACTGAAAGCGAAAGCGTCTGGAAGAAAATAACAATGATGATTTCAGGTTGCCTTGGTCCGATTTTAAAGTTTTCCGCTATCTTTCTTTATTTCATGTGCCGTTATCAACTACGCGCTATCCCATCAGGTTGTTTGTCATCATTCAATTCTCTTTCTGTATGGAAAGATTCTCCCGCCATATCATAGTCAGAAAAAAGGCCATTATTATGACCAGAAAAAAATTAATATTATTACCCGTCGCTGCTTTATTCTTTTCATCTGTGGTTTTTGCCGCAGATTTACCAGGGAAAGGTGTAGACGTACACCCGGTACAGAGTACATTGCCTGAAGAATCTTTCCAGACTGAGTTAATCAACCGGGCATTGGAAAAGTTGGGTTATGATGTCAAACCCACTGAGGAAGTGGACTATAACGTTGCGTATACCGCTATCGCTGCCGGAGATGCAACTTACATGGCGGTAAACTGGGAGCCGTTGCAGAAGGACATGTACAATGCTGCCGGTGGTGATAATAAATTTTATCGCGAAGGTAGCTATATAACAGGTGCAGCACAGGGATACCTGATTGATAAAAAAACGGCAGATAAGTATCACATTACAGATATTTCACAGCTTAAAGATCCGAAAATAGCTAAATTGTTTGATGCGAATGGCGATGGAAAAGCGGATCTGGCGGGTTGTAATCCTGGCTGGGTTTGTGGACAGGTGATTGATGCACAAATTAAAGCTTATGGTTTAAGTAGTACAGTGCAGCAGAATCAAGGAAATTATTCCGCCATCATCGCAGATACCATGACGCGCTATAAGTCTGGGAAACCAGTTCTGTATTTCACCTGGACGCCATATTGGGTCAGTGATGAATTAAAACCAGGAAAAGATGTTGTCTGGTTGACCGTACCTTTTTCTGTTACGCCAGGTTCTCAGAAAAATGAAGATACTGCATTGCCTAATGGGAAAAATTACGGTTTCAAACCTAATAATGAGCATGTTGTTGCTAACAAAGAATGGGCGGCTAAAAACCCGGCAGCAGCGAAATTGTTTGCCATCGTGAAATTACCCCTTGCTGATGTCAATGCACAGAACCAACGTATGCATGAAGGTGAATCCTCAGCAGCCGATATTCAACGACACGTAGATGGTTGGATCAAGGCACACCAGGCTACTTTCGATGGTTGGATCAAACAGGCGAAAGCAGCGGTGCGATAACCAGACTATCCCGACCTGTTCTCAGGTCGGGATTAACGTTGTCGCTGAGAAACACGCTCCCCCGCTGTCGGCTCCAGCCGCACCATATCCCATACCCCAATCAGCGTAATCAGGGCAATCACCCCAAATCCCACCTTAAACCCTATCCCTGGTACCGCCGTGTAACCAAACTCATCCCCCAACACCGTCCCCAGCCGGATACACAACGCTCCCAGTGTTACCCCCAGCCCGCTCGCCAACTGTAAGGAGGTACTAAATAGCGTATTCGCCGAACTCATCTCCTGCGCGGGCACCTCAGCAAAAGCCAGTGAGCTGATCCCGGTAAACTGCATCGAACGACTTAATCCGCCCATAAATAGCAGTACCAGCGTAATCACATGCGGTGAGGTCGGCGTCAAAAACGCACACAGCAGCAGCGTCAGCACACAAACCACACCGTTTCCAATCAGCAGCTTACGGAAGCCAAAATAGCGAATCAGTGGCGTGGTGGCGGGTTTCATCGCCAGGTTACCGGCAAACACCGCCAGCACCAACGAACCGGCTTGAAAGGCATTCATGCCGAAACCGACCTGGAACATCAGCGGCAGCATAAAAGGAGCGGAGCTGATAGTGGCGCGTAGCAGGAAGCCACCACGCATGGTGATGCGGAAAGAGGGCACGGAAAGCGATGACAGGCTAATCAGCGGCGCTTTGCTGCGGCGCAAATGGCGGATGCTCCACACCAGCGTTGCCAGTCCAAGTGCAATCGTCACGGCTGCGGCAGTCAGGCTGGCGCTTTGCTGGCTCAACATTTCCAGGCCAGCCACCAGGCACAGCATGGTGACACCGGTAGCGATAAAACCGGTGACATCGAATGGACGATGCTGGTGAGCCGAGTCATTTGGCATCATGCGCAGCGCCAGGATGATGGCGATAATCCCCAGCGGCACGTTGAGGAAAAAGATCCAGTGCCAACTGGCGTAGGTAGTGATAAACCCGCCGAGCGGCGGCCCAATGATCGGGGCGACCAGCGCGGGCCACGTCAGGGTGGCGATGGCTTTGATCAGCTGATCTTTGGGCGTGGTGCGTAGAACCACCAGACGGCCAACCGGCACCATCATGGCACCGCCAATGCCCTGCAAGATACGCATCAACACAAATTCAGTGACGTTATGCGTCAGGCCGCAAAACAGTGATGACAGGGTGAAAATGGTTAACGCGAGGCTGAAGACATTACGCGCACCAAAACGTTCCGCCACCCAGCCATTGGCCGGGATCAGCACCGCCAGCGTCAGCAGATAGGCGCTGATGCCGATGTTCAGATCGATAGCGGAGACGCCAAACGCTTTGGCCATGTCCGGCAACGCGGTGGCGATCACCGTGCCATCAAGAAACTCCATGAAAAATGCGCTGGCAACCAGTAGCGCCAGGCCGGAGATGCGGCCCGAGCGGGAGACGTCTTCCCCGGTTGAATCAGATAAAGCCATGCGGTGCCCTTAGCATAACAACGCCCAATCATTTGGGAGAGGTGTGATAGGTTTGTAAAGTTGTTATACCAAAAAAACAAAACGCGGATGAATACCCATGTCAAACTTGTTGGCTAAATATTGATATTCGACAACAATTTCCTTCACGCAATTTCCCCTACAACCTGTTCAGCAAGCAGCCCTTGAGATGTTAATATCGAGGCATTAACACCCCCGGATGAGGTCAGAATGAGTCAGGTCGCCACCGCGAAGCAGCGTGAAGTGCAGCGTATCGTTGATGCGCTCTCGCTCGCTATCGCGCAGCATCGTCTAAAGCCAGGCAGGCGGTTAGTCGAGGCGCAAATTGTCGAGGCGTTAAAAGCCAATCGCAACCATGTGCAGGCGGCGCTACAACGTCTGGCGTTGCAGCATATCGTGACTATCGAACCCAATATCGGTGCGATGGTGGCGCATCCTGAAGCGCAGGAAGCACGGGAGATCTTTATTGCCCGGCGGGCGATTGAGAGCGCGATTGTGGCGTCGATAACCCCCACGCAGATGGCGCAGTTTGCCGATGATATCGATGCGCAGCAAAAGGCCGAACATGCCGCCACCGGGCAGCAGGATCGTCGTGATATCGTGCGTGAGTTGAGTGCCTTTCACCTGTTGTTGGCAAAAGTCAGCGGCAACAAAGTATTGAGTGAAATTCTGTCAAACCTGATGGTGCGCAGTTCGCTGATTGTCGCGCTGTATCAGCGTAATGATGTGCCGTCATGCCAGTGCGCCGAGCACGGTGCGATCCTTACGGCGTTAAAAGCGGGCAACACCGAAGAAGCGCAGCAAATCATGCTGGCGCATCTGAATGAACTGGAAGCGGAACTGGATTTAACCGAAGTGGTATCCGAGGAGCTGTCGCTGAGCCAGGCACTGCTGTAAACGGGGTACGAGCGCTCAGTCGCCCTCATCCCGACCTTCCCCCGTAAGCGGGAGAAGGAGGGGGGGCACATACCCGTTAAGGTCTATTGAGCACAGCCTGCGGGCGGTTGAAGGTTTGTCTGCCACGTTTAAAACCGGCGATTGGCGGGGCAATCTGCGCCACAATCTGCCCGGCGTGTGTCACATCAAATATCACCATATCGGCCAGGCAGCCTGGCGTCAGGCCATAGTCGGTTAAGCGCAACAGCTTTGCCGACTGGCTGGAGATCCAGCTCAGGCATCGCAGCAAATCTCCCTGGGTTCCCAATTGACGCACGTTGGCGAACAGGTTGGCCTGGCGTACCAGTGAGGCATCGCCAAACGGGGTAAAGGGATTGGCGATATTGTTGGTGGAGAGGGAACACACCACGCCACAGCGATCCAGCTCATCCAGCGGTGCGACGCCACGCGGTTGCAGGGCAAAGCGATCGCGCGCGGTGAGAAACAGGTCGGTGGCGGGCAGGGCGGTGACCTGCACCCCCGCATCAGCGAGCCTCCGGCCTAATGTACGCAGTGGCTCGATATCCAGAATCGATAACTTGGTAACGTGCCCGACGGTAACCCGGCCGCCCCAGCCTGCGCGTTCTGTCTCCTCAATCACGCTATCGATCAGCCGGTTTTCTGGCGACAGATCGAAATCGAGATGAAAATCGAGATCGACATCATAGCGTTGGGCTAAGGCAAACAGCCGCTGGATCTGACCAATTGGATCGTTGTCGGTATACGGGCAGCCGCCCAGCAGATCCGCGCCCGATGCCAGTGCTTCGCACAGCAGCGTCTCGGTGCCTGGATTATTCAGCATCCCTTCCTGCGGAAATACGCAAAGTTGCAGATCCAGCGCCCAGGCGTAATCTGCCTGCAAACGGCGGATGGCGCGAAAACCGGTCAGACCAATCACCGGATCGATCTCGATATGGGTACGCATGCGCGTGGTGCCCTGAATAATGGCTTGTTCCAGCACGCGGGCACCACGTTGATAAACGTCCTCCTCATTGAAATCGGCTTTGGCGCGCGCGGTTTCACGTATCGCCTCCGCCAGCGTACCCTCCTGCTGGCGGCAGCGATCGATGATGCAGGCTTTATCGAGGTGGATATGGGTTTCCAGCAGGCCGGGCAGCACCAGCGCACCCGCCAGATCCAGCGTCTCCGCTGGTTCATTATGTGCAGCGACAAAATGTTCGTTGGCGATGTACAGCGTTTGCAACGCCTCTGCGCCCGGCAATCGGGCATTGATGATGTTCAGTCGTTTCATGCGTTCCCTGCTCCCAGCCAGGCTTCTGCCAGATCCGCCTGCGCCAGCAGATCCTGCGCGCGTCCGGCTTTGACCACTTCACCCGATTCCAGCACCAGCGCACGGTCGGCAATGGTCAGGGCGAGATTTGCCATCTGATCGACCAGCAGCAGCGTGACGCCTTCATTACGTAACCCGGCCAGCGCGTCATACAGTTCGCCAATCATCGCAGGTGACAGGCCGAGGCTGGGTTCATCCAGCAGCAAAATTGAGGGGCGCGACATCAGGCCACGGCCAATCGCGACCATCTGTTGTTCGCCGCCGGAGAGTAGCCCAGCCTGGCTGTGCAGGCGATCGCGCAGGCGTGGGAAGCGGCGCAGGATCGCCTCCACTTCCGCCTGCGGATCGAGCCGTTCGCTACAGGCATACTGGCCGATCAGCAGGTTATCCAGCACCGTCATTTGCGGGAACAACTGGCGTCCTTCCGGCACCAGCGCCAGACCGCGAGCGGCGATTTGGGCGGCGTTGAGTTCTTTGATCGAATGATCGTGCAGATAAATGGCTCCGCTGCGTGCCGGATGCAGCCCGGCCAGCGTTTGCAGAATGGTGGACTTCCCGGCTCCGTTGGCGCCGAGAATCGCCACGGTTTCGCCCGGATTGACGGTGAAGCTGACATTACGCACCACCGGCGCAGCGCCATAGTCGAGCGTCAGTTTATCCACCACCAGCCCCGGTTCGCCGCTGCTGCGCAACGGCATCACGCGCGGTTTGCCGCGATACTCGGTGCCGCCGAGATAGGCAGCGATCACTGCCGGATTGCGCTGCACCTCTGCCGGACTGCCTTGTGCCAGGGGTTTACCGGCATCCAGCACTTGCAGACGATCGCTGACCGCCATCACCAGCGCCATATCGTGTTCAACCACGATCACTGCCAGACCAAATTTTGCCAGTCGGCGCAACAGCGGGATCAGGGCATCCGTTTCTTCCCGACTCAGTCCGGCTGCGGGTTCATCCAGCAGCAGCAGGGCAGGATCGAGCGCCAGCGCACGGGCAATCTCCACCAGCCGACGATCAACATGCGGCAGATCTTCTGCCGGGGTATGCACCGAACCGCGATAACCAACCAACGCCAGCAGTGCCAGCGCGACCTCCCGTTGCTGCTGCGCCGGGTGACGCCACGGCAGTCCCTGGCGGCCACGCTGCTGAGCCACCAGCAGGTTTTCCAGCACGCTCATTCCGCCGAACAGTTGGGTGGTTTGGTAGGTGCGGGCGATCCCGGCGCGTGCGACGCGCCAGGCAGGCTGACCACGCAGTTCCTGTCGCAGGCGAATGCTGCCGCTGTCGGCACGATAAAAGCCGCTGATCATATTCAGCACCGTGGTTTTTCCGGCGCCGTTTGGCCCCATCAGGCCGAGGATCTCACCGGCACGCACTTTGAAGCTGACATCGTTGGCCGCCTGGACGCCACCAAAGCGGATGCCGATCCCCTCGACATTCAACACATCATTGCCGCCACGCTGGAAGTGCCGTTGCAGCAGGGCTTCGTCGGGTGTTGCAGGGGCGAATTGTGCAGCGGGTTTCGCCAGCCAGCGCGCCAGCGTACCGAGCAGGCCACGCGGTGCCAGCCACAGCACGCTGAGTAGCAACACGGCAAAAATCAGCAGGCGATATTCCGCGAACGAGGACAGCAGCTCCGGCAGCACCACAATCAATAACGCGCCCAGCAGTGGGCCGAATAGCGTACCGCTACCGCCAACCACCACTGCCAACACAAACAGGATCGACTGTGCGAAGGGGAAAGAATCCGGGTTGATAAACATCATCAACGGCGCAACGAAAGTACCGGCGGCGCTGGCGAGCATGGCAGAAAGCGCGAACGCCAGCGTTTTACTGACCACCGGGTTGAAGCCCAGCGAACGGGCAGCAATCTCACTGGCCTTGACGGCACGCATCGCCAGTCCCCATTGGCTGCCTTGCAGGCGGGCAAACAGCGCCAGCGCTGCCAGCATCAGCACGGCGCAGCATAAGGCCAGTCCGATATTGGGATCGAGCGGGCCAAAGTCGGGCATCGGGATGCCCATCAATCCATTCGAGCCGCCGGTCACCTCACGCCATTCAATCAATACATGGCGCACCACCAGCGCAAAAGCGATGGTAATCATTGCCAGAAACGGACCGCTGACACGCAGCGCCGGGATGGCCAGTAAACCGCCAATCACGCCACATACCACCATCGCCACCAACATGGCGACGCCGAGCGGCACGCCATTCATGGTCAACGCCGCCGAAACGTAGGCTCCGAGCGCGTAGAAGGCGATGTGGCCGAAGGAGATTTGTCCGCTTAGCCCCAGCAGAATATTCAGCCCGACCACCGTAGTGACGGCGAGGGCAAACAGGGAGAACACCAGCAGCGCATAGCTGCCGAGCACGAAGGGCAGCAGCAGGCTGATCAGGGCCAGCGCAGCAAGGGGGAGGGTTTTGATCATACTTTGACCCTTAATTTTTGCCCGAACAACCCGTTCGGGCGCAGCGCCAGTGCCAGAATCACCAGCGAGAAGGTGAAGATTTGCGTGAAGGCGGAGCCAAACCACAGCGTAACCAGCGCTTCACTGAGGCCAAACAGCAACCCGGCGATCCAGATGCCGCTGCTGCTGGCAAGACCGCCGAGGATTGCCACCGCGAAGGCTTTCAGGCCGAATAAGGTGCCCATATCGCTTTGGATGCTGAACAACGGCGCGATCAGCAGGCCAGCCAGCGCGGCAAACACGGTGGAGAGGGCGAACGCCACTGCCACCACGGTATTCACCCGAATGCCCATTAACTGCGCAGCGCGCGGGTTCTGTACCGTGGCTTCCAGCACTTTGCCGATGCGGCTGTAACGGCGGATCACGGTCAGAGCCACCACGATTACCACGCCGGTCAGCGGGATCAGCAGGTTGATTAGCGACCATGAGCTGCCAAACAACGTAAAGGTGACGTCGGTCACCGGGAACTGGCGCGGCTCTTTGCCGAAAGTAAACATCGCCAGGTTATCGACGAGGATCCCGCCCGCCACCGTCGCCATCAGCCAGGCTTCCGAATTGCGTGCCACAAACGGTCGCACCAGCAGGCGCTCAATCACCACGCCATACAAGGCGCAGCACAGCAACGTGGCGGGCAGAGCCAGCCACAACGGCCAGCCGAAAGTCACGTACAGGCTGTAACCGAGGGTTGCGCCCACCATCATGGCGCTGCCCTGAGCAAAGTTCAGGGTGCGGGACACAATCCAGGTGATATGAAAGCCGAGCGCCAGCAGGGCATACATGCTGCCGAGGCTAAGTCCGGTGGACAGGGCGGTACTCCACATTATCCTTCTCCTTACTGGGTAACTGGCAGGATCTGCTCGCCTTCAAACCGGGCAAACACGTAGTCTTTCGGTCCCAGGGCATCGTGTTGCTGCACGGTGAACGGTTGCTGATAATGTTTAATCAGGCCGTCATAATCCTTGATGGCGTAGAAACCATTGCGAATGGCGGTGCCATCGAGGCTGGTGGCGTTGTTCAGCGCCAGGGCGGTCAGGTGCATGGCATCGTAAGCATTGGCGATGCCCACCGCCGGTGTGACATCTGCCAACCCTTTGATTTGTGGATACTGTTTTTTCAGTTCATCCATCACCTGGTTGCCTTTGGCCGAGTTATGGTCGGTAAAGACAAAGGTCTGGATAAAGGTCACCTGATCGGCACCCGGGCCAGCCAGCTCGCTGAAGCGACCGCCAGCGGGTCCCCAGTGCGAAACGACCGGCACCTGCCAGTTCATCTTGTGCAGCGATTTCACTACCTGCGCCGAAGGTCCGACGTTGCCGACCATCAGCAGAGTATCGGCACCGTCATTTTTCAGGCGGGTCAGTTGCGGCACCAGGTCCACATCACTGTCTTCGATACGTTCAACCCCGGCTACCGGGATGTTGTTTTTCTGCAATGCTGCGCGGAAACCCTTCTCGTTCGATTCACCCCACGGATTGTTTACCAGGATCATGCCGGCTTTTTTCATGCCTTTCTTTTCGCTGGCGTATTCCACCAGTGCTTCATCCACCAGTTCATCCACTGCGGAGACGCGGAACACGTAGTTCTCCTTCGCACCGTTATGGGTGATGCCGGTGCCTGCGGCCCACAAGCCGACAAAAGGGGTCTTCAATTGATTCGCCAGCGGTACGATCGCCAGCGAGACGGGGGTGTCCAGGCCGCCGAACAGCACGGCAACTTTTTCACGCTGGATCAATTCGCGCGCAGCCAGCATCCCTTTGCCGGGGTTGCTTTCATCATCACGGCGCACCAGCTCCAGCGGATGGCCTTTCACACCACCAGCCGCATTGATCTCGTTGATGGCGATGGTCAGCCCACGGGTCAGCGCCTCGCCCGATTTAGCCGATTGACCTGACAGTGCCGTGACCAGACCGACTTTGATCGGATCGGCTGCCAGCACGCTCGCTGACATCATGGTCATCAGGGTGGCGGCAGCGCATAAACGCCAGTTTTTCAGTAACGATTTTCCGGACATCACTCACCTCATGTGGATTGCTAGCAATAATATTTTTATTTCTAGCAATTTTGATGCCAGTTTGTTATTGCTTAAAAACAGGCGGTTTATCCCGCAAGTTAGCGGCAAAGTTGCGCCATTGTGGTGCTGATGCGCCAGCGTTGTGCAAATTCACATCAGGAGGTTTTATGTCTGAGATTGAGCAAGCGGTTGAGGTGGTTAAGGGGTTTTTAGCAGCATCTATGGCTCCCGATGCGGTGCTGGCAGCGACCTTTATGCATCCGCAGGTAAGCATCACCTTTACCGGGAAACGTGAGTTTCCCACCACCAAAGGGATCACGGACTTCAACGGTGCACGCTATAAATGGGTGAAGAAGTCCGTCGGACAATTTGACTGGATGGATCGCGGCGATCACGTTGTGGTGTACTCCAACGGCACCCTGTATGGCGAGTGGCCGGATGGTCGACCCTTTGCCGGTAATCGTTATCTGGATCGTTATGAAGTGCGCGAGGGGTTGATCGTGAAAATGGACGTGTGGAACGACAGCGCCGAATGGATTCTGGCACCGGAGATTGGGCGCGTGGAGTAGTCATGATCCGTAGCGGCGCGATCTATCGCGCGGTTTTTTCGTAACCAAAACCCGCGCGATAGATCGCGCCGCTACGGCATGTGCTGTTAATTAATGATAAAGCTCCGCTTTACCCACCGAAGAAAACAGCTTCATTTTATGTTCCACTACCGCGCGTGCCGAAGCCATCGGTTGAATAAACAGGCTGCTTGGCTCATGGCTTGGTGATTTCATGGATTCTTCCAGCGCCACGAAGAAGGCTTTTTTCATATCGCTGGAGATATTGATTTTGCCGACGCCATATTGAATCGACTCCGCCACTTCGCTGTCTTTGTTACCGGAACCCCCATGCAGCACCAGCGGAATCGACAGGCGTTGCTGGATCGCTTTCAGGCGATCAATATCCAGTTTGGGTTGCATACCTGGCGGATAGAGGCCATGTGACGTGCCTATCGCCACCGCCAGGGTATCAACGCCGGTCTCTCGGACAAAACGTTCAGCCTGCGCGGGATCGGTGTAGAGGATTTCGTTGTGTCCACCTTCTGCGCTGCCCTGCGCCACACCAATGGTGCCGAGTTCCGCTTCGACAGACACATTCACCGTGTGCGCCACCTCGGTCACTTTGCGGGTGATGGCGATGTTCTCCTCCAGCGGGAACGCAGAGGCATCGATCATCACCGAGGTGTAGCCGGTGCGAATGGCGCGCATCACCTGTTCCAGCGACTGGCCGTGATCCTGATGGATAACCACTGGCACCGATGCATTGCTCGCCAGTTCGCGCAAATAGACAATAAATGCATCGCCGACGAATTCATGCTCATCCGGGTGTACCTCTAAAATCACCGGAGATTGCAGTTTTTCCGCGACCTCAATCACCAGGCGCGCAAATTCGGCGGAAGCAATATTGAAGGCGCCGACGCCAAACTTATTCTGCTGCGCAACCTGGAGTAGATCTTTCATATTCATCAACATTACTTAACCCTCTTGTGGAAGTTCCTGACAATCTTTTTTGACAAAACGGAGAATCAGCGCGGTCAAAATGGCACCGGCGGCGATGGCGCAGGCATAGGCAACGACATGGGTGATGACATTCGGGATAAACATCACGAAGATGCCGCCGTGCGGGGCGCGGGAGCCGCAACCCAGCGCCATAGAGAGCGCGCCTGCCAGACCTGAACCGGCCACAATCGCGGGGATCACGCGCAGCGGATCGGCCACGGCGTAGGGAATGGCCCCTTCAGTGATAAATGACAGGCCCAACACCCAGGTGACTTTCCCGGTTTCTCTCTCCTGATGGGTGAATTTCTGTCTGAACAGCAGGGTGGCCAGCGCAATACCCAGCGGCGGCACCATCCCGGCAGCCATACAGGCAGCAATCGGTTCATAGATTCCGGAGGACATTAAGCCAATGGCAAACATGCAGACGGTTTTATTTAACGGGCCGCCCATATCAAACGCCACCATCATGCCAATCAGCAGCCCCATAATCGCGGCGTTGGTATTGCCGAGATTTTCCAGAAAGGTGGTCAGAGCCTGAAGCAGCACTTTGATCGGTTCACCGACGACAAAAATCATCAATGCGCCGGTAATCAACACGCTGAGCAATGGCACGATCAGTATTGGTTTCAGGCCCGCCAACGCTTTGGGCAGGTTGACATATTTCACGATGGCGAAAGTAACGTAACCGGCGAGGAAACCGGCCAACAGCGCGCCGAGAAAGCCCGACCCGGTGTGAATGGCCAACATCCCGCCGACGGCACCCGACACAATCCCCATATTGCCGCTGATCGATTTACTGATCCCGAGAGAAAGTATCGGTAGCATCAGGGCAAAAGCCGCGCCGCCGCCAATATCAGAAAACATCTTCGCCAGTGGACTGAAATGCGGATCGCCTGGTGTCGCCGCGGTAATACCGAATGAAAAACTCAGGGCAATTAAAATACCGCCGGCGACCACAAACGGGATCATCAGGTTTACGCCAGTAATCAGATGGACATAGATTTGTGATAACCATGACCGGCTTTGATCCGTTGATTCAGATTCGCTATGGCTACGGCTATTTTTGAGTTCCAGTAACTCTGATTTTATTTTTCCTGACAGAATATCATTTAATAATCCCTGTGCATCTTTTGCTGCACGGGTAACAGGCACCCGAATAATTTTCTTGCCACTAAAGCGCGAAAGGTCAATCACTTTATCGGCAGCAATTAATACCGTGTCGGCCTTTTTAATGTCGTCCGAGGTCAGGATATATTCGCTTTCAACCGCACCTTGTGTTTCGACAAGGATATCGACACCCATCTTTTTGGCATTCTTTTTTAAATTTGCTTCGGCAAGATAGGTGTGAGCAACGCCTGTAGGGCAGGCGGTAATGGCTATGATGTTCATTATGCTCTCCTGATGAAAATTATTATTCTTCGCTATGATTGACGATCAAATCATAAAGCTCCTCCTTAGTTTGCGAATTGATAAGCTTATCCACGGTGTCATCGTCACCGAGGGCGATCGATATTTTAGCCAGTACCCGGATATGACCTGCACCGCTGTCAGCATCTTTGACGGCAAAAAGAATAACCAGTTTGACGTCGGAACTGTCCATCGTTTCCCAGTCGACAGGGGAGCTGAGTTTGGCAACCGCAATACGGGTTTCTTTCACCCAGGATGATTTCCCATGCGGGATCGCAATCTGGTTTTCAAATCCAGTGGAACCCAATTCCTCGCGCGCCAGTACATCATGGATAAAACCGGCCTTATTGGTGATTACCTGCTCGGAGTAAAGACAATCTGTCATTTTCTCAATAACTTCGAGTTTGTCTTTAGCAACCAAATCGGTCAGCACACAGGAACGGCTTAACAAATCTGCGACCACAATTTTATCGAGCATCACATTTCTCCTTACGGGTTATATCGGTTCCCAGGCATTCAACAACGCGAGCAATATCATTTCTGGAAAAGAGCGCCGAAACATAGGCGACAGGCAATTCAATATCGTCTAAGCGAATGGTGGAAATAATCAGATCGCAGTGCTGGCTTTGCAGTGTCTGTTTGAGACGGGCGCCAGGGACAATGTCGATAATCTCCCATTCGGGAAAGGCACGATTAATACGGCTGGATAACAGTTGTGAAGTGCCGATACCACTGGAGCAGACCAGAATGACCCGTTTTTTTGCTTTGGTTTTTTCCAGCGCGTTCTGAATATAGATAGTCAGCCAGGCAATTTCGTCGTCAGAAGGCAGAGCAAGATGCTGCTCCTGATGGATCGCGAATGCGGTTTGTTTCACCGCCGTAAATACCTGATTAAATTCGTTACGGATCTCTTCCAGCAACGGATTATGGATAACAATCCCGTAAACCAGACGGTTCAACATCGGTTTTATATGGGAAGCCAGCGCTTTTTTTAATCCACTATCACGGGAAAAATCGATATCCAGTGAGGCGGAGAGTCGGTTAACCAGCAAACCGGCATATTCCATCGCGGTGCAATCATGAGGGTTATTCTCAGTTTCTGTCACGGTGACAGGGTGCATGCCAGATGAAATAATATATTGGTAAATATAATTGACTTCGATAGCCGGAAAACGGGTTTGGTATTCATTTTCCAACCAGAGGATAGCATTTTCGGCAATGCGCCATTCCCGGTTATCGTAACGAATAAAAACCGTTTGTTCCGCCACATTTCTGCCGGGATGTAAGTTGCGGCGCAGCGTGACCAGCAGATGAGAAAATAAGTTCGTGTAATAAGGCTCACTGATTGAACCTTGCAATTCTTCCTCAATGAGGGCAATCAGGTTCATACAGTTGGCAACATTTTCCTGACCAAACTCAGTAATAAGTTGCACCCTGGAAAAACGGTCGATGCGGCTGTCGGTCATCTGATAATTGCTCAGCACGCTATGGGTAATAATCTCTTTCAGTGCCATTCTGATGTTATAATCGGTTCCGGAAATAAAAGTTCCTGAATGGTTTTTTCTGATCGCAAGGGAAAACTTTTCAATCCAGATTTCAATCTTTTTCAAATCTTCAACGATAGATGAACGACTGATAAAATATTTTTCCGCCAGTGCACTGATGGATAAAGGATCGGGCGAATCTGAGAGTAAATCGGTGGTCATGCTGATCAGCCGCTTACTTTTCAGAATGCCGAGCATGGCATCATCGTTAGTATCATGTGGTACGGAAAGGGTACTACTAACATCTAATTTCAATCCCAGTCCCGGTTTGCTGATAACTTTATTGTTTCCCAGGTAATACAAGTTAATCACTTCCACATCACGACGGATGGTACTGATAGAAATATTGAGCTGTTGCGCCACCTCGGTCATCGGCAACCAGCTATTCTCCAGTGCCAGTAAGTTAACTAACTCTATTTGTCTTTTGTTGAGCACTGTCATTGTTATCCTCTGCGCAGAATTTATGTCGGTGCTGGCTCTGTGGTTGTTATAGCCAGAAATCAGGAGGGGAGAAATACCAAAACATGAACGGAATATGTTCAAAATGATGAACACAGTTAAATCAGAATAATAATGTCAGGGCATTGCCGGGTAGACACTAATGGATGATGGCGAATTTATTGCCAGTGAGATCACATAAATATTTCGACAAGGAATTAGAATTGGGAGTTACTTCACAGAATATAAGTCCGTAACGGCACGATTTATCGCGCCGTTACGTAAAGGGGGACTAGCTGCTGGCGTTTTTCCCCTCCAGGCTGATAAACAGATTTTCCGGCACGCTGAAAATCACCTCCAGCGCATCGCCGCGGTGAAGGGGGGAAGGGACGAGTGGGTATGGGTGCTCGTTGAGTTTCAGGCTGCTCTGAGCGTCATGTTCTCGCCACGATCCGACACCTTTCAGTGCCAGGCCATCTTTACCCGGTGTCGCGAAGATGCGCAGGGTTTCAACATTATTATCCTTGAATACAGAACTCTTAATTACGTTAGGAACTATCATCTCCGTGATTTTTTTATTATTACAACCAATAAGAATCAAACAGCACAGCAACGCACCCAACACCGGCCAGTTGTTCATTTTCCTTGCCCTTATCAATTAACTACCGGGTTAAATATGCATCACGAATTCAGTTTAAATACTGATTGCCCGCAATTTTTATGGCGGGAGTTAACTTTTTCAACTTTCGTTAAGGTTTCGTTTAATGTCTTCTGCGCGATGGAGCCAGGCTGGATGGAATATTAAAGATCAACAATCCTGTGACATAAAAAGCGATCTCCTCATCATAATAAAACAATAAAATAATTATAACTTGTTGTATTTTAAAGTTTTATTTTGTTTTCGCGTTGAGGGTTTAAAAGAGTTATAAAATCTGAAAATTTCTAAATATTGTCGGATTAGAATTTTCTTATCGTGATAATAATTTACCTTTGTGACTAGCTTTGGGTGAATTACCTGCGGATTTAAAACTGAGAAAAACATGATATTGGTCATCGCGATGGCTGGAGATTTTATTAAAGTGTGATTTTTATTTTGGTCATAATTTATTGATTCAGTCCCACGGGGTAATTATGAATGTCATTCCTTTTACCATGAGGCGAACGGATTCCGCCGAGCGTCCCTGGTATCAACAAGACAGCGCAGCCGCGTTCTCTGCATTTAACAGTTGTCCACAAGGATTAAGCGGTGAAGAGGCGCAGCAGCGACTGCATACTCAGGGTCCAAATATTCTGCCGCAGAAGCGCGAGAAATCGGTGTTGATGCGTTTTATCGCCCATTTCAAAGATGTGCTGATTTATATTCTGCTGGCGGCGGCGCTAGTTACGGCCATGATGGGCCACTGGGTCGATACCTTTGTCATTCTCGGCGTTGCTGTCATCAACGCACTGATTGGATTTATCCAGGAAAGTAACGCCGAGAAGTCATTGAAAAGCATTCAAAATATGCTGTCGAACGATGCCATTGTGCTGCGTGAAGGATTACAGGCTACCGTTGCCACGCAGAATATCGTGCCGGGTGACGTGGTCATGCTGCGGCCTGGCGACAAAATCCCGGCCGATTTGCGCCTGTTTGAAGTCCATAATTTGCGGGTTGAAGAGGCGATTCTGACCGGTGAATCCACCGTGGTGTCAAAAAGCACCGCGGCGCTGGAAGGTGAGAAATCCCTGGGTGATCGGCTCAATCTGGCGTATTCGGGCACTACGGTAAGTTCTGGAACGGCGATGGGTGTCGTGATCGCCACTGGTGGCGATACCGAGTTAGGCCATATCAATGCGATGATCTCCTCGATTGAGGAAGCCAAAACACCGCTGCTGGTGCAAATCGATAAACTGAGTAAAGCGATTTTTGCCATCATCCTGTTGATGATGGTGGCGCTGTTTGTGTTTGGTTTTTTGCTGCGCGACATTCCTCTGGGGGAACTGCTGCTGTCGGTAATCAGCCTCGCGGTGGCAGCGGTGCCGGAAGGGTTGCCGGCCATTATCTCCATCATTTTGTCGCTGGGTGTGCAATCAATGGCGCGCAATCAGGCGATTATTCGCAAGTTGCCGACGGTGGAAACACTGGGTGCGATGTCCGTTATTTGTTCAGACAAAACCGGCACTCTGACCATGAATGAGATGACGGTGAAAGCGGTGGTACTGGCGGATAGCCAGTGGCGTATCAGCGGCAACAGCTATGAACCACAAGGCGAGTTTCATCCTGTTATCAGCGCCAGTGGTCATGCTGCGGGAGAAGATAGCGTGTTGCAGGCCTTTCTCGGTGCTGTCGATCGCTGCAATGAAAGCCAACTGCGCCAGGACGAACAGGGTCACTGGGGGGTCATTGGTGGCCCCACCGAAGGTGCGCTGAAGGTGCTGGCCGCGAAAGCGGGCGTGAAGTCTGATGCGATTGAAGTGGTTAGCAAGCTGCCGTTTGATTCTCTCTACAAATATCAGGCGGTGAGTGCGGTGATGGATGGGAAACCTTGCATCCTGCTGACCGGTGCGCCGGATGTGTTGCTGGCGCTGTGCCAGCAGCAGCAGGGAGAGCAGGGCGTTGCGGCGATCGATCGGGATTATTGGGAGAACGCCATCTCGACGTACGCCAGCGAGGGGTTGCGTACCGTGGCGGCGGCCTGGCGCTGGTTGCCGACCGTGAAGCATCGACTCGACCATGAGGATTTGCGCGAGGGTATGACGTTGTTGGGGTTGGCATGCATGATGGATCCGCCACGCCCGGAAGCGATTACCGCCATCCGCGACTGCCAGCAGGCGGGTATCCGCGTGAAGATGATCACCGGCGATCATCAGGAAACGGCGATGGCGATCGGGCAGATGCTGGGTATTGGCAACAGCACTGCTGCGGTGACGGGTTATCAACTGGAACATATGGATGATGCCGCGTTGGCGCAGGCAGCACAGGAATACGACATCTTTGCTCGCACCAGCCCGGAGCATAAGTTACGGCTGGTGAAAGCGCTGGCAGCGAGCGGTGAAATTGTCGGTATGACCGGCGATGGCGTCAATGATGCCCCGGCGCTGAAGCAGGCCAATGTCGGTATTGCTATGGGGATCAAAGGGACAGAAGTGACCAAAGAGTCAGCTGATATGATCCTCGCCGATGACAACTTCGCTACCATCGCGGCAGCGGTGAAGGAGGGACGTCGGGTGTATGACAATCTGAAGAAAACCATCCTGTTTGTGATGCCAACCTGTTTTGCTCAGGGGTTGCTGATCATCATCGCAATCTTAATGGGTAACCTGTTGCCACTGACGCCGGTTCAGATTCTGTGGATGAATATGGCGACCTCTGCCACGCTTTCGTTTGGTCTGGCGTTTGAGCCTGCGGAACAGAACATCATGCGGCGGCCGCCACGCAATGTGCGCAGCAATGTGATGGATGGATTCGCCATCTGGCGTGTGCTGTTTGTGGGGCTGCTGATCTCAGTCAGTGCTTTTATGCTGGAAGCCTGGTTGCAACCGCGTGGTTACAGCCCGGAGTTTATTCGCACCGTATTGTTGCAGATGCTGGTGACCGCGCAGTGGGTGTATATGCTTAATTGCCGCAACAGCGAGGGCTTCTCACTGGATGCTGGTTTGCTGAAGAACCGGGGAATCTGGCTGGTGACGCTGGTGTTGATCCTGCTCCAGGCGCTGATCATCTATGTTCCGCTGATGAATACCCTGTTTGGCACCCAGCCGTTACCGTTGAAATACTGGTTTATCGCGTTGGCGGTCAGTGCCGGGATTTTTGTGCTGGTGGAAATTGAAAAACGCCTGACGCGCGGCTGGCGCACATCAGGCGATAAGGTCATGACGAGTTAACGTTTAAGTCGGGTGCCAGACGGCACCCGCTATCAGTCGCGCTGCTTCCCTTCCTCAATAAACTCTTCATCAATCTCTTCCACGTTGTCACGGTTATCGCGTCCGGAAAGCAGGTTCCAGCAGGCGATAAACAGCGCGGCAATTAACGGACCGATGACAAAGCCGTTGATACCGTAAACTTCCATGCCACCCAGCGTGGCAATCAGAATCAGATAGTCCGGCATTTTGGTGTCTTTACCCACCAGCAGCGGGCGCAGAATATTGTCCACCAGACCGACCACCACCACAAAGAAGCCAACAAGGAACAAGCCTTTCCACAGCGCGCCGGTAGCGAAGAAGAAAATGGCGGCGGGCACCCAAATGATCGCCGAACCAATTGCCGGAATGAGCGAGAGAAATGCCATTAACGCGCCCCACAGCAGGCTGCCATCGATATCAGTGATCCAGAATGCCAATCCACCCAATACCCCTTGTACCACGGCGACCACCACAGTGCCTTTCACCGTCGCGCGAGACACCGCCGCAAACTTCAACAGCAGATGGTGTTTGACATAGGTGGAGAGTGGCAGCGCCTCTAAAATCAGGCTTACCAGCCAGGCACCATCTTTCAGCAGGAAGAACAGCAGATACAACATCACACCAAAACCGACAGTAAAGGTGAAGGTGCCTTTACCGATGATGAACACGCTGCCCGCCATATACTGGCCGCCCTTCAGGGCAAAGCCGGAGAGTTTTTCCTGGATTTGCGTGGCATTGTTCAGATGATGTTCAGACAGATAATTACGTGCCCACGCTGGCAAATGTTGGAACAGGTCGGCAAAGACCGTCGGAAACTGCGATGAGTTGTTTTGCAGTTTGGTGTAGACGGTATTGAGCTCCACCACCAGCGATGAAGTGACGATAGCCAGCGGTGTGAAGACGATTAGGCAGATGATCAGCAATGTCACCAGCGAGGCCAGGCCATTACGATCCCCCATTTTTTGCCGTAACACGGATTTCAGTGGATGGAAAATCACCGCCAGAATCGCTGCCCATAAAATGGCGGAGAAGTAAGGGGTGAGCACGTCAAAAAACGCCACCGTGACAATCGCCAGGATGACGATGAAAAAGCCGATATTCAAACCTTTAACTTGCATCAATACGTCTCTTTAAAAAGGGGAACGCATGAACTATAGAAGGTCTGGTGATGAGCGTCACATATTCGGCAGAACAGCCGCGTGATTTATCGCGCGATGTGGAATCTGTAGATGTCCTGATTTGTCCCTGTAGTGTCTGCCTGCGATCTGGTCATAAACGATTGCAGCAGCGATGATGGATTTTTTCGTACAGGAGAACACCATGCTGGAACTGCGTCCTAACTGTGAATGCTGCGATAAAGATTTGCCGCCGGAGTCAAGAGAAGCGCATATCTGCTCGTTTGAGTGCACCTTCTGCATTGATTGCGTCACCGGGGTACTCGATGGACATTGCCCGAACTGTGGCGGAGAGCTGGTACGCCGTCCGATACGACCCGCAGCTAAGTTACTGCGTTATCCGGCATCGACGACACGCCATCTGGCAACAAGGTAAATACCAGTGATGAGGTATTCAACAGGTAATTATCCGTTCCGGTATACAGAAGTAAAAACAAAAGAAGTCTCCGCTCGCACTTCCCGGGCAGAATAATCTGATCGCATCAGTTATTTCTAATAACGCTAATATTGAATTCTGTATTAATCACGGTTTGGTATTAATTGGTTTTTTGTGGGATTTTACGGCTTTCGCCAGATGAAAATTATCCATGAAAGCTGTGTTTCGTTAAGAAATGCTGATAGTCAAGAGAGTGTTTTTTATTTACATGTTTGATTTTGATTGTTTTTTTATGCGGAGTGACCTGATATGTCTGATAATGTCGTGATAGCAAGAAATATCTTGTTGGCTACTCTGGTCAGAGCACAGACCTTATTTAAAAGTATTTAATTCTGTGCAGAGGATTATTTACCTCAGCATCTAACTCCTTACGTATTTTTCTGAAAAAAAGTCATTTTTAAAAGAATTTTTCATTTTGAAATGGTATTGTTTACCGGCAATGCTAGTGATGTGGCGTTGTGTGCTTCAGTTTTACCCTCGCTTTTGTAGGGTTACCCCTCTTTATGCAATAAATGGAAATTGATTCCTCCCGATCTTCGCGATCGGGTTTTTTCCATGGATTACTCTCTCCGTAGAATGCTGCATTTTCGGTCCATTTAATGTCACGCCTGACACAAACGTTAAGAAAGCGATAATTCGAGGTAATATATTGTAAGTCGGTAGTTTTTTAGGAGTTTTGGAAATGCGCTTTTGCCTCCATATCATTAATAGTATCGCTTAACGGCGCTATCACTGCCGTTATCCCTGGAGGTAACACCATGAAAAAAACAACATTGACTTTAGTCGCTTCGCTTATTGCATGCAGCACATTGATTTCCAGCGTTTCCTGGGCTGACGGCCCCGGTGACCAGCGTTGGCAGCAACACGGTGGTAACCAACATCAGGACCACGGTAATGGTCCGGATCGTGGTGGTAATCGTGGCCCTGACCACGGCAACAACCGTGGCCCTGATCGCGGCGCAGATCGTGGTCCTGGCCGTGGCAATGATCATTATGCTGGACGTCCGATGCCGCAAGGCCATCACGGTGGTGATCGCTTCGCCTGGAACGGCCATGATTTCCGTCGTGGTTACCCGGCGCCGCCGGAATTCCGTGGCCCGCATTATCGTGTCGATGACTGGCGTGGACACGGCCTGTATGCACCGCCACGCGGTGAATATTGGTCGTATATCGACGGTAACTACGTCCTTGTAGCCGCCGCCACCGGTATCATCACCGCAATTCTGCTGAATAACGCCTTCAACTAATCCTGCCGACGGATGGCCATTGCCATCCGTCTTTTCGCTGTTTTCTCCTCCCCGCCAGGTTATCCTCTATAGCGATCTGTTTTCCTTTCAATGCGCTAAGGAGTCATGATGGCCGTGGTAAAAATGGTGGCGGTAGATATGGACGGCACCTTTCTCGACGACAAAAAACAGTACAATCGCGCACGTTTTCACGCCTGTTACACCCAACTGAAACAACGTGGCATCAAATTCGTGGTCGCCAGCGGCAACCAATATTATCAGCTCAAATCCTTCTTCCCTGAGATCGCCTGCGAGATCGCCTTTGTGGCGGAGAATGGCGCGTGGATTATTGACCGGGATGAGGAGTTGTTCTGTGGGGCGTTTTCGCGTGATGACGTTCATGCGGTGATGGATACGCTACAGCGTGGTCACTATCCCGATCTGAAGTATTTGATTGCCGGTCGTAACAGTGCTTACTACTTCACCGATGCCGATGAGTCATGGCTGACGAAAATGCGGCACTATTGTCATCGCCTGAAGGCTATCGATAGCCTGAGTGATACCGGTGACGATAAGTTGTTTAAATTTGCGCTCAATCTCTCCGACGACTATGTGTCGATTTTAATGGCTGATATTGAACGCTTACATCATGGTGCCGCAGCGGCGACGTCCAGCGGGCATGGGTCGGTTGATTTGATTGTGCCGGGTCTGCATAAGGCCAACGGATTACGCCTGTTGCAGACGCGTTGGGGCATTGCCGATGAGGAAGTGATGGCGTTTGGCGATGGTGGCAACGACCTCGAAATGTTGGTGCAATCTGGTTTCAGCTTTGCCATGCAGAATGCGCCGCAGCGTGTGAAGCTGGCGGCACGTTATCAGGCACCGTCCAATAATGACGAGGGCGTGTTGCAGGTCATTGAGCAGATGCTGGCAGGGCAGGGGCCATTCCACGCCTGAACGCATATCCGGGACGAAACGGCGCGATAAATCGCGCCGTAACGGATCATGCAATCTGCCAGGCTGCCGCGATCATGTCAGTCAACGTCTCTTTGGTGTAGCTGACCCAGCCGTTTTTACTGTTGGCTCGCGCCACAATCCACTCAACTTCCGTCGCTGTCAACGTTGGGCCGCCCTGCCAGAACGGCATGATGGCGTGCTGTTGCAGCCAGGCTTTTAACGCCAGTGCCGGTGGTGCCGGATCATCCGGCAGCAGTTGTTGCGCCAGTTGCGCCATCAGTTGCTGCTGCTCGGGATGTTCGCTTTCGGCCAGCACATCGAGGAACGGAAACAGCAGACGTCCACAGACTTCGCCATGATGGAAAGGCTTAATCGCCCCCAGCTCCCCGGCGATACCGTGAATCACCCCCAATCCGGCGCTACTCAGGCAGACGCCGCCCAGCCATGACGCCATCATCATCGCTTCGCGGGCATTATCACCTGTCTGATCGGTGCGATTCAGTGCGGGCCAGGCTTGAAAGAATAAGCGCAAGCCGCTTAATGCCATCTGCTGGCTGAACAGATTACCTTTGCGCGATAAATAGGCTTCAAACAGATGGGTAAAAGCGTCAATGGCGCAGGTGGCCAGGACAGGGTCTGGCGTCCCTTTGAGTAGATCGGGATCGAGAATTGCCACCTGCGGCACAAACACCGGGTGGCGCAGTGAGGCTTTCACCTGGATATGTTGTTGGTCAGTCACTACCGCGTTTTGTGTCGCTTCGCTGCCGGTGCCAGCCGTGGTCGGAACTGCAATCAGCGGCAATGTGGCAGGCTGTACCGGCGTATCACCCACTTTCTCCAGATAGCGCGCGGTGGGTAGCGGATGTTGCATCATGGCGCTGAAGGCTTTGGCTGCGTCCAGCACGCTGCCGCCACCGATCGCCACCACACGATCAACATGGCCGCGCCAGCGATTGACCCAGCCATCAATTTCATCTGGCGAAGCCTCATGGCTGACGATCTCATAGCCGAGGATGTTCTCGTTGAGCGCTGCCCCGAGGCGCGCCCAGGTAGGGCCGTTCAGAAACGAGCGACCACAGAACAACAACGTCGGCTGCGGATTGGCGGCCAGCAACGGCACCAGCCGATCAATACTGCCTCGGGCAAACAGGGTTTGTTGATTACTGTACAGCTCGATCAGATTCTCACTCACCTGCACATCCTTTTTCATGGGCGGAAAGACCTTAGTGTAACCAAAACCCTTCCTGCTGCCGGGGCAAACATTCTGATAACCAGTGGGTAAAAAGTTGATCACCTTCTCAAATCCGAAATTCACCCGGCGCAGCAGGTGATTTCTTCATCGTGTTACCCTTAACATGATACCGGTAACAATATGCGACGCTATGTAACAACATATCAAACGCTGCTTTATCCATCGTCCTCAGGACTTATCACAACAAACCGCTGCCGGTGAAAGATCTGGCAAAAAGTGGAGAAAAATTATGCCATTACTCTACGTGGCTATCGGGGTGGCGTTATTGCTGCTGCTGATGATTCGTTTCAAACTGAATGGGTTTATTGCGCTGATTCTGGTGGCGTTGGCCGTCGGTATGATGCAGGGCATGCCGGTCAACAAAGTGATTGGATCGATCAAAACGGGTGTCGGCGGCACGCTGGGTAGTCTGGCGCTGATCATGGGTTTTGGTGCCATGCTGGGCAAACTGTTGGCTGACTGTGGCGGGGCGCAGCGCATTGCGACCACGCTGATCGCTAAATTTGGTCAAAAACATATTCAGTGGGCGCTGGTACTGACCGGTTTTACCGTCGGTTTCGCCCTGTTCTATGAAGTGGGCTTTGTGCTGATGCTGCCGCTGGTGTTCAGCATCGCGGCCTCAGCGCGCGTTCCATTGTTGTTTGTCGGTGTGCCGATGGCGGCTGCGCTGTCTGTCACCCACGGTTTCCTGCCGCCGCATCCGGGGCCAACCGCCATTGCCACCCTGTTCAATGCTGACATGGGTAAAACGTTGTTGTTCGGTACCCTGCTGGGCATTCCTACCGTCATTCTGGCGGGACCGGTGTATGCACGTTTCCTCAAAGGCATTGATAAACCCATTCCGGAAGGACTGTGGAACCCGAAAACCTTCAGCGAAGCAGAAATGCCGGGTTTTGGTGTCAGCGTTGCGACGGCTCTGGTACCGGTGATCCTGATGGCTCTGCGTGCGGTGGCGGAGATGGTACTGCCGAAAGGCCATGTGGTGCTGCCTTACGCAGAGTTCTTTGGTGATCCGATCATGGCAACGCTGATTGCGGTGTTGATTGCGATCTTCACTTTTGGCCTGAACCGCGGACGTAGCATGGATGAGGTGATGGGCACGCTGAGTGACTCGATCAAAATCATCGCGATGATGCTGCTGATTATTGGCGGTGGCGGGGCATTTAAGCAGGTGCTGGTGGACAGCGGCGTGGATAAATACATCGCCAGCATGATGCATGAAACCAATGTCTCTCCGATCTTTATGGCGTGGTCCATTGCGGCTGTCCTGCGTATTGCGCTGGGTTCTGCCACCGTGGCGGCGATTACGGCAGGCGGCATTGTGGCTCCGCTGATTGTCACCTCCGGTGCAAGCCCGGAACTGATGGTGATTGCCGTTGGCTCGGGCAGCGTGATTTTCTCCCACGTCAACGATCCGGGATTCTGGTTGTTCAAAGAGTATTTCAACCTGACTATCGGTGAGACCATCCGATCCTGGTCAGTGCTGGAGACCATCATTTCGGTCTGCGGTCTGGTGGGTTGTTTGCTGCTGTCGATGGTGATTTGATGTGGAAACGCTGAGGCGTTAAGCCTCAGCGTGGGGCGGCCTACTGCGCCAGGGCGCGGAACGCCGCCAACTCTTCTTCAGGCATACCTGCCTGCAATGCCGCCTGGCAAATTTTTTCCCAACTGTTGCTGTCGAGCGGAATGCCGTCGCGCTCGCGTTCCAGACGATTACTCTCTTCCCATTCGCCCGGCACCATAATCGGTGCATCGCCACTTTGTGGTGAGCGTTTCACCCAATTGAGGAAAGCCTCCGCTTCCTGCTGCATCGCCGGGGCATCGAAGGCTTCCGGGTTGACGATGATGGTGGTCATGCAGTTGAAGATGGCGTCATGACAGGTCACCAGCGTCTCTTCATGGGTGGTGCGGCCACCAGAGAGCGCACCGCCGAGGATTTCACACATGGTCGCCAGCGCATAGCCTTTATGCAGGCCAAATGGCAGCAGTGAACCATACGGCTCCTGATGCATCACGCCCGGTTCGGTGGTGGCTTTGCCCTGATGATCGATGAGATAGCCTGCGGCTACCTGCTGCTCTTTGTTCCAGGCGACACGGGTTTTACCGAAGGCAATGCCACTGGTGGCGAAATCCAACAGCAACGGTTTGCCATTGCTTCGTGGGAACACGGCGCAGAACGGATTGGTACCGAAACGGCGGTCGCTGCCGTTGAATGGCGCCACCATCGGGTCGCCCGCAACGTTGACGAAGTGAAAAGAGACAAACCCGGCAGCCGCACACTGTTCCGCCCAGTGACCAATACGTCCGATATGGTGTGAGTCATGCAGGCCCACAGCAGCGATACCAAATTTACTGGCGCGTTCAATCCCCAATTGCATCGCTTCCCATGCGGCAACCTGACCAAAGCCGTTATGGCCGCTCAAGGTAATGACCGCGCCAACATCCTTTTCGATAGTGGTGTGCTGGTTAAGTTGTAAAAAGCCCTGCGAGAGCGAAACCATATAACTGGGAATCATGCCTACGCCATGCGAATCGTGGCCGGCCAGATTTGCAGCGACCAGATGATCGGCCACCAGTCGTGCTTCGTCGGCGCTGCTGCCAGCATGCAACCAGATAGCCTGCACAAACTGATGAAGAGGGGAAGACGGAATACGATGAAGGGCACTCACGCGGTTGATCTCCTTGAAAAATGGAGACTCCATCCTGCGACGATTGCGTAATAACGGCAAGTGAGGATTATGCAAAGCAAAGGGCCACAAACCGTGGCCCAAAAACTCAGTGCGGTTGTTCAAATCCCGCTTTTACCATTTGATCTCGCAGCGCGCGAGTAATCTCACGGTTACCACCGGTGACAGGATAAATGACATTGTTGACGACATCGTCAAGATAATGCTCTTTAAACTCCTGCATGGTGAGCTGCGTGCCACCTTCATCGTTTATGGCAATGCTGCCACTGATATGATTGCCATAGTCCTTTGCCTTAAGGCTATAACGTCCCATGCTGGTATTTATCGTGCTCATAGAATCTCCTTGTTACTTAGGCAGTGATAACAATTGAGGCCTGCTACAGGCGCTGTAAGTTTAGACAGTGCTGAGGCGGAGAACGAAGCGGCAAACTTAAGAAAAATCTTCAGCTGCGATCCCGGTCGCAGAAATAATCTTCAGGTAAACGAAACGACAGCAAGATGGCGTGACAGGCATCGCACCTGGCAGCAAGGGTAGAATTTTCGTCTATACTGGAGTGAGCAGGCGCTATTTATGACGTAACAAGGAGCTGAAAATGAAAATAATCCTGTGGATCATCGCTATCATCTTCATTGTTGGACTCTTGACGATTACTGGCGTGTTTAAATTGATTTTCTGACGCTATCTGGCACCTGCGGGTACCGCTTCAGACTCAATCTGCATTGGTGAATGCCGCAGGAAAAGTACGAGGTATCGGCAGAACCACATCCCGCAGATTTAGCGGTTTGCGGCAGGCAGCACAGCAGGCTCCGTGATGCTGCTCTCGGGTTAGCTTGGTACCGTTCAATGTATAAAAGAATCGTGCGCATCCACAACGGCTACAACGGATAGTCATCAGCATTCCTCCTCATCTCCTTCCTGGAACCCTGAGATTTATCTCATTCCCCGCATCAGTTCAAACAATAAATTTCGTTAATTTATTTACGTTATCAACAATCAAATCCAGCTTGCTGAAAATTAAGCAATTTTAAGCAATTGCCAACAGGGCAGGAGTGCACATTTTATCAATGGCGATAATGCCGGTTTCGTTTATCTCTTGTTCCAGTTATCTCATCGCATTATCGGTAACATGCACCCTTCATGCGTCTGACCATGAAGACGATCCCTGGATCAATCCAGATAATGCCTGGAGAGTATCAGGTCCATTTTTATTATGCTTTTCAGGTAATAGCATTAATTTTAGGCAGATTTCAGATAAGTGTCTGATGTCTTGCCATCATAAGAATTGTGTTACAGGAATGATTGTTGTGAATCGGTACGTTTCTACAGCCTTTGCCGGCTGTTTTTTGATCGTTGCGGGCGTTTCTTCTGCTCAGGCTGACACCACCACGCAGGCTATCAAGTCTGGCTGGAATACTTTCACTGACAATGTGGCCCAGACATGGTCGCAGCCACAAAACTATGACTTCTACTTGCCTGCCATTACCTGGCATAACCGCTGGACCTATGATCAGGAACATATCGACAGGTACAATGAGCGGCCCTGGGGCGCTGGCGGTGGTATCTCTCGTTGGGATGACAAAGGGAACTGGCATGGCCTCTACCTGATGGCGTTTAAGGACTCATTTAACAAATGGGAACCGATCGGCGGCTACGGTTGGGAAGCTACATGGCGTCCTCTGAGGGATGATAATTTTCACTTTGGCGCAGGCTTCACGGCCGGTGTAACGGCCAGGGATAACTGGAACTATATCCCGATTCCGGTTTTGTTGCCGATGGCTTCAGTGGGATATGGGCCTGTTACCTTTCAAATGACTTATATTCCAGGCACTTACAACAATGGAAATGTCTATTTTGCCTGGTTGAGATTTCAGTTCTGACCTGGGAAGACGGATGAAAAGTGTAAAGGCTGACGAAAAAGGCGATATTTATCACTTTTTCATCAATTCGCACTGGACAAATGTCACCGCAATTGCTGTACTAGGCGCCGACACAGTTTAGTGTCCATTTTTCATGTAAAGGTAATATAGATGTCCAAGATCAAAGGTAACGTTAAGTGGTTTAATGAATCTAAAGGATTCGGTTTCATTACTCCTGAAGATGGCAGCAAAGATGTATTCGTACACTTCTCTGCTATCCAGAGCAACGGCTTCAAAACTCTGGCTGAAGGTCAGCGCGTTGAGTTTGAAATCACCGACGGCGCTAAAGGCCCATCTGCTGCTAACGTTATCAGCCTGTAAGTTAACACGCAGAATTCTAAAAACCCGCCTTCTGGCGGGTTTTTTTATGCCTGCCACCAAATAATGGCCCAGGCAATGATGGCGAAACTGCTGATGGTGATTGCCAGCATTTCATCCATTGTACGGGGTATCATACTCTTCATGATTTCTGCCTCCTGTAAGCTCCAGGTCAGGATGGCAAAGCAATATTAACGCATCCTTAAGCCCTGATGACAGGCGCATGATAGGGCACGATCTGCGGGGTAACTCACAGATAATTCTCGTAACATCCCCATAACAATCCTTACTTGCAGCTTTTTTGCTGGCAACGCTATATAACAGCTGGAAATGGATTAATGAGGAGGCTGGATGAACATACGTCAGGCACAGGCGAAAGACAGTTTTGCTCTGAGTGCCCTGCTCACTGAACTGGGTTACGCAGGTACGGAAGAGTTTATTGATTCACGTTTAGCACAGCTTTCCAGCCATCCGGATGAAGTCTTGCTGGTGGCGGAGCATGGTACGCAGGTCCTCGGATTTCTCTCGCTTCATTTCATTCCGCAACTGGCGCTGGCCGGCGATTTCGCCCGTATCAGCTACTTTTGTATCGCGGAAGGTGAGCGCAGTAAGGGGAGTGGTCAGCAATTGCTTAACTATGCCGAACAACTGGCGCGTGAGCGCGGCTGTGACCGGATGGAGGTGCACTGCCACGCATCACGCCTGAAAGCTAACCAGTTTTACGCGCGTGAAGGTTATGTCGAATCCCCACGCTATCACATCAAAGATCTGGGTTAAGGTTAATTTCCCGTCCGGATGCAATCACCAGCGCGTCAGCAATACTGTCAAGTTGTTGCAAAGGGAACATAGCAGTGCTGACGCGGATAAATTGTTCGGCATTGATACTGTAACGTTCACCTGGCACGGCGGCGATTCCTCGGGCCGCCAGCGTAATCATGGCATATTGTTCTGACGCTACCGGAATATACAGACTCAGGCCATCGCGATCGGTCAGCGCCAGCCCGCGTGCCAGCAGGGCGTTCAACAACTGCTGACGACGTTCACGATAGATTGTTTTCGCCTGCGCCACTTGCTGCTGGGTGGTGGTGTCTGTCAGCATCCACGCCACCGCATCCTGCAAAATTCGGCTGGTCCAACTGACGCCGAAGTTACGCCAGGCCTGAATACGCTTCACCAGTTCTGCGGGGGCGGAGAGTACGGCCAGTCGCAAATCCGGGCCATAGGCTTTGGAAAACGAATGCACATGCACCACGCGTTCAGGAAAGTGGAAACCCAGGCTCCACACCGGCCAGCGAGACAGATCACCAATCCCGTCATCCTCAACGATCAGCGTTTTGCTATTGGCTAACACGCGCGCGAGTTCAGCGCTGCGTTGCTGCGTCACGGTATGCCCAGTGGTCGAATGGGTGCGGGGTTGGTAGATAAACATCGCCGGGGATTTATGCAGGTGTGCGGCTAAGGCAGAAGGGATGGGGCCCTGTTCATCGCATGGCAGCGGCAGAATTTCTGCGCCAATGTTATCCAGCATATCCAGCAAACGGGTTGCGGTGGGATCTTCGAGCACCACCCTGTCGCCAGGCGACAGCAGCGTCTGCACGATGACATTCATGGCATCAAAACCGCCATCCGTCGCCAGCCATGACTCCGCCGGGTAGGGCCAGCGCGGCTTAATCGCTGCCAGCAACTGCGGTGAAATGGCTTCACGATGGTAACTATTCAACTGGGGTGATTGAATGCCCGCCAGCATCGCCGCATGCAGATTCGGCAACAGCGCCGGATCGGGGGAGGCCATCGCCAAATCTGCCTGAATGTTATCGCCGTAGTTGCCGATTTTCTCAAAGCGAATCGGTCGCGGCATCACCGTATTACCGCACACCCAGACGCCGCTACGCCCTTTACCCGCCAGCACTTTTTGTTTTTTTAACTGTGACCAGGCTGCCGAGACCGTCGCCGGGCTCACTCCCAGCAGTTCCGCCAGCTCGCGCACCGCGGGCATTTGCATGCCTACGGCAATCTGACCATCGCGAATTAAGGTGGAAGCGGTGAGCGTGATGCCCTTTACCGACGCATCGGTAATTTGCGCGCTGAACCAGTCGATATCTACCGTTTGCGTCATAAGAAAAACCTTTGTTCAGTAACAAAGTATTTATTGTTCAGATTAGTATTCCCGATTTAGTATCAAATTCAAGCACTATTTGCTGAATAACTAAACGCAGCGTGGCTGCACACGGGGAAACGACGAATATGGTAACCATCAGACTGGCGGTTCGTGACTGGGATTACTTCACACCGCTGGCACTCGGCGACATCAAGCCGGAAGGATTTCAGCTGGAAATTGACCGCGTCGGTACGCTGGTTGATAACCTTGGCACCAGCGAAAAATATGACGCGGGCGAAGTCTCGTTCAGCCGTTATGCCCAGGCGCGTGCCAAAGGCGATACCTCGCTGCTTGGTCTGCCCCATTTTCTGATGCGTGGCTTCCGCCAGCGCTGCATCATCACCACGGCGGATAGCCCGATCACGACGCCAGCCCAGCTGAAAGGGAAGAAGATTGGTGTCACCGGCTGGCAGGACTCCGGCAATACCTGGACACGCACCGTACTGCGCGAAGCCGGGGTCGGCATTGATGACGCATACTGGTTTGCGGGCCGTCTGACGGCGGATCATCCGATTGTTGATCGTCTGGCAGGCTTTGGGCGTCCGGGACGCATTGAAGTGGCTCCGGGTGAACGTCCTCTGATTGAACTGCTGAAGGCCGGTGAGCTGGATGCCGTCTTCACCCCCTTTATGCCGGAAGGTTTCTTCCTGCCGGGATCGGGCCTGCGCCAGTTGCAGCCGGATTTCGCCAGCGCCGAGCGTGATTACTTCAACCGTGTGGGCTATGTCCCGGGGATCCATATTCTGGCAATGAAACCGGCGCTGGCAGCGGAACATCCGTGGCTGCCGCAGGCATTGAGTGAGATTATCGATCGTTCGTACCAGCTGTGGATGAAGAAACGCGAGAAATATGCCGACACCACGCCGTGGTTACTGGATGATTTGCGACGTACCGCGCAGGAATTACCGGCCGACTGGAATCAAAACGGATTTACCGCTAACAAAAAGATGATTGCGGATTTCGCCAGTGAGCTGTTCGAACAGGGCTTAACCAAAACATTGCTGACGCCGGAAGCGATTTTCCCGGCGGCGGCTCAGGGGGAGTGATGATGAAAGTTGCGATGGGACAATTTGCGGTCAGCCGCGAATGGCAGGAAAACACCGATATTTGCATTGGTTTGATGAACAAAGCGTTGGCGGGTGGCGCGGATTTGCTGGTGCTGCCGGAAGGTGTGCTGGCGCGTGATATCGCCGACCCGGATCTGGTACTGAAAGCGGCGCAACCGCTGGATGGTCCGTTTGTCACACAACTGCTGGCCGCCAGTAAAGGCAATAATCTGACGACCATGATGAGCGTGCATGTCCCGACTGAAGGACAGAAAGCGCTGAACGTGCTGATTGCTATCCGCAATGGCGAAATCATTGCCGAATACGAAAAACTCCACCTTTACGATGCTTTTGCCATGCAGGAGTCACAACGCGTCAATCCTGGTCATGTCATACCGCCGCTGGTTGAGGTTGCCGGTATGAAAGTGGGCCTGATGACCTGTTATGACGTGCGCTTCCCGGAGCTGGCACGCCGCCTGGTGCTGGATGGCGCTGATGTACTGGTGCTGCCCGCGGCCTGGGTGAAAGGGCCGCTGAAGGAGATGCATTGGGAGCTGCTGACCACCGCCCGCGCGCTGGAGAACACCTGCTACATGGTAGCGGTAGGCGAATGTGGCCCGCGCAATATCGGTAACAGCCTGGTGATTGACCCACTCGGCGTGGCGATTGCGAAAGCGCCTGAATCAGCGGCATTGGTGTTCGCCGACCTCGATCCACAACGTATCGCTTACGCACGCAGCGTTTTGCCGGTTCTTGAGAACCGCCGTTTTGCCCGACCTGAATTGAATACACACTGACAGCACTGGGAAACTCGAGCATGAAAAAAATCACAACTGCAATCGCGCTGGCTTTAGGGCTGACGGCATCGTTCGCCCAGGCTGCTGACGCTATTCCAAGCCAAAAAGTGGATCAGGCGCTGCATGACCGTCTGCCTGCTGAGATTAAAAGCGCGGGCAAAATGATCGCCGTGAATAACGGATCTTTTCCTCCGTATGAGATCGTCAATGGCCCGCACTCAATGGACGGTGCATCTGCCGATCTTGCCAACGCGCTGGGTCAATTGCTCGGGGTGAAAATCGAACATGCGACCGTTAGCGGTCTGTCTGGCGTGCTGACCGGGATTAACTCTGGTCGTTACCAACTGGCGATTGGTCCGATTGGTGATTACCCGGACCGTCAGGAAAAAGTCGACTTTATCGATTTCGTGCAGGAGTTTGTGGTGTTCGGCGTGCAGAAAGGCAACCCGGCGAAGATCAATGGTCTGGAGGATACCTGCGGCAAGCGTATCGCGGTGATGGCGGCGGGGTCTGCTGAACAGGTGATCCGCAAGCAATCCGATGCCTGTGTGGCAGCGGGTAAACCGGCGGTTGTGGTGCAATCCTTTACCGATCAGCCTTCTTCGATCCTTGCCGTGCGTTCAAAACGTTCTGATGCGTTCTTCTCATCACAGGCACCGCTGACGTACTTCGTTGAGCAGGCGAATGGTCAGTTGGAGTTGTCCGGCAAAGGCCAGAAAAACGGCTTTGGCGATATCTTCCAGGGCACCGTTGTGCCGAAAGGTTCTGAGTTGGGTAACGTGGTGCTGGATGCTTATAAGGAGCTGTTCAGCAACGGGACTTATGCAGCCATCATGAAGAAGTGGAAGCTGGACGGAAACATGTTGCAGGCACCAGGGCGTAACCTGGCGAAAGGGGCGGCAAAATGAGTTTGAACACCAACGATTCGCGAGCCAGGGATAAGGCCGACGTGCAGCAGCGCGACGTGGCTTTTGCCCGCAGCGCGCCCACATATGGACGCTGGGTCTCATGGATTGTGGTGCTGGTGATCGCCTCCAACTTTCTCTGGCTGGTGGCGACCAACCCAAACTTTGAGTGGTCCGTGGTGTTGAAATGGTTCACGGAAGCCTCGGTATTGAAGGGGTTGCAGGTCACGCTTGGACTGACGGTGGTGTCGATGATCCTCGGCACGTTGTTGGGTCTGCTGTTGGCGGTGTGGCGTCTGTCGGAGAACAAACTGTTAAGCGGCATCTCATCGCTCTACATCTGGTTTTTCCGCGGTACGCCGTTACTGGTGCAATTGATCTTTTGGTACAACCTGTCAACGTTGTTCCCGACGCTGTCGATTACCGTTCCCTGGACCGGTATTACCTTTGCCAGCTGGAACACCAATGATCTGATCACCCCGTTAACCGCAGCGATTGCCGGGCTGGCATTGAACGAAGCGGCCTATATGGCGGAGATCATTCGTGCTGGTTTGCTGTCGGTGGATAACGGCCAGGTGGAAACCACCCAGGCCTTTGGTATGAGCCGGACGCGGGCACTGCGTCGCATCATTATTCCGCAGGCGATGCGTTCCATCATTCCACCGACCGGCAACCAGCTAATCAGCATGATCAAAGCCACCTCGCTGGTGAGCGTGATTGCGATGGGCGATCTGCTTTATTCGGTGCAGGCGGTGTACAACCGTACCTTTGAAATCATTCCGATGCTGATGGTGGCGGTGATTTGGTATCTGATCATCACCTCGATTCTGAATGTCGGTCAGTCGGCGATCGAACGTTACTATGCTCGCGGAACCAAACGCACGGTGGTCGCGCCCAAACGCCGCACACAGGGCGAGGATATCGGTCGTGGTGCCCTGGTGCAGAAGGAGGATGTATGAGTCACGTTCAGCCGCTGGTGCGCGCCCGCAATGTGCAGAAAAGTTATGGTGACAATGAGGTGCTGAAGGGCATCGACCTCGATGTGTTTCCGGGGGAAGTGGTGGTGATCCTCGGGCCGTCGGGTTCGGGTAAATCGACCTTTCTGCGCTGCATTAATCATCTGGAAGATATGAACGCCGGTTCAATCATGGTTGGTGAGGAACAAATTGGCTATGAGCTGAAGAAAGGCATTTTGCATCGCCTGTCGCCACGCAAGATTGCCCACCAGCGCCAGAAGATTGGCATGGTGTTTCAGCAGTTCAATCTTTACCCGCATATGACGGTGTTGCAGAACATCATTGAAGCGCCGATTGGCGTGCACAAGTTTCCGCGTCAGCAAGCGTTACAGCATGCCCGCGAGTTGCTGGCTACCGTGGGGTTAAGTGATAAAGCCGATGCCTGGCCGCGCCATCTGTCGGGCGGTCAGCAACAGCGTGTGGCGATTGCCCGTGCGTTGGCAATCAAACCCGCGCTGATGCTGTTTGATGAACCCACCTCGGCGCTTGATCCTGAGCTGGTGGGTGAAGTACTGGCAACCATGCGCACGCTGGCGGATCAGGGGCTGACGATGATTGTCGTCACCCATGAAATTGGCTTTGCTCGTGAAGCCGCTGACCGGGTAGTATTTATGGACGGTGGCGTGGTGGTGGAGCAGGGCAGCCCGGAGCAAGTGATAGGTAATCCGCAGCACCCGCGTACCCAGGCGTTTTTGAGCCGTTTTATCTGATCAAGGATTGGGGACACCCTGTAGCGGTGCGATTTATCGCGCAATATCCGGTGCACGATTTATTGCGCGATAAATCGCGCCGCTACAAATGTGTGCCGTCCTGATCTTAATCTGTTACAGATTGCAGTTGAGCCGCTAAGCTTTCTGCGCGTAAATAACAGTCACCGTTTTTCGCTAAGGTTGAAAGGTTAATTATGGAAGGTATCAGTATTGCCAAACTGCTGATCATCGGTGCTCTCATCGTACTGCTCTTTGGCACCAACAAGTTACGTTCACTGGGTGGCGATCTGGGTTCCGCAATCAAAGGCTTCAAAAAAGCCATGAAAGATGATGAATCCACCGCAACCAAAAGCACTGCTGAAGAAGCACCAGCAGAACGTGTCACCCATAAAGAGTAATCTTTACGGCTAACGTCAATAAGTGTAAAAATTTATTACGTTATAAAAAAACCAGACTGTCGCCAGTCTGGTTTTTTGTTTTGTGTCGCGCCGCTACGAATTTACTTCACTTCCAATCCTTTAGCCTGCATGTCTGCATGGTAAGAGGAGCGCACAAACGGGCCACAGGCCGCGTGGGTGAAGCCCATTGCCATCGCTTCTTCTTTCATCTCATCAAACTCTGCCGGGCTAACGTAGCGCTGCACTGGCAGGTGGTGACGGCTTGGTTGCAGATACTGACCCAGCGTCAGCATGGTGACGCCATGACGACGCAGATCGCGCATCACTTCAATGATTTCCGCATTGGTTTCGCCCAGACCGACCATCAGACCGGATTTGGTCGGCACGTTCGGATGCGCTTCTTTAAACCGTTCCAGCAGCTTGAGTGACCACTCGTAGTTCGCACCCGGACGCACCTGACGGTAGACGCGTGGCACGTTTTCCAGATTGTGGTTGAACACATCCGGTGGGGTGGCGGTAAGGATTTCCAGCGCACGATCCATGCGACCACGGAAATCGGGTACCAGAGTTTCAATCTTAATTGACGGGCTTTTTTCGCGAATGGCGCTGATGCAGTCGGCGAAGTGCTGGGCACCGCCATCGCGCAGGTCATCGCGGTCCACTGAGGTGATAACCACATAACGCAGCGCCATATCGGCGATGGTTTGTGCCAGTTTTACCGGCTCGTTGGCATCAGGGGCATTCGGGCGACCATGTGCCACGTCGCAGAACGGGCAGCGACGGGTACAGATAGCCCCAAGGATCATAAAGGTAGCGGTACCGTGGTTAAAACATTCTGCCAGGTTAGGGCAGGACGCCTCTTCACAGACCGAATGCAGGCCATTCTTGCGCATCGCAGCCTTGATGCCCTGAATACGGCTGGAATCCGCAGGAAGTTTGATCTTCATCCACTCCGGCTTACGCAGAATCTCCTCGCGTTCGGTGACCACGGTTTTCACCGGAATCAGCGCCATTTTGTCGGCATCGCGATACTTGACGCCACGTTCCATCTGAATTGGTTTACTCATAAATCTGCAGGTTCCGGTCGGGATTGCGATTTGAAAGCTTCCTCACTCAAACTGAGAACCAGGCTTTCAACTTTATTTGAAAAAATTGCAAAAATTATATCATCTCGCAGCGCGGGAATCAGCCGCTGTGTATGCCGTTAGGTTACAAAATTGTAAATCCGCACTGACGGACAAGGTCAACCCGGCACATCGGCATTTAACCACTCACTTTGTGCAAAACCCGTCAAACGGGCAAAGTGTTGCACCAGGCGGGGTTGCACATCAGCGGTGGTCACGCCGGGCTGAAACTGTCCCAATTGCGCCATGCGCATCCCGGCATAACCACAAGGGTTGATACGCAGGAAGGGGGCCAAATCCATCGCCACATTCAGGGCCAGACCGTGGAAAGAGCACCCCTTACGGATGCGTAAACCGAGCGAACAAATCTTCTCTTCTCCAACGTACACGCCGGGCGCATCGGGGCGGGCGTGCGCGGTGACGCCGTAATCGCCGAGAGTGGCCACTACCGTCTCCTCCAGCGCCGTCACCAACTGGCGAACGCCCAGTTTGCGACGTTTAACATCAATCAGCACATACATCACCTGCTGACCTGGCCCGTGATACGTCACCTGACCACCACGGTCGCTCTGAACCACAGGAATATCGCCGGGCATCAGCAAATGTTCGGCTTTGCCTGCCTGACCCTGAGTAAACACCGGGTTGTGCTCCACCAGCCAGACTTCATCCGGGGTGTCACTGTCGCGTTGATCGGTAAAGCGGTGCATGGCGTCAGAAATGGGTTGCCAGTCGCGCTGACCCAGTTGACGAACAAGAAGCGTATTGGCTGACAAAACGAAGTCCGGTAGAGAAGTGAGAGGCAAAGTATAACGCTGGCAAAGAACCCTTTGCCAGCGTCAGCATTACAACACCATACGTACGATATCGATATTGCCCAGTTCTTCGTACAGGGTTTCAACCTGTTCAATGTGGGTGGCGATGATGGTGATGGAAACGGAGTGATAATTGCCTTTGCTGCTCGGCTTCACATCCGGCTTGTAGTCGCCAGGCGCATGACGCTGCACCACTTCAACCACTTGATCAACCAGCTCCGGTTGCGCCAAACCCATCACTTTATAGGTAAAGGGGGTAGGGAATTCGAGCAGTTCATTCAGTTTGGTTTTCATATTGACTCCGGTGCATAAAAACAGGCTCCCGCCGGGGCGGGAGCAATAATATTAACTTATATAGGGGCAAAGTGGCGTTTTTTCAATCGCGCCTTAGCCGAACCAGTGGTGGAACATCAGTTTGATGTAATCGATGATGCGACTGATGAAACCGCCTTCCTGGACTTCGTTCAGCACCACCAGCGGGCGCTGTTCAATGGTTTTACCATCCAGCTGGAAGTTGATGCTGCCCACCACCTGGTTTTTCTGCAACGGTGCGTGCAGCTCGGTGTTGTTCAGCACGTAGCTGGCTTTCAGATCTTTCATACGGCCACGCGGAATGGTCAGATAAGCATCTTTTTCCACGCCAAGCTGGACGCGATCGCTGTTGCCGAACCATACCGGCTCGGAGGCAAACTCTTTACCGGCCTTCAACGGTGCGACGGTTTCAAAGAAACGGAAGCCCCAGGTCAGCAGCTTTTTGCTTTCGGTTTCACGGCCTTTGTAAGTATGACCTCCCATCACCGCAGAGATCAGACGCATCTGGCCTTCGGTGGCAGATGCCACCAGGTTATAACCCGCCGCATCGGTATGGCCGGTTTTGATGCCGTCAACGTTCAGGCTGGTATCCCACAGCAAGCCGTTACGGTTCAACTGACGGATGTTGTTAAAGGTGAACTCTTTTTCGTGGTAAACCGCGTATTCATCGGGTACGTCACGAATCAGCGCCTGACCAATCAGCGCCATATCGCGGGCTGAGCTGTACTGGCCGTCTGCATCCAGGCCGTGCACGGTCTGGAAGTGGGTGTTTTTCAGACCCAACGCCTGAACGTAGTTGTTCATCAGGTTAACAAACGCATCCTGGCTACCGGCGACATAATCCGCCATCGCCACGCAAGCATCGTTACCGGATTGCAACACAATACCGCGCGTCAGTTGCGAAACCGGTACGCGATCGCCCGGTTTCAGGAACATCAGTGAAGAACCTTTAAACACCGGGTTGCCGGTGGCCCAGGCATCTTTACCCACGGTGACGATGTCATCCTGATGGATTTTGCCTGCTTTTACCGCCTGACCAATGACATAGCTGGTCATCATTTTGGTCAGACTGGCCGGGTCGCGGCGTGCATCGGCGTTCTTCTCGGCCAGCACTTTGCCCGAGTTATAGTCGATCAGCACATAGGCTTCAGCATCAATGTCCGGCACGCCCGGAATCATGGTTTTAAGGTTTACATCATCCGCGAAGGCGGCATGGCTGAGAGAGAGGGCGACCAGTGATCCCACTGTCAGGCGTTTCAGAAAACGAGAAGGTTTCAGCGTATTCATGTTCAGGACTACAACATCCGTGGGTTTAGAGTGAAAAAAGTGCCTTACTATAGCAAACACCTGATCTGGCGGCATCTTGCTTTGCAAAACTGTTGTAACCAGGCATAACTATGCCTGGTGGTTATTATCACATTCCGTTACGGGAGGTGGTGATAAAAGAACTCATTTGTGCTTCGTTGCTCAGACGCTGTTGCAGCGCTGCCGCTTCGGTACGGGTTTTAAAGCCACCCAGTTGCACGCGATAAACGTTACCGTTGGCTTCTACGAACCCCTGTACGCCAAAACGGTGGCCCAGGCTGGCGGCTAATTGGTGCGCGCGGGCGGAATCATTGAGGGCGCCGACCTGCACCACATAACTGCCTGCGCTTGCCGGTGCGGATGAGGCCGCTACCGGTGCCGCGGCAGCAGGGGCTGGGGTCGGTGTTGCTACCGTCGGTTGCGGTTCGCTGCCTTCCAGCACGCCACTGGCTAGTGGCTGAGGTGCGCCAAGGAAACCGTTACTGTGAACGGGCGCACCCATGTTGTCACTGCTTTGCAGGGTGTTGTTATCGACTGCACGGACATCCTGCGCGGGCGGTGCGCTGACTGCGCTGGTGCTTCCGCCCATCATCACCGTACCGCCACCCAATTCTGGGCGAGCGGGCAAGGCGTAGCTCTGCTTCGCTACCGTCGTGCCGATGGTGCCAGGACCGGACAGCGTGCCATCCGGTGCGACATTGATATAGTCAACGCGAACGCGGGTATTGTTCGAGATGTTCAGACGGTCAGCGGCGGCGCGTGACAAGTCGATAATGCGCCCTGGGGTATATGGCCCGCGGTCATTGACGCGCACGACGATTTGACGACCATTCGCCAGGTTAGTCACACGCACGTAGCTTGGCAGTGGCAGGGTTGGATGCGCAGCGGTCATGGCGTCAGGATCAAAAGTTTCACCGATCGCAGTCCGATTGCCTTTGGCTTCATCACCGTAGGAGGTGGCTAAACCAACTTCGCTGAAGTTAGCGGGGTTTTTAACGATACGATAGCTTTTGCCATTGACGCTGTAATCCTGACTGGTCGATGGATTAATCGGTTCATAGCGTGGTTCCACCCCAGGAATTTCAACCACCGGGCCATTGTAGGCCGGTTGTGGTGGGGCGGTATTCTGCGGTTCCTCCTGGGAGGAACAGGCAGCCAATACCAATGATGCCAGAGCAATCCCAAGCCAGTCCTTACGCATGTGCAGCCTCTTAAACGCTTTTAGATAACATTTTTCGATGAGTATGGATCGACATCACAATGCCAAATCCGGCCATTAATACAATCAATGCCGATCCGCCGTAGCTGACCAGGGGCAGCGGTACGCCAACCACCGGTAAGATACCACTAACCATACCAATGTTAACGAAAACATAAACGAATAAAATCAACATCAAACCACCAGCCATCACGCGACCAAAAGTGGTTTGTGCCCGCGCAGCGATAACTAATCCGCGCATAATCAGCAGCAAATAAAGCACCAGCAGGACCAATACGCCAACCAGCCCCAATTCTTCAGCCAGGACGGCAAAAATAAAGTCGGTATGGCGTTCCGGTAAAAACTCCAGCTGTGACTGGGTGCCATGCAACCAGCCTTTACCGCGCAGTCCACCGGAGCCGATGGCAATTTTGGACTGGATAATATGGTAACCGGCCCCCAGGGGATCGCTTTCCGGATTGAGCAACATCATCACGCGTGCGCGCTGATAATCATGCATCAGGAAGAACCACAGCACCGGGATGAAGGCTGCCACCAGTACAACGGCGACGCCAATCAATTTCCAGCTCATGCCCGACAGGAACAACACGAACAAACCAGAAGCCGCGACCAGAATTGAGGTGCCGAGGTCCGGTTGCGCCGCGACCAGCAGCGTCGGGGCGAAAATCAGGATCAGCGCGATACCGGTATTCTTCAGGGTTGGGGGACACACATCGCGGTTGATAAAGCGTGCCACCATCAACGGCACCGCGATTTTGGCGATCTCCGAGGGCTGAAAACGTACCACCCCCAGATCCAACCAGCGTTGTGCCCCTTTACTGATCTGTCCAAAAGCATCTACCGCAATCAGCAGGATGACGCAAACAATATAGAGATAGGGTGCCCAACTCTCGTAAACGCGGGGGGGGACCTGGGCCAGCACAATCATGATCACCAGCCCCATGACAATCTGGCCGATTTTACGCTCCATCATGCCCGGGTCCTGACCACTGGCACTCCAGATAACGATGGCGCTGTAAGTCAGCAAGCCGAGGATCACCAGCATAAAAAGTGGGTCAATATGGATGCGCATCCAGATTGATCTTTTCTGCGGGCTATCATTCATGGACATTGTTAATCACCTTCATAACCAGGTGGCGTCGGCGCTGCTTCTGGCAGCACCGTATTGTTATCGCCTAACATAATGTGGTCGAGAATCTGGCGCATCACCGAACCGACAGCCGGGCCTGCGCCGCCATTCTCCAGAATCATGGTGACGGCTACGCGCGGTTTATCGTAAGGGGCAAAGGCGGCCATCAGTTTGTGGTCGCGCAGATGCTCAGCAATTTTGTGTGCGTTATAGGTTTCGTTCGCTTTCAGACCGAAAACCTGTGCCGTACCGGATTTAGCCGCAATCTTATACGGCGCGTCGGCAAAACTTTTATGCGCAGTGCCGTTCGGGCGATTGGCTACGCCAAACATCCCATCTTTAGCAATCTCCCAGTAGCCGGAGTGAATATCACCAATCGGCTCATCCGGGGCCTGGCGATACGGCACCATAGTGTGACCTTCACGGGTGGCACGCAGCAGATGCGGCACTTTGATCACGCCATCGTTAATCAGAATCATCAGCGCTTTATTCATCTGCACCGGCGTTGCGGTCCAGTAACCCTGACCAATGCCGACCGGGATAGTATCGCCCTGATACCAGGGTTTCTTAAAGCGCTTCAGCTTCCAATCTCGTGTCGGCATGTTACCGGGACTTTCCTGCGGCAGGTCAATACCGGTGCGATGGCCGTAGCCAAATTTGGTCATCCACTCTGACAGGCGATCGATGCCCATATCATAGGCGACCTGATAGAAGAAGGTATCGGCGGACTCTTCCAGCGCTTTGGTGACGTTAAGACGCCCGTGTCCCCATTTTTTCCAGTCACGATAACGCTTTTCCGAACCCGGCAACTGCCACCAGCCCGGGTCAAACAGGCTGGTATTGCGATTGATCACCCCGGCACTGAGCGCCGAAACCGCGACATAGGGTTTCACCGTTGAGGCTGGCGGATAAGCGGCCTGTAACGCGCGGTTGTACAGCGGGCGGTTTTCGTCATTAAGCAATGACTTGTAATCTGCGCTGGAGATGCCTTCAACAAACAGGTTCGGGTCATAGCTTGGCGTTGAAACCAGCGCCAGCAGTTCACCAGTACGTGGATCGCTGACCACAACTGCTGCTCGGCTCCCGGCCAGCAGCGTTTCGATGTACTGCTGCAATTTCAGGTCAATGGTGAGGTAGATATCTCGCCCGGCCTGCGGCGATTGTTCATGCAACTGGCGAATCACACGGCCACGGTTATTGACTTCAACTTCTTCATAGCCGGTGGTGCCGTGCAATACGTCTTCGTAATAGTTCTCGATACCTAACTTGCCTATATCGTGGGTAGCGGCATAGTTCGGCCATTTGCCTTCCTGATCGAGGCGGGCAACATCGCGGTCGTTAATTTTTGAAACATAACCGACGACATGGGTGAGCGTCTGACCATAGGGATAGTAACGGCGCTGATAGCCTTTTACTTCTACGCCAGGAAAACGATATTGGTTAACGGCAAAGCGGGCCACCTGCACATCACTGAGCGCAGTTTTTACCGGGATTGAGGTAAAACGACGTGACCGTTTCCGCTCTTTCTCAAAAGCATCGAGATCGTCATCGGTGAGGTCGAGTATCGGTCGCAGATCCTGCAACGTTTGCTTCAGGTTATCGACTTTTTCCGGCACCAGTTCAGCCTGATAAATGGTGCGGTTCAGTGCCAGGGGAACACCGTTACGATCGAAGATAATGCCGCGACTCGGTGCGACCGGTACCAACTTGATCCGGTTGTCATTGGAACGGGTACTGTAATCGGCAAAACGCAAAATTTGCAGGTGGTACAAATTGACCACCAAAATGCCTGAAAGCAGGAAGATGCCGAAAAAGGCGACTAAAGCACGTCGGACAAACAGTTTTTGTTCGGCTGTGTAATCGCGAAAGGCGTTGGTTTGTAATTTCATCCGCTGTGTTTAATATCCGGTGTGGCCTGGTGTTTATTCACGATGATAAGGATGATTGGCGGTAATGCTCCAGGCTCGGTACAGGCTTTCAGCCACCAGCACACGCACCAACGGATGCGGCAGCGTCAGTGCCGACAACGACCAGCTCTGCTCTGCCGCGGCCTTACAGGCCGGTGCCAAACCTTCTGGCCCGCCAATCAACAGGCTGACATCGCGCCCATCCTGTTTCCAGCGTTCCAGCTGCTGTGCCAGCTGTGGGGTTTCCCACGGCTGTCCGGGTATATCCAGGGTCACAATTCGGTTGCCTTTCCCTACGGCAGCCAACATCGCTTCACCTTCTTTTTCCAGAATGCGTTTGATGTCGGCATTTTTGCCGCGTTTGCCTGCTGTCACTTCTGTCAGTTCCAGCGGCATATCTTTCGGGAAACGGCGCAGATACTCGGTAAATCCGGTCTGAACCCAGTCGGGCATTTTGGTCCCGACGGCCACAAGCTGCAGTTTCACCGCTTAGCTCCAGAGCTTTTCCAGCTCATACAGCTGGCGGCTCTCTTCCTGCATAACATGCACAATCACGTCGCCGAGATCGACAACCACCCAATCGGCGGCAGCTTTCCCTTCCACGCCCAACGGCGCCAGCCCGGCAGCGCGTGACTCCTGCATCACATGGTCAGCGATGGAGGTCACATGACGGGTTGACGTGCCTGTGCAGATAATCATGCAATCGGTGATGCTGGATTTGCCCTGAACGTCGAGTGCGACGATGTCCTGGCCTTTGAGATCATCAATCTTATCAATAACGAATTCTTGGAGTGCTTTACCTTGCAAAAGGTTCCCCTCAAAACAGGTGATTACGGGCAGGCTGAATGCCCTGGAAACGCAGCCAAAATATGAAGCGGCGCAGTATAGCATGTCGCGATCGGTCGGCGAAATATAGATATATTCCGCCCATCTTTCAGGTTGTCGGAAGATACGTGGCGAATATTCTCCCGGCCCAGACAGGGCGGGAATGCCCGGCGTCAACCTGAATTATTCAAGGTATAAGCCAGCACGATCGATATAGTTGATGACCGATGCAGGCAATAAATCCGTACAGGAAACGCCCAGATGACGGCGTTGCCGAATTTCTGTGGCTGAAATGTCGAAAAGCGGCGTATCGGCCAGCCAGATATGGCCAGCCGGAAGACGATGCAGTTGTTGCACATCGCGGGCGAGATGCTGATCCAGCCACTGTTGCATCTCAGGGGTGTCCATCTGCGTCGCATAGCCAGGACGCTTGCACACCAGCAAATGACACAGCGACAACAAGTCCTGCCAGCGGTGCCATTTGGATAACGTTAGCAGAGAATCCTGACCGATGATAAATCCGAGAGGCTGCTGCGCTCCACGTTCCGCACGTAATGCTTCCAGCGTTGCCACTGTCCATGACGGTGTGTCGCGTTCCAGTTCGCGCGTATCAATGTCAAACAAGGGTCGGTCAGCGATTGCACAGCGTAACATTTCAACACGTTGCCGGGCGCTGGCTTGTGGTTGTGGGCGATGGGGGGGAACATTGTTCGGCAGCAGGGTGACTTTTTTCAGGCCGATCTGCTGCGCCAGCGCTTCAACCGGATGCAGATGCCCAAAGTGGATCGGATCAAAGGTGCCGCCAAACAGGGCATAAAGTTCAGACATCAGCAAAACTCATCGGGAAATCGCGGTGACACAGCAGCAGGGATAAGGTTTCCAGCTGCGGCCACAGATTTTGACCGTAATCCTGTTTCATCGACAGCTCAATCTCCGCCAGCAGATGAATAGCACGTTGCAGACGGCGCGCATCCAGCCGTTGTAACGCCTCCATAAACAACGCCCGCCGATTCTGCCAGATACGCTGTTGATCCATCAGGGTACGCAACGCTTGTTGCGCCTGATGGCGTTGCAAATGCAGCAACGTCAGCAGATCTCGTTGCAGACTGCGCAGCAGGATCACCACTTCGCTGTCTTCTTTCTCCAGCTGATGCAGGATGTGCAGGGCGCGTTTACTTTTGCCAGCCAGCAGCGCATCTACCCAGTGAAACGGGGTAAAGTGTGCGGCATCGTTCACTGCTTCTTCCACGCGAGGCAGCGTCAGCTTGCCATCCGGCCATAATAACGACAGCCGTTCCAGTGCCTGCGCCAGTGCCAGCAGATTGCCTTCATAACAGTAGCAAAGCAGTTGGATGGCGGCGTCGTCCACCTGAAGCTTCATCGCTTTAGCGCGATTCATCACCCAACGCGGCAACTGGGCCTGCTCGGGCGTCTGGCAGGGCACCAGCACTGCCTGAGCGCTCAGGGCTTTAAACCAGGCGCTGTTTTCCTGCGCTTTAGTCAGTTTTGCCATACGCAGCACCAGCAAAATATCGCTGTGCAACAGGCTGGCAAGTTTGACCAACTGTTCGGCCATCGCCGCATTCGGGCCATTATCCGGGAACAGCAGAGTTAAAGTCTGGCGTTGGGTAAACAGGCTGAGTGACTGACAGCTGGCGAACAAATCGTCCCAACTGGTGTGCGCATCCAGCGCCACGCTGAAATGCTCTTCAAATCCCTGAGTCGTCGACGCCGCTCGAATGGCGTCGGCGCTCTCCTGAATCAGTAGCGGTTCATTGCCGGTGAGAAAATAACAGGCGCGCAGCCCCTCACGGAGCTGTGCGCTGAGTTGTTCAGGATAGATCCTGATCATTGCAGACTGGTAGCTGACGAGGAGGGCACTTCCGGTGATTCTCCAGGGACAATGACCTCAGGTTCTGGCAGCGTGTCTTTTTGGCTTTCCTGTGCGGCATGCACCACCAGCAGCTTACGTACCAGTTGCTCGGCTGCACGTTGACGCATCTCCTGCACGATCTTGTCCTGCTCGGCATCCTTCGCCAGTGCGGCATTCGGGTTGTCGAAGAACGAACGATACACCGTGGTGCTGATCGGGTAGATCCCTTTGCCTGGCAGCAATACCTGCGCGGTGACGGTCATCACCAGCGAGTATTCCGCGGTGGTCCCGCTAATGAACACCGATGCGGTATCACGGCCCTGGCGTTCTGCACCCAGACGTAGCGTCGGAATAGTGGCGCGTGCATCTTTGGTGTCATCAACAATGCGCACATTATTCAGACGCAACTGCTGACGAACGGTTCGAGCCAGTGGACCATAGGGATCGCCGGTAGAGACGATCAACGTTTTCATTTCCGCGGGTATTTGTGTCGTACCACGCGGATGAAAACCACAGCCAGCGGTGATCATCACCGCCAGCAGGACAAACAGCCTGATAATCAGTTGTCGCACAGTTCCTCCTGAACTTAACCCACGACCAGGTTAAGCAGTTTGCCGGGGACATAAATCACTTTACGAATGGTGACGCCTTCCAGATATTTCGCCACCAGATGCTCCTGCGCGGCACGCGCCTGCACCTGCTCCTGGGTGGCATCGGGCGCAACGGTGATTTTGCCGCGCACTTTGCCGTTAACCTGAACCACCACCAGCAGTGAGTCTTCAACCATAGCTGCTTCGTCAGCGACCGGCCAGCTGGCGTCGTCGATAGTCCCTTCACCGCCCAGCGCTTCCCACAGGGCATAGCTGGTGTGCGGTGTGAACGGGTACAGCAGACGCGTGACAGCCACCAACGCTTCCTGCAACAAGGCGCGATCCTGATCGCTCTCCTGCGGTGCGCGGATCAGTTTGTTCATCAGCTCCATGATCGCTGCAATCGCGGTGTTGAAGGTCTGACGACGGCCAATATCATCCGCCACTTTGGCGATGGTTTTGTGCAGATCGCGACGCAGCGCTTTCTGATCGTCGTTCAGGCTGTTCACATCCAGCGCAACGGTGGCACCTTTTGCGACGTGATCCCAGGCCAGTTTCCAGACACGTTTCAGGAAGCGGTTTGCGCCTTCCACGCCTGATTCCTGCCACTCCAGCGTCATTTCTGCCGGGGAAGCAAACATCATAAACAGACGTACGGTATCTGCACCGTAACGTTCTACCATCAACTGCGGGTCGATACCGTTGTTTTTCGACTTCGACATTTTGCTCATGCCAGCGTAAATCACTTCGCGGCCCTGATTGTCGATAGCTTTTACGATGCGACCTTTCTCATCGCGCTCGACGTTGACGTCAACCGGAGAAACCCAGTTACGCTCGCCGTTGGCACCCACGTAGTAGAAGGCATCTGCCAGCACCATGCCCTGACACAGCAGGCGTTTGGCTGGCTCGTCAGAGTTCACCAGGCCCGCATCACGCAGCAGCTTGTGATAGAAGCGGAAGTACATCAGGTGCATGATGGCGTGTTCGATACCGCCAACATACTGATCGACCGGCAGCCAGTAGTTAGCAGCAGCCGGGTCCAGCATACCTTCGTTGTAGTTGGCACAGGTGTAACGCGCGTAGTACCAGGATGACTCCATGAAGGTGTCAAAAGTATCGGTTTCACGCAGCGCAGGTTGGCCGTTTACGGTGGTTTTCGCCCACTCAGGATCCGCTTTGATTGGGCTGGTAATGCCGTCCATCACTACGTCTTCTGGCAGGATCACCGGCAATTGATCTTCCGGGGTTGGCATCACGGTGCCATCTTCCAGCGTGACCATCGGGATCGGCGCACCCCAGTAACGCTGACGGGAAACACCCCAGTCGCGCAGACGGTAGTTAACTTTGCGCACGCCAACGCCTTTGGCGGTCAGCGCATCGGCGATGGCGTTGAAGCCTGCCTGATGGTCGAGCCCGTCATATTCGCCGGAGTTAAACAGCGTGCCTTTTTCGGTCATTGCGGCTGCACTCAGGTCGGGTGCCGTACCATCGAGGTTCAGAATAACCGGCTTGATTGACAGGTCGTATTTGGTGGCGAATTCCCAGTCGCGCTGGTCATGGCCCGGAACTGCCATCACCGCACCGGTGCCATACTCCATCAGGACGAAGTTGGCGACCCACACCGGGATCTCTTCGCCGGTCAGCGGATGGATGGCATGCAGGCCGGTGGCCATACCTTTTTTCTCCATCGTCGCCATATCGGCTTCTGCCACTTTGGTGTTGCGGCATTCGTCAATGAAGTCCACCAGTGCCGGGTTGCTGGTTGCAGCCTGCTGCGCCAAAGGATGGCCTGCGGCAACGGCTACGTAAGTCGCCCCCATAAAGGTGTCCGGGCGAGTGGTGTAGACCGTCACTTTTTCGTCGCTGTTTGCAACGTTGAAAGTGATCTCCACGCCTTCTGAGCGGCCAATCCAGTTGCGCTGCATGGTTTTGACCTGTTCCGGCCAATCTTCCAGCTTGTCGAGGTCGTTCAGCAGTTCTTCAGCATAGTCAGTGATTTTGACAAACCATTGTGGAATCTCTTTACGCTCCACTTTGGTGTCACAACGCCAGCAGCAGCCGTCAATGACCTGCTCGTTCGCCAGAACGGTCTGGTCATTTGGGCACCAGTTAACCGCCGAGGTCTTTTTATAAACCAGGCCTTTTTCGTACAGCTTGGTGAAGAACCATTGTTCCCAGCGATAATATTCCGGCTGGCAGGTTGCCAGTTCACGGCTCCAGTCATAGCCAAAACCCAGCAGTTTGAGCTGGTTTTTCATGTACTGGATGTTGTCGTACGTCCAGGGGGCAGGGGCGGTGTTATTTTTGACTGCCGCACCTTCGGCGGGCAGACCAAATGCATCCCAGCCAATGGGTTGCAGCACGTTTTTGCCCAGCAGACGCTGATAACGGGCAATCACATCACCGATGGTGTAGTTACGCACATGGCCCATGTGCAGGCGGCCGGAAGGATAGGGCAGCATAGAGAGGCAGTAGTATTTCTCTTTGCCTTCCTGCTCGGTCACTTTAAAGGTTTCATTTTCGTCCCAGTGCTGCTGGACGCGGGATTCTATCTCTTCCGGGCGGTATTGCTCTTGCATGGCTGCCTGTGGTCCTTAATGAATATCGCTCTAAGCGTACTTTTAGATCCGCATAGCATACCCATAAGGCTGCCCCTCAACAACACTTCGCGCCTTTGCCCGCGCGATTTCTACTGAATGCGCCGCCACATTCACCCTTTTGTGATTTCCTCAACGCGTGCACTTGCCAGTGACTAAACTTAATCAGGGCATTCGCAGCAGAAAGGAGAACAAAATGAATAACGTGGCGCAGGTCTATCGTGCGACGGTAGCGGCATTAACCCAACGGCTGGAACGTGGCGAGCGTGATATCGAGGCGCTGGTTGCCAGTGCACGTCTGCGCCTGCTGGCGCAGCAGAATTTGACGTCGGCAGAGGTCGATGAAGTGATGCGTGCAGTACGGCGGGATCTCCAGGAGTTCGCACTCAGCTATGAGGAATCATCCGATGCAGTGGGTGACTCGGTCTTTATGCGTGTTATCCGTGAGAGCATCTGGAAGGAGCTGGCTGATATCACCGATAAGAGCCAACTGGAGTGGCGCGAAGTGTTTCAGGATCTGCGTCATCATGGCGTCTATCAAAGCGGCGAAGTGGTGGGGCTGGGGAATCTGGTATGCGAGAAGTGTCATTTCACCCGCGCCATTTATACCCCGGAGACCTTAACCCGTTGCCCGGAATGCGGCCACGATCAGTTCCAGCGCCAGCCATTTGAACCCTGATCCTATTTCGTCGCGGCGCGATTTATCGCGCCACGACGGGTTATGCGTTAGTGCAGGATCTTCGCCAGGAAGTCTTTGGCGCGATCTGATTGCGGATTGTTAAAGAAATCATCCTTGTTGGTGTCTTCAACAATTTTGCCTTCGTCCATAAAGATCACGCGATTGGCGACTTTGCGGGCAAAGCCCATTTCGTGGGTAACCACCATCATGGTCATCCCTTCCTGCGCCAGTTCCACCATCACGTCCAGCACTTCATTGATCATTTCCGGGTCGAGCGCTGAAGTTGGCTCATCGAACAACATGGCCACCGGATCCATGCACAGCGCACGGGCGATCGCGACACGCTGCTGCTGGCCGCCGGAGAGCTGGCCGGGAAACTTGTCAGCATGCGCGGATAAGCCGACACGCGCCAACAGCTTCAGCCCTTTTTCGCGCGCCGCCTTCTTATCGCGCTTCAGCACTTTGACCTGCGCCAGCGTCAGGTTGTCGACGATGCTGAGGTGCGGGAACAGTTCGAAGTGCTGGAACACCATACCGACTTTGCTGCGTAGCTGTGCAAGGTTGGTTTTCTTGTCGTTGACTTCGATGCCGGTGACCTGAATGCTGCCCTGCTGGATAGGTTCCAGACCGTTCACCGTTTTGATCAGCGTTGATTTGCCAGAGCCGGACGGACCGCATACCACCACCACTTCACCGGTTTTCACTTCGGTGGAGCAGTCGGTCAGCACCTGAAAGTGCCCATACCACTTAGATACATTTTTCAGGCTAATCATTTAAACCGTCCTTTTTCTTTTCAGATAACTAACCAACAGCGAAGCGCTCAGGCTGATCACAAAGTAGACCAGTCCGGCAAACAAAATCATTTCTACCTGGGTACCGTCACGCTCACCAATGGTGGACGCGGTGCGGAAGAAGTCTGCCAGGCTGAGTACGTACACCAGCGAGGTATCCTGAAACAGCACAATCCCCTGGGTCAGTAACAGCGGCACCATCGCACGAAACGCCTGCGGCAGGATCACCAGTTGCATCGATTGCCAGTGGGTCATGCCCAGCGCCAGTGCGGCACTGGATTGCCCACGGGCGATACTGATGATGCCGGCTCGGATAATCTCCGAGTAGTAAGCGGCTTCAAACAGCGAAAAGGCTACCATCGCGGAGATGAGGCGAATATCGGTCTTCGGCGACAAGCCCAGCACCTGTTGCAGGAAACTCGGCACCACCAGATAAAACCACAGCAGCACCATCACCAGCGGTACGGAGCGGAACAGGTTGACGTACAACTTGGCAAACCAGCGGACCGGCGTGAAGGGCGACAGGCGCATCACCGCGAGGATGGTGCCCCAAATGATACCGAACACCACCGCAGTCAGCGTGATTTTGAGGGTAATCACCATACCGTTCAGCAGGTAGGGCAGGCTGGGAGGAATTGAACTCCAGTCAAAATCGTACATTATTTCCCTCCCATATTGCCGGGCAGTCGCACTTTGCGCTCCACCAGACTCATCAGCAGCATAATCACCAGGTTAATACCAATGTAAGCCAGGGTGATGGCGGTGAAAGATTCGTAGGCGTGTGCTGAGTAATCCAGCAACTTACCCGCCTGCGCGGCCATATCTACCAAACCGATGGTTGAGGCGATGGCGGAGTTCTTCACCAGGTTAAGCATTTCCGAGGTCATCGGCGGCACAATCACGCGATACGCATTTGGCAGCAGCACGTAGCGATAAGTTTGCGGCAGCGTCAGACCCATCGCCAGCCCCGCATTTTTCTGGCCGCGCGGCAACGACTGAATTGCGGCACGCACCTGCTCACTGACGCGCGCACCGGTGAATAGCCCAAGGCAAATCACCGATGAAGAGAAGAATTGAATGTTCGGGTCCAGTTCCGATTTAAACCACATGCCAAGGTTCTCCCCCACCAGTTCCGGCGCGACCAGATACCAGAAGAAGAACTGCACAATCAGTGGAATATTGCGGAACAACTCCACGTAACAAGTACCAATCGTTGATAACAGGCGATTAGGCACGGTACGCAGAATGCCAAAGAAGGAACCTACAAAGAAAGCGATAATCCAGGCGCAGCAGGAGACGGCAATGGTCACCTGAAATCCGGACCACAGCCAGCCGAGGTAGGTCGTGTTGCCGAACGGGGCCGGTTGTAAAAAGATGCCCCAGTTCCAGTCGATACCCATAACGAGCTCCGGTAAAAAAAGGGTAACTTATACCTGTAGGGTACAAGTTACCCGGAAGATTGATGAACGGTGTCTTGCTTACTCTTCTCAGGGGAACGACCTGTGAGAGTCTGTCTGTCCGCACCGTGTTTTCAGCAATCGAGAGGGCAGCAGGGCCGCCCTTATTGTGATTGTTAGTTCATTGCCTTGTCGTTTGGTGCTTTGAACAGCGCTTTCATATCATCCGAGAGATCAAAATTGATGTTCATGCCTTTTGGCGGGATCGGATTTTTGAACCACTTATCAAACCATTTGGCCGCTTCGCCAGAGGTCTGCGCCTGGGCAATGGTGTCATCCATCAGCTTTTTAAACTCAGGATCGTTTTTGCGCAGCATACAGCCGTAAGCTTCATGCGATTGCGGCGTGCCGAGGATTTCCCAGTTATCCGGTTTCTTCGCTTTGGCGCGTTCACCGGCCAGCAGGGCGTCATCCATCATAAAGGCCACGGCACGACCGGTTTCCAGCGTACGGAAGGAGTCACCGTGATCTTTGGCGCTGATAATACGCATGCCCATTTTTTGTGAATCATTCAGCTTGTTCAGCAGAATTTCTGAGGTGGTGCCGGAGGTGACAACCACGGTTTTACCTTTCAGATCAGCGAAATCTTTAATCGGGCCGCCTTTTTTCACCAGCAGACGTGTACCTACCACGAAGATGGTGTCAGAGAAGGCTGCCTGTTGCTGACGTTCCAGGTTGTTGGTGGTGGAACCACATTCGAAATCAAAGGTGCCGTTTTGCAGCAACGGAATACGGTTCTGCGAGGTGATTGGCAGCATTTTGACCTGCAAATCCGGTTTGTTCAGCTTTTTCTTAATGGCTTCAACAATCGCGTTGGAGTAATCCTGCGAATAGCCGACGACTTTTTGCTCATTGTCGTAGTAAGAGAAGGGAACAGACGATTCGCGATGCCCAACGACAATCACGCCATTTTTGCTGATTTTATCCAGCGTGCTGACTTGCTGATCGGCCGGTGCTGCGGCTGCCGGTTTAGCATCTTCCGCATGAGCCACGGAGGCGAGGCCAGCCAGAGCCAGGCAAAGGCCCAGTTTCCGTAATTTCATCTCCAACTCCTTCGTATTGCTGGTGCACAGCAGATAAACTGCGCAGATTGTGATGTTGTGTGTATTTTTCGCTGCTTTTCTGATTATCCCGTAGCGCAACCGCGCGCAGGATAGTGCTTAACATAGCGAATTGTTAACGCAATGAAACAGAAAAGTTTCTTTTTTGCGAGCCGCTCCGCACCAATAAAAAGCAAAATTTGACCTGTGCGCCACAATGGTGCGCATCATTGCCTTATTACGGTGCTTCATGGCGAACATTACGCTGACAAAAGCTGATGTTTGCGAAAAACACTGAAATAAATAGCAATGATCGTGCCAAAGCGATTAATGAGTGTAAAAAGCCAGCAGAGAATGTGGTAAAGCCACGGGAAGGGAGCGGAAAAATGCGATAAAAAAAGGCGAAGGATGAGCTTCGCCTTGGTAAAAAGTGGGAGGTTAGTGACGACGTCGAAACAGCGCCAGCACTACGCCCAGGAATGTCAGTACCCACACCGGCCAAATACCGGCTTTGGCATAGGGGGTTTCACCGGTAGTCGGAGTCACTTTGGCGGTCAGCACATCACGGGTGAACTGCGGCAGCATCTTCTCAACCTCTCCGTTGGCGTTAACCACCGCCGTGACGCCATTATTGGTATCACGCAGTAACGGACGACCCAGCTCCAGCGCCCGCATTCTCGCCATCTGGAAATGCTGCCACGGGCCGATGGAGTGACCAAACCAGGCATCATTCGAGACGGTAAGCAGGAAGTTAGTGTCCTGATGGAAATTGGCGCGAACCTGTTCACCCAATACGATTTCATAGCAGATGGCGGTGGTCAGGTTATAACCCGCCACTTTCAGCGCAGGCTGGATATACGCGCCACGGCTGAAGGACGACATTGGCAAATCGAAAAACGGTGCCAGCGGTCGTAGCAATTCTTCCAGCGGGACAAACTCACCAAACGGCACCAGATGGTTTTTCTGGTAACGGTTTTGGCTTTGATAGCTGTAAGGTTGTTCGCCACCCAACACAATCACCGAGTTGTAATCGTGGTAACGGTTATCGCCTTCCAGACGTGAATCGACGATGCCAGTGATGAGTGAGCTACCGCGTGCGCGCAATTCTTCATCCAGCGCACGCAGGAACGGTTGCTGATTGCTTTCCAGATCGGTAATCGCCGATTCCGGCCAGATAATAATCGGCGCTTTGCCCATCCACGGCTGGCTGTAAGAGGTGTAGACCCGCAGGGTATTCAGCAGTTGCTGGGGATCCCACTTCATCGATTGCGGAATGTTGCCCTGTACCATCGCGACATTGACACTGCGCTCCGGCAGCGGTTGATACCACTGCAACATGCGTAGCGGCCACGGCAGCAACAGCAGCAGTGCGGCAGCGATCAGGCTTTTGACGTTGCGTTGATGCAGCGCATACGCCAGCAGACCGGCAATGACCATCAACAGGAAGGTAATGGTTTCCACTCCGGCCAGCGGAGCCAGGCCTTTCAGCGGGCCATCAATCTGGCTGTAACCAAACTGGAGCCACGGAAAACCGGTGAGGATCCAGCCGCGCAGGAACTCGGTGATTTGCCATAATGCCGGGGCCGCCACTGCCAGACGCCATAACGTGACGCGAGGCCACAGGCGATTAAGCAGGATGGCAAACAGCATCGGGTAGAGCGACAGGTAGGCAGCCAGCAACACCACCAGGAAAACGTTAACCGGTCCCGGCATACCGCCAAAAGTCGCAATGCTGACGTATACCCAGTTGATACCACTGCCGAACAGGCCAAAAGCCCAGGCGAAGCCAATCGCGGCCGCCTGAGCGGTACGACGGTCCAGCAATAACAGTTGCAGGCCACACAGCGAAATCAGCGCCGCGGGCCAGAAATCATACGGGGAAAAGGAAAGGGTGCCGATGGCACCCGTAATTAACGCCAGCAGCAGGCGAACCCGCTGCCGCGAGTAGAGAGAGGCTAAAGCCATAAAGTTATTCGTCATCCAGTTGAGGGAGCGGCGAGTCTTCCGGAATTTTTACATGCACCTGGATGATACGGCGGCTGTCAGCCATGGCGACCTTGAATTGGTAACCATCAATTTCAATGCTTTCACCGCGCGCGGGAAGGTGGCCGAATCCCTGCATCACCAGACCGCCAATGGTATCCACTTCGTCATCACTGAAGCCGGTACCAAACACCTCGTTGAAGTCTTCAATCGGCGTCAACGCACGCACGGTGTAGGTGTGGCGGTTTAACTGACGGATATCACGATCTTCTTCATCGTCATACTCGTCTTCAATCTCTCCGACGATCAGTTCAAGGATGTCTTCAATGGTCACCAGACCGGACACGCCGCCAAACTCATCAATCACAATCGCCATATGATAGCGCTGTGAACGGAACTCTTTCAGCATGCGGTCCACACGCTTGCTTTCCGGCACCACGACTGCCGGACGCAGTACCTTCTCCATGCTGAAAGGTTCTGAGGCGCTGCTCATAAAGGGCAGCAAATCCTTCGCCATCAGAATGCCTTCAACGTGGTCTTTATCTTCGCTGATCACCGGAAAGCGGGAATGGGCCGATTCGATGATCACCGCCAGGCACTCTTCGAGGCTCTGGTTACGTTTCAGGGTGATCATCTGGGAACGTGGGATCATGATGTCGCGCACGCGTTGTTCGGCAATATCCAGCACCCCTTCCAGCATGTCGCGGGTGTCCTGGTCGATCAGTTCTTTTTGCTCAGAATCGCGGATTAGCCCCAGCAGTTCGTCACGGTTTTTCGGTTCGCCGTGGAACAATTGGTTGATTAGCAGGGAAAAAAATCCCTTTTTACTACTGGGTGCATCGCTGTTTTGAGAATGGTCGTCGCTCATGGCGTTTTTATTTAGTTCTCTCTGGTGAGGGAAGGAAACTGCCGGCGTCCACGCCAGCAGCATAATGACCGAAGCCAGTGGCTCAGGCGTCTTCTTTCTCCGAAATGTACGGGTCCGGATAACCAAGGGCAAGCATTATCTCGGTCTCCAGCGCTTCCATTTCTTCGGCTTCATCGTCTTCGATATGGTCGTAACCCAGCAGGTGCAGTGTACCGTGCACCACCATGTGCGCCCAGTGGGCTTCCAGGGTTTTCCCTTGTTCAACGGCTTCTTGCTCCACGACCTGGCGGCAAATAATCAGGTCACCCAGCAGCGGCAACTCAATGCCGGGTGGGGCTTCAAAGGGGAAAGAGAGCACGTTGGTCGGCTTGTCTTTCCCACGATAAGTCAGATTTAGCTCATGGCTTTCCGCTTCATCAACCAGACGTATCGTCACTTCGCTCTCGGGCTGGAACGGGGTGACGGCAGCTTCCAGCCAACGCTGGAAAGCCGCTTCGTCAGGTAAGCCCTGGCTGTCAGCACAAGCCAGTTGTAGATCAAGAATTACCGCGCTCATGAAGGCTCCTGCGGGCTGGGTTGGGTGGCCGCGAGCGCTTCACGTTTACGCTCTTCGGCCTGTTTATCACGGCGCTTCTGGTCTGCTTCTTCCCAGGCTTCATAGGCGATAACGATGCGCGCCACCACCGGGTGACGTACCACATCTTCGCTGTGGAAGAAGTTAAAGCTGAGTTCATCGACTTCGGACAACACTTCGATAGCATGGCGCAGGCCGGATTTCGTATGGCGCGGCAGGTCAATCTGCGTCACGTCACCGGTAATCACTGCTTTGGAGTTAAACCCAATACGCGTCAGGAACATCTTCATCTGCTCGATGGTGGTGTTCTGGCTCTCATCAAGGATGATAAAGGCATCATTCAGCGTACGGCCACGCATATACGCCAGCGGTGCCACTTCGATGACGTTGCGTTCCATCAGTTTTTCAACCCGCTCAAAACCGAGCATCTCGAACAACGCATCGTAAAGTGGGCGCAGATAAGGATCGACTTTCTGGCTGAGATCGCCTGGCAGGAAACCAAGTTTCTCGCCGGCTTCCACCGCCGGACGCGTCAGCAGAATACGGCGAATTTCCTGGCGTTCCAGCGCATCGACTGCGGCAGCGACCGCCAGATAGGTTTTACCCGTACCGGCAGGACCGATACCAAAGGTAATGTCATGGTCGAGAATATTGGCGATGTATTGCGCCTGGTTGGGCGTGCGCGGTTTAATCACGCCGCGTTTGGTCTTGATATTGACCGCTTTACCGTACTCCGGCACGCTCTCCGCACTTTGTTCCAGTACGCGACTCTCTTTAATCGCTAAATGGATTTGCTCGGGTTCGATATCCTGGAACTGACCACGTACGGGTGCCGTATCCACATACAGGGTGCGCAGAATATCTGCTGCGGCGTTGACGCACAGCGTGCGGCCCACCAGTTTAAATTGGTTGTCACGGCGGTTGATTTCGATCCCCAGACGCCGTTCCAGCTGTTTCACATTGTCATCAAATGGACCGCACAGGCTGAGCAGTCGGCGGTTATCTACCGGTTCAAGGGCGATTTCACGAGTTTCGATATTCAAATGAATCCTTTGGGTCACTCAGGGCCAGTTGAAAAAGTGTATCCGAGGCGTGGCAGCAAGGCCCGACGCATCATTACGGAATTATTTATGGGGCAACGCCTGGGCGCAAGCTTCAGGGGAGATATTTGGGCAGCACTGCCAGAATGCAAGTGCTGCCTGAGGCAACAGGCGACAGCGTTTTGTGCGCTGTCGCTCAAAGGTCGGGGTTTCAAGGCTGGAACAGACCTACGCCGATTTCGTTCTCTTTACGCGTACGCGCAATCACCGACGCCGGGCTTTCTACCACACGCAGGCCCATCTCGTCTTCTGTACGTACCACTTTGCCACGTAATGAGTTGGTATAAACATCGACGATTTCCACGTCAACGAACTTACCAATCATGCCGACCGAGCCTTCGAAATTCACCACGCGGTTGTTTGCGGTACGACCTGACAGCTCCATCACGTTTTTACGTGAGGTACCTTCCACCAGGATGCGCTGCACGGTACCCAACATACGGCGGCTGATGCCCATCGCCTGCTGGTTGATGCGGTCTTGCAGGATGTACAGGCGTTGCTTCTTCTCCTCTTCCGGCACATCGTCCGGCAGGTCGGCCGCTGGCGTACCAGGGCGTGCGGAGTAGATAAAGCTAAAGCTCATGTCGAAATTGATATCGCCAATCAGCTTCATGGTCTGTTCGAAATCCTGCTGGGTTTCACCGGGGAAGCCGATGATAAAGTCGGAGCTGATTTCAATATCCGGACGCGCCACGCGCAGTTTACGGATGATCGCTTTGTACTCCAGCGCCGTGTGCGCGCGTTTCATCAGCGTCAGAATGCGGTCAGCGCCGCTCTGTACCGGCAGATGCAGGAAGCTGACCAGCTCCGGCGTATCACGGTAAACCTCAATGATATCGTCCGTGAACTCAATCGGATGGCTGGTGGTGAAACGGATGCGGTCGATACCGTCAATCGCCGCCACCAGACGCAGCAGTTCAGCGAAGGTGCAGAAGTCACCGTCGAAGGTCGCGCCGCGATACGCGTTGACGTTCTGGCCCAGCAGGTTAACTTCGCGCACACCCTGGGCCGCCAACTGGGCGATTTCCAGCAGAATGTCGTCACTTGGACGGCTCACTTCTTCGCCACGGGTGTAAGGCACCACGCAGAAAGTACAGTATTTGTTGCAGCCTTCCATGATGGAAACAAACGCTGTCGGGCCTTCTGCACGCGGTTCGGGCAGACGGTCAAATTTCTCAATTTCCGGGAAGCTGATATCGACGATTGGACTTTTGCTGCCGCGCACGGTGTTGATCATCTCCGGCAGGCGATGCAGCGTTTGTGGACCAAACACGATATCGACGCAGGGCGCGCGCTGGCGAATATGGTCGCCTTCCTGAGAAGCCACGCAGCCACCCACGCCAATGATGAGGTCGGGATTACGCTCTTTCAGCGTTTTCCAGCGTCCTAACTGATGGAAAACCTTCTCCTGTGCCTTCTCACGAATGGAACAGGTGTTGAGCAGCAGAACGTCTGCCTCTTCGGCTTCCTCAGTCAGGGTGTAGCCGTGGGTGCTGTTCAGCAGGTCAGCCATCTTCGATGAATCATACTCATTCATCTGACAGCCCCAGGTTTTGATATGCAGTTTTTTGGTCATTGGACTAGCCATTAATTCAGTGCAGGTAAGTGCTGGGCGCGTATTGTAATGCTTTGCTGCTGTTGTGACCAGTATAAGGGTAAGGGCTTTTCTGATCGTGACGTGAATTTCCGGTACACTTCGCACAATGAGCGCTGCGTTAGATATGAGGGATAACGGTAATGCAGGATTCACATTTTGATGTGGTGGTGATTGGCGGCGGGATGGTTGGTGCAGCCCTGGCCTGCGGCCTGGCGCAGCAGCAATTCCGTGTGGCGGTGGTTGAGCGGGCTGAACCGGCCCCTTTTGATGCGGCGCGCGCGCCGGATGTTCGTATTTCCGCCATTGGTGCGTCATCGGTGGCGTTGCTGCAACAGCTTAACGTCTGGCCGCGTGTGCAGGCGATGCGTTGTGCACCTTACCGCAAGCTGGAAACCTGGGAATGGCAAACGGCCCATGTCACCTTTGATGCGGCATCACTTGGTCTGCCTGAACTGGGTTATATGGTTGAGAACAGCGTGCTGCAACGCGCGTTGTGGGAAAAGATGCAGGAAGATGGGGTGACCTTATGCGCCCCGGCCAGCCTGGATAATGTGCTGCCGCACAGCGGCGGTTGGCATGTGCAACTGGACAATGGCACCACGCTGGATGCCAGACTGGTGGTGGGGGCTGATGGTGCCAATTCTCGCGTGCGCCAATTGGCCGGGATTGGTGTGCATGGCTGGAACTACGCGCAATCTTGCATGTTGATTAGCGTCGAGTGTGAACATGACGCCGGGGATGCCACCTGGCAACAGTTTACGCCGGAAGGGCCGCGCGCGTTCTTGCCGCTGTTCGGCAGGCATGCTTCGCTGGTGTGGTATGACGCGCCAGCACGTATTCGTCAGTTGCAGAGTTTGCCGTTGCCACAGCTGGAAAAAGAGATCCACGCGCATTTTCCGGCGCGCGTGGGGCGTTTTCAGGTGCAGGCGGCGGCATCCTTTCCGCTGGTGCGACGCCATGCAACGCGCTATGTCACCGCCGGGCTGGCATTGGTTGGCGATGCGGCGCATACCATCAATCCGTTGGCCGGGCAGGGGGTGAATCTTGGCTATCGTGATGTGGATGCGTTGCTGGATACGCTGGTGCAGGCGCGTAGTCAGGCGGAGTCGTGGTCATCGGCGGCGGTGTTGCAGCGTTATCAGCGCCAGCGCCGCAGAGATAATTTGTTGATGCAGGGCGGAATGGATCTGTTTTACTTCGCTTTCAGCAATAAACTGCCGCCGCTGCGTTTCGCCCGTAATCTGGGATTGATCGCTGCTGAGCACGCCGGTGCGTTAAAACGTCAGGTGCTGCGTTACGCGTTGGGGCTTTAATCTGGCATTTTTGCACATTCCGTAGCGGCGCGATTTATCGCGCAGGTTTTAAAATCAAAAGAGCGCGATAAATCGCGCCGCTACGGGGGATGTGTTTTTACATAAACCCAGAAAACAATAAAGCCCGCAAAAGCGGGCTTTATTGTGCAATTTGGCTGGGGTGCAGGGATTCGAACCCCGGAATGCCGGAATCAGAATCCGGTGCCTTACCGCTTGGCGACACCCCAATAGGTGTTTGGTCAAATTGTCTTTGTATGGCTGGGGTGCAGGGATTCGAACCCCGGAATGGTGGAATCAGAATCCACTGCCTTACCGCTTGGCGACACCCCAATTTTATATGGTGGCTACGACGGGAATCGAACCTGTGACCCCAGCATTATGAGTGCTGTGCTCTAACCAGCTGAGCTACGTAGCCAAATTGTACTGCTTTACATCACATCCGACGATGGCTGGGATACCTGGATTCGAACCAGGGAATGCCGGTATCAAAAACCGGTGCCTTACCGCTTGGCGATATCCCAATAGTCGACTCATATCCACGAGAGTTCATCGGATTGGCTGGGGTACCTGGATTCGAACCAGGGAATGCCGGTATCAAAAACCGGTGCCTTACCGCTTGGCGATACCCCATCCGGCTGCCGAAGACTGGAAATGGTGCGGGAGGCGAGACTTGAACTCGCACACCTTGCGGCGCCAGAACCTAAATCTGGTGCGTCTACCAATTTCGCCACTCCCGCAAAAAAAGATGGTGGCTACGACGGGAATCGAACCTGTGACCCCAGCATTATGAGTGCTGTGCTCTAACCAGCTGAGCTACGTAGCCATCTTTTTTTCGCGCTACCTTCATCGGCGTTGCGGGGCGCATTATGCGTATTGAGCTTTGTAGCGTCAACAAATTTTTTACCGTTTTTCGCCTTAATGCGCCTGTTTGTCTGGCTTATAACCAGGCTGATGATTTATTCGGCAATTTTCGATCAATACAAACGCAACGGATAAAAAAAGGGGCCATTTCTGGCCCCTGTTGCTTGATATTAAAAATCTTATTTATAGGCAGACTGATGCACGCCTACCGCACGACCTGATGGATCGTCCATCGATTTGAACGCTTCATCCCATTCAATCGCTTTTGCGGAAGAACAGGCCACCGACGGACCACCCGGCACACATTCAGCGGCACTCGGGATCGGGAACAGTTCTTCAAAGATCTCACGGTACAGATACGCTTCTTTGGAGTTCGGCGTGTTGTACGGGAAGCGGAAGTGGGCGGTCGCCAGTTGTTGATCGCTAACCTGCTTCGCGGCCACTTCTTTCAGTGTGTCGATCCAGCTGTAACCTACACCGTCTGAGAACTGCTCTTTCTGACGCCATGCCACGCTTTCCGGCAGATATGAGGAGAAGCATTCACGCAGGATGTGTTTTTCCATCTTGCCGTTGCTGCCACACATTTTATCTTCCGGGTTGATGCGCATCGCGACATCCAGGAATTTCTTGTCGAGGAACGGCACACGCGCTTCCACACCCCAGGCTGACATCGCTTTGTTAGCACGGGCACAGTCATACATATGCAGTGCCAGCAGCTTACGCACGTTCTCCTCGTGGAACTCTTTGGCGTTCGGCGCTTTGTGGAAGTAGAGGTAGCCACCAAACACTTCATCAGCACCTTCGCCAGACAGCACCATTTTGATACCCATCGCTTTGATTTTACGCGACATCAGGTACATCGGCGTTGAGGCACGGATAGTGGTCACATCGTAGGTTTCGATGTGGTAAATCACATCACGAATTGCATCCAGACCTTCCTGCACGGTGAAGTGGATTTCATGGTGCACGGTGCCGAGATGTTCCGCGACCGATTTTGCCGCTTTCAGGTCCGGTGAACCTTCCAGACCTACCGCGAAGGAGTGCAGTTGCGGCCACCAGGCATCGCTCTTGTCATGATCTTCTACGCGTTTTGCCGCAAAACGTTTGGTCACTGCGGAGATAATGGACGAGTCCAGACCACCAGACAGCAGCACGCCGTAGGGGACGTCTGACATCAGATGGCTTTTGACTGACTCTTCCAGCGCGGCTTTCAGACCGGCGGCATCAGTAACGTTGTGCTCAACGGCTTTGTAATCCATCCAGTCACGCTGCCAGTAACGACGGATTTCGCCATCGGTGCTGGAGAGGTAGCTTCCCGGCGGGAATTCTTTGATGGAGCGGCACACCGGCACCAGCGCTTTCATTTCGGAAGCGACATAGAAGTTGCCGTGTTCATCGTTACCCATATACAGCGGGATGATACCGATATGGTCACGACCAATCAGATATTGTTGTTTCACGCTGTCCCACAGAATAAAGGCAAACATGCCTTGCAGGTCATCGAGGAAATCGACGCCTTTTTCCTGATACAGCGCGAGGATCACTTCACAGTCAGAACCGGTCTGGAACTGATAGCGATCGCTCAGTTCAGCACGCAGCGCCTGATGGTTGTAGATTTCACCGTTTACCGCCAGTACGTGGGTGTGATCGGCGTTGTACAGCGGCTGTGCGCCGTTGTTGACGTCAACAATTGACAGGCGCTCATGCGCCAGAATGGCTTTGTCATCGGCATAGACGCCTGACCAGTCCGGGCCGCGATGGCGCATCAGACGGGAACATTCCAGCGCTTTCTTGCGCAATTCAACAGGATCGGTTTTCAGATCCAGCACACCAAAAATCGAACACATAACTGACTCCTGATCTCACCCTGTGGGGATGTTATTTCTACGTTTGTCCGGCAGCATCGGCTGCGTGATGTATAAGAAAATGCGCTATTTGGTGGTGGTAATGCAAGCAAATTCACGATTGGTTGATAAAAAGAATGTTGTCATCGCAAATAAATTGAATTTTATTCAATTAAATAACCATTTCATTAGATGGTATCTAATGAAATCTCAATTCGGGCTATTTTGTGAACAAGGCAGGGCGCGATAAAAAGAAACCCGGCGAACTTTTTTGGTGCGCCGGGCCATAAGTTTTGTTGATGGAGAGAATCAGAACAGATCGATATCGGCAACCGAAGGATAAATCCAGTCCGGGCGGAACGGCATGGCATCAATATCGCTGAGTGTTGAAACACCCGACAACACCAGCACCGTTTCCAGACCGGCCTGGAAACCGGCGAGAATATCGGTGCGCAGATTATCACCCACAATCACTGTTTCTTCGGAGTGCGCCTGCATCTTATTCAGCGCAGCACGCATGATATACGGGCTGGGTTTACCGACATAAAACGGTTTGCGCCCGGAGATCTTCTCAATGCCGGCACACAACGCGCCACAGGCCGGGACGAAATTGCGCGCATGAGTATCCGGGTTGGTAGCGATAAAGCGCGCGCCGTTGGCAACAAAGAACGCCGCCTTATGCATCATCTCCCAGTTAAAGGAGCGCGTTTCGCCGACGATGACGAAATCCGGATTGATATCGGTGATGGTGAATCCCGCCTTGTACAGCTCATGAATCAGCGCGCCTTCGCCAATCACATAGGCTTTTTTCCCTTCCTGACGGCGCAGAAAATCGGCCGTAGCCATTGCCGAGGTGTAGAACACCGAATCCGGCACTTCAATGCCAGAAGAGGCAAAACGGTTTGCCAAATCCTTCGCTGTTTGTGAGGGATAGTTGGTCAGCACCACCAGCGGCATCTTTTTTTCAAGGATGCGTTGCAGGAACTCCTGGGCACCAGGAACGGCGGTGTTGTCGTGCATCAACACACCGTCGATGTCACAGATTACGCTTTTAATTGTCATAGATTGCATCCGGTATGGCCTGCCTGGGGCAGGCATCGATTACTCTTCCAGCAGATGTTGCAGCAGAATGCCATTCAGCATCGCGCGTTTTGCCAACGCAAAAGCGCCGATGGCGGAGCGATGATCCAGTTCTGAGCGTACCACAGGCAGATTTTTACGAAACGCATTCAGTGCCTGGGTATTAATGCAGCCTTCAATCGCCGGAAACAGCACTTTATCGGCCTCGGTAATTTCACCGGCCAGCACCACTTTCTGCGGATTAAACAGGTTAATGGCAATCGCGATGGCTTTTCCGAGATAGCGACCGACATATTCGATCACTTCGCATGCCAGCGCATCGCCCTGATTGGCTGCGCGACAGATTTGCGGCATCTGGCAATCGCTGAGAGTCAGCGAGCTGGGATAGCCCTGATTCAACAGATGGCGCACCCGGTTTTCAATCGCCCCATTGGCGGCGATGGTTTCCAGACAGCCGAAGTTGCCACAATGGCAGCGCTCGCCCAGCGGATCGACCTGGATATGGCCAATTTCGCCCACGTTGCCATTGCTGCCAAGAAAAATGTGACCATTGGCGATAATGCCAGCCCCGGTACCGCGATGCAGGCGCACCAGAATGGAGTCTGCACAGTCACGGCTTGCACCGAAGTAGTGCTCAGCAAGGGCCAGGCTGCGGATATCGTGACCAACGAAACTGGTGACATTGAAGCGTTTTTGCAGGCTGGAAACCAGCGGCCAGTGGCTGACGGCAATATGCGGCATATAGCGAATCACCCCGTTAATCGGGTCCACCAGGCCAGGCAGAATCACGGCAATGGCAATCAGTTCATGAATTTTTCGCTGATGGGCGGCCATAAACGCGGTGATGGCGTTGAATAACGCATTTTCCAGCGTTTCCTGGGTACGTTCCGGCAGCGGGTAATCTTCCTGTGCCAGGGATTTGCCACTGAGATCAAACAGCGTCAGCGTGGCATCGTTGCGTCCGAGACGCACCCCAATGGTGTGAAAATGGCGGGTTTCCGTGATGATGGAGATGGCGCGGCGACCACCGGTGGAGGCTTGTTGTTCCACCTCTTTGATCAGGCCGCGCTCAATCAACTGGCGGGTAATTTTGGTGACGCTGGCGGGCGCAAGCTGGCTCACTTCGGCTATCTGAATGCGCGAAATAGGCCCTTGTTGATCAATCAACCGATAAACGGCTGCGCTATTGAGTTGCTTGACAAGATCGACATTTCCTATTTGAGTCTGGCCGCCAGTGGTCATTCAGTGCTTACTCGCTGAGGACGTTCTCTCCGTTGACGAACGTCTTAATGATTTGAAAATCGCGGGTAAAGACAGTCAGGTTGGCGACTTTTCCAGCTTCGACCGTACCCAACTGTTTTTCCACTCCCATCGCCTTTGCCGGATAGAGCGTAGCCATGCGCAGCGCCTCATCCAGCGCAATGCCGCAATGTTCTACACAGTTCTGAACCGTTTCAATCATGGTGATAGCAGAACCACTTAAGGTTCCGTTCTCATCCACGCAAAGGCCATCGCGATAGTATATTGTTTTACCTGCAAAAATAAATTTATCAATCGAGGCGCCTGCCGGGGCTGTGGCATCAGTGACCAGCACCAACTTGTCGCCCTTGATACGCTTCGCATTGCGCACATTAGCGTAGTGGACATGTAAACCGTCTGCAATGATGCCGCAGTATACATCAGGCGAATCAAACAGCGCGCCAATCAAACCGGGTTCACGTCCGGCAAAGGTCGGCATCGCATTGTAGAGGTGGGTGGCAAAACTTACGCCTGCGGCGAAACCGCTTTTGGCTTCTTCATAAGTGGCGTTCGAGTGGCCTGCTGAAACAATAATGCCCGCATCGCTTAATTTGCGGATCACCGCACTACCGGCATTCTCCGGGGCGAGTGTCACTTTGGTGATGACATCGGCGTTAGCGCAAAGAAAATCCACCAGTTGTGCATCCGGCAGACGAATCAGTTCCGGGTTGTGGGTGCCTTTTTTGACTTTATTCAGCCACGGACCTTCGAGGTGTAAACCCAACGCCTGGTTTTGATGTTTAGCCAGATATGCGCGCATGGTTTCGATTGCGCGTTTCATTAACGCATCGGTGCTGGTGATAAGCGTTGGCAGGTAGCTGGTGCAGCCTGATTTCTCATTGGCGCGCTGCATAATTTCCAGCGTTTCCACGGTCAGTGCATCGATATCATCGTTAAACTGCACGCCGCCGCAGCCATTAAGTTGTAAATCGATAAAACCGGGAGCGATAAACGCACCCGCAACATCCTGTTGCGGCAGGGTGGCGTCGAGCGCATCGCGTGGGCAGACGCGCTCAATCAGGCCATCGGCAATCACTACCGCATGATTGTCCAGAATTTCATGACCGGTAAAAATCCGGCCGTTTACTAATGCGTACATCGTTTCTTTCTCCCGGCTAAGCCCACCGCCATGCTGGCAGCAGGATTTTTACAACGTGGTCTTACACACCTTTCATATTTTCCGCTTCCATTTCGCGGAAATATTTCACGGTTTTCACTTTCAGTTCCATGGTGGCGGGTTCATCACACACCACCACGCCTTTGGCGTGCAGCTGCAAGCAGCTGATGGTCCACATATGGTTAACATTACCTTCTACCGCCGCCTGCAACGCCTGAGCTTTGACATGACCGGTAACCAGAATCATCACCTCTTCGGCATCCAGCAACGTACCTACACCCACGGTCAGGGCATATTTTGGCACCTGATCCACATCACCGTTAAAGAAACGGGAATTGGCGAGGCGAGTCTCGTGTGTCAACGTTTTGATACGGGTACGGGATGCAAGCGAGGAGGCTGGTTCGTTAAAGGCGATGTGACCATCATTGCCCACGCCACCCATAAACAGATGGATTTTGCCCAGAGCGCGGATCTTCTCTTCGTACTGACGACATTCTGCGTCAATATCCTCCGCATTGCCATTCAGAAGATTGATGTTTTCTGGTTGGATATCAACGTGATCGAAAAAATTACGATACATAAAGCTGTGGTAACTTTCCGGATGCTCTTTTGGCAGGCCAACGTATTCATCCATGTTAAACGTGACCACATGTTTGAAACTAACCTGGCCCGCTTTATGCATCTCAATCAGGTGCTTGTACGCTTCCAGTGGTGTGCCACCGGTGGGCAGACCTAGCACGAAGGGACGATCTGGGCCAGGATTAAACGCATTAATGCGGTTAACAATATGGCGCGCGGCCCATTTACCCACCTGGGTAGGTGTGGCTAAAGGGATCAGTCTCATGTCTTCACCTCAGTTAAAGATTGAAAAGTGGGGTCGCCGTTTTCTCTACAGACCGTTCTTAAGCGTAATCCGTTTAAGCTCAACCATACGGGGAAAAGTGCGTCCTGATATTTTTCATCATAAAATAAGTTTGGGGTGATGGCTAGCAGTTAGGGGGTGTAAACGTCATTTTTGGTGATAAAAGTCACAGTTGTTGTGGTTTTAATTTGCGAGGCGAATTAATTTATCTCTACACTTCGCCTCGTGGTGAAAAGTGTCATCTAAGCTACCGGGTGCCGGGATAATAAAATCAACCCGCGCTACGGCAATACGCCAGTCTCAAAGGGGGAGAATAAGGTGAGTATTTTAGGATATCTGCAAAAGGTCGGCCGAGCGCTTATGGTGCCGGTGGCGACCCTGCCGGCAGCGGCAATTTTAATGGGGGTGGGGTACTGGATCGATCCTGACAGCTGGGGGGCGGGTAACGCTCTGGCTGCGTTGCTGATCAAATCCGGTGCCGCGATCATCGAGCATATGTCGGTGCTGTTTGCCATCGGTGTTGCCTATGGCATGTCAAAAGATAAAGACGGTGCTGCGGCGCTGACTGGCTTCGTTGGTTTCCTCGTGGTCACTACCCTGTGTTCACCGGCCGCCGTGTCGATGATTCAGAAAATCCCGTTGGATCAAGTGCCTGCCGCGTTCGGCAAAATCGAGAACCAGTTTGTCGGTATCCTGGTGGGGATTATCTCGGCGGAAGTCTATAACCGCTTCAGCCACGTTGAGCTGCCAAAAGCGCTGTCATTCTTCAGTGGCCGCCGTCTGGTTCCCATCCTGGTCTCCTTCCTGATGATCCTCGTCGCGTTCATTCTGATGTATATCTGGCCGGTGGTGTTTAATGGTCTGGTCAGCTTTGGCGAGAGCATTCAGAAACTGGGTTCTGTTGGCGCAGGTATCTATGCCTTCTTCAACCGTCTGCTGATTCCGGTGGGTCTGCATCACGCATTGAACTCCGTGTTCTGGTTTGATGTGGCTGGCATCAACGATATTCCGAAATTCCTCGGTGGTGCACAGTCCATCGCTAATGGCAGCGGCATTCCGGGGATCACCGGTCGCTATCAGGCGGGCTTCTTCCCGATCATGATGTTCGGTCTGCCGGGTGCGGCGCTGGCGATTTACCACTGCGCGCGTCCGGAAAACCGTGCCAAAGTGGGCGGTATCATGTTGGCTGCTGCCTTTGCTGCCTTCTTTACCGGCATCACCGAACCACTGGAATTCTCCTTTATGTTCGTGGCACCGGTGCTGTATGTCATCCATGCGCTGCTGACCGGGCTTTCGGTATTTATCGCGGCGAGCATGCACTGGATTGCGGGCTTTGGTTTCAGCGCCGGCCTGGTGGATATGGCGCTGTCAACGCGCAACCCGCTGGCGGTCCATTGGTGGATGCTGATCCCACAAGGTCTGGTGTTCTTCGCTATCTACTATGTGGTGTTCCGGTTCACTATCCAGAAATTCAACCTGATGACACCGGGCCGTGAACTGGCTGCTGATGATGAAACTGACGGCTATGACGTCAATGTTGACCACAGCGGCAGTGGCGAAAGCCAGACCGAATCGCTGGCGCGTCGCTACATTGGTGCCGTGGGTGGTTCAGAAAACCTGACCAACATCGATGCCTGTATCACCCGTCTGCGTCTGAACGTGAAAGATGCCGCTCAGGTGAACGACAGCGTGGCGAAACGTTTGGGTGCATCCGGTATTATCCGTCTCAACAAACAAAGCGTGCAGATTATCGTCGGTACCCAGGCGGAAAGCATCGCTAGCGCAATGAAAACTGTGCTGACTAAAGGTCCGGTCGCCGCTGCGGCTGCCGCACCCTCTGCTCCGCAGGCCGCCGCACCACAGCCGCAGGCCGTGCTGAACAGCGACAAAGGCGTGATCGCCACGCTGGTGGCTCCGGTGAGCGGTGAAGTGGTTGCCCTGGACGCGGTGCCGGATGAGGCCTTCGCCAGCAAGGCGGTGGGTGATGGTCTGGCAATTAAGCCTACAGGTAAAACCGTGGTGGCACCGATTGCCGGTACCATCGTGAAAATCTTCAATACCAACCATGCTTTCTGTCTGGAGAGCGAGAACGGTGTTGAGATCGTGGTGCATATGGGTCTGGATACCGTCGCGCTGGAAGGCAAAGGCTTCTCGCGTCTGGTGGAAGAGGGCGCAACGGTGGTGGCGGGCCAGCCAGTGCTGGAAATGGATCTGGATTTCCTCAACGCCCATGCCCGTTCGATGATCAGCCCGGTGGTGGTCAGCAACAGCGATGATTTCGCTGGCCTCAATCTGCTGGCAAGTGGGTCAGTGGTCGCTGGTGAAACCCGTTTGTACGAGGTTAAAGGCTAAACCCTTGTGATAAACCCCAAAGGCAGGAAGCGATTCCTGCCTTTTTTGTTTTAAAACGACCAACAAACGGTTGTTTCCCTTCTGCGCTTTGTGGATCATACTCCGTTACTTTCCAGGACAAATCACCCGTATTGTATTTGAGGATTTTGAGATGAGTGAGGCTGAAGCCCGCCCAACGAACTTTATTCGTCAGATTATCGACGAAGATTTGGCGAGCGGTAAGCACAACAGCGTGCATACCCGTTTCCCGCCTGAGCCCAATGGTTACCTGCATATTGGCCATGCGAAATCGATCTGTCTGAATTTTGGTATCGCACAAGATTACCAGGGACAGTGCAATCTGCGCTTCGACGACACCAACCCGGTGAAAGAAGATATGGAGTTCGTCGAGTCCATCAAGCGCGACGTGCAATGGCTGGGCTTTGAATGGAGCGGAGACGTTTGTTACTCCTCGAACTATTTCGACCAGCTGTACAACTATGCGGTCGAACTGATCAACAAAGGCCTGGCCTATGTGGATGAGCTTTCGCCGGAAGAGATTCGCGAATACCGTGGCACCCTGACTGCCCCGGGTAAAAACAGCCCGTTCCGCGATCGCACGCCGGAAGAGAACCTGGCGCTGTTTGAAAAAATGCGCGCCGGTGGCTTCGAAGAGGGCAAGGCTTGCCTGCGTGCCAAAATCGATATGGCATCCAACTTTATCGTGATGCGCGATCCGGTGCTGTATCGCATCAAATTTGCTGAGCATCACCAGACTGGTAACAAATGGTGCATCTACCCGATGTACGATTTTACCCACTGCATCTCCGACGCACTGGAAGGCATTACACATTCGCTGTGTACGCTGGAGTTCCAGGATAACCGTCGCCTGTACGATTGGGTGCTGGACAACATCAGCATTCCGGTTCACCCGCGTCAGTATGAATTCTCACGTCTGAATCTGGAATACGCGGTGATGTCGAAGCGTAAACTGACTCAGCTGGTGAGTGAAAAGGTGGTAGAAGGCTGGGATGACCCGCGTATGCTGACCGTGTCCGGTTTGCGCCGTCGTGGTTACAGCGCAGCCTCGATTCGTGAATTCTGCCTGCGTATTGGTGTGACGAAACAGGACAACATCGTTGAGATGGCCTCGCTGGAGTCATGTATCCGTGACGATCTCAACGAGAATGCGCCGCGTGCTATGGCGGTGCTGGATCCGCTGAAAGTGGTGATTGAGAACCTGCCTGCGGGTCATGAAGAGATCATCACCATGCCGAACCATCCGAACAAACCGGAAATGGGCACGCGTGAGGTTCCGTTCAGTCGTGAGGTGTGGATCGATCGCGCTGATTTCCGTGAGGAAGCCAACAAGCAGTACAAACGTCTGGTGCTGGGTAAAGAGGTCCGTCTGCGTAATGCTTATGTGATCCGTGCCGAGCGCGTAGCGAAAGATGATGAAGGCAATATCACCTGCATCTATTGTACCTGTGACGTCGATACCCTGAGCAAAGATCCGGCTGATGGCCGTAAAGTGAAAGGCGTGATCCACTGGGTTTCGGCGATCCATGCGCTGCCTGCGGAATTCCGTCTGTACGACCGTCTGTTCAGTGTACCGAACCCAGGTGCGGCAGAGGATTTCCTCACCACCATCAACCCGAACTCGCTGGAAATCAAACAAGGTTTTGTTGAGCCGGGTCTGCGTGATGCAGTAGCGCTTGCGCCGTATCAATTTGAACGTGAAGGTTATTTTTGCGCGGATAGTGTTTATTCGCAGCCTTCTAAGCTGGTATTCAACCGTACTGTCGGTTTGCGTGATACCTGGGCGAAAATCGGCGATTAATCCTTTTTGTCGTTTTCCCCATATCCTGATAAAAGGGCGAGAAATCGCCCTTTTTTATTGGCTGTAATTTGAGTTTAGCCATCTTTTATTCTGTGGCTTGCGAAACGTGCTTGTTACCGGGATTTGCAACTAATCTGACTTTAACAGAATTAATCCATTTACGAGTGTTAAAAACTTTTTTTCAGGTAGGCTATGCGCTCTCAGACGTTGCTCCGCGGGTTATAAAGGAAAAAAAATGACAAGTCTCGCTCAGGAAGCCAAACACAGCGTAGTGGTATTACATCAACTTATCGAACGTATTTTTAATCAGTCGGATAGCACCGACGACAGCATTGAATTGTTCCTTTCGCACTTTCACCCGGATTTCAAAATGGTGACACCGCAGGGCAAGCAACTGGATTTCAATGCGACGGAAGTGCTGTTCCGTCAACTGCGTGGTCAGCGTGAAGGGATGCGTATCGCCACCAGCGAACATGCCATCATCTCGCAACAAAGCAAGGAAGTGACGATTCAGTATCGTGAATTGCAAATGATGAACGGCACCAACCAGAGCCGCATCTCACTGGCGGTGCTGGATTGCAGTACCTCAATTCCGCGCTGGCGTTATTTACAGGAAACGCTGGTGCAGTGATGCAGCCATAAAAAAACCGGTGCCAGGCACCGGTTTTTTTATACTGCATAGCACATTTTATTGCTTGTCGTGGAGCGTCTCGTCTTCGCGGCAGTCTCCCAACGCACAGTGGCCGTACAAGTACAGACTGTGGTTAGTCAGCTTGATACCGTGACGTGTGGCGATTTCGCGCTGACGCGTTTCAATGGATTCATCGCTGAATTCGATCACTTTGCCACAATCCAGGCAGATCAGGTGGTCATGGTGATGCTGTTGCGTCAGTTCAAAGACGGATTTACCACCCTCGAAGTTATGGCGGGTCACGATTCCCGCGTCATCAAACTGGTTAAGAACGCGATAAACCGTTGCCAGACCAATCTCTTCGCCCATGTCGATCAGGCGTTTGTACAAATCTTCCGCGCTGACGTGATGGCATTCGGGTTCCTGAAGCACTTCCAGAATTTTCAGTCTGGGGAGCGTGACTTTCAGGCCAGCCTTCTTCAATGCGGAGTTGTTGTCAGTCATGCGGATATTGTCCTGTTACTTAGCTAGTCACTTGCGGCGCAGGGCCTTGAATGTCGATCACGCGCATTCTCATTTGCGTCTCATTATAGAACTCAAGCAGTGAAATGAAAACCAAGGCAATGTCCTGAAAATCACCAGTGGCTGTAAGGAGAAATGTCACTAACGCCGGCGGGGATCGTGCAGGTCTTTGTTTCCATTTCACTCAGCCTCATTCTGATGCCAGAGGAATAAGCGGATGACCGTTACGGGTATTCTACAGATTTGCGGGAAAAAGTTAAAAAACAGTAGCTATTATTTTTATAGGAAATTCCTTTAACTCAATGTGAGCCAGCGCCCACATTGAGGAGGGCAGGGGATCAGGCTTCAATGATCTCTTTCAGTTGCAGCTCATCGAAAATCTGTTTCACCCATTTATCAACACGTTCGTTGGTCAGTTCAGGCTGACGATCTTCATCGATCGCCAGACCGAGGAAGTGTTTGTCATCTGCCAGACCTTTCGAGGCTTCGAAATGGTAGCCTTCGGTCGGCCAGTGTCCCACAATCACCGCGCCGTTTGGCTCGATGATATCGCGGATGGTGCCCATCGCATCACAGAAGTATTCAGCGTAATCTTCCTGGTCACCGCAGCCAAAGAGCGCGACTAATTTGCCATTGAAATCAATTTCTTCCAGAGTCGGGAAGAAATCATCCCAGTCACATTGCGCTTCGCCGTAGTACCAGGTCGGAATGCCCAGCAGCAGGATATCGAATGCTTCGAGATCTTCTTTGGTGCTCTTGGCAATGTCATGCACTTCGGCCACATCTTTACCCAGTTGTTTCTGGATCATTTTTGCAATGTTTTCAGTATTGCCGGTATCGCTGCCGAAGAAAATGCCTACGATTGCCATGAGTTAAGTAACCTCTTAAATCCTGATATATGGGTTGAATGCACAGTTAAGCGAATGATAGCAGACCGGGCAAAGTGGCGGAACTTGTAAAGCCGAGACTTTGTGTTCCTGCGTGCGGTCTGCGTGTGTTACGACAGTTTGAGTTGCGCCAGCAGCATTTGTTCAATCAATTCGCTACGGCTGATGTTCTGCTGCTCTGCCAGAGTATTAAGCGCGTCAACCGCTTCACTGCTCATTTTTAGCTCCACGCGACGCAAACCACGCACTTTGTCGCGTTTTAGCTGGTTGCGCTTGTTAATGCGCAACTGTTCGTCACGCGTTAGCGGACTGGTTTTGGGGCGACCGGGACGTCGCTCATCAGCGAAGAGATCGAGCGTGGTGCGGTCAGTTTGTTCTTTTGCCATTTTTTGTAAAACTGAGTGGGCGCGAACGGCGGAAAGGCGCTGCGCAATTTATACATTATCGGCCCAGCCACGGTGAAAAAATCATCCGCGGCAAATTTTTAGCGCGACATCATACTCCAGCACTCCTTGCGACGCCAACCTTAAACGTTTTGCGGCAAGCTTTTGCTTTTACAGTACAAAAAAGCGGCGAACTGCGCGCAAAACCGCCTCAGGTTTTTCAGCATGGACCCAGTGACCGGCACCACTGATGACATGCGCATGCGCCTGTGGAAACTGGCGCAGCAATGCATCACGATGCTGATTGTCCAGATAAGGCGATTCGCTCCCGCGAATAAACAGCGCCGGATGTGGCCATGCAGGAACCTCATTCCAGCCGGAAATGGTGGCGTAATTATCCCACAGCACCGGCACATTGAAGCGCCATTCGCCATCCTGGAACGATTTCAGAATGAACTGAATGACCCCTTCTTCAGTCAACAGGGTGCGCATCACCTCGGCGGCTTCACCGCGACGCGTCACACCCGCGGCGCTCACGGCACGGATAGCAGCAAAAATCTCATCATGGCGGCGTGTCTGATAATCCACCGGCGCGATATCAATCATCACCAGCTTTTCAATGCGGTCCGGCGCAATGGCACTTAACGTCATGGCAATTTTGCCACCCATCGAATGGCCGATTACGCCAACACGATCGAGGCCGTGGGCGTCAAGAGTGTCAACGATATCTTGCGCCATTGCCGCATAGTTCATCTCGTCGCTACGCGGGGACAGACCGTGATTGCGTACATCCACCTGCAAGGTGGGACGGGCATCGCGCAGGCCTCGTGCCAGCACGCCAAGGTTATCCAGGCTGCCAAACAGGCCATGAATTAACAGAATCGGAGGAGCATCAGGGGCAGATTGTTCAGTTTCCAGACGGGCATTCAAAATCATGGCAAAGTTCTTACGGTTGTGAGCTTCGCTTAGGTTATCATGAATCCACCTGCTCAGGAGCCAACCTGGTGGGCATTAGGGCATATTCCGACTTTTGCCCTGAAACGATGCCAGCGCTATCGGCCGCCTGGGATTTAACTTTATAATCCTCATGTTAGAGCCCGCTCACATTTTGCACGGCAGGATTTTGCTAAGGCCTTTGCAGAAATGCGTGGTTCTGTCATTTGCCAGAATCGTACGGAAAAAGATGAAAACGATTGAAGTTGACGAAGAACTCTACCGTTATATTGCCAGCCACACCCAGCACATTGGTGAAAGCGCCTCCGAAATTTTGCGCCGCATGCTGAAGTTCACTGCCGGTCAGAGTGCCCCTGCAACCTCTGCTGTTGTCGCCGTTGCGGCCAAAGAAGCCCAGCCGGTCGCAACACAAGCCCGTCCGCAGGATCGCGTTCGTGCGGTACGTGAACTGTTACTTTCCGATGAGTATGCAGAGCAGAAAAAGGCGGTTAATCGCTTTATGCTGGTGTTGTCAACGCTCTATCGTCTTGATCCCGCAGCCTTTGCGGATGCCACGGCGTCACTGCAAGGACGCACCCGCGTCTATTTTGCCGGTGATGAGCATACGCTGCTGCAAAATGGCACCCATACTAAGCCGAAGCATGTGCCCGGCACACCGTACTGGGTGATCACCAATACCAATACCGGTCGCAAATGCAGCATGGTGGAACACATCATGTTAGCCATGCAGTTCCCGCAGGAACTGACAGAGAAAGTTTGCGGCACCATTTAAACCGAAGCGTCAGGGAGAAGCGCCAATGGCCAATCACCCCCGTGCCGGGCAGCCCGCCCAGCAGAGCGATTTGATTAACGTTGCACAATTAACCTCTCAGTACTACGTCCTGAAGCCGGATGTGGATAACCCTGAACATGCGGTGAAATTTGGTACTTCCGGTCACCGTGGTAGCGCAGGTCGTCACAGCTTCAACGAAATGCATATTCTGGCGATTGCGCAGGCCATCGCGGAAGATCGTAAGAAGAACGGCATCACCGGTCCGTGCTATGTCGGTAAAGACACCCATGCGCTGTCTGAACCGGCGATTTTGTCGGTGCTGGAAGTGCTGGCGGCTAACGGCGTCGATGTGATTGTGCAGCAGGACAACGGCTACACGCCGACGCCTGCTATCTCCAACGCGATCCTTGAGCACAACAAACGCGGTGGCGCACTGGCTGATGGCATCGTCATCACCCCGTCGCACAACCCGCCGGAAGATGGTGGTATCAAATACAACCCGCCAAATGGTGGCCCGGCCGATACGAACGTCACCAAAGTGGTGGAAGATCGTGCTAACCAGCTGATGAAAGCGGGTCTGAAGGATGTAAAACGTCTGCCACTGGATCAGGCGTGGGCCAGCGGTTATATCGTTGAGCAGGATCTGATCCAACCCTATGTTGAGGGTCTGGCGCAGGTGATCGACTTCCCGGCGATTCAGAAAGCGGGCCTGAAAATTGGTGTTGATCCGCTTGGTGGCTCTGGTATGGCCTACTGGCAGCGTATTGCAGAGCATTACAAGCTGGATATCACCATTGTTAACGATGCTATCGATCAGACCTTCCGCTTTATGCATCTGGATAAAGATGGCGTGGTGCGTATGGACTGCTCGTCAGAGTGCGCGATGGCTGGCCTGTTAGCGTACCGTGACAAATTCGACCTGGCTTTCGGTAACGATCCGGATTACGACCGCCACGGCATTGTGACGCCGGCTGGCCTGATGAACCCGAACCACTATCTGGCGGTGGCGATCAACTACCTGTTCCAGCATCGTCCACAGTGGGGCAAAGATGTCGCCGTGGGTAAAACCCTGGTGTCCAGCGCGATGATTGACCGCGTGGTGAACGACATTGGCCGCAAGCTGGTGGAAGTGCCAGTGGGCTTCAAATGGTTCGTTGATGGCCTGTTCGACGGCAGCTTCGGCTTTGGTGGCGAAGAGAGCGCCGGGGCGTCGTTCCTGCGTTTCGACGGCACGGCCTGGTCCACCGATAAAGATGGCATCATTCTTTGCCTGCTGGCGGCGGAAATCACCGCTGTCACCGGTAAAAACCCGCAGCAACATTATGATGAGCTGGCGGCGCGTTTTGGCGCACCAAGCTACAACCGTTTGCAGGCAGCTGCGACTTCCGCGCAGAAAGCGGCATTGTCGAAGCTTTCACCGGAAATGGTGAGCGCTGACACGCTGGCCGGTGATCCGATCACCGCACGTCTGACGGCGGCACCGGGTAACGGCGCATCAATTGGTGGTCTGAAGGTGATGACGGAGAACGGCTGGTTCGCCGCGCGTCCGTCCGGCACTGAAGATGCTTATAAAATCTACTGTGAAAGCTTCCTCGGCGCTGAGCATCGCCAGCTGATCGAGAAAGAAGCGGTAGAAATCGTGAGCGAAGTGTTGAAAAACGCTTAAGCAAAGCGAAATGAAAAAAGGCGCGTTATGCGCCTTTTTTTATGGCATAAACCGATAACCAATGCCGGTTTCTGTCAGCAGATGGTTGGGTTGGGTGGGGTTGGTTTCCAGCTTCTGACGCAGATGCCCCATATAAATGCGCAGATAATGGCTATGCTCCACCGCATTTGGCCCCCAGACCTGGTTCAGCAACTGACGTTGTGTCAGCACTTTTCCGGCATTATTCAGCAGCAAACTGAGCAGACGAAATTCGGTCGGCGTCAGATGCACCTCTTCGCCAGCGCGCAGCACACGACGCGCCGCCAGATCGACCGTCACGTCACCAAAACGCAATACCGGTTCGGACTGGCTGCCCTGATGACGTCGCAACGCCACACGCACCCGTGCCAGCAGTTCACCAATGCCAAAAGGCTTGGTGAGATAGTCATCGGCACCGGCATCCAGCGCATCGATTTTATCCTGTTCGTCCGTGCGGGCGGATAACACAATCACCGGCATGCTGCTCCACTGGCGCACTTCACGGATAAAGTCATTGCCATCGCCGTCGGGCAAACCGAGGTCAAGGATCACCAAATCGGGTTTGCGCGTGGCGGCTTCAATCAGGCCGCGCTGCAACTGCTCGGCTTCCACAATCTTTAGCCCTTCGCCTTCAAGCGCCAGGCGCACGAAACGGCGGATCTCCTTTTCATCTTCAACGATCAAGATGGTGGTCACGCGAACTCCTGCGGCAGAAATGGATAACGGTTCACTGTAGCAATAAATCGCGCCGCCGTCCGTGTTGAAGTTTGTTACCCATTGGGAACCTTACATTTACATTCATGTAACTTAATTTCAGTGCGGCGATGAAATGGACAAAAAAAGATCAAAAAAGTGGTCGGATGAGTAGTAAAATTACACAACGAGGCGTAATATTTGTGTCAGATCACATTTTCTCAGACTCACCAGGAGGCAACCATGTATCAGGCATATCCGTTCTACAAAGTTGTGCTGCGCCGCGCGCTGGTGGTGTTGCTGGGGGTGCTGGCGCTCCCTGTAATGCTGTTCCGTGCCGATCGCGCACGCTTTTACAGCTATCTGCACCGTATGTGGTGCAAAACCAGCGCGAAGCCAGTTTGGCTGGCGCAATCTGAAGCGGCTGGCGGCATTTTCTGGTAACGCTGTTCCGCTGTCGTTCCGCCCGGTGTCTTCCCTGAAGCACCGGGTTTTTTTATGCCAATTTTTCACTGCGCATCCCCGCTGACGCTGTGTTCGGCATACATTTCAGCTACACTTAAAACCTCTACAAGATTTCGGAGGTTGTACAAGTATGCGCGAAAAAATTCCTGTCGGTATCAGTGCCTGCCTGCTCGGGGATAGCGTTCGCTTTGATGGCGGCCATAAGCGTTTTGCCTTTGCGACAGACGAACTCAGCCCCTTTGTCCATTTCGAGCCGGTATGCCCGGAAATGGCGATTGGTTTGCCGACGCCGCGCCCGGCGCTGCGTCTGGTAAAAGAGGACGATGCGCGCGTACATCTGTGCTTCAGTAAGGCGGGCGGCGATGAGGTCACGGATCAGATGGCGCAGTGGTCTGCACAACGGGTGAAAGGGTTGCATCACCTGTGTGGCTACATCCTGTGCGCCAAATCACCCAGTTGCGGTCTGGAGCGGGTGCGGGTGTATGAACCGCAAACCAACAACAATCGTAAAGCGGGGACCGGCATTTTCACCGAATTCCTCCAGCGTGAACTGCCGTGGTTGCCACTGGAAGAGGATGGTCGTCTCAACGATGCGGATATCCGGGAAAATTTCATTGGCCGTGTTTACGCCCTGCATGAGTTCAATCAGATGTGGCGCAATGGCCTGACACGTCATCAACTGGTGGCGTTCCATAGTCGCTACAAACTGCTGCTGCTGTCTCACTCTCAGGATGAATACCGTGAGTTGGGACGTTTTGTGGCGAAGATGGAGTCGTGGGATTCGCTGGATGATTATGCTTTTGAATATCGCAACCGGTTGATGCGTTTGCTGGCGCACAAATCGACCCGACGCAACCACACCAATGTGTTGATGCATGTGCAGGGTTATTTCCGCCGTCAGCTGACCTCGCCGCAACGCCAGGAGCTGGCCCTGTTGATTGACCGTTATCGCTGTGGGCTACAGCCGTTACTGGCCCCGATCACCATGCTGAAACACTACATGGCGGAGTTCCCGCATCCGTGGCTAACCCAGCAGCGTTATTTCGACCCTTACCCGGAAGCGCTGCGTCTGCGCTATGGCCAATAATCTCAGGAGCTTTATGACCACTCATCTTGTCTGGCTGCGCAATGATTTACGCATCAATGACAACAGCGCACTGTATGCTGCCTGTCGCGATCCGGGCGCGCGCGTGCTGGCGCTGTTTATCGCCACGCCCGGCCAGTGGCAGCAACATCATATGGCACCGAAACAGGCGGCGTTTATTTATCAAAGCCTGTGTTTGTTGCAGGGGGCGCTGGCGGAGCGGGGCATCCCATTGCATTACCAGCAATGCGACGATTTTGCTGCCTCGCTGGAGTATCTGGCAGACTTTTGCCAGCAGCAGCAGGTCGATCAGCTATTTTACAACTATCAATACGAAATCAATGAACGTCAGCGCGATGCCGCTGCGGAAAAACGTCTCGATGATGAGGGGGTGATTTGCCAGGGCTTTGATGACAGCCTGTTGTTGCCGCCGGGGAGCGTGCAGACTGGCAATCACACCATGTTTAAGGTGTTTACCCCGTTCAGCAAAGCCTTTGTCCGTCGCCTGCATCAGGGGCTGCCCGAATGTCATATGGCCCCTCGCGCCCGTGCCGGTGGCCCCATCGCGGTCGAACGCGAAATTCCGCCGTTTGACTATCCGCTGGAAGATTTCGACGCCACGCTGTTTCCCGCCGGCGAAGAGGCGGCGCTGCAACAGTTGCGCCATTTCGCGCAGCAGCCGGTGGTGGCGTATGCCGCTGAACGCGACAAACCCGCAGTGGATGGCACCAGCAGACTATCGGTGTATCTGGCGACGGGCGTGTTGTCGCCACGCCAGTGCCTGCATCGTATCCTCAAACACCACCCGGACGCGCTGGATGGCGGTCACGCATTTGTCTGGCTTAACGAGTTGATCTGGCGTGAGTTTTATCGCCATTTGATGGTGGCATTTCCGGCACTATGCAAACATCAGCCGTTTGTCGCCTGGACGCGTAACGTGCGCTGGCAGAAAAATCAAAACCATCTGGTGGCCTGGCAGCAGGGGAAAACCGGTTATCCGATTGTGGATGCGGCGATGCGCCAGCTAAATACCCTGGGTTGGATGCATAACCGGCTACGGATGATTGTCGCCAGTTTTCTGGTGAAGGATTTGCTGATCGACTGGCATGACGGGGAACGCTACTTTATGCAGCAGCTGATCGACGGTGATCTGGCAGCCAATAACGGAGGCTGGCAGTGGGCGGCTTCTACCGGCACTGATGCGGCTCCCTATTTTCGCATTTTTAATCCGACGACTCAGGGCGAGCGTTTCGACCCACAGGGTGAGTTTATCCGCCAGTGGTTACCGGAACTGGCGGCAGTACCGGACGCGCATATCCATCAGCCGCACGCCTGGGCGCAGAAAAATAACAAGACACTCGATTATCCTGAGCCAATCGTGGAACATAAGGACGCACGTAAAAAGACACTGGACGCCTTCGAGCGCGCGCGCAGCGCGGCCTGAGAGGTCAGGGAGCCATTATGAATCACGTTGAATTAGAACACATTGTTAACCAGCAGCTGAACAGCAGCACCTTTAGTGACTACGCCCCCAATGGGTTGCAGGTCGAAGGTCGTCCGGAGGTGAAAACCATTATTACCGGTGTCACCGCCTGCCAGGCATTGCTCGACGAAGCGGTAAAACGCAATGCCGATGCGGTGATGGTGCATCACGGTTATTTCTGGAAAAGCGAAGCGCCGGTGATTAAAGGAATGAAACGCCAGCGCCTGCGCACGCTACTGGCCAATGATATCAACCTGTATGGCTGGCATCTGCCACTTGACGCCCATCCTCATCTCGGCAACAACGCGCAGTTGGCACGGTTGTTCAATATTGAGGTGAAGGGCGAGGTGATGCCGCTGGTGCCGTGGGGTGAGCTGGCGGAGCCGCTGAGCGGTGAGGCGCTGGCACAACGCATTGCCCAGGCGCTGGGGCGCACACCGCTCCATTGCGGTGATAATGCGCCGGAGAAAATCAAACGTATCGCCTGGTGTAGCGGCGGCGGTCAGGGCTTTATTGACAGCGCGGCGGCATTCGGCGTCGATGCGTTTATCACTGGCGAAGTGTCGGAACAAACCATTCACAGCGCCCGCGAGCAGGGACTGCACTTCTTTGCCGCCGGACACCATGCTACCGAACGTGGCGGCATCAAGGCACTGGGGGAATGGCTGGCACAAAGCTATGGCCTCGACGTGACCTTTATCGATATCGACAATCCTGCCTGATTTTTCAGCTATTGCGCCCTAAGCTACGGCTGGGGGCGCAAATCGGTTGACACACCTCTGACACTTTCGCATAACTGGTTGCCTTTAAAGCATAAGCGACACGCGTACAGCGGGGAGCAACATCAGTTGGCTGCCCGGAAGAAAGTGAATCAGGAGGTGGGTTTTGCAACGAGCACGTTGTTATCTGCTGGGGGAACGCGCGGTAGTGCTGGAACTGGAACCACCGGTTTCCTTAGCCAGCCAGCAACGCATTTGGGGATTGTGCCAGCGGCTACAGGGTAATGAAAAGGTGTCGGAAGTGATTCCCGGCATGAACAATCTGACGCTGCTGCTGCGCGATCCACAGCGCAATGCATTGGATGCTATCGAGAATCTGCAACGCTGGTGGGAAGAGAGTGAAGCGCAGCGACCGGAATCGCGTCTGGTGGAGATCCCGGTGGTTTATGGCGGTGAGGCCGGGCCGGATTTATCGGTGGTCGCCGAGCATGCCGGAATGACACCACGCCAGGTGGTGGAGCTACACAGCAGCACCGACTATGTGGTTTATTTTATTGGCTTTCAGCCAGGATTCCCCTATCTGGGCGGCCTCGATAGCCGCTTACATACGCCGCGTCGCGCCGAGCCACGCGTGATCGTGCCTGCCGGTTCAGTCGGCATCGGCGGCAGCCAAACCGGCGTTTACCCGCTGGCAACCCCAGGTGGCTGGCAATTGCTGGGACAAACCGCCATCAGCCTGTTTGATCCCCAACAGCAACCGCCAACGCTGTTGCGTCCCGGCGACAGCGTGCGCTTCGTGCCGCAAAAGGAGGGCGTATGCTAAAGATTCTTCGTGCCGGATTGATGACCTCATTGCAGGATCAGGGCCGTAACGGCTGGCGGCAGTTTGGCATCAGCGTCAGTGGCGCACTTGATCAACCGGCCATGCGCACCGCCAACATGTTGGTGGGTAACGATGAAGGCAGCGCGGTACTGGAGATTGTGCTGGGGCAGTTTAAAGCGCAGTTCCAGCGTGACGGTTGGTTTGCTCTGACGGGAGCAGGCTGCAATGCTAACCTGGACGGTAAAGCTGTCTGGACCGGCTGGCGTCTGCCGGTGAAGAAAGGGCAGGTCCTCAGTTTGTCGATGCCAGTGCACGGCATGCGCAGTTACCTGGCGATTAACGGCGGTTTTGCCGTGCCAGAGATGCTGGACTCCGCCAGTACCGATCTGAAAGCCGGATTTGGTGGTTTTGCCGGACGTAAGTTGCAGGATGGTGATCTGTTGCCGCTCGGCAAGGCGACTCGTGACTTCAGCAAGAAAGCCGGGGTGCGGCAGTTGCTGTGGGGCAATCGTATCCGCGCGCTGCCCGGACCGGAATACAACGAATTCACCCGTGAAGCGCAGGAAGCATTCTGGCGCAGCGCGTGGAAACTGAGTCCGCAAAGTAACCGCATGGGCTATCGCTTGCAGGGGCGCACGCTGCATCGCAAAGCCACGCGCGATTTGTTGTCACACGGTCTGGTACCGGGCGTGGTGCAGGTGCCGCCAAACGGACAGCCGATTGTGTTGATGGCCGATGCGCAGACTACCGGGGGATATCCGCGAATTGCCTGCATTATCGAAGCCGATCTCTATCATTTAGCCCAGATTCGCCTGGGGGAACCGATTCATTTCACCCATTGCACGCTGGAAGAAGCGATGCAGGCGAAGCAGCAGCAACAGCGTGTATTTGATCAGATGAACTGGGGGCTATCACATGAAAATTGATCTCAACGCCGATCTCGGTGAAGGGAGCGGCAGCGATCAGGAATTGTTGCAACTGGTCAGTTCCGCCAACATCGCCTGCGGTTTCCATGCAGGGGATGCGGCAACCATGCTGCAATCGGTGCGCTGGGCGCAGGCGGCTGGGGTGGCGATTGGTGCGCACCCCAGCTTTCCCGACCGGGAAAATTTTGGCCGCACCGCCATGCAGCTGCCGCCGGATATCGTCTATGCGCAGATGATTTACCAGATTGGCGCACTGAAAAGTCTGGCGGAAAGCGAGGGCGCGCGACTGGTGCACGTCAAACCGCATGGCATGTTATACAACCAGGCGGCAGCCGATCCACAACTGGCGGATACCATTGCTCGTGCCGTCAAGGCGGTTGATGCCGGTTTAATCCTGGTGGGGCTGGCGGGCAGTGAGTCGATTCAGGCAGCGGCCCATCATGGGCTGAAAACGCGCGAAGAAGTGTTTGCCGATCGCGGCTATCTGTCCAGTGGCGCGCTAGTGCCGCGCGGTCAGCCGGGTGCGTTGATTGAAGATACTGCGCAGTCAATTGCCCACACGCTGACGATGGTGCAACAGCGTAAAGTACAAAGCATCTCTGGCGACTGGGTGGCGGTGAATGCGCAAACCGTGTGTCTGCATGGCGATGGGGCTCATGCGCTGCAATTTGCTCACGCGTTGCGCGCGGCGTTTGCGGCCCAGCACGTTACTGTGACCAGCGTATAAGTTTCGAACAATTACCCGGCTACACATTCCGTCGCGGCGCGATTTATCGCGCTGTTTTCAGGCATTTCCTGGCCTGCCAAAACCCGCACGATAAACCGTGCAGCGACGATCTGGTGCAAGCAAGCCGGGCTTTTTATTTCTGATAAGGGGAGAAAACATGGAAAGCGTGGTGAATCTCTGGCCGTTGCTGGGTATTGGTACTATCGTGCTCGGTTTTGTGCTGCGGTTTAATCCGGTGCTGGTGGTGATTGTGGCGGGTTTTGTTACCGGGTTAGCGGCCCATATGTCGCTGGCCGATATTCTGGAAAAACTGGGATCCGGGTTCCTGAACACCCGTAACCTGCCGTTGATTCTGCTGTTGCCGCTGGCGGTGATCGGTCTGCTGGAACGACATGGCCTGAAAGAAAGGGCGCAAACCTGGATCGCCCAGATCAAAACCGCTACGGCGGGACGTCTGCTGATTGTCTATTTATTTGTGCGAGAAATTACCGCAGCGCTGGGGCTGACCAGCCTCGGCGGCCATCCGCAAATGGTGCGCCCGCTGCTGGCGCCGATGGCGGAAGGGGCGACAGAAAACCGCTATGGTGAAGTGTCGCCGGAGGTCCGTCATCGTCTGCGCGCCATGTCGGCCGCCACGGATAACGTCGGACTGTTTTTTGGTGAGGATATTTTCGTTGCCTTCGGTGCCATCATCTTTATGCACAACTTTATGCAGGAGTCGGCTGGCATTCAGACCGAACCGCTGCATATCGCGGTATGGGGCATTCCCACCGCGATTTGCGCCTTCCTGATCCACTCCGCCCGTTTGATCCGTCTTGACCGCCAGTTGGCGCGTGAGCTGGGCGCACTGAATCAACAGGCGTTACAAGCCAAAGGAGCAGAATGATGTTCCAGCAACAATATCTGATGTGGCTGGCAGGCATCATTCTGCTGATTGTCGCCGTATTTTCCTGGCGGGATCCTGCCAATCCTCGGCGTCTGACTACCGGGTTGTTTTGGGCGCTATACGGGATGATCTTCCTGATTAGTGATGGGGTTTATCAATGGATGACGCCACGAACCCTGCATATCGCCGTAGGTGTTGCCGTGGTGGTGATGGCGTTGATTGCCGGTTTTGGCGGCGTGCGCCTGGGCCGGTATCACCAACGCAGCGATGAAGAGAAGCAGGCCAGCGCCAAACGTCTGGGTAACCAGCTGTTTATCCCGGCGCTGGCGATCCCGGTGGTGACGGTGGTTGGCGTGCTGGCGTTTAACAATCTGCCTGGTCTGCAACAGGCGGTGTTTGGCGCAGGGAACCATTCCACCCTGATTACGCTGTTCTCAATGATGATGGGTTGTCTGATTGGCTGGCTGGTGGCACTGAAAATGACCCGTGAAAAGCCGATGCAGTCGATGCAGGAAACGCGACGTTTGCTGGATGCCGTTGGCTGGGCGTTTATCCTGCCGCAAATCCTTGCCACGCTGGGCCTGCTGTTCACCAGCGCCGGGGTGGGTAACGCGATTTCACACCTGACCGAGCAGTATCTGGCTGTCGATAACCGTTTTATCGCGGTAGCCGTGTATGCCATTGGTATGGCGCTGTTGACCATGGTGATGGGTAATGCCTTCGCTGCGTTCCCGATTGTCACCGCCGGTATCGGCATCCCGATTCTGGTGCTGCAACACCACGGTAACCCGGCAGTGATGGCGGCGATTGGCATGTTCTCGGGCTATTGCGGCACCTTGATGACCCCGATGGCGGCGAACTTCAATATTGTTCCGGCTCGCCTGCTGGAGCTGCCGGATCGCAATGCGGTAATCAAAGCTCAGGTCCCGACCGGTTTAATGTTGTTGGTGGTCAATATTTTCCTGCTGTGGTTCATGATGTTTTTGTGAGGAAAGAATGAAAACGGTATTAATGACCGCGTTTGAGCCTTTTGAAGGCGAAAGCATCAATCCCTCATGGGAAGCGGTACGATCTTTTGATGGAAAGGTGATTGACGGCGCACGCGTGGTGGCACGTCAGTTACCGGTGGCGTACAGCCGTTGCGGTGCCGTGCTGACGCAGGCGCTGGAAGCGTTGCAACCCGATCGCATTCTCTGTATCGGTCAGGCGGGGGGACGCAGCGACATCAGCGTGGAGCGGGTGGCGATCAACATTGATGATGCACGTATCCCTGATAATGAGGGGCAGCAGCCGATTGATCAGCCAGTGGTGGTGGACGGGCCGGCGGCTTATTTTTCGACGCTGCCGATCAAGGCGATAGTTGCGGCAACGCGCGAGGCGGGGATACCGGCTTCGGTATCGCAAACTGCCGGGACCTTTACCTGTAATCATGTGATGTATCGCTTGCTGCACTGGCTGGCGACGCATCAGAGCAGCGCGCGCGGTGGTTTTATTCATATCCCTTATCTGCCGGAGCAAGCGGTGAAGCATCCCGGTGCGCCGAGCATGGCAGCGGCCAGTGTCATTCAGGCGCTGGAGATGGCGATCCGCGTGACGCTGAAGGTGGATAAAGATTTGCATGTCGCGGGGGGCGCGACCCATTAACGGGAGTCGTCATGCCTGAAGGACCGGAGATCCGCCGCGCGGCGGATCAGCTGGCGGCGGCGATGACGGGTAAACCGCTCACTGATGTGTGGTTTGCCTTTCCGCAGCTGAAAACTTACGAACCGGCGCTACTGGGTGCAACCGTTACGGCAATTGAAACCCGGGGCAAGGCGCTACTGACTCATTTCTCCAATGGTCTGACCCTCTACAGTCATAACCAGCTGTATGGCGTCTGGCGTGTGGTGCCGACCGGTACCCAACCGCAGACCGCCCGGCAGTTGCGGGTACGGCTGGCTAATGCTGATCAAACCATCCTGCTATATAGCGCGTCCGATATTGAGCTGCTCAACGCGGAGACGCTGGCCGCTCATCCTTTTTTACAACGCGTAGGACCGGATGTGCTGGATGCCAGCCTGACGGTGGACGCGGTGCAGGAGCGCTTGTTGTCGCCACGCTTTCGGCGGCGTCAATTCAGTGGCTTGCTGCTCGATCAGGCGTTTCTCGCTGGCCTGGGGAACTACCTGCGCGTGGAGATTTTATGGCATGCGCAGTTGCTGGCGCAGCATCGTGCTCAGGATCTGAATGCGTTGCAGATCAGGGCGCTGAGTGAAGCGCTACTGGCGGTGCCGCGCCACTCTTATCAGATGCGTGGCAGCATGAAGAAATACCATGAAGAGGCGGCTTTCCGTTTTGAGGTGTTTCATCGGCAGGGGAAAAAGTGTCGACGCTGTGGGACGGTAATCGAGAAGGGCGTGCTGTCATCCCGCCCGTTATATTGGTGTCCGGGGTGTCAGAACTAATGATGATTGGCCTGACGCGCGATAAATCACGCCGCTACGACAGGTGCTGGAGTTGTAGCGGCGCGATTTATCGCGCAGTTTCAAAGCAGAGGGCGGGATAACCCGCCCTTAACCTTATTTCTTCAGTGCCGACGTGAAAGGACGCTCGGTATAACCGGTATACAGCTGACGTGGACGGGCAATCTTCATGCCTTCGTCGTGCATCTCTTTCCAGTGTGCAATCCAGCCCACGGTACGCGCCATCGCGAAGATCACGGTAAACATGGAGGACGGGATGCCCATCGCTTTCAGAATAATGCCAGAGTAGAAATCGACGTTTGGATAGAGTTTACGCTCAATGAAGTACGGGTCGTTCAGCGCGATATGTTCCAGCTCCATCGCCACTTCCAGCAGGTCATCTTTCATACCCAGCTCATTCAGCACTTCGTGGCAGGTTTCACGCATGACGGTAGCGCGCGGGTCGTAGTTTTTATACACACGGTGGCCAAAGCCCATCAGACGGAACGAATCGTTCTTGTCTTTAGCACGACGGACGAATTCCGGGATGTGATCCACGGTGCTGATCTCTTCCAGCATACGCAGCGTAGCTTCGTTCGCACCACCGTGTGCCGGTCCCCACAGGGACGCGATACCCGCCGCGATACAGGCAAACGGGTTAGCACCGGAAGAACCAGCAGTACGTACGGTGGAGGTGGAGGCGTTTTGTTCGTGGTCAGCGTGCAGAATCAGAATACGGTCCATGGCGCGTTCCAGTACCGGGTTTACCTTGTACTCTTCGCACGGGGTGGCAAACATCATATGCAGGAAGTTACCCGCATAGGAGAGGTCGTTGCGCGGATAAACGAACGGCTGACCAATGGAGTATTTGTAGCACATCGCCGCCATGGTTGGCATTTTGGACAACAGACGGAACGCGGCGATTTCACGGTGACGTTCAATATTGACGTCCAGCGAGTCGTGATAAAACGCGGCCAGCGCACCCGTTACACCACACATGACCGCCATCGGATGCGAGTCACGGCGGAAGCCGTGGAACAGACGGGTGATTTGCTCGTGGATCATGGTGTGGCGGGTAACGGTAACGCGGAATTCTTCAAACTGCTCCTGGGTTGGCGCTTCGCCGTTCAGCAGGATATAACAGACTTCCAGGTAGTTTGAGTGCGTTGCCAGTTGATCAATCGGAAAACCGCGATGTAACAAAATACCTTCATCACCATCAATAAAGGTGATTTTAGATTCGCATGACGCTGTAGAGGTGAAACCGGGGTCGAAGGTAAACAGGCCTTTATTGCCGAGAGCGCGGACATCAACGACATCCTGTCCCAGCGTGCCATGCATCACGTCCAGTTCAACTGCCGTATTGTCTTGTAGGGTTAGCGTCACTTTTTTATCTGTCATTTTTCGTCTCCATAGCGCCTTGGTAGGTAAGGATCTTAGACACCAATACAGCTTTCATGTTTCATAAAAACCACAATCTTCACAGTATCACTCTGCGGTCACGTTTGTCGTGCAAGGTAGAGTACAGAGTGAACGTTACGTTTGGGGCAGTGGCGTCCGGGCATGACATGCTGCAAATCGCGGATGTTAAAGATCCTGTCACGACATAACTTCTTGGTAACCAATAACCTGATGCTTTGTAATGCTCTGAGTGGCAATGTTACATAACTTCAGCTTAGGGGAAAGTGTATCCCCATAACTTTTGTGCATCATAGGGCTTTAATGCGTTTGTTTGTAACCGAATTGTTGAACTTTTGTCAAATCAGATAATTAAAAATGTATGAAATGTGAAATCCGTGAGGGGGATCACTGTTCAGCTTAAATGTGACCAAAGAGATTGTAGGGGAATTGTAATCAGAATGTGATCCTCCTATACTGCCGCCAGGTCTCCGGAACACCCTGACACCAGGAGCCACCCAGCGTTTTCCCCGCGTCACTGAACACTGGATGTTGCTTCTTTGGTGACGGTTGCACTCTGAACACGTCCTGTGTCTCTGGTGCAACCCAGGACCGGAGGAAGCAAAATAAAAAAGAGCTGTGTGGGCAAAACCGTGAAAAAACAAAGACCTGTTAACTTGGATCTCTCGACGATCCGGTTTCCCGTTACTGCAATATCGTCCATTCTCCACCGCGTCTCCGGCGTGATCACCTTTGTCGCTCTCGGAATTCTGCTCTGGTTACTGGGTCTCTCTCTCTCTTCTCCTGAAGGTTTCCTGCAAGCCGCATCCATCATGGATAGCTTCTTCGTCAAATTCATCATGTGGGGCATTCTGACTGCGCTGGCTTACCATGTCGTGGGCGGTATTCGTCATATGTTGGCTGATTTTGGCTTTATGGAAGAAACCTTGCAGGTGGGCACCCGTTCCGCTCAGGCGGCTTTTGGTATCACTGTCGTGCTTTCAATTTTGGCTGGAGTCCTCGTATGGTAAGCAATGCTTCTGCATTAGGACGCAACGGTGTTCATGACTGGCTGTTGCTGCGTGCTGCTGCAATCTTAATTACGCTCTACATTCTCTACATTCTCGGTTTTGTGGTGATGACAGGCACGCTGACGTATGACGTCTGGCGCGGCTTCTTCGCTTCCTCCTTTACCAAAGTGTTCACGTTGCTGACGCTGTTCTCGATTCTGGTCCACGGTTGGATTGGGATGTGGCAGGTGCTGACTGACTACGTGAAACCGGTGGCGACCCGTCTGGTGTTGCAGCTGGTGGTTGTGGTGGCGCTGTTGTCCTATGCAATTTATGGAACCGTTGTAGTGTGGGGTGTGTAAATGAGTTTGCCAGTCAGAGAATTTGATGCCGTGGTGATCGGCGCGGGTGGCGCAGGTATGCGCGCCGCTCTGCAAATCTCCCAATCGGGCCTGAGTTGCGCCCTGTTATCCAAAGTGTTCCCAACCCGTTCCCATACCGTATCGGCGCAAGGCGGTATCACCGTAGCGCTGGGTAACTCCCATGAAGATAACTGGGAATGGCATATGTATGACACCGTCAAAGGTTCCGACTATATCGGTGACCAGGACGCGATTGAATATATGTGTAAAACCGGCCCGGAAGCGATTCTGGAGCTGGAGCATATGGGTCTGCCATTCTCCCGTCTTGATGACGGCCGCGTCTATCAGCGTCCGTTTGGTGGTCAGTCAAAAAACTTCGGTGGTGAGCAGGCAGCGCGTACCGCTGCGGCCGCTGACCGTACTGGCCACGCCCTGCTGCATACCCTGTATCAGCAGAACCTGAAAAACAAAACCACCATCTTCTCTGAATGGTATGCGCTGGACCTGGTGAAAAATGAAGACGGTGCGATTGTCGGTTGTACCGCTATCTGCATCGAAACCGGTGAAACCGTCTACTTCAAAGCCAAAGCTACCATCCTGGCAACTGGCGGTGCGGGACGTATTTATCAGTCCACCACCAACGCCCACATCAACACCGGCGACGGCGTTGGCATGGCGTTGCGTGCTGGCGTGCCGATGCAGGATATGGAGATGTGGCAGTTCCACCCAACCGGCATTGCCGGAGCCGGTGTTCTGGTAACCGAAGGTTGTCGTGGTGAAGGCGGTTATCTGCTGAACAAACACGGCGAACGCTTTATGGAGCGCTATGCGCCAAACGCCAAAGACCTGGCGGGGCGTGATGTGGTCGCTCGTTCCATGATGGTGGAGATCCGTGAAGGTCGTGGCTGTGACGGCCCGTGGGGTCCACATATCAAACTGAAACTCGACCATCTGGGTGCAGAAGTACTGGAATCACGTCTGCCGGGCATTCTCGAGCTGTCGCGTACCTTTGCTCACGTCGATCCGATTAAAGAACCGATTCCGGTCATTCCAACCTGTCACTACATGATGGGTGGCGTGCCGACCAAAGTCACCGGCCAGGCGCTGCGCGTCAATGAGCAGGGTGAAGATGAAGTGATTCCAGGCCTGTTCGCGGTGGGTGAAATCGCCTGCGTATCGGTACACGGTGCTAACCGTCTTGGCGGTAACTCCCTGCTTGACCTGGTGGTGTTTGGCCGTGCAGCGGGTCTGCATCTGGCGGAATGTATCGAAGAGCAGGGTGAACTGCGCGATGCCAGCCAGGAAGAGATCGACGCGGCAATGGCGCGTTTCAACCGCTGGGAAAACAACACCACTGGCGAAGACCCGGTTGAGATTCGCAAAGCACTGCAACGCTGCATGCAGAACAACTTCTCGGTGTTCCGTGAAGGTGAAGCGATGGCGCAGGGGCTGGAAGAGTTAAAAGTGATCCGTGAGCGTCTGAAATCCGCGCGTCTGGATGACCGTTCACCGGACTTCAATACTCAGCGTATCGAGTGTCTTGAACTGGATAACCTGCTGGAAACCGCGTATGCCACGGCAGTGGCGGCGAACTTCCGTACCGAAAGCCGTGGTGCGCATAGCCGCTTCGACTACCCGGATCGCGATGATGAAAACTGGCTGTGCCACAGCCTCTATGTTCCGCAAACGGAAAGCATGACGCGCCGTGAGGTGAACATGCAACCGAAACTGCGTGCGGCCTTCCCGCCGAAAGCGCGTACTTACTAATTGCGGAGATCATCATGAGACTCGAATTTTCAATCTATCGTTACAACCCGGAAGTGGATGACGCGCCGCGTATGCAGGAGTACAGCCTGGAAGCGGAAGACGGTCGCGATATGATGCTGCTGGATGCGCTGATCAAGCTGAAAGAGAAAGATCCGACGCTGGCGTTTCGTCGCTCCTGCCGTGAAGGCGTGTGCGGGTCCGATGGCCTGAACATGAACGGCAAAAACGGTCTGGCGTGCATCACCCCGGTCTCTGCGCTGGGTAATGGTTCGAAGAAAATTGTTATCCGTCCATTGCCTGGTTTGCCGGTGATCCGCGATCTGGTTGTGGATATGGGGCAATTCTACGCACAATATGAGAAGATTAAGCCTTACCTGTTGAATAACGGGGAAAATCCACCGGCACGCGAGCATTTACAAAGCCCGGCTGAGCGTGAGCATCTGGATGGCCTGTACGAGTGTATTCTCTGCGCCTGCTGCTCAACCTCATGCCCGTCGTTCTGGTGGAACCCGGATAAATTCATCGGTCCGGCCGGTCTGCTGGCGGCTTACCGTTTCCTGATTGACAGCCGCGATACGGAAACCGATGCGCGTCTGGATAATCTGAACGATGCTTTCAGTGTATTCCGCTGTCACAGCATCATGAACTGTGTGAGCGTGTGCCCGAAAGGACTAAACCCGACGCGCGCCATCGGCCATATTAAGTCGATGCTGCTGCAACGCGGGGCGTAATCACCACCACTGTCCGGGAACCTCAGGTTCCCGGCAGTTTACGGAAGCCTCTATAAGCGCGGTCAACACCACGCTTATAAAGGTTCCCTTACGAGTCGGGCGCCGATAGCGCAAGGGCTCGTATCGCTGAACTCACTACGGCAAGCCGCGAAAGCGGCAACAATGAAACCTCAAAAAAAGCATACTAATGCTTAAGGGATCACAATGCAGAACAGCGCGATGAAGCCCTGGCTGGACTCCTCCTGGCTGGCCGGCGCGAACCAATCTTACATAGAGCAACTCTATGAGGATTTCCTGACCGATCCTGACTCTGTTGATGCAGTGTGGCGCGACATGTTCCAACAGCTGCCTGGCACTGGCGTGAAACCTGAGCAGTTTCACTCCACCACGCGTGATTACTTCCGCCGCCTGGCGAAAGATGCTGCGCGTTACACTTCCACAGTCACTGATCCGGCCACCAACTCCAAACAGGTTAAGGTGTTGCAGTTGATCAACGCCTTCCGCTTTCGCGGACACCAGCACGCTAACCTTGATCCACTCGGCTTGTGGAAGCAGGACGCTGTACCGGATCTCGACCCGGTTTATCACGACCTGACCGACGCCGATTTTCAGGAAAGCTTTAACGTAGGCTCATTTGCTATCGGCAAAGAGACCATGAAGCTGGCCGATCTCTATGAGGCGCTGAAGCAAACCTACTGCGGCTCCATTGGTGCCGAGTATATGCATATCACCAACACCGACGAAAAACGCTGGATTCAACAGCGTATCGAATCGGTGGTGGGGCACGCGACGTTCAGCACGGATGAGAAAAAAGGTTTCCTGAAAGAACTGACAGCGGCAGAAGGCCTGGAAAAATATCTGGGCGCTAAATTCCCGGGCGCAAAACGCTTCTCGCTGGAAGGCGGCGACGCACTGATTCCAATGCTGCGTGAGATGATCCGTCATGCCGGTAAGAGTGGCACGCGTGAAGTGGTGCTGGGTATGGCACACCGTGGTCGTCTTAACGTCTTGATCAACGTGCTGGGTAAAAAGCCCCAGGATCTGTTCGACGAGTTCTCCGGTAAGCATAAAGAACATCTCGGCACCGGTGACGTGAAGTACCACATGGGCTTCTCGTCAGACGTGGAAACCGAAGGCGGCCTGGTGCATCTGGCGCTGGCGTTTAACCCGTCGCACCTCGAAATCGTTAGCCCGGTGGTGATGGGTTCGGTGCGTGCGCGTCTGGATCGTCTGGCAGAACCAAGCAGCAATAAAGTGCTGCCAATCACCATTCATGGTGATGCTGCGGTAACCGGCCAGGGCGTGGTGCAGGAAACCCTGAACATGTCGCAGGCGCGTGGTTACGAAGTGGGCGGTACCGTTCGCATCGTGATCAACAACCAGGTGGGCTTCACCACCTCTAACCCGCTGGACGCGCGTTCTACGCCGTACTGTACCGATATCGGTAAAATGGTGCAGGCACCGATTTTCCACGTTAACGCGGATGATCCGGAAGCCGTTGCCTTTGTTACCCGACTGGCGCTCGACTATCGCAACACCTTCAAACGTGATGTGTTTATCGATCTGGTGTGCTACCGCCGTCATGGCCATAACGAAGCCGATGAGCCAAGTGCAACCCAGCCGCTGATGTACCAGAAAATCAAAAAGCATCCGACACCGCGTAAAATCTATGCCGATCGTCTGGAAGCGGATGGTATTGCCAAACTGGAAGATGCCACCGAGATGGTCAACCTGTACCGCGACGCACTGGATGCCGGTGAATGCGTGGTGCCGGAATGGCGTCCGATGAGTCTGCATTCTTTCACCTGGTCACCGTATCTCAACCACGACTGGGATGAGAGCTACCCGGCAACTGTGGAGATGAAACGTTTGCAGGAACTGGCGCGTCGTATCAGCCAGGTGCCGGAAGCGGTTGAAGTCCAGGGGCGTGTCGCCAAGATTTACAACGATCGTAAAGAGATGGCCGAAGGCAACAAAGCCTTTGACTGGGGCGGCGCGGAGAACCTCGCTTACGCTACGCTGGTGGATGAAGGCATCCCGGTCCGTCTGTCTGGTGAAGACTCCGGCCGTGGCACCTTCTTCCATCGTCATGCGGTAGTGCACAACCAGGCGAACGGTTCAACTTACACGCCGCTGCACCATATCCATCATGGTCAGGGCCAGTTCAAAGTTTGGGACTCCGTCCTGTCCGAAGAAGCGGTGCTGGCGTTTGAATACGGTTATGCCACCGCAGAGCCGCGCGTGCTGACCATCTGGGAAGCGCAGTTCGGTGACTTTGCCAACGGTGCTCAGGTGGTAATCGACCAGTTCATCAGTTCCGGCGAGCAGAAGTGGGGCCGTATGTGTGGCCTGGTGATGCTGCTGCCGCATGGCTACGAAGGACAAGGCCCGGAGCACTCCTCCGCCCGTCTGGAACGCTATCTGCAACTCTGTGCTGAGCAGAACATGCAGGTGTGTGTACCGTCTACGCCAGCGCAGGTTTACCATATGCTGCGTCGTCAGGCGTTACGCGGCATGCGTCGTCCGTTGATCGTGATGTCGCCGAAGTCGTTGCTGCGTCATCCGCTGGCGATTTCCACACTCGACGAACTGGCGAACGGCAGCTTCCAGCCGGCTATCGGCGAAATCGACGCCCTTGATGCGAAACAGGTAAAACGCGTAGTGATGTGTTCTGGTAAGGTCTATTACGACCTGCTGGAGCAACGTCGTAAGAACGAGAAAAACGACGTCGCGATTATTCGTATCGAGCAGTTATACCCGTTCCCGCATAAAGCGGTACAGGAAGCATTAAAAGCTTATGCCCATGTGCAGGATTTTGTCTGGTGTCAGGAAGAACCCCTGAATCAGGGTGCATGGTATTGCAGTCAGCATCATTTCCGCGAAGTGATTCCGTTTGGTGCGTCACTGCGTTATGCAGGCCGTCCGGCTTCGGCTTCACCGGCCGTGGGCTACATGTCTGTACATCAAAAACAGCAGCAAGACCTGGTTAACGACGCGCTGAACCTTGGTTAATAAAAAGGAAAGATAATGAGTAGTGTAGATATTCTCGTTCCCGATTTGCCTGAATCCGTAGCGGATGCAACGGTAGCCACCTGGCATAAAAAACCCGGCGACGCGGTCAGTCGCGATGAAGTGATTGTCGAAATCGAAACCGACAAAGTGGTACTGGAAGTACCGGCTGCTGCCGACGGTGTTCTGGATGCGGTGCTTGAAGATGAAGGCGCAACCGTGACCTCACGTCAGATCCTGGGCCGTCTGAAGGAAGGCAACAGCAGCGGGAAAGAGACTACCGCGAAAGTGGAGAGCAAGGAGTCAACGCCAGCACAGCGTCAGACTGCTTCTCTGGAAGAAGAAAGCAATGACGCGCTCAGCCCGGCGATTCGCCGTCTGATCGCGGAGCACGACCTTGACGCCAGCCAGATCAAAGGCAGCGGCGTGGGCGGTCGTATCACCCGTGAAGATGTAGAAAAACATCTGGCGAAGAAACCGGAAGCTAAAGCCGCACCGACTGCGCAGCCTGCTGCCGCTGCTGCGCCGACGGCGATTGCGAACCGCAGCGAGAAGCGTGTACCGATGACGCGTCTGCGTAAGCGCGTGGCTGAGCGTCTGCTGGAAGCGAAGAACAGCACCGCGATGCTGACGACCTTCAACGAAGTGAACATGAAGCCGATCATGGATCTGCGTAAGCAGTACGGCGATGCCTTCGAGAAGCGTCACGGCGTGCGTCTGGGCTTTATGTCTTTCTACATCAAAGCCGTGGTTGAAGCGCTGAAGCGCTTCCCGGAAGTGAACGCGTCTATCGATGGCGAAGACGTGGTGTATCACAACTATTTCGACGTCAGCATCGCGGTATCAACCCCGCGTGGTCTGGTGACGCCAGTGCTGAAAGATGTTGATGCGCTGAGCATGGCTGACATCGAGAAGAAAATTAAAGAGCTGGCGGTAAAAGGCCGTGACGGCAAGCTGACCGTTGAAGAACTGACCGGCGGTAACTTCACCATCACCAACGGTGGGGTATTCGGTTCGCTGATGTCCACGCCGATCATCAACCCACCGCAGAGTGCGATCCTGGGTATGCACGCTATCAAAGATCGTCCGATGGCAGTGAATGGTCAGGTTGTGGTGCTGCCAATGATGTATCTGGCGCTCTCCTATGATCACCGTCTGATCGATGGCCGCGAGTCTGTCGGCTATCTGGTGGCTGTGAAAGAGATGCTGGAAGATCCGGCGCGTCTGCTGCTGGACGTCTAATTTTCACCGGGCGCGTTCTTATGGGCGCGCCCAACACTCATTAGTCTTTTCAGACCTGAATGGATAGAACATCATGAACTTACACGAATACCAGGCGAAACAGCTGTTTGCACGGTATGGTATGCCGGCACCGACTGGCTACGCCTGTACTACGCCACGCGAAGCAGAAGAAGCCGCCTCTAAAATTGGCGCAGGCCCGTGGGTAGTGAAATGTCAGGTTCATGCCGGTGGCCGCGGTAAAGCGGGCGGTGTGAAAGTGGTTAAGAGCAAAGAAGAGATCCGCGCCTTTGCAGAACACTGGCTGGGCAAACGTCTGGTGACCTATCAAACTGACGCCGAAGGCCAGCCGGTAAACCAGATTCTGGTTGAAGCCGCGACTGACATCGATCAGGAGCTGTACCTGGGTGCGGTCGTTGACCGTGCCAGCCGTCGCGTGGTCTTTATGGCCTCGACCGAAGGTGGTGTTGAGATCGAGAAAGTGGCGGAAGAGACCCCGCACCTGATCCACAAAATGGCACTCGATCCGTTGGCCGGTCCTCAGCCGTATCAGGGCCGCGAGCTGGCGTTCAAACTGGGCCTGACCGGTAAGCAAGTCAGCCAGTTCACCAAAATCTTTATGGGTCTGGCGACCATGTTCCTCGAGCGCGATCTGGCGCTGGTAGAGATCAACCCGCTGGTCGTTACCAAGCAGGGTGACCTGGTGTGCCTCGATGGCAAACTGGGTGCCGATGGCAACGCCCTGTTCCGTCAGCCGGAACTGCGTGAAATGCGTGACCCGAGCCAGGAAGATCCGCGTGAAGCTCATGCAACGCAGTGGGAACTGAACTACGTCGCACTGGAAGGCAACATTGGCTGTATGGTCAACGGTGCCGGTCTGGCGATGGGTACCATGGACATCGTGAAGCACCACGGTGGTCAGCCTGCAAACTTCCTTGATGTCGGCGGCGGCGCAACCAAAGAGCGCGTAACCGAAGCCTTCAAAATCATCCTGTCTGACGATGCGGTTAAAGCCGTATTCGTTAACATCTTCGGCGGCATCGTGCGTTGCGACCTGATCGCAGACGGCATCATCGGTGCAGTGGCAGAAGTGGGTGTCAACGTACCGGTGGTGGTACGTCTGGAAGGTAACAACGCCGAGCTGGGCGCTAAGAAACTGGCGGACAGCGGTCTGAACATCATTGCAGCAACCAGCCTGACAGACGCGGCACAGCGTGTTGTTGCTGCTGCGGAGGGTAAATAATGTCCATTTTGATCGACAAAAACACCAAAGTCATTTGCCAGGGTTTCACCGGTGGCCAGGGGACTTTCCACTCTGAGCAGGCGCTGGCCTATGGTACGCAGCTGGTTGGCGGTGTGACGCCGGGCAAAGGCGGCACCACTCATCTCGGTCTGCCGGTGTTTAACACCGTGCGCGAAGCGGTAGAAGCAACAGGCGCAACCGCCACCGTGATCTACGTTCCGGCTCCGTTCTGCAAAGACGGTATCCTGGAAGCGATCGATGCCGGTATCAAACTGATCATCACCATCACCGAAGGTATCCCGACACTGGATATGCTGACCGTCAAAGTGAAGCTGGATGAAGCTGGTGTACGCATGATCGGCCCGAACTGTCCGGGTGTGATCACCCCAGGCGAATGTAAAATCGGTATCATGCCGGGCCACATTCACCTGCCGGGCCGCGTAGGTATCGTGTCACGTTCTGGCACCCTGACCTATGAAGCGGTTAAACAGACCACCGATATTGGTTATGGTCAGTCTACTTGTGTCGGCATCGGTGGTGACCCGATCCCGGGTTCTAACTTCATCGACATCCTGAAAATGTTCCAGGAAGACCCGCAGACCGAAGCGATCGTGATGATTGGTGAGATCGGCGGTAGTGCTGAAGAAGAAGCTGCTGCCTATATCAAAGAACACGTCACCAAGCCGGTTGTTGGTTACATCGCCGGTGTGACTGCGCCGAAAGGTAAACGTATGGGCCACGCCGGTGCAATCATTGCCGGTGGTAAAGGTACGGCGGATGAGAAATTCGCTGCACTGGAAGCGGCTGGCGTGAAAACCGTGCGCAGCCTGGCTGACATCGGTGATGCGGTGAAAGCGGTACTGCCTGCTAAATAAGTTTACGTTTTTGATCTAAGCCACCTGCGGGTGGCTTTTTTTATGTCCGTAGCCACTGAAAAAGTGGGGAAAAATCCTGCGCAGTGAAAATTGCCGTCTATGCTTACTTTGTCAGAAAGGTAAAGAAGGGCAAATTCGAAGGCGTTCTGTTTGAAAGTTAGGAAAGTCTTACCCGCCGCTTCGTTAAATTTTTATGGCAAAGGTAATTATTTTCTTAATTACGTCATCGTCTCATGACAACTAATTAACAACCTGCCTAACAATACATATCTGGAAATTTTGTACGTTATCTCAGATCAATAAATGCTGAGATATAACAAACTTTACCGCTGGCAAAGCGCAGCGCAAACGGTATAAATTGCGCTACATCAATTCAATCATTTCCATGTTTTTTCAGGAGTTTGTGCCAGGCGTTGTTATATCAATTCTGTCGCCACCGCACTCTCGACTGTCGAAAACCGATTGTTGCGATGAGTTTTCAGGGCTTTTTCATCACAGTTACTCGCTCACTTCGGGCAGCAGATTACTCTGTTCTGTCGGTAACAAAACAAAACTGGAATCAATAATCAGTCGTTCCTGACTCTTATTCTGCACGTCAATGTCTGTCTTTTTACCGTTGTCGCCCGCAGAAGGAGTTCATGCGAGGAGCAAGGAGTCATCATGTTAGATATTGTCGAGCTGTCGCGTTTACAGTTTGCTCTGACGGCGATGTACCATTTCCTGTTCGTGCCATTAACGCTGGGTATGGCGTTTCTGTTGGCGATCATGGAAACCGTATACGTCCTGACGGGGAAACAAATTTATAAAGATATGACCAAATTCTGGGGCAAGTTGTTTGGTATCAACTTTGCCCTGGGTGTGGCGACCGGTCTGACCATGGAGTTTCAGTTCGGTACCAACTGGTCTTATTACTCACATTACGTCGGCGATATCTTTGGTGCGCCGCTGGCCATCGAAGGCCTGATGGCGTTCTTCCTTGAATCTACCTTTGTCGGCCTGTTCTTCTTCGGCTGGGATCGCCTCGGTAAGGTACAACACCTGACGGTAACCTGGCTGGTGGCGCTGGGTTCGAACATGTCAGCGCTGTGGATCCTCGTGGCGAACGGCTGGATGCAAAACCCGATTGCCTCTGAGTTCAACTTCGAAACCATGCGTATGGAGATGGTGAGCTTCTCCGAACTGGTGCTCAACCCGGTGGCGCAGGTGAAATTCGTGCACACGGTTGCAGCCGGTTACACCGCAGGGGCGATGTTTATCCTCGGTATCAGCTCATGGTATCTGTTGAAAGGGCGTGACATTGCTTTCGCTAAGCGCTCCTTCGCGATTGCCGCCAGCTTCGGTATGGCTGCGGTGCTCTCCGTTATCGTACTGGGTGATGAATCCGGCTATGAAATGGGTGATGTGCAGAAAACCAAACTGGCTGCCATCGAAGCGGAATGGGAAACGCAACCTGCGCCTGCCTCCTTTACCTTGTTCGGTATTCCAGATCAGGACGCGCAGCAAAACAGATACGCTATCCAGATTCCTTATCTGCTCGGTTTGATAGCCACTCGTTCGGTGGATACGCCGGTTACCGGCCTGAAAGAGTTGCTGGCGCAGCATGAAGTGCGTATCCGTAATGGTATGAAGGCCTATGCGTTACTCAACGAATTGCGTGCAGGTAGCAAGGATCCGGCAGTGCGTACCGCTTTTGAGCAAAGCAAACAGGATCTCGGTTATGGCTTGCTGCTGAAGCGTTATACCCCGGACGTGGCTAACGCTACCGAAGCGCAGATTCAGAAAGCGACGGCGGACTCGATCCCTCGCGTCGCACCGCTCTATTTTGCCTTCCGTATCATGGTGCTGTGCGGCGTGCTGCTGCTGGCAATCATTGCGTTGTCGTTCCTGAGTGTGATCCGCAATCGCATCGGCAAGTGGCCGTGGCTGCTTAAAGCGGCGCTGTACGGCATCCCACTGCCGTGGATCGCCATCGAATCAGGTTGGTTTGTCGCGGAATATGGTCGTCAACCTTGGGCGGTCGGTGAGGTGTTGCCGACGGCAGTGGCGAACTCTTCGCTGACCACTGGTGACGTGCTGTTCTCCATGATTCTGATATGCGGTCTGTACACCCTGTTCCTGGTGGCGGAGATGTATTTGATGTTCAAATTTGCCCGCCTTGGTCCAAGCAGCCTGAAAACGGGCCGCTACCACCATGAGCAGATTGGCTCATCGACTCAACCGGCGCGTGGATAAGGAGAGCTACCATGTTTGATTATGAAGTGTTGCGATTTATCTGGTGGCTGCTGATCGGCATTCTGCTGGTTGGGTTTGCCGTCACTGAAGGTTTCGACATGGGGGTAGGGATGCTGGTCCGTATTATGGGCCGCACCGATACCGAACGTCGCGTAATGATCAACACCATTGCCCCGCACTGGGATGGGAACCAGGTGTGGCTGATCACCGCAGGTGGCGCGCTTTTCGCTGCCTGGCCGATGGTGTACGCCGCCGCATTTTCCGGCTTCTATGTCGCGATGATCCTGGTACTGTCGTCACTGTTCTTCCGTCCGGTCGGTTTTGATTACCGCTCCAAGATTGAAGATGTGCGCTGGCGTGGCACCTGGGACTGGGGCATCTTTATCGGTAGCTTCGTACCGCCGTTGGTGATTGGCGTGGCATTCGGTAACCTGTTGCAGGGCGTACCCTTCCACGCTGACGAATACCTGCGTCTGTTCTATACCGGCAACTTCTTCCAGCTGTTAAATCCGTTTGGCCTGCTGGCTGGCGTGATCAGTGTGGCGATGTTCCTGGCGCAGGGCGCAACTTATCTGCAAATGCGTACCACTGGCGAACTGCATGTCCGTTCACGTTCTGTTGCGCAGATCTCCGCCTTAGTGATGATGGTGTGCTTCATTCTCGCTGGTGTGTGGGTGAAATACGGTATTGATGGTTATGTGGTGAAAAGCGTTATCGATCACCATGCGGCGTCTAATCCACTGGGTAAAGATGTGGTACGTGAAGCCGGAGCCTGGCTGGTGAACTTTGAGCAGACGCCGATCCTGTGGATCTTCCCGTTACTGGGTGTGCTGATGCCGCTGCTGACCATCCTGTGTTCGCGTGCTGAGAAGGGTGCCTGGGCATTTATCTTCTCTTCACTGACTCTGGCGGGTGTGATCATGACGGTAGGCATTGCGATGTTCCCGTTCATCATGCCATCCAGCACCGTGCCGGGCACCAGCCTGACCATGTGGGATGCAACCTCCAGTGCGCTGACGCTGAAAATTATGACCTTTGCGGCCATCGTGTTTGTGCCGATCATTCTGCTGTACACCACCTGGTGTTACTACAAAATGTATGGTCGCATCACCAAAGAACACATTGAGAGCAATACGCACTCCCTGTACTGATTAAGGAGAAAGAGCATGTGGTATTTTGCCTGGATACTTGGCACCCTGCTGGCTTGTTCGTTCGGTGTGATCGCGGCACTGGCGCTGGAGCGTGCGGAAGAAGCCGCAGCAAAGGGTGATAAAGCCTGATGCGCGGATTGTTTCAGACACTGTATCGTCTGATGGATAAGGGCCCGTTACGGGCCCTTTCACTATTGCTGGCCCTATGGTTGGCGGGGTGTGTGTTCTGGGAACCGTCGCGCTTCGCGGCGAAGACCAGCGCTCTCTCGGTCTGGCATGGACTGGTGCTGATTTGGGCGGTATGTACTGGCGTGATTCATGGTACCGGGTTCCGTCCTCAGCGCTTGCGTTGGCAAGCGTTGTTCACACCGTTACCGGCAATGGTCGTGTTGGCGGCGGGAATCATCTGGTTTTACCGTTAAGTCAACGATCAGGACGAATGTTGTCCTTTTTTTGTAGAAATTTCAGGCGCTGGTGTGAGGTTATGTCAGCGCCTGGTCAAGAAACCTGCCAAAAATCCTTCCGATTGTTACCGTGTGATAATTATTTTCTCGCGGCGTCAGCGGGCCATTCCCAAGCTGATCTCACTTGCGTATAGTAGCAACGTTTAAAATGATACCGGGATGTAGAGTGAGTACAACGCTGTTTCGCTGGCCGGTTCGGGTCTATTACGAAGACACCGACGCCGGTGGTGTGGTTTACCATGCCAGCTATATCGCTTTTTATGAACGAGCACGTACCGAAATGCTGCGCCAGCACCATTTCAATCAACAGACGTTGCTGGAACAGCAAATCTGTTTTGTGGTACGGCGTATGACGGTGGACTATCTTGCGGCAGCACGTCTTGACGATCTTCTGGAAATCCAGAGTGAAGTGACCTCAATGACGCGAGCCACCATGACGTTCTCGCAGCGTATCGTGAATAATGAAGGCAAAGTGCTCAATGAAGCAGAAGTCCTGATTGCCTGCATCAACCCACATCTAATGAAGCCGATTGCGCTTCCCAAGTCTATTGTCGCGGAGTTCAAGCAGTGACTGACATGAATATTCTTGATTTGTTCCTGAAGGCAAGCCTTCTGGTCAAACTTATCATGTTGATTTTGATCGGCTTTTCCATTGCCTCCTGGGCAATCATTATTCAGCGCACCCGCATTCTCAATGCTGCCGGGCGCGAAGCCGAAGCGTTTGAAGATAAATTCTGGTCAGGTATCGAGCTGTCTCGCCTGTATCAGGAGAGCCAGGGACGTCGTGACGAACTGAACGGCTCAGAGCAGATTTTCTATTCCGGTTTTAAAGAGTTCGCGCGCCTGCATCGCGCCAATAGCCACGCGCCAGAAGCGGTGGTGGAAGGTGCCAGCCGTGCCATGCGTATCTCGATGAACCGTGAACTGGAAGCGCTGGAAAACCACATTCCTTTCCTTGGCACCGTCGGTTCCATCAGTCCTTATATCGGTCTGTTTGGTACGGTGTGGGGGATTATGCACGCCTTTATCGCCCTCGGCGCGGTGAAGCAGGCTACCTTGCAAATGGTTGCGCCGGGTATCGCTGAAGCGCTGATCGCCACCGCAATCGGTCTGTTTGCCGCGATTCCGGCGGTCATGGCGTACAACCGTCTGAACCAGCGTGTGAATAAGCTGGAGCAGGGCTACGACAACTTTATGGAAGAGTTCACGGCTATCCTGCATCGTCAGGCTTTCTCCACCGACAATACGAAGTAAGTCGAGGTAAACGATGGCCAGAACCCGTGGTCGCGGACGCCGCGACCTTAAGTCGGAAATCAACATCGTTCCACTCCTGGACGTGCTGCTGGTGCTGCTGCTGATTTTTATGGCAACCGCGCCAATCATTACCCAAAGTGTGGAAGTGGATCTGCCGGATGCGACTGATTCAAAAACAGTTTCCAGCGATGATAATCCGCCGGTGATTGTCGAAGTTTCCGGGGTAGGGCAGTACAGCCTGGTGGTGGATCACGATCGTATGAACCAACTGCCTCCTGAGCAAGTGGTGAGCGAAGCGCAGCGCCGACTGGAAGCCAATCCGAAGACTGTTTTTCTGATCGGTGGTGCGAAAGATGTGCCTTACGACGAAATCATCAAGGCGCTTAACCTGCTGCATCAGGCTGGCGTGAAATCTGTCGGTTTGATGACGCAGCCGATTTAAAGCGAACCGTTTTTGGGAACCGAGAGTGTCGAAGGCAACCGAGCAAAACGAGAAGTTAAAACGCGCGATAATCATTTCGGTGATTCTGCACATCGTGTTGATCGCCTTGCTGATTTGGAGCTCGTTTAACGAAAAAATCGAATCCAGCGGCGGTGGCGGCGGTAGCGATATCGACGCGGTAATGGTCGACCCGGGTGCCGTGGTTGATCAATACAATCGTCAGCAGAATCAACAAAGCGATAGCAAGCGTGCCGAGCAGCAGCGCGAGAAACAGGCGCAGCAGCAGGCTGAAGAGTTGCAACAGAAGCAGGCCGCCGAACAACAGCGTCTGAAAGAGCTGGAGAAAGAGCGTTTGCAGGCGCAACAGGAAGCCAAAGAGCAGGCGAAACAGCAGGCCGAGCAGCAGAAAGCGGCTGAAGCGGCGGCAAAACAGGCGCAGGAAGAACAGAAAGCGGCTGAAGCGGCAGCGGCGAAAGCCAAAGCCGACGCCAAAGCGCAGGCCGATGCACAGGCAAAAGCGGCGGCAGAAGCTCAGGCGAAAGCCGCTGCTGAAGCGAAGCAGGCAGCGGCTGAAGCGAAAAAACAGGCTGAGCAAGAGGCGAAGGCGGCAGCAGCCGAAGCGGCGAAAGAGAAAGCGGCGCAGGAAGCGAAAGCAGCGGCTCAGGCGAAAGCCAAAGCGGATGCCGAAGCCAAAGCGCAAGCCGCGGCCGATGCCAAGGCAAAAGCCGCGCAGGAAGCCAAAGAGAAAGCGGCTGAAGACGCGAAAGCTAAGGCTGCGGCTGAGGCGAAAGAAAAAGCCGAAGCAGCAGCGAAAGCGAAGGCGGATGCTGCGGCGAAAGCCAAAGCGGCAGCTGACGCGAAGAAGAAAGCCGCTGCTGAAGCGGCGAAGAATGAAAACGCTGTTGATGATCTGCTGGGTGGTCTTTCATCCGGTAAGAATGCACCGAAAAGTGGGAACGCTTCCGGTGGCGGGGCTGCGGCTGGACAAGGTAATCAGAAGAAAGCCGGTGCTTCAGGAGCCGAAATTAACTCCTATATGGGCCAGGTTGTGGCAGCGATTCAGAGCCGTTTCTATGATGCCGATTCGTACAAAGGTAAAGAGTGTAACCTGCGCATCAAGCTGGCTCCGGATGGCTTGCTGATTGATGTGAGGGCGGAGGGTGGCGATCCTGCGTTGTGTCAGGCGGCAGTCTCGGCGGCGAAACAGGCACGCATACCGAAGCCACCTTCACAGGCGGTGTATGAGGTGTTCAAAAACGCACCAATGGATTTCAAACCTCAGTAATGCAGTAACATACGGCAGGTTGAACTAAGGTTAGCTTGCCGTATTCTATGAGTACCCGTGTTTTTTCAGGAACAGTGCGAATTATCATGAACTCAGGTTCAGATAAGGGAGAAAAGATGAAGCAGGCACTTCGTGTAACCTTAGGTTTTTTTGTACTGCTGTGGGCGGCCATGCTGCACGCGGAAGTACGCATTGAAATTACGCAGGGCGTGAATACAGCACGTCCTATTGGTGTGGTTCCTTTCCAGTGGGCCGGTCCGGGCGCTGCACCAGAAGATATTGGTGGCATCGTCGCAGCAGACTTGCGTAACAGCGGTAAATTCAATCCGCTGGATCGCTCACGTCTGCCGCAGCAGCCGACCAGCGCACAGCAGGTTCAGCCTGCCGCCTGGAGCGCACTGGGTATCGACGCTGTCGTGGTAGGTCAGGTCACCCCGAATGCCGATGGCAGCTACCAGATCGCTTACCAACTGGTGGATACCGGTGGTGCACCGGGCACGGTACTGGCGCAGAACTCTTACAAAGTGACGAAGCAGTGGCTGCGTTATGCCGCACACACTGCCAGTGACGAAGTGTTTGAGAAGCTGACCGGTATCAAAGGTGCCTTCCGTACCCGTATCGCGTACGTGGTACAGACCAACGGTGGTCAGTTCCCGTATGAACTTCGCGTTTCTGATTACGATGGTTACAACCAGTTTGTGGTGCATCGTTCGCCGGAACCGCTGATGTCACCGACCTGGTCGCCGGACGGCAGCAAACTGGCTTATGTGACCTTTGAAAGCGGTAAATCTGCGCTGGTAGTGCAGACGCTGGCAAACGGTGCGATTCGCCAGGTGGCTTCTTTCCCGCGCCACAACGGTGCGCCAGCCTTCTCGCCGGATGGTTCTAAACTGGCATTTGCCCTGTCTAAAACCGGTAGCTTGAATCTGTACGTGATGGACCTGGGTTCAGGTCAGATTCGTCAGATTACCGATGGGCGTTACAACAGCACCGAACCCACCTGGTTCCCGGATAGCCAGACCCTGGCTTACACCTCGGATCAGGCCGGTGCGCCACAGATTTACAAAATTGGCATTAACGGCGGTGCGCCACAACGTATTACCTGGGAAGGTTCACAGAACCAGGATGCGGATGTGTCTGCCGACGGTAAAACAATGGTGATGATCAGCAGCGCCGGTGGTGCTCAGCATGTCGCCAAACAGGATCTGGAAACGGGAGCCGTTCAAACGTTAACGGACACGTTCCTGGATGAGACGCCAAGTCTGGCTCCTAACGGCACGATGGTAATCTATAGCTCTACTCAGGGGATGGGTTCCGTGTTGCAGTTGGTTTCAACCGATGGGCGTTTCAAAGCGCGTCTTCCGGCAACTGATGGACAGGTAAAATCACCTGCCTGGTCGCCGTATCTGTGATGCATCAATCCCCTGCTGAGGTGGGGGATCATATGTATGGCAAACAAAATAATAGGATAAAGAAATGCAACTGAACAAAGTGCTGAAGGGTTTGATGCTGGCTCTGCCGGTTATCGCAGTGGCTGCATGTAGCTCTCACAAAAACAACAACAACGACCAGACTGGTATGGGTGCTGATGGCGCTTACGGTTCTGGCCAGAACGGTAACATGTCTTCTGACGAGCAGGCACGTCTGCAAATGCAGCAGCTGCAGCAGAACAACATCGTTTACTTCGGTCTGGACAAGTATGACGTGCAGTCTGAGTACGCTCAGATGCTGGATCAGCACGCTGCTTTCCTGCGTAGCAACCCGTCTTACAAAGTGACCATCGAAGGTCATGCGGATGAGCGCGGTACGCCGGAATACAACATCGCCCTGGGCGAGCGTCGTGCTAACGCAGTGAAAATGTACCTGCAGGGTAAAGGCGTGTCAGCTGATCAGATGTCTATCGTATCTTACGGTAAAGAGAAGCCGGCAGTTCTGGGTCACGACGAAGCGGCTTACGCTAAAAACCGTCGTGCCGTTCTGGTTTACTAAGATAATCACATGATGAGTAACTTCAGACTTCATCTCTTGAGTCTGTCGTTACTGGTTGGTGTAGCGGCCCCCTGGGCCGCTAATGCCCAGGCGTCAATCAGTAGCGTTGGCTCAGGCTCGGTCGAAGACCGTGTCACCACTCTTGAACGAATCTCCAATGCCCAGGCTCAGCTTTTGCAGCAGTTGCAGCAGCAGATGAGTGACAACCAAAGCGATATCGATTCGCTGCGCGGGCAAATTCAGCAGAACACCTATCAGCTTAATCAGGTGATTGAGCGCCAGAAGCAGATCTACCAACAGATTGACAGTTTGAGCAGCGGTAATAATGGTGCTCAGGCCAGCGGTGGTGGTGATGCAGCGGCAGCCGCCGGTGGTGCTGATGCTGGTGCTGCCACCGCAGCCGCAGGCAGCAGTGACAGCGCAGCAACCGCAGCGCCGACACAAAGCGGTGATGCCAACAGCGACTACAATGCCGCTGTAGCGCTGATTCTGGAGAAGAAGCAGTACGATCAGGCCATTACTGCGTTGCAGGCATGGGTGAAGCGTTATCCTGATTCGACTTACCAGCCCAATGCCAATTACTGGCTGGGGCAGTTGTTTTACAACAAGGGCAAAAAGGACGATGCGGCCTATTATTTTGCCACTGTGGTAAAAAACTACCCGAAATCGCCGAAAGCTGCAGAAGCGTTGTTTAAGGTTGGGGTGATCATGCAGGAGAAGAACGACACGGCGAAAGCCAAGGCGGTCTACCAGCAAGTGATCAAACAATTCCCAAACAGCGAATCGGCAAAGCTGGCGCAGAAACGTCTCGCCGGGTTGTAATTTGTGCAGCACAGACCGGATTTCGTGTGATTTCTGGTCTGGCCGCATGAAAGGTAAGCAATTGAGTGATTTGGTGGAAAATAAGGGTTGCGCTACCCCGCTAAATCAGTAATATATGCCGCCGTTGCCGGGACATATCTTAACAAGTATCGGCAGCGCTGAAGATGGGTCGTTAGCTCAGTTGGTAGAGCAGTTGACTTTTAATCAATTGGTCGCAGGTTCGAATCCTGCACGACCCACCATCTCAACCTCTAATCGGTTCAGTGTTTTCTTCAGTTTGCTTCACAACCACGATGGGTCGTTAGCTCAGTTGGTAGAGCAGTTGACTTTTAATCAATTGGTCGCAGGTTCGAATCCTGCACGACCCACCATCTGGTCACTCTGGTTGTAAGCCCTCATCGAGCGGGTCGTTAGCTCAGTTGGTAGAGCAGTTGACTTTTAATCAATTGGTCGCAGGTTCGAATCCTGCACGACCCACCAATATTGCTTCCTGGGATATTTGATAATATCCGGGGAAATAAGAAAACCGCCTCTCTGTTTCAGAGAGGCGGTTTTTTTTCATCTTGATGAATTCCATGCCTGATAGTTCAGCATTTTGTCTGCGAATGTGCGGCAATTTTTCGGAGAAAAATCTAAATTTCCGATGACACTATTGCGTTAGAGAACCTGGGCAAACATACTATTTAACTACCGCATTATCATCATTCTCGATGTATTCACTGTGAACACAGGCGCTGCCAGCCAGGCGACGCTGGCGATGTCCCCGGTCAGTCTCCATGTTCCGGGACGGAACATTAGCGAAGAATCAGTCTGCTCCCAGTCTTGGTAATGCTGGATATATAAGATGATTCTTATACGAAATGGGATTATGCTGAAGCCGTTGTAAGTGTCTTTGGGAAAAAAAATGAACTCGACTGAAAAAGAATTCAATACAGTAAAGGAATTCAAAAACGCTTCAAATACCTCTGCAGAAATTAAGATTGGAATTGGTGGGAACTCCGCATACCCGGATTTGACCATGAATGCGATTGCGTTCATGCAACCAACGGAGCTTACCCAATCAGCCTGGCTTGAACATATCCCCTTTGCTTTTTGGCTGACCAATGCCCACAAACCGCGCGTTCTGGTTGAGCTGGGCACACATTATGGCTCATCGTATTTTGCATTCTGCCAGGCAATTGAACAGCTGCGTTTACCTACTCGAAGTTACGCCATCGATGCCTGGAAAGGTGATGAGCATGCCGGCTTTTATGGCGAAAACGTCTATGGCTCGGTGCATGCTCACAATACTCGTTTCTACTCACGCTTCTCTACACTCATGCGCACCACCTTTGATGAAGGGGCTAACTTCTTCAAAGAGGGTGAAATCGATCTGCTACATATCGATGGATACCATACTTACGAAGCCGTGAAACACGACTTTGACACCTGGCTGCCGAAACTCTCCAGTCGTGGGGTGGTTATTATTCATGACAGCAACGAGCGTAAGGGGGACTTTGGCGTCTTCCGCTTTGTTGAGGAGTTAAGACACACCTATCCCTGTTTCGAATTTGCCCACGGTCATGGTTTAACGATAGTGGGGGTGGGGGCTGAGCAAACCGCAGCATTACAACGCTTGTTTGCAGCCGATAACGATGAAACGCAACTCCGCAACGTTCAGGAAGTGTTTGCCCGTCTGGGGAAAGCTTGCCTTGATGAATATAGTGTACGTTCGTTAAAAACAACGATTGGGGCTGCCCAAAGCGAGCGCGATCGCTCGGTTAAGGAAGCGGAGCAACTCCGCCAGCGAATTGCGGAAGCAGAAGTAACGATATCTCAGCAAAAGGAACAGTTCCGCATGCGGATTATGGAAAATGACAACGCCAGAGAACGGACAGATGCAAAAACCGCTGCGCAAATTGTGGAATTAGAGGCTTCTCTGTCGCGGGCTACACAACAGCTGGTGCTGCGCAGACAAGAAAATGAGATGTTACTCGCTGAAGCCAGAAAGGCGGCTGAATCGCTGGCACTGGCCACTCAGGAGCTTGCGTTCAAAAATGAGGATATCAGAATCATTCTGAACTCTTCCTCATGGCGTATCACTGCGCCTGTGCGTGCTACGAAACGCGCGCTGCGTCGTGTATTACGACGGACAAAAAACACGCTACTGCGACGTCAATCTGTTGCTTCAGGAATGCCTGAGCAACAGGTTCAGGTCGATCGCGAATGGTATCTGCAAACCTATCCAGATGTATTGGGGTCGGGTGTCGAGCCAGAAGAACATTACCAGAACTACGGTAAGCACGAAGGTCGCTATCCTACCCAAAATGCCTTTCTGCAGGCTGAGGTGCCAGATTTCGATGCAGAATGGTATCTCGATACCTACACCGACGTTGCCCGCGCGCAGATATCTGCGGTGTACCATTACATTACGCATGGACGTCAGGAAGGACGATTTTCTTCATTAGCCAGGCTGGTCGCGCAGGATCTGGATATTCCGTGGTATCTGGAAACCTATCCTGATGTTGCTGCATCAGGTATGGACCCGTTCGAACATTTTCTTCTGTATGGTCATACCGAAGGGCGTCAGCCGAGTGCAACGCCGCGCATGTTAGAAGCACCGTTCTTCCGCTATGGGCCTTCAGAATATGGTGCTAAAGGAAGGACGTTATTGATTGACGCCCCAGTGCAATTGAATGAAGGTTTCTCGCGCACCATTGGTGTCCATCTGCACTTGTATTATGTCGATCTGGCCGATGAATTCATCAAACATTTGAATACCATCCCGACGGGCTTTGATCTGTTTATTTCGCTGCCTCGTGGCAAGCATAATGTCGAAGAGTGCGAGCGCAAATTCCGTACGGGTATTAAAACGCTTAAAAAATTAATCATCCGGGAAACAGAAAATAAAGGGAGAGATATTTATCCGTTTATTGTTGAGTTTGGTCCGGAATTGCTTTCCTACGAACTTATTCTTCATATTCACTCGAAGAAATCGCCACAAGCGTTATCAAAAGGATGGCGTCGTTTCCTGCTGCATTACACGCTGGGCAGTGAGTCTATTACGACACAAATCCTGAATTCATTTGATAACGATCCGAAATTAGGTGTGTTATTCCCGGCTTATTTCTACGGGGTGACACGTCAACCTAATTGGGGAGGCAATCGTGAGATAGTTAAGGAACAGCTGGCACGTCTGGGCTTCACCTATGACATGACCTATTGTCCGGACTATCCGGCAGGATCGTTCTTCTGGTCGCGTTCTGATGCATTGCGCCCACTGCTCAATGGTGAATACCGTCTGGAAGATTTTGACGAAGAGGAAGGACAGTATGACGGTACGCTGGCACATGGTTTTGAGCGCCTGTTTGGTACGGTCCCGCTGTTGCAGAATTACACGACAACGATGCGTTTCGTCGACAGGGACTTCCGTCTGATCAACTACTTTGATCGAGCGCGTTTAGCTGATTCTGAGTCTGGTAGTTTCCCGCAATTGGTGCGTGACCGTCACGCGGATATCGAAGCTTACCAGCGTGCCGTTCAGGAGAGGGGCGGTCGGAAACCACGTATTGCATTGGTTACTGCCATTATTGGGCCTTTTGATGCGTTACTGCTGCCCAAATGCCTTGAAAGCGATGTCGATTACCACTGTTTTTCTGATTCGGTCACCGATGGTTACGGTGTGTTCCGGATGCATCTTCCGCCTTATATTGATGCCGATCCTCGCCGCTCAGCGCGATATATTAAGACTAATTTGCTGAAATATATCGAAAACTATGATTATGTCATCTGGATCGACGCCAACGTTGAGCTGAATGTCCCGGTTTCTGATCTGGTGGAACGCGTGGCGTTATCTGAACGGCAGATTGGCGCGATTAAACATCCAATCCGCGACACCTGGCTGGAAGAAGCTGAAGAGATCCTGGCGTTGGAGCTTGATGATCCGTCAGCAGTCAGCGAGCAGATTGGCCGTTATAAAGCCATTGATGAGCTGAGTCTTATTCCGCTGATCGAAAGCAATGTGCTGGTGCTGGATGCGCGCGAGCAGGCGGTGCATAACTTCATGAAGCTGTGGTGGAACGAGATCAACACCTACAGCCGCCGTGATCAGATCAGTATAAGTTATGCGTTGAACGCATCTGGCGTCACCTGGTATCCGTTGCTGGAAGATAATCAATCGGTGCGTGACTCTGACGAGTTTGCACTGTACGAGCATGGTTTGAACCAATGGGGACCGCAGCCGCATATCTACGCAAGCTGGCATACCCCGGCCTCTGAACCGGTAGTTGATATCAGTTACACGTCTGCTGACAAGGACGCACAACCGCAGAAATCTCTCGATCTTGATGTTGTGGTCTGTGTTCACAACGCACTGGATGATGTGCGTGCGTGCCTGGCATCTCTGGATGAAGCATTGCAGGGACGAGGAAATATCATTCTGGTCGATGATGCCTCCGCTAAAGAGACCGAGCAATTTCTCGCGGAATTTGCCGTTGCCAAAGGCGCCAAATTGATCAGACAGGAAGTTCGACTGGGTTACACCAAGACAGCCAATAATGGTGTGCGCGGTGGCTCCAGCCGCAATGTGTTGTTGCTTAACAGTGACACTATCGTTCCCGCAGGTGCGTTAGAAAAACTGTGTCATGCGCTGGATAGCCAACCAAACCTTGGCGTAGTGGGGCCACTTTCCAATGCGGCAAGTACCCAATCCGTGCCTTCTATCAAGGGCACCACAACGCAAACGGCAATTAACGCACTGCCGGACGGCCTGACTCCGGCGGATATTGATCACTTCTTCGAGACACGCTGGGATCGTCAGTTGGTGCGCGTACCATTGGTACATGGTTTCTGTTTCGCGGTTAAGCGTGAAGTGTTTGATGCAATAGGTCTGTTCGACGAAAAAAGCTTCCCACACGGCTATGGCGAGGAGAATGATTTCTGTTTCCGCGTGTCGGATGCCGGTTTCGATCTGGCTGTCCTCACCAACACTTACATCTACCATGCAAAATCAAAGAGCTATGCCAGTGATGAGCGCACCCGACTGATGGATGAAGGGATGCAGGCACTGATCCGTAAGTACACTCGCCAGAGGATTGAGCGTTCAGTGGCGACCATGAACGCCCAGCCGAAGCTGGAACTGGCGCGTGAGCAGGCACAAACGCTGTATGATGAACATGCCTGAATGTTAAAGTAATTATTGGCTAAACAAGGCGCCCTGAGGGCGCCTTTTAGTTTTTTTGTAGGGGTAACGGTGCCAGGGGTATCACTCTGTAAACCGTAGCGGCGCGATTTATCGCGCTCTTTTATGACCGTTACGAATCATGCTTTTCTGCGCGATCAATCGCACCGCTACGCCAGATATGCAGCACCGCATAACTGCGCCACGGACGCCACACCTGCGACAGTTGTTCCGCTTCCTTCGCACTTACGCCGCCCAGATTGTTACGAATCGCGATATCCTCTTTGGGAAACGCATCCGGCCAGCGCAGCGCCCGCATCGCGATATAGCTGGCGGTCCACGGACCGACCCCTTTCAGCGCCAGCAATTGCTGCTGCACCACATCCGGATTTACCGCACCATTAAAACGCAAGGCACCCGAGGCGCAGGACTGAGCCAGTGCGATGATCGCCTGGGAACGTGCGCTGACAATCCCAAGGCTGGCGATATCATCCTGGGTTGCAGCCGCCAGCGTTTCTGCGCTGGGAGAGAGGCGCGACAGCTCAGGCCACGGCGTTATCATGGGCGCGCCAAAACGCTGTGCCACACGGCTACTCAACGTCGTCGCCGCCTTGACCGTCACCTGCTGACCGAGAATCGCCCGCACTCCCAGCTCAAAACCATCAAACGCGCCTGGCACTCGCAGGCCGGGATACTTTGCCAGACTCGGTGCCAGTAACGGGTCCTGGGCTAACTGGTCGGCAATTCGCTGCGGTTGGGCATCCAAATCGAACAAATCGCGCAGGCGGCGTAGCAGGGCGGGCAACACCGGCGTCAGGCTGGTGGTGAATTGTACCTTCAGCGCCTGTTTCTCAGGATAGTGGCTGACGCGTACCCAACCCTGACAACCGCCCAGCGCCACGGTACGGTGATAGACGCCCTCTGACACCCATTCCACCTCCTTCATCACGCGCTGTTGCAGAAAATCGAGTATCGCCTCCCAGTCATAAGGCGGGCGATAACTCAGGCGGAGTTCCGCGCTCTCCTGTAACGGTGTGCCGGGGGCAGGGGAAGCCTGTTTGCGCAGGCGGGATGGCGTCATACGATAGCGGGCCTGGAACACATCATTGAATCGACGCAGGCTGTTAAAACCGCTGGCATAGGCGATTTCCGTGATTGGCAGCGAGGTTTCAGTCAATAGCTGCTTCGCCAGCAACATGCGCCGGGTTTGCCGTAACTCGATCGGTGATACGCCCAGTTCCTGCTGCACTACGCGGCGCAGCTGGCGCTCACTCAGACCAAACTCGCTGGCAATCTCCGCCAGCGTTTCCTGCTCTTCCAGCAGGCCTTCTTCAATGCGGCGGATCAGCCGATCGGCGATACGATGGTGACTATCAACCGGGGCAAAACCGGGAGCCAGTTCCGGGCGGCACCGCAGACAGGGGCGAAAATGGGCCTTCTCTGCCGCTTCAGCGCTGGAAAAGAACAGGCAATTTTTCTGCATTGGGGCTTTAACCGGGCAGATCGGTCGACAATAGATGCCGGTTGATGTCACACCAACAAAAAACAAGCCGTCAAAACGGCTGTCGCGCGATGTCAGCGCCTGGTAAGCAATATCGGGATCAAACATCATCTTCTCCAGCAAATAAACCGCATCCTCGCGCAGCCTGGCGACGAAAACTCGCTGCTTTCGGACAGCTAACCAGTTTATCTGCATGACCGAAAACAGCCAGTTTATGGCAGCAAAAGTGCGATAATGCACCACAGATATCAAGCCGGAGGCGCACTATGTATCATGCAAAAATTATCGCTACCCCTGTGGGCGATCTCACCCTAATTGCCAGCAATAAAGGACTGTCGGCGATATTGTGGGAGAACGAAGGGTCACAACGCGTGCCGCTCAAGCCGATCAGCCGTGATGACCAGCATCCGATCTTATGTGAAACCGAACGTCAGCTAGGCGAATACTTTGCCGGGCAGCGTCAGCAGTTTGACCTGCCCTATGACACCGTCGGCACTGAGTTTCAGAAAAAAGTCTGGCAGGCGTTGATCACCATTCCCTTTGGTGAAACCCGCAGCTACCGCCAGATCGCCGAGCAAATTGGTAATCCTAAAGCGGTGCGGGCCGTCGGTGCGGCCAACGGTAAGAATCCACTGTCGATTGTGGCACCCTGCCATCGGGTTATTGGCAGCAATGGCAAACTGACCGGATTTGCCGGTGGCTTGCCGGTCAAAGCCTTCCTGCTGGAACTGGAAGGGATGCCAAAACGCTAACCGCGTCACAGCCACTCTGCTTTGGGTAAAAAAAACACGACACGCTCGGTGAGATCCGCTATCTTGTTTAGCATATAAAACACGATGGCGGATTTTGTGCCATCTTAATCGCCATGTAAGGCGATTTTGTTAAATTAAGAAAACCGAGAGCCGTGTCATGAGCCTGATGTTCGATCCTGAAAGCGCGATCTACCCCTTCCCGCCGAAACCGGCGCGTCTCAGCCAGGATGAAAAATCGTTTTATATCGAAGAAATCAAACGGTTACTGAAAGAACGCGATGCGGTGATGGTGGCGCATTATTACACTGATCCAGAAATTCAGGCTCTGGCGGAAGCCACCGGTGGCTGCGTAGCGGATTCGCTGGAAATGGCGCGTTTTGGTAGCACTCACCCGGCCTCCACCCTACTGGTGGCAGGGGTGCGTTTTATGGGCGAAACCGCGAAAATCCTCAGCCCGGAAAAAACCGTGCTGATGCCTACCTTGCAGGCGGAATGCTCGCTCGATCTGGGCTGTCCGATTGAGGAGTTCAACCGCTTTTGCGATGCGCACCCGGATCGTACCGTGGTGGTGTATGCCAACACCTCGGCAGCGGTTAAAGCCCGCGCCGATTGGGTTGTGACCTCCAGCATCGCGGTTGAACTGATTGAACATCTCGACAGCCTCGGTGAGAAAATCATCTGGGCACCGGATCGTCATCTGGGGCGCTACGTTACGCAGAAAACCGGCGCGGATGTGCTGTGCTGGCAGGGGGCCTGCATCGTACACGATGAATTCAAAACCCAGGCGTTGCAACGTATGAAGGCGCTCTATCCTGATGCCGCCGTGCTGGTCCACCCGGAATCCCCTCAGACGATTGTCGATCTGGCCGATGCCGTCGGTTCTACCAGCCAGCTGATTCAGGCGGCGAAAAGCCTGCCGCATCCGCAGATGATCGTCGCCACTGACCGCGGCATCTTCTACAAAATGCAGCAGGCGGTACCGGAAAAGGAGCTGCTGGAAGCACCGACTGCCGGAGAAGGGGCCACCTGTCGCAGCTGTGCGCATTGTCCGTGGATGGCAATGAACGGGTTGAAAGCGATTGCCGAAGGGTTAGCGCAGGGCGGCAGTGAGCACGAAATCCATGTCGATGATGGATTACGCGAAGCGGCGTTGCTGCCACTCAACCGCATGCTATCCTTTGCAGCGGAACTCAAACTCAAGGTGAAAGGGAACGCCTGACGCGCTGCACCTTTCAGACAGGTGCCCGTTATGGATTTCTTTAGCACGCAAAACATTCTGGTTCATATTCCTCTCGGCGTCGGCGGCTACGATCTTTCCTGGATCGAAGCGGTCGGCACCGTGGCTGGCCTGCTGTGTATCTGGCTGGCCAGTCTGGAAAAAATCATCAATTATTTCTTCGGCCTGATCAACGTCACCCTGTTTGCGGTGATCTTCTTCCAGATCCAGCTCTACGCCAGTTTGCTGCTGCAACTGTTTTTCTTTGTCGCCAATGTCTATGGCTGGTATGCCTGGAGTCGGCAAAATGAAGCGCAGGAAGCGGAGCTGAAAATTCGCTGGCTGCCGCTGCCAAAAGCGCTGGGTTGGGGGGCTGTATGCGTCATTGCCATCGCGCTGATGACCTTCTGGATTGACCCGGTGTTTGCCTTCCTGACACGCAGCGCGGTAGGCATCATGCAGGGGCTGGGGTTGCAGGTGGTGATGCCGCAATTACAACCGGATGCCTTCCCGTTCTGGGATTCCAGCATGATGGTGTTGTCGATTGTGGCGATGATTCTGATGACGCGTAAATACGTGGAAAATTGGCTGCTGTGGGTGGTGATCAATGTCATCAGCGTGATGATTTTTGCCCGCCAGGGCGTCTATGCCATGTCGCTGGAGTACGCCATCCTGACGCTGATCGCGCTGAACGGTTCCCGTTTGTGGATCAAAAGCGCACGCGAACATGGCTCGCATGCGCTCTCCTCTTAATGATGTTGGTGCACATGACCGGCATGATGATGCGGGTCATGCTGCGTACTCCCTGAGTCGAAGCACAATTCACAATCCGGCCCGCTACAGGGCTGGTACTCCATCTGCACCGTGGCGTGAGCGATTTGATAATGCTGGTGCAGGTAGCGATGAATGCGCACCAGCAGCGCGTCGTGGTCATAAGGCGGGATCACCTGTACATGCAGCGTCAGCACCGGTTTCTCGCCCACTTGCCATAAATGCACATGATGGACATTGCGCACTTCAGCTATATTCAGAGTCAGTTCGCGTTTGAGCTTATCAACATTGATATGACCGGGCGCGCCCTCCAGCAGTTCGTGCAAACTTTCACGCAGCAACGACCAGGCGCTGCGTACCACCAGCAGCGACACCAGCAGCGACAGAATCGGATCGATCGGCGTCCAGCCGGTGAACATAATGATCACCGCCGCGACAATAGCACCAACCGATCCCAGCAAATCCCCCAGCACATGCAGGGCGGCTGCACGCACGTTAAGGTTCTTCTCTTCGCTGCCATGATGCAGTAGCCAGAAGGAGAGCAAATTCGCCAGCAAACCGGCCACGCCAATGGTCAGCATCAGGCCACCGGCGACCGGCTGCGGTTGATAAAAGCGCCGTAACGCCTCCCAGACAATCATCACGGTAATCACCAGCAAGGCAATCGCGTTGACAAAGGCTGCCAGCGTGGTGAGACGCAACAAGCCAAAGGTATGACGTGCATTCGGTTTGCGTCGGGAAAATTGCACAGCCAGCAGCGCCATCAACAGGGCGGCGGTATCGGTAAGCATATGACCGGCATCTGCCAGCAGGGCCAGCGAACCGGAGATCCAACCGCCAATCGCTTCGACCAACATAAACAAGGCGGTAATGCCAAAGGCCGCCGCGAGGCGGGTATGGTTGCCGTCAGGCGTGTTGTGAGAATGGGTGTGTGCCATAACTTTCCAGTTTTTTCAGTAACCTGTTCGTTAATGATATCAGTAAATTGAGTTGCTCTGGTTCCAGCCGTTGCTGTTTGGCGGCTTCTGCCAGTTGCTGACAATGGGACGCAACCTCGTCCATCCCCAGCAACAGCCAGCTGCCTTTCATCCGATGTGCGGCGCGCGCCAGTGCTGGCCAATCCTGCGCGGTGCTGGCGGTCAGCAGGGTGTCGCGGTCCTGTAGCATCGTGCGTTGCAACGTCTGACAAATGCGCGGAATCATGCTGGCGTTGTGCTGCGCAAGGATATGCAGGCTGTCGGATAGCTGCATCAGCGGGTCCTGGCTGGCGCGCGCCAGCAGGGGGGCAACATCGTTCAGCGTGATCGGTTTTACCAGCAGCGCTTCGTTGGGTTGGAGCGGCAGCTTGACCAGCTGCGCATCTGCGGAACAGATCACCCGCAACGCATTATCGCCACGTTGTCGCTGGCGGCGACGCAGGATCCGCAACAACGTGAGGCCATTGGGGCGCGGCATCATCTGGTCAATAAACAGCAGGTCAAAGGGCTGACGGGCATCCGCGCGCAGCAATGCGCGCCCCTCATCAAACACCTCGGCATGAATGGCAAAAAGCGCCAGTTGCTGCTGCATCACCAGCAAATTGGTGGGATGGTCGTCGACAATCGCCACGCGTAGCTGCGGATAGTGCGGCCAGGCGGCAGAATCGCTTTCCGTCTGACCGTCTACAAGGGTGAGCGGCAGCGTGACCTCAACGCGGGTGCCCGTCCCCGGTGCTGACGTTAACGTCAGGCTACCGCCCATGCGCTGCACAATCTCCCGGCAGATAAACAAGCCAAGACCGCTGCCCTGCACGGCGAGGGCTTTACCGGACGGTGCCTGATACCAGGGTTCAAATAACTGCGCCTGCTCCTCTTGCGGGATGCCGCTGCCGCTATCCGTCACCACCAACACGATGGCGTCATTGACCGCCAGCGTCAGGCGGATATCACCCTGACGGGTAAACTTCAGCGCGTTCGCCACCAGATTATTCACCACCTGTTGCAGGCGGTCGCCGTCCAGCAGCACCGTGCCGGGCAGGCGAGTTAACGCCTCCACCACCAGCTGTGGGCCGGCATCCCGCATTAACGGATGATAGAACTGCTGCTGCTGTTGCAGCCAGTGCGACAAATTCAACGGGCGCGGTGCCAGGCGAAAACTGTGGCTCTCGATGCGCGCGTGATCCTGCAAATCATTCAGCAATGCCATCAGCGAACGTGCGCTGCTGTGCATCAGCTCCAGCCGGGCGCTGGGATGTTGCTGTTGTTCCAGCTCCAGCAGGCCCAGAATCGCCTGCATTGGCGTACGAAGCTCATGGCTGGCGGTGGCGAGAAACTGACTTTTCGCGGCATTGGCCCGCTCGGCCTGCTCGCGTTGCAGACGTTCGCGCCGTTGTTGCAGGTAGCGACGTATCAGCAGCACCAACAGCACCAGAATCGCGATACCCGCGGCAATCAACACCAGTAGCGGCACATTACGCATCGCCATGCTGGTGCCGGGCTGTGGTGGCACCGACCAGTTATCGCGCATCTGGTTGAGGGTTTCCGGTGGGATTTGCTGTAGCGCCCGATCCAGCAAGGCACGCAACACCGGTTGTTGATCGCTGATTTGCGGGGCCAGTGGCCAGGCAATATCACTGGCGGCAAACGCCAGATGGATGCGCTCACCATAATGGCTGGCGATGCGCCAACGTGCCGACAGCACATTATCCACCAGCGCATCGATTTGGTTGTTATTCAACGCCTGCCACAACTGGGCACGGTCGTCAAAAACCTGGACGTTAATTCCACCGGGCAGCATGCGTTGTGTCAGGTCGTCGCGCAAGATACCTACGCGTTGTCCCTGAAGCGCCTGCCAGTTCATGGGCTGGCGCGTCGACAGGGTGTAAATGCCCCAGATGGCACGCCATACCGGCAGCGTGGTGGTGCCGTCCAGCGCAGGCAGAACGCTGAGCATCACCTGTTGCTGCTGGAGCAAGGTGGTCGCCTGTTGTGGATTCGCCACCCAGTGCGGGGTGAAATGCAGGCCGGTGCTCTGGCTGAGTGCGTTGAGTAAATCAATAGCAAAACCCCGTGGGTTGCCATTGGCATCACGATAGCTCCAGGGGGCGTTATCAGCCTCAGCGGCATAGGGGATTTGCTGATGTTGCGTCAGCCACTGCTGCTCCGGCGCAGAAAGCATCAGCGTCTGCGTATCCTGATAACGCAGCAGTGGGGGACTCCAGCGCTGCTGAACCCGGTTGCTGAATTCGGCAGGCAGCAAACGCAGTTGCTGATTAAGCCACTGGATCAGGGCCGGATCGCGTGCCATCGCTCGCAGGGTGAGATCTCCGGCACCCGGGTCAGCGGTGATTTGGTAGATCTGCCCCTGCTGCAACTGACTGAGCAGAAATCCGGCGCTGGTTTGGTCGGCCACCAGGTAGTCGCTTTGCTGATTGAGCAGCGCATACAGCGCCTGAAGATCCCCCGGTAACGCAAACCAGCGATGCGCACGCACAAAATTTTCCGGCAGCTGCGCCAGCGTGGATTGGGCCACGGTGAGTTGCGCATTGTGGCTATTGAACATCACGGCGCGCTGATTTTCGCGGTTGCGGTAGATACGCACCGGGCTGGTGTACCAGCTATCGCTGAGGCGAATGTCGGGTGATAAGGAGGCGTGGTTGGTACTTAGCACCAAATCAACCTCACCGCGCGCCAGCGCGGCCAGTTGCTGGTCACGATCGGCATAGGTTTGCAACACGAAATGGCTGCCCGTGAGCTGGCTGAGCGCGCTCAGATAGTCAGCGTCGACACCCCAAATCTGATCGCCGATGCGCATCACCCAGGGCGCGCTATTTTGCGCGGGGAGCGCCACGCGCAGGGGAGAGGACGACCACGGCGTGCTGTGTGGCGCAGGCATCATTGACGGCAGCATCACGCTGCTGGCGGGTTGTAGATCGGCCTGTACCACGGTGCTGAAAAGCCAGACCAGCAACAGAAGCAGACGTCTCACTGATGTGCTTTCCACAGTTCAGCCAGTTCAACCACCGAATGCACCCCGGTTTTCTCGAGGATGTTCTTCTTATGCGTGCTGACGGTTTTGTTGCTGATATGCAGCTGTTCAGCAATCTGTAAATTCGACAGGCCGCGCGCCAGCAGGGCAACAATCTGCTGCTCTTTTTCGGTCAGTGGTAAATCGATGCGTTCTGGCAAGGCTGGAAACGCCTGTTGTCCGCCCAGCACCGCGAGAATTGCACTCAGCAACTGCGCCATGCTCTGGCTTTTCACCACATAACCGGCAGCACCCAGCGAGGCGGCGCGCAGCAGGGTATGACGACTCTGCTCCGCTGAATAGATCAGTACCGGACAGTCGGGATGATGTATGCGCAGACGACGCAACAGTTCCAGCCCGTCGCTGTCCGGTAAGCCAATATCAAGAATAACCAGGTCGATAGCTTGTTGTTGCAGCAATTGGCGCGCCTGGGCTTCGTCACCGGCGGCGTAGAGCTGCAACGGAATCGGGGAGTTGACGCAGGCAGCACTCAGCGCGACTTCAACTAACGGGTGATCATCAATAAGCAGCAGCGCAGCCATAATCCTGTCCTGTCGTTTTCGTTGTTTTAGCATAACGGAAAAGCAGGGGAATATTCATTATCTCCCCGGCGTATGAGTGTTAACATCGTGCCGTTACCCTTTTTATGATGACGAAACGCGATGAATCTACGGGAAAATATTGTCAGTCAGTTCAGTTCACTCTCGCCAGAGTTACAGCGTGCCGCCGAATTTTCCCTGCAACATGCCAACAAACTGGTGGTGTTGTCGATGCGCGCTTTTGCCGCTGAAGGCGGCGTCAAACCTGCCACATTACTGCGGCTGGCACAGCGCCTTGGTTATCAAGGCTGGGGTGAACTGAAAAGCGCCATGATTGATGATCTGGGTTTGCGCAATGATACATATGTATCCAAAGCGGAAAAACTGATTGCGAAAGGCACCCAGCCAGCACTGTATGAAGAGGTTTTTCTGGCGCATCAGGCCAATCTGGCCTTTACCCAGACAGAAAACCAACAGGCAATGCAGCAGGCAGTCACCTTGCTGGATGAGGCGGAAAACGTCTATATCTGCGGTTTTCGTGCCAGCTTCCCCATCGCCTGGTCGCTGTTTTATGTCTACCGGCTGTTTAACCGTCAGGTGTCATTGATTGATGGTCTGGCGAGTAACATCGAAGTCTTTACCCGCGAGTTAAGTGGCAAAGATTGTGTGCTGCTGACCAGCTTCGCGCCTTATTCACGCGAATCGCTCGCTGTCCTGCACGCGGCAACTGAGGCCGGTGCGCGTATCATCGCCATTACCGATTCCCCGGTTTCCCCACTGGCACAGGCGGCAGATTGTACCCTGTTGTTCTCTATCGACAGTCCTTCCTTCTTCCCTTCGGTAGTGTCGGGTATGGGGTTAGCGGAATGCCTGCTGGCGATGCTGGTGGCGCGTCATGGACGCGAAGCGGTCAGCAAGATTGAGAGCGCGGAACGTTATCTGATTGATTCGGGAGCCTACGTTATCCCTGGCAAATCCTGACGGCTGATCCATTTGTTCCTGTCATAAGAAAATGAAATGCATTTGTATCATATTTGCATTGACGTGATTCAAATGGATCATGCAAGATGCAATCAATATCGAGCACAAGCGTTTTCAGGAGCAGGAACAGAGCATGAGTCAGATCATTCACCGCAGCCTTCGTACCACGCCAGCCGTGGCGGTGAGCGCGCAGGGGGCTTACATCACCGATATTCATGGTAAGCGTTTTCTCGATGCCTGCGGGGGCGCGGCAGTTTCCTGCCTGGGGCATGGTCATCCCGAGGTGCTGGCCGCCATGCACCGCCAGATTGATCAACTGGCTTATGCGCACACCAGCTTTTTCACCAGTGAAACAGTTGAACAGTTAGCTGCGCAATTAACCCGCACTGCCCCTGGCGATCTGAATTATGCCTACTTCGTTTCTGGCGGCTCCGAAGCGGTTGAGACGGCGCTAAAACTGGCACGTCAGTATTTTGTTGAGATTGGTCAGCCTGAGCGCACCACCTTTATTGCCCGCAAGCAGAGTTATCACGGTAATACCCTTGGAGCGTTAGCGGTAGGGGGCAATGAGTGGCGTCGCCGTCAGTTTGCCCCTTTGTTGATGGATGTGGTTCGTGTGTCGGCATGCAATGAGTATCGCGATCGTCGTGACGATGAAAGCCAGCAGCAATATACCCAGCGTCTGTTGAATGAACTGGAAGAAGCGATTCTGACCACCGGGCCGGAGAAAATCATCGGTTTCTGCGCGGAAACGGTGGTCGGTGCGACTACCGGTGCCACGCCGCCAACCCCCGGCTATTTTCAGGGGGTGCGCCGTTTATGCGACAAGTACGGCATCCTGTATATCGCCGACGAAGTGATGTGCGGCATGGGACGTACCGGCACCCTGCATGCTTTTGAGCAGGACGGCGTGGTACCGGATATTGTCACCATCGCCAAAGGCTTAGGTGGCGGTTATCAGCCGATTGGTGCGGTGCTGGCGAGCGAAAAAATTGTCGCGGCATTACAGGCGGGCAGTGGCTTGTTCCAGCATGGTCATACTTACATCTGTCACGCCACGGCGGCCGCAGCGGCATTGGCGGTACAGCAAGTTATTGAGCGCGACAACCTGCTGGCACAGGTACAGCAGCAGGGGGCATATCTGCAACAGGCGTTGCGTGAGGTGTTAAGTGAGTTGCCGCATGTCGGAGACACGCGCGGGCGCGGTTTGTTCGCGGGCGTGGAACTGGTGCAGGATAAAGCCAGCAAGACCCCGTTCGATCCGGCACTGAAGCTGCATGCGGCAATCAAAGCGCAATGTATGGCGCGTGGTTTAATGGTGTATCCGATGGGCGGCACCCTCGACGGTCAATATGGCGATCATATCCTGATCGCACCACCGTTCATCGTCACTCGCCCACAACTGGATTTTGTGGTGGATACGCTGCATCAGGTAATTAGCGAAGAAACGCGCAAGCTGGCGGGGCGTTAATCATGAATCGTTTACCGCCGCTGGCTGAACAGCAATGGAGCGAAGAACAGCGTCAGTTGGCTGAAGAGATCATCAACGGACCGCGCGGTGCCTTGCTGCCACCGTTTGAACCGCTGTTACGCAGTCCGGAGTTGATGGCGCATGCACAACGTATGGGTGAGTATCTGCGTTATCGCAGTGCGCTGGGTCAGCGCCTGTCGGAGCTGGCGATTCTGCTTACGGCGCGCCACTGGTCACAGCCGGTTGAGTGGGCGATTCACGCCCCTATCGCACGGGAAAAGGGGATCTCCGCCCACGCGGTGCAGGCGATTAACGAGAAACGCTTGCCTGAAGATTTACAGGATGATGAGTGGGTGCTGTATCACTTCTGCCAGCAGCTGCATCAACAGAAAAAAGTGAATGATGACATCTGGCAACAGGCCATCGCCCTGTGGGGTGAGAAAGGTGTGGTCGACCTGATCGGTATCAACGGTTATTACAGTTTTCTTTCCATGATAATGAATGGCGCACAGACGCCAGTACCCGACACCAGGGATTTTATTATCCCCGCATAAGTGGTTCACTCGAAAATAAGGGCAGGCATCGCGCCCTTATTCCCCGTGCTGAATAACATTGATGAATAATGGTAGCCAATATTTATTGTGCTGCGCGAATGCTACTGCCTGCTGTTTCACTGACGCTGAGGGTTATTATGTCTGCATTTTTTTCAAAATTAAAAGTCACGCTGGCACTCGTTGCCTGTTCGGCCAGTTTTGTTGCTACGGCCCAGGATAAATTGGTGGTGGGTGTGGATACCGCTTTTGTTCCGTTTGAATTTAAACAAGGCGATAAATATGTCGGTTTTGATATCGATTTATGGGATGCCATTGCACAGAAAATGCATGTCAGCTATGAATTACGTCCAATGGACTTCGGTGGTTTAATTCCGGGTTTGCAATCACGCAATCTGGATGTGGCAATGGCCGGGATTACCATCACCGATGCTCGCAAACAGGTGGTGGATTTCAGCGATGGTTATTATGACGCCGATTTATTAATGGCGGTTAAAAGCAGTGATAACACCATCACCAAATTCAGCGATTTGGCGGGTAAAAAAGTGGGCCTGAAACAGGGCACTGCGGCGGCCAGCTTTATGAAAGCCAAATATAAAGCGGATTACGTTGAGTTCCCGAATATCGACAACGCCTACCTTGATTTGCAGGCCGGTAATCTGGATGCCGTGGTGACGATTCACCGAACGTACTGTATTACGTGAAAACTGCCGGTGATGGCAAAGTGAAATCTACCGGAGAAACCGACAGCATTCTGCCGCAGCAGTACGGTTTCGCAATGCAGAAAAACAGCAGCTGGACGCCAAAAGTTAATGAGGCGCTGAAAGCATTACGCGCCGACGGCACCTACAACAAAATCTACGTAAAGTGGTTTGATAAACAACCTAAATAATCCTGTCAGGCCGGTGAAAACCGGCCTGAGTTCAGCTGAATTGGTCGTGCTATGAATTTCGAAACCAAATATATATGGGAATCCCTGCCGCTGTTATTACAGGGATTACAATTGACGTTGATTATTTCCCTGACGGGAATGCTCGGTGGGTTTGTGATTGGCCTGCTGGCGGGAACCTGCCGTGCCCTGGGTGGCCGTATCACGAAAACGATATCATTAATTTTCGTTGAGCTGATCCGTGGTACACCTATTATGGTGCAGGTGATGTTTATTTACTTCGCATTGCCGATGGTGTTACCGATTCGTATCGATCCGGTGAGCGCCGCGATTGTCACCATTATTATTAACTCTGGTGCCTATATTGCGGAAATTACCCGTGGCGCCATTTTATCCATTAATAAAGGTTTTAAAGAGGCCAGCCTGGCGATGGGACTCTCCCAGCGCCGTACGCTATGGTACGTGATCATGCCGCTGGCGTTACGTCGTATGATTCCGGCGCTGGGGAATCAATGGATTATCAGCATTAAAGACACCTCATTATTTATTGTCATTGGCGTGGCTGAATTAACGCGTCAGGGTCAGGAAATTATTGCGGGCAACTTCCGTGCACTGGAAGTCTGGACCGCGGTCGCGCTGATTTATCTGCTGGTGACGTTGTGCCTGAGTTTCCTGCTGAAGCAACTGGAGAAAAGGATCCATATTTTATGAGCATGGTTGAATTTAATGCGGTCTCCAAGCATTTTGGTGCGACTCAGGTGCTGCACGATATCAATTTAAAAATTGAAGCCGGGGAAGTGGTGGTGATCATCGGTCCATCGGGATCGGGCAAATCAACGCTGCTGCGTTGTATTAACAAGCTGGAAGAGATTTCTTCCGGCACCCTGCTGGTGGCAGGCATGCACATCACCGATCCCCACGCCAATGAGTGTGATATCCGCCGCGAAGCAGGGATGGTGTTCCAGCAGTTTCACCTGTTTCCGCATCTGACCGCGCTGGAGAACGTGATGTTTGGCCCGATTCGCGTGCGTAAGCAGAGTAAAGCGGCGGCACGCGAACAGGCGCTGGCGCTACTGGATCGCGTCGGGCTGCGTGAACGTGCCAATCATTATCCCTCCGAGTTGTCCGGCGGCCAGCAGCAGCGTGTCGCGATTGCCCGTGCGCTGGCGGTGAAGCCGAAAATGATGCTGTTTGACGAACCGACGTCGGCCCTCGACCCGGAGCTGCGCCATGAGGTGTTAAAGGTGATGCGCTCGCTGGCGGATGAAGGCATGACAATGGTGATCGTCACCCATGAGATCGGTTTTGCGCGTGATGTGGCATCGCGACTAATCTTTATTGATGGTGGCACCATTGCGGAAGATGGCCCGCCTGATATTCTGCTCAACGCCAGCAGCAATCCGCGTCTGAAAGAGTTTTTGCAGCACGTTTCCTGAATATAAGTGAATGATAACACCATGAAAAAAATCGCAATCAGTGGATCCGCATTTGCCGTCGGTAAGCAATTAGGTGAGTTTGGCCGTGATGCCTGGCATCAGAAGCTGACGCAAACCCGGCTGTGGCAAACGGTGATCGCCATGCAGGGATCGGCACAACTCCAGGCGATGCGCGCTGCGGTGATCGCGCAGTATCCGCTGATTTGGCAGGAGCTGGAAGGTATGGCGCAGGGGCTGGGCGTCCCGGTTGACGAAGTCCTCGCCTGGAACTGCCGTGGCGATCTGGTGCGTTCCACTTCGGACGGTTGTACTACCGTGGCGGGTAGTCGCGTGACCGGTGAGATTATCATCGCTCATAACGAGGATGGTTTCCCGCAGCTGCGCGAGGATTGCGCGCTGGTCAGCATCACGCCGGATGACGGGCTGGGGTTCACCAGCTTTGCTTATCCCGGTTCGATTCCCGGTCATACCTTTGCAGTTAACGAGAAGGGCATCGTCAACACGGTGAATAATATCCGTGCGCTGCACCGCCCGGCGGGTTTACCGCGTCAGGTGCTGGCCCGCGCGGCGTTAAATGCTGCCACGTTGGACGAGGCGGTTCTGCAATTGACCACGCATACGCGTGCCGGGGCGTTTCACCATACCCTGGGACAGATGGGCGACGGTCGTGTATTCAGTGTGGAGGCCACCGGTTCGGGCTGTTCCGTGGTGCAGGTAACAAATGTGATGGGCCATGCCAATCACCTTATTCACCCGGTGATGGACGATGTTCAGCAGGTTATCACCGCCAGTTCAGCTTCACGCCAGGCAAGATTAAAAGGCTGGCAGGCCAGTCAGTCAGAACTGGACGAGGATGCGGCAAAAGCGATTTTATCGGACCAGCATGATGCTGAGCTACCGATCTACCGTTTATCACCGCAGGACCCGGATGACGAAAACACCCTCGCCACCGCGATATTCACCCTGAGTTCGCAGCGGGTTGACTGGCAGGTCTTCACCCTGGATCGCCAGGTAGCAACTCTTCATGGAAGCGTCAGTTTACAGCGCTAGTCTGACGGGCTACAGTGGACGGGTTGCGTCCGGCGCGCGCCGGGCCAGAAATTGAATGGACTAAGTATGAATTACCAGAACGACGATTTAAGAATCAAAGAAATCAAAGAATTATTACCTCCTGTTGCGTTGTTTGAAAAATTCCCCGCGACCGATAGCGCGGCACAGACCGTCGCGAAAGCCCGCCAGGCTATTCACGGTATTCTGCATGGCGAAGATGACCGCCTGCTGGTGATCATCGGGCCGTGCTCGATTCATGACACTGCGGCGGCCAAAGAATATGCCGAACGTTTGCTGAAGTTGCGTGATGAGCTGAGTGGCGAGCTGGAAGTGGTAATGCGTGTCTACTTTGAGAAACCTCGTACCACCGTGGGTTGGAAAGGGCTGATCAACGATCCTTATATGGATGGCAGCTTCCAGATCAACGACGGCCTGCGTCTGGCGCGTAAACTGCTGGTGGATATTAATGATACCGGTCTGCCTGCGGCAGGCGAGTTCCTTGATATGATCACCCCGCAATACGTGGCGGATCTGATGAGCTGGGGCGCGATTGGTGCGCGTACCACCGAATCACAGGTGCACCGTGAGCTGTCTTCCGGTCTTTCCTGTCCGGTAGGTTTCAAAAACGGCACCGATGGCACCATCAAAGTGGCGATTGACGCCATTGGTGCTGCCAGCGCGCCGCACTGCTTCCTGTCGGTCACCAAGTATGGTCATTCAGCGATTGTCGAAACCAGCGGCAACGAAGATTGTCATATCATTCTGCGTGGTGGCAAAGAGCCGAACTACAGCGCCCATCATGTGGCAGCGGTGAAAACCGGGCTGGAGAAAGCAGGTCTGACACCGCAGGTGATGATCGACTTTAGCCACGCCAACAGCAGCAAACAATTCCAGCGCCAGATGGTGGTGGCGGAAGATGTTGCGCAGCAGATTGCCGGTGGTGAGCGAGGTATTACCGGTGTGATGCTGGAGAGTAACCTGGTGGAAGGTAACCAGAGCCTCGACAGCGGTGAGCCGCTGGTCTACGGCAAAAGCGTGACCGATGCCTGTATTGGCTGGGAAGATACTGACAAAGTATTGCGTCAGTTGGCTCAGGCGGTGAAACAGCGTCGCGGTTAATTTCAGCCACGCTGAGTAAGTTTGGTTTGAACTGAGCATATTTCGTTCGCCATGTGCACTGGCAGATACATTTCGCCGGTGCGGCGATCGAGCAAAGGGGACCTGGCCGTCCCCTTTGCATTCCCCGGCCCTGCGCCAGCCTGCCTCGCCGTTTCGCGGTACCTTCACTCCCTCACGCTGCCGACGGACCGGCGTCGATTCGCTCCTGCTCAACGCCACCTTTCGCCGCATCCATGCGGCTCATCCAGGCAGCGTTCCCTCGTTCAGCGAGTACGGATGGCGCCCACCCATCGCTGCATGACTTGTGCTTCGCTGTAATATCATCATTGCTGTCTGCGCGATAAATCGCGCCGCTACGTTACGTGCGGTCATTTGTAGCGGCGCGATTTATCGCGCAATTAAGAGAGCACAAAACTCAAAGGCGGTGGGGTGGGTGGCATCCGCAGCGCCGAGTGCAGAGTGAAGGCCAGGCCGAGCCGCATGGATGCGGCGAGAGAGCGGAATGAGCCATGGATGGCGAATCCGCGCGTGCCGTGCGGCCTGAGTGATAAGCGAGGGCACAGCGCGTAGCGCTGTGCGAGGACGGCGCATGGCGCGGATTGCAAAGGTGCGCGCCATCGCACCTTTGCCCATCCGCCAGCACGGCAGTGCTGAAACTGCCCAAAGCCTGGCGGGCGGAACCCGCTCAGAGCCAAACCGCTGCTGTCAGCCGGAACCTTCTCGCTGTCAACGCGCTACTACCTACTACAAAAAAAAAGCCAGAGTTGCGTCTGGCCTTTTTACGTTTCAAGCGAAACTTACTTCGCTTTACCCTGGTTTGCCACGGCGGCTGCTTTCGCAGCGATCTCGTCGGCATCGCCCAGATAGTAACGTTTCAGCGGTTTGAAGTTCTCGTCGAACTCATACACCAGCGGCACGCCGGTTGGGATGTTCAGTTCGAGGATTTCGTCTTCGCTCAGGTTGTCGAGGTATTTCACCAGCGCACGCAGCGAGTTACCGTGTGCAGCAATGATCACTTTCTCACCGCTTTTGATGCGCGGCAGAATGCTGTCGTTCCAGTAAGGGATCACGCGTTCGATGGTCAGCGCCAGGCTTTCGGTGGTCGGCAGCTGGGCATCAGTCAGTGATGCATAACGCGGGTCGTGGCCCGGGAAACGCTCATCGCTGCGATCCAGTTCTGGCGGAGTAACCGCGAAGCCGCGACGCCACTGTTTCACCTGATCGTCGCCATATTTGGCAGCGGTTTCTGCTTTGTCCAGACCCTGCAACGCACCGTAGTGACGTTCGTTCAGACGCCAGCATTTTTCAACCGGCAGCCAGGCCTGGTCCAGCTCGTCCAGTACATTCCACAGGGTGTGGATGGCACGTTTCAGCACGGAGGTGTAGGCAAAATCGAATACGAAACCTTCTTTCTTCAGCAGCTGACCGGCTGCTTTGGCTTCGGTGCGACCCTTGTCGGACAGATCCACATCGTACCATCCGGTGAAGCGGTTTTCCTGATTCCACTGGCTTTCGCCGTGGCGCACCAGAACCAGCTTAGTTACGGCCATAGCTTAACTCCTTAATGCTTGATGTATTATAGAAACCGGCGGCGGCCACCTGATGAAGCGGCTCACTGATAGCGCCATACCATAGCGGAAAACATCGCACTGCGTAAGCCTGTCAGCGACGCAGTGCGCGTTTTTCATCCGGCGGGTCAGTGCGGGGTGAGGCGATAGCGCGTCACCGACTGCCAGCTGTCGCCGGGTTGCAACCAACAATCCGGTTGCGGCCACTCAGTATGGTTGGGCGAATCCGGTAAAAATTCACTCTCTAAGGCGATGCCCTGGAAAGCAGTATAGCTTCCCTGCTCGCGGGCGCGTGTTCCCTCCAGATAGTTGCCGGAGTAGAACTGAAGCGCCGGGGCAGCGGTAAATACGCTCAACTCCAGCTTACCGTCGGCCGACCACAGTCGGGCGGCGGGCTGGCTGCTGTCACCAGCGGTATTCAGCAGAAACGCATGGTCATAACCTTTTACCGCTTTCTGATCGTCATCGGCGAGGAAGTCATCGGCGACGGTTTTCGGCTGACGAAAATCGAAGCTGGTTCCCTCTACCGCTTTCAGCGGCGCATTGGGGATGCCTTCACTGTCGACCGGCAGATAACGGTCTGCCAGCAGTTGTAAGCGATGCTGGCGCGCATCGCCATGATGCGCGTCAAGGTTGAAGTAAGCATGGTTGGTGAGGTTGACCGGGCAGGGCTTATCGGTGCTCGCGACATAGCTGATCGACAGGCAATTGTCGTCATCAAGCTGATAACGCAGGTCAGCAATCAGATTGCCGGGGAATCCCTGATCGCCATCCGGCGAGTCGAGGCGATAATGCACCTCGGTTTCGCTCTGGCTGATGATCTGCCAGCGACGTTTATCAAATCCTTGCGGCCCGCCATGTAGCTGATGCGCGCCCTGATTGGCCACCAGTGCCAGATTCAGCGGCTTCAGCGTGGCGTTGGCGATGCGGTTGGCATAACGGCCAACCGTGGCACCGAGATACGCATCCTGGTGCAGATAGTCGGATGGCGTGGCGCAACCGAGCAGCGCTTCACGCACGCTGCCATCCCGCATTGGCACGCGCGCCGACAGCCAGGTCGCGCCCCAGTCCATAAACGTCACCACCATACCGTTGTGATTACGCAACACGGTAATGCGCCACGGTTGTCCATCAGGTGCATGTGATTGCACATCATTTACCATTGGCCAGCTCCTTCAGAGGCTTTACACACGTAGAAGGTTTCTTTGATACCGGTTTGGGCTTCATACTGCCCGGCCACTGCCGCTTTCACCTGATCCACCAAATCGGTTGGCATCAGGGCCACGATGCAGCCGCCAAAGCCGCCACCGGTCATTCGCACACCGCCGCGCGGTCCGATCTCAGCTTTGACGATCTCCACCAACTGGTCAATCGGCGGCACGGTGATTTCGAAATCATCACGCATTGAGGCGTGTGATTCGGCCATCAGGACACCCATTCGCGTCAGATCGCCCGCTGCCAGCGCATCGGCGGCTTCCAGCGTGCGCGCATTCTCGGTAATCACATGACGGACACGTTTTGCCACCAGTGGATCGAGCTGATCTTCAGCCGCTTCGAATTCCGCCAGGGTGACGTCGCGCAGCGCGGGTTTATTGAAGAAACGTGCACCAGTTTCACACTGCTCGCGACGGGTGTTGTATTCACTGCCCACCAGCGTCCGGCGGAAGTTGGAGTTGATGATCACCACTGCCACATCTGCCGGCATCGAAACGGCGCGGGTGCTGAGGCTACGACAATCCAGCAGCATGGCGTGATCCTGCTTACCCAGCGCCGAGATCAACTGATCCATGATGCCGCAGTTACAACCGACAAACTGGTTTTCCGCTTCCTGACCGTTCACGGCGATGGCTGCGCCGTCGAGCGGCAGTTGATACAACTGTTGGAACACGGTGCCCACCGCCACTTCCAGCGACGCCGAAGAACTCAGGCCCGCGCCCTGCGGCACGTTACCGCTGATCACCATATCCACGCCGCCAAAGCTGGCATCGCGTTTTTGCAGATGTTTCACCACGCCGCGCACATAATTGGCCCACATCGGTTCTTTTACCGGCTCAATCGGCGCATCCAGTGAGAAACTGTCTTGCTGGTTATCGTAATCCACCGCCACCACGCGCACCTGGCGGTCGTCGCGTTTGGCGCAGGCAATCACGGTTTGATAATCAATGGCGCAGGGCAACACGAAACCATCATTATAGTCGGTGTGTTCACCAATCAGGTTAACGCGGCCAGGTGCCTGAATGCTGTGGCTCGGCTGATAACCAAATGTCTCGACGAACGTCTGTTGTGTAATGGATTTTAATGACATTTATTGCGCCTCGCGGAAATGGACATCGCTAACAGAACGCAGGCGTTCAGCCGCCTGTTCTGCCGTTAAATCACGTTGGGTTTCGGCCAGCATCTCGTAGCCAACCATAAATTTGCGCACCGTTGCTGAGCGCAGCAGCGGCGGATAGAAATGCGCGTGCAGTTGCCAGTGATCGTTGGCTTCACCGTTAAAAGGCGCGCCGTGCCAGCCCATTGAGTAGGGGAAGGAGCACTGGAACAGGTTGTCGTAACGGCTGGTGAGCAGCTTGATCGCCAGCGCCAGATCTTTGCGTTGCGCCTCGGTCAGATCGGTGATGCGTTTCACCTGCGCTTTTGGCAGCAGCAGCGTTTCGAACGGCCACGCGGCCCACCAGGGCACCACCGCCAGCCAGTGGTCGGTTTCTACCACGGTACGGCTACCATCGTTCAGTTCACGCGCGGCGTAGTCCACCAGCATCGGTGTGCCTTTTTCGGCGTAATAGCGACGCTGGAGATGGTCTTCCCGCTGTGCCTCATTCGGCAAAAAGCTGTTTGCCCATACCTGACCGTGCGGATGGGGGTTAGAGCAGCCCATCGCCGCACCTTTGTTTTCAAACACCTGCACCCACGGATAGTGCTGACCGAGATCGGTGGTTTGTTCCTGCCAGGTACGTACGATCTCTTCCAGCGCGCTGAGCGGCAGTTCCGGCAGGGTTTTACTGTGATCCGGCGAGAAGCAGATCACCCGGCTGGTGCCGCGCGCGCTTTCGCAACGCATCAGAATATCGTCGCTTTGCGGCGCATCAGGCGTGTCGGTCATCAGCGCGGCAAAGTCATTGGTGAAGACGTAAGTGCTTTTATAATCGGGATTTTTATCACCGGTGATGCGGGTATTACCGGCGCAGAGGAAGCAGTCGGGATCGTGTGCCGGCAATGTTTCCAGCGCCGGCGTTTCCTGTGCGCCCTGCCACGGACGCTTGGCGCGATGTGGCGAAACCAATACCCACTGATCACTCAGCGGGTTATAACGGCGATGCGGATGATCGACCGGGTTAAATTTTTCCATGTTGGATCCTGGTAAACGACAAACAGATAAAAATGACTGCGTTCAAAGTAGCATAAAGGTCAGACTGAAAGCGTGATCCAGTCTGGATAAATGGTATCGTTTACACAAGGTGACGATTCTCATTTTGTGGGGTTATCAGGCGTGTTTGCCGAATATGTGGGCAATGAAATGGTAACGGTTACATTGATGGTGTGATGCGCGATAAATCACGCCGCTACCGTAGCGGCACGATTTATCGCGCGGGTTTTAACGCAGCTTTTCTTGCTGATACCCATAGCCACCGCCATCTTGCGCGACAAAGCTCAGGCGATGGGTGATGCACTGTGGCGCATCTTCGGCGTGGTGGGAAACAAACAGCAACTGGGTACGACCTTCGCCAATCAGCACATCGACAAAGCGTCGCACCAGTTGACGGTTGATGGGATCCAGACCCTGCAACGGTTCATCCAGAATCAGCAGCGCCGGATGTTTCACCAACGCCCGCGCAATCAGCACCAGCCGCTGCTGGCCCCAGGAGAGGCTATGGAAGGGCGCATCAGCCAGCGCGTTATCCATCCCCAGTAACGCCAGCCACTGACGCGCCAGCGATTTTTGCCGATCCGACACCGCCTGATACAGTCCGATGGAATCAAAGAAGCCGGAGAGGATCACGGTACGCACATTGACGCTGACACGGTAATCAAGGTGCAGGCTGCTGCTGACGTAACCAATATGTTGTTTGATGTCCCAGATGGTTTCTCCGCTGCCGCGACGAATGCCGAACAGGGTTAAATCGTTGCTGTAGCCTTGCGGATGGTCACCGGTCACCAGGCTGAGCAGGGTGGATTTGCCTGCGCCATTGGGGCCGATAATCTGCCAGTGCTCACCGGGATTTACCTGCCAGCTCAGGCCGTTGATAATCGGCTTGTCGTTATATGACACCACGCCGTTACGCAGAATCACCCGTGGCGCATCCTCCGCCAGCGGGGGAATTTGATCGGGAGCATCGGCTTCCGGCAGCGCCATACCGGACAGTTTTTCACTGTGCGCCAGTTGGGCAACCAGCGCTTCAGCCAGAATCGCCTGACGTTGGCCGACGTGGGTGAGGGTGCACTCCGCCAGTACGCCTACCTGATCGACAAAGTCGGGAATATCGTCAAAGCGGTTCAGCACCAGAACCACGGTGTAGCCATGCTGATGCAGATCGCTCAGGGTTTGCGCCAGGCTGGCACGGGACGCCACATCCAGACCATCAAAAGGTTCATCGAGGATCAGCAGGTCCGGTTGCGCCATCAGTGCCTGGCACAGCAGGGTTTTACGCGTTTCGCCGGTCGAGAGATATTTAAAACGACGATCCAACAGATAGCTGATGCCAAACTGCTGCGCCAGCGCCTGACAGCGCGCGTCGTCTTTGACTTCATCCTGAATGATCTGCGCAGCCGTGCGACCGGTATCATCCTCGCCTTCGCTGAGCATGTCGGTGTTGTTGCGTTCCCATTCTTCGGTCACCAGCTTTTGCAGCTGTTCGAGTGATAAGCGGGTCGGACGTTGAAAGCTATGCGTGACGCTGCCTTTGCCCGGCGGCAATTCACCGGACAACGCGCGGGCCAGTGAGGATTTGCCGCTACCGTTGGCACCGACAAACGCCCAGCTCTCACCGCTGTTAAGCGTTAAATCATTGAGGGACAGTACTCGGGTGTCGCTAAGACGAAACGTGCCTTGCGAAATTTGCAATGAAGCCATGATTTGTTCCATTTTATGCATCGTGTCACTCAGTTGTAGCGACCGCTGCCGGTGAAGTCAAATCATGGCCGGGATTTCAGAGCAGTGTGGCGATGATGGCGTGTTCCGCATTAAAACTGGCGGTGACGTTGTCGCCAGGTTGCAGATTCTGCTGCGTCACTGCGCTATTCGGCAGCGTGGCACACAGGGTTTCTCCACCAGGTAGCGCCATCAACACTTCGCTCACCTGTTCACCGGGTTCGATGGTGGTTATCTGCACCGGCAGCTGATTATCCCCGTGGCTGGCTGTGCGGCTGACTTGAATCCACGGTGCTTTGATCAGCACCAGCACCTCTTTGCCGCTTTCCAGTTGCAAACGTTCGGCACTGCGCTGGGTCAGCGCCACCTGCAAGCGGGTTACGCCATCGCTTAACAACACCTCAAGATGCTGCACTACCTGCTGATTATCACGCGCCAGTACCGTGCCGTACAGTTGGTTGCGTGCGCTAGTTTGCAGCGAGAAACGCGCAATCGCCGCCAGCAGGCTATCGAGCGGCAGGGTGTCGTTTTGCAGCACATCAAAGGCTTTCTGCTGGATCTGCTCCATCAACTGGAACAGCTGGATCAGGCGTTCACCGTAACGTGTCAGTTGCGCACCGCCACCTCCTTTGCCGCCGGTGGCGCGTTCCACCAGGGTTTGATCTGCCATCCCGTTCATGTCGTTGATGGCATCCCAGGCGCTTTTGTAACTGATACCCGCCAGTTTTGCTCCCTGGCTGATGGAGCCGGTCTCCTTAATCCGCTTCAGAAGTTCGATGCGGCGCGGATCGGCAAACAACTTCTGCTGTAGGCGAATATGGAGAGAGAGTTCAGCTTGCATGTCAGCTCCTTAAGTTAGTGGCACCAATTGTATGCGCTAAAGTAAAAGCACGAAAAGGGCATGGCAGTTTATTCTCAAGCCGTTACAATCACTTTTTTATCATTTTCGTGAGGTTTCCATGCTGGAACTGCTAAAAAGCCTGGCCGTGGCCATCATTATGGTGCCAATTGTTATGGCTATCATGCTGGGTTTAATTTACGGCTTGGGTGAAGTCTTCAACGTCATCTCGAAATTTGGCCGCCGCGACGATCGCCCCGCCAACAACTCACATTGATTTTTCAACGCCCGCATCTTGCGGGCGTTTTGCTCTTAACTTCCGCCAAATCCTGCCGATATAAACTTCATGACAGCATCGAAGCCAGCGTTGTAGTATTCAGTATATAACGTAACAAGGAGCTAAAAATGCTATCAAAACATTACCGCTGGGGTGCCACTGCCGTTCTGACTTTTTCACTGGCCGGACAGGCACTGGCTGCTGAGAAAATTACCGTGTTTGCAGCGGCCTCACTGACCAACGCGTTGCAGGATATCGCCACGCAGTATCAGAAAAAAACCGGTGTCGAAGTGGTGTCGTCCTTTGCGTCGTCGTCGGTACTGGCGCGCCAGATTGAGCAGGGTGCACCGGCAGATCTGTTTATCTCTGCTGACCAGCAGTGGATGGACGATGCGGTGGCGAAAAAAAGCGTCATCGATAACACGCGTTTAACTCTGTTGGGTAACGATTTGGTGTTGGTGGCACCGCGCAGCGACAGCGCTAAAACCGTGACCATCAATGCGCAAACCGACTGGAAAAGCCTGCTGAAGGGCCAGCGTCTGGCGGTGGGCGACCCGGATCATGTTCCTGCCGGGATCTACGCAAAAGAAGCGTTACAGAAACTGGGCGCGTGGGATACGTTAGTGCCGGTACTGGCCCCGGCCAACAACGTGCGTGCTGCGCTGGCGCTGGTGGAACGTAATGAAGCGCCTTACGGCATTGTTTACGGTTCCGATGCGGTAGCCAGCCAAAAAGTGCAGGTAGTGGGGCGTTTCCCGGAAGATAGCCATAAGCCGGTCGAATATCCGATGGCGATCGTCAAAGAACATCAGCGTGCGCCGGTAGAAGCCTTCTTCAAGTATTTGCAGGGGCCGGAAGCCGCCGCAGTGTTTAAACAGTATGGATTTACGCCGAAGAAATGATATTGAGTGATCCCGAATGGCAGGCGGTGTTTCTCAGCCTGAAAGTCTCCACTGTGGCGGTGTTGTGTAGCCTGCCGTTGGGCATCCTGATGGCCTGGATTCTGGCGCGTTGCCAGTTTCCGGGCAAAACCCTGCTCGATAGTGTTATCCATCTACCGCTGGTGCTACCGCCGGTGGTGGTCGGTTATTTGCTGCTGATTGCCCTCGGGCGGCGTGGCTTTATCGGTGCCTGGTTATATGACTGGTTTGGTTTCAGCTTTGCTTTTAGCTGGCGTGGCGCGGTGGTGGCGGCGGCGGTGATCGCTTTCCCGTTAATGGTGCGAGCCATTCGCCTGGCGCTGGAAGCGGTAGATACCAAACTGGAACAGGCGGCACGCACCCTCGGCGCAGGACGCTGGCGCGTGTTCTTTACCATTACCTTACCCCTGACCTTTCCCGGCATCATTGTCGGTACGGTGCTGGCTTTTGCCCGTTCGCTGGGTGAGTTTGGTGCCACCATCACCTTCGTGTCGAATATACCTGGTGAAACCCGCACCATTCCGTCAGCGATGTTTACCCTGATTGAAACACCGGGGGCGGAAAATGCCGCCGCGCGCCTGTGTGCGGTGGCGATTGTGCTGGCGTTGCTGTCGCTGGTGGCGTCGGAACTGCTGGCCCGCTGGGGCCGTAAGCGGCTGGGGGTTTAATGCTGACACTGAACTTTTCCCAGCAGTTGGGCACCCACCAGCTGGATGTGGACGTGGAGATCCCCGGCAAAGGGATCACCGCGATTTTTGGCGTTTCTGGCGCGGGCAAAACCTCGTTGATCAACGCGATTGGCGGGTTAACTCAGCCGCAGCAGGGGCAGATTAAACTGGATGAACGGCTGTTGTTTGATGCCGCCACCGGACTGAATTTACCGCCAGAGAAACGCCGTATCGGTTATGTGTTTCAGGATGCTCGCTTGTTCCCGCATTACAGCGTGCGCGGCAATCTGCAATACGGTATGGCGGCTACCATGAAACCGCAATTCGACAGCCTGGTGGCGTTATTGGGCCTCGACGCCTTGCTGCGTCGCGCGCCATCTTCTTTATCTGGCGGCGAGAAACAGCGGGTGGCGATTGGCCGCGCGCTGCTCACGGCACCGGATATTCTGTTGATGGATGAGCCGTTGGCCTCGCTGGATTTACCGCGCAAACGTGAACTGATGCCTTACCTGCAAAAGCTGGCGAAACAGGTGGATATTCCGCTGTTGTACGTGTCGCACAGCCTCGACGAGATCCTGCAACTGGCGGATAACGTGCTGGTACTGGATAGCGGTAAAGTCAAAGCCTTTGGTTCGCTGGAGAAGGTGTGGAGCAGTGCGGCGATGCGCCCGTGGCTACCGGCCAGCGATCGCACCAGCGTACTTCGCGTCCAGGTGCTGGAGCAGCATCCTGATTACCCGATGACCGCGCTGTCACTCGGCGATCAACATATCTGGGTCAGCCGGGTCAATCAGCCGCTGAAAACCGCGTTACGCATTCGTATCGCCTCAGCCGATGTGTCGCTGGCATTGCAACCGCCGCAAAACACCTCGATTCGTAACATCCTGCCCGCGCAGGTGGTTGAATTGCTGGAGATTGACGATCAGGTAGAGGTTAAGCTGCGCATTGGCATCAGCGAACTGTGGGCGCGTATTTCGCCCTGGGCACGGGATGAGCTGGGCATTCGGCCAGATCAGTGGCTGTATGCCCAGATTAAAAGCGTGTCGATTACCCCATGATGTCGGGAAATCCGTAGCGGCGCGATTTATCGCGCGGATTTTACAGAATTTCCTGGTAAATCACTTCGGCAATGCCCGGCTCCAGATTGGTGCCAATCACTTTGCCGGCGCGTGCTTTGATGGAGTCGTCGGCATTGCCCATCGCCACGCCCAGACCGACTTCTTCCAGCATACTGAGGTCGTTGTAGTTATCACCAAACGCCAGCACGTCTTTCATGCTTAATCCCTGGCTCTCCACCCACTGCGCAAGGCGTTTGCCTTTGCTGTTGCCGCGCTGGGCGATATCCACCTGATCGTGCCATGACCATTCACACGCCAGCCCCAGTTCGGCTTCGGTGCGTTCGGCAAACTGTTGCAGCGCGTGGGTATCGGCATGGGACAGGGCGAACTTCCAGATCGACTGTGCATCGTGCGCAGCCTGAACCAGGCTCGGCACATGGAGGAAGGTCGGACGTTGTGCCGCAGGCAGCGATTCCGCCCAGGTAAGGGTACGTGTCACATGGCCGGTCGGCTCCTGGTAAAGCATCGCGTCATCGACATACAGCAGGCCGTGAATCTGCTGTTCATCCAGCATCTCGATCACCCGCACCGCCTGAGATTTTTCCAGCGGATCGGAGGCCAGCACCTTTTTCGCCTGATAATCATACAAATAAGTGCCGTTACAGCAGATAGCGGGTGTATCCAGTTGCAGTGCCTGATAAAAAGGATGGATGGCACAATGGTGGCGACCGGTAACAATCAGCACTTTGACGCCTGCCTGCTGCGCGCGGGCCAGGGCTTCAAGGGATTCAGGCAGAATGGTTTTACGCGGGGTCAACAGGGTGCCGTCAAGATCAAGGGCGATTACGCGGTAGCTCATTACTCTTTCCGTCTGGGTTACAAAGCAATCAGTCTACACCGGGTAACGCCTTTGAGACAAAAAGCAGGGCACAAATGATTCCTGCGCGGCAAAATGAAACGCGCTAGAGTGATACCCTTTCAGCAAGCCGAACAAGGAGAACGCATGAAACAAGTCGTGTATACCGCCAGCCCCGAGAGCCAGCAGATCCACGCCTGGCAGTTACAGGAAGATGGCGCGCTGACGTTATTACAGGTGACGGATGTAGCTGGTCAGGTGCAGCCGATGGTGGTCAGCCCGAAGAAAGATTTCCTCTATGTTGGCGTGCGTCCGAATTTTCGCGTGCTGGCATACCGTATTGCCGCGGATGGCACCCTGAGCGAAGCCGGAGAGGCACCGCTGCCGGGCAGCCCGACGCACATTTCTACCGATCGCCAGGGTAACTTCCTGTTCTGCGGTTCTTACAATGATGCCTGTGTCAGCATCAGCCCAATTGGTAGCGATGGTCTGCCGCAGGCTCCGAGCCAGGTGATCGGCGGGCTGGAAGGTTGTCACTCCGCCAATATTGATGTGAAAAATCAGACGCTGTTTGTGCCGGCGCTAAAGCAGGATCGTATTTGTTTGTTCCAGTTAGGCAACGATGGCAGCCTGACACCCGCCGCGCAAGCCCAGGTCACCACGGTTGAAGGCGCTGGCCCGCGTCATATGGCGTTTCACCCGAATGGAAACTATAGCTATTGCGTCAACGAACTGGACAGCAGCGTAGATGTCTGGGCGTTAAGCAATGCACACGGCGAAGTGGAGCGTGTGCAGAGCCTGAATATGATGCCTGCGGATTTCAGCGGCACCCGCTGGGCAGCGGATATCCATCTGACACCGGATGGCCGTTTCCTGTATGCCTGCGATCGCACCAGCAGCACCATTACCGTGTTCAGCGTCAGCGAAGATGGCGGCTTGTTGAACATCGAGGGCTTCCAGCCGACAGAGACGCAACCGCGTGGTTTTAATATCGACAACAGCGGGAAATATCTGGTGGCAGCCGGGCAGAAATCGCACCATATCGAGGTCTATAAAATCAGCGACGATCGCGGTCTGCTGACGCCGCTGGCGCGTTATGCCGTCGGACAAGGCCCAATGTGGGTGGTGATTCACTCACTGGGTTAAGTCATTACGCGATAAATCGTTAAAACCTTGCGCGATAAATCGCGCCGTTACGGGGGGAATGGTAGCGGCGTGATAAATCGCGGCATTACGGGGGGGAATGGTAGCGGCGCGATTTATCGCGCTATTTGTCACCTCTGAAAATGGCGCGAAAAATCCAGCGCATCGCGTACGGCGTCGGTCAACTTCGTCAGCTCCGCCGCCGTAATCACATAAGGTGGCATCAGGTAAATCAACCGCCCAAACGGACGGATCCACACCCCGCGCTCGACAAAGAACTGTTGCAGTGCCGCCATATCCACTGCCCGACGAGTCTCAATCACGCCAATCGCCCCCAGAACGCGTGCATCCGCCACGGCCGGATGGTCAGCTAACGGCAGCAATGCCGCGCGTAGCTGCTGCTCAATCTGTGCCACCTGCGCCGGCCAGTGACCTTCGTTCACCATCTTCAGGCTTTCTACCGCGACCGCGCACGCCAGCGGATTACCCATAAAGGTTGGGCCATGCATAAAGCAGCCGGCGGCGCTGTTGCTGATGGTATCGGCCACTGTGCGGGTGGTAAGGGTGGCGGAGAGCGTCATGGTGCCGCCCGTCAGGGCTTTGCCCAGACACAAAATATCCGGCACGATCCCGGCATGTTCGCAGGCGAACAACTTGCCGCTGCGGCCAAAGCCGGTGGCGATCTCGTCGGCAATTAGCAGCAAACCGTAGCGATCGCACAGCTCACGCACCCGTTGCAGATAACGCGGATGATAAAAACGCATCCCCCCTGCGCCCTGCACAATGGGCTCCAGGATTACTGCGGCAATCTGCCGGTGATGTTGCTCCGCCAGACGGGCAAAATCGGCGAAATCAGCCTCATCCCACGCATCATCAAACCCTCGCTCCGGTGCAGCCGCGAACAGGTGTTCCGGCAGATAGCCGCGCCACAAGCTGTGCATCGAGTTTTGCGGATCGCACACCGACATCGCGGCGAACGTGTCGCCGTGATAACCGCGTTTCAGGGTGAGAAATTTTTGCCGGGTTTCACCCCGTCCCAACCAGTATTGCAGCGCCATTTTCATCGCCACTTCGACGGCGATCGACCCCGAATCGGCGAGGAACACACATTCCAGGGGGGCTGGCGTCATCGCCACCAACTGACGGCACAGCGCCACCGCTGCCGGGTGGGTGATGCCACCAAACATCACATGCGACATCTGCGCCAGTTGGTCCTGCAAAGCCTGATTAAGACGTGGATGGTTATAACCGTGGATCGCCGCCCACCATGACGACATGCCATCCACTAATTCACGTCCATCCGCCAGTTGTAACTGGCAGCCATGCGCCGCGACGACCGGGTAGCAGGGCAGGGGATCACGCATTGAGGTGTAGGGATGCCAGATATGCTGGCGGTCGAAATTGAGATCGTCCTGAGTGAACATGGGTATTGTAAACCAAAAATAAAAAATATAGTTTACAAGTATAACCACGTTAATCGTCAGGATGAACCCTTTTCTGGAGTGAAGCAATGGCACATCGCTGGACACTGGCACAAGCCCAGGCACTATTCGATAAACCTTTCCTTGAGCTAATGTTTGAGGCGCAGCAGGTACATCGCCAACATTTTGACCCGCGTCAGGTGCAGGTCAGTACCCTGCTGTCGATCAAAACCGGCGCCTGCCCGGAAGATTGTAAATATTGCCCGCAGAGCGCGCGCTACAAAACCGGGCTGGAATCGGAACGTCTGATGGAGGTGGAAGCGGTGCTGGAATCGGCGCGCAAAGCCAAAGCTGCCGGTTCGAGCCGTTTCTGTATGGGGGCGGCGTGGAAAAACCCGCACGATCGTGACATGCCTTACCTGGAGCAGATGGTGCAGGGCGTGAAAGCGATGGGGATGGAAACCTGTATGACCCTCGGCACCCTCAACGACACCCAGGCGCAGCGCTTGGCGCATGCCGGTCTGGATTTTTACAACCATAACCTCGATACCTCGCCGGAATTCTACGGCAACATCATCACCACGCGCAGCTACCAGGAACGCCTCGATACCCTCGACAAAGTGCGTGGTGCGGGCATTAAGGTGTGTTCGGGCGGTATCGTTGGCCTGGGCGAAACGGTAAAAGATCGTGCCGGTCTGCTGGTGCAACTGGCGAACCTGCCGACTCCGCCGGAAAGCGTGCCGATCAACATGCTGGTGAAAGTTAAAGGCACGCCGCTGGCGGATAACGACGATGTCGAGCCGTTCGATTTTATCCGAACCATCGCGGTGGCCCGCATCATGATGCCGTCTTCTCATGTCCGCCTTTCTGCCGGTCGTGAGCAGATGAGCGAACAGACCCAGGCGATGTGTTTTATGGCCGGGGCAAACTCGATTTTCTACGGCTGCAAGCTGCTGACCACGCCGAACCCGGAAGAAGACAAGGATTTGATTCTGTTCCGTAAACTGGGACTCAACCCGGAGCATACCGCCACCACCGCCGGTGATAACGAACAGCAATATCAGTTGAGTGAACAGCTGTTGCATGCCGATACCGCGCAGTTTTACAACGCGGCGGTGTAATGAGCTGGTCGCAACGCATCGAACAGGCGCTGGCGGCGCGGCGTGCCGCCGACGGCTGGCGTCAGCGTATCCGCGTGGAACACAACAACGTGCGCGAGCTGACCGTCGCCGGGCAACGCTATCGCCACTTTTCCAGCAACGATTATCTTGGCCTGAGTCAGCATCCGGCAGTGATTGCCGCCTGGCAACAGGGGGCCGCTGAGGCCGGGGCTGGCGCGGGTGCATCGGGACATGTGACCGGTTTCAGCCGTTATCATGCGCAACTGGAAGAACAACTGGCCGACTGGCTGGGTTATCGCCGTGCGCTGCTGTTTATCTCGGGTTTCGCCGCCAATCAGGCGGTGATCCATCTGCTGGCGGAAAAGCCGGATCGGATTGTGGCCGACAAGCTGGCGCACGCCTCGTTACTGGATGCTGCCAGCCACAGCCCGGCCACGCTGCGCCGTTTTGCCCACAATCAGCCCGCCAGCCTGGCAAAGCTGTTGGCAACGCCGGTGGAGGGGAACACCCTGGTGGTCACCGAAGGCGTCTTCAGCATGGATGGCGACAGCGCACCGCTGGCGCAGCTGGCTGCTGAAACGCAACGCGCCAACGGCTGGCTGCTGGTCGATGATGCGCATGGCATTGGTGTGACCGGTGAGCAAGGTCGTGGTAGCTGCTGGCAGCAGCAGGTGAAGCCAGAATTACTGATCGTCACCTTCGGCAAAGGCTTTGGCGTCAGCGGTGCCGCTTTGTTGTGCGATGACGCGACCGCCGATTATGTGGAACAGTTTGCCCGCCATTTGATCTACTCGACCGCCATGCCGCCCGCGCAGTGCTGCGCGCTGCTGGCGGCGTTACAGCAAATTCAGCAGGGCGATGAATTGCGTGCGCAGTTGCACGCCAATATCGCGCGTTTTCGCGCTGGAGCGGCAGATCTCCCCTGGCAGTTGATGCCATCGGCCAGTGCCATCCAGCCGTTGGTGGTCGGTGAGAACAGCGCTGCGCTGGCGTTATCACAGCGGTTGAAGGCGGCGGGCTGCTGGGTCAGCGCCATTCGTCCCCCGACGGTGCCACCGGGCACAGCACGCCTTCGCATCACCCTGACCGCCGCACATGGTTTTGACGATATCGATCGTTTGCTGGAGGCGCTGTATGACGCTGCACATCAATAAACAGGCGATTGCTCAGGCGTTTGGTCGGGCGGCGCAACATTATGAGCAGCATGCCGAGTTGCAACGCCAGAGTGGTGATGCCCTGCTGGCGCTGGCACCGGCCGGATTTGGCCCGCACCTGCTGGATGCCGGATGTGGTACCGGTTGGTACAGCCGTTACTGGCGCGACCGTGGACGTACCCTGACTGCGCTTGACCTGTCACCAACCATGCTGAATAGCGCGGCCCGGCAACACTCGGCACATCATTATGTGCAGGGCGATATTGATGCTCTGCCGCTGCCGGATGCCTGCGTTGATGGCGTGTGGAGCAACCTCGCGGTGCAATGGAGTAGCGATCTGCGCACTGCTTTGCAGCAATTTCTGCGCGTGACTCGCCCCGGCGGCAGCGTGCTGTTTTCCACTTTGCTGGCCGGTTCGCTCAATGAGGTTCATCAGGCGTGGGCGCAGTTGGATGGACGTCAACACGCCAACCGTTTTCTCAGCGCGGCGCAAATCGCCGCCGCGACCGATGGCATGGCGCTGCACAGCACGCTGCAAACCATCACCTTACATTTTCCCAGCGCGCTCAACGCGATGCGTTCGCTGAAAGGGATTGGCGCAACCCATCTGCACGATGGACGCCAGGGCGGATTACTGACGCGGAGTCAGTTGGCCCGGCTGGAGCAGTGCTGGCCACAGGACGAGGCGGGTTATCGCCTGAGTTATCATCTGATGTATGGAGTCTTAACGGCATGAAACGCTGGTTTATTACAGGTACCGACACCGAAGTCGGCAAGACGGTAGCCAGTGGCGCGTTGCTACAGGCGGCAGGAGCTGCCGGATGGGTCACCGCAGGTTACAAGCCGGTGGCCTCGGGTTGTGAGCAAACTGCCGAAGGCATCCGCAACAGCGATGCGCTGGCGCTGCAACGCTACAGCTCGCTGGCGTTGCGTTATGAGCAGGTCAATCCGCTGGCTTTTCTTGAACCCACGTCACCGCATATCGTCAGTGCCGAAGAGGGCAGGCCAATCGATTTTGCCGGACTGTCTGCCGGGCTACGGGAGCTGGAGCAACAGGCAGAATGGGTATTGGTGGAAGGCGCGGGCGGATGGTTTACCCCGTTGTCGGCAACGCAAACCTATGCTGATTGGGTGGTGGCTGAGCAGTTGCCGGTGATCCTGGTGGTGGGTATCAAACTGGGTTGTATCAACCATGCGATGCTGACTGCCGCCGCCGTGCATGCCAGTGGCCTGCGCCTTGCAGGCTGGATCGCCAATACCATTCAGCCGCCGGGTAAGCGGCATCAGGAATATCTGGCAACCTTGCGTCAGCGTCTTGATGCGCCGTGTCTGGGCGAAATCCCGTATCTTACGGATGACGCGCAGCAGGATGACTGTGGCCGTTATCTGACATTGCCCTGAAGCGTAGCGGCGCGATTTATCGCGCAATTCCGAGCGTGGCTGGAAAAAACTGCGCGATAAATCGCGCCGCTACGGGCAGCTCATGTCAGGTTACCGTCAGCCACTTATTGATGGTGACATCGTCCAACTGGGCCACTTTTCCCTGCGCCACGTTGCGACCACGATGCAGCAGCAGAAAATAGTCAGCCACGCGGCGGATAAAGGAGACGTGTTGCTCCAGCAGCAGAATGGTCAGGCCGTAATCGCGGTTCAGGCGGCGAATCAGATTTCCCATCTCCTCCTCCAGCCACGGCGACATGCCTTCGGTTGGTTCATCAAGGATCAGCAATTTCGGTTGTAACACCAGCGCGCGCGCTAATGCCAACTGCTGCTGCTGATCCATCGGCAGTTCTCCGCTGCGCTGGTGGCGTAATGAATAGAGCGCCGGGAACAAATCGAACACCATTTCCGGAATGGCGCGACTGCGGTCGTCATGCGCCGCCATCAGCGCAATCAGCAGGTTATCTTCCACGCTCATTTGCGAGAAAATATGGCGACCTTGCGGTACGTAGCCGATACCCATGCGCGCACGTTGCTCCGCCGGTTGCAGCAATAAATCTTCAGGGGGGGAGCCATCTTCCTGCCAGGTCATCGACCCGCTATTGATCGGCAACCGTCCCATAATGCAGTTGACCAGGGTGGTTTTACCCATCCCAGGACTACCCAGCACGCCCGTGCAGGTGCCAGGGGGCAGATCGAGGTCCACATCCCACAGGATATGGTTTTGACCGTAAAACTGATTCACCGAACGTAAACTTAGCATCTGACATTCTCCTTCCAGATAATTAGCCTGAATGCTCCCGCTCTGTGTCGTCTGGCAAACAGTCAAACACGATTCATCATTGCCACTCTCACCATCAGTGAGTTGATGCGTATGCTTATGGAGAAACCTGCAATTCCCAGGCCAGTTTGCTGATGCCATGAAAAAAAGCAGCAGCAGCGAGGCAAAATCAGGAATTAAAGTTGAGCGATGCTTAACAATTGCTGGGGGTGATAAAACGACTGCACTTTAGCGGTGCTGAATGCTTAACGTTTCTGGTGCATCTGTGCAGTAATAAGGCAGATCGCTCAGGAATAAGTGGCCTTATTTACTGGGAATTTCGGGCTTTCAGTGACGTCAGCACGGAAAAAGAATAGTTAATGCCACGCGGGCTGTGGGAAAAATAAACATAAAAAAATTTTTTTTCGCACGCCAGGAATAGGCTTAGAAAATTATGCACAGGCGATGGCGGCGGGGCTGCCGTCAGTTATCCACTATTCCTGTGGATAACCTTGTGCATTAGAGACTGAAAACAGAGCGCAAGCGAGGAAATACGCGGCCTGGATACATTATGCTGAGAAACTGGGCTTTTTACTGATTTATAAATAAATCAATATGTTATTTAAAATCAAGCCTGAGATTTTTCTTGTTGGTCATACAACTGCAATTTTATGACGCTCTATTGACAAATGTTAAAAGCATCACCCATCTGGGGATAACCTTGCGCAACAAGGTTTTGCCAGATGCCGCATAAATTGCACTGAAGCGAGTCGTTGCTGCTCCCTGTTATCGTGCAGGATATCTGTAAATATATCCAGTATTTTTTTCTGGCAAATTCGCCATAGCGGAGTAGAATTAGCAGCCTGCCCGCCGATATCTCCTGCAGGAACGAAAAAACCATGAGTAAAGCCTTCAAACTCAACTCCGAATTTAAACCCTCAGGGGATCAGCCTGAGGCGATTCGTCGTCTGGAAGAGGGGCTGGAAGACGGTCTGGCACACCAGACGCTGTTGGGGGTAACCGGTTCGGGTAAAACCTTTACCATCGCCAATGTGATCGCCGATCTCAACCGGCCAACTATGGTGCTGGCGCCTAACAAGACCCTTGCGGCACAGCTCTACGGAGAGATGAAGGAGTTCTTCCCGGACAACGCGGTGGAGTTCTTCGTCTCCTACTACGACTACTATCAGCCTGAAGCCTATGTGCCCAGCTCCGATACCTTTATCGAAAAGGATGCCTCGGTGAATGAGCACATCGAGCAGATGCGTCTGTCTGCCACCAAGGCGTTGCTGGAGCGACGTGACGTTATCGTTGTGGCGTCGGTGTCGGCCATCTACGGTCTGGGTGACCCTGATCTCTACCTGAAAATGATGCTGCACCTGACGCGTGGCATGATCATCGATCAGCGCAGCATTCTGCGTCGTCTGGCCGAGCTGCAATATACCCGTAATGATCAGGTGTTCCAGCGCGGCACCTTCCGCGTGCGCGGTGAAGTGATCGATATCTTCCCGGCGGAGTCCGATGAGATTGCGCTGCGTGTGGAGCTGTTTGATGAAGAAGTGGAGCGGTTGTCATTGTTTGACCCGCTGACCGGTCAGGTGGTTTCGGTGGTGCCGCGTTTTACCGTCTATCCGAAAACCCACTATGTCACGCCGCGCGAACGCATCCTGCAATCAATGGAAGAGATCAAAAAGGAACTGGTGGTGCGCCGTCAGGTCCTGCTGGAGAATAATAAGCTGCTGGAAGAGCAGCGCATTACCCAGCGTACCCAGTTTGACCTCGAAATGATGAACGAACTCGGCTACTGCTCGGGTATCGAGAACTATTCACGCTACCTGTCCGGACGTGGGCCAGGCGAGCCGCCTCCGACGCTGTTCGACTACTTACCGGCAGATGGTCTGCTGGTGGTGGATGAGTCCCATGTGACCATCCCGCAGATTGGCGGGATGTATCGCGGTGACCGCGCACGTAAAGAGACGCTGGTGGAGTATGGTTTCCGCCTGCCGTCGGCGCTGGACAACCGCCCGCTCCGCTTCGAAGAGTTTGAAGCGCTGGCACCGCAAACCATTTATGTTTCGGCAACGCCGGGTAATTACGAGCTGGAGAAATCCGGTGGTGAGGTGATTGATCAGGTGGTGCGTCCGACCGGGCTGCTCGATCCGATCCTCGAAGTCCGTCCGGTGACCACCCAGGTGGATGACCTGCTGTCGGAGATCCGCAAACGCGTCGAGGTCAACGAACGTGTGCTGGTGACCACCCTGACTAAACGCATGGCGGAAGATCTCACCGAATATCTGGAGGAGCACGGCGAGAAGGTGCGTTATCTGCACTCAGACATCGATACGGTGGAGCGTATGGAAATCATCCGCGACCTGCGTTTGGGGGAATTTGATGTGTTGGTGGGGATCAACCTGTTGCGTGAAGGGCTGGATATGCCGGAAGTGTCGCTGGTGGCGATTCTCGATGCCGATAAAGAGGGCTTCCTGCGTTCGGAGCGTTCTCTGATTCAGACCATTGGCCGCGCCGCACGTAACATTAACGGTAAAGCGATTCTGTACGCAGACAAGATCACCAACTCAATGGCACGCGCCATCGAGGAGACCGAGCGACGTCGTGAGAAGCAGGAGCGGTATAACGAAGCCAACGGCATCGTGCCGCAGGGACTAAACAAAAAAATCACCGATATTCTGGAGTTGGGCAAAAACGTGGTCAAAACCCGTGGCAAGGGCAAAACCGCCACGCGCAGCGCCGCTGAAGCCGAAGCCAGCTATCTGGCGCTCACCCCGCAGGCGATGCAGAAGAAAATTCACGAGCTGGAAGGACAGATGCAACAACACGCGCAGAATCTGGAGTTTGAAGAAGCGGCGCGGGTGCGTGATCAGTTGCACGAACTGCGCGAGCTGTTTATCGCTGCGTCCTAATGCGCGATAAATCGCGCCGCTACGACTCTCAGCGCGGGTGAGTCGTGGCGGCGTGTTTATCACGCCTTGTTTCAAAATGCCTGGATGGCATGCTCCAGCGCCAGGCGTAACAACTGGCGGTCATGGCGATATTTGATATCCGCCGCTTCCAGCGGTTCACGGACAATTAAGCGTCCTTCCACACCGCGAATATCCGCTGCCGGGCTGACCACCACCGCATCAATCACCCGTTTGCCTATCGCTTTTTCCATAATTACCAGCTTATCCGCGACGGTCAGGCGAGCGGCTGCCGGACTGAGTTCGCGCCCAAGATTACCGATAAACACCATAGTGGCGGGGGTACGACGCAGCGCACGCGCCATCTCTTCCATCAGCAGAATTGGCATCAGACTGGTATAAAAACTGCCGGGACCGATCAGAATCAAATCGGCTTCAGCAATCGCGTCCAGCGCTTCGCGGGTGGGCACCACATTCGGATGTAGCATCAATTCCTGCGGTGCTTGTTGCATCTCATCGACGGCGGTTTCGCCGTAAACCATATTGCCTTCGCTATCCTGCGCCACCAAATCCACGGGCTGCTCTGACATCGGAATCAAGAACGCATCCACTTTCAGCAGATTACGAATGATATTGATCGCTTCCAGTGGCCGCACGCTGAGATGGTCGAGCGCTTTCAGGATCAGGTTGCCAAGATTGTGGCCAGCCAGTTCGCCGTTGCCGGTGAAACGATATTCGAACATGGCGGAACCGACACTCGGTTCCGTGATCAACTGGTTGATACAGTTGCGCATATCGCCCCAGGCGATGCCGCCTTCTGAACGGCGGATGCGTCCGGTAGACCCACCGTTGTCGGTGGTAGTCACAATACCGGTCAGGCGTGAGCCGAGCGGAGCCAGCGAGGACATCACGCGACCAAGGCCGTGTCCACCGCCCAGCGCCACCACGCGATCCAAATCTGCCAGGGTACGATTCATGTTGCTCCTTATCACTGACGCTCACCCGTTGAGCATCAGTTAAACTGATATGTATCAAAATCTGTCGGTTATTTTAACGTATCCTGTCGCGAAAATGCGGTGAAAAAACGTTATGTATCAATATATATAGCGAAAATCCGCGATGGAAGCGAACAACAAATCGCGCTAACATTCGGGCAACCGTGTTGTTCGAATGGACAACATACACTCAAAGCCTGATTGCCTAAGTCCTCCGGATAGGGTGTTCAGGCCGCAGCCCCGAGCTGCCAGGGTGCAGAAAGAAATGCCTGCATCTCCCGTATTTGGAAAGGTGTTCAGGTGTCACAATTTACTGATGCATATGCGCGCAGCTTTTATTATCTGCGCCTGTCGGTCACGGACGTGTGTAACTTCCGTTGTACCTATTGCCTGCCCGATGGCTACAAACCGCAGGGTACGCGCAATAAAAGTTTTCTCTCGCTGGATGAGATCCGCCGCGTGACGCGTGCCTTTGCGGCCGCGGGCACTGAAAAAGTGCGTCTGACCGGTGGTGAGCCCTCTTTACGTCGGGATTTCACCGAAATTATCGCTGCGGTGCGGGAAAATGCTGCCATCCGCCAAATCGCGGTGACCACCAACGGCTATCGGCTGGCGCGTGATGTGCGTGACTGGCGTGCTGCCGGGCTGACCTCAATCAATGTCAGCGTCGATAGCCTTGATGCCCGCCAGTTTCATGCCATCACCGGTCAGGACAAATTTCATCAGGTCATGGCCGGGATTGATGCCGCGTTTGAGGCGGGTTTCAGCAAGGTCAAAGTCAACAGCGTGCTGATGCGTGATGTCAACAGCCACAGTCTCGATACCTTTTTACAGTGGATCCGCACGCGTCCGATTCAGTTACGTTTTATCGAGCTGATGGAAACCGGCGAGGGCAGCGATCTGTTCCGTCGCCAGCACATTTCCGGCGAGGTGATCCGCGATCAACTGCTGATGCAAGGCTGGCAACGTCAGCCGCGCGGGCGCAGCGACGGTCCGGCGCAGGTGTTTCGCCATCCGGACTATCTCGGCGAAGTCGGTCTGATCATGCCTTATGAAAAAGATTTCTGTGCCAGCTGCAATCGCCTGCGTGTTTCGGCGATCGGCAACCTGCATCTGTGCCTGTTTGGCGAGGGGGGCATTCCGTTGCGCGATCTGCTGGCTTCCGATCAACAGCAGGATGAGTTACAGGCGCGTATCGCCTTAAGCCTCGGACAGAAAAAGCAGACGCATTTTCTGCATCAGGGCAACACCGGTATTACCCAAAATCTTTCCTTCATTGGTGGCTGACAAAGGAGTTATGGCCATGAGCAAACTTTCCGGCGACTTTGTTGCCCTTAATGTGGCGGTGATGACGGTGTCTGACAACCGTGATGCCGCCAATGACACCTCTGGTGATTACCTGCGTGAAGCACTGAGCGAAGCCGGGCATCAGGTGGTGGATCACGCGATTGTCGCGGATAACCGTTATCGCATCCGCGCCACGGTATCGCGCTGGATAGCCAGTGAAGATGTCCAGGTGGTGATCATCAATGGTGGTACCGGTTTTAACAGCAAAAACAGCACGCCTGAAGCGCTGCTGCCGCTGTTTGACCGGGAGATTGAGGGATTTGGCGAGCTGTTCCGCATGATCTCGTACGAAGAGATCGGCAGTGCCACGTTGCAGTCGCGTGCAGTCGCGGGTATGGCGAATGAGACGCTGATTTTTGCCGTACCCGGATCCGGTAATGCCTGCCGCAGCGCGTGGGAACGCATCATTGCCGATCAACTGGATGCACGTACTCGCCCGTGTAATTTTGTCTCACATTTGAAGAAGTTGTAAGTATGTCCTCGTTAACCCATATCAATGCCGCCGGTGAAGCCCATATGGTTGATGTCTCCGGCAAAACCGAAACGGTACGCGAAGCCCAGGCAGAAGCGCTGGTGCTGATGCAACCGGCAACGCTGCAAATGATCATCGATGGCAGCCATCACAAAGGTGATGTCTTTGCTACTGCCCGCATCGCGGGGATTCAGGCGGCAAAACGCACCTGGGAACTGATCCCGCTGTGTCATCCGCTGATGCTGAGCAAAGTTGAGGTGACGCTGGTTGCTGAACCCGAGCATAGCCGGGTACGCGTCACTTCACGCTGCCGCCTGACCGGCAAAACCGGCGTCGAGATGGAAGCCCTGACGGCGGCTTCAGTGGCGGCGCTGACGATCTATGACATGTGCAAAGCGGTGCAAAAAGACATCGTTATCGACCAGGTACGTTTGCTAAGCAAAAGCGGCGGCAAATCCGGTGATTTTCAGGCGGTGTCCCATGATTAAGGTGCTGTTTTTTGCTCAGGTGCGTGAACTGACCGGCACCAGCGCGCTGGAGTTATCGCCGGAATATGCCGATGTGGCGGCCCTGCGCAGTGCGCTGGCGACGAAAAATGATCGTTGGGCGTTGGCGCTGGAATCCGGGAAATTGCTGGCGGCGGTCAATCAAACCCTGGTACCGATGAGTCATCCGTTGCGCGCCGGTGATGAAGTGGCCTTTTTCCCGCCAGTGACCGGGGGTTGATGATGGAAACCCGTATTCGCGTCGGCAGCGCAGCCTTTAGCGTGGCCGAGGAGTATGCCTGGCTGTCTGCCCATGACAGCGATGGCGCCGTGGTGACCTTCACCGGGAAGGTGCGCAATCATAATCTTGGTGACAGCGTGGCGGCCTTGACGCTGGAACATTACCCCGGCATGACGGAAAAAGCGCTGACGGAAATTGTCGACGAAGCACGTCAACGCTGGGCGCTGCAACAGGTTTCGGTGATCCACCGTATTGGTGAACTGTTTCCTGGCGAGGAAATTGTATTTGTCGGCGTCAGCAGCGCGCATCGCAGCAGCGCGTTTGCCGCAGCGGAATTTATTATGGATTATCTGAAAACCCGTGCGCCGTTCTGGAAACGTGAGGCGACGGCACAGGGCGATCGCTGGGTGGATGCGCGCGATAGCGACCATCAGGCGGCAGAACGCTGGAAATAACGTAAAGGAACCCGATGGAAGCGACTGTAATACTCAAGCGTGCAGCGCTGTTGGCGGTACTGGTGCTGGCGGGATGTACCAGCAGCAAAAAGCAGCCCGAGGCACCGGTTCGCCAACCTGGGGATGTGAAAGCACAAATCCGTCAGTTATTGCCCAGCCACGTTACGCAGAAAGCGGACTGGGCTGATGATATTTATACCGCCTTCCGCACTCAGCAAATCGATCCCAGCGTCAGCAACCTGTGCGCGGTGATCGCGGTGGCCGATCAGGAATCGAACTTCAGCGCCGATGCGGTGGTGCCGGGCCTGCCAAAAATCGCCTGGGCTGAGATCAACCGGCGTGCGGGCAAGCTTTTTATCCCGGCCTTCGCGGTACGCACGGCGTTGCAGATCAACTCTCCCACCGGTGAAAGCTACGCGGCGCGCCTCGACAAAGTGCGCAGCGAGAAAGAGCTGAGCGCCATTTTTGATGACTTCATCGATATGGTGCCGCTGGGACAAAAACTGTTTGGCAACCTTAACCCGATTCATACCGGCGGTCCGATGCAGGTCAGCATCGCTTTCGCCGAAGCGCACGCCAAAGGCTATCCGTGGCCGGTGGAGGGTTCGATTCGTCGTGAAGTCTTTACCCGACACGGTGGTATGTATTTTGGCATCATGCATTTGCTGGGATACCCGGCGGATTACTCACAGCCGCTGTATCGCTTCGCTGACTTTAACGCCGGTTGGTATGCCAGTCGCAATGCCGCTTTTCAGGCGGCTGTGGCGCGTGCCAGCGGGATCAAACTGGCGCTCGATGGCGATCTGATTCAATATGGCAGCGATGCCGCCGGGGCGACAGAACTCGCGGTGCGCAGCCTGAGTAAGCAGCTGGACATGAGCCAACGCGAAATCCGTCGCGATCTGGAGAAGGGCGAAAAGCCTGAGTTCAGCACTAGCGTATTATGGAAACAGGTGTTCACGCTGGCGGATAAAATGGCGGGTAAACGTCTGCCGCGCGAAATGTTGCCGGGTATTAAGCTGGAAAGCCCGAAAATCACCCGTAACCTGACCACCGCATGGTTTGCCCAGCGCGTGGATGGCCGTTATCAACAGTGTTTGACGCGCCGTTGACGCGGCAAGTTATAGGCTCCAAACTTACAGAGTTTGTTTAACAACTAAACCCGCGCGATAAATCGCGCCGCAACACGAATCCATTGAGAGGTGCATCATGGACCGATATCCACGTAACGATTCAATCGTGCAGCAGGCCTCCGCCGGGCTGCAAACCTATATGGCGCAGGTGTATGGCTGGATGACCTGTGGTTTGCTGCTGACCGCGTTCGTCTCCTGGTTCGCGGCGCGCACGCCTGCGGTGATGGAGTTGGTGTTTGCTAACCGCATCACTTTCTTCGGTCTTATCATCGCCCAGCTGGCGGTGGTGTTTGTGCTGTCCGGAATGGTGCATCGTCTGAGTGGGGCGCTGGCGACGGCGTTATTTATGCTCTATTCGGCGCTGACCGGCCTGACGCTCGCCAGTATTTTTCTGGTCTACACCTATTCGTCAATCGCCAGCACCTTCTTTGTCACCGCCGGGATGTTTGGTGCCATGAGTTTTTATGGCTATACCACCAAACGCGATCTCAGCCGTTTCGGTAGCCTGCTGTTTATGGCGTTGATTGGAATTTTGCTGGCGTCGCTGGTGAACTTCTGGCTGAAAAGCCCGGCGTTGATGTGGGCGATTACCTATATCGGCGTCGTGGTGTTTGTTGGCCTGACGGCATATGACACCCAGAAACTGAAAGCCATTGGCGAGACGGTGGATGTGAATGACAAAGAGAATCTGCGTCGTCTTTCCATTATGGGTGCGCTGACGCTGTATCTCGACTTTATCAACCTGTTCCTGATGCTGCTGCGTATTTTCGGTAACCGCCGTTAACGATGCCATACTCTTCGCGCGCGTTTTAACCAAAACCCGCGCGATAAATCGCGCCGCTACAGTGGTGTAGCGGCGTGATTTATCACGCAACCTTCTTCTGTTCATTCTTCTGCCGTAAATGTCGGGCGCGGCTCTCCAGCCACAGGTACAACACCAGCGCCAGCAGCAGCGGCAAAATAAAATACAGCACACGATAGGCCAGCAGCGCGGCAATAATGGTGCCGTGTGACGTACCCTGACCACTCAGTAGCGCCAGAAATACTGCTTCCAACACGCCGATCCCGGCGGGGATGTGAATAATCACCCCGGCGATACTGCTGATCAGCAACACCCCCAGCACCTGCGGATAACCCACCTGTTGTGCCAGCAACAACCAGATAATCGCCCCCATCACCATCCAGTTGGTGCAGGACACTGCGAATTGAAACAGCGCCATGCGCAGCGAGGGGAGTTGCAGGTGCTGGCCTTTTATTGTCCAGTGACGTCGTTTGGCAAAGGCGCAGGCCCACAGATAGATCGCGACCAACACCAACAACGCGCCGCCGATCAGTCGCAGGGTGTTTTCGCCGATAAACCAACCCGCGGGAAGGGGAACCATGCCCGCCACAAATACCACGCCTGCCAGCAAAATGTAGCCCAGCCAGTTGGTGGCGATGCTCAGCGAGAAAATGCGGGTGATGGTGCCGCCGGGTAAACCCAGTCGTGAATAAAGGCGATAGCGCATAGCTACGCCACCGACCCAGGTACTGAGCGTCAGATTGAAGGCATAACAGATAAACGACACCAGCATCACCTGACGTTTAGCCAGTTTATGGCCGCAGTAAGCGCGGCCAATCAAATCATACAGGCCATAGGTCAGGTAGCTGATAACAACCAGCGCCACCGCGCTGAACACCAGCGTGCGGTTGTAGTTGACGATCACCTGATAAACGTCATCCCAGTTTACCTGGCGGGCGTACACCACCAGCAGCACCAGCACGGCGATAAAAAATAACCCGGTAAGGATTTTCTTCACGCGCTGCCAGCGCGAATGTTTTTTACTCATCAGGGTCTGGCTCCTTTGTTTTCGGCCTCAACCCGATCCTGAGTCTCCATCTCCGGTTGTACCGGGGGAACAACCTGCGCCAGCCGGGGCGTATGGGCGGGTAACCATCCGGCAATCGCCGGGAAGTGACGTAAGAAGTGGAAGACCAGCACGCTTTTGGTCAGGTGCCACCAGGTGCGCGGTGGCAGCTTATCGCCCTCAACCCGTTCGCAATCCTCGCGTAGCAACTGCTCAAGGTTTTCCCGCAGAGTTTGGTTGAAGGCGCGGTCATGCACCATCAGGTTGGCTTCCAGATTGAGTGACAAGCTGAGCGGGTCGAGATTACTGGAACCGACGGTTGACCACTGCTGATCCTGCACCGCGATCTTGCCATGCAATGGACGACGGCAATATTCGTACACCTCGACACCGCCATCGACCAGATAGTTGTACAGCATCTCAGCGCCCACTTTGACAATCGGCATATCCGGCTCGCCCTGGACGATCAACCGTACCCGCACGCCACGACGCGCGGCATGGCGCATCGCACGCAGCAGACGATAACCGGGGAAGAAATAGGCGTTGGCGATGATCACATCCTGTTTGGCTTTGCGCAGCATGTCGAGGTAGTGCTGTTCGATATCATCACGATGGCCGTCGTTGTCGCGAAAGACGAACAACACCTGCGCATCACCCGGCAGGGCATTCAGCGCCGGACGATGCGAACGATGGCCCCACCAGCGGCGGGTCACCTGTTCGCTGCCGATGGCTTGTTGCACGTAGCGCGCAATATCCAACACCACCGGACCTTTGACTTCAACGGCGTAATCCTGTTTGGCCTCCGGGCCAAAGTCGGTGTTATGTTCGGCAGAGAAATTGATGCCGCCCACGAAGGCGATCACCTCATCAATGACCACGATCTTGCGGTGCAGGCGCCGGAACAGGTTGGTGCGCATCCCCAGCACCAGCGGGCGCGGATCAAAATAGATAAAACGCACGCCCGCAGCGGTCAGGCTATTGACGTAGCTGTCTGACAGGTCCGGTGAGCCGTAGCCGTCCACCATCACTTCAACCCTGACGCCGCGCTGCGCCGCCGCCAACAATTCGCGATGCAACGCATTACCGACCTGATCCTCAAACAGGATAAAGGTTTCCAGTAACAAGGTGCGTTCGGCGCGCTGGATGGCACCAAAGACGCGTGGAAAGAAGGCCTCGCCATTTTCCAGCAGGTGGAGTTGGTTACCGTCACGCCAGCTAAAATTCATAACACCACCTCGACTGCCAGTGGCGCATGGTCTGACAAATGCGACCAGGGTTTTACCGGCAGCGCCCACGGCTGGCTGATGGTGGCATTGCGGATATAGATGCGGTCCAGGCGCAGCAACGGAAAACGTGCCGGGAAAGTGCGCGCCGGGCGACCATTCTTTATGCTGAACACTTCATCCAGTCCGGCATGGCGTTTAAGGTATTTGTTGGCCCGAACCTGCCAGTCATTAAAATCACCTGCTACCACCAGCGGCGCATCGGGTGGTAGCGAGGCGATCATCTCGCACATCATGCGCAACTGAGCGCGACGATGCGGCTCGCGCAGACCAAGATGCACGCAAATCACATGCAGCGACTGCCTTTGCCCCGGCAGGCTGATTTTGCAGTGCAACATGCCGCGCTTTTCACCTCCGGCAACAGAAATATCGCGATTTTCATACTCAACGATCGGAAAACGTGACAATATCGCGTTCCCGTGATGTCCTTCAGGGTACACCGCGTTGCGGCCATAGGCATAATCGTGCCACATGGTGTCGGCGATAAACTCGTAATGTGAAGTTTCCGGCCAGTTTTCAATGTGTAAGGCGTGGATGGCGTGGGTGCCCATCACCTCTTGCAGGAAGACAATATCGGCCGAAGTCGCCCGTGCAGCATCGCGCAATTCCGGCAGGATAAAGCGGCGGTTGAAGCTGGTGAACCCTTTGTGGGTATTGATGGTCAGGACTTTTATCGAAAATCCTTGTGCATTTTGTGTCATACTGCGACGCGCTCCTTTTCATCATCAACCGGATAAAGTGTAGTCTTTGTCACAAATGGAAGGCGAAGGGAGCAGAAAATTAGGGTGTTATCCGAAATTTGCCTTACATTGAGGAAATCTGTCTGGCCGCGGCCAGATACACTTGGGCGATCTGTTGGGTCTGCCAGGAGAAGAGAATGAAATGGTCTAATCGTGTTCAGATTGTTACCGGACAAACCTGCGTTCATATTGCGATGCACCTGTTGGTGATTGCCGCGCTGGTCTGGGGCTGGAAACATAAGGCGCTGGTTGAAGTGAGCAGTACCCTGGTGGCGGCCTACGTTGTGGTGTTTATCACCATGCTGGTCACACAGCGTAGTGCCCGTTTGCGTATGCTAGGCGACTCTCTGGAAGAAGTGACCACCACCTACTACTTTGGAGCGGCAATGCTGACGCTGTTCCTGGTGTCACGCATCATCCATAACAACCTGCTGCTGGGCTGCCTTGGCGTGGTCATGCTGGTGGGACCGGCGCTGGTTTCCCTGCTGGCGAAAGAACCTGCGCAGCGCGTGCAGAAGAAACGCAGTTAACTGATGGTAGCGGCGCGATTTATCGCGCTGTTTTTTTTTACAGTCGATTATCGCGCAATGCTGGCTGAAAGCTGCTACACTGCCGCGCTTACGCATGGTAGTTTGTGCCCTTTTCACACGTAGGCTTTAGGCTTGCGTCATATCCCCCCTGAAAACTACATCGCAAACTGCGGTCAGGGCGGTTCGGAGTAATACACCTGCATGTCTTTTGACTCTCTCGGCTTGAATGCCGATATTTTGCGTGCGGTAGCGGAACAGGGCTATCGTGAACCGACGCCAATCCAGCGTCAGGCTATTCCCGTGGTGTTGGCTGGTCGTGACCTGCTGGCGAGCGCCCAGACCGGCACCGGCAAAACCGCCGGTTTTACGCTGCCCTTGTTGCAGCGTCTGTCAGCAAAAGATGCACCCGCGCGCGGACGTCGCCCGGTGCGTGCACTGATCCTCACGCCAACCCGTGAACTGGCCGCTCAGGTCGGTGAAAACGTACGTGATTACAGCCAATACCTTAACCTGCGTTCGCTGGTGGTATTTGGCGGCGTCAGCATTAACCCGCAAATGATGAAACTGCGCGGCGGCGTAGATGTGCTGGTGGCAACACCGGGCCGTCTGCTCGACCTGGCGCATCAGAATGCCGTCGATCTGTCCCATGTGGAAATCCTGGTGCTGGATGAAGCAGACCGCATGCTGGATATGGGCTTTATCCACGATATCCGCCGCGTGCTGGCGAAACTGCCTGCCAAACGTCAGAACCTGCTGTTCTCTGCCACCTTCTCCGACGAGATCAAGTCGCTGGCGGAAAAGCTGTTGAATAACCCGGAGCAGGTGGAAGTGGCTCGCCGCAACACCGCATCTGAGCAGGTTTCACAGCAGGTGCATTTCGTTGATAAAAAACGTAAACGTGAACTGCTGTCGCTGATGATCGGTCGCGACAACTGGCAGCAGGTGCTGGTGTTTACCCGTACTAAACACGGCGCCAACCATCTGGCTGAACAGCTGAATAAAGATGGCATCACCGCTGCGGCAATCCACGGCAATAAAAGCCAGGGGGCGCGTACCCGTGCGCTGGCTGATTTCAAAACCGGTGGCATCCGTGTGCTGGTGGCGACCGACATCGCTGCGCGTGGCCTTGATATCGAAGAGCTGCCGCATGTGGTGAACTATGAACTGCCGAACGTGGCGGAAGATTATGTACACCGTATCGGCCGTACCGGTCGTGCCGCCGCGACCGGTGCTGCACTGTCGCTGGTGTGCGTTGACGAGCACAAGCTGTTGCGTGATATCGAACGCCTGCTGAAGCGTGAAATTCCGCGCATTGCGCTGCCGGGTTTTGATCCGGATCCGAGCATCAAAGCGGAGCCGATCCAGAATGGCCGCCAGCAGCAACAGCAGCGCGGTGGTCGTGGCCGTGGTCCGGCAGCGGGCGGTAATCCGCGTCCTCAGGGTGAAGGCCGTGCGCCACGTCCACAGGGCGAAAACCGTGCGCCGCGCCGTCAGGGTCAGGATGGCAAACCGGCGCGCTCACGCCGTCCGGCGGCCAGCAAAAGCGGTAATCACTAAGGCGATGCGGGTTTTACTGGCGCCGATGGAGGGCGTGCTCGATTCGCTGGTGCGCGAGCTGCTCTCCGAAGTGAATGATTACGATCTGTGCATCACCGAGTTTTTGCGCGTGGTCGATCAACTGCTGCCGGTAAAATCTTTCCATCGTCTCTGCCCGGAACTGCAACATCAAAGCCGCACGCCGTCCGGTACGCGTGTGCGGCTGCAATTGTTGGGGCAATATCCCGAGTGGCTGGCGGAAAACGCCGCGCGTGCGGTGGAGCTTGGCTCCTGGGGTGTTGACCTCAACTGCGGTTGCCCGTCGAAGCTGGTTAACGGCAGCGGCGGCGGGGCGACATTGCTGAAAGATCCTGAACTGATTTATCGCGGCGCGAAAGCGATGCGGGAAGCGGTACCGGATCACCTGCCCGTCACGGTCAAAGTGCGTCTCGGCTGGGATTCCAGTGAACGGCGTTTTGAGATTGCCGATGCGGTGCAGCAGGCGGGGGCCAGTGAGCTGGTGGTGCACGGTCGCACCAAAGAAGAAGGTTACCGCGCCGAAAGCATTAACTGGCAGGCGATTGGTGAAATCCGTCAGCGGCTGCGGATTCCGGTGATTGCCAATGGCGAAATCTGGAACTGGCAGGATGCGCAGGATTGCCTGCGTATCACCGGTTGCGATGCGGTGATGCTGGGACGCGGCGCGCTCAATGTGCCCAATCTGAGTCGCGTAGTGAAGTACAACGAAGCTCCGATGGCGTGGACCGATGTGGTCGCGTTGTTGCAGAAGTACACCCGGCTGGAAAAGCAGGGCGATACCGGTTTGTATCATGTGGCGCGAATCAAGCAGTGGCTGGGTTATCTGCGCAAGGCATATCACCAGGCGGATGGGCTGTTCAGTGAAATCCGCACCTTAAAAGTCTCCGCTGACATCGCGGCGGCAATCGAACGCCACGCCCAACGTTGCATTAACCAGACATAAAAAAAGCCGCGACCCGTTAGCAGGCTAAGGGTATAGTAGTGCTTCAACTTCACCCAGTTACGCAACGCCACCGCACATGTCTGACGCCGCTGTACTGAGTAATGCTCAGTTAAATAAACGCATTGTTTCCGTCCTGATTTTCACCTTTTTTTGCTATCTCTCCGTAGGTCTGCCGTTGGCGGTGCTGCCGGGATTCGTGCATAACCAGCTCGGTTTTAGCTCGTTTGTGGCGGGTCTGATTATCAGCGTTCAATATTTCGCTACCTTAATGAGCCGCCCACACTCCGGTCGTCTGGCAGATCGCTTTGGTCCCAAACGCGTGGTGATGCTCGGCCTGATCTGCTGTGGCATGAGCGGCGTGTTGTCGATTGTCGCTGCCCTTTGCCGTGACATACCGCTTCTCAGCCTGCTGTTGCTGGCGTTGGGGCGCGTCTTTCTTGGTGTCGGTGAGAGTTTCAGCAGCACCGGTTCTACCCTGTGGGGCATGAATATTGTCGGACCGCTGCAAACCGCGCGCGTCATCTCATGGAACGGTGTGGCAACCTATTTCGCGATGGCGATTGGCGCACCGCTCGGCGTGTTGCTGAATCAGTGGTTCGGCATCAGTGGCTTTGCCGGGCTGGTGGCGTTGATGGGTCTTGTGGGATTTGTGCTGGCGTATCAAAAGCCGCCGGTCAGCGTTACGGCGGGGGTGCGCATCCCGTTTCATCGCGTGGTCAGCCGCGTCTGGTTGTTTGGTCTGGCGCTTGGCTTTGGCACCATCGGTTTCGGGGTGATCTCCACCTTTATCACACTTTATTTTGCCAGCCGTGACTGGACCGGCGCGGCCTTCGCGTTGACGGTATTCAGCCTCGGTTTTGTCATTGTGCGCCTCGGCTTTGGTCGCTACATCACGCGTTTCGGCGGCCTGAAAGTTTCGCTGGTCTCCTTCGTGCTGGAGTGCGCCGGGCTGGTGCTGATCTGGCAGGCCGACAGTGCCTGGCTGGTGGATGTTGGGGCGTTCCTGACCGGTGCAGGTTTCTCGTTGATTTTCCCGGCGCTCGGCGTGGAAGCGGTGAAGCAGGTGCAGCAGCAGGATCAGGGATCGGCGCTTGGCACCTATTCAGCCTTTCTGGATTTGGGGCTGGGCTTGACTGGCCCGGTAGCGGGATTGCTGATCAGTCACTGGGGGATGCAGTCGGTGTATCTGGCGGCCGCGCTGATGGTGTTGGGCGCGTTCCTGATTACGCTGCGCCTGCAACAACAGCGTGGCCGTCGTTCGGCCGTGCCGACCGCGGGTTAATACTTTTCTGCTATCCGGCACGGGTACGCAGACATGGCGAATCACCGTTAAAGATGGATAAACAGGGCGTAAAGCAGCCCGGCAAGAAGCACGGATACCGGCAGCGTCAACACCCAGGCGACGGCCAGATTACGTAAGGTCGCGAGCTGCAAACCGGAACGGTTGGCGGCCATCGATCCGGCGACCCCGGAAGAGAGCACATGGGTGGTGGACACCGGCAGACCAAAGCCGTCGGCGGCGCCGATGGTTGCCATCGCCACCAACTCGGCGCTGGCCCCCTGGGCATAATTCAGATGGGTTTTACCGATGCGTTCACCCACCGTCACCACAATACGCCGCCAGCCGACCAGGGTGCCGAGGCCCAGCGCGATGGCGACCACCACTTTTACCCACATCGGGATAAAACGGGTGGCGCTGTCCAGCTCGCGTTTCAGCGCCACCAGGTTGCGTTCCGTCTCTTCCGGCAGCGCCACTTTAGCGCTTTGCAGATGCTTAATCGATTCCGAAGCGAGATACATATCATTACGGGTATTGGTGACTGACTGCGCCGGAATATTCTCCATAGAACCGTAGCGGCGAATCTGATCGCCGATAGCGCCGAGCATCATCCCCAGTGCGGGCAGTACCTGGGGGCGAGGCTGGCCGGTGCGCACAAACTCGGTTAACACCTCGCGTGGTGCCGCGATCTCTGAGGTAGAAGAACGTAACGTCAGCAACTGCTGTTCCGTGATCTGCGTTAACGCGGCGACGCGTGGAATCTGGTCTGGCGGCAGTGAGCGGTTGAGGGCATAGGCAATCGGCATGGTGCCGACGAGAATCAGCATAATCAGCCCCATCCCTTTCTGACCGTCATTGGAACCATGCGCAAAGGAGACCCCGGTACAGGTCAGGATCAGCAGACCCCGGATCCACACCGGCGGTGGCTGGTCGTTTTTCGGCGCTTCATACAACTGACGGTTGCGGATCAAGGCTTTCATCGCCAACAGCAACAAGGCGGCACAGATAAAACCGACAATCGGCGACAGCAGCAGCGAATAGCCGACTTTCAGCGCCTGATCCCAGTCCACGCCACTGGTGCCGCTGCGACCATGCAGCAGGGCGTTCGCCACCCCGACACCGATAATCGAACCGATCAACGTATGGGACGATGATGACGGCAGGCCAAAATACCAGGTACCCAGGTTCCAGATAATTGCCGAGAACAGCAGGGCATACACCATGGCAAAGCCATTGCCGCTGCCTGCCTGGAGAATCAACTCCACCGGCAGCAGCGAGATAATGCCAAACGCCACCACGCCGCTCGAGAGCAGTACGCCGAGAAAGTTACAAATGCCGGACCACACCACCGCCACGCCGGGCGTCAGTGAGTGGGTATAGATCACCGTGGCGACCGCGTTGGCGGTATCGTGGAAGCCATTAACGAATTCAAAACCGAGGGCAATCAGCAACGCCAACCCCAGCAGAAGAAAGGGGGTATAGCTGGTGACGGGCGCGCCGGTATCGGCGACATCGTTAAACAGGTTGAGAGCAGTGAAGGCCAGCCCGGCCAGCACCAGCAGCAGAAAGAGTGCACGGGAAAAGCGGCCGCCGCGCGGGTGTAAATCAGGACGTCCGCCGATCGATGACGACGCTGACGCAGGTAAACTATTTTCGCTCATGGCACACCCCGGTGGTGGATGATGATGCCGGATAGCATCCGTTACCCGCAGTGTGATACCGGTTTTGTATGACAGAATGATGATATTGCCGGTGGCCTGTCATCTCTCTGTCATCTTGCTGACGCAGGCTGAGTGTCTGACCGCTGCCGGATCTCCTGATTGCTATGCTCCAGCCTGTTCTGCCGCTTACCACGCTGCCCGACTTCAATAATGAAGTGGCCGGGCTGATCCACGGTTATCTGTTCTCGCCCGATTCTCCTCCTCAGCGGCTCAGCGCGCGCGAAGCGTCCCAACTGGCCCGGCAGACCTTGCCGGAAGCGCATTTCCTCTGGCTCCACATCAACCTGAACCATGCCCGCGCCGAACGTTGGGTGCAGGTCCATTTTGATGTCGACAGTGACTTCTTCGATGAGATTCACTCCGCTTCACCGCGCACCCGTCTGGCACAACAAAACGACGCGCTGTTGGCGGTGCTGAACGATGTCACCTTCAGTCGCGAGGAGCACAGTGCGCAGAATGCGACGCTGTGGATGTGGTGCCGCCCGCAGATCATTGTCAGCGCACGTTACCGGCCAGTGGGGATGATTGAACGCATGCATCAGCAACTGGGTCGCTTGTCGTTTGCGCAACCCGATGCGTTGCTGCTGTGGCTGCTGGGCGAGCAGGAAGCGCAACTGGAACAGGTGGTACGGCGTTCCAGCGCGGCGGTGGACGCGATTGAAGAGCGCCTGCTGAGCCAGGCGATCAAAGCCAATCGCAGCGAACTGGGGCGTCTGCGGCGTATGTTATTGCGCATCCAGCGTCTGCTGGCACCCGAACCGGCGGCATTATTTCGCCTGTTGAACCGTCCACCCGGCTGGCTGAAGCGGGAACCGCTGAGTGAGCTACGAATTTTTACCGAAGAGTTCAGCGTGGCGCTAAATGATCTCGCCAGCCTGATGGAGCGGATTCGGTTATTGCAGGAAGAGATCGCCGCCCGCCTGATGGAGCAGAGCAACCGCACGCTGTTTTTACTCACGGTGATCACCGTGCTGGCATTGCCGATCAACATCGTGGCGGGACTTTTTGGTATGAACGTGGGCGGCATTCCGTTGGCGAGTAACCCGCACGGCTTTTTATTGCTGGTATTGCTGGTGCTGGCGTTTACCCTGGTGGCGGGCTGGCTGGCGTTGCGACGGCCACGGAGTTAATTGGTTGTGCGATAAATCGCGCCGTTACGTTTCGTGCACCCGTTGTAGTGGCGCGATTTATCGCGCGATGTTTTATGTCAGGCAACAAAAAGCCAGCCCGAGGGCTGGCTTTATCTCATGATCCACGCAGGGATTACGAGTTGTTATTCGCCGTGGTGCTGTTGGCTGCTGCCGGAGCCGGGATGTTGGCACCCTGTGGGGTCATCGGCTCTTCTTTCGGCATGGCGTTCGGGGTTTCCTGTACCGGGATTGGCGCAGGCATAGCTTCACCCGCCGGGCCATTGATTTTGGTTGGCATACCCGTACGCGCCTGGATAGCGTTGTTGACCGCATCCTGGTTGGTGCTGGCATCCGCAATCACTTTGGTCACCGCCGCCGTCAGCGTAATCGGTACGATTTCGCGTGAGTTGAATTGCTCTTCGGTGGTGGACAGCGGGTTGTGAACTTCCACGTAGCGTGAACCGTCCGGCTCGACAGTGGCTTTCACCGGCTGATCGATAAACTGGACGCGCGTACCAACCGGCACGTTTTTGAACAACCATTTGATGTCGTCAGCACGCAGACGCACGCAACCATGACTTACGCGCAGACCGATACCGAAGTTGGCGTTGGTGCCGTGAATGGCATACAGACGACCAATGTACAGTGCGTACAGGCCCATCGGGTTATCCGGGCCAGCCGGGAATACTTCCGGGATGGATTCGCCGCGTGCCGCGTATTCAGCGTGCATCGCTTTGGTCGGGGTCCAGGTCGGGCCATCTTTCTTACGCTGAACGCTGGTGGTCCAGTTGATCGGGGTATCTTTACCCAGCTCGCCGATACCAATCGGCAGCACCACGACGGTTTTGGTGCCTTTCGGGTAGTAGTAAAGACGCATTTCAGCGCTGTTGATCACAATGCCTTCACGCGGAGCGTCAGGCAGAATCAGCTGCTGTGGGATCACCAGGTTGGTGCCTGCTTTCGGCAGATAGACGTCAACGCCCGGATTGGCTTCCAGCATGTTGCTGAGGCCCATCTGGAACTGAGCGGCAAAGGCTTCCAGCGGAAGTTTGCTGTCTTCAGGTACGGTAACCTGAATATTTTCGCCAATCAGACGACTGTTAGCGGGCGGTAGCGGATAAACCACCGCAAAGGCCGACTGGCTGAACGCCGCCAGTACGAGGGCGAGTGAAGCGAACGCGCGAATGCTCTTTTTCATGTTTTTACAAGTCGTTATAGCCGTATTTCAGGCTTGTCAGTGTGTCGAATCCATCTTGGTCTTAGTGACCCGCTGCGCATTATATGTGCATTGAAGCGGTGATGGGAATCACGATTTTAACAGGTTGAACATACTTTACGTAAATAGCTGTAATAAGCCGTTTATTCAGATTGCCACGGGCCTGATTTCAGGGTTGCCACAGGGTGACTTCACCACTCAGCTTGCGGTTCAGAAAGAACGCCGCACTGATTAGCGCCAGATGGGTCAGCGCCTGGGGCATATTACCCAACGCATGACCATGCGGGGTAAATTCTTCGGCATACAGCCCCAGCGGATTGGCGTAACTCAACAATTTTTCAAATTCGAAGTGCGCCTCATGCACCCGACCGGCGCGTGCCAGGCACTCAACATACCAGAACGAACAGGCGGCAAATGATCCTTCACCGCCTTTCAGTGCGTCGGCAGGGGTTTCGTTGATGTTGTAGCGACGTACCAGGCCGTCACTCACCAGATGGGTTTTGATCGCGTCCAGTGTCGCCAGCCAGTCTGGATCGGTGGCACCGACAAAACGCACCAGCGGCATCAACAGCATCGAGGCATCGAGAAAGCGGCCATTGCGTGTCGCGGTAAAGTACCCCAGCTCCGGGTTCCAGAAGTTTTGCCAGATATCATCGCGGATGGCGCTACGCACCCGATCCCAGCGTTCATAGGGCATCGGTAATGAACGTTTCAGGCCGAGGCGCAGGGCGCGATCCAGCGCCACCCAGCACATCAGGCGCGAATGGAGAAAGTGTTGCGGCTCGCCACGCATCTCCCAAATTCCGGCATCGGGCTGCTGCCAGTTATCGCATACGTAATCGATCATGTTGGCAACGTGCTTCCAGCCGCGTTGGGAGATCGCCTCGCCATATTTGTTGGCAAGATAGATGGCGTCCATCAGCTCACCGTAAATATCCAGTTGCGTCTGCCGCCAGGCGTCATTGCCAATGCGCACCGGGCGGGAATTAGCGTAGCCGGAAAGATTAAGCAGTTCGGTTTCATGCAGCTCGGTGCCGCTATCCAGACGATACATCACCTGCAAATGCGGCGTGTCATCGTGGCTGTGCTCAACACAGCGTCCCACCCAATGGGTAAAACTTTTCGCTTCTTCCACATAACCGAGGCGCATCAGCGCATACATGCTGAACGAGGCGTCACGAATCCACGAGGCGCGATAGTCCCAGTTGCGCTCCCCGCCCAACTCCTCCGGCAGGCCAAAGGTAGCGGCGGCAGCGATCGAACCGTGTTGATGGGAGGTCAGCAGTTTCAGTGCCAGCGCCGATCGCGTCACCATCTCCTGCCAGCGGCCACGGTAAGAACTGTGTCGGCTCCAGCGCCGCCAGTAGTGCAGGGTGTCGCGAAAACAGCGTTCAGTCGCCAGTGTGTCCAGATGGGGATCGTCGTCGCTGCCAAACACAAATTCGGCATGCTCGCCCGCCTGCAAAGTGAAATTGGCGGTGGCGCTATGATTTTCCCGCGTCATCACCACGCTGGCGCTGAGACGTAACGAGGGCTGGCCCTCGGCATGAAAGGCGATGCCGCCAGGCCGCGCTTCGGTGTACGTTTCGGCGCGCGCATAATCATGGCGAGGGGCGCAGAGCAGGTTAAAACGCGCAGAACCGCGCACCATCTTCACCCGGCGTACCAGGCGTGGCAGCTTGCCGCTTTCATCGCAAATCGGCATGTAATCGGTGATCTCCGCCACCCCTTCTTCGCCCAGCCAGCGGGTTTGCAGAATATTGGTATCAGGCAGGTAAAGTTGCTGCTGGCGCGCATTCTTCCATTGCGGGGCCAGTGAGAACAGCCCGGCTTCATCGCTGTCGAGCAGAGCGCTAAACACCGAGGGGCTGTCGAGCTCGGGCCAGCACAGATAATCGATGGTACCGTCACTGGCGATAAGCGCGCAGGTACGTAAATCGCCAATCACCCCATGATCCTCAATCTTGCGTTTGATTGCGCTCATCCTGCCTCCGTTACGCCAGTCCGTTGTTAACTATAGCCGAAACGGTATGTGCGGCCGCGGCGGGGCACAGAACGATAACTTCTATACTGTGGAGACACCCTACACACAGGAGAAGGTTATGGCGCTGGTCAAACAGAAAGTGGCGGTGGTCACCGCGTCCGACTCGGGTATCGGGCGCAGTTGTGCGCTGATGCTGGCAGAGGCGGGATATACCCTCGGCATCACCTGGCGTTCAGACGAGGAGGGGGCGCACGAAACGGCGCGCCTGGTGGAGAGCCGGGGCCAGCAGGCGCAGGTGCGGCAACTGGATCTCTCCGACCCGCAGGCTGGAGGTCAACAGTTGGCGCAGTTGATTGCGTCATTGGGGAGAATTGATGTACTGGTCAACAATGCCGGCGTGATGACCAAAGCGGATTTTCTCGAACTCAGCTTTGAGGACTGGCGCAAGGTGTTTAATGTCGATGTGGACGGTGCTTTCGTTTGCGGCCAGATCGCCGCACGTCACATGGTGGATCAAGGCAACGGCGGGCGAATTATCAATATCACCTCGGTGCATGAACATACGCCGCTGCCCGATGCGGCGGCCTATACCGCGGCAAAACATGCGTTAGGCGGGTTAACCAAATCGATGGCGCTCAGCCTGTTACCGCATCAAATCCTGGTCAATGCCGTGGCGCCGGGAGCGATTGCCACGCCGATGAATAATCTGCGTAACGAGGATGCGCGCAGCACGCGGATGCCGGAAATCCCCATCGGGCGACCGGGCGATACGCGTGAGGTCGCCAGCCTGGTGGCCTGGTTGTGCTCAGAATGGGCGACCTACACCACCGGGCAATCCTTTATTGTCGATGGTGGGTTTATGCTGGCAAATCCGCAGTTTAAGGGATATCACCACGACTAATTGGCGCGGCGGCGGTTCCAGCGACGGATAATAAAACGTAGCAGGATGGCAAATCCCACCGCCGCCACCAGCCACAGCAAATGTTTTAAATGTTGATCAAGCTGGTGCAGCCAGGGGGCGACGATCTCACCGGCAAAATACCCCAGGGTGACAAAGATCAGCGCCCAGAGCGCGGCACCAATCACATTCAGCAGGAAAAAACGCAGGGGTTTCAGGCGACTGGTGCCGATGATAATTGGCCCGACGATGCGAAAGCCGTACATGAAACGGACGCCAATCACAAACAGGCTGGGATGGCGTTGGATCAGGTGGTTTGCCTTGCGGATGGTATCCTGATGCTTGCGAAAACGGCGCAGAATGCGGGTGCCGAAACGCCGTCCCAGCCAGAACAGCAACTGATCGCCAATAATCCCGCCCGCCATCGCTGCCAGCACCACGCCGCCGAAGTGCAGCAATCCCTCGTGCGCCGCCACGCCCCCCAACAGGGTGAAGGTTTCCCCTTCGGCGATACAGCCAATCAGCAGTGCCAGGTAGCCGTACTGGCTAATTAATCCGTTGATATCAAGATGCAAAATCCTCCTCCCTGTTGTAAGCAAACCTGGTAACAGTTTACACCTGACGGCGATTTTTTGTGCCGCTTGCCGCAAAAACCGCCGCGCCGATTATACTTGAAGTGAAGCTGCCCGCGCTGCGAGGCGTTGCGTTTCGGGGCAGCCCGTCGCATCAGAGGAGTGATTTTATGAATCATGTCTGGGGACTTCTCGCGCATCCTAACCAAGAAATGCGCGATATCAAGCAGGAAAACGAGAGCGTTTCGCACCATTACACCCACCATGTTCTGCTGATGGCGGCGATCCCGGTGATCTGCGCCTTTATCGGCACCACACAGTTGGGCTGGAATCTGGGCGAAGGGCAATTTGTCCAACTCAACATGCTGACCGGTATCGGGCTAGGCATTCTGTTTTATCTCATCATCTTAGGTGGCGTGGCCGTGATGGGCCGCGTTATTCACTGGATGGCGCGTAACTATCCGCAGCGTCCCAGCATTCAACGTTGTACCGTGTTTGCCGGTTATGTGGCGACGCCGCTGTTTATTAGCGGATTGGTCGCGCTCTATCCTCTGGTGTGGCTGTGCCTGCTGGTGGGTACGCTGGCACTGGTCTACACCGGTTATCTGCTGTTTGTCGGTATTCCGGTGTTCCTCAATATCGATAAAGAAGAGAGTCTGCGCTTTTCCGGCTCGACGCTGGCGATTGGTGTGCTGGTGTTTGAGGTGCTGCTGGCGCTGACGGTAATTCTGTGGGGCTATGGACCGAAGTTGTTCTAGTTGCAACCGGTTCTGATGGACTTATTCGCGCCACACATTGTGGCGCGAATTATTTCCGTGCATCTGCCTGCCTTGGGTTTTTAACGCCCGGAAACAATCTCTCCAGGATATTTCGTAGAGAACCACGTATCATGCTGTCGCCAGCCCGCATCCCGTCTGGCTTGATGCGCGCGGCCTGTGCGATAGCACAGCACAAAACTCCTTACCGGATTTTTTTGACACGATGTCTGTAAAAATGCGTATTTCTTTACTGTCGCTGGCGCTGATGATCGGCGCACCGGCAGTGACTACACCTGTTCAGGCAGCGCCTGCTGCTGCGCTGTCCAATCTGGCTCCTGTCGCGCAGCCACAAATTGCGTCCGGCAGTGCGATGATTGTCGACCTGGATAATGGCAAAGTGCTGTTCTCCAGCCATCCCGATCGAGTGCGCCCGATCGCCTCGCTCACCAAGCTGATGACGGCGATGGTGGTGCTGGATGCGAAGCTGCCGCTGGATGAAATGCTGTCGGTGGATATCAGCCATACCCCGGAAATGCGCGGCGTGTTCTCCCGCGTGAAGCTCAACAGTGAAATCAGTCGTCGGAATATGTTGCTGCTGGCGCTGATGTCTTCGGAAAACCGCGCGGCTGCCAGCCTGGCTCATCACTATCCGGGCGGTTATGACGCCTTTATTCGCGCCATGAACGCCAAGGCGCGGGCGCTGGGCATGACCCACACCCATTATGTGGAGCCGACCGGGCTGTCGATTCATAACGTCTCCAACGCGGAAGACCTGATCAAGCTGGTGAAAGCCACCCGTCAGTATCCGTTGATTGGTGAGTTAAGCACCACCAAAGAAGACACGGCGGTGTTTAAACATCCGAACTATGCCTTACCGTTCCGTAACACCAACCATCTGGTGTACAAAAACGACTGGCGTATCCAGCTGACCAAGACCGGTTACACCGATGAGGCTGGTCACTGCCTGGTGATGCGCACGGTGATTAACAACCGTCCGGTGGCGCTGGTGGTGCTGGATGCGTTCGGTAAATACACCCACTTTGCGGATGCTAACCGTCTGCGTGACTGGCTGGAAACCGGCAAAGCGGCGCCGGTCCCGGCGGCGGCACTGGCGTATAAAAAGCAGAAAGCCTCGCAAACAGCGAGCACCGGCGCTCAGGGACAGAACGTCGAATAATATTGATGTTGCAGATGCGGCCAGCGGGGCGGCATCTGCAAAAAGCCTTATCGTTAGCACCAATGTTTTACACCCTCATTCCTATAGTTTCGCCGTTGCCAAAGGCCTACACTAGCCGCCACTTAGGGTCACTAAGACGCGTCTGTGGACGGTTAATGCGCTGGAATCTCACTCTTATGTTTACGTTTCGAACTCTTTTTGCTCCTTTTTTGCTGATGTTGGCGCTGCTGGCCCCGGCATTCAGCCAGGCGGCAGACAATAATGCCCCGGCTCCGCAGGGCGAAGATGCGGCACCCAAAGTCAATGCATCGGTGGAACTGCCGAAAATGCAGAAGATTCTCGACAAGATTAAAAGTCAGGTGTCGGGAGAAAATAATGAAAGCAAGCTGAGCCAGCTGAATGAAATGGCGCTGGAACTGTCGGGCAATGCCGATACCCTCGGCCAGGCATTAGTGCCGCAGCGCCAGCAGCTGGATGCACAGTTGGCAGTGCTCGGACCGGCACCCAAACCTGACAGCGGCATGACCGAAACGCTGGAAGTGGCGCGCAAGCGTAGCTCGCTGGAGAACCAGAAAACCAAGCTGGACGATCAAATCAAGCAAGCTGAAGGGATTAAAAACGGCGCGCTGACGCTGTCGTCGCAAATCGTCAACCTGCGTCGCGATCAGTTGAAAAGCCAGTTGGCGCTGAATGCCGGCAGTATCCTTGGCCCACGCTTCTGGGCACCGCTGGCCAGCACCCAGGATCTCGATGGCGAGAAGATCAGTGACTTCCTGAGTGAATTGCAGGACACCGCCGCGCTGTCATGGGAACCGGGCTGGCGCTTTGGCACCATTGGCTGGTTGATCGCCGCGATGCTGGTTATGACGCTGGGCCGCCGCTACGGTGAGGAGTTTCTCGCCTGGGTCAGCATTCACAAAATGCCGGAAGGACGACTGCGCCGCAGCTTCCTCGCTTCGGCGATTGCCCTCACCACCCTCGCAGCCGTGGTCCTGACCTTCAATTTCTTTGCGCTGGCCTTTGCCCGCCGCGATGAGGTGTCGTCCGATGTGCAGGACTTTATCCTGCGCCTGGTGCAACTTAGCGTTTACTGCGGCCTGATTGCGGGCCTGGGACGCGCGTTCCTCTCCACCCGTCGCCCGAGCTGGCGTCTGCCGGCCATTTCCAATGAAGTGGCGCTGGCGTTGAAGCCTTTTCCGCCGATCACCGCCGCGCTGGTGTTTATCTTCCAGACGGTGGAGTCCTTTAACTACAGCGTCGGCACCAGCCTGAATACCACCATTATGGCGAACGGCCTGACGGCACTTCTGATTGGTAGCACCGGGTTGGCGATCAGCATGCGTACCAACCGGGTGCGTCGCCGAATGGCGCAGAAGGGCAATCCACCGGAAGCGCGTTCAACGTTGGTCGGTCTGATCCAAATGGGCCTGACGCTGACGGCGCTTGCCATCCTGATTTCGTTGGTGATCGGTTACATCTCGCTGGCGCGCTTCCTCAGTTATGAAGTGATTTGGTGTGGCATTCTGTTCGGTTCGTTCTATTTCCTCAGCCAGCTGGTGACGGACGGTTGTGAAAGCCTGTTCTCAATACAAACCCGCAGCGGGAGACGCATCCAGAGTTCACTGAATATTGATGAGCGCCACCTGCAACAGGCTGCCACGTTGTTAGGTGCGCTGGGCAAAACCTTGTTGATCGGTATCGTTGCCCTGGCGCTGCTGAACGGCACTTTTGCCTCGACCACACCGATTGGCCTGATCCAGAAGGTGATTGAATTCTGGGGCGGCAAAGGGCTGGAGTCGCTGAATATTGTTCCGGCGCATATGGTCAACGCCATTATCTGCTTGGTGGTGGGGATTTATGTGCTGCGCTCGGTGCGCCGCTGGCTGGATAAAGAGTTCCTGCCTAAAACCACTATGGACGCGGGGATGCGCGTGTCGCTGGTGACGCTGTTCAGCAACATTGGTTACGTGCTGATTATCCTGCTGACACTGTCGATCATGGGCTTGCAGTGGAACAAACTGGCGTGGATCGTCAGCGCTCTGTCGGTCGGTATCGGTTTTGGTTTACAGGAGATCGTAAAGAACTTTATCTCCGGTCTGATCCTGCTCACCGAGCGTCCGGTTAAAGTTGGCGATCTGGTGAGCATCAGCGGCATCGAAGGGGATATCCGCCGTATCAACGTGCGCGCCACGGAGATCCAGCTCAGCGATAAATCCACCGTAATTGTGCCGAACTCGCAGCTGATCTCGCAGAACGTGCGAAACGCGACCATGGGCAATGCGCAAGGGGTGGTGACGATTTTGCTGACCTTCCCACTTAATATCGATCCGGTACGCGTGCGCGAGATCCTGCTGGAAGTGTATGAGGAGAACGAACGTATCCTCGAAATGCCTGCGCCGTCCGTCTCATTCAAGGAACTGACACCGGCTGGCATTGTTCTCAGCGTGACCGGCAACGTTGCCAGCCAGCGCCAGATTTCAAGCGCCAAAAGCGATTTGCTGTTTGATATCCTGACCCGGTTGCGTAAAGAAGGCATCGTGTTGTCGACGCCGCAGACCATGATTATCGAACGTCGCGCCCAGCAGGGGCTGACGGACGACAGCCAGCAATTACCATAAAGATCGCACTAACGTAGCGGCGCGATTAATCGCGCCGCTACGTATCATTAAACCTTCACCGCCCATCCTTTCTGCTTACTGGTTTTGCCAATTCCCGGATTAAAACTGTTGGTGGGATCTAACCGACGATAAAACGCCTGAAGTTGCGGCTTCGCGGCGTACAAATGGCCAACATTGTGCTCTGCCGGGTACTCCGCGCCACGTTGGCTGAGAATCGCCAGCATTTTCTCTTTCAGCGCATGAACATCCACTCCTTTCTTCACGATGTAGTCCTGATGGAATACATGGCAGAAAAAGTGACCGTAGTAGAGCCGATGGCTCAGATCCTGGTCGAATTCCGGCGGTAGCCGTTCAAACCAGTCGTTGTCGTTGCGGCGCAGCGCGATATCCAGCGCCAGAATATCCTCGACTTCATCAGCATGAATGGCGTGATAACGCACGGCGGCCCCGGCAGCCGCAAATCGGTGCAAAAACGCGTGAGCACCCTCTTTGGCGTCACAGGCAAAAAACTCACCGCCACCTTCGCGGAAAAAGGCGTGCAGATACTCCTGCGCTTCCGCCACACCGTCACCGGACATTTTCAGCATCAGATGATGTTCATATTTGTCGCGGTACTGCTTCAGGCGTTTCGGCAGATGGGCCGGGAACCATCCGCTCAGCCGCTGCAACAGGCGATCGGTTAAATGTGGTTTGACCCATTTGCGCTTCGCCAGCCAGGCATCGATCCTGCCCTTAAGAGTGAAAAACAACGGCATTTTGTCGGTGCCCAGCCGGTCGATCATCAGGAAGGTATCTTTGCCATACACCTCGGCGATATCAAAAATAGCACGATGCATATACTCACCCGCCACCGGTAAGTGGGTAAAGTTCGCCAGAATATGTCGGCGGATCTCAGCCAATTCCGCCGGATCGTTGCTGCCGATATAAAACACCTGCTGCTGCGGTTCACTGACAAAGGTATCCAGGCGCACGGCAAACACCGCCAGCTTACCGGCACAACCGGAGGCTTCGAACAGGCGGCGGGCATCGGCATTGAAACGCGCCGGGGTCGCGGCGTGGATATCGCGTACACGCTCGGCGTATTCATGATCTGAGGCATGGCGATCATCCCAGATCACATCGCTTTGTTGCCAGCGATCATCATCCAGTCGTCCCAGTATCTCTTCCGGCGAATGGCCCAGTTCGATACCAAGGTGGTTGACCAGCCGCAGCTTGCCATCCGCATCAATTTGCGCGTAGAGCGCCATCTCGCTATAGGCCGGGCCGCGCTTAATCAGCGACCCGCCGGAGTTGTTGCAAATACCGCCCATCACCGATGCGCCAATACAGGACGAACCGATCACCGAATGGGGTTCACGTCCCAACGGTTTGAGGGCTTTTTCTAACTGGTAAAGCGTGCTGCCAGGGAACGCCAGAATCTGTTTACCGCCATCAATCAGTTGCAGTTTATCCAGCCGTAGCGTGCTGATGATCACCACCGGGCGATCATAATCATTCCCCTGTGGGGTGGAGCCTTCCGTCAGCCCGGTGTTGGCAGCCTGCATCAGAATGATGGCATCGGCAGTGACCAGTGCCTGCAACACACGCCACAATTCGAGCAGCGAGCCGGGAAACACCACCGCCAGCGCTTCGCCTTCACCGGAGCGAAAGCCTTTACGATAACGGGCGGTGTGTTCGGCATCCGTCAGCAGTTGCGCAGGACCGACGAGGTGGCGCAGTTCACCCAACAGGGCAGAGTCAGAGGAGGCGTTTTTCATTGGCTTATCCTTGTCATAAACGGTAGCGAAACAACTGTAGCACGCGTTGCACGAAGCGGCCGCGATGTGACATCGTCGGCTACCTGCTATCCTCAACTTATGGCACACTTTGCCGGTTATTTTTATATTGTGCAGTCACTTAAGAGAACCCGACCTGATGAAATGGATTTGCTCTGTAAGCCTCGCTGTATCCCTTGCCATGCAACCCGCGCTGGCGGATGAGATGTTTGGCAACCATCCGATGACCGAACAAGCGCGTGATGCCTTTGTAAACCAACTGCTTAGCAAGATGACGCTGGATGAGAAAATTGGTCAGCTGCGTCTGATCAGCGTCGGGCCGGATAACCCAAAGGAAGCCATCCGTGACATGATTCAACACGGACAGGTTGGGGCAATTTTTAATACCGTGACGCGCCCGGACATTCGCGCCATGCAGGATCAGGTGATGCAACTCAGCCGCCTGAAAATTCCTTTGTTCTTTGCATATGACGTGGTGCACGGCCAGCGTACCGTGTTTCCGATCCCGCTTGGCATGGCGGCCAGTTGGGATCTGGACGCGGTCGCCGAAGTGGGGCGCGTTTCCGCTTATGAAGCGGCAGACGACGGTTTGAACATGACCTGGGCACCGATGGTGGACGTCAGCCGCGAGCCGCGCTGGGGACGTGTGTCGGAAGGCTTTGGTGAAGATACCTTCCTCACCTCACAAATGGGCAGCACCCTGGTGAAAGCGATGCAGGGCAAAAGTCCGGCGGATCGTTACTCCATCATGACCAGCGTGAAGCATTTTGCGTTGTACGGTGCGGTGGAAGGGGGGCGTGATTACAACACCGTCGATATGAGCCCACAGCGAATGTTCCAGGATTATATGCCGCCGTACAAAGCCTCGCTGGATGCTGGCAGCGGTGGCGTGATGGTGGCGCTCAACTCGATAAACGGCACACCGGCCACCGCCGATAGCTGGCTATTGAAAGACCTGTTGCGTGATGAGTGGAAATTCAAAGGCATCACCATCAGCGATCATGGTGCGATTAAAGAGCTGATGAAACACGGGGTCGCCAGCGATCCCCGCGATGCGGTGCGTATTGCGCTGAAATCCGGCATCGATATGAGTATGAGCGACGAGTACTACAGCAAATACCTGCCGGGGCTGGTGAAAAGCGGTGCGGTGAGCATGGCGGAAATTGATGATGCTGCGCGCCATGTGTTGAACGTCAAATATGATATGGGGCTGTTTAACGATCCTTACAGTCATCTGGGGCCAAAAGGCAGCGATCCGCAGGACACCAACGCGGAGAGCCGTCTGCATCGTGCCGAAGCGCGTGATGTGGCGCGTAAGAGCATCGTGCTGCTGAAAAACTGGCGCGAAACCTTACCGCTGAAAAAGAACGCCACCGTGGCGCTGGTTGGCCCTCTGGCCGATAGCCAACGCGACATTATGGGCAGTTGGTCAGCCGCCGGGGTGGCGAAGCAGTCCATCACCCTGTATCAGGGGATGCGCGCGGCGATGGCCGGTAAGGGCACGCTGCTGTACACCAAAGGCGCGAATATCACCGATAACCAAGGCATCCAGAAATTCCTCAATTTGTATGAACAGGCAGTCACTGTTGATGCGCGTTCACCGCAGCAGATGATTGATGAAGCCGTTGCCAATGCGAAGAAAGCCGATGTCATCGTGGCGGCGGTGGGCGAAGCGCAGGGAATGGCGCATGAGGCCTCCAGTCGCAGCGAACTGACCATCCCGGAAAGCCAACAGAAGTTGCTGACGGCGCTGAAAGCCACCGGCAAACCGTTGGTGATTGTGCTGATGAATGGTCGCCCACTGAATGTGGTGCATGAAGATCAGATCGCAGATGCGATGCTGGAAACCTGGTTCAGCGGTACCGAAGGTGGTAACGCTATCGCTGATGTGCTGTTTGGCGACTACAACCCGTCAGGCAAGCTGCCGGTATCCTTCCCACGTTCGGTAGGGCAGATCCCGATTTACTACAACCATTTGCCAACCGGTCGTCCGTACAACTTCGAGAAGCCGAACAAGTACACATCGCACTACTACGATGCCATCAACGGACCGCTTTATCCGTTTGGTTATGGTCAGAGCTACACCACCTTTAGCGTTTCGCCGGTGAAGATGTCAGCGAAATTTATGCCCCGTAATGGCACGGTGGCAGCCAGCGTCAAGGTCACCAACACCGGCAAGCGCGATGGTGCAACGGTGGTGCAGATGTACCTGAACGATCCGGTTGCCAGCATCAGCCGTCCGGTGCAGGAGCTGCGCGGCTTTAAGCGCATCATGCTGAAAGCGGGCGAGTCCCAGACGGTGAGCTTTGAGATTAACGTTGATGCGCTCAAATTCTGGAATCAGAAAATGCAGCATGTGGCCGAGCCGGGTAAGATCAATGTGATGATTGGGCTGGATTCGGTGCGCACTCAGGACGCATCATTTGATTATCTCTAAACCCAACGCAGCGGCGCGATTTATCGCGCAAACGTAGCAATGGCAGCAGATGTCTAATGGCATGATAAATCGTGCCGCTACAATTCGCAGAAATGTCAGCAACCCGGTCAGCCTTGAGGTTGACCGGGCAATTACCTGAAAATCATGAACATCCGCAAACGCATCGAACAACAAGTCTTCCGCCTGAATGGCCTGTCACTTAATGAATTCGACATCTCGCAACCCCCTGGCGATCCTGGGCTGTTTGGCCCGGACAGCGTCATCTGGCGTGTACACGGTGATTTCGCCGCCATGATGTGTGGCGGTATCAGCGCCTTGTTGTTGCAGATGCTGCATCCGGCGGCGCTGGCGGGCGTATGGGATCACTCCAACTTCCGCGATGACATGCTGGGACGGCTACGGCGTACCAGCCAATTTATCGCGGTCACTACCTTCGGCAATCAGCAGGATGCACACACCTTGATCGAGCGGGTTAAACGCATCCATCTGCGTGTCACCGGCGTCGACAATGCGGGGCAACCCTATGCGGCCAGCGATCCGCATCTGCTGACCTGGGTGCATGTGGCGGAAACCAGTCGCTTTCTCGCGGCGCATCTGCGCTATAAAAATCCTCACCTGAGCCTGATGGAAAGGGATCGCTACTATCAGGAAGCGGCGCTGATCGCGGAATCGCTTGGGGCAGAGCAGGTGCCGAAAAGCGTTGCGGCGGTGGAAAACTATTTGCAGGCAATGCGTCCACAGCTGGTTTGCGATGAACGTACCCGGGAGGTCACGCAGCTGTTGATGAACGCCCCGGCTCCCAGCTGGCAGTCGAAACCGGTGATGCACATCATGATGAAAGCAGGGATTGGCTTGTTGCCAGACTGGGCGCAACAACTGGCAACCTTGCCCATCAATCCGTTGCAGCAACGGTTGGTGGATGGGCAAATACATCTGATTGCTGGTTTGTTGCGCTGGTCAATTCAGCGTGGTGCTTATGCCCGGGCGATGAAACGCATGGGCCGATAAGGGTTACAGGTGTAACTCGTCCCTGGGCTTGGTGTAGGTGCGCGGTGTTTTGGCTTCCCGACGCAGCGTCAGCTGCCGTAACTGGTAATGGTGGATCAGCATGCCAAGCCCAAGCCCCATCAGCGCCAAAGGTAACAGGCAGTAATAAATATCAACCGGTAACAGAATCAGCAGGGCGATGCCCGCCACCAGCAACGTCAGTGCCGACATCACCCAGCTGTAGCGAATAAACAGCCACACCAGCAGGGCGAAAATCACCACATCTCGCAGGTTAAAATCCACATTTTGCAGCACCATTGCGTCAACTCCTTCGATGCGAATGGCGCGACAATAGCACGCGCAACGGCAAAAGAATCGCGAATTTATTTGAAGCTTGCCGACGCATACGGCATGAAACTTCAGTAATCCTCATCTTTCTCCTGCGCACTTTGAGAGTTTTACCCTTGTGCCACATGGCACGAGTGTCGATCCTGCTCTATTCTCGGGGAAAATGGATCCCTCCAGGCATTGTCGAGGCGTTATGACACACCAACCTCTGATTGCTGAGGTGCCGAATCAGCAAAATACACTTACGGCCATCGTCGAGCAGGACGCGCGCACGGCCTATTTTTATATCTGGCCAAACGACCTGTTCCGCAGCCAGTATGCGGTACGCGGTTGCTGGTTACGCAACCTGCTGCCCGCACCGGCGCGTGAAGATCGCGATGCACTGGAGCAGGGTATCGCGCCGCTGCTCAGTGCCGAATTTTGCCGCACGCTGGAAGCGGAACCGCCGCTCGATCCGGCCGGGTTACAGATACTCTGGGAGCCGAGCGATGATGGTGCGGCGTTGTGGTACTACGGTCAGTTGCTGGCGGTGATCCCTGGCTGGAGCCTGTACCAGGACAAACAGGTGAGCTTCTCGGCCGGGTGTATCAAAAAGAATCGCCTGACGGCACCGCTCGGATCGGCCTCAACCAATGACTATTACGCGCGTGCCGAACAGCAACGCCATTTCTGGCGTGACTGGCATGACGGACATTTATGGGAAGTGGTGCAGCGTGAGTTGATGCAGTGCTACCAGGCGCAGTTCGGTGAATCGGTGAAGTATTACGCCATCGACCAGGGCAACTGGCCGCCGATGGCGATTTCGCAGCACTGGCATCAGGGCGTGTGGTACTTCCTCACCCTCGGCATGGGGATCCGACCGATGCCGCAGGTCGATTATCTGTTTGATGAGCTGGCCCCGCAGTATCGCCGCATCGAACTGGCGATGGCAGTGGATGGCGAAGTGATGAACGAAGCCAATGCAGTGCAGATGGCCAGCGCACTGGCGGAGTTTGCCCATCTGCCGTGGGCGCGCCTTACCTGGCTGGGTGAGGGGCATACGCTGGCGTCAGAAGTGGCGCCGGTGGGGTTTGAAAGTTTCCTGCTGGCGAATGGCCTGGCCCCGGAAGCGGCGCAGTTCCGGCTGCCAAAGCGTGGGGGCGACCGGGTGAATTTGCTGTGGTCAACGCCAATCACCGAGGCGGAACGCCAGTTTGCGCAGGCCGATGAACGCGGTGGACAGCAGTTGTTGCAGCGTCTGCTGGCTGATGGCAACAACCATATTTTTCGTCCAAGGCAAGAAGTGGTGGAGCCTCCGGTTGCCTGAATCGTAGCGGCGCGATTTATCGCGCAGGTTTTGCTATACGCGCCAAACACATCGCGCCGCTACATCATCACCTTCATCAATTATTTTATTGCTTTGTGATCGTGCGCACCTCAAGTTCCTTCTTGACACGCCGTTAACCCGGATCAGGCATCTCGCCACTCCAGGGTAAGGGCACTCTCATGTTAAAAACCACACAATCCCGTTTCACCGCGACCCTCATCGCATTTTTCGCCGTGCTGATGCTGGTCACCGTGCTGGTGATCAATCAGTTTATTGCACCCCAACTCAGCAACAATGAGAGCCGCCTGGTGCGTTACGAAGTCGATGGCCTGGCCGGACGTATCGTCGAACAGATGAACCGCGTTCAGGCGCAGCAGCGTGCTATTACCGAAGCTGCCGGGGTAATGGATAGCGCCAGCATCGATACCTTGCTGCCTGCGCTGGTTAACCAATATCAGGACAGCAACGTATTCGGCGGCGGTATCTGGCCCCTGCCGAACCGTCGCGATCCGGCTAAAGAGAAAGACAGTTCATTCTTTGCGCGCAACGCCAGCAACCAGTTACAGGTGAATACTTACTGGAACTCTGACGCTGCCGACAAATACTGGGAGCAACCCTGGTACAAAGACGGTATGGCGGCCGCGAAAGGCCAGTGCGCCTGGGCGAAGGCCTATCAGGATGCGGCCAGCCCGCAACCGCGTACCAACTGCGCGATGGCGATTTACCGTAATGGTACTGCCTGGGGCGTGGCGACCATCGACGTGACCCTGGGATTCTTCAACCAACTGGCGAAACAGATGGGAGAGGCGATTCATGGTCGCGTCTTGATCGTCGAAGCCGATGGCAAAGTGGTCGGTAACGCCGCGCTGGTTGATGCTGCGGCGAAACTGGAAAACCTGTCCGATACCCAACTGCCGCTGGCTCCAACGCTGAAAACGTTGCTGGCGCAGGCGGGCAGTCAACCGACGCAGGCGAGCTATGATGCGGAAGATGGCGAGCATACGCTGTTCCTGCAAGCCATTCCCGGCAGTCCGTGGTATCTCGCCAGCGACGTGCCCTCCAGCCTGTTGGATGCGCAAACCCATAGCATGCTGACCCGATTGGGTCTGGTGCAGATCCCGCTGGCGGTGATCCTACTGCTGATCTTGCTCGGCTTTGTGCGTGCCATGATGAAGCGCTTAAGCCAGCTCAACCGTAACATTGAAGCGTTATCAACCGGCGGTGCGGATTTGACCCAGCGTCTGCCTGCCAGCAACAGCCCGGAATTTAACGCCGTGGCGCAGAGCTTCAACCAGTTTATTGCTTACCTTCAGGGGCTGATGCGTCAGGTGGGTGACAGCGCGCTGGCGATTACCGCTGCCTCGCGGGAGATCGCCAGCGGCAACGCTGATCTGTCGGCGCGTACCGAATCACAGGCCAGCTCGATTGTTGAAACGGCGGCTTCTATGGAGCAACTGACCGGTACGGTGCGTCAGAACGCGGATAACGCCACCCATGCCAATCAACTGGCTGATGGCGCTTCGCAGGTGGCGGCGCGTGGCACCGAGGTGGTGCGTCAGGTGGTCAGCACTATGGGCGAAATCCATCATTCATCGCGCAAAGTGGTGGATATCATCAGCGTCATCGACAGCATTGCTTTCCAGACCAATATCCTGGCCTTGAACGCGGCGGTAGAAGCCGCGCGCGCGGGCGAGCAGGGGCGCGGTTTTGCGGTGGTGGCGTCGGAAGTGCGTAACCTCGCCCAGCGCTCGGCCAACTCGGCGCGAGAGATCAAGAAGCTGATTGAGGAGTCGGTCACCAATATTGATGCTGGCAGCCAGTTGGTGGAGCAAGCCGGACAAACTATGGATGAATTGATGCACGGCGTCAGCAGCGTCACCACGCTGATGGGGGAGATTATGTCTGCCAGCCGTGAGCAAAGCCTCGGCATCGATCAGGTGAACGTGGCTATCACCCAGCTTGACGGCAGCACCCAACAGAATGCCGCGCTGGTGGAACAGGTTTCTGCTGCCGCGCGCGCGATGGAGGAGCAGAGCGTTCAGCTGGAGTTGGTGGTGCAAAGCTTTAAACTTTAAGCGCTTTTCCACGGTGGTGCCGGGTGTGCCACCGTTTCTCCTTTCTTATTAACTATTCCCCGTTTTTTATGCTGCTTCAAAATCCAGCTGCTAAAATTAATTTTCCGTTACGCAAACGCACGGAATGTACGCAATTTTTCCGGCCCCCGGCGCGGTGATTGTGTACAATGGTTGAGATTTTTCTGAAGGAGTTGTCATGTCCGCCATAGAAGTTATCCTCGTCGACCACCTCGATCGTCCCACTGGCAAGATGGAAAAGCTGGAAGTTCATGAAAAGGGATTACTGCACCGTGCGGTAACGGTTTACGTGTTTAACTCGCGGCATGAACTGCTGCTGCAACGTCGTGCCAGTGGTAAATACCACTGCGGCGGTTTGTGGAGTAACACCTGTTGTGGTCATCCTTATCCGCAGGAATCCACCCAGGCTGCCGCTGAACGTCGCCTGCGTGAAGAGATGGGGCTGTCGCTGACGCTGACGCCGGTATTCGAGCTGAGCTACAACCTGCCGCTCAGCAATGGCCTGACGGAACATGAATACGGTCATGTGTTTTTTGCCATCAGCGATGAACAACCGGAACTGAACCCGGAAGAGGCCGATGCCTGGTGCTATCGGTCGGTGGCGCAGATTCAGCAGGAGATTGCGCAGCACCCGGAACAGTTCACGCCGTGGTTTCTGTTCACCTTTGCCCGCATTCCTGCCACGTTGGATGCGTTTCAGCTCACCGTGTAAAAAAACGCCTCATTGCTGAGGCGTTGTCATATCAGAATTGATAAACCAGACCCAGAGCCATCACATCGTCAGTCGCCAGTCCGAGTGGGTTATTATCTTTAAGCATATTAATACGGTACTCAGCGAATAAAGACATATTGACGTTGAAATAATAATAAGCACCAATGGCTGTGTACTTAATAATATCGGCGTCACCGATGTTTTCAATATCTTTCCCTTTCGAAGAGATGTAAGCAATTGAAGGGCGGAATCCACTCAGGAATTGATATTGTGCAACGGCTTCAAAATTTTGTGCTTTATTCGCAAATCCCCCGCTGATCGGGGTGGCATTCAGCGTTTCATCATACGCGGCCGCGAGGTAAATCTGATTCGCATCATATTTTACCGAAGCGGCCCAATGTTGGGCTTTATCACCATGACCACGGCTTAAGTTATTTTGCGCATCTGTACGGTCAAGGCTGGCAAAAGCACCCACAAAGCTTAGGCCAAAATCGAAAGCATAAGAGGCGGAAAGTGCAAATCCATCACCATTAGCGCGGATAATTTGATCGGTACTGCCAGTTCGGTCATTTTTACCTTCGTATTGTGCGGCCACGTTCAGACCGTCCACCAGACCAAAGAAACCTGTGTTACGCCAGGTGAGCAAGCCGGTCGAGCGGCCCACGAGGAAGACATCATTGTAATCAGAGTCACTACCGAAGAAAGGCAGCATATCGGTGTTGCTCATCACGTCATAAACCAAACCGAAATTGCGGCCATAATCGATAGAACCCAATTCACCATATTTCAAACCGGCGTAGCCAAGGCGAGTAGCGTTACCATTTTGAGCATCGCTACCGCCTTCAGAATTATGCAGGCTGAATTGATATGACCAGCTGCCATAACCCGTCAATTTATCCGAGATTTTTGTCTCCCCGGTAAAACCGCCCTGAAGATTTGACGACGCATCACCATCATTATTACTGTCATCAGAAAATATATGGGAAACTTTTATTTTGCCATTCAGGTCCAGCTTGTTGCCGTCTTTATTATATATTTCCGCAGCCTGAACCGGGCATAAGGCAGCCAGTAGCGGCAGCATAGCTGCCGCTAAAAGTGAGCGTTTCATCATTACGTTTTTACCCTGTCTGAATTAATTATTTATTACCCCTCGTTGGGGGGATATATGGTGAAAAAAGATAAAAATCAGGAATGGTGTTTTAGTTTGCGTTTATTTAATCGCCTGGCGTTCCTCCCATTGCTCTTTAGTGAGCGTTTTAATATCGAATTGATCGCGTGTGCGGCAATAGGTATTTCCCCCCATACGCCCCACCGCATCCATCAGTTGTTGGTCTATGTGCAGATTTTCCGGGTTGACCGCATCACTGCGCACATATACCCCGACCACCTCACCCAGAATGATTTCTCTCGCCGGGCCAACCTGTAAGGTGGTATGACGGCGGCACTCCAGTGCCGCAGGGGCAGCGAGAATGCGCGGGCTGTGCACGTATTGGCCCGGCACGGTTTCCAGACCGGCCTCCTCCAGTTCATTGACCTCGGGACCAAATTTAATGGCACAGATCTCCATCTGATCCACCAGGGCATCATCGACGATATGCACCGTAAACTCGCCCGTTTCACGGATATTGCGTGCGGTGTCTTTGAAACGCATATCGGCATAGTTCTCCACACCGATAGCGACAATCGCCGGGTCGTGAGTCAGTACATTGAAAAAGCTGAACGGGCCGGCATTGGGAACACCGTCGCGGCTGACCGTGGTCACCAGGGCAACCGGGCGCGGAATTACCGTGCCAATCAAAATCTTGTAACGCTCACGTTCGGTTAATGACGCAAAGTCAAAAAAAGTATGTGATGTTGGCTGGCTCATCTCAGGCTCCGCTGTCAATACGATATGTTTCAAGGGGGGTGTGATGGCTAAGATTTTCAAAACCGTCTTTGGTGACAACATAACAATCGCCAATGTTGCAGCCTGCCGCCAGCGGTTCCAGCCATTGGCTATGGAGCACAAATACCATCCCTTCTTCCAGGCGATCGTAGTTATGAGAGGAGATGTTGAAGCTGTTTTGCGCGCCAGCCATACCGATGGAGTGACCCAGATTGGGATTGTGTGGTCCATAGGTGGCAGGGTAGACATGCATCAGCTTGCGCCCCTGGGCTTCCCAGTCGATATCGCGAACATACTGTTGGGGGATCAGACGTGCGCCACCGTCAGGCATGGGTGACCAGTTGTAGGGCATGGTGCGAGCTTCGGCTGACGTCAGCATGCCCTGTTCGATCATCGGTTCGAAGGCAGCGTTGTTGATATCCCGCATCAGTGCGCCGGGCTTAATTAAACGCTCCGCACGTTTCACACCGTCGGTACAGGCTGTCAGCACCTTCTCCTGGTGCGGAGTGATATCACCCACGGCAATCATGCGCGCGGTCTGCGCGGTGTAACCCCGCCAGGTGACATTGGAAATGTACAAATTGATCAGATCACCGGCACGCACCACATGACCATAAGGCTTACCGCAGTGGGTACCAAATTCGTTGATACCAATCTGGTAGCCATCCCCGGTCTCACCACCAAACGCCATCTGTGCTGCCGTAAACGCCGCGAAGATCTCATGGTCGGTGACACCCGGTTTTGTCACATGATATGCCGCCTGCGTGCCAATACTGATCAACTGTGCTGCGGCCCGGAACATCTCAATTTCACGGGGTGAACGGACTTTCTGCATGCGGTCCAGAATTGGGTTGTCGGCAATAAATTTATTGCGCGGCATCAGCGACGCCAGGGCCGCCCAGAAAGTGAGGGAGGTACGATCGCCGATACTGCCAATTTGCGCGTTCACTAACCCTAACCGTGTGAGGATCTCCGCACATTTCTCGGCCGTTTTGATTACCGAGTCACCGGGACGATCTGCGTATTCACGACCAATCGGACCAATCTGCCAGATTTCATCCACCAGCAACGGCTCACCACCCGGTGGCAACAATACCGACTGGGTAAAAAAGGAGAGTAGCGTCAGCGGTTTATCACTATCAGTCGGGATAATGAGCACACCTTCTCGCATCCAGTCACAGATATAACGCAGATACGCATTTGAGGCGTGGAACCAGCCCACGCTCCCGGCGTGGACGATCAGCGCATCGTGTCCGGCTTCAACAGCCTGGCGGCGAATTTTGCGCAGACGTTCGGCAAACTCCTCCTCCGGCAATGGTAACGGGGCTGAAAACGTAAAATCTGGCTGGAAATCGGCAAGCAGAGAGCCAATGCGATAGCCAGCGGGCTGAGTCGCATGAGTGTTCATAGGTGAATCCTTGTACTTGATTAAGTCATTAATTTTGTGGGCGTGGAGCCAGCACACGGCGTGCAACCAGCAAACCGAGCAAGGTGACGGCGATGAGAATCCCTGAGATAGCGGCCACACGGACATCGAGTGACTCTTCAATCAGAGCAAACATTCGCAGCGGCAACACCGTGGTTGAAGCATCTGCAAGAAACAGCGAAACCGTGACGTTATCCAGTGACTGAATAAACACCAGAAACGCACCAGCCAGAATGCCGGGCATCAACAGTGGCAACGTGACACGACGAAGCGTCATAAACCAACTGGCCCCCATAGTGGTTGATGCTTCCGCCAGAGAGGGGTTAAGTCCCTGGGCCACAACAGACGCGGCGCGATACATCAACGGGCCAAACACCACGATATGCCCGGTAACGGTCAACCACAGCGATGGCTGGAAACCAATAAAGTTGGCGACGATCAATGCTGCCAGCCCATAGACCAGGCTGGGTAACACCAGCGGAGCAAGCAGTAATGGCTCGATGCTGTTCACGGTTTTACGTTTCATCCGCGTCATACCAATGCTGGCGGGCACGGCAAACAGCAGCGATCCCAATACCGCCAATCCGGCGATTTTCAGTGAGTTCCATGCCGCTATGTGTTCAGTACCCGAGCGCACCGGGTCGAGCAGCGCTTCATACCAGCGCAATGAAAATCCTTCCGGTGGATATTTCAGTGTTTGCCCGGCGGTGAAGGACATCATCAGAGCAATCACAATCGGTGCGACCAGGTAAATCAGGCACAGCGTGCCAAAGCCATACACAAAGACTTTGTACAGCAGGGCCGGAACGGGATTTTCGCGTCGATTAAGCATGACCATTCAATCTCCTGTGACGTGAAATCATGGTGAGTGCCACCAGCAGACAGCCAGTCGAAAGCAGCAATACCACGGCAATGGCGGAAGCGAGAGGCCAGTCGAACAGCGTACCGACTTCGCGATAAATCAGCTGTGGCACGTACACATTACGTGCACCACCAATCACGGCCTGGGTGACGAACGAGCTGCTGGTACTGGCGAATACCAGGATCCAGCCTGCCAACAGGCCTGGTAACATCAGTGGCAGCATCAGGGTGATCAAAATGCGCCAGGGGCCAGCTCCTGAGACTTGTGCCGCTTCGGTGAGTGAGTATTGGGTGCGGGTCAGAATGGCGATCAGCGGCAAAATGATCAGCGGCAGATCAATCTGACACATTGCCATGACCAGACCGAGCTCCGTAAACATCAGGCTGGTCGGCATTCCGGTAATGCCAAGCGCCATTAATGCTTCGCTGATTGGTCCCTGACGTCCCAAAATGACAATCCAGGCGAACGTTCTCACTACGTTACTGGTCAGCATCGGGATTAGCGTCAGGAAAATGATCACCTGACGTAAGGTTCGCCCGCTATGCCAGTAAAGCAACGCGATAGGTACGCCCAGCAGGGTGGTGCCGATAACTGTTTCCAGTCCCAATCTCGCGGTGTTAATCAACACACGAAAGTTGAATTCATCACCGAAAAAACGGGCGTAGTGATCCAGGGTGACACCACCTTTAGTGATGAAACTAAATCCGACCAAAACCGCGAGCGGCGTTGCGAAGAACACCACGGAGAGCAATAGCATGGGGACAACGTAAGGAAAGCCGCTCTGTTTCATCACATCACCTTATCCGGCAACAATGGTGTCAAATTCGCGAATCCAGGCATCACGATTTTTGTTGATGCTGTTCCAGTCGGGGTAGACCAGAGTCTTAAGCTGATCGCGCGTGACATAGGCGGAGATTGCCGGTGTCAGCGCAACATCGCTGTTGGTCGGGAACATTTCAGCCGGTGGCAATTTGAATTGATCCTGTGCAGCCTGGGAGATGGCCGCATCCATATAGGCGTAGACGGCATCGGCATTTTTGGTGCCCTTCGTCAGATGAATATTGACCGGTGCCGCTGGAGATCCCGTTTCCGGATGGACGAACTCGCAGTTCATCCCCAGACTCTTCAGGCGTGCCACGTTGCTGGTACTGCACATGAATACCGCGATCTCCCCCTGCTGGAACAAGGTCATTTGATGATTGGTGCTATCAACAATGCTCTTTAACTGCTCAGGATGATCCTTGAACAACTTAAACACGGCCGCCATGTCATCTGGCCCGGAGCCATAGATTTTGGCGATTTCGGTGTAAGCCATGACCGCGGTGTTGGAGGCAAAACCAGTCCAGGAGACCAGGCCTTTGTAGGCGGGGTTTTCGAACAGATCTTTATAACCCTTCGGACGTGGCACAAGGTCCGGGTTATAGGCGATGCCGTTGACTTCTACCGTAACCGTTGGGCCATATTCACCCTGAAAACTCGGATCGAGGAGATGCCAGTTTTTCAATCTGGAGGGATCGATTTTCTGGATAATGTCATTCTGAATGGCAATGGTCATTTGCCCTGGCGACATTAACAGCGCGTCATAAGGGGGATTACCGGGGCTGGCCATCACTTTTGCCAACTGGTCTTGTGCCAACGCAGGGGCAATGGTCAGGCCATACCCCTCTTTTTTCATGATCGGGGTCAGTATGTTGCGATAGGCATCTTCCCAGTTCCCCGGAAAGGTGGCAGCAATTGCGGTTTCTTTCTCTGCCGCCAGCGCACGTAGTGACACCGGTAGCAAGGAGGTTGCGGCTGCTCCTGCCAACAATTGACCGAACCGACGACGACTAATCTCAAAGTTTTTCATGATGTTCACCTCTATTTAATCACTCAGGGTTTGCGGTTCAGCCGGAAAGGCATGACAGCGTGTCGTATCGATCTCAGCAAAAAGCTGCGATCCGGGAAGGGGGATGCGGGTTCCGGGGACTCTGACCTCAGAAGCCCGCAGCGTAGTACCACAATCAAGCATCAGGTCGTGCACCAGCACGGGCCCCAGTGGGACGGAAACCGTCAGCCTTGCTGGCTGACACTGTTCTCCAGGCTGCGCTGACAAACGTACTTCTTCAGGACGGAATGTGATGGTGACTTTCGAGCCGGTGGTAAAATTCAGACGGCGAGGCAGACGCAGCGTTTTGTCACCAGACAGGCCGATCAACGTGGTGTCGTTATCAAAGCGCAGTACGGTGCCAGCTAACTGGTTGGTTTGGCCAATAAAGGTGTTTACGAACAGTGATTTGGGCTGATCATAAACTGCCATCGGTGTGTCGATCTGCTCAACATGGCCTTTGTTCATCAACACCAAACGATTGGCGAGGCTCTGCGCCTCCTCCTGATCGTGCGTCACGATTAGCGTGGTGATCCCCAGCGTTTTTTGCAGGTGTAACAATTCCACCTGTAAATCAAAACGCAGCGCGCGATCCAGTGCTCCAAAAGGCTCATCCAGCAACAGCAGAGAAGGGCGACCTGCTATGGCCCGGGCAACTGCAACGCGTTGCTGCTGACCACCGGAAAGCTCACGCGGCAGACGATTGCCATATTCGCTGAGGCGCACCATTGCCAGCATCTCTTCAACACGCTGTTTACGTTCAGCACGCGAAACTTGCTGACAAGCGAGCGGATAGGCGATGTTTTCGGCGACAGTGAGATGGGGAAACAGAGCGTAGTTCTGGAAAACCATGCCGATACCCCGCGCCCTGGCCGAGACCAGGGCCAGATCCTGATTGCCCAGTTCAATTTTTCCAGCTTTAGGCTGAATAAGTCCGGCAATTGCCCTTAACACGGTGGATTTACCACAGCCGCTTGGCCCCAGCAGTGCCACTATTTCACCGGGTTCAATCGTGAAAGAGACATCGCTGATTGCGTTGTTGCCACCGTAGCTGTGAGTAAGGCCCTGAACGTTCAAGCGCTTACGTTCGGACGAGTTCTGCATATCTGCCATAGTGCTTCCCTGGTTCTGAGTCGCGAGATGAAACGAAAAATTCACATGGAAAAGGAGTTGCAAGGGGTATGCCAGGATCACAGGTCGTTGGGTTTATTTATCATAACTAATGGAATTATAATGATAATTATCTTTTAAAATATGTGCGAAAGTTTGTGCGAAAATTAGTGATACTGAATTTCATTAAGTAAATTCGGAATGATTTTTCACTAAATTGGTGCGTTCTTATCATCAGAATGGTGCAGAACCACCGGTAATGGGGCAACGGGGGAGGAAAAAATGAGGGTTTCAGGCTGCGATCGGGATTGGTTGACTGAAAATCCTCTATCTACAATATTAATTTTATTGAATATTGTTTATCACTAACTTAATAATTAACTTTATACAAAAAATTATTAAATTTATTTTGTTGTTTATCAATGAATTAAAATTATTTTCCAGGCCGATGGCATGCTGCTTGCAGGTGCTGTATCGACACACCATCCCAAAAAGGAGTACGACATGAAATTAGGTATCGACGGTTTAAAACTGCCTGAAGCAAAAAAACGTGGTCCCTTAGCGAGTCTTGAACATGCAAAAGCACTGGGTTTGAGCGGGATTTTTTTCAGCACATTACTGGATATGAGTCCCGATCTGGACAAAGGGCGGTTACGTGATATCCGTGCGAAAGCAGATGAACTGGGTCTGTATCTGGAAGGGGGACTTGGTAAAATCAACCCTTACTGTAGCGCTGAATCTCCTGAGCTGCGTGACATTGGCAACGGCGATATTATCGCCGGTTTGACGCGAATGATAGAGGCGGGGGCGGAGATAGGTTGCTGCGAGTTGTGGGTTTCTCCGGGTAACTTCAAACCGGCCTATCCAGGGCGTCTGGCGGTGGATCGCTTCCGCACCGACGTGACCTGGGATGAACAATTGCTGGCTATGGAAAAGGTGTTGCGCAAGCTGGCACCTGTCGCACGCGCCAATGGAGTGCATATGAATATTGAAACCCACGATGAAATCACCTCATTTGAAATTTTGCGACTGATTGAATCTGTGGGTGAGGAGTGCGTTGGCGTTGTACTGGATACCGCGAATATGTTGCAACGCGGTGAGCATCCCGTCTTTGCTGTCCGTCGTCTGGCCCCCTGGGTGCGGCAGACCCATATTAAAGATGCCTATATTGGGCGCGCGCCTGGCGGCCTGGATTTTCAGCCCCGTCCCTGTGGCATGGGGATTGTCGATTTTGCCGCCATCCTGCCGCTGCTGGCTGAGGTAAACCCGCAACTGCATCTGTCGCTGGAGATTGCCCAGTCATCTGACGATAAACGTCGTGCGGCCAATCCGCGTCAGTGTATCCAGATTGATGACCCTCTGTGGCGCGCTGGCCACCCTGATCTAACCGGGGAGGAGCTGGAAGCCTATTTTGCCATGTTAAACGCTTATGAGAAGCGGGTCACAGCAGGGGAAATTCCCGATTGGGCGAGCTATGAAAGTGCCAATTATGGCTACCCCAGTTATGAGCACCAGCATTATGGTTTTGCACAGGCATTAGGATTTATTGAACAATCTGCCAGCCATATTCGCAACATCTGTGCCGAAAAGGGTATCGTGTTAACACGATAAGTTACGCAAGAATATTATCACAAAGATAGATAAGCCGTTTTACGGGCTGTTATGATAGTGCAGTCGACGTGTTGGATGAAGTAGGGAGAGGATAATGAAAAAGACACGCAGTCGAGTGACGCCAGCAACCAGTAAGGCTGCCAGTAGCGCTGACAGCCATGATGATGTCTCAGAGCGAATTCGTATCACGCTGGCCACGGCCATCGGGGAAGGGGCGCTAAAGCCAGGTAGCAAGATCCTGGAAGAAGCCATCGCTGAACATTTTGGCGTGAGCAGAACAGTGGTGCGGGGCGCACTTGGCGTGCTGGAAAGCGATCATTTGCTGGAAAGAAAGCGCAACCGCGGCACCTTCGTGGCTGAACCCAGCATAGATGAAGCGAAAAGTCTTTTTGAAGCGCGGCGTAAATTAGAGGCGATCTTGCTGGCGTTGATCGTCGAGCGGGCAACCATCGCAGAACTTAACGCGCTGGAAAAACTGGCGGATGAAGAAGAGCATATTCATCAGCATGGCGACGAGAAATCAAAAACGGTGCTGTCAGGTAAGTTTCACATCGTTCTGGCGGAGATGGCGGGTAATGCCGTGCTGACAGAAATGTTATCTAAAATCGTAGCCCGACTGTCGCTGGTGATGGCGTTATATGAAGAGAATCATAAAGATGATTGTGGGGCAGACCATCACCGCATGATCGTCGCGGCGCTGAAAGAAAAGGACCTTTCGCGTGCGCAGCAATTGATGGATCACCATCTGGCCGACATTGAGGGACGGGTCAGACTGACTGAAGGGCAGGGCGATCGTTACTCCTTCCTGTCGGTGCTGGAGAACTTCTCCTGAATGTGGCGGCGCGATAAAACGCGCCGCCACAAATGATTACCGGGCGTTAAAATCCTCGGCATCGACATCGTAACCCGATGGCTCCCAGCGAATCGCCAGCAGCGCCAGCAGACCAGCCAGCGGTGCGAGGAAAATCACCCAGAACACTCCGGTGCCGAACGCGGCGACCAGCAGCGGGAACACAAACAGCGACACGGTAGAACTGCCACGCATCAGCGTCTGGTTAAAACCAACGCCCACGCCGCGCAGCGAGGTCGGATAGCTCAGCGACGCAAAGGTCATGGTATGTGAACCGGGACCGAAGCCCTGGCCGAACAGGAACAACGCCAGCATGGCAATCGCCACCGCCGCCTGTTCGCCCCCTTCAGGACGACCAATTAGCGCCAGCCCCAGCAGCGCCACGCACTGACAGGTGTAGCCGGTCACCGACATTTTCCACGCACCGAGACGAGGCACCAGCCGTACCGCCAGCAAACCACCAACAAAAGCAAACAGCAGGTTCAGCGCCAGCGACACCAGAATGGTGGTCAGCATCGACTGTGCAAAGAAGCTGGAGATAATCACCGGCAGACCAAAAGCCACGGCGTTATACGCAAAGGAAGAGGCGATGGAGGTGACGGTCGCCAGAATGGTGCGGCGGCGATAAACACCCTGCAACAGCGCGCCATAGTTACGCCAGCTGGCTTTACGTACGCGGGGTTGTTGGCTCAGATCGGCATCGTCTGCCACCCGGGCATTGATATTGTACGAACGGCGCAAAATCTCTGCCGCGCCGTGCAGGTTGCCCTGGTTAGCGGCCCACACCGGAGACTCGCTCATATAACGGCTGCGGATGGCGATAATCACGATCGCCGGGACCGCACCAAAGCCGAGAATCAAGCGCCACAACCAGTCGGTATGGCTTTCCGGCAACACCGCATACAGCAGCAGCACCAGCAGGTAGGAGATACTGATGGCCGCGTACCAGGTGGGGCACCACATCGCCACGCTGGCGGCTTTATTACCCTGACCGCGCAGTTTGGAAAACTCGGCAAGAAAGGCCATCGCCACCGGTAGATCGATCCCGACGCCCAACCCCATCACAAAGCGCGCACCGCCAAGCACATATTCGTTGGGGGCAAAGGCACAGGCCAGCGCTGCCACCACAAAGAAGAACATATCGGCCATAAACACCCGGTAGCGGCCAATTTTATCCGTCAGATAGCCGCCAATCAGCGCGCCAACGATAGCGCCAAAGGTGATCGCCGCTGCCACCATACCGGTGCCGGTCGGTGTCAGCTGGAACTCGCGGGCCACATCTTTGATACCAAACGCCAGCGCACCCAGGTCATAGGCATCGAGAAACACCCCGCCCAGTGCGATAGCGATGACGATGCGTGCGTTACTGCGCGACTGCTCGCTGTTATTAATCAGGTTTGATACATCGGACGCACTGCGGATCCATTGTGTCTCACCCTGAGGTTGATTCCCTGCCAGCGCCACATGGGCGGGAGAAGTTAAGTCGGACATGATGTTGTTGTCTGTATTTTTGTAAATTTGGGCCTATGAGAATAATCCTCAGTTGGCGGCTGAAAAATTCCATTTGGTTATATGAGCAATGAAATGGTTATAACTGATTTGAAATGGCTAGCAGAAATTGACCGAAGTGAAACCCTAACCGCTGCTTGACCGCGCCCATCCCGGTTCGCCAGGCTACGCTTGTAACTCACCACACGATAACAATACTGAGGGCGAACGCCATGATTAAGCAGGGTTTACTGGGACTGATCGTATTAGCAATGAGCGCCACCGCAGCACAGGCCGCCGACCCGGTGCGGGTGGGGTCAAAGATTGATACCGAAGGTTCGCTGCTCGGCAATATCATCCTGCAAGTGCTGAATAAACATGGAGTGCCGACGGTGAATAAAATTCAGCTCGGTACCACGCAGGTGGTGCGCGGTGCCATCACCGCCGGCGCGCTGGATATCTATCCTGAATACACCGGCAACGGGGCGTTTTTCTTCAATGATGAGAAAGACCCGGCGTGGAAGAATGCACAGCAGGGTTATGAGAAAGTGAAGACCCTGGACGCGGAGAAAAACCATCTGGTGTGGCTCACCCCAGCGCCAGCCAACAATACCTGGACCATCGCGGTACGCAGCGATATCGCCGAGAAAAACAAACTCACCTCGCTGGCTGATCTCAGCCAGTACCTGAAAAAAGGCGGCACCTTCAAACTGGCGGCCTCGGCAGAATTTATCGAACGCAGCGATGCGTTACCGGCGTTTGAAAAAGCCTACGATTTCAAACTTGATCAATCACAGCTGCTGTCGCTGGCGGGCGGTGATACGGCGGTCACCATCAAAGCCGCCGCCCAGCAGACTTCCGGGGTGAATGCGGCGATGGCTTACGGCACCGACGGCCCGGTGGCGGCGCTTGGGCTACAAACCTTAACCGATCCCAAAGGCGTACAACCGATTTACGCACCGACCCCGGTGATCCGCGACGTGGTGCTGAAGCAGTATCCTGACATTGGCAAGTGGTTGCAGCCGGTGTTCAGCAAACTTGATGAGAAGACGCTGCAACAACTCAATGCGCAGATTGCGGTGGATGGCCAGGATGCCAGCCAGGTGGCGCAGCAGTGGTTACAGCAGAATAAGTTGCTGTAACGGGTGGCGCGATTATTCAGGCGACCGCAGCCGGTTTTGCTGGTACTGGTGGTGTTGATCAGCGTGGCGCTTGCCGCGCTGCCAGTGCTGACCTATGCGGCGAACCGGCTGGTTTCAGGTCAGCCGCTGATGCTGTGGCAGATACCTTTGGGCGGATATCTGCTGCTGCCGTTGCTGGCGTTGTGGCTGTTGGTCTTCTTGCCAACCCGGCGCAGCGCGTTGCTGCTGTTGCTCGGCTGCGAATGCCTGTTTGTGCTGCTGGTCTGGCTGAGTGGGCATCAGGCGACACTGCTGGCGCAAAGCGGCAGCCGGCTGGCGCGTACCGCGTTTGGCAGCGGTTTCTGGAGTGCTGCGGCGCTGACGTTGCTGCTGGCGGCAGAGGCGATTCGTCAGCGCCATCGCCAGACAACGTGGCGCATCTTACTCAACCTGCAAATGTGGTTGCTCCCGCTCGCCCTGTTACTGAGCGGCCATCTTAACCAGCTTTCCCTGTTGAAAGAGTATGCCAATCGCAGCACGGTATTTGATGCCGCGTTAATCCAGCATCTGACACTGCTCGGCGGGACCTTGTTGCCAGCCATACTGATCGGTCTGCCGCTCGGCATTGTAATTGCCCGGCGTACGCGCTGGCAGCAAACCGCTTTCAGCGTATTAAACCTGATCCAGACCGTCCCCTCGGTAGCGTTGTTTGGCCTGTTAATTGCCCCCCTGGCCGGGCTGGCAGCAACGTTTCCGTTGCTGGCGAGTTGGGGGATTGCGGGCATCGGTATGGCTCCGGCGCTGATAGCGCTGGTGTTGTACGCGTTGCTGCCGCTGGTGCGTAGTGTGGTGGCCGGTTTGCAGCAGGTGCCTGCGGAGGTACGGGAAACCGCGCGTGGCATGGGGATGAGCCGTTGGCAGCAGTTCTGTTTTGCCGAACTGCCGCTGGCGCTCCCGGTGTGGCTCTCCGGTTTGCGTGTGGTGGTGGTTCAGACGCTGGGGCTGGCGGTGGTGGCGGCGTTGATTGGTGCCGGAGGATTCGGGGCCATTTTGTTTCAGGGGTTATTAAGTAGCGCACTGGATCTGGTGCTGCTCGGGGTGATCCCGGTGGTGGCGCTGGCGGTGATCGCCGATGCGCTGCTGCGCTTACTGGCTGCACTGCTGGAGAGACAATATGATTGAATTTCATCAGGTAAATAAAGTTTTCAACGGCAAAGCAGCGGTGCGCAATCTGTCGCTGCATATTGAGAAAGGCAGTTTCACGGTGCTGATTGGCACCTCGGGTTCCGGTAAATCCACCACCCTGAAAATGATTAATCGACTGGTGGAGCATGACAGCGGGGAGATCCGCTTTGCCGGAGAAGCCATTGAACGGATGGATGCCCGTGCCTTGCGTCGCCGCATTGGTTATGCGATTCAGTCCATCGGGCTATTTCCGCACTGGAACGTCGCGAAAAATATTGCCACCGTACCATCGCTACTGGGCTGGTCACCGGCGCGTATTCGTGAGCGCGTGGCGGAGCTATTGACGCTGCTCAATCTGGACAGCGAGTTGGCGACACGTTATCCGCATCAGCTTTCCGGCGGTCAACAGCAGCGTGTGGGCGTGGCGCGGGCGCTGGCGGCGGACCCTGAGTTGCTGCTGATGGACGAACCCTTTGGCGCGCTCGATCCGGTCAACCGTCAGGCGCTGCAACAGGAGATGCTGCGCATTCACCGCCTGTCCGGGCGCACCATCGTGTTGGTGACCCATGATATCGATGAGGCGCTGACCCTGGCCGACCAGTTGGTGTTAATGGATGGCGGCGAAATTGTCCAGCAGGGCAAACCGATTGAATTGCTGACGCAACCCGCCAGCGATTTTGCGCGTGAATTTTTTGGTCACAGCGAACTCGGCGTACGCTTGCTGGCTCTGGGACGGGCAGGGAGCGTGGTTCGCCGCGGTGAGTGGCTGGAGGCCGAACCGATCGCCGCCGGGTTAACCCTGCGTGAGGCATTGTCGCAGTTTATCGCCCGGCGCACTGACAAGCTGCCGGTGGTGGATCAACACCAGCAACCGCTCGGCGTGCTGCACTTCAGCGATTTGTTGCGTCAGCGCGAGGCGAGTTGATGAGCTGGCTGAAAGATCCGCTGTACTGGCTGCTGGCGTTGTTTCTGCTGCTGCTGTGGGGACTGCCGCACAGCGCGCCGCTGTTTGCCCACTGGTTTCCACAACTGGAACGGCCATTATATCAACAGGATAGTTTTTGGCGGCTGGCGGTGGCGCATCTGTGGCTGGTGGTCAGCGCCAGCGCGCTGGCGATTGTCGTTGGGGTGAGTTGTGCGGTGTTTGCCACCCGGCGTAAGGGGAGGGCGTTTCGGCCGCTGCTGGAAACCCTCGCCGCCGCCGGGCAGACCTTTCCGCCGGTAGCCGTGCTGGCGATTGCGGTGCCGGTAATGGGGTTCGGCGCGACCCCGGCGGTGATGGCGTTGTTTCTGTATGGTTTGCTGCCGATTTTGCAGGGTACGCTGGCTGGTCTTGATAGCGTACCGGCCAGCAATCGCGAGATTGCCACCGGTCTGGGCATGGGGCCGTGGCGGCGTTTATGGCAGATCGAACTGGCGCTGGCAGCACCGGTTATCATGGCCGGGGTACGCACCTCGGTGATGATCAATATCGGCACCGCAGCAATCGCCTCAACCGTCGGCGCGGAGAGTCTGGGATCGCCGGTGATTATTGGCCTGAGCGGCTTTAACACCGCCTATGTCATTCAGGGGGCACTGCTGGTGGCGCTGCTGGCGTTGGTGTGCGATCGTCTGCTTGAACGCGTGCAGCGCTGGCTTAGTTGGCGTGCAGAATAAGGCTGTAGCCTACCAGCATCAGGCCGCCCATGCCGCCCAGCGCCATCACGGCAAACAGGGTAGAGATGAAGATTTTTTGCCAGTTCATGTCAAAACCTGAGAAATGTCATTGAGGGCGGCATGATAACGCGCACATCAGCCGAGGCAAAGGCCGATGTGTGCGTTTTTACGCGTTGGGGTCGTGGAGGTGAACGTTAAAGCCCTGGGCCTGCCAGTGCTCCAGTTGTTCATGCTGACGACGGGTGAGCTTTTTGCCGGTCCAGACAAACAGATTCTGGCCGGGGAATAACTCCGGGCGCGGCAGTTCCAGCGGTTCCGCCAGCACATCCATACGCCATCCCTGTTGCGAGAGACGCCAGGCTTCCAGCCAGATGCGGGTGCGATCGTCAACGCCCCAGCCAATCATCAGCGCATCTTTGCCGGCTTTTTTACGCGATCCGGTCAGGCAAAACGCCACGTAATCTATTAACGCGCCATCAAGCAGGCTGCACATGGCGCGTGCGGTGTTTTGATCTAATCCGAGACGCTGGCGAACCGGCACAATCACATGATCAATCAGCGCATCCACCGGATGCTCACGTCCGACCGTGGCGATCTTGGCACGCAACTTTGAAGGTCTGACATGGCGCAGTACGCTCATCAGTTCTTCCTGCAACGTATTCCAGCCGTCGTGCACATTGACGCTTTCCCCTTCCAGCAGGGCCTTGACCTTGCCAACGGGCACGCCGCTTTCTATCCAGCGCTTGATCTCTTCAATGCGCTGAACATCTTCGTCGTCAAACTGACGGTGACCACCTTCGGTGCGCTGGGGCTTTAACAGACCGTAACGTCGCTGCCATGCGCGAAGTGTTACCGGATTGATTCCACAGCGTTCGGCAACGTCGCCGATACTGTATAAGGCCATATCTTCCTCAATATACTGACCTGCATCGCCACACCTTAACCGCGGCGAATAAGTTGTACAACATATTTTTCCGTGTACAACTTGACGGAGATGGTGCTTTCAGGTTTTATCTCAATTATGAGATCGTTTCCCATAATTGAGAGGTGATAATGTCTGAACCGGATACCGAAGATCGGCTGGCCGCTCGTTTGGCTGAATTGCGCCTGCAACGCGGCTGGTCACTGGATGAACTGGCGATGGCCACCGGCATCAGTCGGGCCACATTGTCGCGCATTGAGCGCGCCGAGACCAGTCCAACGGCAGCATTACTCAATCGACTTTGTGTCGCCTATGGCCTCACCATGTCGCGCCTGCTGAGTGAGGTCGAAGACGACGCGCTGTTGTTACTTAAACCCGAACAGCAGCCGGTGTGGGTCGATGAACTGAGTGGCTTTCAGCGCCGCAACGTTTCGCCGCCTGCCACTCATTTTAGAGCAGAAATGGTGGAAGGGGTGTTACAACCCGGTTCGCGTATTGATTATGACGCGCCGCCGATTCAGGGGCTGGAGCAGCATATCTGGTTACAGTCCGGCGAGCTGACCATCAGCATGGATGCGCAAAGCTGGACCTTGCAGGCGGGTGACTGCCTGCGCTTCCATCTGACCGGCAAATCCTCCTTTACCGCGCACCCGCAGGGTGGTGCACGTTACATTCTGGTGGTGTGCAAACCATGATTGAGATCGAACAGCTTAGCGCCAGCCAGGCGCAGCCTCTGGTGGGGGCGTTATGTGATGTGTTGCAGGGATGTGTGGCGGAGGGGGCCAGCGTCGGGTTTATCGATGCCAACGATCGTGCGGTGATGGAACGTTTCTGGCAGGACAAAATCTTCAGCCTTGCCAGCGGCGACAATCAACTGCTGGTGGCACGCCTGCACGGAGAGATCGTGGCGACGGTGATGGTGGGGTACAGCGCCATGCCGAACGGTCGCCACCGCGCTGAGATCAGTAAGCTGCTGGTGCACCCGCGCGCACGTCGCATGGGGATTGGACGTCGGTTGATGCAGCAGGCGGAACAGTTGGCGGTGGAGAACGGCAAAACCTTACTGGTGCTGGACACGCGCAGCGGCGATGTGGCGACCGATCTCTACCTGTCGCTCGACTGGAAAATTGCCGGCTCCATTCCTCACTATGCCGAATCCACCGCCGGGGTGCTGGACGCCACAACGGTGATGTTTAAAACCTTGCGGCTGCCTGCATGATCGTGGTGACGCCGGAGTCGCTTCAGCAGCCGGACGCTGAATGGTTGCTGGATCGTCTGTCAGCTACCCTGGCACAGTTGACCGGCAGCAGCGGGCGTGCCAGCTTTGATCCCGACGCAATGCAGCAGCCGGGCAGCTGTTTCGTGATCGCGCGTGATGAGCAACGCAGGCCGGTGGGCTGTGGCGCGTTTCGCCCGCTGCAACCTGGGGTGGCGGAGCTGAAACGCATGTATGCGTTAAACGCCGGGCAGGGCATTGGCGCAGCGATTTTGCAGTATCTGGAGCAGCAGGCGCGGACGCAAGGCTATCAGGCGATGTGGCTGGAGACGCGCAAGGTGAATCAATGCGCGTTAAGGTTTTATGCCCGCCATGCGTATCAGCCGATTGCACCCTTTGGACATTATGTGGGTAATACGGCGGCGCAGTGTCTGGGGAAAGTATTGGATTGATTTTTGTACATATCACGCTGTTCAATGTCAGCCAAAACCCGCGCGATAAATCGCGCCGCTACGTCAGGTGCGAACATCGGTAGCGGCGCGATTTATCGCGCGGGCGTGCACCAAATCAGTGCGCTGCTTCCGCCTCCGGGATCGCCAGCGCCTGCATAAACAGCTTAATAATCGGATTTATTTTGCGGCCCTTCTTCATCATCAGGCAGAACGGATTCTCCATACGAATCGATTCATCCCCCAATTCACACAACTGGCCGCGTGCAATAAACGCCGCCGCGTAGTGTTCGGGTAAATAGCCAATAAAATGCCCGGTCAGAATCAGCATGGCGACGGATTCAACCTGAACAGCCTGTACGCCGCTGTCCTGTAATGGAATAAGTCGTCGTGCATCGCGCGGCGTAACATATAAATGATTTATGACTTTTTGTTCGCGTAATAATGCCAGCGATATTTTATGGTCGGCGCTGCCGGAATAAAGTGGATGACCAGCAGAGCAATATAATTTCGAATATTCTTTATATAACGGGAAGTAATCGAAATCACTTTTCATTTCATAAACCGGCGCAATACCGCAATGAAAACGCCCTTCGCTAATACCGCGTTCAATATCATCTAATTGTGCCGTTTGCAGACGGATTTGTACCTTTGGTGCATTCTGGTGCAGCTGTTGCACCGCGCTGGTGACCGGGGAGTGCGGGTCGGAGATGGTGTTATCCACCACGCAAATCGCGATGTCGCCCAGCAGCTCGTTGCGGCTGTTGTGCAGCCGCTCGCGGAACAGATTAAGCGAGACGAACAGCTCCAGCGTCGCCTGATAGACGTTGATACCGTACTGCGTCAGTTCAAAGCCTTCGCGCCCACGGCTGCACAGCGTCATGCCGAGACGAATTTCCAGATCGGAAACCTGTTTACTGATTGCTGCCAGACCAATATTCAGCTCGTGGCTGGCGGCAGTTAATCCACCGGCTTCTACCACGCATTTAAATACGCGTAGCAATTTTAAATCGATATTACTTAATGCCAGCACCGCATTGTCGCTGCGATTGATTGCATTGTTTCCAGACTGGGAAACTTTACTTTCCATCTTTGCTATTCAACTCCGGAATTATTGCGGTGAAAGTGTAGTGAACCTGAAATGTGCCGCGTTTACCAGCGTAGCAATAAAATAAGTTTTTATTATCGCTGGTGCCTAATTCATCTCGCTATTGATTATTGGTAAGGGGAAATTGCATGTCTGAGAAAGCAGAACTGTTATGGGGTGCGCGTTTTAAAGCCGCACCGGCGGCCAGTTTAACCGCGCTGTCGCGTAGCCCGGATTACTACTTTGCCCTGGCTCCTTACGATTTTGCTGGCTGCCGTGCCCACGCCCGTGAACTGGCGCGTGGCGAACTGCTGAGCGACGCGGAACTGAGCACCATGCTGGCGGCGATTGATGAGTTGGATGCTGAGTTCCGCGCCGGTCAGTTGCATCCCATCGCGGCGGATGAAGATGTGCATACCTTTGTCGAGCGCGCACTGACCGAACGCTTAGGGCCGCTGGGCGGCAAGCTACGCGCCGGTCGTTCACGTAACGATCAAACCGTCAACGACCTGCGCCTCTACCTGCGCGATAACGGCCGTAAGGTGGTCACCGCGCTGCTCGGGCTGCAACAGGCATTGGTCGAGCAGGCGGCACAGCACACCGAAAGCGTGGCACCGGGCTTTACCCATCTGCAACAGGCGCAGCCGATTGTCTTTGGTCATCAGTTGCTGGCGCATGCGCAATCCTTCGCCCGCGATATCGAGCGTATGCAGGACTGGGATCGCCGTAGTGCGCGCTGCCCGCTCGGCGCGGCGGCAATGGCCGGTTCCGCCATTGCGCGTCAGCCAGAATTAGCCGCCGCCGACCTGGCCTATCTCGCGCCGTGCGAGAACTCAATTGATGCGGTTGCCAGCCGTGACTACGCTGCCGAATTCCTGTTTGTCACCAGCATGATTGGCATCAACCTGTCGCGCCTGTGTGAAGAGGTGTGCATGTGGGCCTCGCGTCAGTTCCGCTGGGTTGAGCTACACGACAGCTACGCCACCGGTAGCTCGATCATGCCGCAGAAGAAGAACCCGGATATCGCCGAGTTGACGCGTGGCCGTTCGGGCCGCCTGGTCGGCAACCTGACGGCGCTGCTCACCACCATGAAAGCGATGCCGCTGTCTTACAACCGCGACCTGAGCGACGACAAACGCAACGTGATTGACGCCGTCGATACCCTGTTGCTGGTGCTGCCTGCGATGGCCGGCATGATGGCGACGCTGAAATTCAACACCGAGGTGATGCGTGAGCAGGCCCCGGATGGTTTCACCCTGGCGACGGAAGTGGCCGACTGGCTGGCGATGCGCGGCGTGCCGTTCCGTGAAGCACACGAAATCACCGGTCAACTGGTACAGCTGTGCGAGCAGCAAGGTTGTGGCTTGTCCGATCTGAGCGATGCGCAGTTACAGGCGGTCGATAGCCGTCTGACCGCCGAAGTCCGTGGCGCACTGACGCTCGAATCCGCGCTGGCAGTCCGTAACGGTTACGGCGGCACGGCACCGGTGCGGGTACGCGAGCAACTGGCGCGTCTGCAAACCCTGATGCAGGCCCAGCAACAGTGGGCTGACGACTACGCTGGCCCGCGCGCCTGAGGAGACGCTGATGTCGCAATCGACCACCACCGCAACCAACAACGTCAGTAGCCAACCGCATTACGATCTCGATCGTTATCAGGTGGTGCCGCGCCGTTATTATGGCCGTATCACCGCCTCGGCGGTCATCCTGATCCTGCTGGCGTTGCTGGTTAACGCCTTTGCGCACGGCAATATCGAATGGTCGTTTGTCGGCCAGTTCTTTACCGCCAAAGCGATTCTCGACGGGGTGGTCAACACCCTGATTATGTCCGTGCTGGCGATGGGCTTCGGCGTGTTGTTCGGGGTGATCACCGCCATCATGTACATGTCGCCGAACCCGGTGCTGCACTACATCGCGGTTGGTTACGCCTGGATCTTCCGTGGCACGCCGCTGATTCTGCAACTGCTGTTGTGGTTCAACCTGGCGTTGGTGTTTCCCACCATCAGCATTCCCGGCGTGTTCAGCGTACAAACCGTCACCGTCATGACACCGTTCCTCGCGGCACTGCTCGGCCTGAGCATCAACCAGGGGGCGTACACCTCCGAAGTGGTACGTGCCGGTCTGCTGTCGGTGGATACCGGTCAGTACGAGGCGGCGAAAGCCATCGGTATGCCGCGTTTGCAGGCGTTGCAGCGCATTATTTTGCCGCAGGCGATGCGCGTCATCCTGCCGCCGGTAGGCAACGAATTTATCAGCATGATCAAGACCACCAGTCTGGCGAGCATGATCCAGTACTCGGAACTGCTCTACAACACCCAGAACATCTACTTCGCCAACGCACGCGTGATGGAACTGCTGTTTGTGGCCGGTATCTGGTACCTGATTGTGGTGACGGTGCTGTCGTTTGGTCAGAGCCAGCTGGAACGCTACTTCTCACGCGGCCATCGCCGTCGTCACTAAGGAGTGAGAGAGATGAGAAACATCGTGCGCGCCGTCAAGGTGAACAAATATTTCGACCAGTTCCACGCCTTGAAGGATGTCAGCCTTGAGGTGAATTACGGCGAGGTGATGTGCATTCTCGGGCCATCCGGCTCCGGTAAAAGCACCTTTCTGCGCTGTATCAACCAACTGGAGAAAATCGACCAGGGGGGGATCTGGGTCGATAACGAACTGGCGGGCTACCGTATCAACGGCAACAAACTTTACCCGTTGAGTGATAAGCAGATCGCCCGCCAGCGCCTGCAAACCGGCATGGTCTTTCAGCGCTTCAATCTGTTCCCGCATAAAACCGCGCTGGAAAACATCATCGAAGGACCGTGCCGCGTGCTGCTGCGTCCGAAACGTGAAGCCAGCGAAGAGGCGATGGCGCTGCTGGATCGCGTCGGACTGGCGCACAAAGCCCACGACTACCCACAGTCGCTGTCCGGCGGCCAACAGCAGCGCGTGGCGATTGCCCGTGCGTTGGCGATGAAACCGAAATTAATGCTGTTTGATGAACCTACCTCGGCACTCGATCCGGAAATGGTCGGCGAAGTGCTGGCGGTGATGCGTCAACTGGCAAAAGAAGGCACCACCATGCTGGTCGTTACCCATGAAATGGGCTTTGCCCGTGAAGTGGCGAACCAGGTGGTGTTTATGGACGAGGGACGCATTATCGAGCAGGGCGCACCGGAAGACATTCTGTTGAACCCGCAAAACCCACGGATGAAAAACTTTATCAACGCGATTCTTCTTTAACTGACCGGGGTGATTTGAATGAAAAAACTGTTACTGAGCGCCGTAAGTGCCGCGCTGTTGCTGCAATCGTCGGCCTGGGCCGATATCGCTGTGCCAGCGTCGATCAAAGAGAAAGGTTTGACCGTGGCGATCATGCCGAACTATCCGCCGATGGATTTTAAAGATCCGGCCAGCAACCAGTTGACCGGCGTCGATTACGATCTCGGCATGGCGATTGGTCAGAAGCTGGGCGTGAAGATCAACTGGCAGGAGATCGCGTTTGAACAGATGGTCAACGCCGTGGTGACCAAACGCGTTGATATGGTGATGTCCGGTATGACCGACACCAAAGAACGCCAGAAGGTGGTTAACTTTATCGACTACTTCAAAACCGGCCCGCAGTTCTACACCTTATCCGCACGCAGCGACATCAACAGCGCGATGGATTTGTGCGGCAAGCGCGTAGGCACCAGCCGTCGCACCACCTTCCCGCAGGAAATTGCTAACTGGAGCAAAGCCCACTGCGAAGCCGCCGGTAAGCCCGCCATCATTGTGGTCGGGGCGGAAGGGACGGCGGATGCCCGCACTCAGTTGCGTCAACGTCGTCTGGATGGCGCGGTACAGGGCAGCGAAACCCTGCCGTACATCATGAACCTGGAAAAGGGCACCTTTAAGCCGCTCGATAAAGCCTTCTCCTTCCAGTACACCGGCATGGCGATCGGTAAAGATGCATCGGATCTGACCACCGCCGTGCAGGGCGCGCTGGATGCGATGATTGCCGACGGCACTTACCAGAAGATCCTCAGCAAATGGGGTCTGGGCGACAACGGTGTGGCAAAAGCCACGGTAAACCAGGGCTAACAGGAGGCGGCTGATGCAACAACCGGGCGCAGTGCGCTGGCCACAGGGCAGGCGCGGCTGTATGGCGCTGGCGTTTGACCTTGATGGTCCCACCGGCGATGCCATGTTGAATGGCAGCCTGTGGTCGACGCCGGAGTATTTCACCTTTGGCGCTTACGGGCCGTACCGCGCGCTCGGGCGTTTGCTCGATCTGCTGCGGGCGTTTCAACTGCCCGCCACCTTCTTTGTTCCCGCGTGGGTGGTGGAGCAGTGGCCGCAGCAGTGCCAGGCGATTATTGAGCAGGGCCACGAAGTGGCTTATCACGGCTATCGCCACGAATCTTTCTGGGCGATTTCGCCGGAAGAACAACGGGCGGTGATGGCAAAATCGGCGGCGATCTTTAAACAATATCTCGGCATTACCGCTTGTGGCTTTCGCACGCCGTCAGGTGACTGGCATGCAGAAACGCCGCAGATCCTGCGTGACGCTGGGGTGATCTACTCCAGCAGTATGCGCGGCGACGATCGTCCCTACAGCATCCCGGTAGCTGGACATACGCCGCTGGTGGAAATCCCCGGCAAATGGGAGATGGATGATTACGCCTCGCTGGCCTATACGCGCCAGCCGGACTTCCCGAAAGGCGGCGATCGTATTGCCAGCTATGCCCACACCCGCGACAACTGGCAGCGCGAATTTGATGGCGCGATGGATGAGGGCTTATGCCTGACCACCCTGTTCCATCCGAAAATCTCCGGTCAGCCAGGGCGGTTGCTGCTGCTGGAGCAGCTGTTTGAACATATGACGGCGCGCGATGATGTGTGGTTTGCGCGTTGCGATGCGGTGGCGCAGTGGTACTTGCAGGAGCAGCAGCATGACTGAATCTTCCCGCTGGCCGCTGGGCTTCCAGTCGGCGGCGATTATCACCATCGATTTTAACGATATTCATGGAATTCTCACCCAGGCACCGGCGGTGGCAGGGCGCGACAAAACCCTGTCGGTATGGCGCTATGGCACGCTGCGCGGCGTCGAGCGTCTGTTGAGCCTGCTGGCGGAAAAACAGCTCAAAGCCAGTTGGTGTCTGCCTGCGATTGTGGCGGAGGAGCAGCCGGAGTGGGTGCAACGCATCATCGCTGATGGCCATGAAATCGCCTGTAGCGGCGACCGCCATGAGGATTTCTCCACGCTGACCCTGGAACAACAAATTGCCAGCATCACGCGGGGTTGCGACAAACTGGCGCAATTAACCGGACAACCGATACAGGGTTTCCGCACCCCGGCAGGTCAGTGGAAGCCGGGGCTGGCACAGGCGTTGATTGAGCAGGGAATTCGCTGGTCCTCCAGCTGGCGCGGAGACGATCTGCCCTATTTCCACCCTGGCACCCGGCTGGTGGAACTGCCGATGCACTACACGCTGGAAGATGAACCCTATTTTGCCTTTAACCTCAGTCCGGCGATTCCGCCGGGACAGTCGCGTATTGCCCCCTATGGCGAAACCCTCGACAACCTTACCCAGGATTTCCGCGGTTTCCATCGTTTTGGCCTGTGTTATCTGCTGCGTTTGCACCCGGAGATCATCGGCACGGCCGGACGCATTGGTCTGCTGCGCTCGCTGCTCGATACGCTGCAACAACACAACGTATGGATCGCCACGGCGCAGCAGGTGGCAGCGCACTGGCAGACCCAACCCGACAACGGCGCGGATCATCCGGCTGAAGTTTTCACCCGCATCATCGGAGAGAACAATGCTTAATCAGCTGGCGAGTTTTATTGCTGAAACCCGTTTTGACCAGTTGCCTGTGGCGCTGGTGGAGCAGGCTAAACGTCACTTCCTCGATACACTTGGCGCTTCGCTGGCGGGTAGCGATAGCCCGATCTGGCGTGAGTGTCAGACGCTGGTCGAGGCTGAGGGCGGTTATGCTCAGGCGCAGGTGTGGGGCAGCGCGCAACAGGTCAATGCCCGTCAGGCAGCATGGCTGAATGGCGTGGCGGCGCATATGTATGAGCTGGACGATACCGGTGGCTGTGACCATTCCGGTGCGGTGGTGATCCCGGCATTGCTGGCGGTGCTGCCGCTGGCCCCGCAGCCGGTGAGTGGCCAGGCGCTGCTGACCGCAATGGTGATCGGTTATGACATTGGGCGTCGGGTGCTGGAGGCTTGCGGCGGTTATTCGGCGCATAACGGTGCGGGCTGGCACTCCACCGCCAGCTGTGGCGTGTTTGGCGCGGCGGCAGCGGTGTGTTCGCTGTTGCAACTCACCCCGGCGCAAAGCGCTTCGGCGCTGGGTATTGCGGCCAGTTTCAGTGGGGGATTGTGGGGCTTTATTCACGACGGTTCGCATACCAAAAAACTGCACGCAGCGCGTGCGGCGGAAGGTGGGGTACAGGCAGCACTGCTGGCGCAACGTGGCATCAGCGGTCCTGCGGCGGTCTTCGAGCCGCGCTGGGGTGGCTTCCTGCAAACCCTGGCGCTGGACACTCAGCAGCCCGAGGCGCTGGTGGCCGATCTCGGCGTGGTGTGGAAGCTGGCGCGCTGTTCGATCAAGCCCTATGCCGCCTGTCGTGGCACCCATTCGGCAATTGATGCGCTGGGTATGCTGTTGCAGCAACAAGCGCTGGCGACCGCAGATATCGCGCGCATTGTGGTGGGGTTGAACCCCTTCCTGCTGGAGATGTGTGGCACCCGTGATGTCGCCAGCCTGGCGGCGGCGCAGATGAGTTTGCCTTATGCGCTGACGGCGCGCGCGTTGTATGGCGCGGCAGACCTGGCCAGCTATGATGAGGCAAAACGCCAGCATCCTGATGCAGAAGCCTTGATGGCGCGGGTGGAGCTGGTGATCGATCCTGAGCAGAACCGCGACGCTGAACCCTGGGTGCGGCTGGAGACGGTGCAAGGTGAGCAGTGGCAGCAACATGTGGCGGTGCCGTCCGGAGCACCCGCCAATCCGCTGAGCCTGGAGGCACTGCTGGCGAAATACCGTAGCCTCGCGGCGCGCGTCCTGCCAGAAGAGCAGGTGGCGCAGTTGGAAGCGATGTGCATGACGCTGGATGACATTAGCGATGTCAGTCAGATTGCGGCGTTACTGGCAGTCAAACAACATTAACGTTGCGCGATGAATCGCGCCGCTACACATATTGGTACATCAACGTTGCGCGATGAATCGCGCCGCTACACATATTGGTACATCTCGTAGCGGCGCGATTTATCGCGCGGTTACTGTGTTGCCAGCTTCTCAACGCGTGCGATTGCTGCCAGCAAGCGCTCATCCGTCACCGTTTCCGCCATATTCGCCATATCCGGCGCATGCACCGACTCACGTACAATCAGCGCCAGCTCGGCTGTGTCCAGATCGGCAATTTCAGTCAACGTCAGCGGTACACCGCAATCGCGTGCCAGACGCATTTCTGCCAGCACTTCGTCATCGCTGCGCTGTTCCAGCGCCAGCAGACACAGATTGCCGAAACCGACCAGCAGGCCATGACCAAACTCGCGCGTCTTATCGCAGAAGGTAAAGCCTTCGTAGATAGCATGAGATGCCGCTGCGTGTGCTCCGTTGCTCATCAGCGAGGTTAAACCCGCCCAGGTAAAGATGGCATCCAGTACCTGATCCAGTGCGGAGCTGCTCTCACCGCGTAGCACGGCGGCATAGGCGGCCGGGCCATGTTCGGCAATCACGTCATAACAAATTTTGCTGTGCGCCAGGGATGACAGCGCGTTGCCTTCTTTGGCCGGATGGCGGGTGCTGACGGCACGGAACTCGTACCATTTCGCCAGCGTATCGCCCAGCCCGGCAGCCAGCCAGCGGGGCGGGGCTTTTGCCAGCAGCGTGCTGTCGATCACCACCGCTGCCGGAGCCTGTGGCAGTGGGAAGATATCAAAGAAGTTACCGTTATCGTCGTAGCGGATACTCAGCGGCGTCACCGCCGAACAGGTTGCGGCGATGGTGGGGATGGTCACCACCGGCAGGCCAAGCTGCGCCGCCACGGCTTTACAGGTATCCAGCGATTTTCCGCCGCCAACACCGATAATCACCTCTGCCTGCAACTCGGTGGCGATGGCTGCCAGTCGGTTGATCTGGTTGATCGATGTCTCGCCACCAAACCACTCCTGCGCCAGCAGCGTCACATCCGCCGCCAGCAATTGGGCGCGTACCTGCGCTTCCACCGCTTGCAGCGCCTGATGACCGCCGATCAGCAGCGCGCGTTGTCCGAGGCTGGCACAGATTTCACCCAATTGATTAATCACCCCCGCGCCGCGTAACACGCGGGCCGGGAACACCAGATTCATTTGTGTCATTGTTTCTTCTCTGTATAACGGACGCCAGGCAACACGCACAGCATCTCATAAAGGATATTGGCCGCCAGTTGGGAGGTCATGCCGCTCAAATCATAGGGAGGCGAAACCTCAACCAAATCGCCGCCGACCAGGTTTAACCCACGGCAACCGCGCACGATCTCCAGCCCTTGCATTGAGGTCAGGCCGCCCACCTCCGGCGTACCGGTGCCGGGCGCCCAGGCGGGATCGAAACTGTCGATATCGTAAGAAAGATAAACCGGGCCGCTGCCGATACGTTCACGCACCTCCGCCATTAACGGTGTCAGCGAACGATGCCAGCACTGCTCGGCAGGGATCAGATGGAAACCCTGATCGACACCCCACTGAAAATCATCCGCTGCATAACCTTGCGCACGTTGACCAATCTGTACCACGCGTTGGCAATCCAGCAAACCTTCTTCCACCGCGCGACGGAAGGTGGTGCCGTGGGCAATCTTCTCACCAAACATCTCGTCATTGGTGTCGGTATGGGCATCAACGTGAATTAGCCCCATCGGACCGTGTTTTTTTGCCAGCGCGCGCAGAATCGGCAGCGTCAGGGTGTGGTCGCCGCCCAGCGTCAGCGGAATCAGCGGCCACGGGTTTAACGCGCTGTAAAAGTCTTCAATGATATCGACCGACTTCAGCAGGCTGTAAGTATTGATCGGCACATCGCCAAGATCGCCCACGCGCAGCGAGTCAAAAGGGGCGGCACCGGTTGCCATATTGTAAGGACGGATCATCACCGAATCGGCGCGGATGGCGCGTGGCCCGTAACGGGTACCGCTGCGTTGCGAAGTGCCGATATCCAGCGGGATACCGATAAACGCCACATCCAGATCGGCGGGGGACTCACTGGCCGGTAAACGCATCATGGTGCCGCGTCCGGCGAAACGCGGCATTTCATTGCCGCCCTGCGGTTGGGGAAAATGGGTCATGACCGGCTCCTTAACTGAACAGGCTGACATCATGACCCGATGCGTGAGCGGGAAAAATCCTTGACAGCAGATAATCACTTCAGAGATTACTTAACTTTAACCAGCAATCACTGAAGAAAAAGGGAGGCACTGACGTAGCGGCGCGATTTATCGCGCAATCCTTCGCGCTCTGTCAGAAAAACCTGCGCGATAAATCGCGCCGCTACGTCACGATATTATGCAACCGTTACCCAATCTTAAACTGCTCCAGGTGTTCGCCAGCGTGGTGGAAAACCAGGGCTATTCGCGCGCCCAGCAGGCGTTGAACATGACCACGCCGGCGATCAGCGCCTATATGAGCGAACTGGAAACCCAATTGGGGTTTATTCTGTGCCAGCGTGGGCGCGGTGGCTTTACCCTGACCAGCAAAGGGGAAGAGTTTTATCGTTACAGCCAACAGATGCTGACCACGCTGGCAGACTGGCAGGCGCAGGTGGAGACGCTGAAAAGCGCGCAGGGCGGTGCCTTTTCCCTCGGGGTGGTGGATGCCACCGTCACCGACAGCACGCTGGATTTACCTGCCGCTATCGCCCGCTTTAATCAGCGTTTTCCGGCGGTATTTTTCAACCTCAGCGTGCGCGATCCCAATGAACTGCAACAACAGCTACTGGAAGATCGCCTCGACCTGGCGATTGGTCACTTCCCGCTGCGCGCCAGCAATCTGGTGACGATTCCGCTGTACGACGAACAGCATTGGTTGTATTGCAGCCCGCAGCATGCGCTGGCGCAGGGGACGCCGGATGTGCGCACCGTGCAGCAAACCGGGATGGTGACGCGACGCTACTGGAACCAGCAGGAACTGAACAAACGTGGTTTCCGTCAGACGAATGCATCGGTGGAGAGTATCGAAGCGCAGTTGACGCTGATCCTTAGTGGGCGGTTTATTGGTTATCTGCCGGAGCATTACGCACGTAGCTGGGAACAACAGGGGGCGCTCTGTCGTCTGCTGCCGCAAGATTTCCACTTCCGCGCGCCGTTCTCCTTTGCGTTCCGCCGTGGCCGGGCGCGCGAAACGTTGATCCGTGCGATGCGAGATATTCTGAATCCAGCGCGAAAAAATAGCAGCGAAAGCTGACGCTGTGGCGATACTGTGTAAAAATACAGGCCATTTTCCCGAAAACAGTTAAGACAATGGCCCTGACAGCAGCGATAAAAAGCCAGATTGCGCAATGGTATAAGGCGCTGCAACAGCAGGTTCCTGACTTTATTCCGCGTGCGCCACAGCGCCAGATGATCGCCGAAGTGGCGAAAAGTCTGGCCGGTGACGAAGGCCGTCACCTGGCGATTGAAGCGCCCACCGGGGTGGGTAAAACCCTGTCATATCTGATCCCCGGCATTGCCGTCAGTCGTGCCGAGGAGAAGCGACTGGTGATCAGCACCGCCAACGTGGCGTTGCAGGATCAAATCTTCAGCAAAGACCTGCCGCTGCTGAAAAAAATCATTCCCGACCTGACCTTTACCGCTGCATTCGGGCGTGGGCGCTACGTTTGCCCGCGCAACCTCGCCGCGCTGGCGGCCAGCGAAGATCAGCAAGGGGATTTGCTGCTGTATCTTGATGAAGAGGCGGTAACCGGCTCCAAAGAGGAGCAAAAGTTATGCGCCGGACTGGAAAAGCAGCTCAGTCGTTACCAGTGGGATGGGCTGCGTGATCACACGGATGTCGCGATCAATGACAGCCTGTGGCAGCGCCTCTCCACCGACAAAGCCAACTGCCTGGGCCATCATTGTCGCTGGTATCGCGAATGCCCGTTCTTTGTGGCGCGGCGCGAGATCGAGCAGGCGGATGTGGTGGTGGCGAACCATGCGCTGGTGATGGCGGCGATGGAAAACGAGTCGGTGCTGCCGCCCGCGAAACACCTGATGCTGGTGCTGGATGAAGGCCACCATTTGCCGGAAGTCGCGCGTGATGCGCTGGAGATGAGCGCAGAGATCACCCCTGGCTGGAGCAGCCTGCAACTGGATCTGTTTGTGCGCCTGGTGGAAACCATCATGGCGCAGTTCCGCCCCAAATCCCCGCCACCGCTGACCAATCCGGAGCGGCTGAAAGGCCATTGCGATGAGATGCGCGAGCTGTTGCAGACGTTATGCAACGCCCTGAATCCGCTGCTGCCCGACCATAACCAGCCGGGTGAGTTTCGTTTTGTGCTGGGGGAACTGCCGGAAGAACTGCTGACGCTGTGCGCCCGCTTGTTCAAACTCAGCGATGCGCTGCGTGGTCTGGCGGAAGGGTTATTGAATGAGCTGGGCGATCAAACCGGTAAAGCCGACATCATGCGGCTGCATAAAGCGATTTTGCAGCTCAATCGCCACTTTGGCTGGTTTGAATCCATCAGCAAGCTGTGGCGACTGGCGGCTATGGAGAAGGCCTCAAATGCACCGGTGTCCAAATGGGTGACGCGTGAATTGCGCGACGGCCAGGCGCATCTGCTGTTTCACTGTGCCGGGATACGCGTTAGCGATCAGCTGGAGAAACTACTGTGGCGTAAAATCCCCCATGTGGTGGTGACCTCCGCCACGCTACGCTCGCTGAATAGCTTTAACCGGCTACAGGAGATGTCAGGGCTGAATGAGAAGGCGGGTGACCGCTTTGTGGCGCTTGACTCGCCTTTTCAGCATATCGACCAGGGCAAGCTGGTGATCCCTCAGATGCAGTATGAACCGCTGATGAGCAGTGAGGTGGAACATATCGCCGAGATGGCGCGCTTTTTCCGTGCGCAAATGGCGGAAGAGAAACATAAAGGGGTGCTGGTGTTATTCGCCAGTGGCCGTGCCATGCAGCAGTTTCTCACCCACGTCGCCGACTTTCGCCTGTCGATGCTGGTGCAGGGCGACCAGCCACGTTATCGGCTGGTGGAGCTGCATCGCCAGCGCGTGGAGCAGGGCAAAACCAGCATTCTGGTCGGTTTGCAATCCTTTGCCGAAGGGCTGGATTTGAAAGGCGATCTGCTGTCGCAGGTACATATCCATAAAATTGCTTTTCCCCCGGTGGACAGTCCGGTAATTTTGACCGAAGGGGAGTGGCTGAAGAGCCTCAGACGCTACCCGTTTGAAGTGCAGAGTTTACCCAGCGCCTCATTTACCTTGATCCAGCAGGTAGGCCGTCTGATTCGCAGTCACCAATGCTTTGGCGAGATCGTTATTTACGATCGACGTCTGATCAGCAAGCCATATGGCAGCCGTCTGCTGGCCGCATTGCCGGTGTTCCCGATTGAACAACCGCCGATGCCCGAGGCCACATCCAGTGCAGCGCCACGCAGAAGGCGCGCAAGCAGAAGGAGTTGAGCATGTTGTATACGCCACGGGCGTTTAACCAGCCGGATGCTGAAGCGCAGCGCCAGCTGGTGCTGCGCCATCCGCTGGGGCTGTTGATCTCCAACGGGAACGATGGCCCGCAGGCAACGCCGTTGCCGTTTTTATTGCAGGTCGATGCTCAGGGGGAGTGGGTGTTGCAGGGGCATTTGTCCCGCGCCAATCCGCATCTGAAAGCGCTGGAGGATGGCATGCCGGTGCTGGTGGTGTTCCAGGGGGAACAGGGTTATATCACCCCGGCGTGGTATGAAGAAAAAGCGCGCAGCGGCAAAGCGGTGCCAACCTGGAACTACCTGACGCTTCACTGCCGTGGTCCACTGATCCGCCATGATAATGCTGACTGGCTGCGGGCGCAGGTCGAGCGGCTTACCGCGCAGCAGGAACAGGGGATGCCGCAGCCGTGGGCGGTGAGCGATGCCCCGGCCACTTATATCGACAGTATGATCAAAGCGATTGTCGGGGTGGAGATTCGCGTGACCCAGCGCGAAGGCAAGTGGAAACTCAATCAAAACCGCAGTCTGACGGATCGCCAGCAGGTGGCCGACGGTTTAGCACAGCAGCACAACACCTCTTTGGCCGCCGAGATGCGGCGCACTCTGGAAGCGGAAACTCCTGATGGAACTGAATAAAATTATCAAAGAAATCGGGCGCGGGAAAAATCACGCGCGCGATATCGATTTCGACACCGCCGTGGCGTTGTATAGCGCGATACTGGCCGGAGAAGTGCCGGATCTTGAACTGGGCGGTGTGCTGATCGCGTTACGCATCAAGGGAGAAGGTGAGGCGGAGATGCGCGGCTTTTATCAGGCGATGCAGCAGCAGATGATGCGCCTGCAAGCACCTGTTGGCCGTCCGATGCCGATCGTCATACCCAGCTATAACGGCGCGCGCCGTCAGGGCAACCTGACGCCGTTGCTGGCGTTGCTGTTGGTCAAACTCGGCTTTCCGGTGTTGATGCACGGCGTCAGTGATGACCCAACGCGAGTGACCAGTGAAGCGGTGCTGGCGGCGCTGGATATCAACCCGGCCACCAGTGCGCAACAAGCGCAGGCGCTGTTGGATAACGGCGAGCTGGCGTTTATCACCATCGATCATCTGTGCCCGCCGATGGCGAAACAGCTATCGCTGCGCTGGCGTATGGGGGTGCGCAATAGCGCGCACACCCTGGCGAAACTGGCAACGCCGTTTGCCGAGCGGGCTGCGCTGCGTCTTGCCAGCGTATCGCACCCGGAATATGTGCCGCGTGTCGGTAAATTCTTTCAGGATATCGATGCGCCCGCGTTGCTGCTGAACGGGACTGAAGGCGAAGTCTATGCCAATCCGCAGCGCTGCCCGGCCATCAGCTATATTCAGGGGGCAAATGCCGAGGCTGAAGAGTGGGTTGCGCGTCAACCGGAATGGGAGGTCGCGTTGCCGGAGTCAAAAAATGCGCTGGATACCGCCACCTGGATCCGTGCGGTGCTGGCGGGGGAACGTGCGGTTCCGCAGGCGCTGCGTTTGCAACTGGCCTGCTGCCTGGTCGCCAGCGGGGAAAACGCCAGCCTGGCTGACGCTGAACAGCGCCTCAACCAGGCCGGTATCTGAAGATCAGGCTTTCGCCAGCGTACTCTCCACCAACTGCTGCCAGAAGGTGATGCCGATGGGCAGCAGTTCATCATTGAAGTCGTAACAGGCGTTGTGCAGCGGTGCAGAGGGTGTCGCACCATCGGCACCCAGCCAGAAGTAGGCACCGGGGCAGGCTTCCAGCATACAGGCGAAATCTTCCGACGCCATCGACGGATTCACCTGCCAGTGCACCTGTTGCTCACCGAGTAAGCTTACCGCCGCCTGACGCACCTGTTCAGCCGGTTGTTCATGGTTAGCGGTGACCGGATAACCTGGATACCAGTGAATCTCGCCGCTGACGCCAAACGGGCGCGGCAGCGTGCTGACAAAATCCTCAATCAGGCCACGTACCCGATTACGCACATCGGTTTGCAGACAACGTACCGTGCCGCGTAACACAATTTGCTCGGGAATGACGTTAATCGCTTCGCCGCCGTGGATTTGCGTCACGCTGACCACCGCCGATGCCAGCGGTGACAGGCGGCGTGACGGAATGGTTTGCAGCGCCAGAATCAATTCTGCGGCCACGACGATGGGATCGGCACCGCTTTCCGGCATTGCCGCATGGCAGCTCTTGCCGTGCAGAGTGATTTCAAACGAATCGAGCGATGCCATCATGGCACCGGCATTGACCGCCAGCGAGCCAACCGGCAGGCCAGGCCAGTTATGCATGGCGTAGACGGCATCCATCGGGAAGCGCTGGAACAGGCCTTCTTCCACCATTTTTCGGGCACCACCGAGGTTCTCCTCGGCGGGCTGAAAGATAAAATGCACCGTGCCGCTGAACTGACGCGTGGCCGCCAGGTGACAGGCTGCCGCCAGTAACACGGCGGTGTGACCATCATGACCACAGGCGTGCATCACGCCCGGCTGGCTGGATTTCCACTCTGGATGGCCTTTTTCGGTGATCGGCAGCGCATCCATATCGGCGCGCAAGCCAATCACCGGTCCGGGGCCATTTTCCAGCGTACCAATCACCCCGGTGCCCGCCAGCCCTCGAAACACCTGCAAACCGGCATCCTTCAACACCTGCGCCACCAGTTCGCTGGTACGTTGTTCCTGGTAACCCAGTTCAGGATGTTGATGGAGCTGGCGACGCCAGCGCAGGGCGTTTTCCAGCAAAGTGGCAGGCAGGGTCATAGGACAGGATTCTCCATTATCAGCAGTACGTCCGTGGGCAGGTACCGCAAGAAATTATGTTCCCACTGTAGTGGCAAGCGCGGAGAGCGTCTATCGCGAAACGGGATAATTTGGCTATAGACTATATCCAAATGGAATAAGTAGGTTTTATCCACTGCGAGATAAATTTTATCCCCAGGGACCCCTTTGTTGTGCTTGCTCAACCTGGGGTTAAATCTGATTGTTTTATCACTTTATTATGAAGTTCTTAACTCTCTCTGATATTTTCACGCCTTAGATATCAGTGAGATAACTGCTGTGATAACGTCCGGGCACTCTCATCACTATGGTGGTTGAACTTGTCGTTAAAATACTGATGCAAGCCAAACCGCAACTTGAGGAACAGATTATGACGATTGAACAACAGTGGCGGCAGGAGTCTCACCAGCAGGGACTTCAGAAGGGGCTTCAGGAGGGAGTTCAGGAGGGGAAATTGCAGGTGGCGCAGCGTATGCTGCGGGATAACATCGACGTTAAAACCATCATGAAATTCACCGGTCTGAGCGAGAAAGAATTACAGCAGCTCAATGCCTGAACCACGCAAATTTTGCCGAGTCTTGTGGAGTGATAAATTGCGCAAAGACAGGCAAAAAAATGGCGGGCCTGACGCCCGCCATCCAGGTTATTTCATCATCGGCAGATTTAGCCCATGCTCTTTCGCACAAGCCTGTGCCTGCTCGTAACCCGCATCCGCATGACGCATGACGCCAGTGGCCGGATCGTTCCACAACACGCGCGCCAGACGCACATCGGCTTCGGCGCTGCCGTCGCAGACAATCACCACCCCGGCATGTTGTGAGAAGCCCATACCGACGCCGCCGCCGTGATGCAGGCTGACCCAGGTCGCGCCGCCTGCGGTGTTCAGCAGGGCGTTGAGCAGTGGCCAGTCGGACACTGCATCCGAGCCATCTTTCATCGCTTCCGTTTCACGGTTCGGTGAGGCAACGGAGCCACAATCGAGGTGGTCACGGCCAATCACAATCGGTGCTTTCAGCTCGCCATTGCGCACCATCTCGTTGAACGCCAGCGCCGCTTTATGGCGCTCGCCCAGTCCCAGCCAGCAGATACGTGCCGGTAAACCCTGGAACGCGATGCGCTCCTGCGCCATATCCAGCCAGCGGTGCAACGTTTTGTGGTGTGGGAACAGTTCTTTCAGTTTGGCGTCGGTTTTATAGATATCTTCCGGATCGCCCGACAGCGCCACCCAGCGGAACGGGCCTTTGCCTTCGCAGAACAACGGACGGATATAGGCCGGAACAAAGCCAGGAAAATCAAAGGCGTTTTTCACCCCTTCATCCAGCGCAACCTGACGGATATTGTTGCCGTAATCGACGGTCGGGATACCCATATGGCAGAAGTCGAGCATCGCCTGGACATGGGTTGCCATTGAGGCGCGCGCCGCTTTTTCTACTGCTTTCGGGTTGCTGGCACGCTCAGCCTGCCAGCGATCCACATCCCAGCCAATCGGCAGGTAGCCGTTGACCGGATCGTGTGCGGAGGTCTGGTCGGTCACGATATCCGGTTTCATGCCGCCCGCTTTGGCGCGTTTTACCAGCTCTGGTAAGATTTCCGCCGCATTGCCCAGCAGGCCAACCGAAATGGCTTTTTTCGCTTTGGTGGCTTCGTCGATCAGCTGCAACGCTTCATCGAGGGTATAGGCTTTGTGGTCGACATAACGGGTACGCAGACGGAAATCGATGCGCGATTCCTGGCATTCAATTGCCAGCACACAGGCACCGGCCAGCACGCCAGCCAGCGGTTGTGCGCCGCCCATGCCACCCAGACCGGCGGTCAGGATCCAGCGGCCGCTCAGGTCGTTATCGTAATGCTGACGGCCCGCTTCGACGAAGGTTTCGTAGGTGCCCTGCACGATGCCCTGAGCACCGATGTAGATCCACGAACCGGCGGTCATCTGGCCATACATCATCAGGCCGGCTTTATCCAGCTCATGGAAATGATCCCAGGTGGCCCAGTGCGGTACCAGGTTGGAGTTAGCCAGCAGCACGCGCGGCGCGTCAGCATGGGTACGGAACACGCCAACCGGTTTACCCGACTGGATCAGCAGGGTTTCTTCCGGCTGTAACGCGCGCAGCGAACGCAGAATCTGCTCAAAGCATTCCCAGTTGCGCGCTGCTTTACCGATGCCGCCGTACACCACCAGATCTTCCGGGCGTTCCGCCACATCCGGATCAAGGTTGTTCTGGATCATGCGGTAAGCCGCTTCAATCAGCCAGTTGGCGCAGTGCAGTTCACTCCCCTGTGGGGCACGGATTTCACGGGCAACTGCCTGGGTCAGAGTTTCGCTCATCATCAGTTCCTTTATTCAACATTGGTGGTGCGCATGCTCGGCAGCAGCGCAGAAAGGGCTTCCGGCCAGGCATTGCTGCTGGCCCACAGGCGCATGGTGTCAATATCCGGCGCCAGTAAACGGTCCTGATCGAGGAAGGCGACTTGCGCGCGAATACGGCTCATCTCTTGCTCGATAAGGGTGGAACTTTGCAGAGGGCGATGGAAATCAATGCCCTGCGCGGCAGCCATCGCTTCAATCCCCACTACGGCGGCGGTGTTGAAGCACATGCTGCCGAGACGGCGCGCAGCATAGGTCGCCATCGAAACATGGTCTTCCTGATTGGCGGAGGTCGGCAGGCTGTCAACGCTACCCGGATGGGCCAGCGATTTGTTTTCCGATGCCAGCGCCGCTGCGGTCACCTGGGCGATCATAAAGCCCGAATTGACGCCGCCATCGCGTACCAGGAACGGCGGCAGGCCGGATAAACCGGTATCCAGCAGCAATGCCAGGCGACGTTCGGAAATCGCACCTACTTCGGCCACTGCCAGCGCGATGATATCAGCGGCAAATGCCACCGGTTCGGCATGGAAGTTACCGCCGGAAATCACATCGCCGCTGTCGCTGAACACCAATGGGTTATCCGAGGCGGCGTTGGCTTCAATCTGCAAGACGCGCGCGGCGTGGCTCAGGTTATCCAGGCATGCCCCCATAACCTGCGGGACGCAGCGAATGGAGTAGGGGTCCTGCACCCGGCCACAATTGGCGTGTGAGCTGAGAATTTCACTGCCTTCCAGCAGCGCGCTTACGGCGGAGGCAACACTGATTTGTCCCTGCTGACCGCGAGCCTGGTGGATACGGGCATCGAAAGGTTTGATCGAACCTTTGATGGCTTCCAGCGACAGCGCACCGGCCATCAATCCGGCGGCAAACAGGTTTTCCCCTTCAAACAGGCCACGCAATGCCAGCGCGGTGGAAACCTGGGTACCGTTCAACAGCGCCAGTCCCTCTTTCGGACCCAGCACAAACGGCGTCAGGCCAACACGCGCCAGACCTTCGGTCGCCGGGATCAGCACGCCATCAACACGCACCTGACCTTCACCCAGCAGCATCAGCGACAGGTGCGCCAGCGGGGCGAGGTCACCAGAGGCACCCACTGAACCTTTTTCCGGGATACACGGCATCACACCGGCATTAAACAGCGCCAGCAGCGCTTCGATCAGGGCGATGCGGACGCCGGAATGGCCGCGTGCCAGGCTGATGATCTTGGTGGCAACCACCAGACGGGTAACATTATCAGGCAGCAGTTCACCCAGGCCGACGCTGTGCGACAGCACCAGGTTACGTTGTAGTTCGGCAAGACGATCCGCCGGGATTTGCGTCTGTGCCAGTTTGCCAAAGCCGGTGTTGATGCCGTACACCACGTTGCCCGAGGCGACGATGGCATCTACCGTGGCACTGGCGCGATCGATCGCGGCCCGCGCTTCATCAGCCAGCGTTAATGCGACGCCACCCTGGTAAATCGCGCGCAGTGTGGCGAGGTCCACTTCACCGGGAACGAGGCGAATATTCTGAACCGAACCTGACATAGTCTACTCCTGTCTATACAAGTAAAGCGGCAATCACGGACAACATTGGCTTGTGGAAGTTTTGTCGGCGATGCCATGAATAATGCGAGTGAAGCATAAGTGTCTATTCTTGTCTATACAAGTAGCAAGCGCTGTGCCAGATTGATCACATTCTGTGAACAGCGTAGTGATGCGGATTGATATCCAGGTCGCGTGGCGCTTTGCACTGTAATAAGGCAAATGCTGCACAAGCAGTGGGCTGGTTGCACTGCGGGATGTATATACATTTACCGCCTGAGACAGTAAACTCTGGGCACTATCAGGAAAAGGAACAGGATATGGTTGAGCAAACGGCAATAGCACAATTGGCCGCGGCCATGGGTGATGAGCCTGCGCCGATTTACCAGCGCGTTAAACAGGCGATCATCAGCCAGATCCGTGAAGGTCACTGGAAGGCCAATCAACGTGTACCGTCGGAAAGCGAGTTGGTAAACGAGCTGGGCGTCAGCCGTATGACCATCAACCGGGCGTTGCGCGAACTGACCAGCGAAGGTTTTCTGGTGCGCATGCAGGGCGTGGGCACCTTTGTCGCCGAGATGAAGGGCTACACCGCGATGCTGGAAGTGCACAACATCGCCGATGAAATCGCCCAGCGTGGCCATCGCCATAGCTGCAAAATTTTGTCGCTTGGGCAGATGAAGGCCGACCCGGAGCAAGCGGCGGTGCTGGGTTTATCCACCGGACAGACGTTGTACCACTCGTTGATCGTGCATTACGAAAACGACATGCCGGTGCAGTTGGAAGATCGTCTGGTGAATCCGCTGGTGGCACCGGATTATCTCAGCCAGGATTATCACCAGTTAACGCCTTACACCTATCTGATGCGTGTCGCGCCGTTAACCGCCGGTGAGCACATCGTGGAAGCGGTGCTGCCGGATCTGCGCCAGCGGAAGCATCTGGCGCTGGATGAGCACGAACCCTGTTTGCTGATCCGCCGTCAGACCTGGAGCGACACCAAAATTGTTACCTACGCGCGCCTGCTGTACCCCGGCTCGCGTTACAAGTTACTGGGCCGTTTCAGAGGACACGGCTGAGTGCGGTAAACAGCAGGCTGGCATCGGCAGAATGCGGTGCCAGTTGCGTTTCGTCATCCAGCCACCACATCCCCTGATTCACCTCCAGCACCTCACCTTCGGCGCTTTGCCAGAGACCAGACAGCACCCAGGCCACACCATGCGTGGCCCGCACCGCCTGCTGCTGCACCGTCACCTGTGCCTGCCAACTGTCGCGCCTTGTCATGATGTTGAAATCCTGACAGGCGCTCGCGCCGATACGGGCATCGATCGCCCATTCGCCCGGGAACGGCCAGGGTTGATGCGGCTGAAGTTGTTGCTCGCCCTGCGCACTGGTCAGCAGCACGCTGTCACCGTGCAGCAGGGTGATCACCCGATCGATACCGGGGAAGGGGGAAAAGGGACCATCAGCGGCGATAGTGGCAATGCTGGCGCGCCAGGCAAAATCCGCCACACCGGGCGGATAACTGATGATCTCACGAGTTTCGCCGCCGCCGTTGCGCCAGCGGCTGACCGGTAAGGTGTCGTAAGCGAAACGGGTTCTCATCGTAACGCCCTCATCGCTGCGGCAAAACGTGCGGCACAGGCTTCCTGCGCCGGGTGCTGGCCTTGTTCAATCACCGCCTTGCCCGCGACAAACACATCACGAATTTGCTCGCGCTGTCCGGCAAACAACCAACGATTGAGCAGCGAGGCGTTTTCAACGCTGCCGAGCCAGGCATCCTGATGCAGCACCAGCCAGTCGGCACGTTTACCGACCGCCAGCTCACCGCTCTTGATACCGCAGGCCTGTGCGCCGCCCTGCGCCGCCTGTTGCCACAGCAGATCGCCAACGGAAGCCTGATCGGTGGTGGTAATGCGGTTACGACGACGATCGCGTAGCCGTTGGCCGTACTCCAGCCAGCGCAATTCTTCGAGCGTGCTGAGCGACACATGGCTGTCGGAGCCAATGCCCCAACGACCACCACGGGCGATGTACTCCACCGCCGGGAAGATGCCGTCACCGAGGTTAGCCTCCGTGGTCGGACACAAGCCCGCCACCGCGCCGCTGGCTGCCAGACGCGCGATTTCGTCATCATCGAGATGGGTGGCATGAATCAGACACCAGCGTTGATCGACCTTAAAGCGATTCAACAGCCAGGCCACCGGACGTTCGCCGCTCCACGCCAGACTGTCGTTAACTTCTTTTTCCTGCTCCGCCACATGGATATGCACCGGCAAGTGATCCGGGCTGGCGGCCAGGACCTCGCGCATCTGCGCTTCATTCACCGCGCGCAGCGAATGGAAGCACAGGCCGTGATTAAACAGCGGTTTGTCAGCGACCCAGGTTGCCAGCCGTTGCTGCTGGTGCAGATACGCGTCGGTCTGCTGAATAAAGCGGCGCTGCCCGTCGCTGGCCGGTTGCGAACCAAAACCGCTGTAGCTGTAGAGCACCGGCAGCAGCGTCTGGCCAATCCCGGCGGTCGCCGCCGCGGCCATCAGTTGTTGCAGCATGTCATCATCGGGATAGGCTTTGCCCTGAGCGTCATGGTGCAGGTAGTGGAACTCCGCCACCTGGCTGTAGCCGCCTTTCAGCATCTCGATATACAGCAACGCGGCGATATCGCCGACCTGTTCTGGCGAGAGGCGCTGCACCATGCGGTACATCAGATCGCGCCAGGTCCAGAAACTGTCCTGCGGATCGCCAGCCACTTCCGCCAGACCGGCCATCGCGCGTTGAAACGCATGCGAATGCAGGTTGGCAATGGCCGGGATCACTGATCCCGCGAGGCGCGAGGCGTTACCCGGTTCGCTATTGGGGGTGAGATCGGTAATCACTCCGGAAGAATTAACAGAAATCAGCACTTGCTCATGCCAGCCATCGGCCAGCAATGCCCTGGGGGCAAAAAAAGTCGTCATGGTTGATCCTACACGGCGGTTGGTTGTATATACATATACATACTTTGATGAGCAGTGTAAATCGCCAAAGGCGAAGGGGACACGGGGGATGGCAGAAGCGAAGCAGATCGACAGCCTGTGGCTGGGCGCAGATATTGTGACCATGCGCGAGGGCCGCTACAACCTGATTGCCGACGGCGCGCTGGCGGTGGATCAGGGAAAACTGGTGTGGGTAGGCCCGCGCAGTGAGCTACCGGCATTTAACGCGCGTGAGCAGCACCAGTTTGCGGGGGGCATCATCACGCCGGGTTTGGTGGATTGTCACACCCATCTGGTATTTGGCGGCGACCGCAGCGCGGAATTTGAGCAGCGCCTGAACGGTGTCAGCTATGCTGAGATCGCCGCGCAGGGCGGCGGTATCCTCTCCACGGTACGTGCGACGCGTGCGGCGACTCAGCAGGAACTGGTGGCCTCGGCGCGTTGGCGGCTGGATCGCCTGCTGGCGGAGGGGGTGACCACAGTTGAGATCAAGTCCGGTTACGGGCTGGATGAAGCCAGTGAACTGACGATGCTGCGTGCCATTCGCGAGCTGGCGCAAAGCGTGCCTGCCGATGTGCTGGCGACCTGTCTGGCGGCGCATAGCTTCCCGCCCGAGTTTAAAGACAACCCGCAGGGCTGGGTGGAGATTATTTGCGAGCGACTGTTGCCGCAGGTGCAGGCGGAAGGGTTGGCGGATGCGGTGGACGCGTTCTGTGAACATCTGGCCTTCTCGCCACAGCAAGTCAGCGCGGTGTTCGATAAAGCCAGGGCGCTGGGGATGCCGGTGAAATTGCATGCCGAGCAGCTCTCCTCACTGGGTGGTGCGGCGCTGGCCGCAGGTTACGGCGCATTGTCGGCAGACCACCTCGAATATGCCACCGAAAGCGATGTGCAGGCGATGGCGCAACATGGCACCGTCGCGGTGCTGCTGCCGGGCGCGTTTTACCTGCTGCGCGAAACGCAGAAGCCGCCGGTAGCGCTGTTCCGGCAGTATGGGGTGCCGATGGCGCTGGCCAGCGATGCCAATCCGGGTACGTCACCGGCATTATCGCTACGTCTGATGCTGAATATGGGTTGCACGCTGTTCGGCATGACGCCGGAAGAGGCGTTGGCAGGTGTGACCCTGTGGGGCGCACAGGCACTGGGTTTACAGCAGACGCATGGTTCGCTGGAGTCAGGCAAAGTGGCGAACTTCGTCCACTGGCCGTTGGCGCGTCCGGCGGAGTTGGTTTACTGGTTGGGCGGCGAATTGCCGTGCCAGGTTATCTATCGTGGAGAAGCGCAATGACACCGTTTCATTTTACTGAAGGGAAGCTGCCGCTGCTGGTCAGCATTCCGCACGCCGGGACGCAACTGACGCCAGAAGTCGATGCCGGATTAAGCGACGCCGCTCGTGGTTTGCCGGATACCGACTGGCATATCCCGCTGCTGTATGATTTTGTGCGTGATATGGGAGCCAGCGTGCTGATTGGCCACTACTCGCGTTTTGTTATCGATCTCAACCGTCCGCCGGACAATCAACCGTTGTACAGCACCGCCACCACCGGGTTGTACCCGGAAACGTTGTTTGATGGCACGCCAACCTTTGCGCCAGGCAAAACGCCGACGGCGGAGCAACGCCAGGGGTATCTGGATCATATCTGGCATCCGTACCATCAGCAGATTCAGCAGGAACTGGCGCGTATCAAGGCGCAGCACGGCTACGCGTTGCTGTTTGATGCGCACTCAATTGCTTCGGTGATCCCCCGTCTGTTTGAGGGGCGTCTGCCGGATTTGAATATCGGGACCAATGACGGCGCCAGTTGTTCATCAGCGGTGACGACAGCGATTCAGGACGTGTGCAGCGCGCAAACGGATTACCGTTGGGTGATCAACGGACGCTTTAAGGGCGGCTATATCACCCGTGCTTATGGGCAGCCAGAGCAGGGCGTGCAGGCGGTACAGCTGGAGCTGGCGCAGATCAATTATATGGATGAAACCCCGCCTTTCGCGTGGCAGCAGGCACGCGCCGCCCAGTTGCAGAAGGTGTTGAAGCCGTTGTTGCAGGCGTTTTTGCAGCAGGGTAAAGCGTAAACCCCCCACGATAAAGCGTGCCGCTATAAATGTTTGCACGTTACCGTAGCGGCGCGATAAATCGCGCCGCTACGATGCGTGTCTGTTACTGAAACCTTGCGCCAGCGTGGTGCGAGTCTTGCCACTCCATAGTGCAACTCACCGTTACGTTGCTTCATATCCCCTGATTCCACCTGGCATCACGAGCTGGCACAACGTTTGCTAGGTTGTATGTACAAGTACAGACCGCATCGCCATTCACACGATTTATTGCATCTGGCTCACAAAAAACTCAAGCCGACAATGATCTGGCGCAGGCTAACTTGTATATACATGAAATGTCATTTGCGAAAAAACGCAAAGACAGCACCTACCGATTATCGACCAGGAGAAGCCGCATGACGCACCGCACCACATTTCGCCGTTTTTGCCTCACGACCCTGTTTTCCAGCCTGCTGCTGAGCGGTGTTGCCGCGCAGGCCAAAGAGTGGAAATCGATCACCATTGCTACCGAAGGCAGCTATGAACCCTGGAACCTGACCCTGCCGGGCGGCAAACTGGGTGGCTTTGAACCTGAGCTGATGACCGATCTATGCAAACGCATGGGGGTTCAGTGCAAGCTGGTGGTGCAGAACTGGGACGGGATGATCGCCGGACTGAACGCCGGAAAATATGATGTGATCATGGATGCGATTGTTATCACCCCGGATCGCAAAAAAGTGGTCAGCTTCACCACGCCGTATGCCTCTACGCCAGCCACCTTTATCACCGTAAAAGATTCTCTGCTGCCGCCAGACAGCAAAATCATCAAGCTGCATGACGATGCCAAAGAGATCGAGCCGGCGATTGCACCCCTGAAAGCTGCGTTGAAAGGTAAAACCATCGGCATTGCCTCCGGCACCGTCTACACCCCGTTTATCGATAAATACTTCAAAGATGTCGCTGACGTACGCGAATACACCACCTCGGCGGATGCCATCCTTGATCTTCAGGCCGGTCGTATCGACGCGGTGTTCGACGATGTCACCTTTGCGCAGTCGATGCTGGCGCGTAAAGAGAACAGCAACCTGACCTTCAGCGGCCCGCAACTGGGTGGCCCGATTTGGGGTGAAGGCGAAGCGATGGGCGTGCGCATGGCTGACAGCGATCTGAAAGCCAAACTGGATGCCGCCATCCATGCGGCGCTGGCCGATGGCACCGTGAAAACCCTGAGTGAGAAGTGGTTTAAAACTGACGTAACCCCGTAAGTGAGGTCAACCATGATGAGCCTGTTGAGTTTTGGTGCTGACGGCTGGGGCCGTCTGATCCTGAGCGCTGCCCTAACCACCTTGCTGCTGTCGCTGGCGGCGTTGCTGATTGGCGCGCTGGTGGGATCCGGCATCGCAGCGGCGAAACTCTCCACGCAACGCTGGCTGCGCTGGCTGGGCGAAGCCTATTCCACGGTGTTTCGTGGTATCCCGGAATTGTTGGTGATCTACCTGTTCTACTTCGGTGGTTCCGGATTGATCACCCTGATCGGTCAGATGTTCGGTGCGGATGGTTTTATCGAAGCGCCGCCGTTTCTGATTGGTGCTCTGGCGATCGGGCTTATCTCGGGTTCTTATCAGGGTGAAGTCTACCGGGCAGCGCGGCTGGCGCTGGCGAAAGGTGAGATTGAAGCTGCCGTCGCCATCGGTATGCCGCGATGGCGCATCGCCCAGCGCATTTTGCTGCCCCAAGTGGTGCGCTATGCGTTGCCCGGCATGTCAAATGTCTGGCAGATGAGCCTGAAAGATTCGGCGCTGGTGTCGGTAACCGGCATTGTTGAATTGATGCGCGCCAGCCAGATCGCCGCCGGTTCTACCCGTGATTACTTCACCTTTTATTTAGTGGGCGGTGCCTGTTATCTGGTGCTGACCCTGCTTTCCAACCATGCGTTTCGCCGGGCGGAATTACGCCTTGGCCGCGCCTGGCAAAGTCGCACTGCGGCGCAGCATTAAGGAGCAGCAGTATGATCGACTTTGCCTTTCTGAGTGACACCTTTCTGAAACTGAGCGCCGCGCTGCCGGTCACGCTCGGCCTGTTTATCAGCGCCTTTCTGTGTGGTGGGGTGCTGGCGTTGGGCATTCTGACGCTGCGCATGAGCCGCTGGCGGGTGCTGAGTGGCTTTGCGCGCGGCTATATTCTGGTGTTTCGTGGCTCACCGCTGTTGATTCAACTGTTTTTGATTTACTACGGTCTTGGTCAGTTCGGTGTGATCCGTCACAGCTTTGTCTGGCCGTTTCTGCGCGAACCCTTTACCTGTGCCGTGCTGGCGTTGTCGCTGTGTACCGCCGCCTATACTGCCGAGATCCTGCGTGGCGCGCTGTTGGCGGTGCCACCAGGTCAGGTAGAGGCGGGGCTGGCGTGCGGCATGTCGCGTGGCCTGCTGCTGCGGCGCATTATCGCGCCGATTATGTTGCGTTACGCGCTACCGGCTTACTCCACCGAGGCGATTTTGCTGGTGAAATCCACCGCCCTTGCCAGTCTGGTCACCGTCTGGGACGTGACCGGTGTGGCACAGCAGATCATTCAGCGTACCTACCGCACCATGGAGGTGTTCCTGTGTGCGGCGGCTATCTATTTGATTCTTAATTTTATTATCGTCCAGCTTTACGCGCTGCTTGAGCGCCGTCTGACCCCGGCGCATCGCGTTGAAAAAAAGCCGTTGCCCGCCGTTAAACCGATTGCCGGAGAGTGATATGCACCATTTACCCCCGATTACCCTGTCGGCCACCGACATCCATAAATCCTTCGGCGCGATGGAAGTGCTGAAAGGCATTAATTTACAGGCGCGCAAAGGCGATGTGATCTCCATTCTCGGTGCCAGCGGATCGGGCAAAAGCACCTTGTTGCGCTGCATCAACTTGCTGGAGACGCCGGATGCCGGTGTGGTCAGCGTGGGTGGCGAAACCATTGAGATGAAGCGCCACGCCCGTGGTCATCAGTTGGCGGCCAATCCGAAACAAATTGAGCGTCTGCGTTCACGGCTCGGCATGGTGTTCCAGAGCTTCAATCTCTGGTCACACATGACGGTGCTGCAAAACGTGATTGAAGGGCCGCATTACGTGCTGAAGCGCGACAAAAAAAGCTGCATCGCCCAGGCCGAGCAACTGCTGGATCGCGTTGGTCTGCTCAATCGCAAAGATTTTTATCCGGCGCAGTTATCGGGTGGTCAGCAGCAACGCGTGGCGATTGCCCGCGCGCTGGCGATGGACCCGGAAGTGATGTTGTTTGATGAACCCACCTCGGCGCTGGACCCGGAACTGGTCGGCGAAGTGCTGAAGGTGATGCGTAGCCTGGCGGAAGAGGGGCGCACCATGCTGGTGGTCACGCATGAGATGGGCTTTGCGCGCAACGTATCGAACCGCGTGGTGTTTATGCATCAGGGCACCATCGATTGTGAAGGCGCGCCGGAAGCGCTGTTCGGTGATCAGGGTTCGCAGCGGTTTAAACAATTTATTTCCAGCCATCAACGTACGGAGCAACCGGCATGAGTGGCACGGTAACCTGGGGCGACAGCCCGTTAAGCTGGCAGGATGTGGTCGCAGTGGCGCGTCACGGCGCGGAATTAACCCTGAGCACCAGCGCCTGGCAGCGCATTGCCGACGGGCGTGCCATCGTGGACGAGATTGTCGCCAGCGGCCATATCGCCTATGGCATCAACACCGGGTTGGGGGCGTTGTGCAACATCACTTTGCCGGAAGAACAACTGGGGCAGCTGTCGCGCAATACGCTGCTGAGTCACGCCTGTGGTGTCGGGCCGCTGCTGCCTGCGGATGACGTGCGGGCGATTATGTGTGCCGCTATCGCGAACTACAGCCACGGTAAATCCGGTGTCTCGGTGGCGCTGGTGCAGCAACTGCTGGCGTTACTGAATCAACATATTATCCCGCAGGTGCCGTCACAGGGGTCGGTCGGTTATCTCACGCATATGGCGCATATCGGTCTGGCGCTGATTGGTGTGGGGGAGGTGACGTATCAGCAACAAGTCATGCCTGCCGAACAGGCGTTGGCGCTGGCCGGTTTAACCCCGTTCCGTCCGGGGGCGAAAGAGGGGTTGAGTCTGGTTAACGGCACGCCCTGTATGACCGGCATGGCGTGTCTGGCGCTGGACGATGCGGCACGCCTGCTGGACTGCGCGGATGTCACCGGGGCAATGAGTTTTGAAGCGCTGCGTGGGCAACTGGCGGCTTTCGACGAGGAAATCATCGCGCTGAAGGCCAGTCCGGGCATGCAACTGAGCGCCGAGCGGCTACGTCAGTTACTGAGCGACAGCCCCTTGCTGGCGGCCAGTGTCGGGGTACGCACCCAGGATGCGCTCAGTCTGCGATCCATGCCGCAGGTCCACGGAGCGAGCCGCGATCAGTTTGATCATGCTGCCCGCCAGGTCAATATTGAACTGAACGCCTGCACTGACAACCCGCTGGTGCTTGGCACGCCGGAGAACTGGCGCGTGGTGTCGCAGGCCAATCCACACGGTGAATCCGTGGCGATGGCCTGTGATTTGCTGGCAATTGCCCTGGCGGAGCTGGGTAGCATTGCGGAGCGTCGGCTTGACCGTCTGGTGAATCCGCTGGTGAGCGGGTTACCGGCGTTCCTGGTGGCGCAACCGGGGGTGAATTCCGGCATGATGATCGCGCAATATGTTGCGGCTGCGCTGTGCGCGGAGAACCGTCAACTGGCGCAACCGGCGGTGCTGGATAACTTTGTGACTTCCGGTTTGCAGGAGGATCACCTGAGTCTTGGCACCGGCGCGGCGCTAAAGCTGCTGAAACTGGTGGGGAATGTCTGGCAGATCCTCGCTATCGAATATCTGCTGGCGGCGCAGGCACTGGATTTCCACGGTGAAGACCAGCTGGCAAGCGGCACGGCGCAGGCGTTGCGTCGCCTGCGTGCGGTGGTTGCCAACTGGCAGGAGGATCGCTGGTTGGCACCGGAAATGGCGCGTGCTGTGCAGGTCCTCAAAACCCACCAGGGTTAAGCGCGGCGGGCGTCCGGTCGCACCAGATCAAAGCGCAACGCTTCACTGATGCCGTAGTAGGCCGAGGGGCCACCGGCACGCAGGATGGGTTGCGCTTTCGCCGTTTGATAGATGCCGTTTTCCAGCAGTTGTTCATCAATATGAATCGCCACCACTTCACCCAGTACCAGCCAACTGTCCAGCTCCGCACCCTGCACATCCTGTAAACGGATGCACTGCGTCAGCCGACACTCAAAGTTAACCGGGCTTTCCGCCACCATGCTGACGTTGACATGCGAAGCGGGGGTTGGCGTTAAGCCAGCCAGCGCAAACTCATCCTGCTCAGGGGGAATTGATGCGGAGCTTTCGTTCATCGCTTCGGCCAGTGGACGCGTTGCCAGGTTCCAGACAAATTCGTTGCTCTCGCTGATATTACGCACGCTGTCTTTCCAGCCGCTGCTGGCAAAACCAATGATGGGCGGATGGTAGTTGAAGCAGTTAAAAAAACTGTAAGGGGCAAGGTTGCGCACTCCGTTGGCACTTTGCGAACTGATCCAACCAATGGGACGTGGGCCGATGATGGCGTTGAGGGGATCGTGCGGTAAGCCGTGACCGGCACGGGGTTGGTAGGTATAGCGCTGACGCGTCATAACATCTCCTGGCGTGGCTGAAATAGGGCAAAACGCGCAATAAATTGCGCCGCTACGGAATTTAACAGCGTAACGCAAATGGGCAGAGATTTTCTTTTTTTCCCAACACGGAGTATCTTACGCCGCGTTATCGATCGGAGAACCTATGAACAAACCAGCCGCCACTTCGCCCTTCCATCCGCGCAATCGCCATCAGGGCCGTTATGATTTTGCTGCGTTAACGGCGGCGCATCCGCCACTGGCAGACAAGGTGCGCCCGAACGGCTACGGCGAGCTGTCGGTGGATTTTGCCGATCCGCAAGCGGTGATGTTACTTAATCAGGCGCTGCTGAAGCTGTTTTATAACCTTAACTGGCAGTTGGCGGAAGGCTATCTGACACCGCCGGTACCGGGCCGGGCAGATTATATTCATGCGCTGGCCGATTTGCTGGCGACTGATAACGGCGGGGTGATCCCGCGCGATGTGGACGTGATGGATATTGGTTGCGGTGCCAACTGCATCTATCCGTTGATTGGTCATGCCGAGTACGGCTGGCGCTTTACCGGCACCGATATCACGGCAGAAGCGATCACCGCCGCCAACCAGATTGTTGCCAGCAATCCGGGGTTACAGCGTGGCATTCGCCTGCGCCGTCAGAAGCAACCCGAGGCGATTTTCGCCGGGGTGGTGCACAAAAATGAACGCTATCAGGCGGTCCTGTGTAATCCGCCGTTCCATGCTTCGGCAGAAGACGCTGCGGCGGGCAGCCAGCGTAAAGTGCGTAACCTTGGCTTGAAGAAAAGCACGCCGCTCAACTTTGGTGGTCAGCATAACGAGTTGTGGTGCGACGGCGGCGAGCGCAAGTTTGTCGGTCAGATGATTGCCGAAAGCGTTGCTTTTGCTGACCGTATTGTGTGGTTCACTTCGCTGGTGTCACGCAAGGAGAATTTGCCCGCGCTGCGCGACCAACTGCGCGATCTTGATGTGTACGAGGTACGCATTATCGAGATGGCGCAGGGACAGAAGCAGAGCCGGTTTATCGCCTGGACCTTCCTGCCGCCAGCCTCGCGCGCTCAGCGACTGAAGCGCTAAATTCACGCGCCCGGCGGCAACGCCTGAAAACTGGCGGCGGATGCGACATCGCTGCCGGTTTGCATCACCTCCACCGTCTGATGCGGCGCTTTGATGCCCGCAGCATCGAAGTGTTTTTTCACCTTATCATCCAGCGCAAACCGCACCGACCACTGCTTCAGCGGTTGGGTGGTGAAGGAGACACGCACGGTGAAGGATTGGTTGGTCAGCCCGACCAGTCCGGCAAAGCTGGGTTCCCCAATCACCATGCCGCGAATCTCCGGATTTTCCAGCAATTCTTGCACCGCCGCTTGCAAGGTGGCATTCACTTTCTCCGTGTCTTCGCTGCGGTCAACATCATAGTTGGCGACGAACGAGCCGATGCCGCGCACAAAGTTGGCGAAGGTGGTGATCGAGGACCAGGGAATAATATTTAACGCACCGGTATCCTGGCGTACTCCGACGGAGCGAATCGACATCCTTTCCACCGTGCCGGTGATGGTGCCGATAGTCACCAGGTCGCCGGTATTCATCCCGTTCTCAAACTGGATAAACACGCCGGTGATGATGTCTTTCACCAGCGTTTGCGAACCAAAGGATACCGCCAGCCCCAGCGCGCCTGCGCCCGCCAGCAATGGGGCGATATTCACCCCAACTTCAGACAACAAAATCATAATGGTGATGGTGCTGATCACCACTGCCAGCGCGTTGCGGAATAGCGTCAGCAGCGTGCGGGTACGGGCGCTTGGCATTGGACGACCGTGGGAATCCGATGCCAGACGGCTCTCAATCAGGCTCGCCAGCAGCGTCCAGCCAATCGCCGACAGCAACACAATCATCACGATGCGGATCAGCACGTCGACCATCTTCTGTCCGGTGCCAAAGGTCAGCCAGTGCCAGAGGTCAAACAGGTTCCACGCATTCAGCAACAACAACAGGGTCGCCAGCACGGTGATCACCCGCGCCAGTTTGAGCAGCGCTTTTACCCAGTCGTTGACGCGCTTTTGTAACTCCGGGTAGTTACGGCGCAACTCAGGGGAGAGCGTGAGCGTTTTACCAATCCAGCGCGTTAACATGCCGGAAATCAGCGCGGCGATACCAATAATCGCCAGGCTGCGCACCGTGGCTGACATCATAAACTTCAGGCTGTCACCGGGATTAAAAATGGAAAGCAGAAACAGGGCGATAAAGTAAGCGCTTGCCAGCCAGTGCCATACCATAGCGTAGGCGCGGATAAACAGCGCAAAAAAACTCAGGCTGCGATCGGCAAGGCGCGCGAGGGCATCGTGGATGCGACGTTTGTTGCGAAAAATCAGCCACAGCGCCCAGACGGTCATAATGCCCATCACCAGGACATTAACCAGTGCCGCGACCTGCATATTCACCTGATTAGACACGACAGGTACCACCACCAGCAAACCGTAGCCGATGATGCCACTTAACCAGCTCAGACGGGTATTCCAGTAACGAGCGCGATCGTCTGGCAAATGGAAAAAACGTAACGTTGGGTAGTTGGGGCAAAAGATTAAGCGCAGCACCGCCTTGAAGAACTCAATTAACGCAAAGGCATTGAGAAACAATCCCTGTTGGTAAGCAATGGTGCGGTTATCACCGTGGTAGTTATCGCTGATGATCTGGCCAATAAACAGCGTTAACGCCAGCAGCAGCAAATCGATAATAAACGCCAGCGTGATGGTCGCGGGCAGATGCAGCCAGTTGTTGTGCTCGCGGTTTTTGTCACGGCCCCATTGTCCCATGCGATGCCAAAACGGTGACATCAGGCGGCGTACCAGCCAGTAAAAGGCAAACACCGCCACTGCCAGCACTACAAAATGCTTCAGGGCATTAAAGAAGGTTTGCTGGTTGAAAGGTTTGTGCGGGGCATTGGCGATGTTGTTATGCAACTGGGCAAATTGTGACGCCACCTCGCCACCATATTCTCGGGTCACGCTGGTGACGCTCTCCAGCACGGTAGGATCTTCATCAGTCGCTTTTGGCGGTTCGAGTACCGGTGCTGCGCTGGTGGAAGGGGTACTGGCGGCCTGGCGTAACTGATCAATCAACTCCTGACGTGAGTCGTTATTTTCCAGTATGTTAGCCAGTGCAGCATAGGCGGCTTTTTTCTCTTCCAGGGTTGGGGTGCTGTCACTGCTGGCGGGGGGAGAGGATTGCTGTGCGGCAACTGCCGCCTGTGGCAGCGTGACCGCCTGTGTGGTCGGGATCAGCAGCAGGCAGATCAGACTGAGGCTCCAACAGATGGCACGACGCCATTGTGGGCGGGCAAACGACATGGCTTTCTCCTTCAGCTTCGCACAAGGGGAAAGTATAGACAGTGGGGGAGGGAGATGAGTCCGAAAGGGGGATGCCGTAACGGCGCGCGATAAACCGCACCGTTACGGCACAACAGCGGATTAAGATACGTGCTGCAAAAACTCGCGCAGACGATCGCTCGGCGGGTTGGTGATCAACGCGTCCGGGTCGCCATCTTCGGCGATGGTGCCTTTATCGATAAAGATCAGGCGCGAGGCGACTTTCTGTGCGAAACCCACTTCGTGCGTCACGATGACCATCGTCATGCCTTCTTCGGCCAGGTCCTGCATCACTTTCAGCACTTCATGGCGCAGTTCAGGGTCGAGGGCAGAGGTTGGCTCATCGAACAACATCATTTTCGGCTTTACCGCCAGTGCGCGCGCAATGGCGACGCGTTGTTGCTGACCACCGGAAAGTTCAGACGGGAAATGGTGCGCGCGTTCGGCAAGGCCCACTTTACCCAGCAGCTCACGCGCCAGCTTCTGCGCATCTTCTTTCTTCGCACCGCGCACGCGGATCGGACCGAAGGCCACGTTATCCAGGGCGCTCATCTGCGGAAACAGATGGAACTGCTGAAACACCATGCCTGCTTCCTGACGGATCAGGCGTTCGTCGACTTTCGGGTCGTTCACCTTCATGCCATCGACAATCAGATCGCCGGTGGTGATCTCTTCCAGCTTGTTAATGCAGCGCAGCAGCGTTGATTTACCGGAACCGGATGGGCCGATAATCACCACCACTTCACCCTGATTAATTTTCAGGTTGATGTCGTGCAGAACCTGGGTCTGGCCGAAGTTTTTAGAGACGTTTTTAAATTCAATCACAGGATTTTCACCCTTTTCTCAATACGGCGCAGCACAAAGCTCAACACCAGCGTAATAACCAGATAGATGATGGCAACGGCGCTCCAGATCTCCAGCGCGCGGAAGTTACCGGCGATGATTTCCTGGCCCTGGCGGGTCAGTTCTGCCACACCAATCACGATAAACAGCGAGGTGTCCTTGATGCTGACAATCCACTGGTTACCCAGCGGCGGCAGCATACGACGCAGCGCCAGCGGCATGATCACGTAACGCAGCGTTTCGCGACGAGACAGACCCAATGCCAGACCGGCTTCACGGAAGCCTTTGTTGATTGACAGCACCGCACCGCGCGTGATTTCCGCGATGTAGGCACCCGAGTTGATCATAATGGTCACCACCGCAGCGGTGAACGGATCAATCCGCAGGTCCGGGAAGGCCATCGGCAGGGCGAAGTAAATAAACATCACCTGCACCACAATTGGCGTGCCGCGAATCAATTCAATGAAAACCAGTGCGATGTTGTTAGCGATCCAGCCGCCGTAAGCGCGGGCGAAACCGGCCACCAGGCCGATAATCAAACCGCCGACCAGGCCGAGGACCGAAATAATCAGGGTCATTTTGGCGCCTTCCAGCAAAATCGGCAGGGCAGGCCAAATGACGCTCCAGTCAAACTCCATGGTGGAACTCCAGAATTTGTTGCGATGGAAAAAGCAGGGCTGAATCAGCCCTGCTGCAAAGATAAAAATAGAACAAGATGCGAATTATTTAGGCTCGCTGCCGAACCATTTTTTATAGATGGTGTTGTAAGTGCCGTTGTCACGCAGGGTTTTCAGCGCGCCGTTCACTTTTTCACGCAGGTCGTCGCTGCCTTTCGGGAACGCGATACCGTACTGCTGAGCTGAGATTGACTCACCAACCGCTTTGAAGCGACCTTTGCCCGCGGTGTGGATGAAGTACAGGATGTTCGGGGTATCGTGCAGCACGGCGTCAGCACGGTTGGTGCCTAACTCCATGTATGCGTTGTCGATGTTCGGGAACTGACGCAGATCTTTCGATTTGATGTGCGCTTTGGCGTAATCAACAGAACCGGTGCCGCTTTTCACTGCCACCACTTTGCCGTTCAGATCATCGATGCTTTTGATGTTGTTTTCGTTGCTACGCACCATCACCAGCAGACCGCTTTTGTAGTAGCCGTCAGAGAAATCGATGGCTTTTTTACGTTCATCGGTAATGGTGATACCTGCCAGCGCCACATCGACGTTGCGGGTTTGCAGTGCCGGGATGATGCCGCTGAAATCCATTGGCTTCAGGGTGTAGTCCAGTTTCAGTTCTTTAGCGATAGCGGCCCACAGGTCGATATCAAAACCGACATATTGGTCACCCTGCTTAAATTCGAACGGAACGAAAGCGGTGTCAGTGGCGACAACCAGTTTTTTATCTGCTGCGGTGGATGAAAGAGAGAAGGCCAGCGCCAGGGCTGCCACGGAGACTTTAATCAGTGACTTCATCATTTTTCCTTATTACCTTCCAGACCTGCTGGCCTGATTTGCGGCTGATCATATGAAAAAACTATGCCAACTTTTCATTTGTCGCGAAATCAGCAGGTTGCATAACGTTGCTGACACGATTTTGCTTACAGAAAACGAAATGCACCATTATGAAGCACCAAAATGGTGCGCGGTGCCTTTGTGGTGCAGGGCACAGTGTGCCCCAGAGCGCAGGGCAGGAAAAGCAGGGATGAAGAAATTGTTAACGGTGTCAAAAAAAGCACCAGGATGTTACACAGGCATAAAAAAGGCGGGTTAAACCCGCCTGATTAAGAATTTACTGATTATTCGATATTAGATTCGATAAACCACAAGAACTTATCGAGATCGCGTGATGCGGCGGTGAAAATATCCGCGCTATCTTCATCGCTCACTTCACTGATGGCTTTACGGACATCGTTTGCCACGATGGCATAACGGTCGGCCAGCGCTTTCAGATGATCCTGCACGCTGTGGATATTTAGCGGGTAGCTTTTCAGTGGCGTTTTATCGTTGACCACCTGAGTGGTGCCCAGCGCAACGCCGCCCAGCTGTACCACACGTTCAGCAATGGTGTCCTGATGATCGGTAATCGCGGTACGGAAGCCGTCCAGCATTTCATGCACCGCAATAAAGTTCGCGCCGCGCATGTTCCAGTGCGCCTGTTTGGTGATCAGCGACAGGTCAATAAACTCCACTACCAGACGGTTGAGCACCTCAATGGTGGCTTTCTTCTCGCTATCAGCCACGTCGTTACGGGTGTAAATCAGATCGGAAGATTTTGTTTTAACCAGTTTTGCGGTACTCATCATTAAATTCCTCTTGTTGATGGGTTGTCCTAATCAAGCACGGGGATAAGTATAGCAGCACTTCCCTGGCTTGCAGGATTGATTCAGTCAATATCAGGAATAGGTAAACACCCATTGATCATCGCTGGGAGATTAAATGCTGTGAGGGTAAGTTAATTACAAAAACTAGTTTTATCATGCAGATAAAATATATCTGTTAATTGTCTTTCATGAATGTTGCAAAATAATAACAAAACAGGGCGGCAAGAAATAAAAATTGATAATGAGAATGGTTTATATATTCAGCCAGTTCTCTGACTGGCTGAATATATCGATATTTATTGTGGGGGATTTAAATCTACTTCGTTAATTTGTGGGCTTTTCGGTTTCATCGTTAGCGTGGAACCGGCTGAGGCGATAATGATCGCCAGCAGGGCAAGCCATTGTTTTAACGTCAGTAATTCACCAAGGAATAACATGCCGGAGAGCGCGGCCATGGCGGGTTCCAGGCTCATCAACGTGCCAAAGATGCGCGCGGGTAAGCGGGTGAGCGCCATCATCTCCAGCGAATAAGGAATGGCGCTGGAGAGTAAGGCAATCAGCAGGGCCAGCGGCAAAATTTCCCAGTGCCAGATACCGCTATGCGCAAAGGTCAGACCGAGAGGGACAAAAATAACCGAGGCGATTAAGGAACCCATCGCTACCGTCGCCGGGCCGTGTTCAGCCCCCGCGCGCTGGCCCGCCAGAATGTAGATCGCCCAGCAGGCACCAGCCGTGACGGCCAGCAATGCACCCAGCGGGTCGATATGGCTCATTCCTTCACCAATCGGCAGCAGAAACCATAAACCGATTACTGCCAGCAGCACCCAGAGAAAATCCAGTGGACGTCGGGAACCCAGCAACGCCAGCGTCAGCGGCCCGGTAAACTCCAGTCCAACCGCGACACCCAGCGGCACGGTACGGATGGAGAGATAGAAGGAATAATTCATGCAACCGAGCGCCAGACCATACATCAGCAGTGGCATACGTTGTTCACGGGTAAAACGCAGACGCCAGGGTTTAAAGATGGCGCAGAGGATAAGGGTACCCAGCCCAAGACGCAGGGCGGTGATGCCAGGCGCACCGACGGTGGGGAACAACGATTTCGCCAACGATGCGCCGCCTTGTAGCGACAGCATGGCAATCAGCAGCACGGCGATCGGGAAAACCACCGGCGTCAGTTTTTTGGCAGTCAGAGGTGCAGACATGCTGGAATCAATCCCTGTTGTTATTAACATCAAAGTAACAGCCAGCAGTGTAAAGGAATTGCGCGCAAATAAGGAGGCGCACTTTCGGCAAAAATAATCGCAACGGCAGTTGAAAAAACAGCCAATTTCAGGTCCATTTCCGTAAAGAAATGTCAGCCAGGATTAGGAATTTACTTAAAGGTGTAAATGGCGGGAAGAAAGTTCATTGCAGTTTGATGACGCTTTTTATAAGAAAAATGAATGACATGGGAAACTTCATTAACTTTCTGTTACACCAAACAATCTGTTAGACAACAAATTAACGGCAGAGTTTCGCGCTATTTTTTGTTATATTTTTAGGCGTTGTCAGGAGAGAAGTTTTATCACATTTGAGGTGGTTATGAAAAAAATTGCATGTCTTTCAGCACTGGCTTGTGTACTGGCAGTCGCAGCAGGTTCTGCCATGGCGCAGAGCACCGTTACCGGTGGTTACGCTCAGAGCGATTACCAGGGTGTTGCCAACAAAGCTAACGGTTTCAACCTGAAATACCGTTACGAAGACGGTACTAACCCGCTGGGTTGGATCGGTTCTTTCACCTACACCGAGAAAGATCGCACTGACGCTGGCGTGTACAACAAAGGCCAGTACTACGGCATCACTGGTGGTCCGGCTTACCGTCTGAACGACTGGGCAAGCATCTACGGTGTTGTAGGTCTGGGCTACGGTAAATACCAGTCTAACGGTGCTGACCGTCAGAAATCTGACACCAGCGACGTAGGTTTCTCTTACGGTGCAGGTTTGCAGTTCAACCCGATTCAGAACGTTGCACTGGACGTGGGCTACGAGCAGAGCCGCATCCGCAGCGTCGACGTAGGCACCTGGATTGCTGGCGTAGGCTACAGCTTCTAAGTTTTTGCTTAGACCAGAGTTGCAAACGAAACGGCCCCGATGGGGCCGTTTTTTTATGTCTTTTTCGCAGACAAACAAAAGCAGCGCGATCAATCGCGCCGCATTCAAAATTAGTCAGGGGATGCGCTTAGCCGCGCCAGATCAGATTCGGGCAGGGACGCTCGGCAAGTTTTTTGCCGGTGAGCTTTTCGATCAACATCAGACGCAGCGCGAACGGTGAGCGGCTCAACAGGCACAGCAGCGATTTCAGCTCGAAAGCTGGCGCGCTTTTTTCCGCCTGGAAGCATTTGCCACAGTCAAGGCAGCTTTTCATGGTGGTCATATTCACCTCCCGATTATTGACGACGTAACAGTAAGCACAGACCTGCGATAAACAACAGGAAAAGGAGCAACAGCAAATAAGGGTCATGCATGGTTTGCCTCCTTTGTGAGCATTGCTGCTTACATTATCAGCGAATATAGCACCGGCTATACCCTTTAGCCAAGGCTATTTAGGAAAATTTTGTGCTTATTTGTGCCTGGTTTACAATGAGCGCAGCTAGCCCGTACCGCAGTTCTGGTATGGCAAATAATAAAGAGGAAGCTGAATGAGTCGTCGTGCCAAGAGCGCCATTACCCCGCCGCAGGGGCCGCTTAAAGATATAGAGGAGCATGTCGAAGGATTTCGCCAGGTGCGCGAAGCACATCGTCGTGAATTAATTGATGACTACGTTGAGTTAATCTCTGATTTGATTCGTGAATTTGGTGAGGCGCGCCAGGTAGATATGGCTGCGCGGCTCGGTGTTTCGCAACCGACCGTAGCGAAAATGTTGAAGCGCCTCGGCAGCACCGGACTGGTTGAGCAGGTGCCCTATCGCGGGGTCTTCCTGACGCGTGAAGGGGAGAAACTGGCGGAAGAGAGCCGTGCGCGCCATCACATTGTAGAAACTTTTCTGCTGGCGCTGGGCATCAGCCCTGAAACGGCGCGTCGTGATTCGGAAGGTATTGAACATCACGTCAGTGATGAAACCCTCGCCGTGTTTAAGAAGTTTTATGAGAGTCGCTAACTGTTAAGGCTTTTCGCCATCATGCCCATCGTGCTTCGTTCTTTCATGCGTGATCGCATTTTGCATTTGTTGTTGCTGTTGGGTGTGATATTGCTGCCATTTGCGGATTTCCGCTGGCAGCAGTTGCCGGGTGCCGTGGACTGGCACACCATCATGACGCTCACCGGGTTGTTGATGTTGACCAAAGGCCTGGAAAACAGCGGCTATTTTGATGTGCTGGGCGCGCGGCTAATCCAGCGATTTCAGCATGAACGGGCGCTGGCGTTGTTTATGGTCTGTGCCGCTGCGCTGCTTTCTACTTTCCTCACCAATGATGTTGCGCTGTTTATTCTGGTGCCGCTGACCCTGACGCTGCGTAAGTTTTCCCGCCTGCCGATTTCGCGCCTGATCATCTTCGAAGCGCTGGCGGTCAATGCCGGATCGCTGCTTACGCCAGTGGGGAACCCACAAAATATCCTGTTATGGAGCCACGGTTCGCTGAGCGTCTCCGCCTTTATTCTGCAAATGCTGCCGATTGCGGCCTGGCTGATGTTGACACTGATGGCGTTGACCTGGTGGAGTTTTTCGCCGCGTGCCATCCAGAAACATGACGCCGGGCAGGAACATCAGTGGCAAAAGCCGCTGTTTATCCTCAGCGTGGTGTTGTACCTGCTGTTTGTGGTGGCGCTGGAACTGAAGCTAACGGGGTGGGCGCTGCTGTTGGTTGCGGGGTGTTTTTTACTGCTGGCCCGTCAGGTACTGATCAGCATCGACTGGAGTTTGCTGCTGGTATTTGTAGCGATGTTTATCGACGTCTTTTTACTGATGCATCTGTCGCTGCTACAGCCGCATTTCGCCGCCATTGGCCAGTTAGGCGAGGGCGGGTTGTATCTGCTGGCGATTGGTCTGTCGCAAATCATCAGTAATGTGCCCTCAACTATCCTGTTGTTGCAAAAGGTGCCGCCCTCCGATGTTCTGGCCTGGGCAGTCAATATCGGTGGATTTGGCTTGCTGCCGGGGTCGCTGGCCAACCTGATTGCGTTGCGAATGGCACAGGATCGCCGCGTCTGGTGGCGCTTCCACCTCTTTTCACTGCCGATGCTGGCGTGGTCGATGCTCAGTGGCTGGCTGCTGTTGCAATGGCTGCGCTAAACCAGCGAATTCTCTTCACCTGAGGCGGTTAGTCACCGCCTTTTCAGTATGTTATCGCGCCTTCGAGCTGAAAATGCGTGCTTTCACTGTTTTGTAAAGAAACACTGGAATTTGTCAATTTGTTATCTAAGGTTAACTTGACCGCTTACGCCCGGGGATCGGGGCCAGGATTAAGATGACAATTTATGAGTGATAACAAAAATCAGCCGCCTGTACACGCGGCACAAAACCCACATCAGCCAGAAGAATCGAACGTCAATTCATCAAATAATAATGAGCCGGAACGTAAACGACCAGGTAAAAAGCCGTTGGTTATCCTGGTAATTGTTGCCGTGATCATGCTGCTGGTGATTTTCTGGTTCTGGTTTAGCAATCGCAACATTGAAACCACCGATGATGCCTTTACCGAAGGCAATGCCGTCACCATCGCACCGAAAGCCGCAGGTTATGTGGTGAATCTGTTGGTACGAGATAACCAGCGGGTGAAGAAAGGCGATTTGCTGGTTGAGATTGATCCGCGTGATAACGTGGCACAACGCGATCAGGCGAAAGCCCAACTCGGGCTGGCGCAAGCGCAGCTGCATCAGGCGCAGGCGCAACTGGCGTTGTCCCGCGTACAATATCCGGCACAGCGCGACCAGGCATTAGCCGATCAAGCGAAAGCGCAGGCGAATTTGCTCAATGCTCAGGCCGATTATCGCCGGCAACATGCGGTCGATCCGCGCGCCACCTCACAGCGCAATATCGATAGCGCGACGGTGCAATTACGCTCCGCCGAAGCACAGTTGCTTAGCGCGAAGGCGCAGGTTGAGGTGGCATCGCAGGTGCAATTGCAGCTTCGTGCCCAGGAAACCAATGTCGAAGCGCGTCAACAGCAGGTTGAGCAGGCGCAGGCGCAACTGAATACCGCCGAACTGAATCTGTCTTACACCCAGGTGCGTGCGCCATACGAGGGTTTCGTCACCAAACGTAATGTCCATATCGGTTCACTGGTGCAGGCGGGAACTGCGTTGTTCTCGCTGGTTTCGCCCGATATCTGGATTACCGCCAACTTTAAAGAGTCGCAACTGGAGCGGATGAATCCGGGCGATAAAGTGGAAATCAGTGTTGATGCCTGGCCGAGCCTCAAGCTGGAAGGGCATGTGGACAGTATCCAGATGGGGACTGGTTCGCGCTTCTCCACCTTCCCGGCAGAGAATGCCACCGGTAACTATGTGAAAATCGTCCAGCGTGTGCCGGTGAAAATTGTCATCGATAAAGGTCTTGATGCCAACCATCCATTGCCGCTGGGACTGTCAGTTGAACCGAAGGTGACTGTGGAATGAGTGCGAGCCAGAGCTGGAAACCCGCCAGCAATCCCTGGCTGGTGGCGATCACGGTAACGTTGGCGGTGTTTATGGAGATCCTTGACACCACCATCGTGAACGTCGCGCTGCCACATATCGCCGGATCGCTCTCCTCCAGTTATGACGAATCCACCTGGGTGCTGACGTCATACCTGGTGGCGAACGGCATCGTCCTGCCTATTTCGGCCTTCTTTACCCGCCTGTTTGGTCGCAAACAGTTTTTCCTGATCTGTATCGTGATGTTCACCGTCTGTTCATTTCTGTGCGGGATTGCGACGGAGCTGTGGCAAATCATTCTGTTTCGCGTGATGCAGGGATTTTTCGGCGGTGGTCTGCAACCAACGCAGCAATCGGTGCTGCTCGACTATTTCAAACCGGAAGATCGCGGCAAGGCATTTGGCCTCTCCTCGATTGCGATTATTGTGGCACCGGTGATTGGTCCCACGTTGGGCGGTTGGATCACCGACAACTACAGCTGGCGCTGGGTATTCTTTATCAACATCCCGGTCGGGATTCTGACGGTGCTGGCAATTTACCAGTTGCTGGAAGATCCGCCGTGGGAAAGCAAATGGGAAAAAGGCCGCCTGAAGATTGATTACATCGGTATCGGGCTGATCACCCTTGGGCTGGGATGTTTGCAGGTGATGCTGGACCGTGGTGAAGATGCCGACTGGTTCGCCTCCCACTTTATTCGCCTGTTTGCCGGGTTGGCGGTGGTGGGGATTGTCGGTGCCGTTTACTGGCTGCTCTACGTGCGTAAGCCGGTGGTGGATCTGACGGTGATGAAGGACCGCAACTTCTGGGTCGCCGGGTTGCTGATGGCGGGTATGGCGATGATTCTGTACGGCAGTTCGGTGGTGTTGCCGCAGTTGGCGCAGCAGGATCTGGGTTATACCGCCACCTGGTCTGGCCTGGTGCTGTCGCCCGGCGCGGTGCTGATTGTGCTGACCATCCCGCTGGTGCTGAAGCTGATGCCCATTGTGCAGACACGTTACATCATCGCCTTTGGTTTCAGTTGCCTGGCGCTGGCGTTCTGCTATTCCACCCGCCTGACGCCGAATGTCGATTTCACCACCCTGGTATTGATGCGCAGTGCCCAGTCGATTGGCCTTGGCTTCCTGTTTGTGCCGCTGACCACCATTGCGTTTATCACCGTACCGCAGCGCTTAAACGCTGATGCAGCTGCGTTATTTACCATGTTCCGTAACGTGGCGGGATCAATCGGTATCTCGCTGTCAACGGCGGCGATCACCGAGCGAATGCAGACGCAGTCGGCCAATATGGTGCACAACATGACGCCGCTCAATGAGCCATTTAACCTCACGTTGCAGCACTGGGTGCAGGCGATCCGTGATTACACCACGGCGGTGGGCGATCCGCTGCAAATTGCCAGCGGTCAGCTTTACCAGGAGATGATCGCCCAGTCACGCATCCTTGCCTATATCGATGTCTTTATGGGGCTGAGCATTGTGGCAGTACTGTTGATTCCTTTTTGCTGGTTGCTTTCGCCGATTAAGAGTGAAGGCAGTGCAGGAGCACATTAAAATGAACAAGTTCGTGCGCAGCGCGCCGTCACTCAGTGTCATCTCGCTCGCGCTATTGTTAGCCGGGTGTGCGGTGGGGCCAGATTATCAGCCACCCCATGCACAAACGCCTGCCAGCTACCGTGATCTCCCCTCTCAGGAAGCGTCAAAACCGTTGTCAGCAGCGACCAACCCGCTATGGTGGAAAAGTTTTAACGATCCGTTGCTCGACAGTCTGATCACCCGTGCGATAGCCGATAACCTGACGCTGCAACAGGCGGTGCTGCGCATTGCCGGGGCGCGTGAGCAGCTGGCGCAGGCGAGTGGCGGGCTGTTTCCGACGCTGAGCGGTTCGGCCAAAATGACCCGTCAGCAGCTTGGGTTGAAGGGGTTGCTGGAATCGAACGGTGTATACAATCAGGTCGATAGTGATGTGGCGGGTCAGCTCAATGGTTTGACGCATTCGGTGAATTTGTATCAGGGAAGCTTCGATGCCAGTTGGGAACTGGATCTGTGGGGCAAAGTGCGGCGTCAGATCGAGATGGCCAATGCGCAGCAGCAGGCGGCGATGGAGCAGCGTAACGATGCACTGGTTTCGCTGCAAGCTGAAGTGGCGCGAGCGTATCTGCAACTGCGCGGTGCGCAGGCGGTGCTGCAAACTTTGCAGGAGCAGATTACCGTCGCGCAACAAACCTCAGAATTGACCCAGAGCCAACAGCGCAACGGTATGGCACCGCTGACTGATGTTGAGAACGCCCGTGCGCAGTTGTCATCCCTTAACGCGCAGTTGCCGCAATACCAGGCGCAGGAGCGCCAGGCGATGAATGGGCTGGCGGTGCTGTTGGGGAAAACCCCTGGCGCGCTGGACAGTGAACTGGCGAGCGTAAAACCGCTGCCTGCGTTACCGAAACTGGTATCAGTGGGTATTCCTTCCACGCTGGCACGACGTCGACCGGACATTCGTCAGGCGGAAGCCACGCTGCACGCGCAAACCGCCAATATTGGTGTGTCGGTGGCAGAGCTGTTCCCCAGCCTGTCACTGACCGGGCAACTTGGCGTGCGTAACACCGACGCCAGCTATCTGGACAACTGGAGCAGCCACTTTTATAGCATCGGCCCGTCGCTCTCGATCCCGATCTTTCAGGGCGGGCAACTGGTGTCCAGCGTGAAACTGGCGCGCGCGCAGCAGGCCAATGCGGCGCTTGAGTATCGTCAGACGGTGCTTACGGCGTTACAGGACGTGGAAAACGCGCTGGTCAGTTATCGCGCTGACCAACAGCAGGTGACGGCGCTGGATGAAACCACCGGGGCGTTACAACGGGCTTTTGATCTCGCGACTGACAGCTATCGCCAGGGGATCTCCACCTTCCTCGACGTGCTGGATGCACAACGTCAGCTGGCGCAGGCGCAGGCGCAATCCACTCAGGCGCGGATGCAAACGGCTTTAGACCTGGTGGCGTTGTATAAAGCGCTCGGCGGTGGCTGGGAACCGTATCAGACGGTCAATCTGCCTGACTACGCGGTATTTGGTCCGGCAACTGAAGTCAAATAATCTGTCAGGGCCGCAGCGGGTACAGTTGCGGCTCACGATGTTGACTCCCGCGTATTCTTTATTTTCCTGAGCGTGAATTCCGTGACCTCTCTGACTTTACACGCCAATGGCCAGAACATTATTTGTCCGGCTGTTTGTCATGATGAGCAACAACAACCGGCAAGACGAAAGCCATAAAGAAAAGTCGCTGAACATGCCGATGAAAATGTGATACAGGCCGGTGAAATACCGGTCTTTTTTATGTTTGTTTGCGTAAAAATGTGACTTAACCTGGTTATGCTATAAATAAGCATTGCATAGCTAAAAACATGTTTTCATCAGTCCATTAATCTTTGTTTACCTTTGTGCTCACTTCTGCCGCAGAGACAATATCCTCTGAAAATCGATGCAGGATTTCGCTGAGGGTACAAGTTGTCGGTGTTAATTTGGGGTAAATAAAACGGTCCGTCTGGTTTAATCAACTGCGTGATCATTATCGTTATCCCTTAAGAATTATCCGCGATGTAAAATTAATTTATTTTTTTATTTGAATTGGGTAATCTTGCCACTACAGTTTATTTAAACCCCCTTAAGCAAGGACATTGTGATGAGTGACGTATTCTTTAAAGTTCTGAACAACATTCGCACATTACGTGCACAGGCACGCGATCTGCCACTGACTGACCTGGAAGAGATTCTGGAAAAATTAACCGTGGTCGTCACCGAGCGTCGTGAAGAAGTACAAGCGGAAGAAGCGCAGAATCGCGAAAAAGAAGAGAAGCTGTCTAAATACCGCGAAATGTTGCTGGCTGACGGTATTGATCCGAACGAATTACTGGGTGCGCTGGAAACCGGTAAAAAACGCGCCAAGCGTGCGCCGCGTCCGGCAAAATATTCTTACACTGATGAAAACGGTGAAGAGAAGTCATGGACTGGTCAGGGCCGTACTCCTGCTGCGATTAAAAAAGCACTGGATGCTGGCAAAAGCCTCGACAGCTTCCTGATCAAATAATCTGCACAATCCTTGTAAGCGGGAGCCGAAGGTGACATCACCTTCGGCTTTTTTTATGGGGTAATAAACAACGGCTTGTTGTACCTGGCCCGCACAATGGTGGCATCCCAGTGCCTGCTTCTGGCATAATGCCCGCTGTTTTTTCCTCCACTGCGTAACAAAGGTCAATGCCGTGTTAGTTTCCAGCAATATCACCATGCAGTTCGGCAGTAAGCCGCTGTTTGAGAATATCTCCGTTAAATTTGGCGGCGGTAATCGTTACGGTTTAATCGGTGCAAACGGCAGCGGTAAATCGACCTTCATGAAAATACTGGGCGGTGACCTGGTGCCAAGCGCGGGAAATGTTTCCCTCGACCCGAATGAACGTATCGGTAAGTTGCGTCAGGACCAGTTTGCGTTTGAGCAATATAGCGTGCTCGATACCGTGATTATGGGGCACCATGAATTATGGGCCGTCAAGCAGGAACGTGACCGCATATATGCCTTGCCGGAAATGAGCGAAGAGGAAGGCTATAAAGTTGCTGACCTCGAAGTGCAATACGGTGAAATGGATGGTTACAGTGCTGAATCCCGCGCAGGGGAATTATTACTGGGTGTAGGTATCCCGGTAGAACAACATTACGGACCGATGAGCGAAATTGCGCCCGGCTGGAAATTACGTGTGTTGCTGGCGCAGGCATTATTTGCCAACCCGGATATTCTGTTACTCGATGAACCGACCAACAACCTGGATATTGACACCATTCGCTGGCTGGAGCAGGTACTGAACGAACGTAACAGCACCATGATCATCATTTCGCATGACCGTCATTTCCTGAATATGGTTTGCACGCATATGGCGGATTTGGATTACGGCGAGCTGCGCGTTTATCCGGGTAACTATGACGAATATATGACCGCAGCCACCCAGGCGCGTGAGCGTTTATTAGCAGATAATGCGAAAAAGAAAGCGCAAATTGCCGACCTGCAATCTTTTGTCAGCCGTTTTAGCGCTAACGCCTCAAAATCACGTCAGGCAACCTCGCGTGCTAAACAGATTGAGAAAATCAAACTGGATGAAGTGAAAGCCTCCAGCCGTCAGAACCCCTTTATTCGTTTTGAACAGGATAAGAAACTGTTCCGCAATGCGCTGGAAGTGGAAGCCATCACCAAAGGTTTCGATAACGGCCCGTTATTTAAAAATCTGAACTTGCTGCTGGAAGTCGGAGAAAAAATGGCGGTGTTGGGTGCCAACGGTATTGGTAAAACCACCTTGCTGAAAACGCTGGTAGGCGAGCTGACACCGGAAAATGGTACGGTTAAATGGTCCGAGAATGCGCGCATTGGTTATTACGCGCAGGATCACGCGACAGATTTTGCCGACGACCTGACGGTGTTCGACTGGATGAGCCAGTGGAAACAGGAAGGGGACGACGAGCAGGCAGTGCGTAGCATTCTTGGTCGTCTGCTGTTCAGCCAGGACGATATCAAGAAGCCAGCTAAAGTTCTGTCCGGTGGTGAGAAGGGCCGTATGTTGTTTGGTAAGCTGATGATGCAGAAACCGAACATCCTGATTATGGACGAACCGACCAACCACCTCGATATGGAATCCATCGAATCGCTGAACATGGCGCTGGAGATGTACGAAGGCACGCTGATTTTCGTCTCGCATGACCGTGAGTTTGTCAGCTCGCTGGCAACCCGTGTGCTGGAAATCAAAGGCGATCGCGTGGTGGACTTCACCGGCAACTACGAAGATTATCTGCGTAGCCAGGGGATTGTGTAAAAACAGCGTAGCGGCGCGATTTATCGCGCCGCAATGAGCTGGTACGGTTTTTTATTTCCCCCCGCACACCTCACAATGCGCATCCTGCGCCACTTTCATCGTGCGAAACTCGGCGCTCAAGGCATCGTACATCAGCAACCGTGAGCTGGCTGGGGTGCCAAAGGCCGTCAAAACTTTAAGGGTTTCCATCGCCTGCATGGCCCCCATAACCCCAACTAACGGAGCCATCACACCGGCTTCAACGCAGCTCAGCGCCTGCTCGCCAAACAAACGGCTGATGCAACGATAACAGGGCGTATCCGGCTGCCAGGTAAATACGCTGAGCTGGCCTTCCATGCGAATCGCGGCAGCAGAAATCAACGGTATCTTGTGTTGCCAGCACCAGCGGTTGATCTGTTCACGCGTTTGGACGTTATCCGTGCAATCCAGTACCGCATCATGACGGGCAATCAGGGTGCCCAGCGCCGTATCCTCAAGCTGCGCATTGAGGGTTTCTAACTGGCAATGGGGATTGATCGCTGCCAGCTGCTGTGCAGCAGAATCCACTTTCGCCATACCAATCGTACTGTCACGATGCAGGATTTGTCGTTGCAGGTTACTGAGCGCGACGGTATCGAAATCCAGCAAGGTCAGTTGCCCCACGCCCGCTGCGGCCAGATAAGGTGCGGCGGCACAACCCAGCCCGCCAAGCCCAACGACCAGAACACGCGCGGCTTTTAGTTTTTCCTGTCCGTCAAAATCGAAGCCACGCAACACGATTTGCCGGTTGTAGCGCAGCATCTCTTCATCGCTTAACTCCGCGTGCATTTATCCCTCCAGCAGGCTGTTGAAGGGTTCAACGTCGACCCATTCACCGGCTTCCACGTTACCGCGTTCACGCTCCAGCACGATAAAACAGTTTGCCAGCGCAAAGGAACTGAACACATGTGAACCCTGCGGCCCGGTGCTGCGAACTTCCAGCATCCCGTCTGCGCCACGGCTGAAGATACCGCGTTGGAAATCGAGGCGTCCCGGTGATTTTTTCAGACGCTGGGTGGCTCTGGCGCGCAATCGTGCCGGTATCAACGGCGCTTGCTGGCCGGTGAGGGTACCGAGCAACGGCTGAACCAGTTGATAGAAGGTCACTGCCGCCGATACCGGGTTGCCCGGCAGGCCGCAGAACCAACTGTTGGCGAGTCGACCAAAGGCAAAAGGTTTACCGGGCTTGATCGCCAGTTTCCAGAAGGTGATGGCCCCCAGCTCCTCCAGCATGGCTTTGGTAAAGTCGGCTTCACCGACCGATACACCGCCCGTGCTGATCACCACATCGGCCTGACGATCTGCTTCACTGAATGCCTGACGCAACGCCACAGGGTCGTCGCCAATCACGCCAAGGTCGATCACTTCGCAACCAAGGCGGTTTAGCATTAACGACACGGTGAAGCGATTGGTATCGTAGATCTGTCCTGCTGCCAGTGGTTGTCCCACCGCCTGTAATTCATCGCCGGTGGAGAAAATCGCCACCCGCAATTTACGCAGCACGCTGACCTGGGCGATGCCCAAAGAGGCCAATAGCGGCAGCTCAGCGGCACCGAGGCGCACACCGGCGTCCAGTACCTGTTTGCCCGCCTGAATATCTTCACCACTGCGGCGGATATGCTGCCCGGCGTTGACCGGTGCGGTGATGACAATCCCACCGTCACGTTGTTCGGTTTCTTCCTGCATCACCACCGCTTCACAGCCTGCGGGGACCGGCGCGCCGGTCATGATGCGGATAACCGTTCCCAGCGGCCATTCGCCGTTGAAAGGTCCACCGGCAAAGGCTTTGCCCGCGACAGGCAACACGCGATCCGGTGCAACATCGGCGAGGCGTACCGCATAACCGTCCATCGCGGCATTATCGAAGGGGGGGACATCCAGCGGTGATAACACCGGCTGGGCGGTGATACGCCCGGCGGCTTCGAATAACGATACCTGTAATGAATCGGTAATCGGGGTGAGTTGCGCCAGCATTTTTTGCTGGGCGTCTTCGAGGGAGATTAAGCCCGCAGTAAAAGGTTCCATGTCCATATCAGCCTGGTTATGTCAGATGCTGCCTATTATGGCAGGCAAATGCCTGCCGCCGCATTATTACGGCAAATGTTTTATCAGCACATCAATGTTTAACCGGTTGATGTATTCCATGGAATTGGAGGTGAGGACACCCATAAAGCGGTTATGGTGTCCGACAATCACTAAATCGATATGTTTTTCGGCAATGCATTTTTCGACGTCTTTAAAGCGGCGCAACGTAACCAGCTCATGGCATTTAACCGGCAGACTTACGCTGGCGGAGAGCTTGCTCATCAGCGCCTTCGCCCGAATTACATCCTCCGACACCACATCGTTCATCAGGCTGTCCGACACATAATTCATTTCCCGGTAATCATCGCTGATATGGGCGAGGGTGACTGTCATCGCCAGTTCTTCAGCCAACGTCACGGCGTGGTTCAACAGCAATGCGCCATCCTGATTTCCCTGAACCAGCACCAGGGCATGGTTATAACTGTTCATGGCTTGCTCCGGCATGATCTTTGCTGTGAGTATAGTGTTTCGCCCCTGCTAAACCGGGCACTGCTCACGCTTTTGTCAAACTTAAAGGCATAAACCACAATAAAAGGTTATGACCCGGCAGCACAGTTTCTGCTTTACAAGGCGGGATGGCCTTTCTATATTCGAAAGTTGCCAAAAAATAATGAAAACCATTCTAAATCAGTGTTTTTGGTTCTGATTCCTTGACAGGGTAACGGGTATGACTAAAGCAGTTATCGCCATTCACGGCGGCGCGGGTGCCATCACTCGCGCGGCGATGAGCGCCGAAAAAGAGCAATATTATCGTCAGCAACTGGCGGCGATTGTCGCCGCTGGTCAGCAAATTCTGGCCGATGGCGGCAGCGCGATGGACGCGGTGACCGAGGCCGTGCGCTTGCTGGAGGAGTGTCCGTTGTTTAACGCCGGTAAAGGGGCGGTGTTTACCCATCAGGGTACGCATGAACTGGATGCCAGCATTATGGATGGCCGCACGCTGGAGGTGGGCGCGGTCGCCGGGGTTAACCATATCCGCAACCCGGTACTGGCGGCGCGCGCAGTGCTGGAGGTCAGCCCGCATGTGCTGTTTATCGGTGCCGGTGCGGAAGCCTTTGCCACCCAGCAGGGGCTGGAGATGGTTGCGGCAGACTTTTTCTCCACCCCTGAACGCTGGGAGCAGCTGCAACGCGCGCTCGGCAGCGATCAGGCGGTGCTGGATCATGACGGTGCGGCGCAAAGCCACAGCGATGACCCACTCGATCCCGATCGTAAATTTGGTACGGTCGGTGCAGTGGCACTGGATTTACATGGCAATCTGGCCGCTGCCACTTCAACCGGCGGTATGACCAACAAACAGGCGGGACGCGTGGGCGATTCACCGTTGGTCGGTGCCGGGTGCTACGCCAACAACGATTCGGTCGCGGTTTCCTGTACCGGCACTGGCGAGGTGTTTATCCGCACTCTCGCCGCTTACGACGTGGCGGCACAAATGCGTTATGCCGGTCGCACGCTGCAACAGGCCAGCGCCAATGTGATTCACGATAAAGTCCAGGAACTGGATGGCAGCGGTGGGCTGATTGCCGTTGACCGCGATGGCAATGTGGCGCTGCCGTTTAACAGTGAAGGAATGTACCGCGGATTCGCTTATGTGGGCGGCGAAGTTGAGGTAGCCATTTACCGCGATAGCTAAAGGAGCAGGCATGACGGATCGGCAACGGCAATTAACACCAGACCAGGTTCTGGCGGTACGGGATCTGAACGTACGTTTCCAGCATGAAGGACGTATTACCGAAGCGGTGCGCCAGCTCTCGCTTGATCTGCATCGTGGTGAAACCCTGGCGCTGGTGGGGGAGTCCGGTTCGGGTAAATCGGTCACTTCGCTGGCGTTGATGCGGCTGATCCAGCAGGCGGGTGGGGAAGTCAGCGGTGAAATCACCCTGCGACGGCGTAATGGCGAGTTGCTGGATGTGATGCGGGCTCCTGCCAGCCAGATGCGACGCGTACGCGGTGCAGATATGGCGATGATCTTCCAGGAGCCGATGACCTCGCTGAATCCGGTGTTCACCGTCGGTGAGCAGATCGCCGAATCGATCCGTCTGCATCAGGGCAAAAGCCATCAACAGGCGTTGGCTGAAGCGCACCATATGCTCGATCTGGTGCGCATCCCCGAAGCGCAAAATGTCTTGTCGCGCTATCCGCATCAACTTTCCGGTGGCATGCGTCAGCGCGTAATGATCGCTATGGCGCTCTCCTGTAAACCCGCGCTGCTGATCGCCGACGAACCCACGACCGCGCTGGATGTCACCATTCAGGCACAAATCCTGCAATTGATCCGCGTGCTGCAAAAAGAGATGCAGATGGGGGTGATTTTTATCACCCACGATATGGGCGTGGTGGCGGAAATGGCCGACCGGGTGCAGGTAATGTATCGCGGCGATGTGGTGGAACGTGCGCCAGTGCAGCAACTGTTTAACCAGCCGCAGCAACCCTACACCCGGGCGCTGCTCTCCGCCGTGCCTAAACTGGGGGCGATGAATGGACAACCGCTTCCGGCAAAATTTCCGCTTATCCACCGTGATGGTCGCGAAGAAGCCCAGACGCCGCAGGATACCGTGCGTGTTGACCGCCCGCCGGTGCTACAGGTACGCGATCTGGTTACGCGTTTCGATATCCGCAGCGGTTTGCTCAATCGGGTAAAACGGCGCGTCCACGCGGTGGAGAAGGTCAGTTTTGATCTTTATGCCGGTGAAACGCTCGCCCTGGTGGGGGAGTCCGGCTGCGGTAAGTCGACCACCGGTCGTTCTCTGCTACGCTTAGTCGCCAGTCAGGGCGGCACCATTACTTTTGACGGGCAACGCATTGATGCGCTCGAGGGACGGGCGCTGGCGGCCTTGCGTCGTGATATTCAGTTTATCTTTCAGGACCCTTACGCCTCGCTCGACCCGCGTTTGACGGTGGGCTTCTCCATCATGGAGCCGCTGCTGGTGCATCAGACGATGAACCGCCGCCAGGCCGAGCAACGTGTCGCCTGGCTGCTGGAACGCGTCGGGTTGTTGCCGGAACATGCCCAACGTTATCCGCATGAATTTTCCGGTGGTCAGCGTCAGCGTATCTGCATTGCGCGCGCGCTGGCGCTGAACCCCAAGGTGGTGATTGCTGATGAGTCGGTCTCGGCGCTGGATGTGTCGATTCAGGCACAAATCATCAATCTGATGCTCGATTTGCAGCGCGAATTTGGCATCGCGTTTCTGTTTATCTCGCACGATATGGCGGTAGTGGAACGCATCAGCCATCGTGTGGCGGTGATGTATCTTGGACAGATCGTGGAGATGGGGCCACGCCAGGCGGTGTTTGAGCAACCGCGCCATCCCTATACCAAAAAACTGATGGCGGCAGTGCCGGTGGCCGATCCGGCGCACCGGCGTCGTGAACGGGCGTTGCTGGTGGATGAAATCCCCAGCCCGATACGTCCGTTGGGCGATGAGCCGGAAGTCGCGCCATTGATTGAGGTGGCACCAGGGCATTTTGTCGCCCGCCATGCCATCAGCGGCACCTGAACAGCAGCAACTCATCCGCGTCACCGGCTGGTGTGCGCAAAGACAGGGACTACAGGAGAACGATAACGATGCACCATATTATGCGTAAAGGGGTTATCACTGCCGGGTTGTTAAGTTCGGCGCTGGCGCTACCGGCCTGGGCGGCGAAAGATGCGGTGATTGCCGTGGCTTCAACATTTACCACCCTCGATCCTTACGATGCTAACGACACCTTGTCGCAGGCGGTGGCGAAGTCCTTCTATCAGGGATTGTTCGGCTTCGATAAAGATATGAAGCTGACTAACGTGTTGGCTGAAAGCTATCAAACCAGCAGCGATGGCCTGACTTACACCATCAAACTGCGTCCCAATGTGAAGTTTCAGGATGGCACCGACTTCAATGCGGAGGCGGTGAAGGTCAACCTCGATCGCGCCAGCAACCCGGATAATCACCTCAAGCGTTACAACCTGTTTAAATACGTCGCCAGCACCGAGGTGGTGGATCCGCTGACGGTCAAAATCACCCTGAAGCAGCCGTTCTCAGCCTTTATCAATAACCTGGCCCATCCGGCGGCGGTGATGATCTCCCCAGCGGCGCTGAAAAAATATGGCAAGGATATTGGTTTCCATCCGGTGGGAACCGGGCCGTTTGAATTTGTCACCTGGAACCAGACTGACTTCGTCAAAGTGAAGAAGTGGGATGGCTACTGGAAAAAGGGCTATCCAAAGCTCGACAGCATTACCTGGCGTCCGGTGGTGGATAACAACACCCGCGCGGCGATGTTGCAGACCGGCGAAGCCACTTTTGCTTTCCCGGTGCCGTTTGAACAGGCCAAATTGCTGGAGAAAAACAGCAAGCTCGATGTGGTCACGACCCCGTCGATTATGCAGCGCTATATCAGCCTGAACGTGACACAAAAGCCGTTCGACAATCCGAAGGTGCGTGAGGCGCTGGAGTATGCCATCAACCGCCAGGCGTTGGCGAAGGTGGCGTTTGCCGGATATGCCACGCCCGCCACGGGCATTGTGCCGCCAGCCATCGATTTTGCGCAGAAGTATCCCGCCATTGCTTACAATCCGGCCAAAGCGCGTGAACTGCTGAAAGAGGCGGGTTACCCGAATGGTTTTGAAACCACGTTGTGGTCATCACATAACCACAGCACCGCGCAGAAAGTGTTGCAGTTCACCCAGCAACAGTTGGCGCAGGTCGGAGTTAAAGTGAAGGTGTTGGCGATGGATGCCGGCCAGCGTGCGGCGGAAGTGGAAAGCAAAGACCAGAAAGAGAGCGGCGTGCGCATGTTCTATACCGGCTGGTCAGCCTCGACCGGTGAAGCCGACTGGGCGCTGACGCCGCTGTTTGCCACCAGCTCATGGCCGCCAGCGATCTTCAATACCGCGTTTTACAGCAATCCCCAGGTTGATAAAGATCTGGCCGATGCGCTGAAAACCACCGATCGCGACCAGAAAGCCAAACTGTATAAAGATGCACAGGATCGCATCTGGAACGACCATCCGTGGATCCCGCTGGTGGTGGAGCAACTGCTGTCTGCCAGTAACAAAAACCTGAGCGGTTTTTACGTCATGCCTGATACCTCATTTAACTTTGATGAGGCCGACCTGAAGTAACCCTGAGGGGCAGCCCGCGTGGCTGCCCCTCACCGTGCAGGACTTCGCATGCTGAATTATTTTCTCAAACGATTACTGGGACTGATTCCCACGCTGCTGATTGTGGCGGTGTTGGTGTTCCTGTTTGTACATCTGTTGCCGGGCGATCCGGCACGCTTGATTGCCGGGTCCGATGCCGATGCGCAGGTCGTCGCGCTGGTGCGTCAGGAACTGGGCCTTGATCAGCCATTGATCCAGCAGTTCTGGCATTTCATCTGGAATGCGGTGCAGGGGGATTTTGGTCAGTCGATGGTGTCGAAACGTCCGGTTTCCGAAGAGATTGCCACGCGTTTTTTTCCGACACTGTGGCTGACATTAAGCAGCATGATCTGGGCGGTGCTGTTTGGCATGGTGATTGGCATCGTCTCTGCGGTATGGCGTAACCGCTGGCCGGATCGACTGGGTATGACGCTGGCGGTGTCGGGGATCTCTTTTCCGGCGTTTGCCCTCGGTATGCTGCTGATGCAAATTTTTTCCGTGGATTTAGGCTGGTTGCCGACCGTGGGTGCCGACAGCTGGCAGCATTACATTCTGCCCTCCATCACCCTCGGCGCGGCGGTTGCGGCGGTGATGGCGCGCTTTACCCGTGCATCGTTCGTGGAGGTGATGCAGGAGGATTATATGCGCACCGCGCGGGCCAAAGGGGTGCGGGAAACGCTGGTGGTGGTCAAACACGGGCTACGCAATGCCATGATTCCAGTGGTCACCATGATGGGGCTGCAATTTGGCTTTTTGCTCGGCGGTTCGATCGTAGTGGAAGTGGTGTTTAACTGGCCCGGTCTGGGCCGTCTGCTGGTGGATTCGGTGGAGATGCGTGATTACCCGGTGATTCAGGCCGAGGTGCTGCTGTTCTCGCTGGAGTTCATTCTGATTAACCTGATTGTCGATATGTTGTACGCGGCGATCAACCCGGCTATTCGCTACAGGTAAGGAGTCGCAATGAAAAACTGGCGACGCGAGGCGGCACTGAAAATCATGCCGACGATGACGGAAAACCGGGTGCGCACCCCCTGGCGCGAGTTCTGGCGACGCTTTCGTCGCCAGCATGTGGCGCTGCTGGCGGGGGCGTTTGTGTTGTTGCTGATCGTGGTGGCTTTTATCGCCCCCTGGATCGCGCCCTTTGATGCCGAAAACTATTTCGATTATGACCGCCTGAATGAAGGCCCGTCGTTGATGCACTGGTTTGGGGTTGACTCGCTCGGCCGCGATATTTTTAGCCGTGTGTTGGTCGGCACGCGCATTTCCTTAATTGCCGGTTTCTTTTCGGTAGCGATAGGGACGGTGATCGGCACCTTATTGGGTTTGCTGGCAGGCTACTACGAAGGTTGGTGGGATCGTATCACCATGCGCGTCTGCGACGTGTTGTTTGCCTTTCCGGGCATTCTGCTGGCGATTGCTGTGGTGGCGATTATGGGCAGCGGCATGAGTAACGTGATTGTCGCGGTGGCGATTTTCAGTATCCCGGCGTTTGCGCGTTTGGTGCGGGGTAACACCCTGGTGCTCAAACATCAGACTTATATTGAATCGGCCCGCAGCATCGGTGCCTCGGACTGGACCATCATTATGCGCCATATCCTGCCGGGTACGGTTTCATCGATTGTGGTCTACTTCACCATGCGTATTGGCACCTCGATTATCACGGCCGCCAGCCTGTCGTTTCTTGGCCTCGGTGCGCAGCCGCCCACGCCAGAGTGGGGCGCGATGCTCAATGAAGCACGCGCCGATATGGTGATTGCCCCCCATGTGGCGATTTTCCCCAGCCTCGCCATTTTCCTGACGGTGCTGGCGTTTAATTTGCTGGGCGATGGGCTGCGTGATGCATTGGATCCGAAATTGAAAACCTGAACCAGGTGAGCAACGGCGCGATCTATCGCGCCGTTTTACCTTAAAACGTTTCCCAATTGTCATTGCCGGAGGCAGCAGGGGCCTTCAACGCGCGCGGAGCTACAACTGGCGCTGACGGACGCACCAGCGCCGCCACCGCCTGACGTGTGCCGGTGTTAAAACGCGCTACCGCCGCAGACAAACGGCTGGCCTGTTGTTCCAGCGATGCCGACGCATTCGCCGATTCCTGCACCAGGGTGGCGTTCTGTTGCGTAACGCGATCCATCTCGTTCACCGCCTGGCCGATCTGGTCGATACCACGGCTCTGCTCATCCGATGCGGAGGCAATCTCACCCATAATATCGGTCACGCGGGTGACGGCGCTGACGATTTCCTGCATGGTGTCGCCCGCGCTGCCAACCTGTTGTGAGCCGAGATTGACACGCTGAACCGAGTTCTCAATCAACAGCTTGATCTCTTTTGCTGCCTGGGCACTGCGTTGGGCCAGGTTACGTACTTCACCTGCCACCACCGCAAAACCGCGTCCCTGTTCTCCGGCGCGAGCCGCTTCAACTGCCGCGTTAAGGGCGAGGATATTGGTCTGGAAGGCAATGCCATCAATCACGCTGGTAATATCCGCGATCTTTTTCGAACTGTCGGCGATATCGTGCATGGTTTTCACCACGCCAGCCACCACGTTGCCACCCTTATCGGCGGTATCGGAAGCGGTTCTTGCCAACTGCGTGGCCTGGCGCGCGTTATCGGCGTTTTGTTTCACGGTGGCGGTGAGCTGCTCCATACTGGCGGCGGTCTCCTCCAGTGATGCGGCCTGTTGTTCGGTACGTGAGGAGAGATCGTTATTCCCGGTAGCGATTTCACTGACGCTGCTGAAGATCGCATCAGCGCTGTCACGGACATTGCTGACGGTACTGAGTAGCGCCTGTTGCATATGATTCAGGCTGGCAGCCAGTGCCGCCATTTCACTGCGGCCTTCTACGTGCAGACTGCCGGAAAGATCCCCTTCAGCAAAACGTTCCATCTGTTTTTGCAGTTGCTTCATCGGGGTGAGCAGAATACGGCGTACCAACACCCAGACTGCTGCCAGCATCAGCACCACCACCACGGCCATCACCGCAACCATAGCCAGCACACGTTGCCAGGCGCTTTCGTTTTCCGCGCTGCCTTGTGCCAGCAACTCGACGTTCTGCGCACGCCACTGCTTGTAAGCCTCTTCGAGGTCATCCTGCGCTTGCTGGGCATCAAGATTGCCATACGAAGGGTAATCATTGGCTTTCAGAAAGGTGGCGGATTGTTGCAGCAAATCCGCCATTGCGCTGAACTTGGCTTCGACCAGGGCCGCAGCCGCGTCACTCTGGCCTTTGATGCGTGGCAGACTTTTGTACTGGGCAAAGTGCTGCTGCGCTTCATTCAGCGAGACGCCCGCCGCAGTGATCAATTTGTCAATCGCCGCCAGTGAGGCTGCATCGGTCTGCTTTTTCAGGATACGGATGGCGACGCGGTTAATGGTGACACGGGTTTTCACCAGCGTTTGCCAGCCATCGGCCAGTTCGCGCTGCTGGTGGGATAATTGATCGCTGGTGGTGAAGTTACGCTGACCCGCCATGAGCGAGGTCAGAAACAGCGAGCCGGAAACGACTTGCATGGCTGTAAAGACCACCAGAATCACAATAATGGCGGTCACGACTTTCATTCTTTTAAGCATCCTGAACTCTCTGGGCAAAAGGGGCGTGTACAGAGGTTATCGGTGTAAAAGAAAGGCGCTTTACTGTCGGGGAAAAATAATTTCGGCGGAGAATGATATCCCCCATGACTGGCATGGGGGAGGAGGGATTAAACGCGTGAACCCCAAAGATCGTATTCGTCGGCGTGTTCCACTTTGACGCGCACCACGTCGCCGACTTTCACCTGACGATCGCCGTTCAGGTAGACCGCACCATCGATTTCTGGCGCATCGGCCATGCTGCGACCGACCGCACCTTCTTCATCGACTTCATCGATGATCACCAGAATTTCGCGGCCAATTTTCTCTTGCAGACGTTCAGCCGAGATCTGCTGTTGCAGCTGCATAAAGCGTTCGAAACGTTCCTGTTTCACCTCTTCAGGCACCTGATCCGGCAGTTGGTTGGCGGTTGCGCCTTCAACCGGGCTGTACTGGAAGCAGCCGACACGATCCAGACGCGCTTCTTTCAGGAAGTCGAGCAGCATCTGGAAATCTTCCTCGGTTTCTCCCGGGAAGCCGACGATAAAGGTGGAACGCAGCGTCAGTTCCGGGCAAATTTCACGCCAGCGCTTAATACGCTCCAGCGTACGTTCTACCGCACCCGGACGCTTCATCAGCTTCAGAATACGCGGGCTGGCGTGTTGCAGCGGAATGTCGAGGTACGGCAGGATCTTACCTTCAGCCATCAGCGGAATGACATCATCCACATGTGGGTAAGGGTAGACGTAGTGCAGGCGCACCCAGACGCCAAGTTTTGCCAGTTGTTCACACAGGCTGACCATGCTGGTCTTCACCGGGGAACCGTTCCAGAATCCGGTACGATGCTTGACATCGACGCCGTAGGCGGAGGTGTCCTGAGAAATGACCAGCAGCTCTTTCACACCGGCTTCCACCAGACGTTTGGCTTCGTCCAGTACCTCGCCAATCGGGCGGCTATCAAGATCGCCACGCATTGACGGGATGATGCAGAAGGTACAGCGATGGTTGCAGCCTTCCGAAATCTTCAGGTAGGCATAGTGGCGCGGCGTCAGCTTCACGCCCTGCTGCGGCACCAGGCTGAGGAACGGGTTGTGCTCTGGCTTCGGCACATAGTGATGAACGTGTGACAGCACCTGCTCGTAGCTGTGGGGACCGGTGATTTCCAACACCTTCGGGTGCACTTCGCGGATTTGATCCACTTTGGCACCAAGGCAGCCGGTGACGATCACTTTCCCGTTCTCGTTCAACGCTTCACCAATCGCTTCCAGGGATTCCTGCACGGCGCTGTCGATAAATCCACAGGTGTTAACAATGACGATCTCCGCGTCATCATAGCGTGGTACCACGTCATAACCTTCGGTACGCAGTTCCGTCAGGATACGTTCCGAGTCAACGAGGTTTTTTGGGCAGCCGAGTGAGACAAAGCCCACGCGTGGAGGATTGGTGACATGGCTCATAAGAATAAAAATTCATCATCATTAGTGTGGATAGGGGGGCGATTGTACAGGTGTCCGCGGGGAAATTGTATAGTCTGTTTTAAAGCCGCAACATGCTCAGGGTTGTCTTCACCGGGTGATTTTGCTTAAATGCCCGGTTGGTGCCTGTAAGCTATTATCGATACAAGAAAAAATTATGCAGCGCTGACGGTGAAATTGCTCACTGCCAGGGCAGAAGTGGATAATGTGAGAGCAGAGAAATGAAAGAGATCATCAAAGGTTTTCTGAGTTTTCAACAGAATGTGTTTCCTGAAAGGAAGGATCTTTTCAAAAGCCTGGCGTCCAACCAAAATCCTAAAGCCCTGTTCATCTCCTGCTCAGACAGCCGTCTGGTGCCGGAACTGGTGACACAGCAGGAGCCGGGTCAACTGTTCGTTATCCGTAATGCGGGCAACATTGTGCCGTCATTCGGACCTGAGCCAGGCGGTGTATCCGCCACCATCGAATATGCCGTAGTGGCGCTGGGCGTGAGCGAAATCATCATTTGCGGCCACTCCAACTGTGGCGCGATGAAAGCCATTGCCGAGTGCTCCTGCATGGATACCATGCCTGCGGTGGAACACTGGCTGCGTTATGCAGATGCTGCGCGCGCCGTCGTAGAGAACAAAAAGTACGACACGCCGGAAACCAAGCTTACTGAGATGGTGAAAGAGAACGTTATCGCCCAGCTCCACAATATCAAAACACATCCTTCTGTCGCGGTAGCGCTGCGTAAAGGTTCGCTGCGTCTGCACGGGTGGGTTTATGATATTGAGAGCGGCAAAATCATGGCGCTGACTAAAGGCGGCGATGAGTTTGTTTCCCTGTCCGATAACCCGGAAACCTGCTTCGAATAAGCCCCAGACCGCCTGTGTTGCGCCAGTAACCCAGGCGGTTGCTATTCACATTTCTTCAATTTTTCTTACTGCTCGTTACTGCTCAAACTAAGCTTGAAAAGCCATTTCTCCTCATAAGGGCTTTCATATGCGATCACATCTCGTTGTTCCCCTGGTGACGCTGGCTTTCCTCACAGCAGGGTGTACCTCCCATGTTGCTGATACCAAACAATATTCAGGCTTTCTCGGTGATTACAGCCAGTTAAAAATGGCGGAATCGGCGAGTGGCAAACCGACGATGCGCTGGATATCACCCGATTATCATGCGGCTAAGTATCCCAACGTCATTTATACCCCAATAGTTTATTACCCGGCGGCGCATCCGACGCAGCGTATCAGCCAGCAGACGCTGGACGCGATACGACAGTATGCCGACCAAAAACTGAAAGACGGCATCGCGGTGCATAAAAATCTCGTGACCCAGAAGGGACCGAATACGATGGTGGTGAGGGCGGCAATCACCGCCGTGGGTAGCGAAAATGAGGGGGTGCAATTCTATGAAGTGGTCCCCGTTGCGGCGGTGATCGCCGGAACCATGGCCGCGACCGGACATCGTACCCAGAACAGTACGCTGTACCTCGAAGTTGAAGCCAGCGATGCGCAAACCGGCAAACCGTTGATTAAAGTGGTGCGTAAGGCCTTCGGTAAGACGCTCCCTAACAATAGCTCGCCCATCACTCTGAATGATCTGCGTCCAGGCATTGATGAAATGGTCCGTGATGCGGTTTCTTTCAGCGCGCCCTGAAATGTCCATGCCCGGGCCGCCGGGCTTAATGTTTTGTAAATCCTGCACATCCTTTTTAACCGGCTGACTACCCTTAACGTCAGACGGTTAAAAAGGAGACACCCATGCGATTGATGCGTGCCGCGTTGCTGTTTGGCAGCGTGTTGAGTGGTTCCCTGCCAGCACTGGCAGCGGATGTTCAGGTTCAGGTTTTACAGGACCATCTGGATCACCCCTGGTCGGTGGCATTTCTGCCCGACAATCACACCTTGCTTATCACTGAACGTTCGGGTCAGTTACGCAGTTGGCAGCATGACAAAGGCTTATCCGCGCCAATTAGCGGCGTGCCAAAAGTGTGGGTGCAACGGCAGGGTGGGTTGCTGGATGTGGTGCTGGCACCGGATTTCGCACAAAGCCGCCGTGTATGGCTCAGCTATACCACGGCTGACGCGGCGGGGCGTGCGGGTGGCGTAGTCGGCTATGGTCGCCTGAGTGATGACAATCGTCAGTTGAACGACTTCCAGGTGGTGCTGGAGCAAACGCCAAAACTCTCCAGCGGGGCCAATTTGGGCACACGGCTGGCGTTCGACCAGGCAGGATTTTTATGGATTGCCTTCGGAGACAATTTTGCCAGCAGCAGCGCACAGGATCTGGACAAGCTCTCCGGCAAGATCGTGCGCCTTACGGCTGACGGTAAGATCCCGGCAGACAACCCCTTTTTGCATCATCAGGGGGCGCGCGGTGAAATCTGGTCATATGGCATGCGTAATCCACAGGGGCTGGCGTTGAATCCGTGGACGCAGCAGATGTGGGAAAGTGAGCACGGACCTCGCGGAGGCGATGAAGTCAATATCCCGGAAAAAGGCAAAAATTATGGCTGGCCGTTGGCGACCTGGGGCATTGATTACAGCGGGCAGAAAGTGCCGGAATCCAGGGGCGGCGAAGTTGCGGGCACGGAGCAGCCGGTATTTTACTGGAAGGTTTCCCCGGCCATCAGCGGGATGGCGTTTTATAACAGCGCGCGTTTCCCGCAGTGGAAAAACTCGTTGTTTATCGGCGCGCTGAAGGAAAAAAGTCTGATTCGCCTGATGGTCAATGGCGAGAAGGTGGTAGAGGAGCAGCGCCTGCTGACGGAACGAGGAGAACGTATTCGCGATGTTCGTCAGGGGCCGGACGGTTTCCTGTATGTGCTGACCGACGAGCGTAACGGTAAATTATTGAAAGTGGGGCTGGCCGCGAACGCCAGTGCCCCACGCGGGTAGTTAGCGTACCCAGTTACACACTTCCCAGCCACGCTGCTGCGCTTCCTGATGCAGCAGCTGATCCGGGTTGATGACCCAGGCATGATCGGCATGGGCCAGCAACGGCAGGTCGTTCATCGAGTCGCTGTAGGCCCAGGTGCGCTCAAAACGTCGCTCCTGTTGCAACGCTTTCCAGTTGCTTAATCGCGCCACTTTGCCCTCTTTGTAGGTCATGGTGCCGTAGGTCAGGCCGCTGTAGCGGTCATCGACAATCTCCACGCCAATGGCCAGCGCACCATGCACGCCAAGTCGCTCGGCAATCGGTACCGCCAGGTGCTCACCGCTGGCGGTGATAATCATCACGGTATCGCCACGTTGTTGATGCCAGTTGATGCGTTCGCGTGCGGCGGGAAATACGCGCGGCAGGATATCGCGGTGGATAAAACGCCGCACCCAGCCAGATACCGTCATGGTTGCCATTCCGGCCAGCGGGGCAAGTGTGGTGTTCATATATTCTTCAATTGAGAGCGTTCCGGCGTGATATTGGGTCATTAGCGACTGTTCGGCGCTAATCAGTTCGGCGGGGGCAAAACCCTGTGAAACCAACCAGCGCAGCCACAGGCTGGTGCTGTCTTCACAAATCAGGGTTTCGTCGAGATCGAACACGGCTAAGTCCATCATGATTCTCCTCAGGCTGACTGAAATCAGGTTAGCGGAAATTTGTGACTGGCTTAACTGATCTGCGAAAAATCGGAATTTCTCGCAATTTTTCACAGATGGCGACAGAACAAAGGTGGCAGCGCAACGGTGATGGTGCCAGGGTTACTGTAATAATTTCTATAAAACTTTACCGACAGACGGTTTTTTTCCGCAGCGCAAACCGGTAGTTTTTTAGGCAACGTGCGTCTTGCAGGAATGAGCCACGATTTAACAAGGACAATTATCTGGTCATACACATGAAAAAATTACTTAATGCTTCTACCTGGCGGCCTTTTGCTGCCTCCTCCCTTCTGTTCGTGCTTCTTCCGGTTTCCGCCCTGGCTGAAGAGGCCCCTGCCGCGCCACAAATTGAAGCCAAAGCCTGGATTTTGATGGATTACAACAGCGGTAAGGTGCTTACCGAGTCGAACGCCGATCAGCGTCTGGACCCCGCCAGCCTGACCAAAATGATGACCAGTTATGTGGTCGGTCAGGCGCTGAAGTCAGGCAAAATTCATGAAGACGACATGGTGACTATCGGCCAGGATGCCTGGGCTACGGGTAACCCGAAGCTGAAAGGATCGTCGCTGATGTTCCTTAAACCCGGTGACCGCATCCCGGTTTCTGAGCTGAACAAGGGGATTGTCATCCAGTCTGGTAACGATGCCTGTATCGCGATGGCCGACTACGTCGCGGGGAGCCAGGATTCGTTTATTGGCCTGATGAACAACTACGCGAAATCCTTCGGCCTGCAAAACACCCATTTTATGACGGTGCACGGCCTCGATGCGGATGGGCAGTACAGCACTGCGCGCGATATGGCGATTATCGGTCAGCGGTTGATCCGTGATGTACCGGAAGAGTATGCGCTGAATAAAGAGAAAGAGTTTACCTTTAACAACATTAAGCAGATGAACCGTAACCGTCTGCTGTGGAGCAGCAACCTCAAGGTTGACGGTATCAAAACCGGCCATACCTCGGGCGCGGGCAACAATCTGGTTTCATCGGCGACTGACGGTGACATGCGTCTGATTTCCGTGGTGCTGGGTGCTGAAACCGATGCCGTTCGCTTCCGTGAGAGCGAAAAACTTCTCACCTGGGGTTTCCGTTTTTATGACACCGTGACCCCGATTAAAGCGGATAAACCTTTTGCTCAACAGCGTGTCTGGTTTGGTGATCGCCAGGAGGTCAACCTGGGTGTGGAGAAAGATGCCTCCATCACCGTGCCGAAAGGGCAGATGAATAACCTCAAAGCCAGTTACACCCTGACGTCACCGCAGCTGGAAGCGCCGCTGAAGAAAAATCAGGTGGTGGGTACCATCGATTTTCAGCTGGATGGCAAAACGGTTGATCAACGTCCGTTGGTGGTGATGGAAGATGTGCAGGAAGGGGGCTTTATCGGCCGTATCTGGGATTTCATCGTGATGAAATTCGATAGCCTGTTTGGTAAGTGGTTTAACTAACCGTCATCCGTAATGGCGCGATAAATCGCGCCGTTACGAAATCCTTTTACCCGCGAACCCATCCCTTACGAATCGGCAGCGCGAATAGTGCGCGGTAGATCTGATGTGTCAGCGCTAACATGCGTGAACCGTAGAGTTGCCATGCGAGATTTGAGGCCAGGCAGCCGAGCATTCCCACCAGAAATCCTCCCAGCATATCCAACGGCCAGTGCACGCCAAGATAAACGCGTGACCAGGCGATGGCGATGCCGGTGAGCAACAAAATCACACCCGACCATAAACGGTGCCAGCAAATGAACGCCAGCGCGAAAGTGAAAATGGTGGTGCCGTGATCGCTGGGGTAGGAGTCATCGGCGGCATGCGACAGGAACTGATGGCCCAGTCCGATTACAAACGGACGCGGATGCGGCAACAACTGACTGATGCACCAGGAGATACTCAGGGCATAAATCAACGCCATACCGGTTTTTAATACCAGGGTGCGCTGTGAGGCCACCTGTTCACGCGGTCCCCATAGCCACAGCATCACGATCAGCAGCGGGACAATGGCGATCAAGTCGCGTGCGATAAAAGTGGCCAGGCTCAATAACCATTCCGGTGAATTCGGTGTGGCGTTAATCCATAAAAACAGCGTGCGGTTGATCTCTTCCATTACGCTCTTCTGTTCCTCGTCTTGTTTACCCAAAAAGAAACGCCAGCAAAAATCAGCATCTGGGTCAGCCATACCCACCATCCCGCCCACAGATTGTGGGAGAAGAAGTGTGCGCCACGCATTACCTGGCCGTATCCCATCAATAATCCGAGGGCAATACCGGCCAGCAACGCCAGCAGGGCAAGGCGTGGCTTCTCTGGCCACCACAGGAAAAATAATCCCATTACCGCAAACCCGCTCGACGCATGACCACCCGGGAAGCATTGACCGGGACCGCTGTTCTCAGGCACTGCGCTCAGCAGGGTAAAGTTCGCGGCTTTACCACCGAACATCGCCAGATCCCAGGGACATGAGTGCGCGCTGTGTGCCTTCAGAATGCCGATCACCAAGGGTCCCAAACCCAGCAGCAACGCGACCAGAACCCGCCTGCCATCACGTATCTGAATGCCACGCAACAGCATCACGACACCGCCAATGATGATTGCATCCTTCAGCAAGCGATGGTTGATCAGATCCAGCCAGCGGTTGTGTTGCCACGGGAAACGCTGGGTTAGCGGATCAAACCAAAACTGACTGATGGCGATATCAAGGCTTTCATGGCGTGACCACAGCAGGAAAACCGATGCTAAAAATGCCAGCAAAATAAAGTTGATAGCGTAAAAGCGACGTGACAGCGGGTAAATAGCCGGGTTCTGAATCCTGATACGGGTTGTTGAATTGTTTAGTTTTGATGACAGCGACATGAAAGTTTGCGGATAGTGAAACCAGGTGCACAGGGTCGCAATTCGCGCTTAAGAGAACCTTAAGCCACTTACGACGGGCATAAAAAAACCCGTCAGTCAGTGACTGGCGGGCTCCTCAACTTGGGGATTTCAAAGAAAAGCAGTGGCATTAATTCAGACTGCACCCCGGAAAAAAAGTTCTGGACTCAGTCGAAAAATTTTTATAAGGGCAAAATTGGCCAAATAATGACGATTAGCGTACCGGCCAGCGTCAGCAGCACGTTGGCAATCGCATAGGTTCCGGCATAGCCCAGCGCCGGAATATTGCTGCGTGCGGTGTCGCTGATAATCTCCATCGCCGGGGCGCAGGTGCGTGCCCCCATAATCGCCCCGAACAGCAGTGCGCGGTTCATTCGCAGTACATAAGCACCAAACAGGTAACAAATCACCACCGGCACCAGACTGACCAGCAGGCCACTCAGTAACATCAGCGCACCTTCACTGCCCAGCCCGTGTTGCAGGCCGCTGCCTGCGCTAAGGCCAACGCCCGCCATAAACACCATCAGGCCGAACTCTTTTACCATCGTCAACGCGCCCTGAGGGATGTAACCAAAGGTCGGATGGTTGGCACGCAGAAAGCCCAACATGATTCCGGAAAACAGGAGCCCGGCCGCGTTACCGATACCAAAACTGAAGTTGCTGAACTGGAAAGTGATCATGCCGATCATCAAACCAATAATAAAGAAGGCGCAAAATGCCAGCAGATCGGTCATCTGGCTATGGATGGCGATAAAGCCGATACGATCGGCAAGACTTTTCACACGCTTAGCCTCACCGCTGACCTGCAACACATCACCTTTGTTCAGCATGATGCTGTCATCGATCGGCATTTCAATCTGGCTGCGGATAACGCGGTTGAGGAAACAGCCATGATCTGTCAGCTTCAGATGATTGAGACGTTTATTCACCGCATTATGGTTCTTCACCACAATCTCTTCGGTCACGATGCGCATATCCAGCAGGTCACGGTCGAACACTTCTTTGCCGTTACGGAAGCTGGGATCGAGACGGGCATGGGCATCGGGATAACCCACCAGCGAAATCTCATCGCCAAGTTGCAACTGAGCATCCCCATCCGGGCTGGCAAGGATACCGTTGCGGCGCAGACGCTCGATATAACAGCCGGTCTGACGATGAATGCCCAGTTCACGCAGATTTTTGCCGCCACTCCATGCCACCAACTCTGGCCCAACGCGGTAGGCGCGGATCACCGGAAGGAAAACTTTACGCTGACTGTCAGCATCCAGACCGCGCTCACGGGCAATTTGCTGGGCGCAGGTCGGCAGGTCCTGATGTTGCAGACGTGGCAGGTAGCGTGCGCCGAAGATCAGGCTGACCAGACCGACCAGGTAGGTAATGGCATAGCCGAGGCTGAGATGATCCTGCATCAGGTTCAGTTGCTGATTATCACTGATACTATGCCGGAGCGTGTCCCCGGCACCCACCAGCACCGGTGTGGAGGTCATGGCTCCTGCCAGCATGCCAGCGGTCAGGCCAATATCCCAGCCGAACACTTTACCCAACAGCAGCGCCAGCAGCAGGGCGCTACCCACCATCACGATGGCGAGAATAAAATAGTTTTTACCGTCACGGAAAAAGATCGAAAAAAAGTTGGGTCCCGCTTCGACGCCGACACAAAAAATAAACAGCATAAATCCGAGGCTCAATGCAGCGGTATTTATGGCGAAATGTTGTTCACCTAAAATAAGCGATACTACTAATACGCCAATGGAATTTCCGAGCTGGACAGAGCCAAGGCGTAATTTACCCAGACAGAGACCGAGGGCTAAAACCACAAATAATAACAGGACGTCATTTCCGCTTAACAAATCTGCGACGTTAATATTCACGCTTTAACTTCTTATTTACCTGTAACATGTTGATGAAAAGGTCGTTTTTCGCTATCTTGTGGCGACCGCAGGTGCCCGTTTTGCCGGGAGGGCAGGGACCGAATTTTGAAGCGGCGTCATTCTAATCATAATTAACACCCTCAGCTATCGGCAGTTTTCATTCCTTCCGCATTCAGCTGTTTCTTTTTATTTCCACTCGTGTGCCAGGGCAGTTAAAAGTTTCAATATTGTTAACACTGAAGTTGAGGTTGGTTATGTTGCAGCGTAATAATCGCTGGCCTGCATCGGTGCTGGGCGTAACGCTATATACGCTGGTGTTTATTTTTGCCCATCATTTTTGGGTCTCACCGGGTGAAAGGTCGATAGGTGGTCAGCCAGAGTTGCTGCTGTTTCTGCTGCCGGGCATTGTGGTGGCGCTGATGCAGCCGGAAAGTCCGTTAAAAAGTACGCTGTGGGTGGCACTGGCGGGGACGGTGCTAGGTACGCTGTGGGTGTTGCTGGTGCTGAATCTGAGCCATAGCGGCTGGATGGTCATCTGGGGATTAAGTGCGCTGTTTTGGGCGGGCTGTGGCGCGCTATTGGTACGTTTGCTGCGCATCATGCTGGCAATGCGATCATGAGGCAGGTGTAGCGGCGCGATTTATCGCGCGGTTTTCTGCTGGCAAAACCCGCGCGATAAATCGCGCCGCTACGATCTGTTATACCGCGAAATCCAGATTCTCTTTCGTCCATGCGGCGAAATCGGTATAGCCACCGATATGCTGCTGGTCGAGGAAAATCTGCGGCACCGTAGTGACCGGTTTACCCGCACGGGCTTCCAGATCGGCTTTAGTGATGCCTTCCACCTGAATGTCGACGTACTGATAATTAAAATCGTCACGTTCGGTGGTCAGTTTGGCGGCCAGTTCCTGGGCGCGTACGCAGTAAGGACAGCCGGGACGACCAAAAATCACTGCAAACATTGCTTCTCTCCTTCCGCTGCTGTTTTGTGATGAAAGTCACATCACAGCGTGAATAATGGCAGACATGATGCCCGCTAAAAAGGGTGAAAGAAAGAAGGAATTGCCTGTTGTTGTGATGCGCAGGGTCTTTAAAACTGCGCATCTGGCCCACGAAAAGTACGCCGCCATTCGCTGGGGCTGACGTTAAAACGCGCTTTAAAGCGCTGGCGAAATGAAATGGGCGACTGATAACCCGCCAGTGAGGCGACAGTCTCAATGCTGTGATCGGTGGTTTCCAGCAATTCCTGGCTGCGTCGCAATCGCTCCACATTCAGCCACTCGCCGGGCGTCATGCCGGTGGCTCTTGAGAAATGGCGAGTCAGCGTGCGTCTGCTCATGCTGACAAAGTGTGCCAGTGAAGCGATATCATGCGGCTTATCAAGGTTGTGGCGCAAAAAATCGATCAAATCGTTGATCTGACTATCTCGTGTGGAATCGGGCACCACGCGTTCAATAAATTGTGCCTGACCACCTTCGCGATAGGGAGGGACCACCATTCTTCTGGCAACCCGATTGGCGATGGCGGCGCCATAATGATCGCGCACGATATGAAGACAGCAGTCGATACCGGCAGCGGTGCCCGCTGAAGTGATCAGACGTTCGTCGCGGGTGTAAAGCGCGTTGTTATCCAGACGAATTTGCGGGAAACGCGCGGCAAAGTCCTGTTCAAACTCCCAGTGCGTGGCAGCCCGACGGTGATCCAGCAGCCCGGTATAGGCCAGCACATAGGCTCCGAGGCAGAGTCCCACCACTTCCGCGCCGCGCTGCCATGCCTGAATCAACGCGTGTGATAATGCGGCTGAAGGTTGTTCATCCGGATGCTGCCAAAACGGGACAATCACGATATCAGCATTGGCAAGGGACTCCAGGCCGTGCCCGACATGGATGGAGAGGCCGTTATCAGAGGCGATCACCCCAGGCCGCTCTGCGGCAATATCCACTTGAAACAAACCTTCCTGCGGCATGGCTTTACCAAATACCATCAACGGTACTGAAAAGTGGAACGGGCTAAATCCCCGACTGGCCACCACCACCACACGCAATGCAGACATCGTTCGCACTCCAGGTTAAAAGCTCAGGGTTTCACCATCTTCTGGCACCAGGATCTGATGTTCAAGTCCCTGCCCGGCAGCAAATTCACGCAGTTCCTTACGACTCAGCAGACAATGATTCACCGCTTCCATATGGGAGGCCACAATCATGGCAGCGGGCAGTCGCTGATGGGTGCGCAACGCATCCTCTTTGCCCATGATGATCGCGCCGAGGCCGTCCAACGTAGCGCAACCGATATTCAATACAATGACTTCCGGTGTAAAGGTGTTCAGGCTATCGACATAGGGTTTTACCCAGACGGTATCTCCCGCAATATACAGCGTTTGTTCGTTTTCATGACGGAAAACCAGGCCGCAGGCATCGCCAAGACGTTCCGCCACGGCGGGGATCGCATAAGCCTCATCGCTACCGTGCTGCCCTTCGGTTTTACTGATAATCATACCCGCAATATTGTTTTCCGCGGCCAGGGCCTGCACCTGACTAAAGCCCTGTGAACGCAGTAGGGTGGCATCCCGTTCATTTTGGGTGTAGATGAGGTGGTCTTTGGGAATCCGCTGCTGCGCGGCCTCATCCCAGTGATCCTGATGGGTATGGGTGACAATAATGATATCGACATCAAGTAGCTCATCGATGCTCAACGGCAACGGAACCAGCGGGTTACGCAGATGGGCGCGGGCCGAACCCGGGAAGCCGGGCCATGCGTCTTTATCAGCGAACATGGGATCGATCAGGAAGCGCACACCGGCATACTCGAGTTTTAAGGTTGCGTTACGAATCTGGGTCAGTTTCATGTTTTATTTCTCCGACAATATTGAGCTGTCAGTATAAAAATCCCCCGTGCTGGCAGTGAGTCGGCACAATGCCATCCTTCGATTGAAAAGGGTCACATTAAGCCACCGGATTACCACCAGGCAATTGTGCTATAACAGACGGCTTAACGGATTGAACTGTGGGAGAGTCATCTCATGAGCAACCTGGCCCGATTACCAAAGCCGGTGCTGTTACTGGAAGCCATCGGCGTGATCGCCGTGATTGGCGCACTGGCGTTAATTAATGACTGGATCGCGGCGCCTGCCGCTATCAGTGAAAAGACGCTGGCGACGGTGTTGTTCATTGTCGGCATCGTGCTGATGCTGCCCGCCGCCTGGTTGATGATGTGGCGTACCGCCAAAGCGATGGCCCCTCAGTTGTTCAATCAACATGACAAAAAGAAGTAACCGGAGAGGATTATGACGCCGACCATTGATTTACTGTGCAGCCACCGTTCCATTCGTGCTTTTACCGATCAGGATATTGATCAGGCGCAGCGCGACGCCATTATTGCAGCGGCACAAGCGGCTTCAACCTCCAGTTTTTTGCAGTGTTCCTCCATTATCCGTATCACCGATCGGCAGAAGCGTGAGCAACTGGTGACACTGACTGGCGGGCAGCCGTGGGTGAGTGCCGCTGCGGAGTTTTGGGTGTTCTGCGCCGATTTTAATCGTCATCTGCAAATTTGCCCCGAAGCGCAACTGGGGCGAGCCGAGCAGTTATTGTTGGGTTGCGTGGATACCGCGCTGATGGCGCAGAATGCGATGATAGCAGCGGAATCGCTCGGTCTGGGTGGTGTGTTTATCGGCGGTATCCGCAACAACATCGCGGATGTCACCACGCTGCTCGGCCTGCCCAAGTTTGTGCTGCCATTATTTGGTTTCTGCATCGGCCATCCTGCCGCGGTGCCGGATATCAAACCCCGTATCCCGCAGGCGATGCTGGTGCATGAAAACACCTATCAACCTTTCGATGCGGCGGTGCTGGCGGAATACGACAGCCGAACCAGCATCTATTATCAACAGCGTGACAGCAATCAACGCGCGGAAACCTGGAGCGAGCTGATTCAACGCCTGATCATAAAAGAAACGCGTCCGTTTATGCTGGATTACCTGCACCAGCAGGGCTGGGCAACCCGTTAAGCACAAGGAATTCTGCGATGAAAATGGCCATTCTCTCCCGTGATGGACAGCTCTATTCGTGTAAGCGTCTGCGTGAAGCAGCGGAAGCGCGTGGTCATCAGGTGCAAATTATCGATCCGCTTTCCTGTTATATGAATATCAACCCGGCGTCGCCTGCGGTGCATTATCGCGGTGAACCGCTCGGGCATTTTGATGCGGTGATCCCGCGCATCGGATCCGCCATTACCTTTTACGGCACGGCGGTGCTGCGTCAGTTTGAGTTGTGCGGCAGCTATCCATTGAATGAGTCGGTGGCGATTACCCGGGCGCGTGACAAACTGCGCTCGCTGCAACTGCTGGCGCGCGAAGGGATTGATATGCCGGTCACCGGCTTTGCTTCGTCACCGGATGATACCGATGATCTGATCACCATGGTGGGCGGCGCGCCTTTGGTGGTGAAGCTGGTGGAAGGGACGCAGGGCATTGGCGTAGTGCTGGCGGAAACCCGTCAGGCGGCGGAGAGCGTGATCGATGCGTTTCGTGGTCTTAACGCGCATATTCTGGTGCAGGAGTTCATCAAAGAAGCGCAGGGGCGGGATATTCGCTGCCTGGTAATTGGCGATGAGGTGGTCGCGGCGATTGAACGTGCCGCCAAAGAGGGCGACTTTCGTTCCAATCTGCATCGCGGCGGCAAGGCTTACCCGGTGCGCATCACCGATCAGGAGCGTGAGATTGCAGTCAAAGCGGCCAGCACCCTGGGGCTGGAAGTGGCTGGTGTTGACATTTTACGTGCCAACCGAGGGCCACTGGTGATGGAGGTGAATGCGTCTCCTGGTCTTGAGGGCATTGAATGCACCACCGGGATGAACATCGCTGCCATGATGATAGACTGGATTGAACAGCACGCGCTGCCCGGTTTCCGTCTTAAAACTGGTGGCTGAGACGCGCTTTTCAGCGTTTTTCGTGGCATCGATTTCATTTTTTCCGTAAGCTAAGGCGCTTATTTCTTCACCCCACGGGACATGACGATGGATTCACTGGTCGTTCCTGACATCGACGTGCTGCGTCGCTGGCTGGATCAACAAAATATCACCTGGTTCGAATGCGATGCCTGCCAGGCTTTGCATCTGCCGCATATGCAGAATTTTGACGGGGTGTTTGATGCAAAAATCGACCTTGTGGATGGTGTAATCCTGTTCTCAGCGCTGGCTGAAGTGAAACCTACGGCGTTGATTCCGCTGGTGGGCGATCTGTCGCAAATCAATGCCAGCTCCCTGACGGTGAAAGCCTTTATCGACATTCAGGATGATAATCTGCCGAAGCTGATTGTCTGCCAGTCGCTCAGTACCACCGCTGGATTAACCTTTGGTCAGTTCTCGCACTTTATGAAGCAAAGCGAGGAGCAGGTTTCTATGGTGATTATGGAAGCCTTCGCCAATAATTTGCTGATGATGGGCGAGGAAGAGGAGCGACAACCCAGCTCACTCGGCCGTGCGATGCTGCACTGATTTTCCTGTCTGATTAACTGCCGCTTTTTGCGGCAGTTTTCATTTTATCCCCACCACTTTTTATTCTGCATTTTGCCCTAAATCGCCAGATATTTGTCGTGCTTTATGCCGCGCATGCCGAACCCCATAGCAGAAACATGCATAACTTATCGCAAAAAGGCGTTTTTTACGCTGGGATCTGGTACAGGTGAAGCGGGGCGGCTATTCTTGCGGGGCTGCTTGAGACGTGCAACCTCAGCGCAGGTATAGGTTTTTACTATTAAACTCCCGCTGAATATTGATTCATTGTGTGCCTGTAAATAAACAGAAAACGCAACGTCCGGATCGCGTGTATGCAGCGTTGTGATGACCCGCTCAGGAGGAAGGAAAACATGTTCAACCAACGTAAAAAATGGTTGTCAGGTGTGGTTGCTGGTGTACTGATGACAGCGTCAGCTGGTTCACTGGCCGCAGATAAAACGCTGCACGTTTATAACTGGTCTGATTATATTTCGGCGGACACGGTTCCGAATTTCGAAAAAGAGACGGGCATTAAAGTCGTCTACGACGTGTTTGACTCCAACGAAGTACTGGAAGGCAAACTGATGGCCGGTAGCACCGGTTACGACGTGGTCGTGCCGTCGTCGAGCTTCCTCGCGCGCCAGTTGCAATCTGGTGTGTTCCAGGAGCTGGATAAGAGCAAACTGCCGAACTACAAAAATCTCGACCCGGATCTGATGGCGAAAGTGGCTCAGCACGATCCAGGCAACAAATACGCGATTCCTTACCTGTGGGGCACCACCGGTATCGGCTATAACGTCGATAAAGTGAAAGCTATTCTGGGTAAAGACGCGCCGGTTGATAGCTGGGATCTGGTGTTGAAGCCGGAAAACCTGGAAAAACTGAAAAGCTGTGGTGTTTCCTTCCTCGATGCGCCGGAAGAGATTTTTGCCACCGTGCTGAACTACCTCGGTAAAGATCCGAACAGCTCTGACCCGAAAGATTACTCCGGTGCAGCGACCGATCTGCTGCTGAAACTGCGTCCGAGCATTCGTTATTTCCACTCGTCGCAGTACATCAACGACCTGGCGAACGGCAACATTTGTGTGGCGATCGGTTGGTCGGGTGACATCCTGCAAGCGAAGGACCGTGCTGCTCAGGCGAAAAATGGCGTGAACCTGGCCTACAGCGTTCCGAAGCAGGGCGCACTGGCGTTCTTCGACATGATGGCGATTCCGAAAGATGCCAAGAATCTCGACGAAGCCTACCAGTGGCTGAACTACATCATGGATCCGAAAGTGATCGCCGACATCTCTAACAAGATGAACTATGCCAACGGCAACAAGGCGTCACTGCCGCTGATCAATGCCGATGTACGTAACAACCCAGGCATCTTCCCGCCAGCCGAGATTATGTCCAAGCTGTTCGTGTTGAAAGTCCAGGATCCGAAACTGGATCGTGTACGTACCCGTGCATGGACTAAAGTTAAAAGTGGTAAGTAATTCGTTCTGAACGGATTCACTTGTATTAGGACGACAACAGAGGCGCGGTGATGGCCTCTGTTGTGCCATTTTTAGCGGCTGATGTTAACAGTCGCTAAGCGTTGGAGATAAGTTAGTGAGCGACGCGATTCCCCGCCCCCATAACAAAACCGCAAAGGCATTAACGCCGCTGCTGGAAATCCGCAACCTGACCAAATCCTTTGACGGCCAGCACGCCGTGGATGATGTCAGCCTGACCATTTACAAAGGTGAGATTTTTGCTCTGCTCGGTCCTTCGGGCTGCGGCAAATCGACCCTGCTGCGTATGCTGGCAGGATTCGAGGTGCCGAGTAGCGGTCAGATTGTGCTGGATGGGCAGGATCTCTCCCATGTGCCGCCGTATCAGCGGCCGATCAACATGATGTTCCAGTCCTATGCGTTGTTCCCGCACATGACGGTGGAGCAAAATATCGCGTTTGGCCTCAAGCAGGACAAACTGCCGAAAGGCGAAATCGCCAGCCGCGTTGAAGAAATGTTGGCGCTGGTGCACATGCAGGAGTACGCCAAACGTAAACCGCATCAACTTTCTGGCGGTCAACGTCAGCGTGTGGCGCTGGCACGTAGTCTGGCTAAGCGTCCGAAGCTGCTGCTGCTGGATGAACCGATGGGGGCGCTGGATAAAAAGCTGCGCGACCGTATGCAACTGGAAGTGGTGGATATTCTGGAGCGCGTCGGCGTGACCTGCGTCATGGTGACCCACGACCAGGAAGAAGCGATGACCATGGCGGGACGTATCGCCATTATGAACCGCGGTAAATTCGCCCAGATCGGTGAGCCAGAAGAGATTTACGAACACCCAACCAACCGCTTCAGCGCCGAATTTATCGGCTCGGTAAATGTGTTTGAAGGATTGCTGCGTGAGCGCCGTGAAGATGGTCTGGTGCTGGAAAGCCCGGGTCTGGTGCATCCGCTGAAAGTGGAGACGGATGTCTCCATCGTCGATAACGTTCCGGTGCATGTGGCGCTGCGCCCGGAAAAAGTGATGCTGTGCGACGAAGTGCCTGCCGATGGTTGTAACTTCGCGGTGGGGGAAGTGGTACACATCGCCTATCTTGGCGATTTGTCGATCTACCATGTGCGTTTGCAGAGCGGTCAGATGATTAGCGCCCAGTTGCAGAACGCCCATCGTTACCGCAAAGGCGCGCCCACCTGGGGCGATGAAGTGCGCCTGTGCTGGGATGCAGACAGCTGTGTGGTTTTGACGGTTTAAGGAGGCGGAATGAGCCAGATTTCTCAACCCGGTGCCACGCAGGCTGAACAGCCGGGCACCCCGCTACAGCGCTGGGCCACGCGCATCAAAATGCAACATGGCCGTAAGCTGGTGATCGCACTGCCGTACCTGTGGCTGGTGCTGTTTTTCCTGCTGCCGTTCCTGATCGTGCTGAAAATCAGCTTTGCCGATATCGCGCGCGCGATCCCGCCTTATACCGATTTGGTCACCTGGGCTGATGATCAGCTCAATCTGGTGCTTAATCTCGGTAACTATCTGCAACTGACGGATGATCCTTTATACGCTGACGCCTATCTGCAATCGCTGAAAGTGGCGGCTATCTCCACCATTATCTGCCTGGTGATTGGTTATCCACTGGCGTGGGCGGTGGCGCACAGTAAGCCTTCCATGCGTACCATCCTGCTGTTGTTGGTGATCCTGCCGTCATGGACGTCGTTCCTGGTACGTGTGTATGCCTGGATGGGGCTGCTGAATAACAACGGTATCCTCAACCGTTTCCTGATGTGGCTGGGCGTTATCGATCATCCGCTGGTGATCCTCTACACCAACACCGCAGTGTATATCGGTATTGTTTACTGCTATCTGCCGTTTATGGTGCTGCCCATTTATACCGCGCTGACGCGTATTGATTATTCGCTGGTGGAAGCCTCACTGGATCTGGGTGCGCGTCCGTTGAAGACCTTTTTCAGTGTCATTGTACCGCTGACCAAAGGCGGGATTATCGCCGGTTCGATGCTGGTGTTTATCCCGGCGGTGGGTGAGTACGTCATCCCGGAATTGTTGGGCGGCCCGGACAGCATCATGATTGGACGTATCCTGTGGCAGGAGTTCTTCAACAACCGTGACTGGCCGGTGGCGTCAGCGCTGGCGGTGATCATTCTGTTGATTCTGATCCTGCCGATTGTCTGGTTCCACAAACATCAAAACCGTGAAATGGGAGAGAAGGGATGAATCAGTTACCGGCTATCCGCTCCCCCTGGCGTACCGCGATTCTGGTGCTCGGCTTCCTGTTCCTGTATGCACCGATGCTGCTGCTGGTGGCCTATTCGTTTAACAGTTCACAACTGGTAACGGTGTGGGAGAGCTTCTCGTTCCACTGGTACCATGTGTTGTTCCAGGACGATGCGATGATCGATGCGGTGCTGCTCAGCCTGAGCATCGCCGCGATGTCGGCCAGTATGGCGGTGGTGTTGGGCACTATCGCAGCGGTGATTATCGTGCGTTTTGGCCGTTTCAAAGGGCACAACGGCTTTGCGTTTATGCTTACCGCGCCGCTGGTGATGCCGGACGTGATCACCGGGTTGTCGCTGTTGCTGCTGTTTGTGGCGATGGGCAATACCCTTGGCTGGCCGAGCGATCGTGGCATGCTGACTATCTGGCTGGCACACGTCACCTTCTGTACCGCTTATGTGGCGGTGGTAATCAACTCGCGCTTGCGTGAGTTGGACCGTTCGATTGAAGAAGCGGCAATGGATCTCGGCGCAACCCCCCTTAAGGTGTTCTTCGTGATTACCGTACCCATGATCGCCCCGGCCATCATTACGGGCTGGCTGCTGGCGTTTACCCTGTCGCTCGATGACCTGGTGATTGCCAGCTTTGTGACCGGTCCGGGTGCGACCACCTTGCCGATGGCGATCTTTGCTACCGTGCGCCGTGGCGTGAACCCGGAGATCAACGCCCTGGCATCGCTGATTCTGTTCGTCGTCGGTCTGGTCGGTTTTATCGCCTGGCGCTTTATGGCGCACGAAGAAAAGCAACGTTTGCGCGATATTCAGAAAGCAAGACGTGGCTGAAATCCGTAACATTTGCCACTATAGGAGAGGCTGGAGCTGACGTAATGCTGCTCAGGTAGGATACATTTCGTAGCGGCGCGATTTATCGCGCGGGGTTTTACACCTGCGACAGCGCGATAAATCGCGCCGCTACTGATTCGTGCAAACCTGATCAGCATGATGGCGCAGCCAGCCTTTTGTTATGGAGCCTGGTCGATGTCGGAAACCCTGAAAAAAGTGCCTTTGTTCACGCCTGCGCCGGTGTTGGTTGCCGGTATCGCCATTATTGCGACACGCTGCATCAGCGTGGTGATGCTGGCGAATGAACTGGGTTACGAAGAGTTAGTCAATTTTGTCCACCGTAGCGCTCAGGCCTGGGATTCCACCGTCATTTTTATTGCCAGCCAGCTGATCTTTTTGTTTGAGCTGCGCTGTGCTTTCACCCTGATGCGCGGCAGTAACCGAGGGCGCTGGGGTTATGTGGCGACCCAGATTATCGTGCTGGGATATATGCTGATGGCATCGATGGGCTGGATTTACCCGGAGATCTTCAGTATCGATGGCGAAACTAACGCGCAGATTATTCACCATACTCTGTCGCAGAAACTGCCGGATGTGATGGTTCTGCTGCTGTTGTTTGTCCCGGCCAGCAGCCGCGCTTTTTTCCGGCGTCGGTGATACAATCGCCCCCCGTTTTTTCTCCCGATTCAGAATACAGGCCCCACCATGCATTGCGCGCTTTATGATGCCGACCGCTGCCGTTCCTGCCAGTGGCTGGAAAAACCTTACCCGCAGCAGATTTCTGAGAAACAGTCGCTGCTGGAGCAACTGCTGGCGCAGCAGGCGGTAGGGGAGTGGCGCGCGCCGGTCACTTCGGTTGAACAGGGGTTTCGTAATAAAGCCAAGATGGTGGTGAGCGGCAGTGTCGAGCGTCCGGTGTTTGGCATGATGTCGCGTGATGGCGAGCCGGTTGATCTGTGCGCCTGCCCACTCTATCCCGCCAGTTTTGCTCCGGTGTTTGCCGTACTCAAACCCTTTATCGCCCGCGCCGGTTTAACACCGTATAACGTGGCGCGCAAACGTGGTGAGTTGAAGTTCCTGTTGCTGACGGAGAGCACCCAGGGCGGCATGATGCTGCGTTTCGTGCTGCGCTCTGCCAGCAAACTGGAACAGTTACGCGCCGCGCTGCCGTGGCTGCAACAGCAGCTGCCACAGCTGACGGTGATCTCTGCCAATATTCAGCCGGTGCATATGGCGATCCTCGAAGGCGAGGAGGAGATTGCGCTGACGCCTGATCAGGCGCTGGCCGAGACGTTTAATCACGTACCGCTGTTTATTCGCCCACAAAGTTTCTTCCAGACCAACCCGCGGATGGCAGCCAGTTTGTATGCCACCGCACGCGACTGGGTGGCGCAGTTGGCGGTGAGCAGCATGTGGGATCTGTTTTGTGGCGTAGGCGGTTTTGGTCTGCACTGTGCCAGCGCAGAGATGCAGTTAACCGGGATTGAGATCAACGCGGAAGCTATCGCCTGTGCTCGCCAGTCAGCTCAGCAACTGGGGCTGGAGAAGGTCAGTTTTGCCGCGCTGGATTCCACCCAGTTCGCCGCCTCGCGGGATCAGGTACCGGAGTTGGTGCTGGTCAATCCGCCACGCCGTGGCATTGGGGCTGAGTTATGCGCCTACCTTAGCCAGATGGCACCGGAATACATTCTCTATTCCAGCTGCAATCCGCATAGCATGGCGCAGGATATCGCGCGTCTGAGTGCCTATGACGTCAGCCGCGTGCAGTTGTTCGATATGTTTCCTCATACCGCCCATTTCGAAGTGCTGACGTTACTGACTAAACGCTGAAGGGGTGGGGCGACGCCGTGCTCATCCTGAACCGAGGACAGTGCAGAACCTGTCAGGCATCACACCGCGCCGACCCCATAGCTATTATTCGGGGAACCACTTCTGATTGAGTTGCTGATACGTACCGTTGGCTTTGATTGCCGCCAGCGCGCCATTCAGCTGATCGCGTAGTTCGGTATTACCTTTACGTACCGCAATGCCCAGCCCGGTGCCAAAATAACTGGCATCCGTCACATGCGCGCCAACTGGTGCCAGATCAGCATTAGTTTTCAGCCACTGATTTACCACGGCGGTATCACCGAATACGCCATCCAGACGGCCATTTTTCAGGTCGAGAATGGCGTTCTGGTAACTGTCATACGCCACCGCGACCACTTCCGGATGCTGCTCCAGCAGGTACTTCTGATGGGTGGTGCCGTTTTCCATACCAATCCGTTTGCCCTTCAACTGGGCGAAATCACTGAACTGGCCTTTACGCGCAATGACGACAGCCGAGTTGGCATAATAGGGTTGGGTGAAATCCACCTGTTTGCTGCGATCGGCGGTGATATCCATACCGGAGATGATGGCGTCATAGCGGCGGAATTTCAGAGAGGGGATCAGGCTGTCAAATGCGTTGTTGGTGAAGGTACATTCGGCCTTTATTTGCTGGCATAACGCTTTTGCCAGATCGATATCAAAGCCAACGATTTGATTTTCACGGTCCAGAGATTCAAATGGAGGATAAGTCGCGGAAGAGGCGAAGCGGATTTTCTCCGCCGCAAAGGCATTCATTGCCAGAGTTGCCAGTGCAGCAGCAACGATCCATTTTTTCATTTTTGAGGCTCCTGTAGATCATTTACGCCCGGAGGCGAACGCGTTACAAGATGCCATCGAATGCATCATTATGCAAGAATGTTGTATAAATAATGAAAAAAGGCGGGAAAACCCGCCTGGATATTAATTTCTACGCTCAAATGCCAGCGCGCGTCGTTCAATCAGGCGCATCATCAATGTCAGCAAACCATTGACGCACAGATACACCAAACCGGCGGCGGCGAACACCGTGACATCATAGGTGCGGCCATACAGCAATTGACCGTGGCCCATTACCTCCATCAGCGTGATGGTGTAGGCCAGAGAGGTACTTTTGAACACCAGCACCACCTCATTGGAGTAAGACGACAGCGCACGTTTAAACGCATACGGCAGCAGAATTCGCAGCGTGTCTTTACGATTCATCCCGAGGGCAGCACAGGATTGCCACTGACCGGAAGGAATGGCACGTACCGCGCCGTAAAACAATTGCGTAGTGTAGGCTGCGCTGTTGAGCGACAGCGCCAGCAGGGCGCACAGCCACGGCTGCGACAGCAAATGCCACAGCCAGGGAATGTTCTGGATGCTGGGGAACTGGCCGGGGCCGTAGTAAATCAGGAAGATCTGCACCAGCAGCGGCGTACCGGTGAACACCGTGATGTAGCCTTTGACGAGGGCATTCACCACCGGCACTTTCAGCGCCAGCACCACGGTGAACAGCAGCGACAACACCAACGCGGCGATCAGTGAAGCGACGGTCAACGTCAGGCTGGTATGCAGACCTTTCAGCAGTTCGGGTAAATATTGCAGCATATCAGGCTCCCCGCTCAAAACGCGTGGTGCGCGATTCAATACGGCGCAGCACCGCCTGACTGAACAGCGTGATAATCAGATAGATGGCCGCGGCCACCAGATACCAGGTAAAGGGCTCCTGCGTACGGGTAGCGATACTTTTGGTCTGCAACATCAGATCGTTAACGCTAATCAGCGACACCAGCGCGGTATCCTTCAGCAGCACCAGCCACTGGTTACCCAGGCCGGGTAATGCGTGACGCCACATCTGCGGCATGATCAGGCGGAAGAAAATCGCTGACTTCTTCATCCCCAGCGCCTGACCGGATTCCCACTGACCCACTGGCACCGCTTTTAACGCGCCGCGCAGGGTTTGTGATGCGTAAGCCGAGTAGAGCATCGCCAGCGCAATCACGCCGCACAGGAATGGGCTGACATCGAAGTTCTCAATCTGTACCTGCACCGGAATGGTGAACAGGCCAAGGTTGATATGGAAGCCATCCGACAGCGTCAGCAACAATTGCGAGGCACCGAAGTAGATAAACAGCACCACGAGGATTTCCGGCAGACCGCGAATCAGCGTCACCAAACCGGTGCCAACCCAGGCCAGCGGCTGCCAGCGCACCGATTCCCAGCCAGCAAAAATCATCGCCAGCACAAGGCCGGCGATCAATGCACAAACGGCAAGGCCGACGGTCATACCGGCGGCGCTTGCGAGTGGAATCATTTCATTCATCAGAAATTACTGCTGAAACCATTTGTTGTAGATGGTTTTGTAAGTACCGTCGGCTTTGACTTTATCCAGCGCGGCGTTGAATTTTTCCTGCAACTCGGTGTTACCCATGCGCACCGCGATGCCAAGACCGGTGCCGAAGTAGGCTTTGTCGGTCACTTTATCACCCAGCGCGGCCAGGTTCGGGTTTTGCTTCAGCCACTCGTTGACCACCGCAGTGTCACCGAAGACGGCATCGATGCGGCCATTTTTCAGGTCGAGGATGGCGTTCTGGTAGCTGTCATACGGCACCACGGTGATGTCGCTGTGCTTATCAGACAGATATTTTTGATGGGTGGTGCCGTTCTGCACGCCGACACGCTTGCCTTTCAGCGCCGCGACATCCGCCACTTTGCCTTTTTGCGCGATAAACAGCGCTGAGTTGTCGTAGTAAGGTTTAGTGAACAGCACCTGCTTTTCACGCTCTGGCGTGATGTCCATACCAGCCATCACCGCGTCGAAACGGCGGAATTTCAGGCTCGGGATCAGGCTGTCAAAGGCCTGATTGGTGAAGGTACAGGTGGCATCAATCTCTTTACACAAGGCATTGGCCAAATCGACATCAAAGCCCTGAATTTTATTGTCAGAATCGACGAATTCAAACGGAGGATAAGAGGCCTCGGTCGCGAAACGCAGGGTCTGCGCAGCGGAAGCGCTCAGACTCAAACCAGCAAGCAGTGCAGCAAGTACGACTTTTTTCATTAGAGACATCCTGACTTAGTGCGAAAGATAGTGAGCAAACGCGTCGGTTTGCGGCTGTGTAAAGTGGCTGGCGTCGCCCTGTTCCACAATGTGGCCATTTTCCATGTACACCACACGGCTGGCGGTCTTACGTGCGACTTCCACTTCATGGGTGACGATCACCTGGGTAATCTTCGTCTGCGCCAGCTCATTGATAATGCTGACGATCTGCGCGGTGATTTCCGGATCGAGTGCGGCGGTCGGCTCATCGAACAATAGCACCTGGGGTTCCATCATCAGCGCGCGTGCAATCGCCACGCGTTGTTGCTGGCCACCGGAAAGGTGCAAGGGAAAACGCTCGGCATAAGGGGTCAGACGCAGACGATCCAGCAGTTTTTCGGCGCGCGCACGGGCCTGATCCTTGCTTAAACCCAGCACGCGGCAGGGCGCTTCGATCAGGTTTTGCAGCACCGTCAGATGCGGCCACAAGTTGTATTGTTGGAACACCATACCCACGTTCTGACGCAATTCACGAATCGCGCTGTCAGACGGAGTCTTACTGAAGTCGAAATGATTACCGGCGATCTGCAAACTGCCAGAACGCGGCTGCTCCAGCAGATTCAGCACGCGCAGGAGTGAACTTTTCCCCGCGCCGCTCGGACCGAGCAACACCAGCGTCTCGCCCTGTGGGCAGGCCAGGTTGATATCGAACAGCGCCTGGTGGGCACCGTAAAAACAGTTAATGCCGGTTAGTTGAATACTCATGCGCAATAAATGAATAGCAATTGATGCCGCGAATCTTAACGTCACCAGAATAGTTATGCAATTGAGGTGGGTTAAAATTTATTAAACAGCAGTTAAAGGTAAAAAGGGTAGCACAATATCTCGACATCACGGTGTGGCAGACAAAATGCGCGATAAATCGCGCCGCTACAACCGATACATTTTGTAGCGGCGTGATTTATCACGCCAGACAGGTAATTAACGCTCCTCCAGCAACTGACTCAGCGAGCCACCACCCGGATGCGGCCAGTTGCCAACGTAACGCACATCATCCACTACCCAACAGCTGCCTTCGTGGATCATCAGTACTTCGTCCTGCCACTTCTTATCGCCCCGCGTCAGGTCAACACGCAGCGGGATATTGCGGGCATCCCGGTTGGGGATGGAGGAGGCGCTGGCTACCTCAGCAGAGGTGGGGCCTTGCGCCAGGCTGGAGAACAGGTCACCACTGCGCCAGTCGGCAGGTTTATTGCTCAACCCGTTTGACTGCACCAACTTCTGATACAACCGGTCGCTCAGGTAGGGACGATATTTCGCCAGCAGCGCATTATCCGGCAGGCCCTGGGTTGGTTGGCTGACGCGTAAATCGTAGAATTGCTGCGCCACGCTATCCGGGCCGCCTTCGACACACGACGCCATACGTGGACCATTATCCTTTATCACGGGCTCAACGGTGGTACAGGCGCTGAGCAGCACCGCTACGGGAACAACTAGCGCAAAAGCATTGTTTCTCATCTCGATTTCCTTATTGTTCACTGGCAAAGCGGCATAATTAGCATAAAGTATAGCGTTGGTTTCGGTGCCAGACGGGGGAGAGGATGTTGATGTGGCTGATGCGTGGTGGGTTGCTGCTGGCGATGCTGATCCTGAGCGGGTGTCAGTCGGCGATTGAAGCACGCCACGGCTATTGGGTCGATACCTCCCACCCGGCGCAAGGCGCGCGGCCACGCATTAAGGTCGTGGTGATCCACTACACCGCCGAAGATCTTCCTTCCTCGCTGGCGACCTTGACCGATCGTGAAGTCAGCGCGCATTACCTGATTCCGGCGCAACCCGAACAGCGCAGAGGAAAAGGGGTGATCTGGCAACTGGTGCCCGAAAGTCAATTGGCCTGGCACGCCGGCCCGAGTTTCTGGCGCGGCGCGACGCGTATCAACGACACCTCGATTGGCATTGAACTGGTAAACAGCGGCTATCAACGCACGCTGGTCGGATTGCGTTGGCAGCCGTTCAGCCCGGCACAAATCGCGGCGCTGGAAGCCTTAGTCAAAGACATCACCAAGCGTTACGGTATTTCGCCGGAAAATGTGGTGGGGCACAGCGATATCGCGCCGCAGCGCAAACAGGATCCTGGTCCACTGTTTCCGTGGCAGCAACTGGCGCAGCAGGGGATTGGGGCGTGGCCCGATACGGCTACGGTGCAGCGTTACCTTGGCGATCAGGCCGCCGATGCGTTGGTTGATCAACAAGCATTATTGGATGTGTTACAGCGCTACGGTTATGACGTCACGGCTGCCACCACGCCTGCGATGCAGCGTAAGGTGATTGCGGCATTTCAGATGCATTTCAGGCCGCGGGATTACCGTGGCCTGGCGGATGCAGAGACGCTGGCAATTGCCCGCGCGTTACTGGCGAAATATGGTGCTGCCTGAGGTTATGCCTGTTGCAGGAAGGCCTGCCAGTGAGCTACCAGTTGTGCCAGATCGTCACGGCTGACATCCAGATGGGTAACAATACGCGTTACCGGGCCGACGCTAATCAACACGTCACGCGCCTTCAGCCACGCTTTTAACCCTTCAACCTGCTGCGGTGGGACCTGTACAAATAACATATTGGTTTGCTGGCTTACCACCGTCACGCCCAGCGCTTGCAACTGCTCGCCCAGCCAGGCCGCGTTGTCATGGTCGTCCTGCAAACGCGCCACATTATGTTGCAGCGCATACAGGCCTGCGGCCGCCAGAATTCCGGCCTGGCGCATCCCGCCGCCGGTCATTTTGCGCCAGCGGCGAGCCTGTTCAATATACGCAGCATCACCGCACAGCAGCGATCCCACCGGGGTGCCAAGCCCTTTGGACAGGCAGATGGTCAGGGTGTCGCAGTAACGGGCAATCTTTTCCAGCGTGGTGTTTTGCGCCACCACCGCGTTGAAGATACGCGCGCCGTCAATATGCAACGCCAGCTTATGTTCGCGAGTGAATTGCCAGGCTTGCTCCAGATACGCGAGTGGTAGCACTTTGCCGTGATGAGTGTTTTCCAGGCTCAGCAGACGGGTGCGGGCAAAGTGGATATCGTCCGGCTTAATAGCGGCAGCGACATCGACCAGCGGCAAGGTACCGTCTTCCGCCGCCAGAATCGGTTGAGGCTGAATGCTGCCCAGCACTGCCGCACCACCGGCTTCGTATTTGTAGTTATGCGCCTGCTGTCCAACGATATACTCTTCACCGCGCTGGCAGTGGCTCAATAGCGCCACGAGATTCGCTTGTGTACCGGTAGGAAAAAATAACGCGGCTTCTTTGCCGCTCAGACGTGCAGCTTCGGCTTCCAGTGCATTGACGGTAGGATCGTCACGATAAACATCATCGCCGGTTTCAGCCGCCATCATGGCGTCCAACATGGCGGAACTCGGGCGGGTTACGGTATCACTGCGTAAATCGATCACGTCGCTCTCCTGAAAGAAAAAGCGGGCTGAGCGCCCGCATACGATTTTTTGGTTTGCTGAAACCGTTTTACCTCAGCCAGTTGGTTTTCGCCAGCTCCACAACTTCATCGCCACGACCATTCAGAATCGCGCGAAGCATATACAAACTGAAGCCTTTGGCCTGTTCCAGTTTGATTTGTGGTGGGATAGCCAACTCTTCTTTGGCGGTAATCACATCCAGCAGCACCGGACCATCATGGGCGAATGCTTCCTCCAGCGCGCTGTCGAGCGCCGAGGCTTGTTCTACCCGAATCCCTTTGATGCCACAGGCGGTGGCGATGGCCGCAAAGTCAGGATTTTCCAGTTCGGTGCCATCAGTGAGATAGCCTCCGGCTTTCATCTCCATCGCCACAAACCCCAGCACGCTATTGTTGAAGATCACCAGCTTTACCGGCAGCTTCAGTTGTGCCACGGAAATAAAATCGCCCATCAGCATGCTGAATCCGCCATCGCCACACAGCGCCACCACCTGACGGTCGCGGTTGAGCGCCTGTGCGCCTAATGCCTGGGGCATCGCGTTAGCCATCGAACCGTGATTAAACGAGCCGAGTAGCCGCCGTTTACCGTTCATTTTCAGATAACGTGCAGCCCAAACCGTGGGGGTGCCGACATCGCAGGTAAAGATGGCATCATCAGCGGCAAAATGGCTGATTTGCTGCGCCAGATATTGAGGATGGATTGCCTGTTTATCATTGGCGGTTGCCAGTTCGTCCAGCCCTTTGCGGGCATCGGCATAGTGTTCCAATGCGTGGTCAAGGTGCTGGCGATCGCTTTTGCTGGTGAGCTGCGACTGCAATGCCAGCAGGGTGGCTTTGATATCGCCCACTAACGCCATATCAACATGGCTATGCGCGCCGAGACTGGCGGGATTGATATCAATCTGAATGATGTTGGCTTCTGCCGGGTAGAAGGGACGGTAGGGGAATTGCGTACCCAGCAGCACCAACGTGTCGGCGTTCATCATGGCGTGAAAACCGGAAGAAAAACCGATCAGACCGGTCATACCAACATCATAAGGATTGTCGTACTCGATATGTTCTTTGCCACGCATCGCGTGTACCACCGGTGCTTTCAGCGTTTCCGCCAGCTTTACCACTTCAGCATGCGCACCGGCGCAACCGCTGCCGCACAGCAGGGTAATATTTTTTGCGCCATTCAGCGTCAACGCCAGTCGGGCGATTTCACTGGCGGACGGCACCACCTGCGGCAATTGTGGCGGATACCAATCGGCGCGTGCGCCTTCTGGGGCTGCTTTCAGCGCCACATCACCGGGTAATACCACCACCGAAACGCCACGATTGAGGATGGCTTTACGCATCGCGATGCCCAGCACCTGCGGCAGCTGCTCCGGGTTGGACACCAGCTCACAATAGTGGCTGCATTCGCGGAACAACTCCTGGGGGTGGGTTTCCTGAAAATAGCCACTGCCGATTTCACTGGAGGGGATGTGCGCGGCAATGGCCAGCACCGGGACATGATTGCGATGGCAATCAAACAGGCCGTTGATCAGGTGAAGATTGCCCGGCCCGCAGGAACCGGCACACACCGCCAGTTGCCCACTGATTTGCGCTTCGGCACCGGCGGCAAAAGCAGCGACTTCCTCATGTCGGGTGGGCATCCACTGGATGGTGCCCATGCGGTTGAGGCTGTCATTTAGCCCATTCAATGAATCGCCAGTTACGCCCCAGATGCGTTTCACACCTGCGTTTTCCAGGGTTTTCGCCAGCAGCGCTGCAACAGTTTGCTTCATCAAACACTCCTTTCCGGGAAAATGAGGTCAGTCTGAAGCGTAGACGATGGGATAACCGCGCAGCCGTGAAAAAATGCGCTGCGCGTAATCGGGTCAGGCCGAGAACAGGGCGATCAGAATCGGCGCCAGCAGACTCATGATAAAGCCGTGCACAATGGCCGCCGGGACAATCTCCATCCCTCCTGCGCGCTGCAAGATGGGGAGGGTGAAATCCATTGAGGTGGCACCGCTCAACCCCAACGCCGTGCAGCGATGGCGTGTGACCAGCAGGGGGATTAGCATGATGGCGAATAATTCGCGTAGCAGGTCATTGAAGAACGCTGCACTGCCCATCACCGGGCCGAAGGCTTCGGTCATCAGAATGCCGGAGAGGGAGTACCAGCCAAATCCGCTCGCCAGTGCCAACCCGGTTTTTAGCGGCAAACCCAGTAACGTAGCAGCCAGAGTACCGCCACACAGGGCGCTGACCAGCGATACCCCCGCCACCAACAGGCCACGGCGATTCAACATAATCTGCCGTAATGTCATGCCGCTGCCGCGCAACTGAATGCCGACCAGGAAAAGCATCAGGATCAACGCGTATTCGCTGGCGGTGGCAGCGTGACGCAGGGGGGATGCGTGGGTCAATCCCAGCAGAAATCCCGCGGCAACAGTGGCACACAATTTCACCGATTCCAGCGCCATATGCCAGCGTGAGGGCAATGTTTGCGGGCGATGGTTATGCTGCCACGGATAACGTTTTTCCAGCAGCCACAGCGCGCCCAGCGAGCAGGCAAGGATACACAACATGCTGATGAGCGCGGTATGGAAGATCGTCAGCAGATTGCTACCAAGATTGTCGAGAAACGCCAGGCTGATGCCCATAAAAAACAGGATCAGGTAAACAATGTGTCCCAACGAGCGGTTGGCGATTTTCAACAGACGTGGGCTTTGCTGTGGCAACAACCAGCCGAGGATCAGTGGCAGCAGGATAATGATCAATCCGGTATACATCATGTGATTCGTCCCTGAAAAAATGAGGCGTCACGCTAACGAAAAATATCTGAAGTGTAAACCTTTTCCCGGTGAGATGGCTTGACCAACGCCACAAGGCAGACCATGCTCAGGCAAAGAACAGGATGGATGCTGCGATGATTCTGGAACATATCGATATATATGGTTTTCGCGGGATAAATCGACTCTCATTGTCGTTGACTGCGACCAATCTGTTGATTGGCGAAAATGCCTGGGGGAAATCGAGTCTGCTGGATGCGTTGACGCTGTTGCTGGCTCCCGCTACCGAATCCTATCTCTTCACCGAAAACGACTTCCACTTCCCGCCAGGCGATCTTGAGGCGCGCACTCACCAGTTACAGCTGGTATTCCGTTTTCGCGGCGAAAGCCACGATGAAGAGCCGGTACTGGAGCCGTTCTGGCAACGTGATGGTGACGAACGTTACCTGTGCTTCAGCGCACGCGGTAAGCGGCAGGAGCATCAGGTGAAAACCACCCATCGCTTTATTGATGCGCGCGGCGATGTATTACCGCTGGACGGGACGGCGCAGGCGCTGGTCCACTTAAGAACCTTTTACCCGGTGTTGCGCGTGCGCGATGCCCGCTTTAGCCGTCGGGCGCGTCAGGTGGAGACTGATCCGGTGCAACGTGCCAGTACCCTGAGCGAGTTGGCGCTGGAAGTTGATAAACTGACGCGTGATCTGGTTTCAAGGCCACAAATGCTGAGCGATGAACTGCTGCGCCAGGGGCTGCATACGATGCAGCAATTGCTGGAGCATTACTTTTTGGTCCAGCATCCGGGGGGCAACATGGCCAGGGTATCGCCGGAAGCCCGAAACGGGGGAGAGGGTTGGCGTTCTCTGGATAAGCTCAATCATCTGATTGCGGGTACTGAATCGCGCAGCCGCCAGGTCATTCTGTTACGCATGTTTTCGCTGTTGATTCAGGCGCACGGCAACGCTGCGCTACCGGTCGGCGCTCGCCCCATGTTACTGGTTGAGGACCCGGAAACTCGCCTCCATCCCATTATGCTGGCGGTGGCGTGGAACCTGCTGGATCTGATGCCAGTGCAAAAAATCGCTACCACCAATTCAGGTGAATTGTTGTCTCAGGTACCGCTGGAGAGTGTTTGTCGTCTGGTACGTGAACCGACACGGGTTGCGGCCTGGCGCATCGGCCCTGAGGGGCTGAGTGCGGAGGAGAGCCGTCGGATTGGTTTCCATATTCGCGTCAATCGCCCCTCGGCCCTGTTTGCGCGCTGCTGGCTGCTGGTGGAGGGGGAGACGGAGGTGTGGATTATTAATGAACTGGCACGCCAGAGCGGTTATCACTTTGCCGCGGAAGGGGTGAAGGTGATTGAGTTTGCCCAGTCCGGCCTGAAACCATTGCTGAAATTTGCCCGCCGTATGGGGATAGCCTGGCATGTGTTGACCGATGGCGATGATGCCGGGAAGAAATATGCGGCGACCACGCGCAGCCAGTTACAAGCGCATGAACATGATGTCGATCACCTGACGATGCTACCGGCGCTGGATATTGAGAACTTCTTTTATAAGCATGGGTTTAGTGACATTTATCATCAAACAGCGCACCTGCCGTTAAACGTACCGATGAACGCCCGGCGTATTATCACTAAAGCGATTCATCATAGTTCTAAGCCGGAGCTGGCGATTGCTGTCGCGATGGCTGCTGCCGAACGTGGACCGGCGTCGATTCCGTCCCTGCTGGATACCTTGTTTTCACGGGTAATTTGGTTGGCACATGGCAAGGCCGATTGATTTCACGGCGAAATCTTGTCGGAAGAGGACGTAAAATTCTCAAAAGAAAAATGCCAGCATCACTGGCTGGCATTTTTTTTCGGGAGTGGTCAGAATGGATGAAGTGGCGCAGGTTTATACCGGCACCGATGTCTCCACCGGCACAATCAGGCTGGCGTGATTGCCTTTTGGCCCTTCATGGACATCAAACTGAACCTGCTGGCCGGCTTTCAGCGTTCTGTATCCCTCCATCTGGATCGTGGAGTAGTGTGCGAAGATATCGTCGCCGCCGCCAATCGGACAGATAAAGCCGAAGCCTTTGGCGTTGTTGAACCATTTAACAGTACCCGTCTCCATGCTTTTACTTCCCTCGCAAGACATTTTGATAAGTAGGTGAGGTCATTGAAGCTGTGAGTCGAGCTTGTTCAAAACTCACTCAGCTTGTGTAAGTAGAATGTAGAGAAACGGTCCTTATCGTCAAGCAAACGACCCGGGCGCGCAGGGGGAAATTCATCAAAATTTGAGGCAGTTAACGCTATTGCAAATTTTGTGATACAGGTCGCGCATGTGCTTTCAGGGCCATTTTTTAGTAATGGGAAAATGGCTTGACAGACATGTTAAACTTTAGGTGTGAGCGCAGAAATGCGCACAACCGTAACGCAGAATTTCGACGGAACATTATGGCAAACACAAACGACTGGCTTAATTTTGAACATCTGGCCGAAGACAAAGTACGCGAAGGGTTAAAGCCGCCTTCAATGTATAAAGTCATTCTGAATAATGACGATTATACACCTATGGAATTTGTTATTGACGTTCTGCAAAAGTTCTTTTCTTATGATGTTGAACGTGCAACGCAGCTGATGTTGAAAGTTCACTACCAGGGAAAGGCGATCTGTGGTGTATTTACTGCGGAAGTGGCGGAAACCAAAGTTGCCCAGGTGAACAATTACGCACGAGATAATGAACATCCGTTGCTGTGTACGCTGGAAAAAGCCTGAAACCGTCTCCATATAGGGGAAAGGTCGTCAGAGCGATAATTGGGGGAGGTGCCTAATGCTCAATCAAGAACTGGAACTCAGTTTAAACATGGCTTTCGCCAGAGCGCGTGAGCACCGTCATGAGTTTATGACCGTCGAGCATCTGTTGCTGGCTCTGCTCAGCAACCCGTCGGCCAGAGAGGCACTGGAAGCCTGTACGGTGGATATCGTGGCTCTGCGACAGGAACTCGAAGCCTTCATCGAACAAACCACACCGGTGTTGCCTGCCAGTGAAGAAGAGCGCGATACGCAACCGACGCTCAGCTTCCAGCGCGTGCTGCAACGTGCGGTTTTCCATGTCCAGTCATCCGGGCGCAGCGAAGTATCGGGTGCCAATGTGCTGGTCGCCATTTTCAGCGAGCAGGAGTCGCAAGCGGCTTATCTGCTGCGTAAACACGAAGTGAGCCGCCTCGATGTGGTGAACTTTATCTCCCACGGTACGCGTAAAGACGAGCCTGGCCAGGCACAGAATGCGGAAAATCCGGTTAACGAAGAGCAAGCAGGCGGGGAGGAACGTATGGAAAACTTCACCACCAATCTTAATCAGCTTGCTCGAGTCGGTGGGATAGACCCGCTGATCGGCCGCGAGAAAGAGCTGGAACGGGCTATTCAGGTATTGTGCCGTCGCCGTAAAAACAACCCGCTGCTGGTGGGGGAATCCGGTGTCGGTAAAACCGCGATTGCGGAAGGCCTTGCCTGGCGGATTGTGCAGGGCGATGTGCCGGAAGTGATGAAAGATTGCACCATCTATTCACTGGACATCGGTTCACTGCTGGCGGGCACCAAGTATCGTGGTGACTTTGAAAAACGTTTCAAAGCGCTGCTGAAGCAGCTGGAGCAGGACAACAGCAGCATTCTGTTCATCGATGAAATCCACACCATCATTGGTGCGGGAGCGGCATCGGGTGGTCAGGTGGATGCAGCGAACCTGATCAAGCCGTTGCTTTCCAGCGGTAAAATCCGCGTGATGGGTTCAACCACCTATCAGGAATTCAGTAACATTTTTGAGAAAGATCGGGCGTTGGCGCGTCGTTTCCAGAAAATCGACATCACTGAACCGTCGGTTGAAGAAACGGTGCAAATCCTTAACGGTCTGAAACCGAAATACGAAGCGCACCACGATGTTCGCTATACCGCCAAAGCGGTCCGTGCGGCGGTGGAGCTGGCGGTGAAATACATCAACGATCGTCATCTGCCTGATAAGGCAATCGACGTGATCGATGAAGCGGGCGCGCGCGCGCGTCTGGTGCCAGCCAGCAAACGTAAAAAAACGGTCAATGTCTCGGATATTGAGACGGTGGTTGCGCGTATTGCGCGTATTCCGGAACAAAGCGTCTCGGCAACCGATCGCGATACGCTGAAAAACCTCGGCGATCGTCTGAAAATGCTGGTATTTGGTCAGGATAATGCCATCGAGGCACTGACTGAAGCCATCAAGATGAGCCGTGCGGGTCTTGGCCAGGAACGTAAACCGGTAGGTTCCTTCCTGTTTGCCGGTCCGACCGGGGTAGGTAAAACCGAGGTGACGGTGCAGCTGGCGAAAGCGCTGGGCATTGAGCTGCTGCGTTTCGATATGTCGGAATATATGGAGCGTCATACTGTCAGCCGTCTGATTGGTGCGCCTCCGGGCTATGTCGGTTTTGACCAGGGTGGCTTGCTCACCGATGCGGTGATCAAACATCCACACGCCGTGGTGTTGCTGGATGAAATCGAGAAAGCACATCCGGATGTGTTCAACCTGTTGTTGCAGGTGATGGATAACGGCATGTTGACGGATAACAACGGTCGCAAAGCCGATTTCCGTAACGTGGTGCTGGTGATGACCACCAACGCCGGGGTCCGTGAAACCGAGCGTAAATCGATTGGTCTGATTCAGCAGGACAACAGCACTGACGCGATGGAAGAGATCAAAAAGATCTTTACGCCGGAGTTCCGTAACCGTCTCGACAACATTATCTGGTTCCGTCACCTGTCGACTGAGGTGATTCATCAGGTGGTGGATAAATTTATTGTTGAGCTTCAGGCTCAGCTGGATGCGAAAGGCGTGTCGCTGGAAGTTAGCGATGATGCGCGTGACTGGCTGGCTGAAAAAGGTTACGACAAAGCAATGGGTGCACGTCCAATGGCGCGTACCGTGCAGGAAAACCTGAAAAAACCGCTCGCCAACGAACTGTTGTTCGGTTCACTGGTAGATGGTGGCTCAGTCTCCGTCGCGCTGGATAAAGAGAAAAACCAGCTGACGTATCACTTCCTGAGTGCGGAAAAACGCAAAACCGAAGGTACCGTGCATTAATTAAAAGCCTTGCAGGTCAAAAGCCCCTCTGGTGCATTGCATCAGGGGGGCTTTTTTATATGCCTGCATCGCGCCGCTACGGATTGCGCATGAAAAAGGCCGGATACAAATCCGGCCTTTTTTCGCGTTCAGAAAACGCGTGACGTGAACAACAAATCAGCGACTACGGAAGACAATGCGGCCTTTGCTCAGGTCGTACGGGGTCAACTCGACAGTCACTTTGTCGCCCGTCAGGATGCGGATGTAGTTTTTGCGCATTTTACCGGAGATATGAGCGGTAACCACGTGCCCGTTTTCAAGCTCTACGCGGAACATGGTGTTAGGTAACGTATCCAGTACGGTACCTTGCATTTCAATATTGTCTTCTTTGGCCATCGAATCCTCTGGGTGAACTACCAAACTGTTGAACCGGCAAGATAATGCCGAATTCCATGATTTATGTAAAGAAACGTTGGTGATTTTGCCAACACTTCGCCGTGCGTCGCGCCAATTGCGCGTGCATTACGGATAAATTCGGGTGTTTTTGACGTCTGCGGGGGATTAGCGGGCTAAGAATCTGTAGCAATTGGCCTCTGATGCGCAACTGAAACAGCTTCGGGAAAACAGTCACTTTCCCAGCCTGGCAATTCCGGCTCGCCACAGCGAAGCGCGGACGACATACCAAACTCGACTATTATATCACTTTCACTGCGTATTGTGTGCAAAACATCTGCGCCAGCGCTCAAAAAAGGGTTTGTGTTTGCCAGCAACCCGCTAAAACAGGCTGCCATGCCAGGGTTTGTACATACTGCAAATAATCCACGCGCGGAATCTCTACGGCGCCCAGCGAGGCGGTATGGGGATTCAGTACCTGGCAATCAATCAGTCGGCCATGATGTTGCAGAAAATGCTGACTGAAAACCCACAACGCGGTTTTGGAGGCATTTTCCTGGCGGCTGAACATCGACTCGCCACAAAAAATCTGTCCCAGTGCCAGCCCGTACAACCCCCCGACCAGACGTTGTTCATGCCACACTTCAACCGAATGCGCATGGCCCAGTTCATACAACCGTAGCCAGGCGCGTTTGACCTCGAAGGTGATCCAGGTGCCTTCCTGACGATTACTGGCGCAGCCTTCCAGTACCTGCGCGAACGCCTGGTTCATGGTGACACGATAGGGGGATTGACGGTGAAAACGCGCCATACTGCGGCTGAGGTGGAATGATTCCGGTAGCATCACCGCGCGCGGATCGGGCGACCACCAGAGAATCGGGTCGCCGGGCGAAAACCACGGAAAAATACCACGCTGGTACGCATTCATCAGACGAGCAGGGGAGAGATCACCCCCCATCGCCAGCAAGCCATTTGGCTCGCGTAGCGCCATTTCCGGAGGCGGGAAATGCAGCGAATCGCGTGAAAGTTGAACCAATCTCATTGCGTTAATCACCCTTACGGCAGTTCGCTAAGACTATAGCGCAAACCGTTGATGGAAACGCCAGTAGCGTCCTGCTTTTGAGATTAATTCGTCATGGGTACCTGATTCAATGATTTGTCCCTGGTCCAACACGCAAATACGATCCATGTGCGTCAGGCCGCTAAGACGATGCGTCACCATAATCAGGGTTTTGCCGTGGCTGACCTGCTGCAATAGCGTCAGAATTTGTTGCTCAGTGGTAGCATCCAGACCTTCGGTTGGTTCATCCAGCAACCATAAATCGCCACCATGCAGCACCGCGCGCGCAATCGCCAGACGACGCAGTTCGCCACCGGAAAGAGGGCGACCACCTTCTCCCATCCAGGCATTCAGACCTTCGCTGTGATCCGCCAGATGGCCGAGGCCGACCTGATGCAGGGCTTCGATGAGTTGTTCATCGCTTGCCGTCGGTGCTGCCAACAACAAATTGTCGCGCAGGGTCTGGCTAAACAGATGCACCCGTTGTGTCACCACGCTAATGCGCTGACGCAACGAGGCTTCATCCCAGTTCGCGAGAGGCTGGCCGTTCAGCGTGATGCTGCCCTGTTGCGCTTCCCAACCCCGGGTAATCAATGCCAGCAGGCTGGATTTGCCACAACCGGTTGGCCCAAGCAGCGCCAGATGTTCGCCTGGCTGCAAATGCAGGGAAAAATGATTCAAAACCGCTTCAGGGCGTTGTGGATAGCTGAACTGAATATTATCCAGTGCCAGGCTGATGCCGGGTGTGGAGTGGATTTTGGCGCTCGGGAAACGAATAGCCGGAGGCTGATCGATAATCTCCTGTACCCGCTGTGCCGCGCTGGTGACCTGCGCCAGAGGCAGGAACGCACCTGCGACCGGTGCCAGTGCTTCAAAGGCCGCCAATCCGCAGAAGACGAACAACGCAATCAACGCGCCAGGCGCGCTATCGTTACCGACGCCTGCCGCAGAGATCCACAGCAACAGCGTGACCGTCACACCGGTGATAAGTAGCAACAAACTTTGCGCCAGCGCCTGTAAACGGTGTTGTTTACGTTGTGCCTGCTGCCAGTCGGTTTCTTCCTGATCCAGTTGCGCGCGCCAGCGTGCGGCCGTGCCATAAATTTGCAACTCGGCTAAACCAGTAAGCCACAGCGTCAGCTGTAACCGCCAGTTGGCCTGATGGCGTGCAATACGCTGACCTGCCGCTGCGCCAACGCGCCAAAACAGCGGTGGCATCAGCAACAAGGTTGCTAACATGATACCGCCCAGCAGCAGCGCCAGTGGCACATCCAGCCAGGATAATCCCAGCGTCACGGCGAGAATCACCGCCGCCGCACCAATCAGCGGGGAGATCACACGCAGATAAAGATGGTCAAGCGTATCGACATCGCTGACAAAGCGGTTCAGCAAATCACCCTGACGGAACTGCGCCAGTTGTTGCGGTGCCAGCGCAATTAATTTGCTGAAAGTAAAGACACGCAAATGCTGCAATACGCGGAAGGTCGCGTCGTGGCTGACCAGACGCTCAAAATAGCGGGCGGCAGTGCGAATAATGGCTGCACCACGCACGCCAGCGGCGGGCAACATGTAGTTGAAGCTGTACAAACCGGCCACGCCTGCCACGGAAGAGGCGGCGAGGAACCAGCCGGAGAGCGTCAACAGGCCGATGCTGGCTAACAGCGTGGCGATGGCCAGCACGATCCCCAGACCAAGACGCCACGGATGGCGTCGCCACAGACGTAAAAAAGGCATCAGGCTATGCATCAGGCAATCTCCCTCTGGCGATGTTGCACCATCTCACGCAACGGACCTTCCTGCTGATGCAACTGCTGCCAGTCACCCTGTTGCACCAGTTGGCCGTTTTGCATCACCCAGATCTCATCCCAACTGGCGAGCTCGCTGAGCTGGTGCGTAATCATCAGGGTGGTTTGCCGCGTAGCGGCCTGTTTCAGGGCGCTCATCACGCGCTGCTCGCTTTGGCTATCCAGGCCAGAACCGGGTTCATCGAGCAGCAGCAGTTGTGCCGGTTTCAGCAGGGCACGCGCAACGGCAATGCGCTGTGCCTGGCCGACGGATAAGCCGGTTGCGCCATCGCCGAGCGTTGTATCCAGCCCCTGAGGTAAACGCGGCAGAAATTCAGTGACCCCGGCTTGATTGAGGGCGTTTTCCAGTTCAGCCTCACTCACGGTGCGTCCCATCAGCACATTGTCGCGCAAGGTGGCAGCCGGAAGGTGCGGGTTTTGGCCGACCCAGGCGAGATGGTGTTGCCAGTCTGAACGTGGCATATCACGCAACTCGCGACCATTAATTTTCAGGGATCCCTGATAGGGGAGAAAGCCGAGCAGGACATTCATCAGCGCGGTTTTACCGGCACCGCTTTGCCCTACCAGCGCGACCCGTTTACCTGCGCTCAGGTTAAAGCTCAACGGCTGGGACAGTGACTCCCCTTTGGCCGTCATAACCACCAGATCCTGGGCTGTTAGTTGTAGTGGGGCGGAGAAGGTGAACGGCTCGCCTGATTCGTCAGATTGCACTTCCGGGCTTTCTTGCAGGAAACGATCCAGTGCATCGGCACCGCCCACCGCCTGGGCTTTAGCATGATAAAAAGTGCCTAAATCGCGTAGCGGCTGGAAGAATTCGGGCGCGAGGATTAAGGCCAGGAAACCGGCAAACAGCGTGACGCCGCCGTGGTAATGACCAAAATTCAGCTCGCCAAGATAGGAAAAGCCGAAGTACACCGCGACCACGGCAATCGCCAGGGAGGCAAAAAACTCCAGCACCGCCGAAGAGAGGAAGGCCAGACGCAGAACTTCCATGGTGCGCTGACGAAAATCGGTGGTGCTGCGGGTGATGGCCTGTTGTTCTGCACTGGCGCGATCAAACAGGCGCAATGTTTCACGGCCACGCAGACGATCGTAGAAATCACCGCTCAGACGCGCCAGCGCAAGGAAATTGCGGCGGTTGGCATCGGCCGCGCCCATACCGACCATTGCCATAAACAGCGGAATCAAGGGTGCTGTAACCAGTAAAATCAGGCCAGCCGCCCAGTTAATCGGGAAGATCGCCACCAGAATGGCGCAGGGAATAAACACCGCCAGCGACATCTGTGGCAGATAGCGCGCGTAATATTCCTGCATCTCCTCAATTTGCTCCAGCAGCAGGGTGGCCCAGCTACCGGCGGGCTTGCCCTGAATCCATGCCGGACCCAACGTATTCAGACGGTCCAGAACCTGCTGACGCAAGGCGCGGCGAATCGCCATTCCGGCGCGCTGGCCTGCCATTTCGCGGCCATAATTCAGCGCGGCACGCAGCACAAAACACAGTAGCAACAGGGCAAACTGGCTCAACAGTTCCGTGCGAGGTTGATGGGCGATGATCAGGGCTTGAAGTAGCGTGGCGAGCAGCCAGGCTTGGGCGATAATCACCAGGGCGCTGGCAAATCCCAATAGAGAAACCAGACGCAAACTACGCGCACCGTGATGACGTTGCTGGCGGAGCCAGCGGAGAAGTTCCTGTTGCCGCGATTTGTTCATACGAAGCCGTTCAATTACTCAGAAGAGAAGTCGTTGCGAAGCAAAAAACCCAACAACGTCAGGCGCATGAACTGTAGCACGCAGGTAATAAAAAAGGCGACCAAAACAGGTCGCCTTCAGCAAATATGATCAGGTTATTAACAAGTTACTTATCGTTTTTAACCAAACCATCCAGGTAACGCTCTGCATCCAGCGCCGCCATACAGCCGGTGCCTGCTGAGGTGATTGCCTGGCGATAGATATGGTCCATCACATCGCCCGCGGCAAACACGCCAGGGATGCTGGTCTGGGTCGCATTGCCATGCAGACCAGACTGAACTTTGATGTAACCATTCTCCAGGGCTAACTGGCCTTCAAAGATGGCGGTGTTGGGGCTGTGGCCGATAGCGACAAACAGACCGGCCACTTCCAGCGATTCAGCAGCGTCACCTTTGGTTGACAACAGTTTCAGACCGGTTACGCCCATCTGATCTCCCACGACTTCGTCCAGCGTACGGTCGGTATGCAACACGATATTGCCGTTGCGTACCTTTTCCATCAGGCGGTCGATAAGGATTTTTTCGGCACGGAAGCTGTCACGACGGTGAATCAGATGCACCTCAGCAGCGATATTCGCCAGGTACAGCGCTTCTTCCACGGCGGTGTTGCCGCCACCGATGACCGCGACTTTCTGATTGCGATAGAAAAAACCGTCGCAGGTTGCACAGGCCGATACGCCTTTACCTTTAAACGCTTCTTCTGACGGCAAGCCGAGATAACGGGCGGAAGCACCGGTCGCGATGATCAGCGCATCGGCGGTGTACTCGCCGCTGTCACCGGTCAGGCGGAAAGGACGGTTCTGCAAATCGACCGTGTGAATATGGTCGAAAATGATTTCGGTATTAAACTTTTCGGCATGTTCGTGCATGCGTTCCATCAGCGATGGACCTGTCAGATCGTGCGGGTCGCCTGGCCAGTTCTCCACTTCGGTGGTGGTGGTGAGCTGACCGCCTTTTTCCAGACCGGTAATCAATACCGGATTCAGGTTGGCGCGCGCGGCATAGACTGCAGCGGTGTAACCGGCAGGGCCGGAGCCCAGAATGAGCAGCTTACTGTGTTTGGCCGTACTCATGTGTTCCTCAGTTTTTTGTCTGACAACATAGCTAGCGATTGTAGGGAAATTGCCGCCGCAAAAAAAGTCTTCAGCAATTTTGTTAACAATCGCTGCGAGCGGCGTAGACGATGAGAAGGAATTCTGCACGCGGATTGCGCCAAAAGGGGGCAATGCTCGGTAATTCGTGGTGCAGCTGTATAAAAAATCTCATTAGAAAACAGGAACCCAGCACTCTGTCTGGCATCTTGTACTGAATTTGGATGTTTTACTTTGACAATCGCCTGCGCATTTGCGAAAACATTGTCAGAAGCAAAGAGGATTTAGCGATGCAAAACAGAATTTCATACCTGTTTTGGTTTGTTTCGCCAGATTTAAACAGTCTGACATTGGTAATGACGCATGATGTGGACAGACAACATGCGTCATACGGATGGTCGCATTACTGCACAGGCTTATCGTCTTCACTTCGAGTAAGGCCCTGAGCAATGAATGTTTTCAGGGTGTGGCAGGTTAAGGGAAGGAATTAAGAGAGACAATAATAATGGTAGACAATAAGAAGCGCCCCGGAAAAGATCTGGATCGTATCGACAGAAACATTCTGAATGAATTGCAGAAAGACGGTCGTATTTCCAATGTCGAGCTTTCGAAACGTGTTGGATTATCGCCGACGCCGTGTCTTGAGCGTGTTCGTCGCCTGGAACGTCAGGGTTTCATTCTTGGCTATACCGCACAGCTCAACCCGCACTATCTCGATGCTTCGCTGCTGGTATTTGTTGAGATTACTCTGAATCGTGGCGCGCCAGATGTGTTTGAGCAATTTAACGCCGCCGTGCAAAAACTTGAGGAAACTCAAGAGTGTCACCTCGTTTCCGGTGACTTTGACTATCTGCTGAAAACCCGTGTGCCGGATATGTCAGCATATCGCAAGCTGTTGGGTGAGACCTTGCTGCGCCTGCCGGGCGTAAACGACACCCGCACCTATGTGGTAATGGAAGAGGTCAAACAGAGCAATCGCCTGGTGATCAAAACCCGTTAACGCAGGGCAGGTGCAAAGCGTGCAGGATTTCGGTACACTCCTGTGAATTCATACAGGACCAGCGTCGGGCCAGCCCGACGCTGTTGCCTTCTTAATTTACAGGCACCTGGAGAGTTCTCTTGAGCCAGGAATATACAGAAGACAAAGACGTTTCATTACAACCGCTGAGCAGCGGACGTCGGCTGCTTGAAGCGTTGCTTATCCTTGTGGCCCTGTTTGCCATCTATCTGATGGTTTCTTTGGTCAGTTTTAACCCTTCCGATCCCAGTTGGTCGCAAACGGCATGGCACGAGCCTATCCACAATCTGGGTGGCAGCGTCGGTGCATGGCTAGCCGACACCTTGCTGTTTATCTTCGGCGTGATGGCCTATGCCATTCCTCCGGTCATTATTGGCTTGTGCTGGATTACTTTCCGTCAGCGCGATCGTCACGACTACATCGATTACTTTGCGGTGGGGCTGCGTCTTATTGGCGTGCTGGCGCTGGTGGTAACCACCTGTGGTCTGGCGGCGCTTAACGCTGACGACATCTGGTATTTCGCCTCCGGCGGTGTGATCGGCAGCCTGATCAGCAACGCGATGGCACCCTGGTTCAGCTCCGCAGGTGGCACTTTAACGCTGCTGTGCGTCTGGGCGGCGGGGATTACCCTCTACACCGGTTGGTCATGGTTAACGATTGCCGAAAGAATCGGCGGTGTCGTGATGGGCGTGCTGACATTTGCCAGCAATCGCTCCCGCCAGGATGAACCCTGGCAGGAAGAAGATGAATACGAGGACGAGCAGGAGCCGGCCGATGAGGCTGTACCCGCGTTGCGTGCGGCTGCATCTGATGACGATGATGTGCTGCTGGCAAAACCGCGTAAGGTGAATGAGGCACCGCTTGATGCTGCCGGGGATGCTCCCCTGTTGGCGAAAGCCAGTGCCGCTACGGCAGCAGCGATTGCGGTGAGCAGCGAAGCGGCTCGCCAGGAACCCGTAGTACCACCGACAACGTCGCCAGCGGTTGTGCCCGCTGCGCCGCAGCCGGTGGTGCAATCGGTCCAGCCTGCGGCTACGGTTCCTCCTGCTCCGACAACACCGGTGGTGGCTGAAACTCCCGCCGCGCCGCCGTTGTACCGTTTTGAAGTGCCGGCGGAAACCTCGCCGTTCTCACCGGTTGACGAGGACGATGGCCCGAGGATGGGGAACTGGCAGGATGCTGCGCAGGCACCCTCCGCGCTCAATACCACCGCCAGTGTGGCGCTGGCCGCCGGAGCGGCAAAAGTTGCTGCTTCCAGTGCGCCTTATACGCCTGCTTTCGATGTGGTGCCGGAGCGTGATTACAACCCGCAGGTTAAACAGGGTATTGGCCCGGAGCTGCCTCGTCCGAACCCGGTGAAATTACCCACGCGCCGTGAGCTGGCTTCTTATGGCATCAAGCTCCCGTCACAGCGGATGGCTGAAGAGAAAGCTAAAGAGTCAGAACAGCAGGCTAGCGCCGCGCTGGATCCTGTTGCGGCAGAAGATGCTGCGGCGTTACAGGAAGCGCAACTGCGTGACGCATTTCAGTCTCAACAGCAGCAGCGTTATGGCGAAAGTTGGCACACGGATGCGGAAGACGAAGATGCGTTGCAGCAGGCACAACTGGCGCGTCAGTTTGCTGAACAGCAGCAACAGCGTTACCGTGCAGAAAAAGAAGCTGAAGCGGATGAAGGGCCGGTATTTAATCTCGACACATCGTCGGCCTTTGATTTCTCACCGATGAAAGATCTGGTGGATGACAGCCCGAGTGAACCGTTATTCACCATTGCGGCCACGCCAGAACCTGAAGCTCCTGCGCCTGCACAGTGGCAGCAGCCGGTTGCGCCGCAGCCGGAGGTGATGCCGTCCTTCGATGAAGAGAGCAGCCCGTGGTCAGCCGCTGAAGAAGCGGAACCGGTTGAGGAAGAGAAACCGGCCAAATCGGTACACGATAGCCTGTTCCATCCCTTCCTGGTGCGCCATGAACAGCCGCTGGAGCGTCCATCCACGCCGTTGCCCACGCTGGATCTGCTGACGCCACCACCCTCGGAAGAAGAGCCGGTAGATATGTTCGCGCTGGAGCAAACGGCGCGATTGGTAGAAGCGCGCCTTGCTGATTACCGCGTGAAGGCGGAGGTCGTCGGTATCTCGCCGGGGCCGGTCATCACCCGCTTTGAGTTGGACCTCGCACCTGGCGTCAAAGCCGCGCGTATTTCCAACCTGTCGCGTGACCTGGCCCGCTCGTTGTCGGCGGTGGCGGTACGTGTGGTTGAGGTGATTCCCGGCAAACCTTATGTTGGTCTGGAACTGCCGAACAAGCATCGTCAGACGGTTTACCTGCGTGAAGTGCTGGATTGCGCCAAATTCCGCGACAATCCTTCCCCACTTGCAGTGGTGCTGGGTAAAGATATTGCCGGTCAGCCGGTGGTGGCCGACCTGGCAAAAATGCCGCACTTACTGGTGGCGGGTACCACCGGCTCGGGTAAATCGGTCGGCGTGAACGCCATGATCATCAGCATGCTGTACAAAGCCACGCCGGAAGAAGTGCGCTTTATCATGATCGACCCGAAAATGCTGGAGCTTTCGGTGTATGAAGGCATTCCGCACCTGCTGACAGAAGTGGTGACTGACATGAAAGATGCGGCGAATGCGCTGCGCTGGAGTGTGGGTGAGATGGAGCGTCGTTATAAGCTGATGTCTGCGCTTGGCGTGCGTAACCTTGCCGGTTACAACGAAAAAGTGGAACAGGCTGAGGCGATGGGCCGTCCGATTCCTGATCCATTCTGGAAGCCTGGTGACAGTATGGACACCACGCCACCAGTGCTGGAAAAACTGCCTTACATCGTGGTGATGGTAGATGAATTTGCCGACCTGATGATGGCGGTAGGCAAGAAAGTGGAAGAACTGATTGCCCGTCTGGCGCAGAAGGCGCGTGCGGCAGGTATCCATCTGGTGCTGGCGACCCAGCGTCCGTCAGTGGATGTGATTACCGGGTTAATCAAAGCTAACATCCCGACACGTATCGCCTTTACGGTATCGAGTAAAATCGACTCGCGTACCATCCTTGACCAGGGCGGTGCGGAATCGCTGCTCGGCATGGGTGATATGTTGTATATGCCGCCCAACTCGTCGATGCCAATGCGTGTACATGGCGCATTTGTTCGCGATCAGGAGGTTCATGCGGTGGTGCAGGACTGGAAAGCGCGTGGTCGCCCACAGTATATCGATAGCATCACGGCAGGCGAGGAGAACGAAGGCGGTGCCGCCGGTCTGGAAGGCGATGAAGAGCTGGATCCGCTGTTCGACCAGGCGGTGGCTTTTGTGGTGGATAAGCGTCGTGCATCGATTTCTGGTGTGCAACGCCAATTCCGTATCGGTTATAACCGCGCCGCGCGCATCATTGAACAGATGGAAGCGCAGGGGATTGTGTCTGAACCTGGACATAATGGTAACCGTGAGGTGCTGTCGCCACCGCCGCATGAGATGTAACTGCTTACTCTCCAACAGTTAATCCCGGGCCAGTATTTACTGGCCCATTGTTTATCTGGCAGTCGATCCCCATATCAACGGGAGCTTTCGGCTTTTTCTCCTGTCGAAGAGACAGTGCGGCAACTACGTTTAATGCAGTAAGTGTCGGGAAACAATGAATAAGGAATCGAATCAGATGAAATTACGCGTGATTGCCTGCGGTCTGCTGGCCTCTTTTCTTTCCGCTTCCGTGCTGGCTGATGCTTCCAGCGATTTGCAGCAGCGTCTGAATAAAGTGAATAGCTTCCATGCCAGCTTTAGCCAGAAAGTGACTGATGGTAGCGGAGCGAACGTGCAAGATGGTGAAGGTGAGTTGTGGGTAAAACGTCCCAGCTTGTTTAACTGGCATATGACGGCACCGGACGAAAGCGTGATCATTTCCGATGGTAAAACCCTGTGGTTTTACAATCCGTTTGTCGAGCAGGTTAGCGCCAGTTGGCTGAAAAATGCCACCAGCAACACCCCGTTTATGTTGATCGCCCGTAACCAGCCGAGTGACTGGAAGCAGTACAACATCAAACAGCAGGGCGATAATTTTGAGCTGACGCCGAAAAGTAGCGACGGCAATCTCAAGCAGTTCACCATCACTGTCACGCCATCTGGCACCATCAATCAATTCAGTGCGATTGAACAGGATGGACAGCGCAGCAGCTATCAGCTGAAAAGTCAGACCAATGGGGCAATTAGCCCGGATAAATTCACCTTTACGCCGCCGAAAGGGGTAACGGTAGACGATCAACGTCAGTGAGGTCACGGTGAGTAATCTTTCCCTGGATTTCTCCTCCAGCAATGAGTTTCAGCCACTGGCCGCACGTATGCGGCCAGTGACGCTGGCACAATACATCGGTCAGCAACATCTGCTGGCAGCAGGTAAACCGTTGCCCCGTGCGATTGAGGCGGGGCATCTGCATTCGATGATTTTGTGGGGGCCGCCAGGGACAGGGAAAACCACCCTGGCCGAGATCATCGCCCATTATGGCAAAGCCGATGTTGAGCGCATCTCCGCTGTGACATCCGGCGTGAAAGAGATCCGTGAAGCGATTGAACGCGCCCGGCAAAATCGCCAGGTTGGCCGTCGCACCATTTTGTTTGTTGATGAGGTGCACCGCTTTAACAAAAGCCAGCAAGATGCGTTTTTGCCGCATATTGAGGATGGCACCATCACCTTTATAGGTGCTACCACCGAAAACCCCTCGTTTGAACTGAATTCAGCGTTGTTGTCACGGGCGCGCGTCTACCTGCTGAAATCATTAACCACTGCGGATATTGAGCAGGTTTTACAGCAGGCGATGCAGGACAGCGCGCGCGGTTACGGTAATAGCGACATTTTATTGCCTGATAATACGCGCCGCATGATTGCTGAGTTGGTGAACGGTGACGCTCGCCGCGCGCTGAATACGCTGGAAATGATGGCAGATATGGCGGAAACCAACGGCGCTGGCCAGCGTGAGTTGACGCCGCAGTTGCTGAATGAGGTTTCCGGGGAGCGCGCCGCGCGTTTTGATAACAAAGGCGATCGCTTCTATGACCTGATTTCAGCCTTGCATAAGTCGGTAAGGGGGTCGGCACCGGATGCCGCCCTTTACTGGTATGCGCGTATTATCACTGCCGGTGGCGATCCGCTGTATGTGGCGCGTCGTCTGTTGGCCATCGCCTCGGAAGACGTTGGCAATGCCGACCCGCGTGGTATGCAGGTGGCGATTGCGGCCTGGGATTGCTTTACACGCGTCGGGCCCGCCGAAGGGGAACGCGCCATTGCTCAGGCGATTGTGTATCTCGCCAGTGCGCCGAAAAGTAATGCCGTTTACACCGCTTTCAAAGCGGCAATGCGTGACGCACGCGAATTTCCGGATTATGACGTCCCCGAACATCTGCGCAACGCGCCGACCAAATTGATGAAAGAGATGGGGCTGGGCAAGGAGTATCGCTACGCGCATGACGAGCCGAATGCATTTGCCGCCGGTGAAGTCTACTTTCCGCCAGAAATGGCACAAACACGCTACTATCATCCCACCAATCGTGGTCTTGAAGGGAAAATTGGCGAAAAACTCGCCTGGCTGGCTGAACAGGATCAAAATAGCCCGATAAAACGCTACCGCTCCTAAAGGCGTTACGGTAAGGTGATCCAGGAATTCAATGCATTCCAGAGGGATGCATCACTTCATTCGTTCAATCAACCTTAATTACACAGGATAAGCATGCTCGATCCCAATCTGCTGCGTAACGAGCCAGACGCAGTCGCAGAAAAACTGGCACGCCGGGGATTTAAACTGGATGTGGAAACGCTGCGCTCCCATGAAGAGCGTCGTAAAGTATTGCAGGTAGAAACCGAAAATCTGCAGGCTGAGCGTAACTCCCGATCCAAATCCATCGGTCAGGCTAAAGCCCGTGGGGAAGATATCGAGCCGCTGCGTCTGGAAGTGAACGCGCTGGGCGAACGCCTGGATGCCGCGAAAGCAGAACTGGATGCCCTGCAGAACGAAATTCGTGATTTTGCTCTGGCGCTGCCCAATCTGCCCGCCGATGAAGTTCCGCTGGGTAAAGATGACACGGAAAACCTCGAAGTTGCGCGCTGGGGTGAACCTCGTCAGTTCGATTTTGAGGTGAAAGATCACGTCTCATTGGGTGAGCAGGCGAAAGGTTTAGACTTCGCGTCTGCGGTCAAACTGACCGGCTCACGCTTTGTGGTGATGCAGGGGCAAATTGCTCGCCTGCATCGCGCCCTGAGCCAGTTCATGATCGATCTGCATACTGAGCAACACGGTTATCTTGAGACCTATGTGCCTTATCTGGTGAACCATGACACGCTGTATGGTACCGGCCAGTTGCCTAAATTTGGTGAAGATCTTTTCCACACCAAGCCGCTCGATGAAGAAGCGGGCAGCAGCAACTATGCGCTGATTCCGACCGCAGAAGTGCCGCTGACTAACCTGGTGCGTGATGAGATCGTCGAAGAAGAAAACCTGCCGATCAAACTCACTGCACACACGCCATGCTTCCGTTCAGAAGCGGGCTCTTACGGTCGTGATACGCGCGGTTTAATCCGTATGCATCAGTTCGACAAAGTGGAGATGGTGCAGATTGTCGCACCGGAAACCTCCATGCAGGCACTGGAAGAGTTGGTTGGTCACGCGGAGAAGGTGCTGCAACTGCTTAACCTGCCGTACCGTAAAGTGCTGCTGTGCACCGGCGATATGGGCTTTGGCTCAACCAAGACCTATGACCTTGAGGTCTGGTTACCGGCGCAAAATACCTACCGTGAAATCTCCTCTTGCTCCAACATGTGGGATTTCCAGGCGCGTCGCATGCAGGCACGCTGCCGTAGCAAGACTGAGAAGAAACCACGTCTGGTCCATACGCTGAATGGTTCTGGCCTGGCGGTTGGCCGTACGCTGGTTGCCGTGCTGGAAAACTACCAGCAGGCAGATGGTCGTATTGAAGTGCCTGAAGTTCTGCGTCCGTATATGGGCGGTATTGAATTTATTGGTTAATCTCCCGCTGTTTTTAAAAACCCGGCAATGCCGGGTTTTTTATTTCCCAAATAAAAAACTGATTTAATCTTTACCCGGAATTAATCAGAAATAAACGTTATCGTCATCTGAGAAGCCTGATCGTCTAAAAATCCACAAATTCATAGAGATAGCGAGACGGTTAAGAAAGTTCTTTCGTACTCTAACTAACTGAAGATAAAAAAATTAAATTGGTTAGCAGCAAAAAATGCGGCGGTGTTTTTTTGCACATTGACTTTAAAATAGCAACTGGCAAACTGCGCGCAATTCTCTCTATTCCTTTGGTTTTTTCCCTATGTCAACCTGGTCGCGCCCCGTCCTGCTGCTGCTTTGCGGTTTGCTGCTCCTGACGGTGTCTATCGCTGTGCTCAATACACTGGTGCCGTTATGGCTGACGCATGATCAACTGCCAACCTGGCAGGTGGGTATGGTCAGTTCATCATATTATACCGGTAACCTTGCAGGCACTTTGCTGGCAGGCTGGTTGATCACCCACTACGGTTTTAATCGTTGCTACTATCTGGCGACGATCCTGTTTGCCGTGGCAACCGTGGGGATGGCGCTGCTGGGTGGATTTTACAGCTGGACACTGCTGCGTTTTATCGCCGGTGTCGGTTGCGCACTGATGTGGGTAGTGGTGGAAAGCGCTTTGCTTTGTAGCGGCACCGTGCGCAATCGCGGCCAGTTACTTGCTGCTTACATGATTATTTATTATCTCGGCACCGTGGCCGGGCAACTGCTGGTCAGCCGTGTTTCAACCGAATTGTTGCATGTTATTCCGTGGGTAACGGCCCTGGTGCTCTGTGCGGTGTTACCAGTGGTGTTTGTTCGCGTGAATGCCGGACATGCCAGCGAAGATGCGTCACCAGGACGTATCTGGCCGATGATGCGCCGTCGCAGTTCGCGTCTGGGTATTAACGGCTGCATTATCTCCGGGATTCTGTTGGGTTCACTGTATGGCTTGATGCCGCTTTATCTGGCACATCAGGGTATGAGCGATGCCACGGTAGGTTACTGGATGGCGCTGCTGGTCAGTTCCGGTATCGTTGGGCAGTGGCCGGTGGGGCGTCTGGCCGATCGCTTTGGCCGTTTGTTGGTGCTGCGTGTTCAGGTATTTGTCATCATCCTCGGTGCGATCGCGATGCTGAGTGATGCGGCAATGGCCCCGGCCTTATTCGTGCTGGGCCTGGCTGGGTTTACGCTCTATCCGGTGGCGATGTCCTGGGCGTGTGAAACGGTGGCACATCACGAACTGGTGGCGATGAATCAGGCACTGCTGTTCAGCTACACCCTGGGTAGTCTGGTTGGACCGGGCACCACGGCGATGTTGATGCAGAGCTACTCAGATCGTCTGTTGTTTGTGATGATTGCGGGGGTGGCACTGGTTTATCTGGTGATGCTGCTGCGCAAAGCCGACCATCACGCCACACCTGTGGCGCACGCGTAGAGCGTGTCTGCACACCGCCGTACCCGCGCGATAAATCGCGCCGCTACGGAGGTGTGTTGGGCTGGCAGGGTTAATACATCACCTGATGACCATATCCAGCCAGAATGTTCTTCACCCGTTCCATCGTTTCTTTCGTCGGTGGCTTCACACCTTCCAGCTTGTACTCTTCACCCATCGCAATCCATTTATGCTTACCTAATTCGTGGTAAGGCAATAATTCAATCTTCTCGATGTTGTCCATGTCCTGGGTGAATTCACCCAGGCGATGTACCGAATCATCATCGTCGGAATAGCCGGGCACCACGACATAGCGAATCCAGGTGCGAACACCTTTCTTCTGCAAATAGCGGGCAAAGTCCATGGTACGGTGGTTCGAGACACCGACCAGAATCTGGTGGATATCATCATTGATCTGTTTGAGATCGAGCATCACCAGGTCAGTGACTTCAAGCAGCTCATCAATAACCGGATCGTAACGTCGCACAAAACCATTGGTATCGAGACAAGTATGGATACCCTCGGCGCGGCAGGCACGGAACCAGTCGCGTACGAACTCAGCCTGGAGAATCGCTTCGCCGCCGGAAGCTGTCACACCACCGCCAGAGGCATTCATAAAATGGCGGTACGACAGCACATCTTTCATTAAATCTTCAACCGTCACCTCTTTGCCGCCGTGGGTATCCCAGGTATCACGGTTGTGACAATAGAGGCAGCGCATCAGGCAGCCCTGGAAGAAGGTGATAAAGCGGATTCCCGGGCCGTCAACGGTGCCGCAGGATTCGAAGGAGTGAATACGACCGATGGTTGACATTGCGATGAGTTCTCCAATTTGGCCTGGTATCAGGCGGCACAATCTGTGTCGTGCTCTGAGGTTTAAGTCGGTTTTGCCAGAGAGCCTCGGTTAGCCTTCTGGCAAAACGACCTGGAGAAAAGGCTCCCGCAGGAGCCTTTTTTAGCGGGACGAATTACAGGGACTTGGTGAAAGTACGGGTAATCACATCCTGTTGCTGCTCTTTAGTCAGCGAGTTAAAACGCACGGCGTAACCGGAAACACGGATGGTCAATTGCGGATATTTTTCCGGGTGATCCATCGCATCCAACAGCATTTCACGGTTCATCACGTTAACGTTCAGATGCTGACCGCCCTCGATATTGTTGGCTTCATGGTGGAAGTAGCCATCCATCAGGCCCGCGAGGTTGGTTTTACGTACGTTATCATCTTTACCCAGCGCGTTCGGTACGATAGAGAAGGTATAAGAGATACCATCTTTGGCGTAGGCGAACGGCAGTTTAGCGACCGAGGTCAGTGAGGCAACCGCACCTTTCTGGTCACGTCCGTGCATCGGGTTAGCACCCGGTCCGAACGGTGCACCTGCGCGACGGCCATCCGGGGTATTACCGGTTTTCTTACCATAAACCACGTTAGAGGTAATGGTCAGCACTGACTGAGTCGGAACAGCATTGCGATAGGTCGCCAGTTTCTGAATTTTTTTCATGAAACGTTCAACCAGGTCACAGGCCATATCATCGACGCGAGCGTCGTTGTTACCAAACTGCGGGTATTCACCTTCGATCTCGAAATCAATCGCCAGGCCATCCGCATCGCGCACCGGTTTCACTTTGGCGTACTTGATAGCCGAGAGTGAGTCAGCAGCTACAGACAGACCGGCGATACCACAAGCCATAGTACGGTAAACGTCACGGTCATGCAGAGCCATCAGTGACGCTTCATAGCTGTATTTATCATGCATGTAGTGGATAACGTTCAGGGCGGTGACATACTGTTTTGCCAGCCAGTCCATGAAGTGGTCCATACGCGCCATGACGGTTTCGAAGTTCAGTACGTCATCAGTGATCGGCGCTTCTTTCGGGCCAACCTGCATTTTCAGTTTTTCGTCAACGCCGCCGTTGATTGCGTACAGCAGGGTTTTCGCCAGGTTAGCGCGGGCACCGAAGAACTGCATTTGTTTACCGATCACCATCGGGCTAACACAACAGGCGATGGCATAGTCATCGTTGTTGAAGTCAGGACGCATCAGGTCATCGTTTTCATATTGCAGTGATGAAGTATCGATGGAGACTTTTGCCGCATATTTTTTAAAGTTAATCGGCAGTTTTTCTGACCACAGGATGGTCATGTTTGGTTCCGGTGATGGACCCATGGTGTACAGCGTGTTCAGGAAACGGAAGGTGCTTTTGGTGACCAGAGTACGACCGTCGACGCCCATACCTGCCAGGGACTCAGTTGCCCAGATCGGGTCGCCAGAGAACAGCTCATCATATTCCGGCGTACGCAGGAAGCGCACCATACGCAGTTTCATGACCAGGTGGTCAATCAGTTCTTGCGCTTCGGCTTCATTCAGCTTGCCTGCTTTGATATCACGTTCGATGTAAACATCAAGGAAGGTAGACACGCGACCAAACGACATCGCCGCACCATTCTGTGATTTAACCGCAGCCAGGTAGCCGTAGTAAGTCCACTGCACCGCTTCCTGCGCCGTGGTGGCAGGCAGAGAGATATCGTGACCATATTTAGCCGCCATCTCTTTGATCTGGCCCAGCGCACGGTGCTGTTCAGAAATCTCTTCACGCAGACGGATAGTGGCTTCCAGATTGACGCCGTTTTCCATGTCGCTTTGCAGTGAATTGAACTGCGCAACTTTGTCTTTCATCAGGTAGTCGATGCCATACAGCGCAACGCGACGATAGTCACCAATGATACGACCACGACCATAAGCATCTGGCAGACCGGTCAGTACACCGGATTTACGGCAACGCAGGATGTCAGGGGTATAGACATCAAACACGCCCTGGTTATGGGTTTTACGGTAATCAGTGAAGACTTTTTTCAGTGAGGCATCCAGCTCACGGCCATAAACCTTACAGGAGCCTTCCACCATTTTGATACCGCCAAACGGGATGATGGCGCGTTTCAACGGGGCTTCAGTTTGCAGACCAACGATTTTTTCCAGTGACTTGTTGATGTAACCGGCATCGTGTGAAGTGATGGTTGAAGCAAGATCGGTATCGAAGTCAACCGGAGCGTGAGTACGGTTTTCAATCTTGATGCCTTCCAGCACGTTATCCCACAGTTTAGTGGTTGCCGGGGTGGCACCCGCGAGGAACGACTCGTCGCCTTCATAAGGGGTGTAATTTTTCTGGATGAAATCGCGTACGTTGACACCGTTCTGCCATTCGCCCGCGTTAAATCCTTCCCAGGCTGCCGCCAATTTTTCATTCAGTTCGGTCATGATATACCTGCCTTTATTTAGGGAAACTTTCACGTTTGGCACGCGATCAGGCGTGCCCGTACTCAATACTTAATTAATGTACCGGGTCATCACCGCGTAGGTAGATAACCCAGTAGGTCAATCCGACTAACAGGCCACCACCAATGATGTTGCCGATGGTGACAGGAATAAGGTTGTCGACAATAAAGTTACCGACACTGAGCGCCTGGAATTGTGAGGCACTGGCTCCGGCCATTTGCCAGAACTCCGGGCTGGCGAAGTCGCGAATCATGATCGCCATCGGAATCAAAAACATGTTAGCGATACTGTGCTCAAAGCCGCTGGCAACAAACATAGCGACAGGCAGAATCATTGCCACCATTTTGTCGAGCAGGCTGCGGCCGGAGTAACTCATCCATACCGCCAGGCACACCATCAGGTTGGCAAGGGTGCCAAGGCTAACGGCTTCAATAAAGCTATGATGCATTTTATGGTCAGCAGTTTGCAGAACGTTTAAGCCCCACGCGCCGTTTGCCACCATATGTTCGCCAGAGAGCCAAATTAGCGCGACAAAAAACAGTGCGCCAATCAGGTTACCGATATACACATTTAACCAGTTACGCCCCAGCTGTGCCCAGGTGATGCGACCGCTGGCTTTAGCCACCACAATCAGCACGGTGGAGGTAAAAAGGTCAGCACCGCACACCACCACCAGCATTAATCCCAGAGAGAAGCAGATGCCGCCAATCAGTTTTGCCATGCCGTAAGGCATCGCGCCGCTACCGGTGGTGGCGGTGATATAGAACACAAAAGCGATAGAAATGAATACGCCAGCGGTTATGGCAAGAAAGAAGGTGGTTAAGGGGTGTTTAGTGGCTTTATAAACCCCGGCATCTTCAGCAACCTTTGCCATTGCCGCCGGTAATAATGAATTAAACGGGTTGTCAGTTTTCACACTAACGCTCTCCAGGAATTATCTGGGATTAATACTAACAAAGGAGTATAGGACAGGATTTGATATGGATCATATTTGGCCGGTGGGGTGGGGGTGTCAGGGGCTATTGGACAAGCGAAACCGCATTAACCAATTGAATATTATCAAATAAATATTTTTTAATATTTGCAAATATTGTTGAGAAACGCAACGATAGAAAAGTTGAATTGTTAACGAATATTATTGCTTGAGTCTAAAATGTTATCTGAAATTTTCCTGAGAAAGGTAAAACCGCTGATAATAAAAAAAGGCGCTGAAGTTATTCAGCGCCTTTTTGGGCATTATCTGACCTTTTACAGCAAAATAAGGCTATTTATTTCGCTAACCAATAACGACGTTTGGCCGCCTGTAACTTTTCATAAGCTGCCAGCAACGACTGATGGGCCGGGAAGGCTTTCAAATCTAAATCTACGGCTTGCAGGCCGTAGAACGGCGCTTCACCGCTGATAGCGGCTGATGCCGCGTCAACGGCTGCTTCACCGTACATACGGATAAAGGCGCGGTGGTATTGAACCGGATCGCGTTCCTCTTCCATAGCCAGCAGCAGCAGGGTTTGCAGGCAGCGGTAGTAGTTAGCACGCTCAGCACTGAAGATTGACTGGTTAAATTCCATCGTCCATTCAGTCCAGATCAGTGCCTGATCGAGGTCACCACCAGCCAGTGCCAGCATGGCTTTCAGCTCGCCAATACGCAGCGTAAACCAGCCATTGTCTTTGCCCGATGCCAGACCCAGCAATTCGCGAACACGGGTGAAGTCATCGTGACCTTCTTCATCCAGTTGGGTGATCAGATCCAGATAGGCTTCCGGCTCCCATTGGCTCGCCGGCAGGGCCAGCAGGGTTTCACGCAGCGGTGCGCCCATGTTGTTGTTTGCCAGCAGCAAGTCTTCCGCCGGGTAAATATCAGACATGCCCGGTACAATGATGCGGCAGGCATACACGCTCAAATGCTCGTAATCGGCGATGTACACTTCTTTATCTTCAGCGCGGAAGATAGCCATCAGCGTGTCAAACTCTTCGTGTGTGCTGCCAGCAAAGCTCCAGTCAACAAACGGATAGTCGGCATCGTCTTTGAACATATCCCAGGAAATCAGACCGCTTGAATCAATAAAGTGGGTTTCCAGGTTGGCATGCTCGGCAACTTCTTCATCATCGAAGGTTGGCGGCGTGAACACGTCGAGATCTTTCAGGCCACGACCTTGCAGCAGCTCGGTAACGGTACGCTCCAGCGCCACACCAAAATCAGGATGTGCACCAAATGAAGCGAAACAGGTGCCGTTCGCCGGGTTGAACAGCACCACACAGATCACCGGGTATTTACCGCCGAGGGAGGCGTCATAGGCAAAAATCGGGAAGCCTTCAGCTTCCAGACGTGCGATGGCCTCAACCACGCCAGGATAGCGCTGCATAACAGCTTCAGGAATTTCTGGCAGGCTGATGGATTCAGCAATGATGCGGTTTTTAATATGGCGCTCAAACACCTCGGACAGTCCCTGTACACGCGCTTCGTTAGCGGTGTTACCTGCTGACATTCCGTTGGACACATACAGGTTGCCGATAATATTCATCGGGATATAGACGGTCTGCTGGTCTGACTGACGTGTAAAGGGCAGGCCGCAAATGCCACGCTCAGCATTGCCGGATTGCAGGTCGATCAGGTCACTCGCGCTCAGGCTATCTTCAGGATCATAGAATTCACGCAGGCGAGTATCGAGGATCCCTGCTGGCAGGCTGCCATCTTCAGGTAAGGGGAACCACTTCTCGTTGGGATAGTGGACAAACTCGCCGTTAGCGATGGACTCACCCAGCCAGAAGTCAGCAAAGAAGTAGTTGGTTGAGAGGCGCTCAAAGTATTCGCCCAGCGCAGAAGCCAGCGCGGCCTTTTTGCTGGCACCTTTACCGTTGGTAAAGCACAGCGGGCAGTCACGATCGCGAATATGGACTGACCACACATGAGGGACAGGGTTCAGCCAGGAGGCTTCTTCGATGTTAAAACCCAAATCCTGCAATTTTTGCTGGAAGCGTGAAATGGAGTCTTCCAGTGCAGCGTCTTTACCTGGAATAAAAGTTTGCGTCATGATGGCGCTCTCTAAGTCAATGGGGTGGGCGTAAAGCGCGCAATAATACGGGTTTTGCACGCAATTCGCTATTCGGTTGGCGAAGTTTCTCTCTCGCTTATGTTACGGGTTTTTATCCGCCTGGCGGCATTCTGATTTTACTTCGCAGATAAACCTCACAAAATTCCATTGTCGATTACATTTATGACATAAGCTGCGGTGGAGCTGGCTCTGGAAATGTGATCACGGTTGGATAAATGATTGCAGCCATCCAGAGGCAATGATAAAACCGGTAGGGTATTCATAACCGTTCGATATGACAGTGGTGAGGGGAAATGACGCAGGTTTATAATTTTAGCTCCGGTCCAGCGATGCTGCCGGTTGAAGTGCTCCGTCGTGCAGAACAAGAATTGACAAACTGGCACGGGTTAGGCACCTCGGTGATGGAAATCAGTCACCGTAGTAAAGAATTTATTCAGGTGGCGGAAGAGGCTGAGAAAGACTTTCGCGATCTGCTGAAAATCCCCGCCAACTACAAAGTTTTATTCTGTCATGGCGGTGCGCGTGCGCAGTTTGCGGCTATCCCTGGTAACCTGTTGGGTGCTGCTAAATCTGCTGACTACATTGATGGCGGCTATTGGGCGCACAGTGCAATCAAAGAAGCGGAAAAATACTGCTCGCCAAATACCATTGATGTAAAAACCACCCGTGATGGTAAGCGTGCGATTCTGCCGATGCGCGAATGGCAACTGAGCAATGATGCGGCCTATGTGCATTTTTGCCCAAATGAAACTATCGATGGTATCGCGATTGATGAACAGCCAGACTTTGGCGACAAAGTGGTGGTGGCCGACTATTCATCAACCATCCTGTCACGCCCGATTGACGTCAGCCGTTATGGTGTAATCTATGCGGGTGCGCAGAAAAATATCGGTCCGGCAGGCCTGACGCTGGTTATCGTACGTGAAGATTTGCTGGGCAAAGCACACAGCTATGTGCCGTCCATTCTCGATTACAAGGTGCTGGCGGAGAACGATTCCATGTTCAACACCCCACCGACATTTGCCTGGTATCTCTCTGGCCTGGTCTTCAAATGGCTGAAAGAGAAAGGCGGTGTGGCCGATATGGACAAGCAGAATCAGGCTAAAGCTGATCTGCTTTACGGTGTGATTGATCGCAGCGACTTCTACCGTAACGATGTTGCGGCGGAAAACCGTTCACGTATGAACGTGCCTTTCCAGTTGGCAGATGCTGCGCTGGACAAAGTATTCCTCGAAGAATCGCTCAAAGCTGGCCTGCATGCGCTGAAAGGTCATCGCGTGGTTGGTGGTATGCGTGCCTCGATTTACAATGCGATGCCGCTGGAAGGTGTAAAAGCCCTGACCGATTTCATGGTCGATTTTGAGCGTCGCCACGGTTAATTATTCATATATGCCAGTTTGACTGGTACCAGACCCCGTTGTTTTCAGACGGGGTTTCTTCTTTTCTGGAGATTGAGTTTCACATGCAGGACTCCCTGACACTACAACCGATTGCTCGTGTTGATGGCACGGTAAACCTACCGGGTTCCAAGAGCGTATCTAACCGTGCACTGCTGCTGGCAGCGCTGGCAAAAGGTACCACACGCCTGACCAACCTGCTGGATAGTGATGATGTTAAGCATATGCTTAACGCGCTGAAAGCGCTGGGTGTGGGCTATACGCTCTCTGCGGATCGCACTGTTTGTGAGGTGACCGGTAATGCTGGTCCACTGCACGCAGATCAACCGCTGGAACTTTTTCTGGGTAATGCCGGCACAGCGATGCGTCCACTGGCTGCCGCATTGTGCCTTGGCCAGCAATCTATCGTGCTGACCGGTGAGCCGCGGATGAAAGAGCGCCCGATTGGTCACCTGGTTGATGCACTGCGTCAGGGCGGAGCTAAAATCGATTATCTGGAGCAGACCGACTATCCACCGTTACTGCTCAAAGGGGGCTTTAACGGCGGTGAAGTGAGTGTCGACGGTAGTGTTTCCAGCCAGTTTTTGACGGCGTTATTAATGACGGCGCCTTTAGCAGGGCAGGACACCACCATCACGATCAAAGGTGATCTGGTATCAAAACCCTACATTGATATCACATTGCATCTGATGCGTTGTTTCGGTGTTGAAGTTGATAACCAGAATTACCAACGCTTTGTCGTTAAAGGGCAGCAGCAGTACCAATCACCGGGCGATTATCTGGTCGAAGGTGATGCCTCTTCAGCTTCCTATTTCCTTGCTGCTGCGGCAATTAAAGGCGGGACCGTGCGTGTTACGGGTATTGGACGTAACAGCGTGCAGGGTGATATCCGTTTTGCCGATGTGCTGGAAAAAATGGGTGCCACCGTTGAATGGGGTGAGGATTACATTGCCTGTACTCGCGGTTCTCTGAACGCAATCGATATGGATATGAACCATATTCCTGATGCCGCGATGACCATTGCGACCACGGCATTGTTTGCTAACGGTACCACCCTGATGCGCAACATCTATAACTGGCGCGTTAAAGAGACTGACCGTCTGGCGGCGATGGCGACTGAACTGCGTAAAGTCGGTGCTGAAGTTGAAGAAGGGCACGATTTCATTCGTATCACCCCGCCTGCGCAGTTGCAGCATGCCGATATTGGCACTTACAACGACCACCGCATGGCAATGTGTTTCTCGCTGGTCGCTCTGTCAGATACGCCTGTAACAATCCTTGATCCAGGTTGTACCGCTAAAACCTTCCCTGACTATTTTCAGCAGTTGGCGAAAATCAGCCACACGTCCTGATACTGACACCCGGTGGCCTTTCCTGCCGGGTGACTTTACTTTCTCCTGGCCTTAGTAGCGGAAATTCCTCCGATTCTGCCCAAATTTATAACGCTGTCTGCGCTAAGGGGTAACGAACCTGACGCGGTCAGCGTATAATGCTGCGCAATCCGCACAGCCATGCCGGCTGAAAATACGCATTCAGCAACAGGAGAAAACAATGACGGCAATCGCCCCGGTTATTACCATCGATGGGCCTAGTGGTGCAGGGAAGGGAACCTTGTGCAAAGCGATGGCGGAGTCATTGCAGTGGCACTTGCTGGATTCGGGCGCGATATATCGCGTCCTGGCTTTGGCTGCGATCCATCATCAGGTGGATATTGAGTCTGAAGAGGCCTTAGTTCCGATGGCGGCTCACCTCGACGTGCGTTTTCTTTCCGTTGATGGTGAGATGCAGGTCATTCTGGAAGGTGAAGACGTGACCGGTGAAATCCGTACTCAGGAAGTGAGCAACACCGCGTCACGCGTTGCCGCCTTCCCGCGGGTACGTGAAGCGCTGTTACGTCGTCAGCGGGCTTTCCGTGAGGAGCCGGGTTTAATTGCTGATGGTCGTGATATGGGGACAGTCGTTTTCCCTGATGCACCGGTAAAAATCTTCCTTGATGCCAGTTCAGAAGAGCGTGCTCATCGCCGTATGCTACAGTTGCAGGAGAAGGGCTTTAGTGTTAACTTTGATCGCCTTTTAGCCGAGATAAAGGAACGCGACGACCGCGACCGTAACCGCGCAATCGCCCCTTTGGTGCCTGCTGCCGATGCTCTGGTGCTGGATTCAACCAGCATGTCAATTGAGCAAGTCATTGAAATGGCACTTGATTATGCCCGCCAGAAGCTGGGCATTTAATATTTTCGGTAACCGAATTGCTGTAACCCTGTACCACGGATCCGGTGCAGGGCATGTGAAACAACCCCATCCGACAATGACGTCAGGTGGACGTTAAATTGAAGAATCCTGAAGATTATCAATATGACTGAATCTTTTGCTCAACTCTTTGAAGAGTCCCTGAAAGAAATCGAAACCCGTCCGGGTTCCATCGTTCGTGGCGTCGTTGTTGCTATCGACAAAGACGTAGTTCTGGTTGATGCGGGTCTGAAATCTGAATCTGCAATCCCTGCAGAGCAGTTCAAGAACGCAGCTGGCGAACTGGAAATCCAGGTGGGCGACGAAGTTGACGTTGCTCTGGACGCAGTAGAAGACGGCTTCGGTGAAACCCTGCTGTCCCGTGAAAAAGCTAAACGTCACGAAGCTTGGATCACGCTGGAAAAAGCTTACGAAGATGCTGAAACTGTTACCGGTGTTATCAACGGCAAAGTTAAAGGTGGCTTCACAGTTGAGCTGAATGGTATTCGTGCGTTCCTGCCGGGTTCACTGGTAGACGTGCGTCCAGTTCGCGACACCCTGCACCTGGAAGGCAAAGAGCTTGAATTCAAAGTAATCAAGCTTGATCAGAAACGTAACAACGTGGTTGTTTCTCGCCGCGCAGTTATCGAATCTGAAAACAGCGCTGAACGTGATCAGCTGCTGGAAAACCTGCAGGAAGGCATGGAAGTCAAAGGTATCGTTAAGAACCTCACTGACTACGGCGCATTCGTGGACCTGGGCGGCGTTGACGGCCTGCTGCACATCACTGACATGGCCTGGAAACGCGTTAAGCATCCGAGCGAAATCGTCAACGTGGGCGACGAAATCACTGTTAAAGTGCTGAAGTTCGACCGCGAGCGTACCCGTGTATCTCTGGGCCTGAAACAGCTGGGCGAAGATCCGTGGGTAGCTATCGCTAAACGCTATCCGGAAGGCACCAAGCTGACCGGTCGTGTAACCAACCTGACTGATTACGGCTGCTTCGTAGAAATCGAAGAAGGCGTTGAAGGTCTGGTACACGTTTCTGAAATGGACTGGACCAACAAAAACATCCACCCGTCTAAAGTTGTTAACGTGGGCGACGTGGTTGAAGTTATGGTTCTGGACATCGACGAAGAACGTCGTCGTATCTCCCTGGGTCTGAAGCAGTGCAAATCTAACCCATGGCAGCAGTTCGCAGAGACCCACAACAAAGGCGATCGCGTTGAAGGTAAAATCAAGTCAATCACTGACTTCGGTATCTTCATCGGCCTGGACGGTGGCATCGACGGTCTGGTTCACCTGTCTGACATCTCCTGGAACGCAACTGGCGAAGAAGCCGTTCGTGAGTACAAAAAAGGCGACGAAATCGCTGCCGTTGTACTGCAGGTTGATGCAGAGCGTGAGCGCATCTCTCTGGGTGTGAAACAGTTGGCTGAAGATCCGTTCAACAACTACATCACCCTGAACAAGAAAGGCGCTATCGTGACTGGTAAAGTCACTGCAGTTGACGCGAAAGGTGCTACAGTAGAATTAGCTGATGGCGTAGAGGGTTACCTGCGCGCTTCTGAAGCTTCACTGGACCGTATCGAAGACGCAACTCTGGTTCTGAGTGTTGGTGACGACGTTGAAGCTAAATTCACTGGCGTTGACCGTAAGAACCGCGTTGTAAGTCTGTCTGTCCGTGCGAAAGACCAGGCTGACGAGAAAGAAGCTATCAACACTGTTAACACCAAACAGGAAGAAGGCAACTTCTCTAACGCTATGGCTGAAGCGTTCAAAGCGGCTAAAGGCGAGTAATCGACCCGAAGCACCGGGCGGCGTAAGCTGCCCGGTTTCGGTAAAAGCTGTCATACCTTTCCAAACAGGGATTAACCGGAGGTTACATGACCAAGTCAGAACTGATTGAAAGACTTGCTGGCCAGCAGACTCATATTCCGGCGAAAGTCGTTGAGGATGCGGTTAAAGAGATGCTCGAGCATATGGCCACAACGTTGGCACAAGGCGAGCGCATTGAAATCCGGGGATTCGGCAGCTTTTCTTTGCACTACCGCGCACCGCGTACCGGACGTAACCCGAAAACGGGTGACAAAGTGGATCTGGAAGGTAAATACGTTCCCCACTTCAAACCGGGCAAAGAATTGCGTGACCGTGCGAATATTTACGGCTAAGCCGTTACCGAACAGTGAAAACGACACCATCTGGTGTCGTTTTTTTTTGCCTGATGACAATCGAGCTCCAGAATTAATGTAATACCACTGCAAAAGCCTGATTATCTCTGGAGCTGCCTCCAGAATCGTTAACGCCTGGCGCGAATAACGCGATCACCTCTGGCACACTCTTTTCTCCTTTCACGGAGAAGAAAGATGCAGATAACATGGATAGTGCTGGCGCGATTGATGATGCTTGCTGCATTGCCATTAGGATTGATACCTGACTTACCCGGTAATGACATCCTGTGGGCGATGGGGGCCAGCGCACTGTTACTGAGTCTGCAACCTCTTCCCTGGTTACGTCTCGTCGGCGTGACTTTACTCCTGATGACTTGGGCATTGGCTGAGGCCCGGCAAATGGTCAGCACTATTGACCAACTGACGCAGGCACCGGTAAACGCTATCGTACGGATAACGGATGTGCGTCAGGACAATAAACAACTGACGGTTCAACTGCTGCAAATCAATGGGCGATATCAGTTTCCACCGCTCTTTGCCACGCTAAACCACAACGGGGAAGGGGAACCCTTTTGCAGCGGACAACGCTGGCGTATGCAGTTACGTTTACGTGCCGTGCATGCGCGCCTCAACGAAGGCGAGTTTGATGCACAGCGCTTTGCCCTGGCACAACACAAACCTTTGCAGGGCGTTATTGCGGCACGCCAGGTGTTGAATCCAACGTGTAGCTGGCGCGCTCGACTGATCAATTATCACCTTCCGGCATTTGCGGTGATGCAAGCCCCGGCGATTGTCCAGGCGCTGGCGTTTGGTATGCGGGAATCGATGACAGAAGATCAGCGTCGCATTCTACGCGAAACGGGAACAGCGCATCTGATGGCAATTTCGGGTATGCATATCGCACTGGCAGCCAGTGTTGGTTGGCTATTTATGCGGATGCTGCAATGGGTGCTCCCCGCCCGACGGATTAATTATCTGTTTCCTTTGATAGCCAGTGGGTGCACTGCCGCGATTTATTGCTGGATATCTGGCAGCCATCCACCGGCACAGCGTGCCTTGCTCGCCCTGACGCTATGGATAGGCCTACGCATTGCGGGCTGGCAACTGAGTGGCTGGCAGGTGTGGACATTATGTGTTGGCTTGTTGCTGGCGCTGGATCCGCTCACTGTTTTGTCAGAGAGTTTTTGGTTATCAGCCCTGGCTGTAGCGGCGCTGCTAATCTGGTATCAATGGTTTGCATTACCTGCAAGGTTTCGTAACGGGCGTCGCTGGTGGGGTTTGCAATTGCTGCATTTGCAATTGGGGATGATGTTGCTGATGGCGCCACTGCAAATATGGCTGTTTCAGGGCATTAGCCTCAGTGCGTTGCTGGCTAATCTGCTGGCAGTACCGATAATCTCATTTATTACGGTGCCGTTGATATTGCTGGCGATGGTGATGCCCGTGACTTCGTTTGCCAGTGGATTATGGTGGCTGGCGGATCAGTCGGTCCACCAGGTGATGTCTGGGCTGGCATGGCTTCCCGCGGGTTGGTTGCCATGGAGTGATGCATTGCCAGCGATGCTGTTGCTGTGGGGCGGGATGTTTGCCTGGCGTAGTGGCATTGTTTTTCGCGCCCCTGTGCAATGTTGCAGTATTGCCATCACTTTGCTGCTGTGGCGGGTCAGTGAGCCACGAGATGACTGGCAAATCGATATGATCGATGTTGGGCACGGACTGGCGATCGTCATTTCTCAGGGGGATGAGGCAGTGTTATACGATACAGGCCCTCGCTGGACATATGGTGATGCAGGGAGCCGGGTCATCCTTCCCTGGTTGCAGCGTAAAAACCGAGCCTTACAGTCAATAATTTTGAGCCATAAGCATCTGGACCATCGTGGAGGGCTGGCAGCAATTATCGCTGCTCACCCTGGCACACCGGTGCGTAGCGCATTGGCTGAACCTAACCATCTTCCCTGTTATCAAGGGGGAGAGTGGCTCTGGGGGAAACTTCGTTTTAGCGTACTCTGGCCGCCTCGTGGCTCCTCCAGAGGCGAAAATAACGACTCCTGTGTGGTACGGGTCGATGATGGCAAAGTGAGTTTGCTGTTGACGGGGGATATTGAGCGGGAGGCTGAAAGGATGCTGGTCGCGCAGCAAAAGCAGGCACTGGCCTCAACCATTTTACAGGTGCCTCATCATGGTAGTCGAACCTCTTCCAGCGCGTTGTTGTTGCGTAATGTCTCCGGGGAGGTCGCGATTGCCTCTGTGGCACGTTATAACGTCTGGCGGATGCCAGCGAAGACGGTGATTAGCACCTATCAGCAGCAGGGTTATCATTGGCATGACACCGCCCAATCCGGCCAGATACAGATAGGGATCCGTGCAGGTCATTGGCAAATAAAGGGGTTAAGAGAGCAAATAATGCCTCGCTGGTATCATCAGTGGTTTGGCGTCAAACGTGAATCCAGGTAGAATGAGCGGCTATTTCAAACAGCGTGACTAAATAATGCAACAAGACAAAGATCTCTCAACGTGGCAGACATTTCGCCGACTCTGGCCGATGATTGCGCCCCACAAAGCTGGCTTATTCGTGTCTGCTGTGGCGCTGATACTCAATGCGGCAGGCGACACCTTAATGCTCTCCCTGTTGAAACCTTTACTGGATGACGGCTTCGGTAAAGCTGACAAATCCGTGCTGTTGTGGATGCCGCTGGCGGTAATCGGTTTGATGCTGATGCGCGGAATAACCAGTTATATTTCTAGCTATTGCATTTCGTGGGTTTCCGGCAACGTAGTGATGAATATGCGTCGTCGCCTGTTCAGTCACATGATGGGTATGCCGGTAGCCTTCTTTGACCAGCAGTCGACAGGTACGTTGCTGTCTCGTATCACTTATGACTCCGAGCAGGTCGCTTCATCATCTTCCAGCGCGCTGGTTACGGTGGTGCGTGAAGGTGCATCGATCATCGGCCTGTTCATCATGATGTTTTACTACAGCTGGCAGCTGTCATTGATCCTGATTGTTCTGGCACCGATCGTTTCTTTTGCGATTCGCAACGTCTCAAAACGCTTCCGTAATATCAGCAAAACCATGCAGAACACCATGGGGCAAGTGACAACCAGCGCCGAGCAAATGCTGAAAGGGCACAAAGAGGTGCTGATTTTTGGCGGCCAGGAAGTAGAGTCCCAGCGATTTGCACGCGTCAGCAATCAGATGCGTCAACAGGGCATGAAACTGGTTTCTGCCTCGTCTATCTCTGACCCGGTTATTCAGCTGATCGCTTCTCTGGCGCTGGCTTTTGTGCTGTATGCTGCCAGCTTCCCAAGCGTAATGGATACATTGACCGCCGGTACCATCACGGTGGTGTTCTCCTCGATGATCGCCCTGATGCGCCCGCTTAAGTCGCTGACTAACGTTAATGCGCAGTTCCAGCGTGGTATGGCGGCTTGTCAGACGCTGTTCAGCATTCTGGATAGCGAGCAGGAGAATGACAGCGGTACGCGTCAGCTGGAACGCGCTAAAGGTGATGTGGAATTCCGTCATGTAACCTTCACTTACCCTGGCCGTGATACTCCGGCGTTGCGCGATATCAATCTGAGCTTACCAGCCGGAAAAACCGTGGCACTGGTGGGTCGTTCAGGTTCAGGTAAATCTACCATGGCGAGTCTGCTGACCCGCTTTTACGATATTCAACAGGGTGAAATCCTGCTGGACGGACACGATTTACGCGAATACACCCTGGGTTCGTTACGTAACCAGGTGGCGTTAGTGTCGCAGAATGTGCATCTGTTCAACGACACCATCGCGAATAACATCGCTTATGCACGCAATGAACAGTACAGCCGCGAAGAGGTTGAGCGGGCAGCGACTATGGCGCATGCGATGGATTTCATCAAAAAAATGGATAACGGGCTTGATACCGTCATCGGCGAAAATGGTGTGCTGCTCTCCGGCGGCCAACGTCAGCGTATCGCCATTGCCCGTGCTTTATTGCGTGATTGCCCAATCCTGATCCTTGATGAAGCGACTTCTGCTCTGGATACCGAGTCTGAACGTGCGATTCAGTCGGCGTTGGATGAATTGCAGAAAAACCGCACCTCGGTAGTGATTGCGCACCGTCTTTCAACCATCGAAAAAGCGGATGAAATCGTGGTGGTTGAAGATGGTCGTATTGTTGAGCGTGGTACGCATGAGGTTCTGCTGGCCGAAAAAGGAGCTTATGCACAACTTCACAAATTGCAGTTTGGCCAATGATTGAACGCATCTGGAGTGGGCGTTCGCCGCTGTGGCTGCTGTTATGGCCGCTCAGCCTGCTGTATGGGGCAGTCAGCTGGCTGATTCGCCTCAGTTTCCAGCATGGCTGGCGTAAAAGCTGGCGTGCGCCCTGTCCGGTGATTGTGGTGGGTAATCTCACTGCTGGCGGTAACGGCAAAACACCGGTGGTTATCTGGCTGGTGCAGGCGTTGCAACAACGAGGTCTGCGTCCTGGGATAGTGTCGCGCGGCTATGGTGGTAAAGCTGAACGTTATCCACTGTTAGTCGATGCCGAAACGTCCACCGAGTTGGCAGGTGATGAGCCGGTGTTGATAGCACAACGTACCGGTGCGCCGGTCGCGGTGGCCCCGCAACGTCGTGTTGCTGTCGAGGCCTTATTGTCCCGGCAGCAGCTGGATGTGATTATCACCGATGATGGATTGCAGCATTACGCTCTGCAACGTGACCGCGAGTGGGTCGTGGTGGATGGCGTACGTCGTTTCGGCAATGGCTGGTGGTTGCCCGCCGGGCCAATGCGCGAACGTGCTTCCCGTCTTGATCAGGTTGATGCCGTTATCGTGAACGGTGGTGAAGCCAGTGGTCGTGAAATCGCCATGACATTACAACCAGGCCAGGCGATAAATCTCGTTACCGGGCAAAGCGCCAGCCTGACACAGTTGCCACCGGTGATCGCCATGGCCGGTATTGGGCATCCGCCTCGTTTCTTCACTACCCTGAAGCAGCAAGGGTTACAGCCTGTTGCGGAAATCGCTTTTGCTGACCATCACGCTTATAGCGAAGCCGAATTAAGCAGCCTGACGCAACAAGGGCAGTGTCTGCTGATGACGGAAAAAGATGCAGTGAAATGCCGAGCGTTTGCGCGTGAAAACTGGTGGTATTTACCCGTCGATGCGCATCTTGCAGGGGCGTCCTTGCCTGTGCTGTTAGATGACATCACGCAACTTTGTCTCAACGCCCGCGACGCAAAACCGCGCTAAAACTGACAGGGAAACTGAGTAATGACCCGCGCTGATTCCCTCTCTTTACAGACCGCTCGCAATCTCCATCTTGCCGCTCAGGGGCTGCTTCGGCCTGCCGGGCGGCGTGCCCGTTTCGCTGATATTCATGCCACTATCCGTCAGATGTCATTGCTGCAAATTGACACCATCAATGTGGTGGCGCGCAGCCCCTATCTGGTGTTATTCAGCCGTCTGGGTGACTACCCGATAACCTGGCTGGAAGAGTCGCTGGCATCGGGCGAGTTGTTTGAGTACTGGGCGCATGAAGCCTGTTTTATCCCGCGTGAAGACTACCCGCTGCTGCGCCATCGCATGCTCGATCCCTCGCGCCTTGGCTGGAAATATAACGCGCAGTGGGTTGAAGAGCATCAGCAGGAGATTGCCGACCTGCTGGAGCATATCAACGCTAACGGTCCGGTGCGTGCCGCTGATTTTGCCACGGAAAAGCACAGTAAACCGGGCTGGTGGGCGTGGAAGCCGCATAAACGCCATCTGGAAAACTTGTTTAGTGCAGGGGAATTGATGGTGGTAGAACGCCGCAATTTCCATCGGGTGTATGACCTACAGCAACGGGTGATGCCGGACTGGGATGATGAGCAACATGCGCTCAGTGAAGAGGACGCGGTGGTCAGTATGCTCAACCACAGCGCGCGTAGTCTGGGTATTTTCCGCCCCACCTGGTTGGCTGATTACTATCGGCTGAAGCGGGTTGCATTGAAACCCTGGCTTGAGGCCGCGCAGGAGCGGGGCGCGATTATTCCGGTGCAGGTTGAGCAACTGGGCGAGATGTGGCTGCATCATGAGTTACTCCCGCAACTGGAAAAATCGTCGGCAGCCACCCATACCGCGCTGCTTTCTCCCTTTGACCCGGTGGTATGGGATCGACGCCGGGCGCTGGAACTGTTCAATTTTGACTACCGCATCGAATGCTATACGCCAGCGGAGAAGCGTAAGTTCGGCTACTTTGTGCTGCCGGTTTTGCATCGTGGCGTACTGAAAGGTCGGCTCGATGCGAAGATGGATCGCCAGGCGCAGCAATTGGTGATCCGTGCTTTCTGGCTGGAGGAGGGGGTGCGTGTGACGGCCAGCTTTGTCAATGACGTTCAGCGTGCCATCACGCGATTTGCCCAATGGCAGGGGGCCAGTGAAGTGTTGATTGAGCAGGCACCATCGGCATTGCGTGCTGCCTGGTCAGATCGCTGGACAATAACTGCGTAGTGGATTCCGGCACGTTGTCTCGCGCTACGCTATGGTATGCTTATTACCTGACGAATCGATCCGGTATGGAGGAGATTATGGATCACCGTTTGCTTGAAATTGTGGCCTGCCCAGTTTGCAATGGAAAACTGTACTACAACAAAGAACAGCAGGAGTTAATCTGCAAACCCGATGGGCTGGCATTCCCGGTGCGCGATGGTATTCCGGTATTACTGGAAAACGAAGCGCGAACCTTGTCTGTTGAAGAGATCCATCCATGAGTTTCGTCGCCATTATTCCGGCGCGCTACGCTTCGACGCGTCTGCCGGGCAAGCCATTGGTGGATATTCTTGGTAAACCGATGGTGGTGCATGTGATGGAACGTGCGCGTGAATCCGGTGCCGAACGGGTGATTGTTGCCACGGATCATCCTGATGTTGCGGCGGCGGTAGAAGCGGCAGGTGGTGAAGTCTGCATGACGCGTGCTGACCATCATTCCGGTACCGAGCGCCTGGCGGAAGTGATTGAAAAATATCAGTTCCCGGATGACACCATCATTGTCAATGTGCAGGGTGACGAGCCGATGATCCCGCCAGCGATTGTGCGCCAGGTGGCGGCAAACCTGGCTGAGGCTGATGCGGGTATGGCGACCCTTGCGGTGCCCATCCGTGATGCGGAAGAAGCGTTCAACCCAAATGCGGTAAAAGTGGTTACTGATGCGCAGGGTTATGCACTTTACTTCTCGCGCGCCACCATTCCGTGGGATCGCGAGCGTTACGCGAAATCGCGCGAGCAGGCTGGCGATACGCTGCTGCGTCATATTGGTATCTATGCTTACCGCGCAGGCTTTGTCCGTCGTTATATCTCGTGGCAACCCTGCCCGCTGGAGCAGATTGAGTTGCTCGAGCAGTTGCGTGTCTTGTGGTATGGCGAGAAGATCCATGTCGCCGTAGCAGAGACGGTGCCCAGCGTTGGTGTTGACACCCCGGAAGACCTGTTGCGCGTTCGCGCTGCCATGCAGGCTTAATCCCGCAGCGGCCAGCTTTTGCGGCTGGCCCTGCTGTTCTTTGATCTGGCGCATCGCTCTGCGCTACCGTGACCTCCAGGATATTTAAGTCACTTTCTCAGGAGGATGACGCATGGAACAGCTTCGCTCAGAACTCACGCTGGTGCTTGGTGAAAGCGTCGGCCGTCTTGAAACCATCAGTGAACAATCCCAATCGCGGCTTTACGCGTTGTATGACGCCGCCGATAAACCGATGCCGGTTGTCGCGAAATATTTCCGTCATCAGGGGCGCGCAGCGCTGGAAGCCAAAAAGCTGGCGATGCTGGGCCGCGATGGATTAATTGCAGTACCGGCGGTGTTTGGCCTGGTACTCAGCCAGCAGAAACCGGTACACGAAATGTTGCTGATGGCACGTCTCAATGGTGTGTCTGCCGAAGCGCCCGCGCGAACGGCTGCACGTTGGGAGCAGCTCTGCGAGCAGGTGGTTGAAGGCTTACTGGCGTGGCATCGCATTGACAGTCATGGACTGGTCGGCAGCATCGACAGCATTCAGGAAAACAACTGGCCTGCCTGGTATCAGCAGCGGGTCGAGGTGTTGTGGTCAACGTTAGGCTACCTGTCGCCCCCCGATTTCACCCTCGACGATCGGCAAATTCTGTTTCGTAGCCGTCAGCAACTGACCCGATTATTTCAGGGGTTTGACGATCCCTGCGTGCTGATCCACGGCAACTTGCGGCTGGCGAGCATCATGAAGGATGTGCGCAGTGATCAACTGGTGGCAATGACACAACCCGGCAATGTGTTGTGGGCGCCACGCGAATTTGAACTGATGCGGCTGGGTGACAACGGGGCAGAAGCCTCGCTGTTGCAGCACTATTTGCAGCGTGCACCGGTCGCAGAAGGATTTCTCTGGCGGCGCTGGCTGTATCAACTCTGGGATTGCATTGATACCCTGGTCAGCACCGGCCAGTTCGACCGTCCACGCTTTGATAACGCGCGTGAACAGTTACTCCCCTGGCTGGGATGAGGTGAGGTCATCACCGCGCAGTGCCTGCCACGCCTGCCCCAGGGTTTCATAAATTGCCCGCTCGCTATGGCTGAGCCACAACGGTGAAGGGATCGCGCGCTCCCAGCCGTTTAATGGCGAGGTGATGGCCAGTTGATTAGCCGGGGCGGCCAGTGGATTAAGTCCGGCACGCTGGAAGAACTGCATCGCCCGTGGCAGATGATTGGCGGATGTCACCAGCAGGAAGGGATGTTGCCCCACGGCGATTTTTACGGCCTGCGCTTCTTCCCGGGTATCTTTAGGCTGGTCCAGCACGATAATTGCGCTGTCGGGGACGCCGAGGCTCTCCGCCACCATCGCCGCCACGCGGCCATTGCTCATGGGGTTATTCCCTGCTGCCGCGCCGGTAAAAATCATCTTCGCCTGCGGATAACGTCGCCATTGACGCACCCCTTCAGCCACCCGAGGCAGACTATTCCCAATCAGGTTCGAACTGGGTGCCCATTCCGGATTAAAGGTGTATCCGCCACCCAACACCACGATATAATCGACGCTGACAGAACGGTTCCAGGTCGGATAGGCCTTTTCCAGTGGCAGCAACAGGCGATCGGCTACCGGTTGCAGGCTGAGTAACAGCAGCAACAGCCAACTGATTGATATCAGGATTTTGCCGCTTTTCTGCCAGCGGCTGAACCAGAGCAATAAAAGTCCGGCTGCCATCAACGACAGCAGCAGTGGCAAGGGCAGTAACATTCCCCCGATCACTTTTTTTAACGTGAAAAACATCGAAAATTGCTCCTTTTGGCCGAAAAAACAGCAGCCAGACACTAACCACGGGATGAAAGGTTCATTCTTATTGCGCCTGTGACAAAATAGCACAAGTTGAAGGCAGCAGAACGGAGCGACCAGCATGCAGGATCGTAACTTTGACGATCTCGCGGAGAGATTTTCAAAGAACATATATGGCACCAAAAAAGGCATGGTGCGTCAGGCGATCCTGTGGGATGAGCTGGATACGTTGTTGCCGACGCTGCCCGCCGGGCCGCTGTCGGTGCTGGATGCCGGTGGCGGAGTAGGGCAAATTTCCAGCGGTCTGGCGGCGCGCGGCCATCAGGTGTTGTTGTGTGATCTGTCTGCGGAGATGTTGAAGCTGGCGGAAGCGCATGCCCTTGCCGAGGGTGTGAGCCACAACATGCAATTCAAACAAATTAGCGCGCAACAGGTCGGCGAACATTTGGATAAACCAGTTGATCTGGTATTGTTTCACGCTGTGCTGGAATGGGTCGCGCAACCCGAGGTGGTATTGCAGGCGTTATGGCACACCCTGAAGCCCGGTGGCGTGTTGTCGCTGATGTTTTTTAATCGCCATGCCTTAACCATGCGCCTGCTGACCCTTGGCAATTTCGGCTATCTACAGGCCAATATGTCCAAGCGCAAGAAGCGCACGCTGTCGCCCGATTACCCACGCGATCCCGAAGAGGTGTATCGCTGGCTGACAGATTGTGGATTTGAGATTGAACAGCGCGCTGGCATTCGTGTCTTTTGTGACTACATGAAAGAACAGTCTGCCGCCGTGAAAGACGTTGAGTCCATTATTGAGATGGAACGGCGCTACTGTCGCCAGGAGCCCTTTTTAAGTTTAGGGCGTTATATCCATGTGACCGCGCGCAAACCCAGGTAGAAGGACCAACTATGAGCGATTTTTCCCAGACGGTGCCCGAACTGGTGGCATGGGCGCGCAAGAACGATTTTTCGCTTGCGCTGCCGGTTGAACGTCTGGCGTTTTTGCTGGCTATCGCCACCCTGAACGGTGAGCGGATGGACGGTGAGATGAGTGAAGGCGAGTTGATTGACGCATTTCGTCATGTCAGTAAAGCGTTCGAACAAACCCACGAAACCGTTCAGGTGCGTGCCAATAACGCCATCAACGATATGGTGCGGCAGCGTCTGCTCAACCGTTTTACCAGCGAACTGACGGAAGGCCATGCGATTTACCGCCTGACGCCGTTGGCTATCGGTATCACCGACTACTATATTCGCCAGCGTGAGTTTTCCACCCTGCGTCTGTCGATGCAGCTGTCGATCGTGGCGCAAGAGCTGAAACGTGCGGCGGATGCTGCGGAAGAAGACGGTGATGAATTTCACTGGCATCGCAACGTGTTTGCGCCGCTGAAATATTCGGTGGCGGAGATCTTCGACAGTATCGACATGACGCAACGCCTGATGGATGAACAGCAGCAGGCGGTGAAGACCGATATCGCCGATCTGCTGAACAAAGACTGGCGCGCGGCGATCTCCAGTTGTGAAATGCTGCTGTCAGAAACCTCCGGCACCCTGCGTGAGTTGCAGGATACGCTGGAGGCGGCGGGCGATAAGTTGCAGGCCAATCTGCTGCGTATCCAGGACGCTACCCTGAGCAGCCCGGATCTCGGTTTTGTCGACAAGCTGGTGTTTGATCTGCAAAACAAGCTGGACCGCATTATCAGCTGGGGCCAGCAGGCTATTGACCTGTGGATCGGTTATGACCGCCATGTTCACAAATTCATTCGTACCGCCATCGACATGGACAAGAACCGCGTGTTCGCCCAGCGTTTACGTTTGTCGGTACAAAACTATTTCGACCAACCCTGGGCGCTGACCTACGCCAACGCTGACCGCCTTTTTGATATGCGCGACGAAGAGATGACGCTGCGTAACGACGAGGTGATGGGCGAGCTGCCGGCGGAGCTGGAGTACGAAGAGTTTAACGAGATTCGTGAGCAGCTGGCGGCGATGATTGAAGAAGCCTTACAGGTGTATAAGCAGGAACACAAACCCCTTAACCTCGCGACGGTGATGCGTGACTATCTGGCGCAATATCCGCGCGCGCGTCATTTTGATCTGGCGCGCATTGTCATCGATCAGGCGGTTCGTCTTGGCGTCGCCGAGGCTGATTTAGCCGGTCTGCCTGCGGAATGGCAGACCATTAATGAATACGGAGCCAAGGTGCAGGCACATGTCATCGACAAATATTGAACAAGTGATGCCAGTCAAACTGGCGCTGGCACTGGCAAATCCCCTTTTTCCTGCGCTCGATAGCCAGTTACGCGCAGGACGCCATATTGGCATCGAAGAGCTGGATAATCATGCTTTCCTGATGGATTACCAGGAGTATCTGGAAGAGTTTTATGCGCGTTACAACGTGGAACTGATCCGCGCGCCGGAAGGTTTTTTCTATTTGCGCCCGCGTTCAACCACGCTGATCCCGCGCTCGGTACTGTCCGAGCTGGATATGATGGTCGGCAAAATCCTGTGTTACCTCTATCTCAGCCCGGAACGTCTTGCCAACGAAGGTATTTTCACCCAGCAGGAGCTGTACGATGAGCTGCTGTCGCTGGCGGATGAGAGCAAACTGCTCAAGCTGGTGAATCAGCGCTCCACCGGTTCTGACCTCGATCGTGCCAAGTTGCAGGAGAAGATGCGCGCTTCACTGAACCGCCTGCGTCGTCTCGGCATGGTGTGGTTTATGGGCAATGACAGCAGCAAATTCCGTATCACCGAATCGGTGTTCCGGTTCGGGGCGGATGTGCGCAGCGGTGATGATGCCCGCGAAGCGCAGCTGCGTCTGATTCGCGATGGTGAAGCCATGCTGATTACAACTGCTCCGGCCACCGAAGAAAGCGACAACGACGCCGAGAATGAAGCGAGTGATAACGCGGAGGATGAACAGGCATGATTGAACGCGGTAAATTTCGTTCGCTAACGCTGATCAACTGGAACGGCTTCTTTGCCCGTACCTTTGATCTTGATGAATTGGTGACCACGCTGTCAGGCGGCAACGGTGCGGGTAAATCCACCACGATGGCGGCCTTTGTCACGGCGTTGATTCCGGATCTGACGCTGCTGCATTTCCGTAACACCACCGAAGCCGGGGCGACCTCCGGTTCGCGCGACAAAGGTTTGCACGGTAAATTGCGTGCGGGCGTCTGCTATGCGGTGCTGGATGTCGTCAACTCACGTCATCAGCGCGTAGTGGTGGGCGTGCGTCTGCAACAGGTCGCCGGGCGTGATAAGAAGGTGGATATCAAGCCGTTCAGCATTCACGGCCTGCCCACCGATACACAACCTACCGATATCCTGACTGAGATCCTCGGCAGTCGTCAGGCGCGCGTGTTGCCACTGACCGAAGTGAAAGATCGTGTCGAGGCGCAGGAAGGCGTGCAGTTCCGCCAGTACAGCTCGGTAACGGATTATCATGCCACGCTGTTCGAACTTGGCGTGGTGCCGCGCCGCCTGCGTACCGCGGGCGATCGCAGCAAATTCTATCGTCTGATTGAAGCGTCGTTATACGGCGGTATCTCCAGCGCCATTACCCGATCGTTACGTGATTACCTGCTGCCGGAAAACAGCGGCGTGCGTAAAGCCTTCCAGGATATGGAAGCGGCACTGCGTGAAAACCGCATGACGCTGGAAGCGATTCGCGTTACCCAGTCAGACCGCGATTTGTTTAAGCATTTGATCTCCGAAGCGACCAGCTACGTTTCGGCGGATTACATGCGTCACGCCAATGAACGTCGCATCCACCTGGATGGCGCATTGCAACTGCGTAATGAGCTGTTTACCAGCCGTAACCAACTGGCGTCGGAACAGTATCGCCACATCGAAATGGCGCGAGAGCTTTCTGAGCACAGCGGTGCGGAAAACGATCTGGAAACCGATTATCAGGCAGCCAGCGATCACCTGAATCTGGTGCAGACGGCGATGCGTCAGCAGGAGAAGATCGAGCGTTACGATTCCGATCTGGAAGAGCTGACTTACCGTCTCGAAGAGCAGAACGAGGTGGTGGCTGAAGCGCGTGAAGTACATGAAGAAAATGAAGCACGCGCCGAAGCGGCAGAAGTGGAAGTGGATGAGCTGAAAAGCCAACTGGCCGACTTCCAGCAGGCGCTGGATGTGCAGCAAACCCGAGCCATTCAGTATCAACAGGCATTGCAGGCACTGGATAAAGCCCGTGCGCAGTGTCAATTGCCGGATCTGTCCATCGACAACGCTGCGGAGTGGCAGGAAACTTTTCAGGCTCGCGAAGAAGAAGCGACCGAAAAACTGTTGCGTCTGGAACAGAAACTCAGCGTTGCTGAAGCGGCGCACAGCCAATTTGAACAGGCACTGGCGCTGGTTATCAGCATTGCTGGTGACGTTAACCGTCAGGATGCCTGGCAGGTCGGGCGTGAATTGCTGCGTGATGCGGCCAATCAGCGTCATCATGCCGAACAACTCTCCTCGCTGCGTCTGCGTCTGAACGAGCTGGAACAGCGTCTGCGCGAGCAGAACGAAGCCGAGCGTCTGCTGGCTGAATTCTGTAAGCGTCAGGGGCAGCAATATGATGCCGATGCGCTGGAAGGCTTACAGCGTGAGCTGGAAGCGCAGATCGAACAGCTGAGCAGCAGCGTTGCCGATGCCGGTGAACGTCGTATGCTGATGCGTCAGGAGCTGGAGCAACTGCGTGAGCGTATCACCGCGCTGACCGCGCGCGCGCCGCACTGGCTGGCTGCGCAGGAGATCCTGACGCAGCTGAGCGAGCAAACCGGACAGCAGCTGACCAGCAGCCAGCAAATCACCGAATTTATGCAGCAGTTGCTGGAGCGCGAGCGCGAAACCACCGTCGAACGTGATGAGGTGGCGGCACGTAAACGTGATGTTGAGAAGCAAATCGAACGTCTCAGCCAGCCGGGTGGTGCAGAAGATGCTCGTCTGACGCAGCTTGCTGAGCGTTTTGGCGGCGTATTGCTGTCTGAAATTTATGATGATGTCACGCTGGACGATGCGCCGTACTTCTCCGCGCTTTATGGTCCATCGCGCCATGCGATTGTGGTGCCGGATCTCTCACTGGTGCGTGAGCTGCTGAATGGCCTGGAAGATTGCCCGGAAGATCTCTATCTGATTGAAGGGGATCCGCAGTCATTTGATGACAGCGTTTTCGGCGTTGATGAGCTGGAAAACGCGGTAGTGGTGAAGGTGGCCGAGCGTCAGTGGCGCTACTCCCGCTTCCCGAAGGTGCCGCTATTTGGCCGTGCCGCGCGTGAGAATCAGCTGGAGCTGTTAAACAACGAACGCGATCAACTGGCGGAACGTTATGCAACGCTCTCCTTTGATGTGCAGAAAACCCAGCGCCTGCATCAGTCATTCAGCCGCTTTATCGGCAGCCATTTAGCGGTAGCGTTTGACGAAGACCCGGAAGCATTGATTCGCCAGCTCAACAGCCGCCGCGGCGAACTGGAACGCGCGCTGAGTCAGCATGAAAACGATAACCAACAGCAGCGCATGCAGTACGAACAGGCGAAAGAGGGCGTGGCCCAACTGAACCGCCTGCTGCCGCGTGTGACGCTGCTGCTGGATGATACGCTGGCGGATCGCTGTGAAGAGATCCGTGAGCGCGTCGAAGAAGCACAGGAAGCGGCGCGTTTCCTGCATCAGCACAGTAATAAACTCGGCAAACTGGAGCCGCTGCTGCCGGTGCTACAGAGCGATCCGCAGCAGCACGATCAGCTGGAGCGTGATTATCAGCAGGCGCAGCAGTTGCAGCGCGAGGCGCGTCAGCAGGCGTTTGCGCTCACCGAAGTGGTTCAGCGTCGCGCACATTTCAGCTACGAAGACTCGGCTGGCATGCTTACCGGTAACAGCGATCTCAACGAGAAGTTACGTCAGCGCCTTGAGCAGGCAGAGGGCGAGCGCAGTCGCGCCCGCGAACGTCTGCGTGAACATCAGGCTCAGTTGACGCAATATTCTCAGGTACTGGCTTCGCTGAAAAGTTCGTATGACGCTAAACGCGACATGTTGAAAGAGTTGCAGCAGGAGATGCAGGACATCGGTGTGCATGCCGATGCCAGCGCCGAGGAGCGTGCACGCGCCCGCCGCGATGAACTCTATACCGCGTTAAGCCATAACCGTGCGCGTCGTAACCAGTTGGAAAAACAGCTCACTTTCTGCGAAGCAGAAATGGACAGCCTACAGAAGAAATTGCGCAAGCTGGAGCGTGATTATCACCAGATACGCGAGCAGGTTGTCACGGCGAAAGCGGGCTGGTGCGCGGTGCTGCGCCTGGTGAAAGAAAATGGTGTCGAGCGACGCCTGCATCGTCGTGAACTGGCTTATCTGAGCGGCGATGAATTGCGTTCAATGTCGGATAAGGCGTTGGGCGCCCTGCGTCTGGCGGTGGCGGATAACGAACATCTCCGCGATGTATTGCGGATGTCGGAAGATCCGAAACGTCCGGAGCGTAAAATTCAGTTCTTTATCGCGGTCTACCAGCATCTGCGTGAACGTATTCGTCAGGACATCATTCGTACCGATGATCCGGTGGAAGCGATTGAGCAGATGGAGATTGAGCTGAACCGCCTGACGGAGGAGCTGACGGCGCGCGAGCAGACGCTGGCGATCAGTTCGCGCAGCGTCGCCAACATCATTCGTAAAACCATTCAGCGTGAGCAGAACCGTATTCGTCAGCTTAACCAGGGCTTGCAAGCGGTCAGTTTTGGTCAGGTGCGCAGCGTGCGGCTGAACGTGAACGTGCGTGAAACGCACTCGATGCTGCTGGAAACGCTGTCAGAGGAACACGAACAGCATCAGGATCTGTTTAACAGCAATCGCCTGACCTTCTCTGAAGCGCTGGCGAAGTTGTATCAGCGCCTGAATCCACAAATCGATATGGGCCAGCGTACGCCACAGACCATTGGTGAAGAGCTGCTCGATTACCGCAACTACCTGGAGATGGAGGTTGAGGTTAACCGTGGCTCCGATGGCTGGCTACGCGCGGAAAGTGGTGCGCTCTCAACCGGTGAAGCGATCGGTACCGGTATGTCGATTCTGGTGATGGTGGTGCAGAGCTGGGAAGAGGAGTCACGCCGTTTGCGTGGCAAAGATATTTCCCCATGCCGTCTGCTGTTCCTCGATGAAGCCGCGCGTCTTGATGCGCGTTCCATCGCCACCTTGTTTGAGTTGTGCGAGCGTCTGGAAATGCAGTTGGTGATTGCCGCCCCGGAAAATATCAGTCCGGAAAAAGGGACCACTTATAAACTGGTGCGTAAGGTGTTTAACAACACCGAACACGTTCATGTAGTGGGCCTGCGTGGCTTCTCAGCGGATCCGGCACCGGTGAAGCGAGAAAATAACGCGCCGGACCTGGAAACAGAAAATTCGTAGCGGGAATTGTGGTTAAAATTCATCGCTACAGTTAATGTGTAAACGGCATTTGCTACCAGAGGCAAATGCCGTTTTTATTTGTATACTCAAAAATATGTATAAGGTAGTACACAGCATAGCGAGTCGGCTGTGTCTTAGGCGAGAAGGGGGCCAGGGATGTTGCTGAATAATAAGAGCAGATTTAATCGTGCTGTCATAGCACTCAGTTTGTCACTGGTATTGTCGCCACTGGCGGCCAGCCATGCGGCAATTATCGCAGCGCTACCGGGTACGACGCACCATACTCTGTCGGTCGCGGATAGCCAGCGTCAGATTCAGCAGGTTTTCAGCCCCAGCGAACAACCGTTCTATCTTCCCGGGCTGGCAGGCATTTATGCCGCCCGTAATATGGCGCCGTTGTGGCAGGATCGCACGGCGGTGCAGGCGTTTCAGCAGCAACTGGCGGAAGTGGCATTATCCGGGGTACAGCCGCAGTTTACGCGCTGGGTAGGGCTACTGACCAACCCAGCGATAAAAGGGCTGGCACGCGATATCGTGCTGAGTGATGCCATGTTGGGCTATCTGCAATTTGTCTCCGGCGTGCCGACGCAGGGCGAAACCTGGTTGTACAGCAACGTGCCGTACAAGATGGCGATGCCCACCATTGCGGCGATTAACCAGTGGCAAAACGCGGTAAATGGTGGCGGAAGCCGTGCCTTTGTCATCTCGCTTGAGCCGCAACATCCGCAATACGCTCCCATGCACGCAGCGCTGAAAACCCTGTTGACCGACAACCGCCCGTGGCCGCAATTACGTGATAGCGGTACGCTGCGCCCCGGCCAAATCAGTAATGATGTGCCTGCCCTGCGTGAGATTTTACAACGTACCGGCATGTTGACCGGGCATAGCGCGACACCGACGCCCGCAGACGATGCTGTGCCTGTGGCACCGGTGCCGGTCAGTCAGAGTGCGCAGCCCGTTGCGGTCAGCCCCTCGGCAGCCAGCGTGAATGATCTCTCCGCTCAGGCACCACAAGCGCCGGGCAATGTCGCAGCGAATCCCGTGCAATCATCGGCCAACAATGTTTATGATGCTGCGCTGGTGGACGGCGTAAAACGCTTCCAGCATTGGCAAGGCCTGGCCGACGATGGCGCGATTGGTCCGCGCACCCGCGAATGGTTGAATGTCTCGCCGCAAATGCGCGCCGCCTTGCTGGCACTCAATATTCAGCGTTTGCGTTTGCTGCCGGATGATATGCATAACGGTATCATGGTCAATATCCCTAACTATTCACTGACCTACTACAACAATGGTGCCACCATCCTTTCGTCACGCGTGATTGTCGGACGTCCCGATCGCAAAACGCCGCTGATGCGCAGCGCATTGAATAATGTGGTGCTCAATCCGCCGTGGAATGTGCCGACTTCGCTGGTGCGCCAGGACATTGTACCGAAGGTCAAACAGGACCCGGGCTATCTGTATAAACACGGTTATACCCTGTTGTCAGGCTGGAGCGCTGATGCGCAAGTCATCGATCCCTCCACGCTCGACTGGAGTATGGTTTCAGCCGCCAGCTTCCCATACCGTATCCGTCAGGCTCCTGGCGCAATGAATTCGCTGGGGCGTTATAAATTCAATATGCCCAGCTCGGATGCGATTTATCTGCACGATACGCCGAACCACAACCTGTTTCAGCGTGATATTCGTGCGCTCAGCTCTGGCTGTGTCCGGGTGAATAAGGCGTCTGAACTGGCGGATTTGTTGCTTCAGGATGCGGGGTGGAATGACAGCCGTATCTCTGACACCCTGAAAGAGGGTAGCACGCGCTACATCCCGATTCGTCATCGTATCCCGGTTAACCTCTATTATCTGACGGCCTGGGTGGCGGAAGATGGTCAACCGCAATATCGTACAGATATTTACAATTATGATAATCCGGCCCGTTCGGGGAGCCAGGTGCTGACCAAAGCTGGTCAATTGCTACTCTAGTGATTGATTTAATTCATCTCCTTTCTGGTTAACTTTCATACAACCGGCAGCAAAATTGCGATTTTGCGCCGGTTCTGCATTTTCTTTCCCTTATTCTGGGTTGACTGAGTCTGAGGCTAACGTTAATGTTCCGCCTTGTGTGCTTTTTACACATTTTTTTATCGCTTTAATCTCAGGTAACCCCGTTTCATGGCTAATTTTGATTCTCAGCGTCGCAAATTGCTCCTGATCGGAGGCGCAACGGCAGGTCTGGCACTTCTTCCTGGCTCCGCACTGGCCTCGATGTCCACCTCCCGGCCGCGTATTTTGACGCTTAATAACCTTCACACCGGTGAAACCCTCAAAACAGAGTTTTTTAACGGCAAGAGTTATGACAAGGATGAGTTAGCTCGCTTAAATCACTTCTTCCGTGATTACCGCGCCAATCAGATCAAAACCATCGATCCACATTTGTTTGATCAGATTTATCGCCTCCAGGCCGCGCTGGGAACACGCAAACCGATTCAACTGGTTTCAGGCTATCGCACCATTGCCACCAACAATATGTTGCGTGAGTCCGGTCCTGGCGTGGCGAAACACAGTTATCACACCAAAGGTCAGGCGATGGACTTCCATATCGAAGGCATTTCCCTGAGCAATGTTCGCAAAGCGGCGTTATCTCTGCGTGCAGGTGGTGTAGGATATTACCCGCGCAGCAACTTTGTTCACATTGACACCGGTCCTGTAAGGCACTGGTCGTAAAAACCGACAGCGCTGCGTGTGTCGGTCATGGAGCGCTATGAACTACCTCATCATTCCAGTCACCGCATTTTCTCAGAATTGTTCTGTCATCTGGGGTGACGATACTCAGCAGGCTGCGCTGGTGGATCCGGGCGGCGATGCTGCAACCATTATCGCCGTACTTTCAGAGCGTGGTATCACGCCGACGCAGATTCTGCTGACGCATGGGCATCTCGATCATGTGGGTGCTGCGGCTGAACTGGCAGCACATTTTCAGGCGCCGATTGTCGGACCACAGTTACTGGATGCTTTCTGGCTGGAGGCATTGCCGACTCAGAGTCGCATGTTTGGTCTGCCGGAATGTGCACCGTTAACGCCAGATCGCTGGCTGGAAGAGGGTGAAACGGTGCAGGTCGGTGAAGTGACACTGGAAGTGCTGCACTGTCCGGGACATACTCCAGGCCATATCGTGTTCTTTGACCGCGCCGGACGTCTGTTGATCTCAGGTGATGTGATTTTTAACGGTGGTGTCGGTCGAACCGATTTTCCGCAGGGCAGCCACAGCGATTTAATCGCGGCTATCAAAACCAAATTGCTGCCGCTGGGCGATGATGTGACTTTTGTACCAGGGCATGGCCCGATTTCCACGCTGGGCCGCGAACGTATCAGTAATCCATTTCTGCAATAAAACTGCATAAACCGTAGCGGCGTGATTTAACACGCGTCTTTTTCGCAATGCGCGATAAATCGCGCCGCTACAGGTTGATCCTTACAGCACTGCCACAATCGCTTCGCACAGCGCCGACATATTGTCTGGCGTCATTCCCGCGACGTTAACACGTCCCGAATTCACCGCGTAAACCCCAAACTCTTCACGCAGACGCACCACCTGATCTTTGGTCAGGCCGCTGAACGAGAACATGCCGTTCTGCTTGATGATAAAGCTGAAATCCTGCTCTGCACCGCTTGAGGCCAGTGTGTTAACGAACAGTTGACGCATACGCTGAATACGCTGGCGCATATCGGTCAGTTCCTGCTCCCAAATGGTACGCAGCGCGTCATTGCCCAGAATGGTCGCCACCACCGCCGCACCGTGGGCCGGTGGGTTAGAGTAGTTAGCGCGAATGCTGTACTTCACTTGGCTGAACGCAGTTTTTGCCACATCGCTATTGGCGGCAACCACCGTCAGGGCACCCACACGTTCGTTATACAAACCGAAGTTTTTTGAGTATGAGCTGGCAACAATCAACTCCTGATGCGAAGCGGCAAAAATGCGCAGGCCTTCTGCATCTTCATCCAGACCACGGGCAAAGCCCTGATAGGCGAAATCAAACAGCGGCAGCCAGCCATTTGCCTGAGACAGGGCGGCCAGTTGTTGCCATTGCTCGGTTGTTGGATCAATACCGGTTGGGTTGTGACAGCAACCGTGGAACAGCACCACATCACCGGCTTTCGCTTCACGCAGTGACGCAACCATGCCGTCAAAATCCAACGTATGGTTGGCGGCATCGTAATACTGATAATCGCAGACCTCGAGACCCGCAGCGTTGAAGACGTTTTTGTGGTTCGGCCAGCTTGGATTGCTCACCCAGACACGTTTTACGCTGGTCTGATTGGCGAGGAAATCGGCAGCAACGCGCAGTGCGCCTGTACCACCCGGCGTTTGAGCGGTGCAGGCACGCCCAGCGGCAATCAGCGCGCTCTCTTTACCAAACAGCAGTTCCTGCGTGCAACGAGCAAAATCAGCCAGGCCATCAATGCTGAGGTAATTCTTGGTGGTCTCATTTTCCAGCAAGTATTGCTCAGCTTTTTTCACACTGGTGAGCACCGGCGTTTTTCCGGTTTCATCTTTATAAACACCAATGCCAAGGTTGATTTTATTCGGGCGGTCGTCGGCGCGAAACAGGTCGGCCAAACCAAGGATAGGATCGGCGGGTGCGGCAGAGATCGATTCAAACATGAGTCAGGTCCAGTTGCGTGAACTTTAGCGAAATGAGCTATCAGGTTAGCGTCAGTCGGCACCGTTGCCAACCGTTGAGACGAAAAAGAAATAATGCCACGGCTGCGATTAATGCCGCTTATTGCGAAGTGGATCACTGAAAAGCAAAACGGAGCCAGAAGGCTCCGTTTTTAAGGTATTACGCGTTACTAATCGGCAGATTAGAACTGGTAAACCAGACCAACTGCTACGATATCGTCGGTGTTCAGACCCAGCGGGTTGTTGTCGTCCAGCTGGTTGATTTTGTAGTCGACGTAGGTAGACATGTTTTTGTTGAAGTAGTAGGTTGCGCCCACTTCAACATATTTGTACAGGTCAGCATCGCCGATACCTTCGATGTCTTTGCCTTTAGACTGAACGTAGGCGATAGACGGACGCAGGCCGAAGTCGAACTGGTACTGTGCTACGAATTCGATAACCTGAGTTTTGTTAGCAAAACCGTCTACATCGTTGTTAGCGTTGCTGATGTAGGTTGCGTTACGGGTTTCGCTGTACATTGCTGCCAGGTATACGTTGTTCGCGTCATATTTCAGAGCAGTTGCCCACTGCTGAGCTTTGTCGCCGTTACCGTAGCCCATCTGGTTCTGCTCAGTGGTGCGGTCGCTTGAACCATAAGCACCTACGATGCCAACACCGATCGGAGAGGTATAGGAGATTGAAGTACCCCAGCCGTCGCCGTTCGCACGACGCGGATCGTCGGTACGGTCGTTTTTGCCCTGGTACTGAACAGCGAAGTTCAGGCCATCAACCAGACCGAAGAAGTTGCTGTTACGGTAGGTAGCCAGACCGGTAGAACGGCCAGCCAGGAAGTTGTCAGAGTAACCAGAGTCACCGCCGTATTCCGGCAGCATGTCGGTCCAGCCGATTGCGTCGTAAACCACGCCGTAGTTACGACCGTAGTCGAAAGAACCTGCGTCAGCGAATTTCAGACCAGCAAAGCCCAGACGGGTTTTGTTGCCAGACTGTGCGTCAGAGCCGCCTTCAGAGTTGTTAGCCTGGATGTTGTATTCCCACTGGCCGTAACCGGTCAGCTGGTCGGTGATCTGAGTTTCACCTTTGAAGCCGAAGCGCACGTAAGACTGGTCGCCATCGTTGCCAGAGTCGTCAGAGAAGTAATGCAGACCATCAACTTTACCGTACAGGTCTAATTTGTTGCCATCTTTGTTGTAGATTTCTGCTGCGTTGGCTGCACCAGCAGCTAACAGAGCAGGGATAACCACTGCAAGAATGTTGCGCTTCATCATTTTTTATTACCCTCATTGGAGTTATTTGGACACCTGCCACTGCCGTCAAGAAACCTTTACGGGAACCTTGAAAGAAGTTTGGTGTCTCCTGTGTCTGCACGCATCTTTCCATCCCGGGGTTGGTAATTCTACCCCGAAAATGCTACTAATCTCGCAATTAGGTATCAAAAAGAAAAATTGTATTACAAGATGTAAATATTCGGGAACTTTGTGAGAGAACTCTAAATTTACAAAAATAAAAAAAGGCCGGCATAGCCGACCTCGTTATATATATGAATTACTTATAATTAATCGCGAATTTTAGAAATTGGCGTTGCGCGGCGTACGTGGGAAGGGGATAACATCCCTTACATTTTGTACACCAGTGACATACGCGATTAATCGTTCGAAACCTAAACCGAAGCCAGAGTGTGGCACGGTGCCGTAACGACGTAAGTCACGGTACCACCAGTAATCTTCTTTGTTCAGACCCATCTCAGCCAGGCGTGCATCCAGGACATCCAGACGTTCTTCACGCTGCGAACCACCGATGATTTCACCTATGCCAGGCGCCAGGACATCCATCGCTGCCACGGTTTTACCATCGTCATTCATACGCATGTAGAACGCTTTGATATCCTTCGGATAGTTTTTCACCACCACCGGGGCTTTGAAGTGTTTCTCAGCAAGGTAGCGCTCGTGTTCTGACGACAGATCGACACCCCAGGAGACCGGATTTTCGAAGCTCTGGCCGCTTTTCAGCAAAATCTCGATCGCATCGGTGTAGTCCACCTGAGCGAAATCTGCATTAACAAAACGTTCCAGGCGAGAAATCGCATCTTTGTCTACGCGCTCTGCAAAGAACGCCAGGTCATCAGCGCGCTCTTCCAGCACCGCCTTAAACACATACTTCAGCATGGCTTCCGCCAGGGCCGCGGCATCATCCAGTGTCGCGAACGCCACTTCCGGCTCCAGCATCCAGAACTCAGCCAGATGGCGACTGGTGTTGGAGTTTTCAGCACGGAAGGTTGGGCCGAAGGTGTAGATTTTGGACAGCGCGCAGGCATAAGTTTCGCCGTTCAACTGGCCGGACACCGTCAGGAAGGCTTCTTTACCAAAGAAGTCTTTGTCGTAATCGACTTTGCCCTGCGGGTCACGCGGCAGGTTTTCCATATCCAGCGTAGAGACGCGGAACATCTCACCGGCACCTTCGGTATCCGAAGCGGTGATCAGCGGCGTGGAAACCCAGAAATAACCGTTTTCATGGAAGAAGCGATGCAACGCCTGCGCCAGGGTGTGACGAGTACGTGCCACCGCGCCAATCAGGTTAGTGCGCGGGCGCAGGTGCGCCACTTCACGCAGGTATTCGATGCTGTGGCGTTTGGCAGCCATCGGATAGGTGTCCGGATCGTCCACCCAGCCCACTACTTCAACCTGAGTGGCTTGCAGTTCAAACGCCTGACCTTCACCCGGCGATTCCACCACTTTGCCGGTCACAATCACCGAGCAGCCCGTGGTCAGACGCAGCACTTCGTCCTGATAATTATTCAGAGAATTATTGACGACAGCCTGAACGGGATTAAAGCAGGAACCGTCATAAACGGCGATAAAGGAAAGACCGGCTTTGGAATCTCTTCGGGTACGCACCCAACCACGTACGGTGACTTCACTGTCAACCGCGACACGGCCGTGCAGTACATCCGCTACAGGCACTACGCTCATAAATATCTCTCTATATATTAGGATGAAGTCAATTTATACATTCCCCATACCGGGGTTTTGCTATGTTACTTACGAGCCATCAGGAAACAAGCAAAATTGCCGGGATACGGGGAGATTTGTTGCAGCACAGCAGGGTACAGGTACCCTGCTGTCGGGTGGTTAGCTGGCTCTTTTCACCAGCGGCAGGTCGAAGGCTTTACGCAGAGCGCGAACGAAGGCTTTATCCTGGCAGATGGTTTTGCCGGGACTGTCGGAAAGTTTAGCCACCGGCTTGCCGTTGCAGCTCACCAGTTTGATCACGATATTCAGGGGGGTTACGCCTGGAATATCGCAGGTCAGGCGCGTGCCGATACCAAACACCACATTGGCGCGCTGACCAAAGTGACGATACAGCGCCAGCGCTTTGTCCAGATCGAGATTGTCGGAGAACACCAGCGTTTTGCTTTTCGGATCGATATCCAGTCGCTGATAGTGGGCGATGGCTTTCTCCCCCCATTCCACCGGATCGCCGGAATCATGGCGCAATCCCTGATAGCGGTTGGCAAAGCCGGGACCGAAATCGCGCAGGAAGGCATCCATAGTGATGCAATCGGTCAGTGCGATGCCAAGCTGCTCGTCGTACTCATCCAGCCAGGATTGCAGCGCAGCACGCTGGCTATTGGCCAATACCGGGCTGATCTGCTGATGTGCCTGGAACCACTCATGCGCCTGGGTGCCGACCGGGTTAAGTTGCAGACGACGCGCCAGATCATAGTTGCTGGTACCCACCAGCCACGGGAAATCCTGCTTCAGGGTGCTGACGATGGCTTCCTGCACTGGCTGGGAATAGCGGCGACGCGTACCGAAGTCCATCAAATGGAAGCGGGACATATCCAGGTCGCTGACCTGCCGGCGAAAGTCCGTCAACTTTTGTTGCAGGTGATCGACTGCCTGCGCGACACCGATCTGCGGGGTGCGGTGACGGTGCACCAGTTCGCTGATCAGCGCCAGCAATGGCACTTCCCACAGAATCACCTCACGCCACGGACCGCTGATCTGGATGGCGAGTTTGCCGTGATCGTTGCGTACCACCACCTGGCTGGGATCGAAGCGGAAACCGCGCAGCCAGCTGAGATAGTCAGCGTCAAAAAAGGGCAGGGCAGAAAGATAACGATATTCCTCTTCACTCAGGGCGAGAGAGTGCATCGCATCAATATGGGTGCGGAGTTCATCCGTGTAGACGCCGAGTAACTCGGTGCCGCGGCAGCGAAATTCCGCCGTGACCGGGACATCGTAGTAACGATGATATACGGCCTGCTGCATATGAAGCTTGTAGGCATCGGTATCAAGCAGCGTGGTCAAAATCGGGGAAGCGTGTCCTGTCATGGTGCGTTTCAGCATCCTCTTCCGCGGAGCATAGCCCGGTGTTCAACAAAGTCATAAAGACGCAGGAGTATAAAACAGTAATAGACCGCGATCACACCATATTTGCAGGGGGCAGGTCGATGGTCATTTGTGCCATTGTTAATAAATTGTAGCATTTTCTGCTAAGGCACGCATTGTGCGTGGCAAGTGAGGCCCAACCCGCTTAGACTTTGACGGGTATACCTTTTAACGATGCGAGAAGGATTTATGACGCAACAGCCGCAAATAAAATATCGTCACGACTACCGTGCACCCGATTTCACCATCACTGATATCGATTTGACGTTTGACCTTGATGCGGCCACCACGCGCGTCACCGCGGTCAGCCAGGTGAAGCGTTTAGGCAACAGCCAGGCTGAGCTGCGTCTGGATGGGGAAGATTTGACCCTGGTATCACTGGCGGTGGACGGCACTCCGTGGACGCATTATCGCGAAGAAGAGGGCGCGCTGGTGTTGAGCCAGGTGCCAGACACCTTCACCCTGACCATCATCAATGATATCCACCCGGACCAAAACACCGCGCTGGAAGGTTTGTATAAGTCAGGTGAGGCGCTGTGCACGCAATGTGAAGCCGAAGGTTTCCGTCATATCACCTGGTATCTGGACCGCCCGGATGTGCTGGCGCGTTTTACCACCACCATTATCGCCGATGCCGCGCGCTATCCGTACCTGCTCTCCAATGGCAACAAGCTGGAGAGTGGTCGTCATGAAGATGGTCGCCACTGGGTAAAATGGCAGGACCCGTTCCCGAAACCCTGTTATCTGTTTGCGCTGGTCGCTGGTGATTTTGATGTGCTGCGCGACAGCTTTACCACCCGCTCAGGCCGTGATGTGGCGCTGGAGATCTTTGTCGATCGCGGCAACCTTGACCGTGCCGACTGGGCAATGACCTCGCTGAAAAACAGCATGAAGTGGGATGAGGAGCGTTTTGACCTCGAATATGACCTCGATATCTTTATGATCGTCGCGGTGGATTTCTTCAATATGGGCGCGATGGAGAATAAAGGGCTGAACGTCTTTAACTCTAAATACGTGCTGGCGAAAGCGGAAACCGCCACCGACAAAGATTACCTCGGTATTGAAGCGGTGATTGGTCACGAATATTTCCACAACTGGACCGGCAACCGCGTCACCTGCCGTGACTGGTTCCAGCTCAGCCTGAAAGAGGGGCTGACGGTGTTCCGCGATCAGGAGTTCAGCTCAGATCTCGGTTCCCGCGCGGTGAATCGCATCGATAATGTGCGCGTGATGCGCGGCGCGCAGTTCGCTGAAGATGCCAGCCCGATGGCACACCCGATTCGCCCGGATCAGGTCATTGAGATGAACAACTTCTACACCCTGACGGTGTATGAAAAGGGTTCAGAAGTGATTCGCATGATGCACACCCTGCTGGGCGAAGAGAATTTCCAGAAAGGGATGCAGCTCTATTTTGAGCGCCATGATGGTAGCGCGGCGACCTGCGACGATTTCGTGCAGGCGATGGAAGATGCGTCTAATGTCGACCTGTCACAGTTCCGTCGCTGGTATAGCCAGTCCGGTACGCCGGTGCTGACGGTGCGCGATGATTACAACCCGGAGCTGGAGCAATATACGCTGCACGTTACCCAGCACACGCCACCGACCGCCGAGCAGAAAGAGAAGCTGCCGTTACATATCCCGCTGGATATTGAACTGTATGACGGTGAAGGCAAGGTGATCCCGCTGCAACACAATGGTCATCCGGTGCACCATGTGCTGAACGTCACCGAAGAGTTCCAGAGTTTCGTATTCGATAAGGTTTATTTCCAGCCAGTGCCCTCATTGCTGCGCGAATTCTCTGCGCCGGTGAAGCTCGACTATAAATGGAGCGATGCACAACTGACGTTCCTGATGCGTCATGCCCGTAACGACTTTTCCCGCTGGGATGCAGCACAAAGCCTGCTGGCAACCTATATCCGCCTGAATGTCGCGCGTCATCAACAGGGGCAACCGCTGTCGCTGCCGCTGCATGTGGCTGATGCCTTCCGTGCGGTGTTGCTGGATGAGCAGGGCGATCCGGCGCTGATGGCGCTGATTCTGACGCTGCCTTCGGAGAATGAAATCGCTGAGTTGTTTGAGGTGATTGATCCGCAGGCCATTGCTGAAGTGCGTGAGGCGCTGGTGCGCACCCTGGCGAAAGAATTGAGTGATGAGTTCCTGGCGGTTTATCGTGCCAATCAGAGCCATGAGTACCAGGTTGAGCATGCGGAAATCGGTAAACGCGCGCTGAAGAACGTCTGCCTGAGCTACCTGGCCTTTGCTGACGTCGAACAGGCTGACAAGCTGGTACAGGCGCAATATCAGCACGCCACCAACATGACTGATGCGCTGGCGGCAATGTCGGCGGCGGTCGCTGCACAACTGCCGTGTCGTGATAGCTTAATGGCGGCCTATGACGAGCGTTGGCATCAGGATGGTCTGGTGATGGACAAATGGTTTGTGCTACAGGCCACCAGTCCGGCGTCTGACGTGCTGAGCAAGGTGCGTGAACTGCTGCATCATCGCTCTTTCACCATGGGTAACCCCAACCGCATTCGTTCGTTGATTGGCGCTTTTGCCTCGGCTAATCCGTCGGCCTTCCATGCCAAAGATGGCAGCGGTTATCAATTCCTGGTGGAGATGCTGACCGATCTCAACACGCGGAACCCGCAGGTTGCTGCGCGCATGATCGAGCCGCTGATTCGTCTGAAGCGTTACGATGCCGGGCGCCAGGCGTTGATGCGTCAGGCGCTGGAGACGTTGAAAGGACTGGATAAGCTGTCTGGCGACCTGTATGAGAAGATCACCAAAGCGTTGAATGCGTAATTAACCGTAGCGGCGCGATAAATCGCGCGGCTTTTTGCCAATGGCGGCAGAAAACTGCGCAATAAATTGCGCCGCTACGGGGCGATTATCGCTGTTGTGCAAAGCGTAGCGGCTGTTCGCTGGAGCTACGCTTCATCACCCGATCCAGCACTTCCGCTTCCAGTTCAGCCAGTCGGGCAGAGCCGCGACGGCGTGGACGCGGCAGATCAACCGTTAAATCCAACCCGATTTGTCCTTCTTCAATCAGCAATACCCGATCCGCCATCGCCACCGCTTCGCTGACGTCGTGCGTCACCAGCAACACGGTAAAGTTATGCTGTTGCCACAGCGATTCAATTAATCCCTGCATCTCAATACGCGTTAAGGCGTCCAGCGCACCGAGCGGTTCATCCAGCAGCAGCAGACCGGGACGGTGGATCAACGCACGCGCCAGTGCGACACGCTGTTTCTGCCCGCCGGACAGCGCGGCGGGCCATTCGTTGGCACGCTCCGCCAGGCCCACGGCTGCCAGCGCTTCCAGCGCATTGTCCCGCCAGGCACGACCTTTTAGCCCAAGCCCGACGTTATCAATCACCTTTTTCCACGGCAGCAGACGCGCATCCTGAAACATCAAACGCGTATCATCGCGTGCCGACGCCAGCGGGGCATTGCCGGCCAGTAATTCGCCTTGCGTGGTGGATTCCAGTCCGGCCAACAGGCGCAGCAGGGTGCTTTTGCCGCATCCGCTGCGGCCCACCACCGCGACGAATTGTCCGGCCGGAATATGCAGATCAATATGGTTCAGGATGGTGCGGTCACCATAGCGTTTGACTACGCCGTTAACGCCCACCGGTGTTCCGCTGTTAAGCCGCGCCGGAGTGAGGGGTGCAGTGCTCATGCGTTAGCCTCCTTCAGTTGATAAGCCGGATGCCAGCGTAGCCAGACGCGCTCCAGCAGTTGGGCCGCGACATCGGCCAGTTTGCCGAGCAGGGCATACAGAATGATGGCGACCACCACCACGTCGGTTTGCAGAAATTCACGCGCGTTCATCGCCAGATAACCAATGCCCGAGTTAGCAGAAATGGTTTCGGCAACGATCAATGTCAGCCACATCAGGCCCAGGGCGAAACGTACCCCCACCATAATAGAGGGGAGGGCACCGGGCAGAATCACCTGAATAAACAGGCTCCAGCCGGAAAGGCCATAACTGCGCGCCATCTCCACCAGCCCCCGATCAATATTGCGGATGCCGTGGTAGGTGTTGAGATAGATCGGAAACAGCGTGCCGAGCGCGACGAGGAAAATTTTCGCCGCCTCATCAATGCCGAACCACAGGATCACCAGCGGAATCAGCGCCAGATGCGGCACATTGCGCAGCATCTGCACCGAGGTATCGAGCAGGCGCTCACCCAGACGTGAGGTGCCGGTAATCAGGCCCAGTATCAGCCCGATCGAGCCGCCGATACTGAAACCAATCGCGGCGCGCCAGCCGCTGATGGCGAGGTGCTGCCACAATTCGCCGCTGGCCGAGAGATTCCAGAAGGTGATCAGGATATTCTCCGGCGACGGCAGAATGCGCGTCGATAACAGCCCGGTTTGGGAAGCCAGTTGCCATACCGCGACTAACAGGACCGGCAGCGCCCAGGGCAGCAAGGCATTACTCAGGTGTTTCTTTGTCATGATAGCCTCCTCAACTCTGCGACACTTTTTGCGGCGCGAAGTCATGGGCGACAGCCTCACCACGCGCTTTAATCGTCGACGGCTGCGGGATCTGCGGCACGGCCAGGTCAAGGTGCGGGAACAGCAACTCGCCGACGCGATACGCCTCTTCCAGATGGGGATAGCCGGAAAGAATAAAGGTTTCGATACCGAGGTCGGTGTATTCCTGCATACGTGCCGCGATGGTCGGTCCATCGCCGACTAAGGCTGTACCAGCACCACCGCGCACCAGACCGACACCGGCCCACAAATTAGGGCTGATCTCCAGTTTGTCACGGCGTCCACCGTGCAACGCGGCCATGCGCTGCTGACCGACGGAATCGGTGCGGGCTAACGCGGCCTGCGCTTTGGCGATAGTGGCATCATCCAGATGGGCGATCAGCCGGTCGGCGGCACGCCACGCCTCTTCATTGGTTTCACGTACAATCACATGTAAACGGATGCCAAAACGTACCTTGCGCCCCTGAGCTTCTGCTTTCGCGCGGACCTGGGCGATCTTCTCCTTAACCTGGGCGGGCGGTTCACCCCAGGTGAGATAAACATCGACCTGCTCGGCCGCCAAATCCTGAGCTGCATCAGACGATCCACCAAACCACAACGGGGGACGGGGCTGCTGCACCGGTTTAAACATCAGCCGGGCACCGTGCACCTTGACATGTTTTCCTTCATAATCAACGGTTTCCCCTTCCAGTACGCGCCGCCAGATACGGGTGAATTCAGCCGATTCAGCATAGCGTTCACGGTGATCGAGGAACACGCCATCCCCCGCCAGTTCTTCCGGGTCTCCCCCGGTTACCAGATTAAACAGCGCCCGGCCATTCGACAGGCGATCGAGCGTGGCGGCCTGGCGCGCGGCCTGTGTTGGGGAAATCACGCCGGGGCGTAGCGCGACCAGAAAACGCAGACGTTGCGTCACCGGAATCAGCGATGCCGCCACCAGCCAGGCATCTTCACAGGAGCGACCCGTTGGGATTAGCACGCCACCAAAACCGAGGCGATCGGCGGCCTGCGCCACTTGTTGCAGGTAGGCATGGTCTACCGGGCGCGCACCTTGATCGGTGCCAAGATAGTGGCCATCACCGTGGGTCGGGAGAAACCAGAATACGGATACGCTCATTATTCACTCCTTAAGGCTGAGCCGACTGTGGTTGCCAGATGCGATCGGCGATCGTCACTTTTACCGGCATCAAATGGTTGGCATAGAACAGGTCGGCCGTTTGCTGTTGGGCCTGCGCGGTATGGGCGCTGACCGGCGTAATGGTGGTGGGTGGTCGATGGTCGAGATAGCTGGCAATCACCGGCTTGGGCAGACCCATCGCCTGCGCCAACAGGTCGATGCTCTGGTCACGCTGACTACGCGTTAACGCATCGGCCTCACTGAAGGTTTGCAACACCTGCTGCACAAAGTTGCCATTGGCGGCGGAGAATTTACGGGTGGCGAGATAGAAGGAACCGGTTTGATTCAGTTTGCTGCCATCGGCCAACACCCGCACATTGCCCTGTAACAAGGCGGCGGAGTAGTAGGGATCCCAGATCGCCCAGGCATCCACGTCACCCTGCTGAAAAGCGGCGCGAGCATCGGCAGGCGTCAGGTAAGTGGGTTGAATATCTTTAAAGCTCAGACCGGCCTGCGCCAGTGCGCGTAATAACAGGTTGTGGGAACTGGAACCTTTCTGAAATGCCACTTTGTGGCCTTTCAATTCGGCCACGCTGTGAATCGGGCTATCTTTGGGAACCAGAATCACTTCTGCCTTTGGTTTAGGAGGTTCCGAGCCGACATACAGCAAATCCGCCCCCGCAGCCTGGGCAAAAATGGGCGGGATATCGCCGGTGCTGCCGAGGTCGATACTGCCGACATTCAACGCTTCCAGCATCTGTGGTCCGGCGGGGAACTCAATCCACTGAATCTGCGTATGCGGGAAACGTTGCTCCAGCAGCCGATGCGATTTAGCCAGCACCATGCTGACGGACCCTTTTTGATAGCCAATACGAAACTGCGCGGGTGCGTCAGCGGCACAGGTACTCAGGCTCAGCAGCGCGGTAAGGGTTGCGAGCAGCAGACCGGATAGCATCCTTTTCATACTTCTTCCTTTATACAGCTTTAGCAAAGGGTTGGTGGCGGCGATGCAGCGCATGCCAGAAGGTATCCAGTGCTTCATCAATGCGCGCGGCCAGCAACTGATCCAGTTCCGGCTGGCGGTCATAGTGTTGAATCTGGCTGTCATCGGCGAACACACCGTGCAGGACTTCCTGCGCTTTCAGCGCATTGAGTACCGGTTTCAGGGCGTAATCCACTGCCAGCATATGTGCCACGCTGCCGCCGCTTGCCAGTGGCAGCACAACTTTATGTTCCAGGGCGCGCTCAGGTAACAGGTCCAGCAGCGTTTTCAGGGCGCCAGAAAATGAAGCTTTATAAATGGGGGTGGCGACAATCACACCATCTGCCTGCGCCAGATCCTCTTTCAGGGCCTGCAAGGCCGGGGAATCAAAACGCGCATACAACAAATCTTCCGGTTGGAAGTTGTGAATATTCCAGGGAATGACTTCTACGCCGCGAGCTTCCAGCGCCTGCTGGCACAGGCTTAGTAACGCCGTGGAACGGGACGGAAATCGTGGGCTGCCTGCCAGCGTAATAACCCGCATAGTCACTCCTTATAACTGAAAGTTATTGATTATCTGATATTGAGAACTGATGTGGTAATCCTGACAGAGCGGGGGGCAGGGCTTAAATGATTTATCCGGCAATGATAAGCCGGAATCTGCAAATAAACGGTGGGCATCAATATCAGGCGGTGGGGAATCGATACGACAATTCCGAAAACCGCTGAGTCACAAAATTGAAATGATTCACTCTCTTTAAGCAATGACATGCCGTTGAGTCGATTTATTAGTGTGCAAAAGGATAACAAATGTATCGCTACCCCATTATAAGTGATGTCAGCACCATACCAGGTTGCCACGTCGCTATATTTCCGGTGACACGGCAACTTCTCGTATAAACAACGATGATGCGGTTAACCGCGAGGGTATCAGTTATGTCTGGTTGTATCTCCCGGTATCAATTTAATCAGCTCTGTCAAAATCGATACCAATAACAAACAAGGAGATTTTAAATAATTTCTTGTTCTAAATTACAAATGGAAAAATGTCATCCAGGTGAGAAAAATAAACCACAACTCAACGGTGTAAAAATAATAAATAAATACATCATGGCTGATAAACATTATTTCTGATTAGCCCTGGGTCTGGTTGGAAAACGGAACTGTCAAAACCTGCGACCACTGATTAAGCTAGCGCTAAATGATTCTTGTGATAATGCATTCTGTGCGTTGTGGCGTACAGGGATGTGGTTGCTATTTTTCTTTTTACAAAGTTCAAAAAGAGAGTGCTTATGTCAGAGAAACAACTGTCCGTTATCATTCCTACTTACAACGTAGAGAAATATATTGTTGAATGTGTGGATTCTCTGTTAGCGCAAATATCCACGCCCAATGAAATCATTATTGTGAATGACGGTTCAACCGATGGTACCCTGGCACTCCTCAATCAACATTATGCCAGTCAACCTCAGATCCAGATTGTTACTGTCCCTAACGGTGGCGCCGGACTGGCGCGCGACAAAGGGATTGAGCTGGCACAAGGGGAGTTTCTGTTCTTCTGCGACCCGGATGACCGAGTGGCACTTGGCCTGGTGCAGGAGTTGCAACAGGTGGCGCAGAGGCATCCCGAGGTGGAGCTGTTCTGCTTCAGCTCGACCACCTTTGACCACGAACAGCCGCAGCGTTGTGCCTCTAAAGTGAAGCATGACCTGGCTGGCCTGCAACCGGCGCAGCAGGTCCTTTCCTCTTTATTACGTAATGGTACCTATACCTCGGCGGCCTGGAACTACATCCTGAAACGCACGGTTGTCGATAATCATCAGCTACGCTTTGAACAACGGGTGCATGAAGATCACTGTTTCAGTCTTGGCGCTTTCCTGAAAAGCCGTCAGGCATGGGTGAGCGAGAAAAGCTATTATCAACAACGCGTACGCGTGGGTTCATTAACCAACGGCAGCAAAAATAGCGATTATTTTCTGCAACGTTACCATGCCTTTATGCAGGCGTATCACGATTTAATGACCACGCTGGAAAAAAATACCTGGCGCGATCGGCTTCAAAAAGAATATTTGTTACATTCCTTCCGCTTGATGATTTATCTCTCGTTATATAACCGTACTCCGGTGCCGCATTACGTGATTAATGCTATCCGTTTTCTCGGCCGGGAAATCAAAGCTACCGGGTTTAAAGAGTGGCTTTTATTGAATCAACCCGAGCTGTTTATTCGTCTTCAGAATTACAAAGTGGTAAAGGAGATGAAGAGAATCAGCCTTATTCCGAAAAGTGTTCCGGTGGTTTGATTGCACCAGAAATAAGTGCGAAAGTCATTGCAGGTCTGAGCATTAAGGTTGTTGCGTCATGGCGAAAACACTCGATAAGAGTTTAGTGATTAATATTTTATCTTTACTGGCCTATCGGGGAGCGTCCTTTCTCTTCCCATTAGTCACCTTGCCCTATCTGGCGCGTATTTTGGGCGTCAACCAAATGGGGGTACTGGCGCTGGCGATTGCCTGCGTGATGTATTGCAGCACCATTTCAGACTGGGGTTTTAACGTTTATACCACCAAGGATATTGCTCACCATCGTGAAGATAAAACGCGGGTGACGCAAATCTTCTGGTCAACCTTCAACGCCAAATTACTGTTAATGCTGTCCACCAGTGGCGTGCTGCTGCTGACGACCTGGCTCAATCCAGGCTGGCATTATCTGTTCTGGGTAGTGTTGGCGAATTGCACCACGCTGCTCGGTTCACTGTTCTCCTTTGGCTGGTTGATGCAGGGGTTCGAAAAACTGGGCAAAACAGCGGTGATCGCCACCTTTGGTAACTTCTGTGCCATCCCATTAACCTTCCTGTTGGTGAAAACCCCGGACGATACCTGGCTGGCAGCGTTGATCCCGGGTGTGGTGTCAATGATCAGCGCATTGATTACCCTTCGATTTGTATTGATGATGAAGGTGATTGGTCGCTATCGTTTCGAACCCAGCGAAATCAAGCAACGCCTGAAAGATAGCGTGCACGTTTTTATTGCTATCGCGGGTGCCAACCTGTTTAACAGCGTCAACGTGGTGATCCTGGCGGCATTCACCTCGCATTATGCGATTGGTATCTATAACGGGGCTGATCGTCTGCGTAAGGCGGCAAATTCGGTGCCGGAGCAGATTGGCAATGCATTTTTCCCCCGGGTCAGTTATCTGTTTGCCCGCGATAAAGCGGCGGCGATTGCGGCGACGCGCAAAAGTTTGCTGATCTCGTTCCTGCTCAGCCTCGGTATTGTGATCTTTACCTGGTTCTTCGCCGATGACGTGGTGCGCATTCTACTGGGTCAGGAGTTTGTGGCCTCGGCTGACGTGCTGCGCGTGTTTGTGCTGTGTTTCCTGTTTGGCAACATTGCTTATCCGGCGGGGTTGCAGGTGTTGATCCCCCACGGTCTGGCTCGTCAGCGTATGCTGGTGATGTTGGGACCGGGAATTATTAATATCCCGGTTTGTGCGTTTCTTGCCTGGAAATATGGGGCGATTGGCGCAGCCTGGTCGATGGTGATTGCTGAATTCCTCGTCTGCGTGGGGATTTTCTGGGTGATGGCGCGGCACGGTATTTTGCGCGAATACCTGCATAATTCACCGTCTACCCGCACAGCGATTAAAGATACCGCAAGTGAATGATGATGCAGGTCAATCTGACCTGCGTTTCCTCGCGCTGCAATTTACTTTTGTGCCAGAGGCCTTTACCATTCTGGCGCACATTTTCCCGTGCACCCCGACTTTCACGAAGCTTCCGCCATTCAGGAGAGTGCATGTTATATCCTATCATCCGGCCGGCGCTGTTTAAGCTCGATCCAGAGCGTGCGCACGAACTTACCTTTCAACAATTGCGTTTTATCAGCGGCACCCCGCTGGAAGGGTTTATCCGCCAGTCGTTACCTGCGCGTCCGGTGAACTGCATGGGGCTGACCTTTCCTAATGCTTTGGGGCTGGCAGCCGGTCTTGATAAAAATGCCGAATGTATTGATGCCTTTGGTGCTATGGGCTTTGGCTTTGTCGAAGTGGGCACCGTGACACCCCGCGCGCAACCCGGTAATGATAAACCGCGTATGTTCCGCCTGGTGGAAGCGGAAGGCATAATTAACCGCATGGGATTTAATAATCTGGGTGTCGATCACCTGGTTGATAACGTTAAAAAGGCGCGTTTTAAAGGAATCCTTGGTATCAATATTGGTAAAAATAAAGATACGCCAGTTGAACAAGGTAAAGACGATTATCTGATCTGCATGGAAAAGGTGTATGCCCATGCCGGTTATATTGCCATCAATATTTCGTCACCTAACACGCCAGGATTACGCACACTGCAATATGGTGAAGCGCTGGATGATCTGCTGTCAGCGATCAAATTAAAGCAAAAAGAGTTGCAGGAACGGCACCTTAAATATGTTCCCGTCGCGGTGAAGATCGCGCCGGATCTTTCTGAAGAGGAATTGATCCAGGTGGCAGACAGTTTAGTGCGTCATGAAATTGATGGTGTGATTGCCACCAATACCACGCTGGACCGTTCACTGGTGGCGGGGCTGAAATACAGTGAAGAAGCCGGTGGTTTAAGTGGTCGTCCGGTACAAACACGCAGCACCGAAATCATTCGTCGCCTGTCGCAGGAACTGCAAGGCCGTCTGCCTATTATTGGTGTGGGTGGTATTGATTCGCTGGTGGCCGCGCGTGAAAAAATCGCCGCCGGTGCCACGCTGGTCCAGATATACTCCGGATTCATTTATAAAGGACCTGGTTTAATTAAAGATATCGTGACCCACCTCTAAGACATTTCCCACATTCCCGCGCCAGGGGGTTTATTTATCCCTCTGGCTCGTTTATATTTTGTTCTGCTGGTGCATTTTTCAGCTTTTCCTTAGCGTTATTTTTCTTTGCTGTGAACCGCAATTTTGCGCAGCGATAAACCACAGGGCACATCATGAAAATCAAACCCGATGACAACTGGCGTTGGTATTTTGACGCGGAGCATGACCGGATGATGCTTGATCTAGCTGATGGCATGTTATTTCGCTCGCGCTTCTCACGCAAAATGCTGACGCCAGATGCCTTTAATGAAAGCGGTTTTTGCGTGGATGATGCCGCGCTTTATTTTACCTTTGAAGAACGTTGTCGTCTGAGCGGATTAAAAGGCGATCAACGTGCCGAGCTGGTATTAAATGCGCTGGTTGCCAGCCGTTTTCTAAAACCGCTGATGCCAAAAAGTTGGCACTTTACCAGCCATGCTCACAGCTGGCAGCCTGCTGCGGGTGATATGGTGGCGGTGACGTTGGCCGATAGCGGTGAGCAGGCACAATTGCTGGTGGTGGAGAGTGGTGAGAATGCGGCGCTGTGTTTGCTGGCACAACATGCGCTAACCGTGGCGGGTAAAGGCATGGTGTTGGGTGATGCGATTAAAGTGATGAACGATCGCCTGCAACCTTGTCAGCAGGAATCATCCGCCCCGTTTGCCAGGGCGGTATAACGCGTTACGCCAGTTCAATATCGCCAGCGGGAATACAACTACAACTCAGAATGGTGCCATCCTGACGTACGGCACTTTTCTTCAATGCTTTCACTTCTCCCGATACCAGCGTCATTTTGCAGCTGCCGCATATCCCGGCACGGCAGGAGTAGGGGATACGAAAGCCCTGCATCTCCAACTGCTCCAGTAAGACTTGCTGATTGTCGCCGGCGAAGGCACTGCCCTGATAACCAATGGTGACAGGGCTGGTCGGGCTGGCGGTGGTTGCCAGTGTCTCCACGACCTGACCAGCACCATAGGCGCGAGCCGGTTGTTTCTCCACGATGGTGACGGGATCGCCCACCCGGATCACACCGCTGTTCAGCGCAATTAAATTCAGACCGAAATCAATGTCGCCACTGCCATCCTGCGCGCTGCGGAAACGTTGCAGGGTTGCCAGTGGTTCACCCTGCGGATGTTTCTGGCCACTTTCTGTTCCCACCGTGGTGAAGACACAGCGACTACAGGGCTTCGGCATCTCAAAGGTGATATCGCCAATTTTCAGGGTCTTCCAGCTATCTTCTTCCCATGCCTGCGCGCCACTGACCACCAGGTTAGGGCGGAACTGTTCCACGCGCACGCTGGCGGGGCAGCGTTGTTGCAGATCCTGCAATGACGCCATGTTTACCAGCAGATAAGGAAAACCATCGGCGAAGCTGAGTGGCACCTGGTCAAAGCGTTTAACGCGCCGGGTCGGTTGGGAACCGGTCCAGCGTAGCTGCACCGGGCGCGGAAAAAAGCCGCTCAGCCATTGGTTGATCGCATCCGGGGCAACACGAGAAGTAAAGTGATTACCCCATACTTCGGTGGGCGCATCATCGGCGGCAAAATCGGTGAAGCGAATCAGCGCCTGGCTGCCATCGGGTGCCTGTAAAAACAGGCCGTCCGGCAACAGCGCCGGGGTGAAGCGCACCATCTCCGGGTACTGGCGAGCTGTGATAAAGGTGCCATCGGTTTCGGTGACCATAAAGATGCGATCAAATCCCAGGCCGCTATCCAGCACCTGGGCATGCGACAACTGAAGACCGCGCATCGATTTAACCGGATGGATATATAGACGGGACAACGTAATCATCACCACTCCCTGAAAGCCGTCATGCAGGACAAAAAGAAGCTAACTTTAGGACATAGGACGCTGATTCGCTATAATGCGCAACAATTTTATCAAGGGTATAAGTGACGATATGAATTCTCTGTTTGCCAGTACGGCGCGTGGGCTCGAAGAGCTGTTGAAAACTGAGCTGGACGCGCTGGGTGCGCAGGATTTGCAGGTGGTGCAGGGCGGGGTGCATTTTGAGGCCGATGACCGCGTGATGTACCAAAGCCTGCTGTGGAGCCGTCTGGCTTCGCGTATTTTACTGCCGCTGGGAGAATTCGGCGTCTGGAGCGATCTCGATCTGTATGTCGGCGCCCAGAGTATTCCGTGGTGTGACATCTTCGACAGCAATACCAGCTTCGCCATCCACTTCAGTGGCACCAACGAGGTGATCCGCAATAGCCAGTTTGGTGCGCTGCGTATCAAAGACGCCATTGTTGACAGCTTTACGCGACAGAATCTGCCACGCCCGAATGTGGATCGTGAACAGCCGGGCATTCGTATCAATGCCTGGCTGAATAAAGATCGCGTCAGCATCGCGCTGGATCTGAGCGGTGATGCGCTACATCAGCGTGGTTATCGCCAGCAAACCGGCCAGGCGCCATTGAAAGAGAATCTGGCGGCGGCGATCGTGATGCGTTCTGGTTGGCAAAAGGATACGCCACTGATCGATCCAATGTGTGGTTCCGGCACCCTGTTGATTGAAGCGGCGTTGATTGCCTGCGATCGCGCGCCTGGCCTGTTGCGTTCGCGCTGGGGCTTTACTGACTGGAAAAAACATAATCAACCGCTGTGGCAGGAGTTGCGTAGCGAAGCGCAACAGCGCGCACGCACGGGTACGGCAGCGACCGGTGCGCGTTTCTTTGGTTATGACAATGATGGTCGTGTGCTGGAGTGGGCGCGTGCCAACGCGCGTCGTGCCGGTGTGGCCGATCTCTTCACCTTTGCGCAACAGGATGTCCTGAAGCTGAGCAATCCGTTGCCGCCGGAGGTGACCGGTACGGTGTTGAGTAACCCACCGTATGGTGAGCGTCTGGAGAGCGAACCGGCGCTGATTGCGTTGCACAGCCAGTTAGGCCGCATCATGAAGCAGAAGTTTGGTGGCTGGAACCTGTCGTTGTTCAGCGCCTCACCCGAGCTGCTGAGCTGCCTGTCGCTGCGTGCCGACCGTCAATTTAAAGCGAAAAACGGCCCGCTCGAGTGCGTGCAGAAAAATTATCAGCTGGCGGCCAGCAGTGGTGAAGGTACCGCGCAGATCGCGGAAGATTACGCTAACCGCCTGCGCAAGAACCTGAAAAAACTGGAGAAGTGGGCGCGCCAGTCGAACATCGATTGTTATCGTCTTTACGATGCCGATCTGCCGGAATATAACGTGGCGGTGGATCGCTATGCCGATTGGGTGGTGATTCAGGAATACGCAGCGCCGAAAACCGTGGATGCCAATAAGGCGCGTCAACGCCTGTTCGACGTGATCAGCGCCACGCTTAGCGTGCTGGAGATCCCGGCGAACCGTCTGGTGCTGAAAACCCGTGAGCGTCAAAAAGGCAAAAACCAGTATCAGAAGCTGGCGGAGAAGGGCAACTTCTTTGAAGTGCAGGAATTTGATGCCCGTTTCCTGGTTAACCTCACCGATTATCTCGATACCGGCCTGTTCCTCGATCACCGCATCGCGCGTCAGATGCTGGGTAAAATGAGCCAGGGCAAAGATTTCCTGAACCTGTTCTCGTACACCGGCAGCGCCAGTGTCCATGCAGGTCTGGGTGGGGCGAAATCCACCACCACGGTGGATATGTCGCGTACCTATCTGGAATGGGCTGAGCGCAACTTGCGCCTCAACGGGCTGACGGGCCGCCAGCATCGCCTGATGCAGGCCGATTGTCTGAGCTGGTTGCGTGACAGCAACGAACAGTTTGACTTGATCTTCATCGATCCGCCGACCTTCTCCAACTCGAAGCGTATGGAAGACGATTTTGACGTGCAGCGCGATCACCTGATGCTGATGCAAAACCTGAAGCGTCTGCTGCGTCGTGGCGGTACCATTATGTTTTCCAACAATAAACGCGGCTTCAAAATGGATCTTGATGGATTGCAGCGTCTGGGCTTGCAGGCGCAGGAAATCACCCAGAAGACCCAGTCGCAGGATTTTGCCCGTAATCACATTCACAACTGCTGGCTGGTCAGCCACGCCGGTAAGGAATAAGTTTTATGTCATTGATCAGTATCCACGGCGCTTATCTCTCCTTCAGCGATGCGCCGTTGCTGGATAACACCGAGCTGCACATTGAAGAGGGTGAGCGCGTCTGTCTGGTGGGGCGCAACGGGGCCGGTAAATCCACGCTGATGAAAATCATCAACGGTGAACAGCCGCTTGATGATGGTCGCATCATTTATGAAACCGACCTGGTGGTGGCACGTCTGCAACAGGATCCGCCGCGCAACATCACTGGCTCGGTGTATGACTTCGTCGCCGAAGGGGTGGAAGAACAGGCGGAACACCTGAAGGCGTACCACGCTATCTCCCATGTGGTGATGGAGGATCCCAGCGAGAAAAACCTCAATGAGATGGCGCGTTTGCAGGGCATCCTGGATCACCACAACCTGTGGCAGCTGGAAAGCCGCATCAATGATGTGCTGGAAAAAATCGGTTTACAGGCGGATACCGAACTGTCGTCATTGTCCGGCGGCTGGTTACGTAAAGCAGCGCTGGGACGTGCGCTGGTCAGCAATCCACGCGTGCTGATGCTGGATGAGCCCACCAACCACCTCGATATCGAAACCATCGACTGGCTGGAAACCTTCCTGAAAACCTTCACTGGCAGCATCGTGTTTATTTCGCACGACCGTTCGTTTATCCGCAATATGGCGACGCGCATTGTCGATCTGGATCGCGGCAAGCTGGTCTCCTGGCCGGGCGACTACGACCAGTATCTGCTGGGTAAAGAAGAAGCGCTGCGCGTGGAAGAGATGCAAAACGCCGAATTTGACCGCAAGCTGGCGCAGGAAGAGGTGTGGATCCGTCAGGGCATCAAGGCGCGTCGTACCCGTAACGAAGGTCGTGTTCGTGCCCTGAAAGCGTTGCGCCGTGAACGTTCTGAACGTCGTGAAGTGATGGGCAAAGCCAATATGCAGGTGGGTGAAGCCTCACGCTCCGGCAAGATTGTGTTTGAGCTGGAGAATGTCAACTACGCTGTAGATGGCAAGGTGCTGGTGCAGGATTTCTCATCACAGGTGCAGCGTGGTGACAAAATTGCGCTGATTGGCCCCAACGGCTGTGGCAAAACCACGCTGTTACGTCTGATGTTGCAACAACTGAAGGCGGATAGCGGTCGCGTGCACTCCGGAACGAAGCTGGAAGTGGCGTACTTTGACCAGCATCGTGCAGAACTTGATCCTGATCGCACCGTGATGGATAACCTGGCGGAAGGCAAGCAGGAAGTAATGGTGAACGGTAAGCCGCGCCATGTACTGGGTTATTTGCAGGACTTTTTGTTCCATCCGAAACGCGCCATGACGCCGGTGCGTGCGCTTTCCGGCGGTGAACGTAATCGTCTTCTGTTGGCACGTTTGTTCCTCAAACCCAGCAACCTGATGATTCTCGATGAACCGACCAACGACCTCGATGTGGAAACGCTGGAGCTGCTGGAAGAGTTGATTGATGGCTATCAGGGTACCGTGTTGCTGGTGAGCCACGATCGTCAGTTTGTCGATAACACCGTCACTGAATGCTGGATTTTCGAAGGTAACGGCGAGATTGGGACCTTTGTCGGCGGGTATCATGATGCGCAGCAGCAGCGTGCCGCGTATAAGCAGCTGAAGACCGCGCCGGTGGCGAAATCTTCCGTCACTGCAAAACCTGCGGAAAAAAGTGATGCCGGTAAACGTAACGCAACCAAGTTAAGTTACAACCTGACGCGTGAGCTGGAGCAGCTGCCGCAAAAACTGGAGCAGCTCGAAACGCGTATTGGCGAGTTGCAGGCGCAAATGAGTCATCCGGATTTCTTCAGTCAGCCGCACGATAAAACGCAGCCGGTGCTTGATGCGCTGGCGCAGACCGAGCAGGAACTGGAAACAGCGTTTGAACGCTGGGAAGAGTTGGAAGCTCTGAAAAACGGCGCTTAATACAGAAGGAAACCGGTATGTGTGCAGCGGATAATCCGCAATCGTGGGTGCTATGCCCACAATGCGATTTAACGGTTAAATTGCCTGCTGTGCCGATCGGCAGCCGGGCGCGTTGCCCGCGCTGCCATACCACGCTGACAGCAAACTGGCACGAACCGCAAAAGCGGCCGACCGGCTATGCATTTGCCGCGCTTTTTATGCTGGTGCTGGCGAATCTGTTCCCTTTCGTCAACATGCATGTCGCCGGTTTGAGTAGTGAAATCTCGCTGCCGGAAATCCCCAATGTGATGGTGCGTGAGGATTACAGCAGCCTCGCCACCCTGTTCCTGCTCTTTGTGCAGGGCATTCCCGCATTCTGTATGGTGACCATCATCCTGTTGGTCAACCGCATCAGAATGCCGCACCACCTGCGGTTGGTGCTGGCACGCATTTTGTTCCAGTTGCGTAACTGGGGCATGGCGGAAATCTTCATGGCCGGGGTGCTGGTCAGCTTTGTCAAACTGATGGCTTACGGTGAACTGGGTCTGGGGATCAGTTTCTGGGCCTGGTGCCTGTTTTGCGTGTTGCAACTGCGCGCGTTTCAGGTGGTGGATCGCCGCTGGGTGTGGCAGCAGATCGCACCCTTGCCAGCGCTGCCACACGCACCGAAAGCAGGTATCAGTGGTTTACAACAGGGGATGAAACGTTGTTCGTGCTGCACCGCCATTTTGCCTGTTGCGCAGAATCACTGTAGCCGCTGTGGTGTGGTGGTGCATGCGCGCCGACCGCACAGCCTGCAATGGACGCTGGCGTTGCTGGTGACTTCACTGCTGCTTTACCTCCCTTCGAATATTATGCCGATCATGGTGACGGAGACGTTAGGCACGCAATATCCCTCTAACATTATGGCAGGGGTGATTTTGCTATGGAGTGATGGCTCCTGGCCGGTGGCGCTGGTGATTTTTATCGCCAGCATCATGGTGCCGTCGTTGAAAATGTTGGCGATTGGTTGGTTATGCTGGGATGCCAGTGGACGCGGCCAGCATGACAGCGAAAAGATGCATCTGGTTTATGAGGTGGTGGAGTTTGTTGGCCGTTGGTCAATGATTGATGTGTTTGTGATTGCTGTCCTTTCCGCATTGGTCCGGATGGGGCGGCTGATGAGTGTTTACCCGGCGCCAGGCGCGCTACTGTTTGCGCTGGTGGTGATTCTCACCATGTTTGCAGCGTTGGCTTTTGATCCGCGCCTGACCTGGGATCGTGTACGGAAAACCGAACGTAAGGAGCCGCGTCTTGACGGACAATCATCAGGGCATTGCTAACGTCGACCAGATTAAACGCTGGTCGCCGGTCTGGATTGTACCCATCGTTACGCTGTTGATCGGCGGATGGATTCTTTTTTATCACTTCAGCCATCAGGGGCCGCAAGTCACGCTGATCACCGAAAATGCCGAAGGTATTGAAGCAGGTAAAACCACGATTAAAAGCCGTAGTGTGGATGTCGGCGTGGTGGAAAGTGCGGTGCTGACTGACGATTTGCATCATGTAGAAATCACCGCGCGCCTGAATTCCGGTATGGAAAAACTGCTTCATAGCGATAGCGTGTTTTGGGTGGTCAAACCGCAGATTGGCCGTGAAGGAATTACCGGCCTCGGTACCTTGCTGTCTGGTGCTTACATCGAATTGCAGCCGGGCACCAAGGGCGACAAGCCGACGAGTTACCAACTGCTGGACGCGCCGCCGCTGGCACCGCCCGATGCCAAAGGTATTCGCGTCACGCTTGATAGTAACAAAGCGGGGCAATTGAATCCGGGTGATCCGGTGTTGTTCCGTGGCTACCGGGTGGGATCGGTAGAAACCAGCAGTTTTGATACCGACAAACGTATGATGACGTATCAGCTGTTTATCTCAGCGCCTTATGACCGACTGGTGACCACCAATGTGCGTTTCTGGAAGGACAGCGGCATCGCCGTGGATATGTCTTCCTCAGGTATGCGTGTCGAGATGGGATCATTGACCACGCTGTTCAGTGGCGGTGTGAGCTTTGATGTGCCAACTGGCTGGGAGCTGGGCGAAGTGGCGCAGAACAAGGCGGAATACCATCTGTTTGACGATCAGCGCAGTATCCAGGATTCGTTGTATACCAAGCATATCGATTTCCTGATGTTCTTCTCTGACTCCATTCGAGGTCTACAGGCGGGAGCACCGGTGGAGTTTCGCGGTATCCGGCTTGGCACGGTGGCGAAGGCACCTTACATGATCCCGGGCCTGGATCAGGCGCTGGACAATGATTATCGTGTGCCGGTATTGATTCGTATTGAGCCTGATCGCTTCATTACCCGTCTGGGCGGAGATTTTAACCTTGAGCAACATCTGCAAGATGGTAAAAAGCGCGGCCTGCGTGCCACGTTGAAAACAGGGAATCTGCTTTCCGGCGCACTCTACGTTGATCTGGACTTCTATGACAATGTGGCGGCGTATAAAGGGCCGAATAAAGTTGCCGGTTTCGAAGTGATTCCGACGGTCAGCGGCGGCCTCAGTCAGATTCAACAAAAACTGATGGCGGCATTGGATAAGATTAACAATCTACCGTTGAATCCGATGATCAATGAGGCAACCGGTACGCTGAAAGAGAGTCAGAAAACGTTGCAGCAGTTGCAAAAAACGCTGAATAACCTGAATCAGATCACTGCCAGCCCGGCGATGAAGACGTTACCGGCTGATATGCAGCAGACATTGCGTGAGCTGAACCGCAGCATGAAAGGGTTGCAACCGGGATCGCCTGCTTATAACAAGCTGGTAGGCGGTATGCAGCAACTCGATAAGACGCTGCGTGAATTGCAGCCGGTGTTGAAGACACTGAACAGCAAAAGCAACGCGCTGGTGTTTGAAGCCAAGCCGGGTGAGGACCCACAGCCAAAGAGGGCGAAACAGTGAAAAAAGGGTTGATGATTGGGGCGATGCTGCTGCTGGCGGGTTGCAGCAGCACCGTTGAAACGACGTACTATCAACTCCCGACAGGTGCCGCTATGGCACCTGTCAGCAGCGATGCCAGCAGTAAGCAGCCGATGCTTTGGGTTCAGCAGGTCAGCGTACCGGATTATCTGGCAGGCAATGGTTTGGTGTACCAGACCAGCGACGTGAAATACGTCATTGCCGCTAATAATCTTTGGGCCAGTCCGCTTGACCAGCAATTGCAGCAAACGCTGGTGAATAATCTGAGCCGTGCGTTGCCGGGCCGCCTGGTATCAGGCTCGCCGTTGGCTGAGACGCACGATACCCTGACCGTCAATGTGACCGGTTTTCAGGGGCGCTTTGACGGTAAAGCCATTGTGAGTGGGGAGTGGGTGCTGCAACATGAAGGGCGTCTTATCAAACATGGCTTTAATCTGACGCTGCCACAGACTGAAGACGGTTACGATGCCTTGGTACGTACCCTGGCGCTTGGTTGGCAACAAGTCGCTCAGCAGATAGCGAATAATGCGATCGCGTTAAATTAAGGATTGTTCGAAGCTTATCTAAGTCCTTGATTTGTCATTAACGAGTGGCAAAAATATCAGGGACTTTTTTATTGTCTAATCAGCCAGATAAGAGATTTTTCCGAAAATTTACCTCATTCTGTGATGTCGGTTTCAGGTCATATTTATGACATTGGCGTGAAATTTGCGCATTGATCTTTTCGGCGCATGGCGTTAGAACGTTAGAGTGGTTGAACATTTTTCCGCCACTCTATCTTTCCACCAGATTCCACCAGACCTGAAATGAGGGAAACGAGGTATGAAGAGACAGAAACGAGACCGCCTGGAACGAGCACATTCACGAGGCTATCAGGCCGGTATTACGGGACGCTCAAAAGAGATTTGCCCGTATCAAATGATCGACGCACGGTCTCACTGGTTGGGAGGTTGGCGACAAGCCATGGAGGACAGGTCGGCGGTGGCTTAGCACTGCCGGATGTCTATCAATAAGGAACAAACCTCCGCGTAATGCGGAGGTTGTCATTTATACCCGTCATAACCTGAGATACCTCAAGTCATTTCGGGTATAGGGAGATTAGAAAGCGGTGGTGTCTTTGAACAGACCCACTTTCAGGTCAGTTGCCGAGTAAATCAGATTACCGTCGACAAATACCTCGCCATCAGCAACGCCCATCACCAGTTTGCGGTTGATGACACGTTTGAAGTGAATTTTATACGTCACTTTCTTCGCTGTTGGCAGCACCTGACCGGTGAATTTCACTTCGCCCACGCCCAACGCGCGGCCTTTGCCTTCGGCACCCAACCAACCCAGATAGAAGCCAACCAGCTGCCACATGGCATCCAGGCCCAGACAACCCGGCATAACGGGGTCGCCGATGAAGTGGCAATCAAAGAACCACAGGTCAGGACGGATATCCAGCTCGGCTTCGACAAAACCTTTGTCGTATTTGCCGCCGTCTTCGGTCATTTTGACCACGCGGTCCATCATCAACATATTGCCTGATGGAAGCGGCGGTCCGTTTTCGCCAAACAGTTCTCCGCGACCTGAGGCAACCAGGTCTTCTTTGCTATAGGATTCGCGTTTATCTACCATGTTCTCAATAAGCCTTATTTAGTGAAGCCCGAATATTAGCGAACAGTTGTACGCCGGGCAATGCTATCAGCTGTGGTTGAACCAGTTAAGCCAACGTAAGGGCCACGGACGCTGACGCGTCTCCTGCTGATTCAGCTGCGCGATACGTTCCTGGATAGTGCTCAGCAGGGAGTCCCCGCTTTCACTTTGCCACACCACACCGGTTAGCAGTGGTAATGCCTCATCGACGCTCTCAATCGCCCAGATATGGAACTGGCCCTGCTGGACCGCTTCAATCACCGCAGCGTTGAGACTCAGATGGCGGACATTACTGGCGGGCAAAATGACGCCCTGCTGGCCGGTAAGACCACGTTCGTGACAAATACTGAAGAAGCCCTCAATTTTTTCATTGAGGCCACCCACTGGCTGTACATTGCCAAACTGATCAACCGAACCGGTGACGGCGATTTGCTGATTGAGCGGTTGATTAGCCAGTGCACTGATCAGCGCGCAAAGCTCGGCCAGTGATGCGCTGTCACCATCGACTTCAGAATAGGATTGTTCAAACACCAGTGAAGCAGAGAAGGGGAGTTGCTGCTCCAGCTCCAGCTCGGCAATCAGGTAAGCCTGCATAATCATCATGCCTTTCGCATGGATATTGCCGCCCAGCTCCGCTTTGCGTTCGACGTCAGTGAACTCGCCATCACCCGGATGCACTACGCAAGTAATACGCGACGGTTCGCCCCAGGGACGCGGATGGCCTGGAAACTCAATCACAGACAGGCCATTGATCTGACCAACCACTTCCCCTTCTGTTTCGATCATGATCTGGTTTAGCAGAATTTCATCACGCATGCGATCGGCGAGGAAACTTTCGCGCCACTGACGCGCTTCCAGTGCATCCTTTAGGGCTTCGGCATTAAGGACGTCGCCGTGCAGTGCGGCTTCCTGCATCTGGCGGCGCAACCAGCGTGGGCACAGCGGTAAGGTGTCCTGATCGCCAGTGTTCCGTACCGCCTCATTGATCAGTACCGGCCAGAAATCTGCTTCAGGATCCGGTAAACCGGCCAGACCAGCCTGGGTGAGTGTCCACTGACACCAGGCGGTCATATCGTCTTCATCGACCAACTGCAAGCTTTCTTCAAACTCACTGTAAAGCGCCATTTCGTGCGCTTCGGCATCCAGAGCCTGAAAATCAGCTAATGCATCACGTTCGCCGCACAGGATCAGGCGCAGCTGAAACGGTAACGCTGGAATCGTGACCGGTAACGGCTGACGTTCATCTGATGAATACCATTCAAAACGGCCCTGCTCGATACATTTTTTCAGTCGTAACCACATCAGCGGCTGAGCCAGCAACGTATTGACGCTGAGGATCAGGGTGCCGCCATTGGCGCGATGGATTAAACCTGGCTCGAGCTGGACCCGATCTTTGTATTGACGGACGCAGCCAAACAGTTGTTCAAATTCGATCCAGTCTGCATAGTGCACGCCACCCTGGCTGGTGAAAGGGCGGTTTTCTGCCGCTGGTAACAGGCTGACATTGTCACCCATCACCAGATAATCACCACCAAACAGGGCGGTTTCATCAGGCTGAAAGCGCTGTGCAGCCGAGGCAATCCAGGCGAGGTAGTCGTTATTTTCCTGACTGCGTAACAGCAGCAGTGGAAAACCCTGTTGTTGATGATGTAAATGCGCCAGGGCATTCAGCAGACGCGGCTGGACCGCGGCTAGACTATCGCTATCTTCCAGTGAAACATTGGAGAAAATGGATTGGTAGCGGGTGCTATCCGGCTGCAGGGCTTGCCACGTAAGTTGAGAGCTGGTCAAAATATTCCATTCGTCGAATTCGGGAAAAGCGCGATTATACAGGAATCAACCAGGTTAAGCACTGCGGAGTTCCGGCCCGAATTGTGATGACCGCAATATGTTTTTCCTTGCTGCATCCAGGAAAAAAGCTGTTATTCTTAGTTTGTTACGTGATCACGATGAGATTCCGATGAAATACCAGCAGCTCGAAAATCTTGAAAGTGGATGGAAGTGGAAATACCTGGTGAAAAAGCATCGGGAAGGTGAGCTGATCACCCGTCATCTGGAGCTGAGTGCTGCTCAGGCCGCGGTTGACCTGCTGTTGACGATGGAGAATAGCCCTGTCGAAGTCAACGCATGGATTGACCAGCATATTCATCCGGATTTAGAAAATCGTCTTAAGCAGACGATCCGTGCTCGTCGTAAGCGCCACTTTAATGCGGAGCATCAGCATACCAGGAAGAAATCAATCGATTTGGAATATCTGGTGTGGCAACGGCTGGCAGGACTGGCGCAGCGTCGCAGCAGCACGCTTTCTGAAACGATTGTTCAGTTGATTGAAGATGCGGAACGCAAAGAGAAGTATGCCAACCAGATGTCGACACTGAAGCAGGACTTGCAGGCTATTCTGGGTAAAGGTGATGCAGGTAACGAGTAATCTATTGGTTGCCATCTGCCAGGTATAAAAAAACCCCGCCGAAGCGGGGTTTTTATTACGCGAAAACTTAAGCCTGCGGCTGAGTTACCACGTCTTTGATACCTTTCACGTCGATTTCAACGCGACGGTCCGGCGCCAGGCAGTCGATCAGGGCGTTGCGGCCTTTCACGCTGTCACAGGTGTTGCCAGTAACCGGGTTAGATTTGCCCATGCCACGCGCAGAGATTTTGTTAGCCGGGATACCTTTAGATACCAGGTAGTCGACAACAGACTGAGCACGTTTCTCAGACAGTTTCTGGTTGTACTGCTCTGAACCGATACGGTCGGTGAAGCCCAGAACCACGACTGAACCGTCTTTCGGGTCCAGTGAGCTCAGCTGGCTGTACAGCTGATCCAGAGCCTGCTGACCTTCCGGCTTCAGGGTTGCTTTGTTGAAGTTGAACAGAACGTCAGACTTCAGGGTGAAGCGCTTGGTTTCTACAACCGGAGCCGGAGCTGGGGTCGGAGCAGCAACAACTGGTGCAGCAGCTTCGTCCTGACCGAAACGGTAAGAAACACCGACGCTCAGCATGCTGTTGTCAGGGCGTGCGCCAACGGTGCCTGCGTCGCCGATGTTGTTAACCCACTGGTAGTCCAGACGAGTAGCCCAGTTTTTGGTCAGTGCGTATTCAACACCAACAGCAGCCAGCGGAGAAACGCCGGTGTCGTGGTCGCTGATGCGGCCAGTAGTCGGGTTGGTCTGAGTTGAGTCAGCACGCCATACCATGCCGCCCAGACGGGTGTACACGTCCAGATCGTCAGTGATCGGGTAGCTCAGTTTAGCAGCCAGCTGAACGCCTTGTGCTTTGAACGCGCCGTTAGTCACGCTGCCTTTGTTCGGCATACGGCCCAGCCAGTCGTAGCCCAGCTCGAAGCCCAGGTACGGGTTAGCCTGGTAGCCCAGGAATGCACCTGCGCCCAGCTGACTTTCGTGAGTCGGACCGTTGTTGTTCTCATAACCGTTACCGTAGTAACCAGTATCGTGATACTGAGACCAGCCCAGTTTAGCACCGGTATACCAGGTGTCATCTTTAGGAGCGGCCTGCGCTACGGTAGCGAAGCCAGCCAGTGCCACTGCAATTGCGATAGCTGTCTTTTTCATTTTGCGCCTCGTTATCATCCAAATAGGCAATGAGCAAAAATAGTTTGCTCTTGGTTTAATCCTTCGCCGGGTCAAAACGCTCGCTTATGACTCTACCGAAAAAAACGGAGGTTATTGAGCACCCTGGCGAGGTAAAGTCTACAACGAGATTGGAAAGTTACAAGTATGATGTGACGCCAGGCGATAAAAAAACAGGGATTTATACACACATTTTAACAATTGACACGGCATAATCTTCGTGATCAGAAATGAAAAAATCGGCTAAGCCATTGTCTAAGCTGGCGGGACAAGAATCAGTGGCTTAGCGTCAACTTCCGCAAAAAACAGCGTGAGAAAAATCCTAATTTTACTTAATGAAACAAATCTGAGGGAATTTTTGACGCAGATGGTTGTCTGCACAAAACCCCATCGTGTCCCTGAGGACGCATCACCAACCCCAAAGCTTCCCCTTCAGCAGCAGCCTGTTTGAGTTCACGACGTTCATCATCATTCAGCTCATAAGGGATCCACGCCAGCACGACGCTATAGTTACCGGTGCGCAGAGCTTTAACCATGCTTTCAACCGTACTGTAGCGTTCAGATTCAGTGATGTGCATGCTCTTTTCCAGCGGCAAACCAGATTGTTGCATCCAATGGCGATTCAGCTTATGTGCAGGCGTTAACCACAGCTGCCAGCGTGATTGTAAGCTCAATTGTTTTAGCACCGGCAGCAGCAGTAATTGCATCATGCCAGGTTGCTCGCTGTAGCGAAGTTCTGTAATGCCACCCAAAGAAGGTTGCGCTAAGTCTGAAGTCGCAAAACGGTGAGAACGATCAGCGGTGCCAGAGAATTGAGTACGCATAATTTAATCACTCAGTAATGAACTGTATGAATATACAGTAATGAGTTCCTGGATAAAGATCAACCTCAATTTCTGAAAACGTCTCGCAAAATCGGACAAATTTTCACCTCGAATGCATTTATTCATTGAACAGCTGGAACGTTTTCAATATCTTCTAACCTGATGAATACATGAAGTATTTATTAGGACAGTTCTGGTAAAAGGAATTCAGGAAGGTATCAGGATGAAAAAATCTCACCCAATCGTCGAACAATCGAAAGCACAATTAGCCGCGCTAGGCGAAATTGAATCCCGCACGCAGTTTGGTGGTTATACGCTCTCAGTGGAAAAGGTTGTCTTTGCGTTTATCAATGAAGATGCGCTCTATCTACGTGCCTGTGAAGCGGTGACGACCTATGCGACGCAATGCCCGATGGAGCCGCTGATTTACAGTAAACGCGGTATACCGGTGACACTGAGTTATTACAAAGTCGACAAACGTCTTTGGCAGGAACCGGAACAGTTAATGCGGCTATCCTCTGGGGCGCTACACGCTGCGCGTGAGGAGTTGCAAACCCGTTATGTCTCACTGCGGCTGAAGGATTTGCCCAATCTCAGCCTGCGTATGGAAATGATGCTACATAAGGTCGGCATCTGCTCGGTCAAACATCTGTGTGAAACAGGTGCCAAGAAAAGTTGGCTGAAACTTCGCACCATCAATAAGCATATCGGCCTGAAGACGCTGCTGGCTCTCGAGGGAGCGATTTCGGGCCATCACGAGGCGGCATTGCCTCGTGAGGTCCGGGAGGAGTTATGCGCGTGGTATCAAAAAACGCTCCGCTAACAGCGGTTCAATCTGCTGCGAGGGTGCGGCGTAGGCGCGCAATTTCAGGTAACAGCGCAATTAATAATCCCAACTGCTGCAAAACTAACGGAGCTTGCGTCTCCGGGCTGGATTTCATTTCCGCCACTCGATGCAGCAGGGTCTGCTGCATCTGCGTTGCCTCAGCATCGCTGACGCGTTCAATTTGCAAAACATCATCAACAAAGCACACCGCATCATCCAGCAACGTTAATAGTCGGGTGTCATTTAACCTGACCCGATGAGCGCCCAGCGCGGATATATAGCTGAGAAAGGAGTGATTCAGACAAAGTAACCGAAAGGCGTTTTCACGTAATGATTGCTGATGACGTGCTTCATTGCTCATATTTGACACAACTGAGGCCAGTTCGGCATCGGCATTGTGCGCATCTCGCCGCGCAACACGATAAGCCAGACGATTATCCTTGCCCTGATGATATTGCTCCATAATGGCATCAAGGTAGCGGCAGTTGGCATTGAGCGTACGTTCGGCTACCGCAGGCAACTGGCGGAAGCGCCAGTCTGGCCAGACGAAAGCGACAGCAAGCCAGGCTAAGCCACACCCCAGCAACGTATCCACCACACGCGGCAGGGCGACTTCAAAACCCTCGCCCAACAGATTGAAGCAGAGGAGCACCAGCAGGGTAATGAAGAGCGTTGCCTGAGCATATTGTATCTGGCGAAACGCGAAGAACAGCACACCACTGAGCACAATCAATACCAGCTGTCCTTCGATGGAAGGCACCAGCCAGAGCACCGGTAAACCGATGGCAATCCCTGCCAGCGTCCCGCCAATACGCAACGCCAGTCGCCGTCGGGTGGCATTATAATTCGGCTGACAGACAAACAGGCTGGTAAGCAAAATCCAATAGCCGCGATGTACACCGGTGATCTGGATAAATCCGTAGCCGATGCACAACACCAATGACATTCTTACGGCATGGCGGAACAGGGCGGAGGTTGGCGTGAGATGCCGGCTAATGCGCAGCCGAATATCCGCCCAACCGCCTGGTCCATCATTGGAAAGATTATCGTCGCTGGATGGGGCAGGTTGTGCCAGTTTCTGTTCCGATTCGATCGATGTCAGTTGGGCATCTATGGCGCGCAAATTACGCAGCAGCCAGAATAACGCACGAATATGGGCGTCGTCCGGGGCATTTTGTTGCAAGCGTTCCAGTGCGGTTTCCAGCCGCTCAAAGGCGCGTTCGACATGGGTGTCATGATGCCAGGGCTGACGCAAAAAAATGGCTTCCGCTAACTGTCGGCATGCCTGTGCCTGCATATTCAGCAGTCGCTGGAAGCGAAAAAGCACCTCGTTATAGCGCCAGTCATCGCGCAGTTGATGATATTGCAGGTGGGAGGAACTGGCCCGTTCATGAATATCCTGCGCCACAAAATAGTAATGCAGGCTGCGGCGGGTGCTGCGTGAACCCCGGTCGCCGCGTAACCGGCTTTGGATAGTGCTTTTCGTCAGATTAAGTTGGGCGACTAACTGGCTATTCACCATTGCGGTGGCAATCAGGTTGGCATCATCCTGCTCACCGCCATCGGGATCGAACAAGTTGGCTTTTGCATCCAGATAACGCGCTAACTGAGAAAAGCTGGCCGCCAATTGCTCCTGAACCGGGCGCACCGGAAACATCACATGCCCCACCAGGGTCAGCAGGTTGTACCACAAGGCCCCCACCAGCAGCAGCGTTGGTTGCATCCACCACTGTGGAAACAAACCTACGCCGAGCATGGTATACACCGCGATAAGCAATGCACCAAAGGCGATAGTGGCATAACGCTGCCCGAGAGCACCCAACAGAATAAATCCCCAGGTTGAGAGCGCCAGGCCGAGGACGAATGCCCAGGGGTGGGGAAACAGTAATTCGACGGATACCGATGCGATACAAAAGCAGATCAACGTAATCAATAGATTGCGCAGGCGGCCTGCCAGACGATCGTCAAGATCGGCCAATGCAGCGGCAACCACGCCGAGGGTGAGGGGGATCGTCCACTCAATTTGCTGTAACCACCACGGAACGGCGGCACAACCGGCAAGGGCGAAAAAAATGCGCAGCAAATAGCGCAAGCTGCTGTTAAACAGATAACGGCGCCAGCCGGGTAAGGCTTCAGGCATCATGGCATAGTCTCAGTAACGGCGACGAGCGTTGGCTTCCCGCGCCGCCTGCGCTTCTTCAACTGAAACAACGCGTCGTCCCACGGGCCACAGGGCAATGGCGGCAATCTTGAAATTAGCAATGCCAACAGGAATCCCGATGATAGTCAGGCACTGCACGATACCCGCAGAGATGTGCATCAGGCACAGCCACCAGCCGAAAAACACCAGCCAGAAGAGGTTAAGAAAAGTGCCTCCGGCGTTCATCACCTGATTTTTACTGTCCGGTCGCAGTACATCGACATGAACCGCTTCGTTGCCAAATGGCAGCAGCGAGAGTTTAGTGATCTCCCAGCAGGAACGCGTCAATGGCAATGTGAAGATGAGAACGATGCTGACCAGCGTAGCCAGTAACCAGCTCAGGGTGGTGAAAACGCCACCCAGTACAAAGTTGAGAATGTTGAGCACGGTGCGCATAACACGATTTTCCTTTTGCAATCCGCAATATGTGTTGCCCAGTTTAGCCTGTTTTAAGGCTGGAGCGCCAAGTGTCTGACAGGTAAACTGCGCGATAATCCTCTTGCTGAACACGGTGCGGACATGGAACTGAAAGCAACATCAATGGGTAAACGTCTGGCTCAGCACCCTTATAATCGCGTACGTCTGCTGGAAGCCGGAGTGGAAGTCAGCGGCGATCGTCACGAATACCTGATCCCTTTCAATCAATTATTGGATATCGCCTGTAAGCGTGGGTTGGTGTGGGGCGAGCTGGAATTTTTGCTGCCAGACGAGAAAGTGGTGCGGTTGCACGGCACGGAATGGCAGGAAACGCAGCGCTTTTTTCATTACCTGCAACAAGCCTGGCAGCAATGGAGCCAGGAGATGAGCGAGGTTTGTGTCGGGGTGCTGACCGGGTTACAGCAGGAGATTTTCGCGTTTACCAGCCAGGACCGTTGGCTAAAGCGAAGCGAACTCCAGACGGTAAAAGAAAACATTGCCAGGCAGTTCTCTGCCTTACCGTTACCGCTATCACGGCTGGACAAGTTCGAGAATTGCCGCGAATTGTGGCAGTTCTGTCAGCAATGGATGAGTCAGGGTGAAACGGCGATTCGCCAGCGCAACCGTGAGTGGACAGCAAAAATCTTGCAGGAGTACCAGACCTTTTTCTCCACGGTTGAAACGACGCCGCTCAATCCTTCGCAGTGTGAGGCGGTGGTGAATGGTGAAGACGCGTTACTGGTGTTAGCCGGGGCGGGAAGTGGAAAAACGTCGGTGCTGGTGGCGCGTGCTGGCTGGTTGTTGCAGCGTAAACTGGCGCAGCCGGAGCAGATTCTGCTGCTGGCATTTGGGCGTCAGGCGGCAGACGAGATGAACGATCGCATCCAGTCGCGGCTGGGTGAAAGCGCGATTCAGGCGCGCACTTTTCACGCGCTGGCGCTGCATATTATTCGTGAAGGCAGCAATAAACAGCCTGTCATCAGTAAACTGGAAAGCGACAGCAAAGCCCGTCGTCAGTTGTTAATTGAGAGCTGGCGTGAACAATGCAGCAGCAAAAAGGCGCAGGCCAGTGGTTGGCGTCAGTGGTTGCAGGAAGAACTGGAGTGGGACGTTGCCGAAGGGCCATTTTGGCAGGATGATAAACTGGCACAGCGTTTGGCGTCCCGTCTGGAGCGCTGGCTGGGGTTGATGCGTATGCATGGCGGTGCACAGGCCGCCATGATCGCCGATGTACCTGAGGAGCAACGCGATCAATTTAGCAAACGCGTTAAGTTGATGGCACCGATCCTGAAAGCCTGGAAAAGTGCGTTAAAAGACGAGGGCGCGGTCGATTTTTCCGGCCTGATTCATCAGGCAATCGCTATTCTGGATAAGGGACGCTTTATCAGTCCGTGGAAGCATATTCTGGTGGATGAGTTTCAGGATATCTCACCGCAGCGTGCCGCCTTGCTGACCGCACTGCGCCAACAAAATAAGCGAACCTCACTGTTTGCTGTCGGTGACGATTGGCAAGCCATCTATCGTTTTAGCGGTGCAGAGATGAGTCTGACTACCGCCTTCCATCACTATTTTGGCGAAGGTGATCGCTGTGTGTTGGATACCACCTACCGATTCAATGATCGCATCGGTGAGATCGCCAACCGATTCGTGCAACAAAATCCACATCAGCTGCGCAAGCCACTGAATAGCCTGACTAAAGGCAATAAAAAATCGGTGATATTGCTGGCGCAGGAACAACTTGAAGCCTTACTCGATAAGTTGAGTGGTTATGTGAAACCCGATGAGCGGGTGCTGCTGCTGGCACGCTACCATCACCTGCGGCCTGAGGTGCTGGATAAAGCCAAAACCCGTTGGCCGAAGCTGCATCTGGATTTCATGACCATCCATGCCAGCAAGGGGCAGCAGGCCGATTTTGTTATTGTGCTGGGCCTGCATGAAGGCCGTGATGGTTTCCCGGCTGCCGCACGCGAGTCGATCATGGAACAGGGATTGTTACCGCAACCAGAAGCGTTCCCGGATGCGGAAGAACGCCGCCTGGCGTATGTGGCGCTGACGCGTGCACGTCAGCAAGTTTGGTTATTGTTCGATAAGGAACGGCCTTCCGTGTTTGTCGATCATTTCCGCGATTTAGGCGTACCGCAGAGCAGGAAGGCCTGAGGCATTACGACTTCAGGCGTTCAGCCAGGTAACGCGGATAATCAGGGATCTGAATCTCGACTTCGCTGGCAAACAGCGGTGACTGGATCAGGAAATCTGCGGTGGAACGGTTGGTGGCAACCGGAATGTTCCATACTGTTGCCAGACGCAGCAGCGCTTTGACATCCGGGTCGTGCGGCACGGCATTGAGCGGATCCCAGAAGAAGAACAGCACATCAATTTTCCCTTCGGAAATCAATGCGCCTACCTGCTGGTCGCCGCCCATTGGGCCGCTCAGCATAGCGTTCACCTCAAGGCCGGTGTGGCGATTGATCAAATTACCGGTGGTGCCGGTGGCATATAATACATGCGACTGTAGTGCGCTTTGGTTCTTCTGGACCCAGTCCAACAGCGAGGCTTTGCAATGATCGTGGGCAACGAGGGCAATGTGTTTCTGAATATTGAGGGTACGAACGGTCTGCTCCATAGGGCTTCCTGACTCTTCTCGGGCTAGGTTAAGTGATGCTCGAGTTTACCCCTGGCATTTCGTTCCTATCAACTTGCGCGTAAGGTTTTCATCCAACTAAGAAAACGCAGACGGGTGGCCGCATCGAAACGTTCAAACCACCGTTGTAGTGAGGGCAGGTCGCTGGCTTCCTGCCAGGCGAAATCGGCGTTCAACTGGACATCTGGCGTACTGCTGGTTTGCACGGCAAAACGGGGGACGGATGCGGCCTGACCATTGCGATTATAATTCAACATGGCCTGTTCAAGATCGCCTCCCGACGGCATGGGCAGGTGGTCACGGATGCTGGCAATCTCTTTGCCCTGTTCATCAATTAGCTGAAAATTGAGAGATTTATCGAATGCATGGCGTTCGCGGCGGCTGTCCAGGGCAGGCAGGCGGATAGCCACGGTTTTGCCACTGGCGGTAAAGGTCACAATCATCGGGACAGATTGATAATGTGGGCCATTGTTTGAAGCAGAGGTCGGTGCTTTATCAACCCGAAACAGGAATTGATGTTGACCGCGATCCAGCTCCAGACCATCGGCCCCTTTCAGCAGAGAGCCCGAAATTTTGCGCCCATCCAGCACCAGAAGATCGATCTCCGGATCAAGTTTCAAGGTTATGGCATGGCAGGATGCTGAGACGAGCAAGATAAACAGACTCGTCGCAGCCAAAAACAGCTTCATTTCAACTCCCGTAAGCTGGGCGCAAATCAGTGATGTGTAGCAAATTATTACATTATGGCAGTAAATTTACATTTTAACATATTTATTCGTGCTGCCGCGCAAAGTTTTCTGACGCGGGGGTTGCGTGGTGTAACCTGATGCCATCTACACTCAGGCGAGTGAAAAAGGAGAGAGGCATGAACGATCAAACCATTCGTGATGTTTTGACGCGCACCAAACGTATTGCGCTGGTTGGCGCCAGCGATCGTCCCGATCGTCCCAGCTATGGCGTGATGAAGTTTTTGCTCGATCAGGGTTATGAGGTGGTGCCGGTGAGTCCGAAGCTGGCCGGGCAACAACTGTTGGGACAAACTGCCTACGCGACTCTCGCTGACATCCCGGGTCCGGTGGATATGGTGGATGTGTTTCGTAATGCCGAAGCGGCATGGGGGATCGCGCAGGAAGCCATCGCCATCGGCGCGAAGACGTTGTGGCTACAACTGGGCGTGATCAATGAACAGGCGGCGGTACTGGCGCAGGATGCGGGGTTGACGGTGGTCATGGATCGATGCCCGAAGATTGAGATACCACGGCTCGGGCTATCGCAGCCGGTGCACTAAAACAAACGGCGACCGAGGGTCGCCGTTTTTGATCAATGACGCAGGCGTGGTGCCTGAAGCTGCTGTCGGATTGACGCGGCCAGCTCATCCATCGAGGGTTGTTCTGGATGTTCGAAAGATGTTTCACCGGACAGCTGAATTTCGGCAACGTAAGTGTGGACCTGTTCACCGTCCTCATCTTCCATCACCACATGATACCAGGGTGCAGCGCGTAACTTCTCGGCAGCCCCGACTTCTTCGAGCTTAGGTTCTTCCAGCGAATACTCCGGATCAACATCCACAATCACGCCAAGCACCCCGGAGAGACGATGCCGGACCTGCTGTCCAATTCCAAACTTACTGGCAATCATAGTGACCTCCCAAAATACTGCCCTGCGTCAGATATGGAGGCAGGGGCAGAATTTTCAAGTCACAGTACGCGGCAAGCGAAACCTTTCAGATAAAGCCCTTCAGGATAGCTGGCAATCACGGGATGATCGGCTGCCTGACGGAACTGTTCTACAAATTGTACATCACGCCCCGCATCGACGGCGGCATCGGCGATAATCTTCTGGAACAGATCGGTTGCCATCAGGCCGGAGCAGGAGAACGTCATCAGAATCCCGTTGGGATTCAACAGCTGCATCGCCAGCATATTGATATCTTTATAACCACGGCAGGCACCCGCCAGCTGATTCTTGTTCTCAACAAATTTCGGTGGGTCCATCACGATAACATCAAACTTTTCACCGCTGTCACGGTAGCGACGCAGCAATTTGAACACGTCATCACGTAAGAATTGGGCACGGGATACATCCAGACCGTTAAGTTCCACATTCTGTTTGGCAACATCCAGCGCGTCCTGAGAGGTATCTACGCTGATTACCTCACGGCAACCGCCCATCAATGCTGAGACGGCAAAGCCGCCGGTATAGGAGAAACAGTTCAGCACGCGGGCATTTTCGGCATAGCGGCGCGTAGCAAAGCGGCTGTCACGCTGGTCAAGGTAATAACCGGTTTTGTGGCCGCCCTGGATATCCACCAACAACTTCATGCCGTGTTCAGTAATCGGCAGCAGTGGCGGTGGCAGCTCGCCAGTGACCGGCCCCTGTGTCAGCTCCAGACCTTCTTTTTTACGTACCGCCACATCGGAACGATCGTAAATCGCACACTGCGGGAAACATTGTTGCAGGGCGGAGATGATCGCCGGGCGCTGATATTCAGCACCGGCAGACAGCAACTGAAGCACCAGGAAATTGCCGAAACGGTCAATGGTGACGCCAGGCATACCATCAGACTCACCCGCAATCAGACGGTAGCTATCCAGCCCGTCACGTTGCGCCAGCCAGGCACGCCATTGCTGCGCCTGGGTGAGACGGCGAACAAAGAAGGCAATGTCGATTGACTCATCCTGTTGCCAGCTCCAGACGCGCGCCCGAATTTGTGATTGCGGAGAATAAGCGGCACGAGCCAGCCATTTGCCATTGCTGTCGCAGACATCAATGGTTTCCCCTGATTGGGCTTTGCCTTCCATACGGGCAACAGCACCAGAAAAAACCCAGGGATGACGGCGGAGCAGGGATTTTTCACGTCCCTTAGTGAGAATCAATCGAACAGTCATAGTTTGCTATGCTTACCTGAAAAAATGAGGCGTCATTTTCCGGTGGATGGCGGCAAAATGCAATGAACAGTGAGGGGAGAGGATAATGGCCATAACCTGCTTCAAAATCTGGGTTCATGGTCTGGTGCAGGGGGTTGGTTTTCGTTATAGCACCCAGGCACAGGCCAGAGAGTTGGATGTAAAAGGTTATGCACGTAACCTGAACGATGGCAGCGTAGAGGTGTTGGCATGGGGGGAGGAACCCCAGGTGAACGCATTGATTACGTGGTTAAAGGCCGGTGGCCCGCGCAGCGCGCGCGTGGAAAAAGTGCTGGTGGAACCGCATCAACCGACAGAAGCCCCCAGCCGCTTTACCACCGGGTGATTACAAACACTTCGCTGGTTTTGGTAATCCGGCAATTTTCGTTGCCTGTTTAGCCGGGCCTTCCGGGAACAAACGAAACAGATAACGGCTGTTGCCTTTCTCCTCGCCATATTTCTGCGCCATCGCTTTGACCAGCATACGGATCGCTGGCGAGGTATTAAATTCAAGATAAAACGCCCGGACAAAATGGACCACTTCCCAGTGCGCCTCACTTAGGGTGATGGCTTCGGTAGCGGCAATGGCTTCCGCCAGGGGTTCGCTCCAGTCGGCGCTGTTTTTCAGATAGCCTTCCGCATCGGTGGCAATCTCTTTACCGGCAAAAATCACGGTGACTCCTCAGATTCAGTTTGCGCATATTGTAGGGCGGCGTAGCCAGAAAAAGCAAAACCCCGCCGAAGCGGGGTTTTCATTTACGGCCGGCCTGAGATTAGTCGCGGCTGGCAAAGCCCAGCAAACTGAGCAGGCTGACAAAGATGTTATACAGCGAGACATACAGGCTGACGGTGGCACGGATGTAGTTCGTTTCGCCGCCGTGGATGATGTTACTGGTCTCCCACAAGATGGCTCCGGCAGAGAACAGAATAAACAATGCACTGATGGCCAGGTGCAGAGCCGGTAATTGCAGGAAAATATTCGCCACAACCGCGACCAGCAGCACCACAAAGCCAGCCATCATCATGCCGCCGAGGAATGACATATCGCGACGGGTAGTCAACACATAAGCTGAGCAGCAGAAGAACACCAGCGCAGTTCCTCCCAGCGCCATACCAATCACGTCGCCCATTCCTGCCGACAGGAACGAGTTAAGGATTGGGCCAAGGCAGTAGCCGAGGAAGCCGGTAAAGGCAAAAGCGGCCAGAATACCGGTTGGGCTGTTCGCCAGGCGATAGGTCAGAAACATCAACCCATAAAAGCCGACCAGCATCAGAATCAGCCCCGGAGAGGGCAGGGCAAAGACGGTGCTCAGCGTGGCGGTCAGCGCGGAAAACGCCAGCGTCAGGCCAAGTAAGAAGTAAGTATTACGCAGCACTTTATGTGTGCTGATTAGCGACTGCCGCTGCGACGAGGCAATAATTCTATCCATCATGCGCTCCTTTAATTGAAAGAACACTAAATATGCCAAGAAGAATACGCAGCGCTACCGGGGCAGAAAAGGCGTTTTACCCTTCTTTACGCGATAAATTGCTGTTTCCCTGAGCGGAATGGCGATTATGACGCCGATTAAATAGTTTTTGGCTGTTTTTCAGGCGAATGAATCACTCCAGGCTTTACATCTTTCAGGGGGATGTTTATAGTGCGCGTCATTGCGGAGGGGTGGCCGAGCGGCTTAAGGCAGCGGTCTTGAAAACCGCCGATGGGAAACCATCCGAGAGTTCGAATCTCTCCTCCTCCGCCACTTAACTCACTCAGAGTTAAGTAACTGCTTTATCCGGAGGGATGGCCGAGTGGCTTAAGGCAGCGGTCTTGAAAACCGCCGATGGGAAACCATCCGAGAGTTCGAATCTCTCTTCCTCCGCCAAATTAAAGAAGCCCGCAGCGATGCGGGCTTTTTGCTTTTCTGCTTCAGAGATTCCGAAAAACATCCCGTTGCTTTTCAATCTGCTGCCTCAGTCCACCGGCAGCCCCCATGTCTGCTATAGTCCATTCACGGTTTTTGCAAACATCTGGCGATTTTCCCAGGCAAGCTGGGTTACACTGTGGGGCATTTCGCTCTGTGGCCGAGCTAATCGTTTGAATGCCAGAGTGTTTCACTGATGAATTATGGAATAGGCACAATGATCAAGAAACTGAGTCTTTGCGCGTTGTCAGTCATCGCTGCGTTACCGATGTGCATGGCAGCGCAGGCTGCAGAAGGGGACATGCAGCTCCAGCAGGTACTGATGCTGAGCCGTCACAATCTGCGCGCCCCGCTGGCGAACAATGGCAGCGTTCTGGAGCAATCAACCAAGAAAAGCTGGCCACAATGGGATGTACCTGGTGGGCAGCTCACCACTAAAGGTGGTGTGCTGGAAGTCTACATGGGTAATTACACCCGTCAGTGGCTGGCACAGCAGGGTCTGGTTGAAAACGGCACCTGCCCGGACAGCAACAATGTCTTTGTCTACGCTAACAGCCTGCAACGTACCGTGGCGACCGCCCAATTCTTTGTTAATGGTGCCTTCCCTGGATGTGATATCGCGGTGACGCATCAGGACGCTATGGGCACCATGGACCCGGTGTTTAACCCGGTCGTGACCGATGGTAGCGACGATTTCAACAAGAAAGCGCTGGCGGCGATGACCGCAGCCAACGAGAAGCTGGCGTTGAAACCGGCATACCAGCAGTTGGAAAAAATTGTCGATTACAAATCGGCACCGGCCTGCAACGGCAAGAAACAGTGTGATTTGAGCAGCGGGCAGAACACCTTTAGCGCTGATAACGGTAAAGAACCGAACGTCAGTGGTCCGCTGAAAGTGGGCAACTCGTTGGTTGATGCCTTCACGCTGCAATACTATGAAGGCTTCCCGCTGGACCAGGTGGCCTGGGGCCAAATCAAAACCCCTGAACAGTGGAAAGCGCTGGCTGCCATTAAAAACGGTTACCAGGATGCGTTATTCGCCTCACCTGAAGTGGCGCGTGAAGTGGCGGCTCCACTGGTGGATTACATCCGTAGCCAGTTGATCGATCAGGACAAAGCCAACGCGCCAAAAGTCACGCTGATGGTGGGACATGATTCGAATATCGCTTCGCTGCTCAGTGCGCTACAGGTCAAACCCTATGAACTGCCGGGCAATGATGAGAAAACACCGATTGGTGGCCAGGTGGTGTTTGAGCGCTGGCACGATGCGAAAAACAACAAAGATTTGTTGAAGGTTGAATACGTTTATCAGACCAGCGATCAGTTGCGCAATGCCGACGTACTGAGCCTGAAGAATCCGCCTAAACGTGTCACGCTGCAACTGGCGGGTTGTGATGCTGATGCCAACGGTTATTGCAGCTGGGATCAGTTCGCCGGTGTGCTGAACAATGCTTTGCAGGGTACGCCGTTGCAGCCAGCCGCACCTGAGCCTGCTGCTCAGCCAGCGCAACCGGAACCGGCTGCGACTAACGATGATGCGCAGGTGCAAGCGGATCAGGCGGCGGCCGATCAGGCAGCAGCGGATAAAGCGGCAGCAGACAAAGCCGCTGCGCAGAAAGCGGCTGATGCGAAAGCAGCAGAAGACAAAGTGAAAGCTGACAAAGCGGCTGAAGCAAAGGCGAAAGCCGAGAAAGCCACTGCGCAGAAAGCGGCGGAAGAGAAAGCGAAAGCCGATGCAGCGGCGGCAGAAAAGGCGAAAGCTGATGTCCCGGCCAAAACGGACAAGAGCAACGCAGCTACAGCACCGGCTAGTAACTAACAATGCGATAAAACCAACACCCCGCTCCCGCAGCGGGGTTTTTTATGCCCTTAACTTGCCACCACCACCAGTTTCTGATTGGCAAACTCTTTCAGCCCGAGGTCGGACAGCTCACGTCCATAGCCTGAACGTTTTACCCCACCGAACGGCAATTCTGCGGCCGTGTCGCTTTGTGAGTTGATAAATACCATGCCAGTTTCAATCTGCGACGCCATCTTACGTCCGCGTGCGATATCCCGTGTCCACACCGATCCACCCAGACCATAGTGCGAGTCGTTTGCCAGCGCGACGGCAGCACTGTCACTTGCCACCACATAGACTTGGGCTACCGGGCCAAAAAATTCCTGATAATAGGCCGGGTTGTCAGGTGTCAGACCGGTGAGAATGGTTGGCTGAAAGTAACATCCCACGCCGTCAATCGGTCGTCCGCCGCACTCCACGCGCGCGCCATGCTGTACCGCATCCTCAACCTGCTTAATCAGCCGATCGCGCGCATCACGCGACGATAGGGGACCCAGCGTGGTTTTCTCATCCAGCGGATCACCCACGACTGCGGATTGTAATGCGGCGCTGAACTTCGCCATAAACTGCCCGGCCACCTTTTCATGCACGATAAAACGTTTCGCGGCAGTACACACCTGGCCGCAGTTGCTCAGACGGGCCTGCGCGCCCTGGCGCACCGCCTCATCGAGGTCGGCATCATCCAGCACCACAAACACATCGTTACCGCCCAGTTCCAGCGTCGATTTCTTCAGATATTTTCCCGCCTGTTGCGCGACGGCACTGCCCGCGCGCTCTGAACCGGTGAGCGCTACCCCCTGTACCCGATGATCAGCGATCAACTCGGCAACCTGTTCATTGGAGATGAACAAATTGGTCCATGCTCCCTGGGGAGCGCCCGCCTCCAGTACCAGTTTTTCGAACGCATCCGCGCAGTGCGGGACGATGGGGGCGTGTTTAGCCAGCACCGGGTTACCGAGTGCCAGATTCGGTGCCAGTACGCGCATCAACTGGTAATAAGGGAAATTCCACGGTTCTACTGCCACGATCACGCCGACAGGATGGTATTCCAGCCACGCATCCCCCACGTCGCTGGGATAGGCTCGCGGCTGGAGCAGGGTGGCGGCGTGTTCTGCGTAATAGCGGGCGATTTGCGCACAAATTTTTACTTCACCCCGGCTTTGACCAATCAGCTTACCCATCTCCTGGCTGGCAATGGTTGCCAGTTGCTCAACGTTGGCATCAATCAGCTCCGCCAGACGTGTCAGCACCTGTAATCGCGGTTGCATATCTCCTTTGCACCAGTCGGAATGGTAAAGACGATCGGCGGTTTCCAGTGCCTGCTGCATCCGGGCGTCGTCATGCGAGGGCCAGGTTTTCAGCAGTTGGTTATTGGCTGGATTGATACTTTGATAGGAAGACATACAACGCTCCTTGGTCAATTAAAATGACAAAGGCGGGACTGGCCCGCCTGAGATTCAAATGTTTTTACGCTCGACCGTCTTATCGTCCCACGTCAGAACGTCTTGATCGGTCTTATCAAAGGCGCGAAATAGCACTTCATCGCTGCCCTGCTGACGCCAGATTTCTTCTGCCAGACGCTCGTCATAGTTAGCGACCTCAAATATCGCTTCGGCGATTTCGGTCGAGGTGTGGCGCAAGGTGGCCCATTCGCCCACATGGTGAGCTTTAGACTGTTCTGTTGCCATAAAGGTCTCCTGTTGTGGATTTATCCTTTCAGTTTTACCGCCAGACCGGCGACATGTTCGCCCTGAAAACGGGCGATATCGAGCTCCTCCGCAGAAGGCTGGCGCGATCCGTCGCCCCCTGCAATGGTGGTGGCACCGTAAGGCGTGCCGCCGCGCACATGGGAGATATCGAAAAGTTCTTTGGTGCCATAGCCGATGGGGACAATCACCATGCCGTGGTGGGCGAGGGTGGTCCAGACTGAGGTGATGGTTTGCTCCTGACCGCCGCCGGTGCCGGTAGAGGCAAAGACGCTGGCGATTTTGCCGTACAGCGCCCCTGACGCCCACAATCCGCCGGTACGATCGAGAAAGTTACGCATTTGTCCCGCCATGTTCCCGAAGCGCGTGGGCGTGCCGAGAATAATGGCATCATATTGCGGTAAATCTTCGGGGGTTGCTTCAGGCGCGGCCTGATGTACTTTTCCGCCGACCTGCGCAAAGCGCTCGGCATCCATGGTTTCCGGTACGCGCAGGATGGTGACCTCTGCGCCGCTAACCCGACGCGCACCCTCCGCAACTACCTGCGCCATAGTTTCAATATGTCCATACATGGAGTAATAAAGCACCAGAATTTTCGCCATCTTCTTCCTTCCTGTGGGTTTGAACACACGATCTGAAGTATAGAAGAGCCTGCGTGACCTGCTGCTCAGCAATTTGCGAGGGAAAACTACGGCTTCGCTTAATCCTCCGCTAAGCGTTTGTTGAATGGCGTAAAATGCCAACTTAGGTTAAAAAATGAGAGGAATATGTGTTTCAAAGTATAAATATTCACCATAAACGTAACGCCATTGGCTATTCTTTGTACGGGTGGTACGGAAAGCGTGCCACCTTGCTTTTCACCCCGTGCATGTGAAAAGTCCTGACCACTGATGAGAAAACTCTATCGGAGGAAATGATGGCACAACATCGTGGAGGATCAGGTAATTTCGCCGAAGATCGCGAAAGAGCCGCGGAAGCAGGCCGTAAAGGCGGTAAAAATAGCGGCGGGAATTTCAGAAATGACCCGCAGCGCGCTTCCGAAGCAGGTGAAAAAGGGGGACGCAGCCGCAATAAAAAATAACCCGGCTGCGACATAACGCCCTCCGCCGCCGGGTACGCCCGGCGGTGACAATCATTGCAATTCCTTCCGACTCTGCGAAAATGGCGCCCGAATCCTCACGATGGTGCTTTATGTCTGTTCCTGCTTCTCGCTTTTTCCTGCGCCTGTCGCGTCAGGAACTTGTTCTGATCTTCATTACGATGGTCTGGGGTGGCACCTTTTTGGTGGTGCACCGCGCGATGGCGCACTCCGGTCCGTTCTTCTTTGTCGGTTTGCGCTTCGCGACCGCGGCGTTGCTGCTGGCTTTTTTCTTCCGTCGCTACCTCCGACAAACCACCTGGCTGGAGTGTAAAGCTGGCGCGTTGATTGGCCTGGCGATTGCGGGCGGCTATGGCTTACAAACCTGGGGTATGCAAACCATTTCCAGCAGCCAGTCTGCGTTCCTGACGGCGTTATATGTGCCGGTGGTGCCCTTGTTGCAGTGGCTGTTTTTACGCCGTCCTCCAGGGATGATGGCCTGGCTGGGCATCCTGCTGGCGTTTATCGGCTTGCTGCTGGTGGCCGGTCCACAGAATGGAGAACTGGCGCTGAACGCGGGTGAAATGGCGACATTACTTAGCACCCTGGCGATTGCGGCGGAAATCATCCTGATCAGTCGCTTTGCCGGGCGGGTTGACGTGCGTCGTGTCACCCTGATCCAACTGGCGGTGGCCTCGGCTTGTGCCTTTATCTTTATGATTCCGAACGGGGAGTCGCTGCCAACCTTGAGTATACCGCTGCTGTTGAGCGCGCTGGGTCTGGGGGCGGCCAGCGCATTGATTCAGGTCACCATGAACTGGGCACAGCGTAGCGTCTCGCCGACACGAGCCACGGTGATTTATGCCGGTGAACCGGTATGGGCAGGGGTGGTGGGGCGCATTGCGGGCGAACGCCTGCCTGCGGCAGCGCTACTCGGCGGTGCGTTGATTGTCTGCGGGGTGATCGTCAGTGAGTTGCGTATCCGGCGCAAAAAAGCGGTGCCGGATGTGGCACCGCAGGAGATACAGGAACCTTAACTGTTTTGCCGTGCCGTCTGGTTCTCACCCACACCGGTTCCACGACGGCGCAGAATGGCGTTGAGAATGATCGCGCCAAAGGTGGCGGTGCCGATGCCCCCGAGGGTGAAGTTGCCAATTTTCAGCGCGAAATCCCCGGCACCCAGCACCAGCGTGGTCGCCACCATAATCAGGTTGCTGTTCTGGCTGAAATCCACATGGTTTTGCACCCAGATACGTGCGCCTGCCACGGCAATCAAACCAAACACCACAATCGATGCGCCGCCAATCACCGGGCCGGGAATGGTATGGATTAACGCGCCAAATTTCGGTGAGAAACCCAGTACCAGCGCAATCAGGGCCGCCGCGACAAACGCCAGCGTTGAATAGACTTTGGTAACGGCCATCACGCCGATATTTTCCGCATAGGTGGTAACGCCGCTGCCGCCGATCGATCCGGAAAGCATGGTGGCGAGGCCATCACCGACAAAGGCGCGTCCCATCCAGGGATCGAGATTGCGCCCGGTCATACCTGCTACCGCCTTGATATGTCCGAGGTTTTCCGCCACCAGAATGATAGCCACTGGCGCTATCATGACAATCGCCTGCATATCGAAAACCGGTGAGGTGGTATGCGGCAAGCCAAACCAGGCGGCATTGGCTACCCCGCTAAAATCGACCGGTTTGCCCAGCCCGAGACCATTGGTGAGCAGCGCGTAGATTGCCCAGGCGACAATCAACCCGACCAGAATCAGCAAACGTTGCACCATGCCGCGGGTAAATACCGCCACCAGACCGATGCACAGCACCGTCATCACCGCCATCCAGCTATCGAACATGGATGATGATACGCTGTGTACCGCAATCGGCGCGAGGTTCAGGCCGATTGCCATAACCACTGCGCCCGTCACCACCGGCGGCATCAGTCGTTCAATCCAGCCCGTACCCGCCTTCATCACCACAAAACCGATCAGCGTGTACAGCGCACCACAGGCGATCACGCCACCGAGCGCCAACGCCAGGTTGGGGTTCAGTCCCTGACCGTTGAAACCGGTGATGGCGATAATTACCCCAACAAAAGCGGCGCTGGAACCAAGATAGCTGGGTACGCGCCCGCCGGTGACCACAAAGAACAGCAAGGTGCCGATACCGGAAACCAGAATAGCCAGGTTTGGATCCAGCCCCATTAACAACGGCATCAGCACCGTTGCACCAAACATCGCCACAGCATGTTGCAGGCCCAGAATTAACGTCTGCCCGAGCGGCAGTGTTTCGTCCGGTGCAATCAACCCATTTTCAGTTAAGGCTGACTTTTTCTGCCAGCGGGGAAACCAGGAACTCGCCATCGTCTTCTCCAGAGTGTCTGTGGAACCGGGCCGCACAGGGCGGCGTTAGCGGGCTTCCTGCCGTAAAAGATGCTGATATCCACGGTCGAACCAGGCCAGGCCGTGCGGCTCATCATTACGCACCAACGCCATGACCTCACAAAACAAAATGTCGTGCGTTCCCACGCTCACCACCTGGGAGACTTTGCAATCAAACGACACCAGCGCGCCATCCAGCAGCGGTGAACCGCTGCTGAGCGTATGCCAGCGGGCGGCGAGAAAGCGGTCTGCCATTGGCGTTTTACCGCCAAACAGGGTGGAGAGATCTTCGTGCCCGGCGGCCAGCGTGTTGACGCACAGATAGCCGTTATCGCGGAACACCGGCCAGACCGAAGCGGAGCGGTTGAGGCAAACCAACAGCGTTGGCGGCGTGTCGGTAACGCTACACACCGCGGAGGCGGTGAAACCGGCACGTCCGGCGGGGCCGTCGGTGGTAATGATATTTACGGCGGCACCGAGGCGTGACATCGCATCGCGAAACACCTGGCGCTCGACCAACGGTAAATCAGGCGAGAGTTCATGCGTACTCATCTTTGGCCTCCTTACGCGTTAGCCATTGCAGCAATAACGCATTGAAGTTTTCAGCATCGGTGACGCTCATGGCATGTCCTCCCCAGGCCATTTCGATCAGGCTGGCATTCGGCAAGGCGGAGGCCAGTTCGGGTGAGCAGCTCCACGGCACCAGCAGGTCATCCTGGCTGTAGATGGCCAGCACCGGTTGAGTGATTTTCGCTGCATGAGGACGAAAATCGGCGCTTTTCAGGGCATGCAGCCGGCGTAACAGGTTTTCCATGCCCTGAAAATGTTGCACATGATGCGTGTCCTCTTGCTCCAGACGAGCCTGATTGCGCGCCATCCACTCCGCCGGATAGAGAAATAACGGCTGGGCACGGACAAAGGCTTCCACTCCGACATTCAGCAACAGATCCTGGCGAACCTGGAAGCAACGACGGGTATGGGCATTCAGCGATAACCAGCCGTTAATGACCACCACGCGTCCAACGCGTTGTGGATAATCCAGCGCCAGTTGCAGACCAATCAAACCGCCAAGCGCGTGACCGATCAGATCAAAGCGCTCAATACCCTGCTGCTCCAGCGCTTCGGCCAATTCGGCGGCCATCATCGCCATGCTGTAGCCTTCCGGTAAGGTATCAGCACTGCGACCGGTGCCGCGTTGATCGTAGGTGACAACGCGATAATGCTGCTCCAGCGCCGCCAGTTGGGGCCGCCAGAAACCCGCAACGCCGCCAAGACCAGAAGAGAGCACCAGGGTGGGTGCATCTGCCGTCTGCAATCCCTGAATTTCCAGATGCATTACGCCTCCTGTTTGCCGATGTGCGCCACGGTGGCGATCTCGATCAGCGCATCAGGTTTCACCAGGCCGCATTGAATGCAGTAACGCGCCGGTTTATCACCGGGGAAATATTCGGCATACACCTGATTAATCGCGGCGTAGTTACTCCAGTCGGTGAGGAAAATCGAGTTGAAGGTAACGTCGTCCATAGTACCCCCTGCGGTTTCAATCACTTTTTTGATGGTCTCAAGGACGTGGCGCGCCTGGGCCGCGGCATCACCGACGTGGACGACGTTATTTTGCGCATCAAATGGCAGGGTGCCGGAGACATACACCACACCATCGGCGAGCGTACCAGGGACAAACGGGGCAATTGGCGTGGAGGTTCCGGGCGGAATAATGACACTTTTTGGCATGGTGAAGTCTTCCTTATCGTTGTTTTTGCAGGTGAAAACTATTGGGATGTCAGGCTTTTAATGCTTCACAGAACGTCTCGGTATCACTGACCCAACCGAAAAACGTTTCGATATTAAAGATGGCTGCCTGCTGGGCGAAGGGCGGGCCAGCCTGATAGGTGGCGTCCTCCAGCACGACGCCAAAATATTCCAGGAAGAAGCCATCTCGCAGCGTCGATTCCACGCAGACATTGGTGGCGATGCCGGTAAACACCAGATGGCGAATGCCACGGCTGCGCAGCATGCTGTCGAGTGGGGTATTGAAAAAGCCGCTGTAGCGCGGTTTAGGCAGCACGATATCACCGGGTTGCGGCACCAGTTCATCCACCAGCGCATAATCCCAGCCACCTTTCGCCAACAACGTGCCCTGCAATTCCGGGCGTTTACGCATGGTTTTTAACGCATTGGATTTGTGAAAGTTGGGTGAACCGGCATCGCCCGCTTCGACATATTGGTTATCCCAGCCATTCTGAAACCAGATGATCTGGATGCCTGCTGCTCGGGCAGCGGTCACCGCCTGGTGAATTTTGGCGATCACCGGTTTAGTGGCGGAGACATCAAAACCCGCCAAATCGAGGTAGCCGCCTTCGGTGGCATAGGCGTTCTGCATATCCACCACAATCAACGCGCTCTGCGCAGGGGGGAAGGCGATCGCTTCCGGGCGGGCTGGCAAGGTGACCTGCGGTAAAGTCGAGGTATGGGCGCAAACAACGGTATTCATCAGGCAACCTCCTTCTGCGATTCAATCAAAGCATGACGGCACTGCATCAAGGGCTGAATAAATTGACCAAACTCTTCGATCCCTTGCAGGAAATCGTCAAAAGTCAGCAGTACACCCTGGGTTCCTTCTACCTCTGCAACTTCATCCAACATTCGTGCCACGTTGGCATAAGAACCGACCAGCGTGCCCATATTGATATTCACCGCAGAGGTGGGATCGGCCATCTGACGCACGTTGGTGTCGCTGCCGGATTTCGTGTCCTGTTGGCTTTGTGTGGTCAGCCAGGCGAGGGCCTCTTCATCAGCCCCGGCTTTGTAGTGCTCCCATTTGGCGCGTGCGGCTTCATCCGTTTCTGCGGCGATGATCATAAACAGCACATAGGAACCGACATCGCGACCTGCCTGGTCGGCAGCCTGTTTCATGCGTGCGGCCGTCGGGGCGAAGGCGGTTGGCGTGTTAACACCTTTGCCGAAGCAGAAATTGTAGTCAGCGTGCTGGGCAGAAAACGCCATCCCGGCATCGCTTTGTCCCGCGCAAATCACCTTCATCGGCTTTTGCGGCTGCGGGCTGAGGCGGCAGTCATTCATGGTGAAAAACTCACCTTTAAAATCACTCTGGCCATTGCCCCATAAATCTCGCAGCACGGTGACGTATTCGGTCAGGTATTGGTAGCGACTGGCGAAGTAGTCATCACCGGGCCACAGGCCCATTTGCTCATACTCTGGCTTTTGCCAGCCGGTCACGAGGTTGACGCCAAAGCGGCCATTGGAGATTGAGTCGATGGTCGAGGCCATGCGCGCCACAATCGCCGGTGGCAACGTCAGGGTGGCGGCGGTGGCGTAGATCTCAATACGCGAAGTCACCGCCGCCAGTCCGGCCATCAGGGTGAAGGATTCGAGGTTATGGTCCCAGAACTCGGTTTTACCGCCGAAGCCGCGCAGTTTGATCATCGAAAGCGCGAAGTCGAAATGGTAGTGCTCCGCTTTCTGCACAATCGCTTTGTTCAGCTCAAAAGTCGGCTTGTACTGGGGGGCATGGGTGGAGATTAACCAGCCATTGTTACCAATCGGGATAAAGACGCCAATTTTCATGTGAAACCTCTCAGCAAAGAACGGGGGTTGTTTCACGCGCTGCGTTGCGTCCTGCTTGCTCCCTGCCGGCGGCGCTCGTTCACAAAACTGCAAAGCCTGTGCCACATTTTTAAATGCCATAGATAACAATGTGTTAAAAATAACGCTTAAGATAAATTGGATTGAGTGGTCCGTTTTGGACCATCTGGTCAAAACAATCTGCACATTTTTCATGCGTGAGTGGTCAAAAAAGGTGCAGGGTCATTATTAGGCAGGAGCGGAGGCCTTTGTTATGATGCCTCTACGCAGGATGGATGAGGTAACAGTGTGAAAAGCGATGAAAAAAAGCCCACGCGTCGGTCACGCGCGGTTGCGGCAAAACGGGCGGCGATTCTTGAAGCGGCGCTGACCTTCTTTTCGCAATACGGTATTCATGGCACCAGTCTCGATAAAGTGGCCGAGCGTGCCGATGTGTCAAAAACCAATCTGCTTTATTACTATCCCTCGAAAGAAGCCCTCTATATTGCGGTACTGAAAGAGATTCTGGATGTCTGGCTGGCTCCGCTGCGCGCATTGCGCCACGATCAGGAGCCACTGACCGCGATCCGCCGCTATATCCGTCTGAAACTGGAAGTCTCACGCGACCACCCTCAGGCGTCACGCCTGTTCTGCCTGGAGATGTTACAAGGTGCTCCTCTGCTGAAAGGTGAACTGGCGGGCGATTTGAAAACGCTGGTGGATGAAAAGGCGGCGATCATTGAACAGTGGATCGCGGAAGGACGGTTGGCGGGCGTACGGCCACAGCATCTGTTTTTTCTGCTGTGGGCAACCACCCAGCATTACGCTGATTTCGCCTCGCAGGTTGAGGCTATCACCGGGCAGACGCTGAATGATCCCGCGTTCTTTGAGCAGACCGTCGATAACGTCCAGCGCATGATCATAGAAGGTATCCGCGTGCGTTAAACCGGAGAGGGCACCGAGGACGTTGCAGGAAAGATGATTAAAATTAAGGCCCGATGATCGGGCCTTAATTTTTTCAGGGATATCAGGCTTTACGACGACGCAGTAACCAGCCCATGGTCAGGATGACAAACCACAACGGCGTAACCATCAACGCCTGGCGGGTATCTTCCTGGAGAGTCAGCAACACCAGTACAAAGGCGAAGAATGCCATACACACCCAACACATGAATTTGCCCAGCGGCATTTTAAAGGCAGATTCAGCGTGACGTTGTGGATGTTGTTTACGGTAAGCCAGATAGCTACACAGAATGATGGTCCAGACAAACATAAACAGAATCGCTGACACCGTGGTCACCAGTGTGAACACCGTCATCACATCCGGAATCAGATAAATCAACGCGACGCCACCAAGCAGGCACAGGCAGGAAAAGAACAGGCCGGTGGTCGGTACAGCGCGAGCGGATAAACGTCCAAATGCCTTATGCGCAACCCCTTGTTCTGCCAGGCCAAACAACATGCGGCTGGTGGAAAAGATGCCGCTGTTAGCGGAGGAGGCAGCTGACGTCAGCACCACAAAGTTGACGATGCTGGCGGCGGCAGGCAGGCCGATCAGAACAAACATTTCTACGAACGGGCTGCGGTCGGCCAGTACCTGGTTCCAGGGTGTTACCGCCATAATCACCATCAGCGCCAACACGTAAAACATAATCACGCGCAGCGGAATCGCATTGATGGCGCGAGGCAATACTTTGTGGGGATCATGGGTTTCCGCCGCAGCTGTACCCACCAGTTCAATACCGACAAAGGCAAAAACCGCAATCTGGAAACCGGCAAAGAAGCCGCTCAAGCCTTTTGGAAACATGCCACCATGATCCCAGATATTGCTCAGTGAGGCAGTGCCACCACCAGGTGAGGGATAGTGCATGGCGACCAGCACCACACCGGTGATGATCAACGCAACGATAGCGACAATTTTGATGATGGCGAACCAGAACTCCATTTCACCAAACAGTTTCACGGTGGCGATATTCAGCGTCAGAAAAACGAAGACGCAGAGCAGGGCGCTCATCCAGATCGAGAAGTCAGGGAACCAGAGCTGAAAATAGGCACTGATGGCGACCACATCGGCGATGCCGGTAACCACCCAACAGAACCAGTAGGTCCAGCCGGTGAAATACCCGGCCCAGGGGCCAAGCAGGTCGGCGGCAAAATCACTGAAGGATTTATATTCCAGGTTGGAGAGCAGTAGCTCACCCATCGCACGCATCACAAAGAACAGCATAAATCCGATGATCATATAGACGAAAATGATCGAGGGGCCGGCGAGGCTGATGGTTTTACCGGAGCCCATAAATAATCCGGTACCGATGGCTCCGCCAATGGCGATCAACTGAATATGGCGATTGTGCAGATTTCGTTGCAGCTTGTCGGGCTGCTCAGCGCTAAGCAGCGCCTCTTTAGATTGGTCAACCATAAAGATTTCTTTCCTGTCTTGATGTCGTGTCAGCTCTGCTGGCTGTTAGATAACGTGCTGTTGCACGTTGTGAGATGGCATAAGATAGTGGAACAGCAGCAACTTTCGGTAATTGTTTTTTAACAACTGTGACCTTTTACGCGCTTTGCTCTGTCAGTAAATATTTACACAGTACAATCTTCCGTCAGTATGGGTAAAAAGTCAGCAGTTTCAGTGCGTATCCTCCGTTCCTCCGGCCATGAGCAGCTACCTTTGTGATATTCGCGGTATGACCAGAGGGGTGTTATGCGCATATTGCTAATGATTATTTTGTTGGTGCTTGCTGGCTGGTGGAGTCTGCCGTGGTTGCAACAGCATCTGCCGCCGGGCTGGAATCCCTTTACCCCACTAGCCGTGACCGATCCACCGGGTTGGTTGACGCGTTACAAAATCAAACGACTGGCAGGTGATCCTGCTGCTTGTCTGGATGTGATGCGCCGGGCGCAGCGGAGTGGCAAGGTGCAGTTCAGTGAGGAACCCACACGGCAAGGGGCATGCCCGCTGGCGCAGCCACTGCGTGTTAGCAGTTTTGGTGCGGTGATGCTCAGCAGCAGTTTTCTCGCCAGCTGCCCACTGGCAGTGGCAAGTACGATGTATGTATTGCAAAGCCAGGCAGAGTTACAACAGGCAGGGATCAACAGTCCATTGCAGCGTATTGCGCATGTTGGCAGTTACGCCTGTCGCAATATTTATCATCGTCAGGAGGGACGTTTAAGCGAGCATGCGACGGCAGATGCCTGGGATATTACGGGATTTCAACTGGCGAACGGACGTTGGTTATGGGTGGAGAATCACTGGCAACAGCCGCAGGACGCCTCAGCCGCATTACATGCGCTATGGCAGAATGGTTGTGCCAACTTCGGCAATGCGCTTGGCCCTGATTACAATGCCGCACATGCCAGACATTTTCATTTTGGCATGCGCGGAAGCGGCTATTGTCGCTGAGTTTACACCGCGGGATTCAATCCACGTTTAATCAGGAAGTGGTTAGCCGGCCAGGAAAACAGAAAGCCAATCATCATGGCAAGTTGCAACATAAACCAGAAGCCGACCAACAGTGGATTGATTTGCTGATTTAGCACAAATTTCAGCGCCAATCCCATAAAGAGAAAGATACCTAATTGATAAATCAACAAGGGAAAGACTTCAGTTTTCAGGGCTAATAATAACGCACGGCCAAATGAACGTTTTTCACGTTGTCGAATTGCCAGAAATTGAAAAAATAAGCCCATCAATAACGAAATCCCAACGCAAATAATTGCCTCAAGCCACAATGCCGGATTAATGGCGAACTGATTTAGTAAGGTGATTATCGGGATTGTCATTATATTGCCAAATATACAGGCTGCGGCTGACAAGGAAGTCGAAATAAAGATGGTTTGCCAGCCTGCGTTGCGATGTAATTTTTGAGGAACCAGCAGGGCAAGTTTTACCTGGCGGGAAGGTTTTCTTCCCAGATACCACCAGGCCAGCCAACCAACGAAAGGCATATATAGCCCGGTTAATGGCCAAATGATATTCATCACCGCAACCGGGTGAGGGTGGCGGAAGAGGTCTTTTAAAATCATCAGGGCGGTGCAGCCACCCAGAACAAGGAAAGGTAATGCCAACTGGTTCAACATAGTCAGTCCCGCTTAGCTTCTCGAATACGCGCGACAATGCGGTCAGCCCGGCTGCGGCATTGTCTTCCCCTGCAAATCACCGTTGCGTGCTACGCCGCTCACAGCTAAAGAGTAGCCGGAAACGTGCCTGACGGGAATCACTGCGAGGGGTGAAAAAGCCACCACATGGCAGAAATAAATGGGATCAAGAATAAGGTGATGGAGAAATGTGGCATAAAATAACCGAGAGATTAAGGTTAAAACACTGTAAACAATCGATTTCAGTTAATGACGATGCTCAACGCTTATCACAGTATTGAAAATTTTCAATGAATGGGGAGATTGAAACAACATCAGAAAAATCCTATTCTAAACATCTGTCGCATTAAAAGTTGTGATGGTGTTAACAAAGATATGAAAGCTCAATCCATTCCATTGTGGTAACACATTGAGCGCCGGATGTTTAAGATTACGGCGGGTAGTTGGATCTCTTTCAATCAATATTTTTTCTCTAGTTAATTTAATTTTTGTGTTAACCGGACCGAATAACAAGGCGCAAGAGCGTTGCAAGACGCTGAGGCAATAATGACGACCGATAATTATTTCGTCTGGCGAGGCGAGACCGAAATTCAATTTCAGGCGGTGACGGCCGTGATGCAATTGAAACCGCTTTTACAGAAACACGTTGAAAACTTGGGTTTTGATCACTTTGCTTTTCTGATCCAGCATCCGGTGCCCTTTACCCGGCCACGACTTTTTTTGTTCAGCACGTATCCGGAAAACTGGGTTAAACACTACGAAAGTGAGAACTATTTTGCCGTCGATCCGGTGCTGCTACTTTGTCAGCAGCCAGGACGTGGGGTGGAGTGGACGCGCGATCTGTTTACCGGTGCGGGTAATTTATGGGCAGAAGCGAACGCTTACGGCCTCTTGAGTGGATTTTCCTGCTCGGCAATGGCATCAAATCGTGCCATTGGTATATTATCTATTGCATCTAAGCAACAGAGTAAGACCCAGCACTTACGTGTTGAGCTGGAAGTGAAACTACACTTTCTGGCGGAACTGAGCCTGCGTGTCCTGGAACGCCTTAACGATAACGCTATGGTGATTTTATCTAATGATTTCAGTCAGAGGGAGCTGGAAATTTTGAAATGGACGGCAGAAGGGAAAACCTCTGCGGAAATTTCACTTATTTTAGCGATTTCAGAACACACGGTGAACTTCCACCAAAAGAATATGCAAAAGCGCTTTAATGTTTCCAATAAAACGCAAATTGCCTGTTATGCCGCAGCAATTGGACTGATATAGCAAAAAGGCAACTACTAATTTTAGTAGTTCCCAGCCTGAAGCCAGTTGTCTACCCTGCGCCGGAACTTTGCCAGGCTGGCGCACATAAAAATCATTGCAAACATGGGGATGTCAGGGGCGCATGATGAAAATAATTCAAACCCAGTTAAAGGATATGCCGTCCTCTCTGCTGGCCGAATTGGGAACCTATCGCTACAGCGTATTTGCGCGCGGTGAAGGCTGGTCAATTCCACCCCGCTTGAGCACCCCGGGCCAGGAGTATGATCGTTTCGATCGCTCAGACGTGACCTGGATGATTGCCTGGAACGCGCGGCAGGGCATTTGTGGTTGTGCGCGTTTAATGCCGTGGCAAGAACCCGAAATGACCGAGGGGTTAGTTTTGCCTTTTAGTCATGAAAAAGTTTGGGAGATGTCGCGTTTTTCCGCCCGACTGGAAGTGGATGCAGAGTTGCCCCTAAATATCCTCTGGCATTCGGTTCAACTCGCTGAATTGAGCGGGATCGAGTTTCTTATCAGTTCCGCTACGCCGATGTTGGAGAAAATGTTTGAGCAACATCGGGTAGTCTATGAACCGTTGTCGCCGGGGCTGATTCAGTCTGAGGACAACCTGTTCGCCATTCGTATTCCGGTTCAGCAACCGGCGCTGGCTGAAAAGTACCGGGGTACACGTCGCTTCAGCCCTGAAGAGGTGCTGCCAACATTGGGCGTGTCCGTTAACTGGCAGTCGCACGGTTAAATCTCCCCGCGCATCAGGCGCGGGGCAGACCGCTTACTGGCGGTAGGCGGTTTTGATTTGGCGAATGGTGTTGCTGAACACTTCAGCCTGCGGTTTTTCTCCTAACGTTTGCACATAACGTTCCATATTGATGATCACTTTTCCGGCATCAGCCTGGCCCATCCCTTTCAGAATCAGTGTCACCATCATTTTCAGACAGGCGACTTCATCCGCCAGCTTCTGCGTTTCCTGCGAAGTTGCAAAGTCTTCATCACTCATAATTGACTCCCTGGTTGTGTTGCATGGTCTTGACACATTCTTCCTGTGCACGAAAAACAGAGTATATCATAGGGTTGTCAAAAGAATTTATTAGCACTGAAATCAGAAATTCATGTCAGAAATGGAATGAGAAATTGCTGTATTTATCGTCAATAAATAATGACGGAAGCGATTATTTATTTAAAGCAGGGCGTGGAAAAAGCGAAGCGACGCATAAATTATAACATAATGATATTAGTCATTATTTTACTTTTTTATTCTCGCATGATATCGCTGATGACTAAAAATACGTGGTCCTTAACATCTATTTGATGTGTGTCATTTCAACCAGGATTTATCTGCCCAGACGATGTTTTTTCACCGGAAAACCCGGTAAGATAAGCCTCCTGAAATATATTCCCCCATCACTAACCTGCGGAGTACGTCCCGTTGATCAGCTTGCTTCTTGTTGATGACCATGAACTGGTACGCGTTGGTATTCGTCGCATACTGGAAGATATGAAGGGATTGGTAATTGCCGGGGAAGTGGCTTGTGGTGAGGATGCGGTGAAGTGGTGCCGTAACAATCCGGTGGACGTCGTGCTGATGGATATGAACATGCCTGGCATTGGCGGTCTGGAAGCTACGCGTAAGATCATGCGTTACAACCCGGATATCCGCATTATCATGCTGACCATCCATACGGAGAATCCGCTGCCAGCGAAAGTCATGCAGGCCGGTGCTGCGGGTTACCTGAGTAAGGGAGCCGCGCCACAGGAAGTTGTTAGCGCTATTCGTTCAGTACATGCAGGGCAGCGCTATATTGCTTCTGATATTGCTCAGCAGATGGCGCTCAGCCAGATTGAGCCGCAGAAAGCCGAATCGCCCTTCAGTTGTTTGTCTGAAAGGGAATTGCAGATTATGCTGATGATCACGCGTGGGCAGAAAGTGACGGAGATTTCCGAACAGCTTAGCCTCAGCCCGAAAACCGTTAACAGCTACCGTTATCGTATGTTCAGCAAGCTGAACATCAGTGGCGATGTGGAGTTAACGCATCTGGCCATACGACATGGCCTGTTTAATGCGGAGCCGTTAATCAGTAGTGAGTGACGTTTTTAATTCAAAAGCCTTTCTCAGCACCGTGACCAGTCAGCCCGGCGTCTATCGTATGTATGACGCGACAGGCACGGTGATCTATGTTGGTAAAGCCAAAGACCTCAAAAAACGCCTTAGCAGCTATTTCCGTACACAGGTGGGGAGTCGCAAAACCGAAGCGCTGGTCAGTAACATTCAGCAAATCGATGTCACTGTGACGCACACCGAGACGGAAGCGCTGTTGCTGGAGCATAACTACATCAAGCTTTACCAGCCGCGTTACAACGTGCTGTTGCGTGATGACAAATCTTATCCTTACATCTTTCTCAGCGGCGATAGCCATCCGCGACTGGCGATGCATCGTGGGGCGAAACATGCCAAAGGTGAATACTTTGGCCCGTTTCCCAACGGCTATGCCGTGCGTGAAACCCTGGCGCTATTGCAGAAAGTGTTCCCGATTCGTCAGTGTGAAAACAGCGTCTACCGCAATCGCTCGCGACCTTGCCTGCAATATCAGATTGGTCGTTGCCTCGGCCCCTGTGTCGCCGGTTTGGTCAGTGAGGAAGAGTATGCCCAGCAAACCGATTATGTGCGGCTGTTCCTGGCGGGCAAAGATGACCAGGTATTAAATCAACTGGTAAAAAGGATGGAGGCTGCCAGTCAGGCGCTGCGTTTTGAGGAAGCGGCACGTTTACGTGATCAAATTCTGGCGGTACGTCGTATCACGGAGAAGCAGTTTGTCTCCAATCAGGGAGATGACCTGGATGTGATGGGCGTCGCCTACGATGCGGGTATGGCCTGTCTGCACGTATTGTTTATTCGTCAGGGTAAAGTGCTGGGAAGCCGCAGTTACTTTCCCAAAGTCCCGGCTGATACTGAACTGGCGGAAGTCGTGCAAACGTTTCTGGGTCAGTTCTATTTGCAAGGCAGTGAGGCACGAACCTTACCGGCAGAGATTTTGCTGGATTTCAGTCTTCCGGATCGCGAATTACTGGCGGAATCGCTCAGTGAAATGGCGGGACGCAAAGTCAATATCCAAAGCAAACCGCGTGGCGACAGGGCTCGCTATCTCAAACTGGCGCGTACTAACGCGGCGACCGCGCTAACAACTCGCTTATCACAGCATTCAACGATTCAGCAGCGTCTGGCGGCTCTGGCGGCGTTCCTGGAACTGGATCAGATCAACCGCATGGAATGCTTCGATATCAGTCACACGATGGGTGAGCAAACCATTGCCTCTTGTGTCGTGTTCGATCGCAACGGCCCGTTACGCAGCGATTATCGGCGTTACAACATTGAAGGCATTACGCCGGGCGACGATTACGCCGCAATGAATCAGGTATTGCGCCGCCGCTACGGTAAGGCGCTAGAAGAAGAGAAAATACCGGATGTGATCCTGATTGATGGTGGTAAAGGACAACTGGCGCAGGCGAAACAGGTGTTTGCCGAGCTGGATGTGCCCTGGGATAAAGATCGTCCGATTCTACTCGGTGTGGCAAAAGGCAGCGATCGTAAAGCGGGTCTGGAAACGCTGTTTTTCGAAGCTGAAGGAGAGGGGGTATCGCTGCCGCCGGACTCACCCGCGCTGCATGTGATTCAGCATATTCGTGATGATGCTCACAATCATGCGATCTCGGGTCACCGTAAAAAAAGAGCCAAAGTTAAGAACACCAGCGCACTGGAAAGCATCGAAGGGGTTGGGCCAAAACGGCGTCAACAGTTGCTTAAGTACATGGGGGGCCTACAGCCGCTGATGAATGCCAGTGTCGAAGAGATTGCCAGGGTGCCGGGCATTTCTTTCGCCCTGGCAGAAAAAATCTACTATTCCCTTAAACACTAACATTGAAACAGGGGGGGCAATGTAGGAACATACGTTAAATTCTACCCATACCAGACAGTTACTGGCATATGCAATTTAACATTCCGACATATCTGACCCTGTTTCGAGTTGTCCTGATTCCTTTCTTTGTGCTGGCGTTTTATCTGCCATTTCAATGGGCGCCGTTCGTCACCGCGCTTATTTTTGTGGTCGCTGCGGTCACTGACTGGTTTGATGGTTTCCTGGCACGTCGTTGGAAGCAAACCACACGTTTTGGTGCATTTCTCGATCCTGTGGCAGACAAAGTTATGGTGGCAATCGCGCTGGTGTTAGTGGCGGAGCATTTCCACTCCTGGTGGATAACCTTACCCGCAGCCACCATGATTGCCCGTGAGATCATTATTTCTGCATTACGTGAGTGGATGGCGGAAATTGGCAAGCGCAGCAGCGTGGCCGTCTCTTGGATCGGCAAAGTCAAAACCACCGCACAGATGCTGTCTCTGGTCGCGTTGTTGTGGCGACATGATGCCACGGTGATTGGCGTTGGTGTGGTCGCGTTGTATATTGCAGCGGTGCTGACATTCTGGTCAATGTATCAATATTTGAACGCAGCGCGTGGCGATTTGTTCGAACGATGATCGATGCGATTTAAAAAGCAGCAAACGGACGCACTGTGTGGATAATTCTATTGACTCATTGCGCCAGTTCAGTAGAATGCATCGCATCGAACGGCAGCGAGTTTGCTAAAAGCTGAATAAAATCAGTAAGTTTGATAGTAATAAAAATATGCGGGAATAGCTCAGTTGGTAGAGCACGACCTTGCCAAGGTCGGGGTCGCGAGTTCGAGTCTCGTTTCCCGCTCCAGATTTAGCACTCTGTTTCAGTAACGGAATGCACATCAGATTAAAAGGCGCGTTGGCAGAGTGGCCATGCAGCGGATTGCAAATCCGTCCACCTCGGTTCGACTCCGGGACGCGCCTCCACTTTACACCCTGCCCGGGTGGTGAAATCGGTAGACACAAGGGATTTAAAATCCCTCGATCGTAAGGTCGTGCGGGTTCAAGTCCCGCCCCGGGCACCATATTGAATACCGATTCAAACCGAATAAAATCAAAGCAATAAGCAGTGATGTCGTGACCGCCCAAGGGCGGTTTTTTTGTTTCTCCACCTCGCTTTCCTAATATCCTTTCCTAATATTCGCCGTTCTATTTTTGACCGCCGACCACAGGGACAACTGCAATCTTGCGATTGTAGCGAGCAGTTTGCTCAACATTTTTATGCCCCGATATCGCCTGCTTCTCATATAAATTCCCATCCAAATCCGAAATGCCCTTGGCCTTTAGATCGTGGAAAGTGAAATCGAAGGTCATCTCTGGAAACTTCTCTTTTGCTTCCTTCTTCGCTTTCAGCCAGCGGCTGTTAAAGCCATCACGGGTATATTTCGCACCTGATGGCTGGTGGATCACATAAATGCTACTCATCCCGGTTTTTAACGGCAGGCATGAAGCATCTTTGATAATTTTCTCAAGGCGCGGAGACCAGCCCTTAATCTGAGACACTGAAGTTTTGCTCTGTTTGATTAATATCCCCTCGTCAATCAATTGGCTTTTCTTCATTTCGAGAACATCACCCTGGCGAGCACAGCACAGATAAGCCAACTCCATAGCAATCTGGACAACGTCAGGTGCAACACTAAACAGTGCAGCATATTCAGCATCTGTCACATAGCGATCACGGGCCTTCTCTTTGAACTGCTTTACCCCTTTCGTAGGGTTGCGCTTAACTATGCCGCGCTCATAACCCCAACGATAAATACGCGACATGAAAGCCTTCTCCCTGTTAGCCTGGGTGCGGCTTTTCAGGCCGCGCTTATCCATGTATTTACGGATGTGCTCAGGTTTAACCGCATCAGAAGGCATCGCGCCGAAAACAGCTAAGACACTTTTAGAATATTTTCTGTAATCCTTCTGTGTCTCCGGTGCCAGCTCAAAGAAATCGGCTGACTTGAAGAAACGATCAGCGAGAGCAGCAACAAGGCTGTCATCTGGCAATTCGTTCAAAAGCGCTTCGTATGCTGCCCATACCTGAGACTGGGGAGCATCAAAGCTGCAAAGCCTGATTGCACCACCATTCTTTGGGTGGAACTCAAACGCAGACTTGCCCCGGTAAACACGGGGCGGCATCCAACTGTCTTCTTTATTTTTTCTGGTACGGGCCATTAGTCGAGTGCCCCAAAATTAGGTTCGAATGCATCCGGCATCACTGTCTTACGGTGAGTGATGGGATCGTTGAAATGTTGCCAGGTCGTGCGTGGACGTCCATCGCGGCGAACCACGAAGAAAACCCCGGCTTGCTTTAGGCACTGGCATTGCTTAGACGGGATTTTGTACCCGGTGATTTGTTCAATGTCAGCATCAGAAATTATATCGTTAGTCTGCATACCCATCTCTCCATACCTGACCTGCTGCAACAGGGAAGTAATTATCGTGACATGTCACGATGGTATTTTTAATTTCAATTCATGCCAGCCGCGAGTTAGCCAGCAAGCGTTTTCACCTCTAAAGCAACATTCAGTAACCGGCAACTGATCACCACAGCGGCCACAATTACGTTTATTCAGTTCTGCCACCTGTTGATTAAGTTGGGCGTTATCGATACGAATAAGCGTGGTGATGTACTCATACAGCTCATATGGTTCACGCCCAGGGCGACGACCGGCGCAATTCTGCGCCAGCATTTCGAGTTCCTGATTATCGAGCACAAGCTCAAGTTTCTTATCACCGGCAGTGGCCTGACGTGCGCGCTGTTCCTGTTTGCGTTCTGCGGGTGACTTAGCCATGACCGAGCACCCACTGATTATTTACATGCACCGCAAGGGGATAAGAGGTATCCGGTAACACTAAATCCTCAACCACTTCCCCGGTTTCAACAAAATAGTAATGGCTGTCCGTGATGTTGTTGATGAAGTGGGCTTCCCGCTCTTTCTCAGGCATCGCATTAAGAATCCGCAATGCTTTCTTTCCGACAGGTCGATAATCGGGAGTGGCCCCAACGAGTTTCGCAGCAGCATAGTTGTGATGCCCGTCCATCAAGACGGTGTATTGCTTTCCGCGCAACACAATTGGATATACAGCCACAATGAAGCGCTTAAACCGGGAGGCTTTGTCTAAAACCTTTGCCCTGTTGATGTAACGCTGGCAACTGATCAAATCCCCCTTAATCATGGCTGCCACCCTCCACACGCTTAAACTCAATAACCCACACCCAAGGGTTAGCCTGCCAGCTTTCCTCTCCGTAGATGGATTCCCATACGTGATGAAAGTGCTCATGAGGTGTAGCGCTGTACATGTAACCGGGAATTGAGTCATGACCACCTAAGCAACCTTCAGCAATTGCGTCCCGCTCCGTCATATCACGCAACCGCTCCACACGAACGCCGGTAATCTCCAGCGTTATGCGGGAATATTTGCGGCGCATATGAAGTGATGGCGTCCATTTCATCGGGTGCGGCTTGCCGTTGCAGTCATACAAACGCACCGCGTCAGGCTTAGATGCGCGATAAACAAGCTGTTCATGAGGTGCGCCGCCAACTGAGCGGATTTCAAATCCGAACGTCTCACGCACCCACAGGCGATCACCTACTGCACCGAACGGGCAGGCATGCCAATAATCACCGCCATTCTCACAATCTTCTGACCACGGCCAGTTGCTACCATCATCACGCTCCGCAATTTCAGTAGCGCGAGTAGTGCGCCGCCAGTCAATCAACCGGCGCGTCTGCGTCTTGCTGCCGTTCAGAACTGCCCGAACCATGTCGGCGTTGAAAATCATTCCGCGTTCACGCATGGTCCACCTCCCGATGTTTTGCTATCGCTTCCTCAATGGTTGGGTGGCGTTCAAACATTCTGCCTTCCCGCTGCCTTTTAAACAGAACCAGCTTCACCATGCCGGGTCCGGACGGGCAAATTTCAAAGCGAATACAGCGGTCGTGCGCCAAAATCACCGCCTTAGTCAGCCCATCAAAATCAAATGTCGCTGCATTAAAACTGCGAGTGTTGAGTTCAATGCCACGCGAAAAAGGCTTTACCGTTCCGCACAAGTGATTACCACCGCCCATAATGTCGCAAAGCATCTGGAAGCATGAAAACTGGTCCTCGGTCATCCATTCCTTGCGATAGAATTCGTGGTCACGCATGGTTCACCGCCTTTTCTTCCATCGACCATGCGTTAGCTAATGCCTGAGTTACCTGGTGGAAATCATGTTTAACTACCACTTCGGAAAAGGAACCGTCAGCATCAACCGTTTCAATCCTGGTGTAATTGCCGCCACGAGCAGAATCAGGGCTAAATTGCGTCACAGCGTTGGTTTCAATGATGGTAGGGCCATCAAGCGTAAACATTTTCAGCTTAATCACTCATCACCCTCCAACTTGTTGCCGCACAGCGGGCAATACGTCATTTTCAGCGAGCACTCTTTACGGGTGAAATTCTTAGCCAACTCCCCGTTTTTCTTTTTCAGGCGATAAGCAAGTCGGTACCTGAGCATGACATGTACCCCGGAATTCTTTCCGAATGACATAACTTGGTTGTCCCAACCACACCCATCCCATGAAGAACCTAATTCACTGCCTTCCGGGACGCCTTCCATCAGATGCGCGTGTAGCTTTTCATTTGCCTGATCCAGGCAGTTGCATTTGGTAGGCATCAGTGGACCTCAGTTGGCTGATTGGCGCGTAACAGGTCCATCTCCAGTTGGGAGATGAGATTGAGGCAGTGCGAAACACCTGGCTGCTGGTGGTTTGCCCGGAGCTGGACGTATTTATGCGTTTGCCCGACTGCCTGAGCGTTCAGCTCTTTAATCCACAGGTCTGAAGTAGGGGTGATCATCGCTTCGTTAAGGTCAGCGATGAGGCTGTCATGATCACCTACAGACTGGAGCGCTTTGATAGCGCCGGGAATCAGCGCATTAAGTCGCAGGACTTCACCGGCCATGACGTTAGCGCGGGTGTTTGCGACATCGAGACGGGTAGCGAGGTCACTAATCATCTTCGCGATGTCGATCAGTGCGGTTTCAACGGTCAGTGCCTTTGAAAATTCGTGAGCAGCTTTAACCACTTCTCTGTTTGATTTTGTGTTGTGCATGCTGGTGGCCTCAGTGAATGGTGCGGTTAGCATTATTCAGGCGTTCAGCTTCTTTCTGTGCCGCCAGCGGGTTGCTGATGATTGAGCCGTCAGGCATAACCCAGCCACCCAGGATGATGCTGTAGGGAAGGGTGATAATCCCGACAACGATGTGATCGTTTGGATGCTGCATATATCTCTCCATACCGTTTTTTGGTTGCACGAATCCCTTGCCGGTATTGGCAATAAAGCAAAAAGGGATTCATTCAAATTGGCAGGTGAGCACTGCAACACTCACCGCCGCTACTCCATACCTGAAAGGATGTGTGGTGCCGGGTGCCTCCCGGTGCCCTGTGTAAGCTGACAAAGTGCAGGGCGGTGACTGATAGTATTGACGCACCTGATACTAAGGTGATTGTCAGTTTTACCGCGAGCGCTGAGCCGCATTCACCACAACGGTAAGAGCACTGTCAGGGTGCTTCAGGCGCTATACCCGCCATCGGCCAATGCTCTTGCCTGTTGTGTGCCGGAATGTTTCACGGCGACTTACCTTTGTTGAATAACCCGCCTTGCGGCGAGTTAATTCAAAAACTGAGATTGCTGCTTAATTGACTTTTGTCGCCTGAATAGTGGCGCTACCCACATTGTTGCTACACGAATCGTCACTAATGAAAGCCTGGAATGTTGCAGTAGGCTGTGTAACCGTGACGGTAGTCGGTGAGCTGCTGACTGTTGCACCCCAGCGCGCATTACCCATACCACCTTGCAAAAACACACGATCAATAGGGCAACCAGTGCCGCCCTGGCAGTTCATGGTGTTAGATGACAAAGAAAAGGTGTAAGTACCCTGACTCAGACTGAACAGAATAGGGGTACCTTTTTGAATCTGGGTATTACTGAGCGGTGGGTAAATGCAGTTGCTGATAGCACTGACATTAAACGTTTCAGCCTGGCTACCAAACGACAGCAAACCTAGGAGAAACAGGGCCTTTAATTTCATGAAAATTCCTCTTTGATTTATAAACGAACTCAATTACCACAAAAATCAAGGGCACTTACTCCACGTCTCTAAAGCGTTCGAAAACACCCGTTTTGCAAATGCCCTTGTCGTTGTGAAAAAAGGGGCGGTTAAACCAGAGCAATCACCAGAGAAACCGCCAAACAACTACTTGCTCAAAGCGCCTAACACTCCACCGTCACTACACACAGATCACCATCACAAATCAGCTCAGCCTCAGGGAACAGTCTCAGGAAGGTGAGTAAGTCGGCCAGGCTGGTGTTCGCCATGTTCTTTACCATCTTCATCTGATGTTCCTCAGAAATCGCTCGATAGGGTGATTAAACTATATGTTTATAAATGAGTCAACTATGAGTTGATAAATATTTTGTTTACTTCGAGGGGCCAGGCTTCAGGCATAAAAAAACCGGCACTTGGCCGGTTTATTCATTGATTCGGGACTATTCTTTGCCAACGTCATCGGCAGAAATAAAACGTGTTGCTTTGATTATTCCTGAGACAAAGTGGATTTTTTCTACTTGGTTAACTGGTAAGGTGAAGGGCTTATGATCGTTGTTTATGCTCGTGAATTGGTAATCACCTGCGCGATTGTAATTGAGAATCTTGATCATGTTGTGACCATCTGAAGTTCTAATGAATACTTCATCACCAGGGTGAACCTTCGTGTTTGGTTCGATCACTACAAACTCACCTGATTGGATACGGGGCCACATGCTATCCCCTCGAACCCTCAAGCCATAAGCTTCACGGTCATCGCTATAAATTCTAAGCCAACCGGCGTGAAACTCCATCATATCAATAAGCCCATCCATGCCCAGAACAGCATCACCTTTAACGGGGATAACCCCATTCATGATGTTGCCAACTACTTCAACCTCGTTTGCAGGTTTCTGGTGTGGTGTTGAATACATCTGCTCACTTTCACCAAGAACCCAGGATAAATCCAAACCCGTAGCCGCCGAAATTTTTATGGCCGAATCTTTACCAATTTCTCCGCGCTTAAACCAGTTATTAACCGCTTGAGGTGAAACCCCCGCAATCCTCGCAAGGTCCGCTTTACTCAAATTTGCAGCCTTCAGCAGCTCATCCAGCCTTGTCGTCGCCTTACTCATAAGTGGTATCGCACTGTTCATATTCAAAACTCGATTGTAAACGTTCTGTTTACATAGGGGAATAAACACATAGTTGACTGCACTGTAAACTTATTGTTTAATGTTCCTGTCAAATATAAACCGGAGATGAATAATGGAAGCTTTGAACAAAGCGATTAAAGCGGCAGGTTCCGCGCGCGCTTTGGCTCTGAAACTTGGTGTATCTCCAATGACTGTAAGTTACTGGCAGAGCCGCTCATCAGGGGTAGTACCTGCTGAGCGAGTCATCAGCATCTTCCAGATCACTGGTGTGACACCTCATGAACTTAGGCCCGATTTGTATCCAAGCCCATCTGATGGTGTGGCTGATGTTAAACAACTCTAACAAACCCAGTAACTACCAAAGGAAAACCGAAATGGTAGACACACTTAAAACAGCAATCCGCCTGATGTGCAAAGCTCACCCCGCTGGCCGATTGGGCATGGCTAAAGGCTTAGGCATGTCCATTGATCAGTTTCACAACCACCTTTACCGAAAGTGCCAGAGTCGTTTTTTCACGGTTGATGAGCTGATGAAGATGGAAGACCTGTCGCGCACTAACCACCTGGCTGAATACTTTGCCGCTCGTCGTCGCCTGACGCTGGTGGACATCTCATCAGTGCAGAACGTGGACAAGGTTGATCTCTTTGACATCGAACTGAAAACCAGTGCAGCCGCTGGTGAGCTTGCGACCGCCAAACTTGCAGCCGTGTCAGATGGTGTGATCGACAACCACGAACGCAAAACCCTTTCCGAGCTTTTTAACAAAAAAATCCGTCATCAGATTCACGGCTTTATGGGCTTTCTTGCGCTCTATGGCGTGGGTGTCTCGGATCATTCGGTGGATATGTTTGTAGCGAGCAATCGCAAAGCAGAGATGGCGGGAATGCATTTTGAGTCGCCGGAGGCGTGATGAAAGTTTTGACAGCGTCAGAAAGGTTGACGCCCGAGGTTGCAGCCCCAGGCGTCGGTTTGCGAGTAAATCAACTGGTATGGAGAGTTAATCGCATGAACATTTTACGCAGAAATAAGCCATCAGTGCAATTTCGCTGCCGTTTGGTAGCTGGTGCGCTGGTGTTTGAACAGAGATTACCCGCTGCTGGTGGACCCGGCAACTACCAGGAAGTGAGCATGATGGTAGTTCAGACCGAGTGGAATGATTTTTATCGTAAGCCGGAGACAGAGCATTGCGAATCCTCGACCGACGATTTACCGACAAGCGGGGCGTTCCCGTCAAAGTCATCCGCTGGGAGCCTGAATCAAACCGGGTTATCTACCTTCGCGAAAACTACGAACATGGCGAGTGCTTCAGCCCTCTTGACCAGTTCCAGCGTTACTTCAGGGAAATAGGGGTCAGGGATGAGCGTTAAATTATCTGCATACGTCTGGGACGGATGTGCCGCATCGGGGATGAAGATCACCAGCGTAGCCATCATGGCGCGCCTGGCTGACTTCTCCAGCGATGAGGGGCTTTGCTGGCCTTCTATCGCGACTATCGCCCGTCAAATTGGCGCTGGCCCGAGCACTGTCCGTACCTCACTGAGAAAGCTGGAAAGCGAAGGCTGGCTTACCACCACGCCGCGCCGCAAGGGCAACCGCAATAACTCCAACATGTACCAGTTGAACGTTAAGAAGCTGCGCGAAGCTGCTGCGCTTCACCTGTCAGAATCTGACGCATCAGAATCTGACACATCAAAATCTGACGCGTCAAAATCCGGTGCATCAGTTTCTGACGCATCAAAATCTGATGCACCAGAATCCGACAAAAACACAGGTTTTCACCCGCCAGAATCTGGCGACGATCCGTCAGTAAATTCAAAACATGATCCATCAAGTAAAAAACCTGTTGGTCAACTGGCTGCGCCAGCCGACGAGCAGCAACCAAAAATGGATTACCAGTCCGTTATCGAGGCTTATCACGAAATCCTGCCAGAGATGGCAAAAGTGCTGGAGCTGACAACCGGACGCCGCGACAAGCTGCGTAGCCTCTGGCGCAAATTCGATTTCACGCAAGACCGTTGGATTGCTTACCTGCGTTACATCGCGAAGCACTGCCGCTGGATGTGTGAGAACCGCGCTGACAACGCATCAGGCCGCACCTGGCGCAAAAAGAATTTCGATTACCTGATCACCGAACGTTGTTACCTGTCGGTCAAGGAAGAGCGCGCCAACGACCTGCCAAAGACTGGCGGTCAGCGTGATGTTAACCAAACCGCGAGTGTTGATTATGCGCATCCAGACGGCTGGCGGGGGGAATGATGAACACAGAAACGTTGATTCTGACTCACCTGATGAGTTTTCCCGGTCAGACCCCTGCGCAGATTGCCAATGCAATCGGACGCACCCGCAGCACTGTTGGCGCATCTCTGCCAGTGATGGTTGCTGTTGGTGATATCTGGAGTGATGCCGAAGCCCGTTACTACACCGCAGAGCCAGCAGGCGAGGGTGATGAGAAATACATTGCGCTTTGTGACGAGGCATATCGCCTTCAAGAGCGGAATTTATGGAACCCAGCCGCGCACGTCTGGCATCAGGCCCAAGAGGCAACACTCAAGCCGGGGCTACGCGAGAAGGCACGAATCAAGGCAATCCTGTGTGTCGAGAGGGCCAGAGAGAAAGACCCTCGACCTGGTCCTGATCCTTTCTGCCGCAGGGGTAACTTCCGATGAAAGCAGCCATACAGCGCCACTGGCGGCGCAATGAAGATTTCTACCGTGGAGCACGTCCTGCGGTCCTGATGATAACCGGTCTGATTTTTGCCCTGGCATGGGAGCTGACACACCAATGAGTAATTTACTTCAGGTTTATAAAAACAAAGACGACAACGAAACAAACATCACTGTCCGCAAAACTTACCTGCTGGGCGTGGATGAACTCTACATCGAGCCGGGTTACAACGTCCGAGAGATTGACCAGACACACGTTGAAGAATTCCGCGACGCGTTTATCGCCGGTGAGCACGTTCCGCCGCTGACCGTTCAGGTGACAGAGCAGGGCGTTAAGATTATCGACGGCCATCACCGCTGGCACGGCGCGAAGCTGGCACAGGCAGCAGGCCATGAAATCCGCCTGGAGTGCAAAGACTTTGTAGGCAGTGAAGCCGATCGCATTGCATTCATGGTCACAAGCAGCCAGGGCAGGGCACTGGAACCGCTGGAACGTGCCGCCGCGTATCAGCGCATGATCAATCAGGGCTGGGAACCGGCAGAAATTGCGAAGAAAGTTAAGCGCTCAGTGGCAGATGTCGATCATCACCTCCAGTTACTTACTGTGGGTGACGGCCTGATCGCTATGGTCAAAACCGGGGAAGTTGCCGCGACGACCGCTGTAGCAATGGTCCGGGAGCATGGAGCCAAAGCCGAGACGGTAGCCAGAACCCAACTGGAGAAGGCCAAAGCCAGTGGCAAGAAGAAGCTGACCCGTTCCGCTGCTATCCCTGAGTTCAGCCCCATTCGAGCGCGTAGACTACTGGAAATAATTTTCCACAATGCAGTTTCATCTGCGGATGAGGGAAAACTGATTCTTTCTCTGCCACTCGAATATCAAAGAGAAATTGAGCTAATCATCTGTGAATTCCATGACTTTCTGAAATCAGAAAAAGGGGAGTGTCAATGAGTGCTATTGATTTCTATTCGGATTTGAATGATGCAAAGGGCCACCTGCATGAAATGGCTGATGCAATTAGCTCTATCAAAGTTAACGATGAAAACAGCTTATTGCTACGTGATTACGCAGAAGAAAACGTAAGCCTTGCCTACTGCATATTGGAAGAATTGCTTCATGATAATAACCGTCATAGCAATGAATTGATAATCAATGGTGTTGTCATCAATAAATTCGAGGACAAGTTGTATTGTGCTAATGATCTTCACAAAGCCAGCGGAAATGAAAACAGGCACCGACCACAGTATTTTCTAAGCACTCATACTGCTAAGACAATTATCACTTCTTTGCCTGGTGAATCATGGACAAAAGTTCATATCATCAAAGGCGGTTCAGTTCAGGGCACCTATGCTTGCCGGGAGCTGCTTTTCGCCTACGCAATGTGGATTAATCCTGAACTGTTTGTCCGAGTCCTTCGTGAGCTTCATTTGGTTGATGCAATTAAGAAGGGAGCTAAATGAAATTAACCCCTAAACAGCGCGCTGAATTGCGCATGAAATTTGGTGGCCGGTGCGCTTATTGCGGTTGTGATTTGCCTGAAAAGGGCTGGCACGCTGACCACGTAGAGGCGGCGTTGCGCAAGTGGGGGTTTGGCCCCCGCCAGGCAGATGGCACACGAAGAACGGTTGCCACTGGCGAGCACTGGAAGCCCGAAAACGATGTTATGGAAAACCTGTTTCCGGCGTGCGCACCGTGCAACCTCTTCAAAGCCACATTCAGCCTTGAAGGATTCCGGGAGCAAATCGCAGAGCAGGCAGAACGGGCGAGACAATACAGTGTTAATTTTCGTACAGCCGAGAGATTCCGGCAGATTCAGGTAACTGCATCACCGATTGTTTTCTGGTTTGAACGATACCAGCAGCAGGAGGGCGCGGCATGAAGTTAACCCTGCCATTCCCTCCAACAGTAAACACCTACTGGCGTAACACGCCAAAGGGAGTATTAATCAGCGCCTCCGGGCGCTCTTTCCGTTCCAGTGCGATTTACAGCGTGCTGGAGCAGTTAAAGCGCCGCCCCAAGCCGATCACTACTGACGTTCAGGTGAATGTGATCCTGTACCCGCCAACCCGATTAAGGCGCGACCTGGACAACTACCAGAAAGCGCTATTCGACAGCCTGACGCATGCCGGTGTCTGGAAAGACGACAGCCAGATTAAGCGAATCATCATTGAGTGGGGGCCGATCATCAAAGGCGGCAAAGCTGAAGTGACGATCACTGACTATCAGGCGGTGGCTGCATGAGGGCATTGTTAACACCTGAGCTGGTTCCGCGCATTGGGGTTGTGCTGTTTAAGCCCGGCAAAGATTTGCATTCGCTGTTCCGTGGACGCGTCCTGATCAGCACCCCAACATCAGAAATGGCCGACCTGCCATCAGGCTTAATCAACGACAGCAGCCAGCCATTACTGGACGAAAAATCACTGGCAGGATTCTTTAATGATGACCGGGTAATCAAAGCTGCTGGTGGCTGGGAAGTGCATGACGCGTGGGTGCAAAAAATTAACGCCTGCCAGCTTCAGAAAAAGGATTCCTATCATCATCCGCATTACACTACCTTGCGCACCGAATCGGGAACGGTTTGCCTGTGTTATCACGATGATAATTACTGCCGTGAGAATGGCTTACCTGAATCACTTGAAAGTGTTGCCGCTGGTAATCTGGCGCGGTGGATTATCGAATCCGCCTGTATTCAGATGGGGTTAGGTTCAGACCATCGGATGACATTACCAGAGCTGTGCTGGTGGGCCTGTCTTAATGACGTTACGGACCTGATACCTGAAGCACCAGCGCGCCGTGTGCTGCGTATGCCAGAAGAGAAACCGGCTACAGGAGCACTGAAGGAATCACGCATCCAGCCGGAACGGGCTGCACGGGAAGTGATACAGGAAGCGGCAGAGGTGGTTAAAGCCGTCATCAGCCTGGCTATCGACCCGGAATCACCGGAATCATTCATGAAGCGGCCAAAGCGCCGCCGACTGGAAAACGAGAAGTACACACGGTGGGTAAAAGCGCAGCCATGCGCCTGCTGTAATAAACCAGCAGATGACCCGCACCACATCATCGGACACGGACAGGGAGGAATGGGAACCAAGGCACACGATTTGTTTGTGATACCGCTTTGCAGGGCGCATCACGACGAACTCCACCGTGACCCGGTGGCATTCGAAAACAAATACGGGGGCCAGACAGAACTGCTGTTCAGATTCCTTGATCGCACCATAGGCATCGGCGTGATCGGGATAGCGAAAAATAAAACGGTATGGAGAAATAACGATGCGTGACATGACACATGTTTTAGATTGCTGGGGGGCGTGGGCGGCTGCGGAAAGTAGTGGAGTTGATTGGCAGCCAATTGCCGCTGGATTCAAAGGACTTCTGCCTCATGGGAAAAGCTCACGTATTCAGTGCAACGATGATGAAGGTATAATGATTGATAGTTGTGTTGCTAGATTAAGAAAATACAAACCAGATGAGTTTGAATTGATCATTGCACATTTTGTTATTGGGATATCATTGCGAACGATAGCTAAAAAAAGAAAGTGTTCGGATGGAACTATTAGGAAAGAGTTACAGGCAGCAATGGGATTTATAGATGGTTGCTTGAGTATGCTATATTAAGCATGTGATGAAAAAGGCGGTCACTTCCCGCCTTTTTGTTTCAGGAAGACCTTTATATTATCCCTTATAATAATCAATGAGTGGAGCATGAAGAATATGGTTAATATGGCAAGCCACACACAGAAAAGACATGCATAGAAGTTAGTGGATAAGCCTAGCGTAAATTGAGATATGGCCGTTGTAATTGAAAGCCAGATGGATGTGTTTATGAATGCAGATAAATTATCAAGAGGCTTAAATAATTCGCCCTCATCTATGGAGTCAACGTCAATGCCAGTTGCATGGCTAAATGTTTCTCTGTATTCTTTGGTTCCAAAAACCTTTTCTTTTAAATTTACTATAACAAAAGTATGAAGACTCAACAAGAAAGAACCAACAGATATAAACCCAGAAAAAAGATAACCTCTTAAATTTTTATGGTGGAACTCAAAGAATTTAGAGTTTAACTCTGGGGAGTTTTTATAAAGCATAATGAGTCCTAGCAATGCCAGGACAGAAAGCAAGGCAAGAAAAATGTATTGATAACGTATCCTCTGCGACAATATCCAGTCATATAAAAACATTTTTGTTTTTACCATTCATTATTTGGTCCTTTATTATATCAATTACTTCACTGGAAGAATAGTTGTCATTTGTCAAACCATCAACTTTATCTGCGATAAGGTCGAAATCATACTCATCGAAGAACGTTGGGCAATTCATAACATCAATAAACCTCTCATTATCATTATAGTCTAAAGCTACAACCTTAGCTTTCAGGATGTTACTGACAGAACCATATGCATCTGATATAAGTCGCCCAATGTTACTTGTTTTTGATCTTGATGCATTATCAATAGAGAAATTAATGTCAATATTCTTCGTTATGGTTTCAATTGCTGACATAGGCTTTTGTTCAAATTGTAAGTGCGAAAATCGGAAGGATGCGGATTTTATTTTTTTGAACTGAGCCAGAATGGCCTCAATACTGCTTTGAGTAGTGAGTATTTTGAAATTAAATCTTTCTTTATATTTCTTATTTACCGCAATAACATCTTTTTTCTTTGGTTTTTCACCTAATGCATCTATTTCTTTTTTATTCACACTTCTTATGTAATCATTAGAGATGGTTTGAAAGTTAGAAAAAAGTGAGTTTATTGAGCATGACGAGTGGTGGTAGAGATAGAGTCCTTTCAAATTTGATTTTTTAAGGCAGAAAAAGTTAAAAGATACCAACTTTTCACTACCTTTAAGGTCTTCCACCTTAAGTCTAAATTTCCCCCCGCTAAACGTAGACTTACAGTTTTTCTTCTGGTTGCGATATGTCAAAACCATCCCGACATAATAGTCAGGTTCCTCTGACATTAGAATTTGGCGAGAGGAATCAGTATATGAATGAACACGGCGTGATGCCTGGATAAATGCGGCCAATACATCGCCTGTCTTAATGAATTGATTTGGGTTTTCTATTTCAAATCCAATGCTTTTTACTTTCATTTCAGTGCCTTACTGTTTTCTGGTCGTTTATTTTTTATTGAAATCAGATAATACTGAAAAATTAATAAAAAATCACTAATGCGTACGCAAAAAAGGATGTAGTGTGATAAGAGTCGTTACTACGCAGTACTGCTTATCATCGAAACCTCGCCAACTGGCGGTTTTTTTGTTTTGTGCTTCTCCATTCCACACAATACCAAAGGCGCTAAAGCATGACGGGTTCATAGCCCAACCCATCTTGATAGCTGCAACTATCCAGCGCCTTTCATATTGTGGCGAATCCACAACAGCATTATCCCTGCGGCTGACGAGCCAGGTTATCAACGCCGATGCGCGGCAGGGTATTAATAACACGCTAATGCAGCGGGGTAGCGCCCGCACCTTTTTCAGATGCCAGCCATTGAGCTGGCTTTTTTGTTTTCTGACTACAGACAGCCACCCCAACAAGCGGGAGGTGGAGATGAAGCGCATGCCGGAAAAAGACGTTGGGTTTTGGGCCAGCCTGATCGCCTGGTTGGTCGCCCACAAAAACGAATCAGGCTATGCCGGTCTGGCGGGCGTTATGGCGATCCTGAGAGCAACTTACATTGGCAAAGATACATGGCCCCGTCGTCTTCTGGATGCCGCGATGTGTAGCATCTTTGCTTTTTTCCTACAGCCGACGCTACAGGTGATCGGCTCAGTATTTAACTGGAACTTCAGCGCTGGTGCGACACAGGTCGCGGCTGTGTTCCTCGGGTTCCTCGGTGTTGACTGGCTCTCGACGAAGCTGCGCCGGTTAATTGATAAGCGATTTGGAGATGCCAGTGAAAACCAGTAACGCCGGAATGGAATTGATTAAACGCTCCGAGGGTCTGGAGCTGAAGGCTTACCGTGACAGTGTTGGCGTTCTTACGATTGGCTATGGTCACACTTTCGGTGTGAAGCCTGATGATGTGGTTACACCATTGCAGGCTGAGAAATTCCTTCGTGATGATCTGTCGGTTGCCGAGTTAACGGTAAACACCAGCGTTAAGGTGAAGATCACGCAGGGCCAGTTTGACGCGATGGTGTCATTCGTATTCAACCTGGGCGCTGGCAACTTTGTTAAATCCACCCTGCTGAGAAAGCTCAACGCCGGGGATTACAAAGGTGCTGCGGCTGAGTTTGGGAAGTGGACCTTTGCAGGCAAAAAAGAGCTTCCCGGATTGGTTCGCCGCCGCGCAGCAGAAAAGGGGATGTTTGAGACATGAGCATCATCAACTTCATCAAAAATTATTCTCACTTCATCATCATTGGCCTGGTATGTGTCTGCCTGTGGGGACTTAACGCCCGTAACTCACAGCTGTCAGCAACCAATGACCGGCTAGAAAAACTGACTGACAGCAAAGACAGCCAGATCAACGATCTCCGCTCCAAGAATGACGACCTCGCATCAAGCGTTAATGACCTGGTAAAAGCAGTGAACCAGCAGAACGCCGTGATGAGCGAGGTAGCAGAACAGCGCGCCGTTACCGCAGAGCAGAATAGGAAATTACAGAATGAAATTAAGCGCTATCTCGCAGCGGATAAATGCGCTGCTGCTCCTGTTGACAGTCGCGCTGTTGAGCGGTTGCGGGACGCGGCAAAGTCAGCCAGTGGTGGAGTACCGGACAATCAGCCAGCCCCGGTTAAACCTGCCAGCGGAACTGACAAGCCCGATTGAAGCTCCCGAGCCAAAACCTGGCCTTTTGTATGGCGACAGCGTTGAACTAAACGCGTTGCTTTATGGCGTTGTGAAGCAATGCAACATCGACCGGGCTGGTATCCGCAAGATAGAGGCAGGGCAAAAATGAAAATCCTCGAATGGCTTAAAAGCCAGTTCACTAAACCCAAAGAAGAGAAAAGCGAAATGCCTGATGAAAATGAAGTAGCACAGACTGAGCAACCGGCAGTAACTGACAACACCGATGTGGTCCTGGCAAAACTCAAAGAGCTGGTGGTAGCTGCTGGCGATAAGGCGCATACGGTGATTGATGACCTGATCGCCGTGGTGAAAAAGCTGGTGTAGTCATCACAAGGCGCATTCTTGCGAGTGCGTCTGATGATGTAAAAAAAGCCCCCTGGACAGAAGGGGGCTAACCAATTGAGGGAAGGGATCGAAATTCCGTTTTATATTTACGGATAAATTATAGTACACAGGAACTCAGTTGATGGTGTCATCCGGGGTTAGTTGGACGACCATCTCAAGAGCTTGACGATAGACATCAAGCTTTATCACATCTTTTTCGGCCTCAAGCTTTTCAAGTAAGGAATGGATGATGTCTTTGTTGCCAACAACCGCCTTACGAGAGGATAAATCCTGATAAATCTCTACTAACACAGCTTTCTCGCTTACGAATTGTGAATCCATACTTTGTAAGTAAACTGAGAGCTGAGATTGCATCGGTGTTATCTGGTCCATCTTAAGCCTCAAGTGTGTGGCTGCTTAAAGAAGCATACCGCGCTGTGGGAATAGTAAGTTTAGCTGTGTATCTGTTAGTCGTTCAAAAAATAGCCTCTGAAGGTGAAAATCCGCAACACCTTCAGAGGCGATGCAAAGCACCATTCGTTCAAGGAACTCATTAACACCTGAAAAACTTATGCAATAAATAAATTTTTGTACAATTTTTTTTGATCATTGTGTGTGGTCATATGAGTTGAGAGCAAACTGATTCAGTGTATTAAGAAGAATCTACCGGCAAGGGATAACGGTTAGCCATTCTGCGAAGCTGGAGAAAACACTTGAGGGTACTCTCATAACTGGATTGCTCGGTCAGCTAAGTACAAATTAATCAGCTATGCTTTTTATTAAACCCAACAGAAAGCTTATGAGCTGATTTTGAAGAATATTGATATAAATTTTTTCGCCATTGAAATCAAAAAATTAGCTGCTGAGCATCAATCGGGCAAAGCTCTTAAAGAAGTGAAAGCAGATGTGGATGGATTAATCCAGTCAATCAGAGAAATTATTGGCCCTGATAAGGAAGTCCAGATTGAGAAATGGTCATTTCTGCTCGACGCGTTAGAGGGGTACCGGAATAGCAGAGCTGACCCAGCCTGGAGCATAGTGATATCGCATGCAGTTAGGAGGATAAAAAGTCGCAGAAGAAGTGCGGAGTTCAGTAGAAGGCGGTTTGTTAAAAATCAACAATTCACTGATTAGTGCATCTCCACTCAAATATACATACCAGCGTACTAACCGCCCAAGTGGCGGTTTTATTTTGTGCTGAAAACTGCATTCACTGAGTTCACTTTTCAGCATAAACACAATGAATCATCGGCTGGTATTCTCACCATTGCCGAGGGTTACATTCATCTGACCAGCAGGAAATACTGAAATGAAACATACGCCGCTTAAAGATGTCATGCAGCAACTTCAAATCGTCATCGTCGATGGTGGGTTTGAGTTGCACAATGCAGCCGGGACAGCATTTTATGATAGCTGGGGGTGTCGCGGTGAAGTTCATGGTATTCCCGAATATTTCCCGGTGTTGTTAAGCGTTAGTGGTCCCATAAATCCAGTCTCAGAAGAGAGTAAGGACACCACCAAATGCAATTCTCTATACAGAGCAGTGAATGATCTCATCACTGAGAAAATCAAGAATGAGATACGTCCTGGCGGATTGCTTCACAAACAATAACCACTCTTCGGGGTGGTTTTTTTATTGGAGGCTGCAATGCCTGCGCTGATTCCTCGTGCCTGCCGCAAGCGCGGCTGTCCCACTACAACGACTGACCGTTCGGGTTATTGTGAGAAGCACCGGCACGAAGGCTGGCAACAGCATCAGCAGGGCAAGAGCCGCCATGAGCGTGGCTATGGCAGTCAGTGGGACATCAGACGCGCTCGCATTCTGAAGCGTGATAATCAACTATGTCAGAGCTGCCTGCGGAATGGCCGCGCTGCTGAAGCTAAGACCGTCGATCACATCTTAGCCAAAGCACATGGGGGAACCGATGATGATTCAAACCTCGAAAGCCTGTGCTGGCCCTGCCATCGCGGCAAAACGTCACGCGAACGGCTCAAATGATATCGATTCTAAATTGTATCTGTGGCGGGGAGGGGCGGGTTAAATCTCTGGAGCTTTTCGCGCTCAGGACCGCCGCCTAGGTTTTTTTCGCACCGCCGCAGGTTAGAAAACTTTTTTTGGGGTCCCCCAATGAGTGATTAATAGGAGTTTTCGATTATGTCAGGACCGCCGAAGACCCCGACACGCCTGGCTCTGGTGAAGGGGAACCCATCGAAAAGGCCCATCAACAAAAATGAGCCGAAACCACCTTCTGGGGTGCCCCCAACTCCGAAGCATTTCAGTAAGCAGGAAAAATACTGGTTCAAACGGTTGGGTGAAGAACTCGACTGCATGGGAGTGATTACAACGCTTGATGGTATGGCGCTGGAATTGCTGATAGGCGCTTACGTTGAGTGGCGTACTCACCGTGATTTCCTTGATGAAGAAGGCGAGACGTACACCACCAAAACAGCCCTGGGTGACACGCTTGTTAAGGCGCATCCTCGTGTCGCGATGATGGCTGATGCCTGGAAGCGCTTGCGCGGAATGATGTCAGAGTTTGGTATGACGCCAGCCTCACGCAGCAAAGTAAGTTCTGGCGATGCTGGTGAAGTGGACCCACTGGAAGAGTTTCTTAAAAAGCGCAAATGATGAATGGCAACTGTTCAGGCTGGTATTCAGTACGCCGAGCGCGTGCTGTCTGGCGAGATTGTTGCTGGCGAACTGGTGCGTCTGGCGTGCCAGCGGTTTCTCAATGATTTAGAGCATGGGCCGGAACGCGGTATCTACTTCAGTGAGGACCGCGCCCAGCATATTCTCGACTTTTATAACTTTGTTCCCCATGTTAAAGGGGCGCTTGCGGGTAAGCCAATTGAGCTTATGCCCTGGCACATTTTTATCCTGATAAATCTGTTTGGTTTCATCATTCCCTTGGTGGACGAGAACACAGGCAAACAGGTATCAGATGACGACGGTGATCCTGTCATGGTTCGCCGTTTTCGCACCGCTTATAACGAAGTGGCGCGTAAAAATGCCAAATCAACGGTTTCATCGGGCATTGGTCTCTATATGACTGGTGCTGATGGTGAGGGTGGAGCGGAAGTCTATTCCGCAGCAACAACCCGAGACCAGGCGCGCATCGTGTTTGATGATGCCAAAAACATGATTAAGAAAGCGCCCCGCACTCTGGGTCGTCTCTTTGGTCACGTAAAGCTGAATATTCACCAGGAGAGGACGGCATCAAAGTTTGAGCCGCTTTCCAGCGATGCAAATAACCTGGACGGTCTTAACATTCACTGCGGGATAGTCGATGAGCTGCATGCTCACCGCACCCGCGATGTATGGGACGTGCTTGAAACGGCGACCGGTGCCCGTCTTCAGTCACTGTTGTTTGCCATCACAACGGCGGGAACCAACAAAGAGGGTATTTGCTTCGAGCAGCGCGATTACGCCATCAAAGTGCTTCGCGGCGTGGTGGATGACGACACCTATTTCGCCGTTATTTATACGCTTGATGAAGATGATGATCCTTTTGATGAATCTAACTGGCCGAAAGCTAACCCCGGCTTAGGAGTCTGCAAACGCTGGGATGATATGCGCCGTCTGGCAAAAAAGGCGAAAGAACAGATAGCAGCGCGCCCCAACTTTTTTACCAAACACCTGAATATCTGGGTCACTGCTGAAAGTGCCTGGATGGACATGGACCGCTGGGAAACATGCGAAGGTCTGGCACCGGATGAACAACTCAGTAACTGGCCCCTATGGGTTGGTATCGATCTTTCCAACAAGATTGATATCTGCGCGGCGGCCAAAACGTGGCTTTCTCCTGACGGGCATACCCACTCGAAATACAAATTCTGGATACCTGAAGGCCGCCTGATCACCGCACCCAAACACATCGCGGAGCTTTATCAGAAGTGGTCTGATGCCGGGCATCTTGAACTGACTGACGGTGATGTGATCGACCATGCCTATATCAAAGCAGAGGTCGAAGCCTGGGTGAAGGGTGAACAGTTGCGGGAAATAGCATTCGACCCGTGGAGCGCAACACAATTCAGCCTGGCGCTGGCCGAAGAAGGTTTGCCGCTGGTAGAGGTGGCTCAGACGGTAAAAAACCTGTCGGAGTCCATGAAGTCTGTCCAGGCCGAAATTTACGGTAGTAAGTTTCACCATGACGGCAACCCCGTTATGCGGTGGATGATGTCAAACGTCACGGTCAAACCTGACAAAAATGACAATATTTTCCCGAATAAATCCACACCCGAAAATAAAATCGATGGCCCGGTTGCGTTATTTACCGCGAAAAGTCGCCTGTTGGTGAATGGCGGTGAGCAACCGGAAAGCCTGTCTGAACGTCTGGAAAGTTACGGCGTCCGCTCACTTTAAGAGGCAACTATGTTTCTGTTTATCCTCGCTCCGATTATCGGAATGATCGGGGCTGCTCTGATTGCATTCGGTGCCTGGCAGATATATGAACCGGCAGGTTTTATTACTGCTGGCGCGCTTTGCCTTTTCTGGTCATGGGCGGTATCGAAATACCTTTCAATTCCGCGAAAAACTGTTGGTGGGGGTGATGATTAATGTTTTTCCCCGGTATGTTCAGAAAAAACAGCACCCCGGTAACAACACCCGCTGAGCTGGCTGAAGCGGTGGGGATGTCATACGACACCTATACCGGTAAGCGGGTCAGCAGCCAGAAAGCCATGCGGCTGACGGCTGTTTTTGGCTGCGTCAGGGTGCTGGCGGAGTCGGTTGGTATGCTCCCCTGCAACCTTTACAAAATAACAGGCAATGCAAAGCAAAAAGCAGCATCAGAGCGCCTCTCTAAAGTGCTTTCGATGAAACCTAATGACTACATGACCCCACAGGAATTCTGGGAGTTGGTGATCGTCTGCCTCTGTCTGCGCGGAAATTTCTACGCATACAAGGTGAAAGCGCTCGGTGAGGTCGTTGAGCTTCTTCCAATCGACCCCGGATGTGTTGCACCGAAATTAAACAGCCAGTGGCAACCGGTTTATCAGGTGACTTTTCCTGATGGCTCTACAGATGTGTTGGGGCAGGATGATATCTGGCATGTCCGCACGCTGACGCTCGACGGTCTTGTTGGGCTGAATCCCATAGCCTATGCGAGGGAGGCGATTTCACTGGGGCTGGCGACTGAAGAGCATGGAGCACGGCTATTCAGCAATGGTGCGGTCACTTCCGGGGTATTGCGAACGGATCAGACACTGACAGATGCGGCTTACGGCAGGCTGAAGAAGGATTTTGAGGACCGGCATCTGGGGTTAAGCAACGCGCACAGGCCGATGATTCTGGAAATGGGCCTCGACTGGAAATCAATGGGGCTTGATAACGAAGACAGTCAGTTTCTTGAAACGCGAAAGTTTCAGCTTGAGGAAATCTGTCGTTTATTTCGCGTCCCGATGCACCTGGTGCAGAACACGGACAGAGCAACCTTCAGCAATATCGAAAGTCTCGGTATTGGCTTTATTAATTATTCTCTCGTCCCTTATCTCACGCGAATTGAGCAGCGAATTAACATCGGTTTGGTCAGAGAGAGTAAACAGGGAGCCTTTTACGCCAAATTTAATGCCGGTGCGCTGTTGCGCGGGGATATGAAATCCCGATTTGAAGCCTATTCGACGGGCATTAACTGGGGCATCTATTCACCGAATGACTGTCGTGAGCTGGAAGATTTAAACCCACGGCAGGGCGGTGATGTTTATCTCACCCCCATGAACATGACAACGAAACCATCTGATGGCGGTTCATCAGCAAAACAGGAGGAACCGGGCAATGGCGATGAATAAACAGCGGATGGATATCCCGCTGAAACTGAAATCTGTCAGTGATGGCGGAGAGTTTGAGGGGTATGGCTCAGTTTTTGGCGTTAAAGACAGCTATGACGATGTCGTTGTGCCTGGTGCTTTCGCCGCTTCACTCCAGATGTGGAAGGAAAAAAATTCGATGCCTGCCATGCTCTGGCAACATCAGATGGATGAGCCAATCGGCATCTATACGGAAATGAAAGAGGACGAAGTTGGCCTGTATGTAAAAGGGCGACTTCTAATCGATGATGACCCTCTCGCCAGACGCGCACATGCACATATGAAGGCCGGTTCTTTAACCGGCCTTTCTATTGGCTACATGCTTAAAGACTGGGAATACGACCGGACCAAAGAGGTTTTTCTCCTGAAAGAAATCGACCTCTGGGAGGTCAGCCCGGTCACGTTCCCGTCAAATGATGAGGCGCGAATCAGTGATGTAAAAAGCGCCTTTGCACGGGGTGAAACCCCGTCACAGAAGAGTATTGAAAGAGTCCTGCGCGATGTCGGACTTTCCCGCACCCAGGCCAAAGCATTCATGGCCGGGGGCTATGGCGCACTGTCTCAGCGTGATGCTGGTGGCGTGAATGCCGCACTGGATGCATTGAAAAACATTAATTTTTAGTCAGGAGTGAATCATGTCAGTAGAAATTAAAGACGTTGAGCTGGTCGCGCAGGAACTTCAGCAGAAATTTGACGATTTCCGCGCAAAAAATGACAAGCGCATTGATGCGATTGAGCAGGAAAAGGGGAAGTTGGCCGGGGAAGTTGAGACGCTTAACGGCAAGCTGACCGAGCTTGATCAGCTGAAATCAGCCCTTGAAGAGGAACTGAAGCAGGTCAAACGTCCCGGTGGCGGTACACAGAGTAAAGCGGCGGGTGAACATAAAACCGCTTTCATCGACTTCATGCGTAAAGGCAAAGAAGACGGCTTGCGCGATCTGGAGCGTAAGGCGTTGCAGGTCGGCATGGATGAAGACGGTGGCTATGCAGTCCCGGAAGAGCTGGACCGCACCATCCTTGATCTTCTGAAAGATGAAGTGGTGATGCGTCAGGAGGCTACCACCATCACCGTGGGTGGGGCGAACTATAAAAAGCTGGTGAATCTCGGTGGTACGGCTTCCGGTTGGGTGGGGGAAACCGACACACGTCCGGAAACCGCCGCGTCGAAGCTTGGACAGATTGAACCGTTTATGGGTGAAATCTACGGAAACCCCCAGGCAACGCAGACCATGCTGGATGACGCCTTCTTCAATGTTGAAGACTGGATTAACAGCGAGCTGGCGATCGAGTTTGCTGAACAGGAAGAAATCGCCTTCACCAGTGGTGACGGAACCAAAAAGCCGAAAGGCTTTCTGGCCTACGCCTCCAGTCTGGAAGATGACAAAGCCCGCGCGTTCGGCACCTTGCAACATATGTTGTCCGGTGCTGCCGGTGCAGTGACCGCTGATGCGATCATCAAACTGGTGTATACGCTCCGCAAAGTCCACCGTAACGGCGCGAAGTTCATGATGAACAATAACAGCCTCTTTGCCGTCCGTATCCTGAAGGATTCGGAAGGCAACTATCTGTGGCGTCCGGGGCTTGAGCTGGGCCAGCCGTCATCTCTGGCAGGTTATGGCGTGGCTGAGAATGAGCAGATGCCTGATATCGTAGCTGATGCGAAAGCCATCGCATTTGGCAACTTCAAGCGTGGTTACACCATCGTAGACCGTATCGGCACGCGCATTCTGCGTGACCCCTACACCAACAAACCGTTTGTGGGTTTCTACACCACCAAGCGCACTGGTGGCATGCTGGCTGATTCTCAGGCCATCAAACTGATGCAAATCGGTGTAGATGCTGGTTAATCCTCTACGGGGCTTAGGCCCCTTTTTCTGGAGTGAAAAATGCCAAAACTTCTTAAAACCCTGAAGTGGTCCCCTGATGGTTGTCAGGTAAAAGCTTTTAATGCTGGTGAATACGCCGATGGTGAACTGCCTGAACGCGCGCTGGAAGTGGCCGCGCAGATGGGTTTGCTTGCGGCTGAGGAACAGAAGCCGGATGCTGATGAGCAGCCAGAGCAGCCAGAGCAGCCAGAGCAGCCAGAGCAGCCAGAGCAGCCAGAGCAGCCAGAGCAGCCAGAGCAGCCAGAAGAAACTGCGGATAAAAAAGCTAAAAAATAACCGTTCCGAAAGTTAATGCGGAGAAAGCAATGATCCCATCATTGGAAGAGCTGCGTGTTCAGTGCCGGATTGATAGTGACAATACCGACGAGGATTCTCTCCTTGAGCTTTATGTCTCTGCGGCACGCGAAGAAGCCGAGCAGTTTCTGAATCGTCGGCTTTACGATGACTCGGTTCCTGATGATGACACCACGGGGATTGTGATCACCCCATCAATTAAGCTCCGGGTCATGCAACTGGTAAACTTCTGGTATGACAATCGGGATCAACCTGAAGTGGTTCCCGATTTTTTCTTTAACGGCATCAGGAGCTACCGGTTACAGCCTGGCACATAGAGGAGGGCAGAATGCAGGCAGGGCGATTACGCGACCGTGTGACTGTCAGCAACTTTACCTCAACGCGTTCACCTTCAGGCCAGCCGGTTGAGCAGTGGTCCGATGGAAAAACGGTCTGGGCTGAGGTTAAGGGCATCAGTGGGCGTGAGTTAATGTCCTCTGGTGCAGAGTATGCCGAGGCAACAGTGCGAGTGTGGGTTCGTTACCGCAGTGATATTACGGCGTCATCCCGCCTGAAAGTTCTTACCGGCCCATTTAAAGGGAAAGTCCTGGAGGTGAGCGGTACGCCGATTCCTGATGAACGAATGACGATTCTTGAAGTGCTTTGTAAGCAGGGGGTGAAGACGTGATCGACACCAAACTGGACTTTTCCGGCCTGATGGATTTGAGCAATGACCTGTTAGCGCTCAGTAAGGCTGAAAACCGGAAGGTGATGCGTGATGCGACCCGCGCCGCTGCCACAGTTTTTCAGGAAGAAGTTATCAAGCGTGCGCCAGTGAGAACGGGAAAACTGAAGAAAAATATCGTTGTGATGACTCAGCGCGATCGCAGCGGGAATATTTCTTCCGGCGTTCACATTCGCGGGACCAACCCCCGCACCGGCAACAGCGATAACAAGCTGAAAACCAAAGACTCACGCAACGCTTTTTACTGGCGATTTGTCGAGTTGGGAACATCAAACATGCCTGCTGTGCCGTTTGTCCGGCCTGCATATGACGCCAGGCAGGAGGAGGCGGCAAAAGTCGCCTTTGCAAGGGCGAACCAGGCCGTTGATGAGGCGCTGTCAAAATGACTGAGTCGCAGATTTATTCGCTTATCGGTGACCTGGCTGATGGTCAGGTTTATCCCTATGTGGTGCCACTGAATCCGCAGGGTGAGCCTTCCGTGTCACCGCCGTGGGTGGTTTTTACTGTAGTGAGTGAGGTTTTCGGCGACACGCTGTGTGGACCCGCTGAGGAAAACGGCACTCTTCAGGTTGATGTTTACGCACTGACCACAGACGAGGCCCGTAGCATACGGGAGCAGGTCGCTGTCGTGCTTGGGCCACTGCAATTCACCCAGCTTAACAAAACCAACGGTTATGAAACCGACACCGGGTTATACCGGGCCACGCTGGAGATACAGATCCAGCAGTAACCAACCCTCTCAATAACGACCGGCGAAAGCCGGTTTTTTTATGCCTGGAGAAAACATGACCAGCAAATATGAAGTTACAAAGGGGATGACCATTGGTGTATCCAGTGCGGTTATCACTGCTGATGCATTCAATGACGCTGCTTTTCCTGATGAAACAGTAACGTTTCTCGATGCGGAGTGCGCGACGAAAGAGATCACATATACCGGTGGACAGAAGGCCGATATTGATGTGACAACGCTGTGCTCCACAGAACAGGAGCAGACCAACGGACTTGCCGCACCGGCTGAAATGAGCATCAGCCGTAACTGGGTTGGTGATGAAGAGGCACAGCTTGCACTTCAGACGGCCTATGAAAACGATGAGTTACGGGCGCTGAAAGTCGTTTTCCCGTCAGGGAATGGTTTTTATCTGCTGGTAGAGGTGCGCCAGAGTTCATGGGGGGCCACCACGTCATCAGTTGTCAGTGCGACCTATTCCCTGCGTGTACGTGGCAAAGCAAAACGCATTATTGCGTCAGGTTCGTAAGCGGCTCAGGCCGCTTTACTCCTCTTTTCTCTTCCCTTATCTGAGAATTCCAAATGTCTAAAACTGCTCAACCCAAAGTTTCACTCCGCACACTGGCGCTGGCCCCATCATCGGGCTTCCGCTCGAAAGTGGTCACCGTTCCTGAATGGAATGGTGCAAAAGTTATGCTTCGTGAACCATCCGGCGAAGTCTGGGTGAAATTCCGCGAGATCATGACGCCTCCTGAGTTGAAAGAAGGCGAGGAGCCGCAGAAACTCACGGCACAGCAAGAGTTTATCCGCAACAAAAAAGCGGATGTGGTGATGTTCCTCGGCATCCTGCTGGATGAAGAGGGTAATCGCGTATTCAGTGATGAAGACGAATCCACCGTGTCAGAAATTTATGGTCCGGTTCATTCCCGCTTACTTTCTCAGGCGCTTAACCTCGGCCTTTCTCAGGAAGCCGCAGAGGCAAAGTAAAAGAGCCGCTGACTTTCTTTCTGATGTCGCTGGCGCTCCGTCTGGGGCGCACCCTCCATGAGTTACGCGAAACCCTGACCGCCAGTGAGCTGAAAATGTGGCTGGCCTATGATCGTATCAGCCCGATTGGTGACTGGCGCGGTGATATTCAGGCCGCTCAGGTGGTTACTGCTGTCCTGAATGCTCAGGGCGCTAAAGCATCCATTTCAGAAATGGTTCTGAAGTGGGGGCAAGCCGAAGAAGAGGAAGAAATCAGCGGCCTGGAAGAGTGGATGTCTGGTCTTTAATTCCCGCGCCAGCGGGCTTTAAACGGGTGAATTATGGCAACGCTGCGCGAACTCATTATTAAAATTTCCGCGAACTCCAGTTCATTTCAGTCGGAGATCGCTCGCGCCTCTCGTATGGGCGCGGATTATTACAAAACGATGGAGCAGGGCGGCAAGAAAGCCGCTGCTGCTGCGCAGAGCACGCGGCAGGCGGTAGCAGAGCTTAATTCCCAACTGGCAACCGTGCAGTCAACGGCGACCGGACTCGCGGGCGCGATGGCTGGTGCATTTGCCACGCATCAGTTGATTGAATACGCGGATACCTGGAATCAACTTAATGGTCGCCTGCGTCTTGCCTCAACGTCAGCAGATGATTATACCACCTCGCAGCGTGCGCTGATGGAAATCAGCCAGCGCACCGGTACATCACTGGAAGCTAACTCAAACCTCTACAGCCGTATCGCTCAGTCGCTGCGCTCTATGGGTTTTGCTTCGTCTGATGTGGCGAAGGTGACAGAAACGGTTGCCACGTCACTGAAATTGTCCGGAGCCAGTACCGAGGAAGCCAGCTCAGTTATCACGCAGTTGAGTCAGGCGCTGGGTTCAGGCGTGCTGCGAGGTGAAGAATTCAACGCCATTATGGAAAATGGCGGGCGGCTGGCAAAACTGCTGGCTGATGGCCTCGGCACCACCGTTGGCGGCCTGCGCAACATGGCAAATAACGGCGAGCTGACAACCGATAAAATTGTGCCTTTGCTGACGAATGTTCAGGTGCTGCGCAAAGAGTTTGAAACCCTGCCAGCCTCGATCAGTGGATCGGCACAGAAGGTGCAGAATGCTTTTCTGGCATGGGTTGGCGGGGCTAATGATGCGGTGGGCGCGTCTTCGACTCTGTCTGGCATTCTGGACGTCCTGGCGAAAAATATCGACACGGTAGCCAACACAGCCGGGATTCTGGTTGGTGTGGGACTGGCCCGATATTTTGGGGATATGGTCGGGAATGTCGCGCAGTCAACGGCAGCGGTAGTATCCAGTACTGCGGCTGAGGTGGCGCTCGCGCAGGCTCAGGTCCGGGGTGCTCAGGTCAGCGTGGCAGCGGCAAGGCAGACACTTTATCGCGCCCAGCAGGCGAAAGCGGCAGCAGTTTCAATTGAGGCTCAGATTGTTGCAGAGCGGAATCTTACGGCAGCTCAGTCAGGTCTTAACAATGCTATAGCTGGGCGTTCGTCTGCTATCACCAACCTGACCAACACCGCCTCGACGATGTCCCGGTTAGGTAGTGGCATTCTCGGCATTCTTGGCGGCTGGCCCGGCGTCATTATCGGTGCCGGTGCGGCGATGTACGGACTGTACCAGAACACCCAGCAGGCACATAAAGAGGCAGTCGGCTTCGCCAATAATCTCGATGAGATTAACGCCAAACTACAGCAGATGTCTGTATTGGGCCTGAAATCAACCGCCGCTGATGCCCGGACATCGTTACAGGCGCAGCAGAAAGACCTGAGCGATCTCGACGCTCAGATTCTGAAAGTGAAAGACAGCCTCTCCGCGCTCGACCAGATTCAGCAGGATTACAACAAACACCCCACGCTTACGTATATCAACACGTTCATGGATCAGGCCGATATCACGGCTAAAAACGTTGAACTGACGGATAAGCTGAACAAGCTCGAATATCAGCGTGAAGACGCTGCGGCGAAAGTTGAGGCAACACAAAAGCTGGTTAACGATGCCAGCGATCTTGCCACGAAAAAGGCTGTTGAGCAGGCAGGCGCGGTTTCCATCCTGAAAGGTGCATATGACCTGCTTAATCGCTCAATGTCTGCGACTGCTGGCGCAACCCCGCCGCAGTATCAGGGGCCGGTGGTATCAACATCGAATGCCACACCGCAACAGCAGACCGCACTGGAGAAGGCCCGCCGCGATAACGAGCTGGCAAGCCTGGATGGCCTGGAAAAACTTCATCGTCAGTATCAGTATGAAGCCGACGATCTGAAACTGACTGGCGCACTGTATACAACCTACGTCTATAACAAGGACCAGGCAGCGAAGAAAGATGCTGCTGCCGCTCAGGCGAAAAAGGACGGAACAGCGGCAACAAATGCGCAGAACAAGGCGGAGCGGGAAGCGGCAACGACCGCCGAAAACTATGCCCGGAAGATGGCCGATCTCAGTGTCGCTATTGAGGTTCAGAAAGTTCGCGCCACGGAGGGAGAAAAGGCGGCTGATCTTTATGCTGCTGCTCACCAGGCCGGTACAAAGTGGACTCAGGAGCAACTTAAAGCTATCCGGGAATCCTCATCAGAGCTTGCAACATGGACGCAGCGTGCTGATGCGAATGTGAAGAAGCAGCGCGATCAGGTCGAAGCCCTCAAAGACCTGACAGATGCCGCCCGTAAATATCGTGATGAAGCCGTTCAGACCACCGATACGGCTGGAATGAGTGACCGTCAGCGCAGCCGGTACGACGAGACGCAGCAGGTGGAGCGTGTTTTTGACAAAACCGACAAAGGCACAGCAGCCATTGCGGCACGCCAGCAGGCACTGGACGCACTGGAAAAGAAATATCAGGCAGTTTCCGCAACCGAATCTGACTGGCTCAATGGTGTCTCGAAGGGCTATGAGAACTGGCTTGAGAGTGCCAGCAATGTTTCGGGGACTGTTGCCAGTGGCATCACATCCACGATGGACAGCGCAATGGACAACATGGCCGCCATGCTGACGGGCAGTAAAGCCGACTGGAAAAGTTGGGGTTTATCTGTCCTCCAGATGATCGCCAAAGTCGCATTGCAGATGGCCGTGGTGAATGCCGTGACCGGCATATTCGGTTCTGTCGCCGGTAGCCTGGGCGGGGCCGCTCTCGGCTCAGTCAGTGCGGGGGCTTCTTCGACTGGCAGCGTGGGTGCTATGGGAATGTCTACCAGTTTCAGCGCCTATGATGATGGCGGCTATACCGGTAACGGTGGAAAGCATGAAGCCGCAGGTGTTGTGCACAAGGGTGAGTTTGTTTTCACCAAAGAGGCCACCTCGCGAATTGGTGTGGCAAATCTCTACGACATGATGCGTGGTTATGCCGATGGTGGCTATGTTGGTGGTTCGGTTCCTTATTCTTCAGGGGTCAATCGTGCCTCCGGCAACGGAAATATCAATATTCAGGTAGATGCACCGGTCAGCATTTCTCAGGGCGCTGACAGCGGTTCTACCAGCACCACAAATACCGCTGCTGCTTCGAAGCAGTTGAAGTCAATGATGCAGCAGACCATCACAGAATGGGCGAGGCAGGCCATTTCGCCCGGTGGTGTGCTTTATCGTTCCTCTTAACTCATCAGACCCGCTACGGCGGGTTTTTCTTTGGGGTCAAAATGGCAACTGACACTTTCGGCTGGTGCGTGCGGATTGGGGCAACCGAGACTGTCACGACCGCAACGTTACAGGCTCAGTTTGGTGACGGATATAAACAGATTGCTGGCGTTGGCATCAACCAGGCGATGGAATCATGGGATTTGTCGTGCAACGGCAAAGTTACTGATATGGCAGCCGTCCGGGCCTTTCTGAAATCACACGTCACCACCTCTTTCTGGTGGGAAAACCCCTGGGGAGAAACAAAGCTCTATCGGGTGAAATATGACTCTATCAAACCCAGCTTTCAGAACGGCCAGATCGCCGACATCTCTTTTACCTTTGAGCAAGCCTTCACATCGTGACATGTCACGCCGTGTTGTTTTGTGCATTCGTTTATCAGGTGAGTTATGAGCTTTACGCAGGACATACAGCAGCTTGAGCCGGGTAGCCTCGTTCAGTTGATCGAGATTGACGGGACCAGCTTTGGCATGACCGATATATTGCGATTCCACGCGCATAATATCGCTGAATCGGACTGGAACGCATTTGTTAAAGGTCTACCGGCCATCATCTGGCAGGGTAACCAGTACGATCCTCACCCCTATGAACTTACGGGGGTAGAGCTGAGCAGTACGGGGTCACAACCAACACCATCCCTGTCTGTTGGCAATGTTGGCAATTATGTCACTGATTTGTGCCTTCAGTATGATGATCTGGTTAGGGCAAAGGTGAAGATTCACACTACCCTGGCGAAATATCTGGACGCGGCAAACTGGACTGGTGGTAACGCGAACGCCAGCCCGACAGATGAAAGGGTGCAGGTTTTCTACGTCAATTTGAAGAAAAGTGAAACGCGCGCCCAGATAGATTTTGAGCTGTGCTCCCCCTTTGATGTCCAGAGCCTGCAATTACCATCCCGGCAAATTACACCGGTTTGCACCTGGTGTATGCGTGGCTGGTATCGCTCCGGCACTGGCTGCGATTACAACGGCACAAACTATTTTCTGAAAGACGGGACGCCAACCGCTGATCCTTCACTCGACGTATGCGGTGGCAGGCTCAGTGATTGCCAGTTGCGCTTTGGGTCTGAAAACCCGATGCCGTTCGGCGGCTTCCCGGCTGCAAATCTCCAGGGCAAATAATCATGCGTGAAAAAATCATGAGCGCCATACGTGAACACGTAGCGGCTGAATACCCCAATGAGGCATGCGGGGTGATTGTGCAGTCGGGGCAGTCGCAGGAATACATCCCCTGTCGGAACATCTCTGAAACCCCGAAAGAGCATTTCACGCTGTCGCCGGATGATTTCGCTGAAGCGGAGAATAAGGGTGAAGTGCTGATGATTATCCACTCTCACCCTGACGTTGTGCAGCTGATACCGTCCGAGCTTGACCGTATTCAGTGCGATCACTCCGGTGTTGAGTGGGGGATTATGTCCTGGCCTGAAGGTGACTTTTGCACCATCTCCCCGCGTGGTGACAGGGAGCTGGCCGGACGGCGCTGGGTGCTGGGGCACGCCGACTGCTGGACGCTGGTCCGGGACTATTTCCGGCAGGAGCGCAGCGTAATCCTTAACAACTGGTCAGTCGATTACGAGTGGTGGGTGGATGGCAAAGAAAACCGCTATGACGATAACTGGCAGGCAGAAGGCTTCACCGAAGTAGATGTGACAGACATGAAGCCGGGTGATGTGATCATGATGCGGGTTCAGGCTCCTGTTACTAATCACGCAGCCGTTTATCTCGGGAATAACATCATGTTGCATCATGCCTTTGGCAACCTTTCTGCGCGGGTTCCTTACGGAAAATATTATCGTGACCGCACTGTGCGTATCGTCAGGCATAAGGAGTTACTCGGTGCTTAAGAAAATGATCCTCTCCGGTGCCCTGGCAAAAAAGTTTGGCAAGGTGCATCAGTTTCACGTAGCCGACCTGAATGAAATGCTGCGTGCGATGTGCTCTCAGGTTCCGGGTTTCAAGAAATACCTTTCAAATGCGCACATTGAGAAGGTGCGTTTTGCTTTTTACAGCGCCGGTAAAAATATCAGCCTGGAAGAGTTCGATATGTCTTCGGGTGCAACTGAATACCGCATGACTCAGGTCATTGAAGGAAGCAAGCAGGCCGGTGTGCTTCAGATTGTGATCGGCGCTGTTGCTCTGGTGGCCGCCTTTTTTACTGCTGGCGCGAGCCTGGCGGCGTGGGGGGCGATGCTTGGAGCGACCACGGCAACCGGACTGGCTGTGACTGCGCTAACCAGTATCGGCATCAGCATGATGCTCGGCGGCGTGGTCAGCATGCTGACGCCTCAGCCCAGCTACAACATCGGATCGGCATCCAGTACCGATAACCAGCCTAACTATGCGTTTGGCTCCCCGGTTAACACGGTTGCGATGGGTTATCCGGTCCCGATTCTGTATGGCAGGCGTGAAATAGGCGGTGCCATTATCAGCGCGGGTATCTTCTCCAGCGACCAGCAGTAAAAAATGAATAAATCAGCAAGCCACCTTCGGGTGGCTTTTTTTATGGGTGCGATATGCGACTTCTTGACGGTGCGTTAATCCAGGGCAACAAAGGCGGCGGCAGTAGCGCACATACGCCGGTCGAAGAACCGGATGATCTGTTATCGGTTGCCAAACTGAAAATGCTGCTGGCGATTTCAGAAGGTGAAATTCAGGGTGGGCTGACTGCGCAGCAGATTTACCTGAATGATACCCAACTGGCGAACGAAGACGGGACATACAATTTTACCGGCGTTGTGTGGGATTACCGCAACGGAACGCAGGACCAGACCTATATTCAGGGCATGCCGGAGATCGATAATGAGTCTTCTGTTGGCGTTGAAGTAACAACGTCATCACCCTGGACCCGGCAGTTTACCGATCTGACGCTGGATGCTGTGCGCGTAAAACTGAGCCTGCCGGTGCAGTATCTGTATAAAGACAACGGCGACATGGTCGGGACCGTCACGCAATACGCGATCGACCTGTCCACTGATGGCGCAGCCTGGGTGAACGTGGTCAGCGGCAGCTTTGACGGTAAAACCACATCAGAATATCAGCGCGATCACCGTATTAATCTGCCTGCGGCCACAACCGGCTGGTCTGTACGCGTGCGGCGCATCACTGCTGATTCAACCTCCACCAAACTGATCAACGCCTTCAAGGTGTATTCCTTTGCTGAAGTTATCGACAGCAAATTACGCTACCCAAACACTGCATTACTTTACATCGAGTTGGACTCCAGCCAGTTCAACGGCAGCGCCCCGAAAATCACCTGTAAGCCGTATGGGAAGCTGGTGCGTGTTCCGACGACTTACGACCCGGTTACGCGCACCTACAGCGGCACATGGACAGGAGATTTTAAACTGGCCTGGACGGATAATCCGGCCTGGATTTTTTACGACCAGGTGCTTGATGAAATTTATGGCATGGGAAACCGTGTCGATGCCACCATGATTGACAAGTGGCAGCTTTACACCATTGCGCAGTATTGCGATGAGATGGTGTCAGACGGCGCAGGCGGCACAGAGCCGCGCTTTACCTGTAACGTTTACATCCAGAGTCAGCAGGATGCTTACACCGTTCTGAAAGATATTGCGGCTATATATCGCGGTATTACATTCTGGGGTAACGACCAGATTTATGTAAAAGCTGACGTGCCGCAAGATGACGTGGATTTCGTCTATCACTCATCAAACGTCATTGACGGACTTTTTACGTATGCTGGTGGCTCTTATAAAAACCGCTATACCTCCTGTCAGGTGTCATGGTCAGACCCGCAGAACCACTACGCGGACACGGTTGAAGGTGTGTATGAGGCCGATCTCGTTCAGCGCTACGGCGTCAATGAAACGCAGATCACCGCCATCGGCTGCACGTCACAGAGCGAAGCGCATCGCCGTGGCCGCTGGGCCATTCTGTCAAATGCGAAAGATGGGACCATTTCGTTTGGTGTCGGCCTGGACGGTTATATCCCGCTGCCGGCTGAAATTATTGGCGTTGCTGATCCGTTCCGGGCAGGTAAACAGAACGGCGGGCGCATCAGCTCCGTTAATGGCCTGAATATCGGTCTGGACCGTGAGGCGGATTACGCAGCAGGCGATCGGCTGGTGGTTAACCTGCCGGACGGAACCGCGCAGACGCGGAACATTGCGTCAGTCAGCACGGATAAACGGACGGTGACGGTAAACACGGCATTCAGTCAGACGCCAGCGGCAGGCGCGGTATGGGCCATCGACAGCGATAACCTCGCGATTCAGTATTTCCGCGTAACGTCGATTGCCTCCAACGATGATGGGACGTTTACCATTGCCGGGGTGCAGCACGACCCGAACAAATACCGTTATATCGATGACGGTGTGAAGATCGACCCAGCACCCATTACCGTGACGCCACCGAGTGTTATGGATGCACCGAAAAACGTGACCATCACTCAGGTTGATTACGTAGAGCAGGGGCTTAACGTTGCCTGCATGCAGGTCACATGGGATGCAGTGGCGAACGCCATCAGCTACACCGCACAGTGGCGCAAGGATAACGGCGACTGGGTGAATGTGGGGCAGCAGAGCGCGAAGGGCTTCACCATTTCCGGGATTTATGCGGGAGTGTATGACGTTCGCGTGCGCGCCGTGAATGCGGTCGATGTGTCGTCACCTTGGGGCTATGCGCAGTCAACCACGCTCACCGGGAAAGTGGGCAAGCCCGGAACGCCGGTCAGCCTTCTGGCCTCCACCGATGTTGTGTGGGCTATCGATATTCAGTGGGGCTTTCCTGCCGGTTCCGGCGACACGGCTTACACCGAGCTGGAAGTTGCCACAACGGCAGACGGACTAAACCCGCTGTTCCTGGCCTATGTACCTTATCCCGGCGTCAGCTATCAGCATGGCCCGATGCCTGCTGGTGTTCGCCGCTGGTATCGGGCAAGGCTGGTGGACAAAATCGGGAACGTGGGCGACTGGACTGATTTTGTTGCCGGTGCGAGCAATACCGACGCCAATGATCTGATTGGAAGTGCTGTTGAAGATTTCCTGCAATCGGAAGACGGGGAAGCATTACTTGATCCTTTGATCACTGACCCGCAGGCCCTGGCCGAAAACATCCTGGCAAATTACGATACTGTGAATCAGCAATGGTCACAGTTCGGTGAGAATCGCGCCGGAATTATTCAGGCTCAGAAAGTTGCGACAGATGCACAAAGTTCCGTCGCTCAACTGGAAACGGATGTTGTTGCTCAGTTCGCTGATCAGCAGGCGGCTATCCAGGAGAAAATGACCGCCTATGCTGATGCCTCTGGTGGTTCAGCTATCTACACCATGAAAGCTGGCGTCAAATATGGCGGGGTTAATTATGATGCTGGGTTATCAATTGCCGTAACCATTAATGGCACAGCAGTGACGACCCGAGTCGCGATTAACGCGAATCAATTCGTCATTATGAGCGGTAGCGGCGATAACGTGTATTCGCCGTTTGTGGTGAGTAACGGACAGGTATTAATCAGCCAGGCGTTTATCGGTGATGGATGGATCAACAACGCTATGATTGGTAGTTATATCCAGTCGAACGACTATGTTTCTGGCACAAGCGGCTGGCGTCTTGATAAGTCTGGAACCTTTGAAAGAAATGCTGCTAATGGTTCTGGCAGGGTGGTTGATACAGGCACATTAAGGCAGGTTTATGATGCCAATGGAACTTTACGCATCAGGGACGGACTCTGGTAAGGGGGAAATATGCCCGGTGGACTTCAGTGCTGGGATGCTACTGGTAAACTGATCGTTGATATTGGTGATTACAACACGCGTTATCTTGGCAGGACAACTGTTACTATTCCTGCCAATTCAAATGTTGCGACCGGTTCTTTTAACGGAATGACGGATACAGGGTCTTTTATCGTAGTAGTCTCTGCATCAAGCACATCTTATTTTACCCCTGCTAATTTCGCTGCGCGGGCCTACAATGGTGGTTTTCTTGTTTTTAAACTTTCCTCTTACACAGCCGCCGTTACACTCACACTGGATATGTATGCGTTCTTATGAGTGGATATCAGGTATTTAATTCTGCTGGTGCTCTTGTTGTCGATTCTGATTACAAAGGTACCTATTATAAAGATACGGTGACTTATACTGGATTAACCGATATTGGTTATTACAATATTTCATGCCAGTTAGGTAATTCAACTGATATGGGGCATGTCATCAATAGTGTGGCTCTTGATGACCATCTGCGATGGTTTAAGCCAAATAATAACGCCAAGATGTTCTTTACTGGCCCCGACTGGATGACGGCTAATGCGGGCAGCATGGCAAGAACCAGGAGTGATATGCCAGTCGAAAGTGGTTACAGGGATGTCTTTAACTCTTCTGGTGAATTAATCTGGTCTGCCGTCATGGCTGCAAAAATACCGAGAATTCTTGGTTTTTTTGATATACCGGCAAATTTTGACCTTGATAATACGGTGTATTCGCAAAGCATTGGAACTAATGTCTGGATTCTTGTGAGTTCGGTTCCTGGTGGAAATATATCAGATGATGGTTCCGTAACTGGATTCTCCGGCCCGTTTTTTAAATTTTCGAATGGAACGTTACAGTGTCAGTGGGTAAATCAGAATCAGTTAACATGGGCTAATTCACTTAAGCCTTATGGGTTGCGCATTCCCTACGGAATACTTTCCAATCTATCTTAAGCAAAATCGATCTTTAAGATCGATTTAATGATTTGTCGTAATTCCTTGCAGGGGCTTTCATACCTTTAGATGGAGGTGTGAATGAATAAATTATGTGCAGTTGTAGCCATCCTTATCTTGAGCAACGCAGCATCTGCTAACAGCATTAAGTACCCTGAACGCGCAGAGAGGCTACGGATTAATGGCATTGTCGATGTGCTATATGACATCAACAAAGAGGGGCGAGCTGAAAACATCAGGGTGCTGAATGCAGAACCAAAGTACGTGTTTGAAGGGAGCGTAAGAAAAGACATTGGGCACTGGGAATTTCCACCCGAGAAGCCACAAAAAGATATTAATTTGCACATAGTATTCAAAGCAAACTAACCACCAGAACTTGTGGTAATCTGCCTTGCAAAATTTCACCACTATTTTTTGCGAGGGAATTGTGCATAAGAAATTTTTTTTATTAATTACCATCAGTGCTCTTGCCGGTTGTGTTAACACCTACACATACAGGGAAGACTACAAGCCTCTGGAAACCTTTTACAGTTCAAAACCAGCACAGAATGTTCAGGAGTGCATTTTGTCAGAGTGGCAACAACACCCGCTTGGTTATCCTGTGACACAGCAGAAAACAGGTAAGTATTTCAGTGTGCTGGGTGTTAGTGATAATGCTGATTCTTTCGAGGAAAATGGCAAAACCGTAGTTAATTACTATTCGCTAAGGGGTGCACTGGACCCCTGGCGAGGAATAAAAAAGAGAACAGCAGCGATAAAGCGCTGCCTGTAAAGTTTAAAGATGAACTCGGCCACTGCGCCGGGTTTTTTATTGCCCGGAGAAAATCATGTCGGCAGGTACTATTGCGTTAACCAATGGCTCTACAGCTGTTAACGGTACGGGAACCACATTCACCACAGAGCTATCTCCTGGTGATTTCGTATACGTCACTGTAGGAGGCGCACCCTACACGCTGGTGGTTGCGTCAATAGCTTCAGATGTCAGCCTGACTTTGTCTGTAGCATTTGATGGACCAACGACCAGCGGTCTGTCATGGAACGCCGTACCTGCATCAATCCGGGTCGCCATCACTCAAAAAATCCTGAATGACTTCGCAATGGTTGCGCGAGGGATGATTCAGGAGAAGGCAAACTGGCAGCAGATTTATACCGGCACAGGTAATATTACGGTTAATCTTCCAGATGGCACCAGTTTTACTGGCCCTGCGTGGAACGGCATTGCAACCACGCTCGCTGGTAAAGCAGGGAATGGAGCGAATAGTGATATTACTTCGCTTACAGGATTAACGACTGCATTATCAATTGCACAGGGAGGAACCGGAGCTAAAACAGCTTCTACCGCCTGGAAGGCGCTTTTAGACGGCAGGACAGCTTCAACGGCCAGAGATGATCTTGGTTTGGGAATTACCAATACTGTTAACCTGAGTAGTCTGGAGTTGTATGCCGCAACTCCTTTTATAGACTTCCACTACGGAACCAGTTCTGCTGACTACACCCACCGGATAATAGCAAGCTCAAACACCTTGTTGAATTTATCGTCTCGCTTCGTTGCGCAGGCAGGGTATGCCTCGAAAGCAGGCTCTACAGGAGCGATAGATGAGTCTGTGTCATGGAACTTTTATTGGAACTACAATAGCAACGTTGCTCTCGGCATGTTTATTGGCACATCCTTTATCGGATACGTCACCACACAATCCTCTTCTGATAAGGGATTGAAGAAAGATATTGAATATCAGGCAAATCCAGAGGCAGCGCTGGATGAAGTGGCCCAATGGAAGATAGCCACTTTTAAATATAAGGCCAGAGGAGAATACATTCCCGAATCCAGCGAAAAATTTGGGTTTATCGCTAATGACCTGAAAATTGTCAGCCCGGAATGTGTGGAAGGTGATGGGTTGCCGGAAGACTATGACATTGTTGCCGATCCAAACAACCCGAACGCTTACACCTTGGACCAAGTAGCTTTGATAGCAAAACTCACGATGGCTGTCCAGGCGCAGCAGAAATTGATAAGCGCCCAGAACAAGGCCATCACGGCCTTGGAGGACCGCATCGCTGCGCTGGAAGGTGCTGGTTCTTAAAAAAGCCCGCGTTCCGGGACGGGTGGGCGCGGGCAAATTATGTCTTGGATAATCAGCTCATGGCATGTCGGTGTGGCATACCATTTTTTGAGCTTAGCAGTATCTGACTGTAGTGCAAAAAAATACCTGCACATGGCAGGTATAACTCATTCAAATGCAAAATCTCTCATGTACGCTACGCATGCTGTGTGTAGCCAGTTCATACAAAGTATGAGAGATGATTATACATAAATATTTAGTAACTGATCATACCAGATTGCTATCGCACAAAAAAACCCGCCTAAGCGGGTAAGAAAGGATGGCTATTGTAGTTATGCACCAGGGTAAGTGCTTGATGAGAAAGAGTACATGTCAAACTTCACGCTGGCAATCAGGATTTTTCTCATAGCATTTTATGCAAAAAAAATTCGTTATGAGAAAGATGAATTGTTATAATCGTTAATGTGTTCTATGTCACAGATCGCAGCGATGGAAAGCTCACTGTTCCCCACTATGCTTATTACTGAAGCAGATGATGAGACTGTAGTGAAAAATGAAAGAACTGATTTCGCATAGAGCAGGTATGATTGGATGTGCAATAGGTACAGCAGTAATCGAGTTAAGCGCAAAGGGTATACCGCTCAATCGCGATAACCTTTTGTATGAACTTGAGCGTATCGCTGCTGCATCGAAAGAATTGCCCGTAAAGGCCATAGCAAAGGATGCTGCAAACCTTCTCAGAAGAGGGTGTAATTAGAATCATCCTGGGCATGGTTGAGCGTCCTATGCTTCAGGTTGTCCCACTGGCCCTTTGCTCATCGGTCCACCTGGGATTGATTGCTCAGCTGGTACATTAGGTCGACCATCAGGGCCGATTGGCCTGTCAGGGTGATAACATCCCGCCAAAGCAAGCAGACTCACAAAGATAATCATCATCCAACCTAACGAATGTCTCATACGTGGCATCCCTTTTCATACAACTTAATGTTGCCACTTAAGCATAGTGCATCCTCGGGGCCTTTGGTCGCAGCCTGGATTTGCCTCATGCGAGTAGGTGAGTTTTACCACCATTTTGCCATCGTTTTACCATTGCGAAATTCAGGCAATAAAAAAGCAGCCGTAAATGGCTGCTTTCTCAGGGAATTTTGGTCGGCACGAGAGGATTTGAACCTCCGACCCCTGACACCCCATGACAGTGTTAACTTACTTCACATAAGTGGCGCAAGTGTTGCATTTATATCGACCAGCAAATTTAAAGTGGCCATCAACAGGACTCATTGATGATAATTTTTTAAGGGGACCTTCATAGCATTTTGGGCAAAAAGGGCCATTTGGTTTACCATCTATCGGAGTAGTCCGCCAATATACTGAATCTCTAAAATCCAGGTCGTCAGAGGCGTTTATTTTGCCCTGCAATTCCGTTATCTGCCTCTTTAGTTCGTGCATTTCAAGTTGAGCATCGGCAAGCTCAATTTTTGCTTCTGAGAGTACGGAATATAATTCGCTAAATTTAAGGCGCATCTCGGCATCAGTATATGCGCTGGTAGCATTTTTTATTTCTTTAGCGAGATCAAAAGCCGTTTTGAGTGCAGCCAATCCAGTTACGATATCAGCCATAAGTCCCTCACGTTTAAGGAAAAACCTTCATAATATGCCGCTTACATGAACCGTAAGCATCTGATATGTTGAGTGTGATTTTTGAGCTTTTTTTATGAAAATGTCAACCAAAGCATTGTAAATCATACATAAAGCGCCTGATTTAAAATCCCTCGATCGTAAGGTCGTGCGGGTTCAAGTCCCGCCCCGGGCACCATATTGAATACCGATTCAAACCGAATAAAATCAAAGCAATAAGCAGTGATGTCGTGACCGCCCAAGGGCGGTTTTTTTGTTTTTGTTCTGGCGTGACTGTGCGGTCTGAATACCACGCAAGCCAATCCCTCATGTAATATCTGTCAGGCTAATATTTCATCGCTTCCCACGTACAGATATCCTGGAGATCCAGGAGAATGCCTAATGATTTTTCGGCTTATTAGTCGGATATATACCGGTTATATTGTTAAAACTATCGCAACAGTATCTTCACAAATCACAACCGGGTCATGATCCGCGGCGTGTCGGGGAGTTAGTCACCTGTCACAGATGCGGGAAACGTTGGGGAAATATGAGTGACTACCGTTAGCAACTTTTGCCGGGAGAACTTAATGATTATTTCACTGGAGAAAAGTAACGCCCTACAACGCATGCTGAAAGGAGCGAAATATTTACTCCGCGGTGACAAAGCAATAGGGCTGGAAGTCAGACGTGATGACAAAACTCGCAAGCTAAAGGAAGTTAATTGCCGCAGTCTGGCACCACTGCTGCGCGATGGTCTGGTTGAGTTTGCCTATTTGCCAACTGATATCACACGGTACTATGAAGTCAGGCTGACAGAGGCGGGTGTGAGATTGGTAAGAGAACTGACTTAATGGACGCAACCTGTGCAAACGTTTGTTTGCACTGAATCGTCGCGGCGTAATTACGCTCGCCGCGACAATATACCTGGCTTGTTGTTATGGATTAAGCGACCGCTCATAGATATCGATGGCTGCCGTTATAATCGCTCCCTGGGACATACCACCCTGGCTGGCGAGTAACTCAATCCGCGCAATTGTGTCCAAAGGAAGCTTATAGGTTTTGGGTTTGATGCCGCGCTTTTCATCGCTACGTTTCTGAATATCACTGGCTGATTGAATCATGATTAACCCCTTGGTATCAGGGACATGAACGGCTAAAAGTTCCCTTCTCATCCTGAGCACTTGCGTGATCCCGTAAAGCGTCTGGAACATCGAGTTAATTGTAGCTGATTTCGTGTTTTACTCTTTGTTTAGAAAAGTTTTTTTCAATTATGTGCACGACTTAAAAACTCCGAAATCGTGTACCCCGGAGGAAGAGGGGGAGCGAAGTCAGTCCCCCCTCAAGATGCGAATGTTTCTCTCTTGTTATGTTTCAGGGCGAAGATCAAACCAGTCAAAGATCATACTGGCAGTTGCCACCAACTTAACGTTATTGCTGTATATGTCATGTTGGGCATTGACCGTTGCAACCTGGTTGTTATAGCGATCGTTTTCTGCCGTCAGCACATCCAGCAGGGTTCTTTTACCCAGGCGTAACCATTGCTCATAGTAAATTTTGCTCACCTGATCGGTTTCTTTACTCAGCTTCTGATATTCCCGGCTTTGTGCTTCGGCGGCATCGCGGCTTTGGGTCAGGTTATGCACCTGATACTCCATATCCATTTTGGTCTGGGCATACTGCGATTTTTTGGCTGAAGCACGGGCGGCAGACGCCTGAGCAGCCGCTTTTTCTGAACCGCCGGTAAAGGCATTCCACTGAACATTCAGGCCGGTGTACCACTGTCCGGCTTTGCCATTGCCATCTTTTGCCGTGCTTTTTGACACCACCCAGTTGAGCTGCGGCAGGCTGCTCGCTTTGGTTGCGGCAGTCAAGTGCTGAGCAGATTGCGCTTCGGCCTCGGCTTTTAACAGGGAGGGATGCTTACTCACCCTGCTCATTACCAGGGCGGTCGAAATGGGCTGCATTGTCCAGTCGAGTTTTTCAGGTAACGTGACAGCATCGCCAGTCAGGCGTTGCAACATGATCTCTGATTGCCGACGCTGATCGTTAATTCGCTCCAGGGACGTTTCAGCGGAGAGCAGTTTGGCTCTGGCCTGCACCAGCTCACTGTAGCGGCCTGCATCCGTCTGGGTAATTTCACCCAGCATATTAACCAGCTCACGCATACGCTTGACGTAACCCTGCGTAATTTTTTGATTTTGCTGATAACGGCTCAACTCAATCAACTGGCTCAAGGTGTTGAAGGCAATCTGTTGTTTCTCAAATTCATATTGGTGTGCTGCGGCATGGGATTGCTGCGTCGCGCTGCCAATATTTTCGCGATTTTTCCCCCAGTCAAAAATTGTGGTGGTGACATTGACTGAAAAGCTACTGTCTTTCAGCCGATTATTGGTCGTTTCACTGCCACCGCCAAAAGAGGCCATCGGTGCCGTGCTGCCCAGCTGAATCTGCGGCCAGCGCGCACCTTTTACCTGATCGATGTCGTAATTGGCCGCCGTTTTATCCGCTCCGGCAACCTGAATTTCCGGGCTGTAACTCAATGCCTGATTAACCATCTTCGCCAACAAAGTACGCGTGTCTTTGTTCATCACGGTATCGAAGGTGCCGGACTGGATGGCATCCGGTGAGGCAATCACCCCGGTGCTGCTGGCAAGTAGTGCCAGCGTAATGAATGTCTTGCGCATATTATTATCTCTCCCTGAATGCTTCGCGCGCTTTTAAAACCGGCTTGAGCAGGTAAGACAGGATGGTTTTTTCACCCGTTTTAATCTCTACACTGGCCGTCATTCCCGGAATAATGGGAAAATTTTTCTCTTTAACCTGTAAATCCGTACCGTACGTGCGGACGTAAACACGATAGTAAGTCGCATCTTCGCGGCCAGAGCGCATTTTGGTTTCATCAATAATGGTGTCGGGGCTGATACTCTCGATAACACCGTCGAGCCCACCATAAATGGCGAAGTCATACGCCGAGATTTTTACCGTGGCCGGTAGACCCGGACGTAGAAATGCCACTTCAGCGGGTTTGATACGCGTTTCCAGCAGCAGATTATCCTCAGAAGGGATCAGCGACATGATCTGCTCCCCACGAGAAATAACGCTGTCGATGGTCGTGGTTTTGATACTGTTAATGGTCCCTTTAACCGGTGCCGTAATCAGCGCATGGTTAATGACGTCCTTACGTCCTACCAGACGGGCTTCGACCTGCGCAAACTCGGACTCCAGTCGCGTTAACTCGCTGTTGGCATCAGAACGATATTTGTTGGTACGGTCGGCGATTTGCACCCGGAGATCATTCGCCTGACGACGCAAACGCAGGATTTCCATGTCAGAGATCAGTCCACGCTTCGCCAGCGGTTCGGACAGGCTCACCTCTTTTTCCGCCAGCTCGAGGTTATGTGAGAGGGAGCTGATGCTATCGTCCAGCAGCTTGCGTCGGGTTTGATACGCTTTGGTTTCGTCCTGAACAATAGTATGGAAATCTTTGATCTCGTCCGGGAAATCCAGTGGCAAGTCATAGGCTTCAGCACGGGCACGGGCGATGGAACCCTGAAGACCGTAGGACTTGGACAACTCCTCCTGATAGTTGGCTTCTGAGCGCGTTGAGTCGAGTCTCAGCAGCGGCTGTCCTTTTTCGACCAGTTGGCCTTCTTTTACGTACAGCTCCTGTAGTGTGCCATCCTCAAAACTCTCAATGGTTTGCTCATGGCTGGCAGGGATCACCTTAGCTTCGCCTTTGGTAACCTCTTCAACCACAGCAAAATGCGCCCACACCAGTGATGTTACGACCACAATCACCAGCAGCCAGAGCACCAGCATACTTTTTGGCGTCTTCTGCATAATGATGGCGTTTTGCAAATCGTCCAGGAAGGACATATCTTCCGCCTGAAGACGCGTTTTCGACTCTTTAGTGTTACGCATTCGTCGTCTCCTTACGTGGCGGTGCGGTGCGTGATGAATTTTTAGCTACTGAAGCCTGCGAGAGTTTGGCCATAATTTGCGCCTTAGGTCCGTCGGCCAGAATTCTCCCGTCTTCCAACACGATAATGCGATCGACCAGGCTCAACACCGGGATTCGATGGGTCACAACGACCAATGTTTTCTGTTGAATAACCTCCCTCAGACGTGCAATAAACTGCGCTTCTGAGTTGCTATCCATGGAGCTGGTGGGTTCGTCCATTAACATGATGGCCGGATCGAGCAGTAAGCATCGGGCAAGCGAAACTTGTTGTTTTTGCCCACCGGAAAGTCCTTGTCCCATTTCGCCGATCGGCATGTCATATCCTGCGGGATGGCGGCGGGCGATAGCGTCGATGCCGGCTAGTGCTGCGACTTGTAAAAAGCGTTCCGTGCTCACGGCGGGATTACCCATGATGATGTTTTCCCGCAGCGTTCCCTGGAACAGGCGATTGTCCTGACAAACATAGCCACAGGCGGAACGCCAGTCGGCGGGATCAATCTGGTTCACGTCAAGACCATCCATCGTCATCTTTCCTGCGGTGGGGAGGTAGAGACGGGCGAGGAGTTTTAACAGCGTCGATTTTCCACTACCAATGGTGCCTAAAATGGCTACTCGTTCGCCGGGGCGGATATTGAGATTCAACGGGTGCAGAATTTTCTCTGGCTCCTGGATCCCGGTTTTCGGGTAATGGAAGCCCACCTGACGCAATGCGATCTCGCCTTTGAGCGGTGGTGAGGGTAAGAAATGCGCCTGCTGGTCACGCTCTGTCGGCATCGCCATTAACTGGTTCAGGGAAATCAGGGCGGTTTTTGCCTGCTGATAGCGAATGGCTAACCCGACCACAGCCGCCAGCGGCGATAAAGAACGTCCGGAAAGAATCACCATCCCCACCAATGAACCCATAGTCAGGTCACCGGCATGAATCAGATACACACCCCACAGAACGATCAACACGGTACAAATCTGTTGCACGTAACTGACAAAGTTACTGGTCAGGGTTGAGAGGTAACGGGTTTTCATTGAAGAGGCGGCAGCCAGCGCGCTGAAGTCGTTCCAGCGTTTTTGCATCACGCCTTCACCTTTGGCCGCTTTGAGGGTTTCCAGCCCCACGATAGTTTCGATCACCAGCCCTTGTTTCTGCGAAATTTCACTGATGTTCTCTTTCATATAACGAGACAGTGGCCACTGGATCGCCACGGCAGCGATGATAATGACCGGGATCGCCATCATCGGTATAAACGCCAGTGGTCCACCAATGGCAAACATAATGGCGATAAACAGTAAACAGAAGGGAAGATCGGACAATGTCGCCAGGGTTGCAGAGGAGAGAAAATCCCTCACTGACTCAAATTCACGCAGTTGGTTAGCAAAAGAACCGGCCGACCGTGGTTTGCACTCCATACGGATCGCCAGTGTCTTGCGAAATAGCAGTGAACCCACCACCAAATCCGCTTTTTTCCCGGCGGAATCCACCAACCACGAACGGATTTGCTTCGCGGTGAACTCAAAGCTAATGGCGATCAGCACGCCAATCGCTAATGACCATAAGGTGGCGTAAGCACCGGTTGGCACAACGCGGTCATAAACGTTCATGGTGAAGAAGGTGGTCGACAAGGTCAGGATGTTGGCGAGCAGTGCTGCCAGCGCGGCGCTATAGAAATACTGGCGGTAACGCCATAGATTGGAAAATAGCCAGTGACCAGTTTGGTCGATCTCCGGCAGGATATCTTTTTCTCCGCGTGCAGTCGGCTGGATCTTCACTTTCGACAGCAAAGCAAACCCGGCTACTTCCTCTGCCATCGTCTCCGCAGAAAGATGGCGTATCTGGCCGTCAGCGGGCGACAGCAGCGTATACTGTTTGTCCTGCTTTTCCTGGAGGATGCAATATTCACCGCGTTTGTTGGTGATAATCAGTGGGTAGAGCGATTCTGATAGCATCAGAATATCGCGCTCAACCCAACCGGCCTGAATTCCGGCCTGCTCCAGCATGCGCACAGCAATATCGGGTGTGAGTCGTTCGCCGCGCGGCAGCCCAGCATAGAGCACGTCTTCACTGGCGGATTTCCCGTGGTGTTTCACCAGCCATGTGACGGCATGAAGTAAAGTATCAATCTCCGTCTTTTCAGCCGGAGGGGGACTTAGATTTTCTTTCATAATGGGTAAGTTCCAATCCTGGATAGTAATAATTCATTTCCTGGTTTTATTAGTCAGCATGTCAGGGGTATTAATCGGTCTGGTGTCAGGCGCGAATATAAAAACCCTATCACTAATATATTATTCCTATTACGCGAATTCTCTTTTGCGGAATAAGAATTCTCTTAATTTTTTATTGTTATAATTCAATATTAATTTTCTTTTTTTACAAAGGCCATATCAGTCGCATCGTCCTTTAAGAACGACCCGGCATGATAGTTAGGTAAGAAATCTGATGCCTGTGATTAATTTGTGACATCTGATTAGAGTTGTTTTGTCATTATTAATAACTATAAATATCATAATGTTATTCTTGTTTTTGGTGCAAATATTTACCTTTGATAAAATACTTTACTCACAATAATTTCAGATATAAAGCTGCTTATAAATATACCTTTGTGATAAACGCGCCTTTATTATTTGCTGTGCTTACTTCCAGGAGGGGGTAATGCATGGAAAGAGTTTCTTCTCAACGTGTGACACCACGCGATGAATTGAATTATTGAATTAAGACACCAGGAAATGACTATGACATCCTCAACGTCAACAGGCGGAACGCTGAACAAAGCAGCGAACGGCGTTATTAAGGAAAATAACGTTGTTATTAAGGTTGAACCCTTAACCCAATTAACAATTCAGTCTCCACCACAAGGTCAGATTGAAATTCAGGCAGGCGAAGATATCGCCTCAATTCAAAGTCTCAAATTTGTTCGTCACGGCGACAACCTGGAAATTTTTACCGCAGATGGCGCACGCGCCACGGTGATTATTGAAGGTTATTACGCCCAGGAAACCCCACCGGACATCTACGGTATTGACGAGCAAGGTAATCGCTACACCTGGTCTTCCATCGGTGCCACCTCAATGGTTGCTGCATTGACCGACGGCGAAAGCAGTGTGCAGGAAGCAACTCCAGCAATGGAGGTCACTGCCGAGGCAGCTGAAGAGAAGCAGGAAGATGACGACAAAGGTGCGGCAGGTCTGTTTGGCCTTTCTCCTGGCTGGGCGGCAGCGGCAGCGGGTCTGGCAGCGGCAGCAATTGCCGGTGGTGTGATCGCCGCTACCGGCGGTGGCAAAGACGATGGCAACAGCAATAGCGGTAACAACGGTAATGGTGGCAACGGTGATGGTGGCAACGGTGGCGGCACCACAGGGCCGACCGGTACGCTGAGCAACATTCAGTTCATTAATGACAATGACCCCAATAATCCGACAGTCATCACGAATGGTATGACCAACGACAGCACACCAACAATTACCGGTAAGGTTGCGGGTGCAAAAGAGGGCGATCGCGTCGCGATAAAGGACGGTGATACGGTCTTAGGTTATGCGATAGTGGATAAAAACGGTGACTGGTCATTTACCCCGATTACCGACTTGGGCGAAGGCTCACACCAGATTACTGCTGAATTGCAGGATGCAGACGGAAATGCAGGCCACTCTCAGCAGGTTGATTTGATCATTGATACCACCGCGCCGGAAGCGCCAGGCAATATCACCGTGGATGGTAAACCCGCAGATAGCGAGAACATCACCGGAAACAACACGCCAACCATTGGTGGTGACGCCGAACCGGGCAGCAATATTACCATCACAGATGGCGAAGGAAATGTTATCGGTTCTGCTGTGGCAGATGAAGACGGCCACTGGGAAATTACTCCTAATCAACCAATTGGTGATGGTAATCAAGATCTTACCATCGATGTGACCGACCCCGCTGGTAACAACAGTTCTTCTGAGTTGCCAATCAACGTCGACACCATCCCACCAACCGGGACGCTGAGCGATATCCAGTTTATTAATGATAACGATCCGGCTAACCCAACAGCCATCACCAATGGTTCCACCAACGACACTACGCCGCTGATTACTGGCAAGGTCGATGGGGCTGAAAAAGGCGATCGTGTAGCCATTAAAGATGGCGGTACGCTGCTGGGTTATGCAGAAATTGATGCAGAGGGGAACTGGTCATTTACCCCGCAGAAACCGTTGGACGAAGGCCAACACCAGATCACCGCTGAATTGCAGGATGCTGCGGGCAATAGCGGAGACGCTCAAGATGTTGGTCTGAACATCGATACCACTCCGCCGGAAGCGCCAGGTAATATCACTATCGATGGTAAACCTAATGACGGTGAAAACATCACCGAAGGCAATACACCCACCATTGGCGGAAGCGGTGAGCCGGGCAACACCATTATCATTACCGATAAAGAAGGTAATCTGATTGGTTCTGCTGTTGTTGACGAAAATGGTGACTGGGAACTCACCCCGGACCAGCCGTTGGGCGATGGCAACAACGGCCTGGTCGTTACCGAGAAAGATCCCGCAGGTAACAGCAGTCCGTCGACAGATTTGCCGATGAACGTTGGTGGTGGCGGTTCGTCTGGCGGTGATACCGAAGGTCCGACCGGTACGCTGACCGATATCGTGATGACCAACGACAACGATCCGGAAAACCCTGTGGCGATCGGCG
>NZ_ASZC01000003.1 GCF_000468095.1 Pantoea sp. AS-PWVM4
CCAGAGGCTAATCGCGAAGGGCAAAGCCAGCAAGGCTGCGCTTGGAGCGGTGATGCGCAAGCTGGTTCATCAGTGCTTCGGGGTGCTGAAAACGCGGATGAAGTGGGATGAAAATTACGCAGCTACCGCTTGACGTTCAAGACGGTAGCTACGGTTGGCGATTACCGGTTCTTCAGATACACCTGCAAATTAACATACACCGCATTTAGCAGCGGCGTAGCCACCCCGTTGCGCGTGGCGCGCGCCACCAGGTCACCGATGATCTGATCCGCCTCAATATCAAAGCCCTGGGTCAGATCACGGTACATTGAAGAGGTCATCGGTGTGGCCGGATTATTCAGCGTCTCAAGAATTTTCGCCGTCACCGCCGGACGCTCCAGATAGCCTTCGGCGCTGATCACCTTCAGCACTTCACCGAAGATGCCCTGCAACAACGCTTCCCCGCCCTGTGATGTCAGGATTTGCTGAGTATTGCCGCGCCCGAGGCAGCACACGGCTCCCAGTGTACTCAGCAGCAACCACTTCTCCCACAGCTCACTGCTGATGTTGTCGGCAAACACGGTGTTGAACTGCGCACCGCGCAACGTCTCATCCACCCGTTGCAGACGCGCGTCATTCACGCCGTTCAGCGCCCCGTAGTACAGGATATGCAGCGGCGTCATCTGCACCACTTCGCCGTTCTCACCGAGGGTAGCGTTGATTTTACACAGGCCGCCAATCACCTTGTCGCCAAAACGTTTTTGCAACGTATCGATATGCCGCATGCCGTTGAGAATTGGCATAATCAGGGTGTCAGGGCCGACAGCCGGGGCGATATCTTCCATCGCCTGCGCCAGACCAAAACTTTTTACCGTCAGGATAATCAGGTCATAGCTGCCGTCCAGCGTGCCGGCCTGTACCAGTTGTGGATGCAGGGTTTCGGTACTGTCGGGGGTTTTCAGCACCATCCCGTTCGCTTTTAACTGCTGAAAACGGCGCTCGCGCACCAGAAAAGTCACATCACGTCCTGCTTGCGCCAGACGCGCACCGAAATACCCGCCGGTTGCGCCGGCGCCGACTACCAGAATGCGCATGGTTGTGTTTCCCGTTGTGAATGAGACCCCTACCTTAAAACGCAGCGCTGAGGGATGCCAGTGGACAAATGCGTATGCATGTAAAGGACTGATGAAAAACAGCTCAATCTGTTCGCATTTCTTCCTGCGCGAGGTCTAAGCTGATTGGCAACGGCGGGCAATGGTGCCCGCCTTTTTCCGTCGAACTGACTAAGGACGCATCATGCCCCGACCGCTACCCATCGAACGTTATCGCAATATCGGCATTTCCGCGCACATCGATGCCGGTAAAACTACCACCACCGAGCGCATCCTGTTTTACACCGGGATGAGTCATAAGCTGGGTGAAGTGCACGATGGCGCGGCAACCACCGACTGGATGGCACAGGAGCAGGAGCGAGGTATTACCATCACCTCGGCAGCGGTAAGCTGCTACTGGCCCGGTATGGATGGCAGCTTTGCGCCACACCGTATCAACATTATCGATACCCCCGGACACGTCGATTTCACTATCGAAGTGGAACGTTCAATGCGTGTGCTGGATGGCGCCGTGATGGTGTATGACGCCGTGGGTGGCGTGCAGCCGCAATCAGAAACCGTCTGGCGTCAGGCCAACAAATATCATGTGCCGCGCATTGCCTTCGTCAACAAGATGGACCGCCAGGGCGCGGATTTCTTCCGCGTGGTGCAGATGATGAAAGATCGTCTGCACGCCCATCCGGTGCCGATTGTGATCCCGATTGGTGCCGAGGAGCACTTTACCGGCGTGGTGGATCTCACCAAAATGCGCGCCATTTACTGGGACGATGCCACGCAGGGTATGACCTTTAGCTACGCCGCGATCCCGGACGAATTACAGGCGCTGGCCGCCGAGTGGCGTGAAAATATGGTGGCTGCCGCCGCAGAAGCCAGTGACGCCTTGATGGATGTGTATCTTGAGCAGGGCGACCTGAGCGAGGAGCAGGTGATTGCCGGTCTGCGCCAGCGTACCTTGCTGAACGAGATCCAGCCGATGCTGTGCGGCAGTGCGTTTAAAAATAAAGGCGTGCAACGCATGCTGGATGCGGTGGTTGAGCTGATGCCGTCACCGGTGGATGTACCCCCGGTGGCGGGTATTGATGAGCACGGCGAACATGCTGAACGTCATGCTGATGATGACGAACCGTTCTCGGCGCTGGCATTCAAATTAATGAGCGACCCCTACGTTGGCCAGCTGACTTTTGTGCGCGTCTATTCCGGCGTGCTGCGTAAAGGCGACAGCGTATGGAATGCGGTGAAAGGACGAAAAGAACGCATCGGGCGTATTGTACAAATGCAGGCGAACGATCGCATCGAGATCGAAGAAATTCGCGCCGGTGATATCGCCGCCTGCGTCGGCCTGAAAGAGGTCACGACCGGGGAAACCCTGTGTGACCCGAATGCGGTGATCACCCTGGAACGTATGGACTTCCCGGATCCGGTGATTTCGCTGTCGATTGAGCCGAAGACCAAAAGCGACCAGGAAAAAATGGGGCTGGCGTTGCAGCGTCTGGCGGCGGAGGATCCGTCGTTCCGCCTGCATACCGATGAAGAATCGGGCCAGACCATTATTTCCGGTATGGGTGAGCTGCATCTGGAGATCATCGTTGACCGCATGAAACGCGAGTTTGGCGTGGAGGCCAATATTGGCCGCCCGCAGGTGACTTACCGCGAAACCATCCGCAAAACGGTACGCGATGTGGAAGGTAAGTTTGTGCGCCAGTCAGGTGGTAAAGGTCAGTACGGCCATGTGGTGCTGACGCTGGAACCGCAGCAGCCGGGGGCCGGATTTGCCTTCGAAGATGCCACCAAAGGCGGTGTGGTGCCGCGTGAATTTATTCCTTCGGTCGAGAAGGGGATTCGTGAAGCACTGAACAGCGGCGTGCTGGCGGGATATCCGGTGGTAGACGTCAAAGCCACCCTGACCTTTGGTTCGTATCATGATGTCGACTCATCCGAGATGGCATTCCGCATGGCCGCCATCTTCGGCTTCAAAGCGGCGGCAAAACAGGCCGATCCGGTGATCCTCGAACCGGTAATGCAGGTGGAAGTGGAAACCCCGGAAGAGTATGCCGGTAACGTGATGGGCGATCTCTCTTCACGCCGTGGCACCTTGCAGGGCATGGAAGAACGCTTTGGCGCGCGAATTATTCACGCCGAAGTGCCGCTGGCGGAGATGTTTGGTTATTCCACCACGCTGCGTTCGATGTCGCAGGGCCGTGCAACCTACAGCATGGAATTCAACCACTACGCCGAAGCACCGAAAAACGTCGCCGACGCGATCATCGCGGCACGGCATTAAACTTACAGCGCCGTCACGCCCCGCGTGGCGGCCTGCTGCTCCCACTGCAACACTTCATCGTAAAAGGCGCGATCCGGCGTAGCGAAGCCGCCGATCAGGCTGGTTGCGCACAGTTCCCGATAAGCCTCATCCTGCACCAACTGCGTCAAGGCGCTACGTAAGGCGGTCAGCGTCGGTTGATCGGTGCTGGGGGCGGTAATCAGCGGCAGCGCAGCACACAACGGCGTTTCACCAATAATCGTTAACCCGGCCAGCTCCTCGGGAAAATTGTGCAGCAACAATGCCCAGGTGATGCAATCAATGGCGGCAATATCCGCCTGCTGATGACGCAGGGCGGCCAGCGACTGGCGATGGCTACCGCTGAAACCTGTTTCGGCAAAGAATCTCCCCTGCTGCGCCAGCGGGGCCACCACGTAACGCAGCGAGTTGTAGCCGGAGTGCGAATCATCGCTGTTGCACACCGCCCGGCGACCACGAAAATCGGCCAGCGTCAGCGCTGCATCCTCGGCGCGAACCACCAGCCAGCTGCGATAACGCAAACCTTCACAACCCGGTGCGCTGGATTGAAATGCGCCCACCAGTTGCACATCCGGCAGCAGTTTTACCAATGGGTAGCCACAGGTCTGGCTCAGCAACAAGTCGTGATCGCGCCAGTGCGGCAGCAGATCACTGTGCCACGCCACGCGGGCTGCCACGCCGCGCGCTGCCAGCAATTGCACCAGCGCATCCGTCAACGCTTCGGTGGTGGCATGGTTGATATCGTACATCGGTAAGGAAAACGTTTTAGTCATGGCGTACATCCTGTTTGCGGGCCGGGTGGGCGTTAACCGCAACCGGTCTGGCCCAAAAGCGTCGCAGCCATTCGCCATAACCCGCGACGCGAAACCCCTGGTTGCGCTGGAAATAGTCCTCGCGATGAAGCAGGTAAACGCGACGCAGGCCATACCACGGCAGGCCCGGCAGATCGTGATGTACTGAATGATAGTTGAGGTTGAGGAACAGCAAGCGCCACACCAGCCCTGCTTCGTTATTCACCGAACGCGCCAGCGGTTCCTCCTCGGCGCGATGTTCATAGAAAGACCGGACTTTGGTCAGCGCCAGCGCCGGATAACTCACCGCCAGCACTAACCACAGCGGTGAATAACCCCATTGCGCCAGCCACCAGAACAACCCAGCCAACAGGCTGAGGTGAATCACCCACATGATGATGGCCTGCCTGTCGCGCTGACGAAACGCCAGCAGCAGCGCTCGCAGCGTCGCAAGAATGTCCAGCAATGGCCCCAGCAGCAGCCGTCCGGGGAACGTATTACGCAGATGGATCACCCGGCGCTGCCAGGGCTGCAAGCGCGCCCAATGTTGCGGTGTCAGATAATAGCTTTCCGGGTCGTCATCGGGATCGGTCAGGGTGTGGTTACGATGGTGCGCCAGATGTGAATCACGATACAGGCCATAGGGATACCACACCGCCAGCGGCAGAGTGCCGAACAACTGATTAAGGCGCGGCCAGCGGGTAGGGTGGCCGTGGATCAACTCATGCTGCAACGACATATACCAGGTGGTAAAGATAATCATCAGCAACGTTGTCGGCAGCCAGCCAAGTTGTTGCCCGAAAAATAACGTGCCAAACCAACCACCATACACCGCCAGCATCAGCAGCCAGGTTGGCAGTTCACTGCGCCATAACCAGCTACGCGCCAGTTGATGAACCTGTTCACGTTGTTGTGCGTTGATATAGGCGGAAGAACCTTTGGGCATGATGGCGACATTGTCCTGCTGGCTGAAAGGGTGTCGCCAGACGATGCGGCAAGGTCAAAAAAAACACAAAGACCTTAATTTTCTTACTTATGTCGAAAAACTTGATGAAGCGGGTGAAAACAATTGGCTATCAGTACGGACGCGGCTGACGTAACCTTTCAGCATCGAAAACGACTTACTTACGCCGGGGCGTAACCCGCCCGCGAGGAGAACAGTTCCATGAAAAAGATTGGCTTTTTATCCTTTGGTCACTGGACGCCATCATCACAATCCGCCACCCGTTCTGCGCAGGATGTGTTGTTGCAATCTATCGATTTGGCCGTGGCCGCTGAAGAGTTAGGTGCCGATGGCGCTTACTATCGCGTGCACCACTTTGCCCGTCAGTTAAGTTCTCCGTTCCCCTTGCTGGCCGCTGTGGGTGCGCGTACCAAAAGCATCGAGATTGGTACCGGCGTGATTGATATGCGCTACGAAAACCCGCTGTATATGGCGGAAGATGCCGGTGCCGCCGACCTGATCTCCAATGGCCGTCTGCAATTGGGTATCAGCCGTGGTTCGCCGGAGCAGGTGGTTGAAGGTTATCGCTACTTTGGTTTTAACCCGAAAGACGGCGAAAGCGATGCCGATATGGGACGTCGTCATACCGAGGAGTTGCTGGAAGTGTTGCGTGGTGAAGGCTTTGCTAAACCCAATCCACAGCCGATGTTCCCAAATCCACCGGGGCTACTGCGCCTGGAGCCTTTCTCTGAAGGCCTGCGTGAGCGTATCTGGTGGGGTTCCGGTTCGAACGCAACCGCCATCTGGGCCGCGCAGCAGGGGATGAACCTGCAAAGTTCAACGCTGAAAGATGATGAAACCGGCGAGCCGTTCCATATCCAGCAGGCGAAACAAATTCGCGCGTACCGTGAAGCCTGGCAGGCAGCCGGTCATCAGCGCACGCCGCGTGTTTCCGTCAGCCGCAGCATTTTTGCTCTGACCAATGATATCGACCGTGCCTATTTTGGTCGCAGCGGCCAGGATCAGGATTCCGTCGGTTTCCTCGATGAGAAAACCCGCGCTATCTTTGGCCGCAGCTATGCGGCAGAGCCGGAACAACTGATCAAACAGCTGGCGCAGGATGAGGCGATTGCCGAAGCCGATACGCTGTTGCTGACCATTCCGAACCAGCTTGGGGTGGATTACTGTGCGCATGTGATGGAAGCGATCCTGACCCATGTGGCACCGGAGCTGGGCTGGCGTTAACGCAAAAACGCGTCGCTACAAAGTCCTGCGATATTTTATCGGTGCGCATTATGCGCACCTTCATTTTTTACACCGGCGGATAGTGGGCAAATAACGCGGTGTCTTCCATCTGCTGCGCCACCTGCTGCAAACGCGGATAATGTTCTGCCGGCACCACCTGCGGAATAATCGACTGAATAAATCCCCAAATCACCGCGCTGCTGATCGCCACCTGATCCGGCTGTTGCGGATTGATCTCACGTTGTTCCAGCTCGGCATTCCAGGCTTTACAGGCCGTCAGCAGTTGCTGCGTCACGCGGTCGAGCCACGGTTGATGCTGCTTCTCTTCTGGTCGTAACGTGCATTCGTACTGGAACTGCACCGCTTTATCACTGGCGGCCAACGCCAGCCCGAGAATCTGGGTATCTTTAGCCAGCGCAGTGGGCGCTGTGGGAAGCAACTTGCGGGACGTAGCGGCCTGGCTTTCCAGATAGTGCAGAATCAACGACGAATCCATCAGCGTGCTGCCATCGGCCAGCACCAGCGTGGGGGCTTTGACCACACCATTAATCTGCGCGAACTGATCAAAGTGACGAAACACCGACAGCGACTGATGTTCAAACGCCATGCCGTAATGCGCGAGGGAAATTGCCACGCGACGTACATAAGGGGAATCCAGCATACCAATCAGTTTCATCATGACTCCTTGTAAATCCTCAGTTTCTTTGCCCAGACAGTACCCCAGCCGCCGTGATTCAGCCAGCGACGCTTTCTAAGCGTTTTTGTTAGTAAAACTTACGCTTATTGTGGCAGGCTTAGGTTTTCATTATGTGAGGAACGGTGATGGCAGATTTCCCCCCGGTTGCCAGCCTGCGTAGCTTTGAAGCGGTAGCGAGATTGGGTAGCGTTACCCTGGCGGCGAAAGAGTTGCATGTTACCCATTCGGCCATCAGCCAGCAGATAAAAGCGTTAGAAGATCTGTTGGGGGTCCGACTATTCACTCGCCAGGTACGCGGAGTACAGATTAACGAAGAAGGGCGGTTATATGCGATGCAGATCCGTGAAGCGCTGGGGCGTATTGCCGATGCTACGCGTCAGGTGCAGGTCAAACCGCGGCGCGCTGAACTTAGCCTGGCGGCGGTGCCTTCGTTCGCCAGCCATTGGCTGATGCCGCGACTGCCACGTTTTCGTCAACGTTTCCCACATATTCATCTGCGCTTACAGGCCAGCTTGAGCGTCAACGATATGCAACAGGCCACCACCGATATCGCCATTCGTATGGGTAAAGGTGACTGGGCTGGCGTCAACAGTCAGCTATTGTTTGCCGATACGTTGCTGGTGGTGGCGTCACCGCAGTTTAATGGCGGTAATCTGCCGCAGACCCCACAGCAAATTGCCGCCAGTGAACTCCTTTTTACCCTCGAATCCTGGGATAACTGGTGCCAGGCGGCGGGATTGAGTCAACCGATCGTACCGCATGGTCTGGTTACTAACGATTCAAACCTGATTTTACAGGCGGTACGACTTGGACAAGGTATCGCGCTGGAACGACGATCGCTGGTGCAGGACGCGCTGGATCGGGGGGAAATGGTGCAACTCAGCCCGGTCAGTGTGGATTACCCGTGGCCGTATTGGCTGGTGACGCGTAAGGAGAGTGAGAAGCGCGAGGAGGAGACGGCGTTTATTAGTTGGCTGATGGAGGAAGTGGCGCATTTCATAAATAACTAATTGAAAAATCACGATACGACCTGGGGGGATGCTTTATATTCGCGGCGGCATCAATTCTGTTTCCAGCAGGATGCAGGAAATTAACATACCGCCATTCCAGGAAGGAAACCTCAATGATTGATACTCAATCCGCCACGCAAAAACCGATAAACCGCCCATCTGGCGCCGATCTTGAGAACGGCAGGATAAATTATAGCTGGGGCAATTGCCTCTCCGACATCGCTACCTCGCTGGTCAGGCCGGTGTCTGACGCCTGCTCATTAATATCACTACCCCGCTCGGCATGCGACCTTGGGCTTAGCATGCTAAATAACATCACCTATTTTCTCGCCCATCCGGCCTTTCTTAGTAGCTCGACGACGGCCCCGGTTCCTGGTGCCATTATCGGAGTCGGGGCCAACGTGCTGGCATCCGGGTTACACAGAACTAAAATACGCGACGTACAGTCTTTTATTGATCGTCTGCCCGCCTTGTACCGCTACTGTTTAAAGGATCGCAAGAAACTTATCGGCACGTTGGAGAGGATCATGGACGGACTTCAGCCACCTGAAGAGCGTGTTGCCAACTGCGGTGGAAAGCCGTGTGGTGAAGACGGGCGAAATGATAGTCAGCAATTTGAACGCCATAAAAACAATATTAAAAGTCTGATCCGTTTTCTTCTCTATCCGGAATTTGAGTTGCTGGAACTGGTAGATCGGGTGTTTTCTTTGAGCGATACGCCGCAAAAAACCGTGTCGGTTGACGAAGTCGCTTTCCGTGCGAGAAACGCACTGGATGTACTTAAGGAGCGAAAAGAATGGGTAGAAAAATTTTTATCATATGTCACTGCGTTAAATAAGCTGCCGTTAAGATCAGAACTCATCCACTCTCAGCGGCAGATGAAAAATGAGCGGGAGCTGGCGGCGTCGAAAGAGGCGTGGAACGCCTTTACAACGGAGTGGTTTCGGTTAGCCGAAGTGTTAAGAAATATTCTGCTCGGGCTGACCGATTTACGAACGCATAGTAATCCATTGCTTCCGCTATTAAAGGATGCTTTACCGCTGACAAGTAATGCGACCGGGAACGTTTGGGAGCAATTACTACAGGATAATTGTGGTAAGCCTGCGCTGCATACATCCCAGTATCTGTTTGCGAGTGATAAAAACCATAAACCAGTCAAAGATGATATATTTCCGGAGTTTGACCCAACACCTGAGCCCAAACGGGCTGCCATTCAGCGGAAACCGGAGCAGGAAGCTTCGACGAGGCAGGATGGCGTCTCATTATCGCTACTGATTCAGAGTCTGACCGACAGTATTTCCACGACATTTCGCGGCATTGAAAACATAAATTTATTCCCCCTGTTCTTACCGCTGGTAGAGGGGGCTGGGAAGGAGAGTGATTTACTCACGACGCAAACACCAGATGACATATGGCGACAACATCCAGAACTGCTACCAGACAGGTCCAATACTACCACAACAGGCGAAACCACCCCATTATTACGGAGGCTCAACAACCAGCTTTCAATCAGCGTTAATGGATCCTTAACTGAAACATCAACGGAAGAGAAAATAAAATCAATTATCTGGCAAGACTTTCTGGCTGCCCCTCCTGTTACTAAGATGTATGAATATGATTTATTATATAAACATTCTGAAAATATGAGAATGCTCAGTTTGCAGGATAATATAATAAATAGTGAGGATGTTACCGTTGAAAATTTACTTAACGCATATGCTGGTATCTGTAATAATGCCCCGGCTCCAGGTTTGACTGACGTTAATCCGTACGAGTTCAGTTTATTTGTTCGCACTCTGGTTAGAGGCGGTGATTTTGCCGTTTCACCAGAACAATTGATGACTAAAATGCTAAGTCTACCTGATAAAAAAGAATGGCTGGCCAGTCTGTTTTTTAGCAGCCTTATCAAGGTTGATAAAGATATTATAACTTATGCTATGGACTCTTTTTATCAAAGAATAAAAGGTGATGTTAAAATATCCGATCTTCACTCAATAAAAGAAGCGGTATTATCATCATTACCTGCCAGCAAATCTTCACCATCGGCGGGGGATAACAATGCTATAAAACATTCCCGACATCAAAACGAACAAGCTGAAAAGTTCAGACGGTTAAGTCGAACACAACTGGCGGCAATCCGGCAGATTATTGACCATAAAATAGCTGACCTGTTCCCGCTGGCAAATGTTAACTTGACTCAAGGGGGGCAAACAGAAAATCATCCCTATCTTAATTACCGCGTACTTTCTCTTGAAGGTATTATGCTGAATTTTGGTGCAGCCTGCGCAAAAACCTATGACCTTTCTCTCTCAGTGAATGAAAATCCCGTTCAGTTGCAGTTTATTGCCTTGCTGACCCTGCTTCATGCCGACCCTGAATTTATGCCGCCAGATAGCAAGGATTATTTTAAATTGTATGATGAAGAGCAAGTCACAACATCTGCGGTGACAGAAAATAATATTAAGATTAATGAGATTACGTCATCATTTAGAGGATTAGGTAAGTTATTAAAAGATCTGAAACAGGTTTATCATTTAAGTAATAAACTCTTCTCTGCGCATTTAGATTTTGCTGTTGCAATGAAAGCATCAGACGAAAGCAATAATGATGCTGAAAAATTAACGTTAATAAAAGAAAAGTTTTCGAGTGAGTTTGCTGAGACATGTGAACATATTCTGTCTTCGCTGCCGATGGAAGCCAAAAATTACATTGAGAAAGCAGTCTCCGCTGGCACGCTCAGGGTCAAAGTAAATCGATTAATCATCAGTGTTAATGGCAATAAAAATAATGTTCCGTTAAATGCGGGGACTATTATCACTGTTCAAAATTTAGAGGGTATTATCACCCGCGCGTATCTGCTGAGTCCCTCGATGATGATCACCGATATGGTTAATTCCGGCATATGTGAGATCCCTGTTTCATCCCTTGAAATAAAAGATATCAGTAAGTACGTCGAGCAGCATTCCCTCTTCTTTATTAATAAGTTTATTCCACATAGGATGCATAAAAACAAAGCGGAGGATTATAAGTTTGCCATCCCTCAAGTAAAATTGATAAAACCCTTGTCGATTGCAGGATCTAACTGGACATCTCAGGTGTCAAATTTTACAGCAGAAAATATTCATGTTGTCTATCAAGCCGTTCAGGAGGAATTGCCTGAAATATTGCCTCAGGCTGAAGAATTCAAGTGGTTTAATATTCAGCCTGAAGTGGCCCCTTTATTTCCTCTATTGCCGCAAGATGGCAAGTATGAAGAAAATAACGATGAGGCATTAAAAAAATTAGACAATCTTTTAAATCAACTTCTTGGTTTTATCCCATTCGGAAGTTGTGTCAGCTCAGTTGCGGATCTGATAAAGATAACAGAGCTTGCAAAAGAAGAGCCGCAGAAAAAAACAATATTGATCAATAAAGTGGAAACATTCAAAGTCGTGCAAAACGGCACAGGGAAGGCGTTATTAGAGACAATGAGTAAGCCAGATGCTGGACCGCTTCGTATACAAGAGAGAACCTCTTCCACCAATGAGGAGCTGGACGAGGCGAAAGTGGCACTGGCCAATGATGGGATAGGTTGCATAGCCGATTTTATGTCATTGGGTACGGAGAAAGCGGTGCAGGATTTGCAACAAATTGCAGAGAAGGCACTAAAAAGAATCGTATTGAAGCATGATCTTCACCAGGAAAATGGTCCGCGGAAGGTCAATGAATTCACGCCGTTTAAAAATCATAAAGAAAATACCTGGGGAAATAAACTTAAACAGCATGAGGCGCTTGCTCCTTTTGTCAAAGATGTATCACCAGATAAAAAACCACAGACAGATACCTTCAATCTGGATAATATGCCGCAAGATCATATTTATAGCGGAGTTATTTATAATGCACCTGATGAATCCCTAACGATTGTTTTTAAAGTTGGTAATGATGAAAGGATGTACTCTGTCGAGGGTGCAGGGAATGCGCTTGTCAGAAAATCAGATAGCTATCAGCTAAGATATTGGCGGGAAAAGATATCAGGTAAACAACTGGATAATATAGCCGCTAAATTCTTAGCTGGCCATGTAAAAAAAGAAGACCTTAAGCAGGCGGCAAAAGAAGAAATACAATGGAATCATCTGGACGGCTACGCTGTGCCGGAAGGTGCTTTTGGCACGGCTTTTTCTCAGGTCGAAAAGTTAGATAACAGCCTGGATATTTATTATGATAAAAAATCAAAAGATTACTTTCTGAACAGGAATGATGGGTATATCAGGCTTGAAAAAAACAGCCAGGAGAATATCTTTAATGCGGTGGGTGAAAGTGCCCCGCGTGACCTTAATGTACAAATAAAGTTAGAGCAGGATGGAAGTTATCGTGTTGTTAATGATAGCCGGATCAAAGTCAGGACGATCGATGCGGCATTACATGCACTGAAAAAAACACATCAGGGTAAACCCATTTTTAATAATGATATTTTTCTGGCAATGATTGGGCCAGATGAAACGTTAACCATGACCCAAACTCATGTTCTGCTATCACCTTATCAGTATGGTGATCTCTCGGAAAATGCGGTGAGATTTATTCAGGTACTTGAGGATAAAAATGGCGGCTTGCATTATCGTATTGGACCAACCGAAGAGGGGCGTTTTGTTCCATTAGATGCTGAACAGAGCGCCTCTGTGGGTAAGTTCTGTCGTGTTAAGAAAAGAGCGGGAACCCGTAAAGAGCGTTGTGTGCAAACGCAGATCGGTCAAAAAACGCTGTCGAGTGATACGGCGCAACGCGTAAAGGAGCTGGATGATCTCTATCAGGCCCGTGATGAGTACAGAAATAGTGAATCGGAAACCTTTAAGATTTTGCAAAGTTATCAGCGGATAGATGAGCTAAAATCCGAGATAAATATAGATGAGGATATAAAGTCGCTTATTGATAAGCATCGTGATCTGGAAGGCGCTGGTGTGGTGGAGAATTGGTCTGACAATGACTTTTTCTCTTCCATTGTTGATGCTGGTGAGTATTTTTTGATAATTGGCAATAATTTCTGGAAGAAAGTTGTTAAAAAAAGCCATGCGAATGAAAAGGAATTGGCTGAGAAAATTTCAGACATTACTCAGACTCTGATCGATGCGAAAGCAAATAACAAAGAGCACGACTTCGTTTCGCGAAGAAAAGAATACAAGGATAAGTACTTAAAAACTGAAAATGAAATATGGGACAAAGCCTTATCAGAAGTGAATGCCAGGGGAGCAGACTACAAAATTGATGGTAAGCAAATTGTACATAACGAAAACACGAATTCATTGTATAAAAAACTGGGGCGTGCCTCTGATGAAACGTTTTCGAGTGAGTATCCAGTAATAAAAACCATCATCGATGATGGTGTTAAAAAAACCAGAGAGATAGCCAAAGACGCTTTGGCTAATGGAAAAAGCGAACAAGATTTTTGGCGTTATTTTACCGAGTTAACCGGCATTGACTCCAGGGATTTATCACAGGAAATGCGGATTGATATAGAAGATAAGTTCTATGGTATTACTCAACTTTCTTCTGAGTTAACGCTGGAAGATATTGAGGTGCTTGAAGAGTTTAGTGTTCTTACCTCGCATCATTTACATGAAAAATCAACAAATCCACTGCGCAAAGAGATGGAGATATTTGGCAGTCACATCCACGGCTTTGTTGAGGGGGGCGACTATCCCATTCATATTGCGGTCAATAGCATTAAACTCAAAGAGCTGCCGGAAACGATAATTCATGAAACTGGTCATCTTCAGGGAGATGAGTTTTTTGACAAGGAAATTTATACCGATCTGGAAACAAATATCGCGTCTGACAGGAAACAAAACCTCCCGGCACTGGTTAAGATATTGTGCCATTCTCCGCTGGCATTAGCTAAATACCTGAAATCAATTGGCGAGAGTGTCGGGATTGTCTTTCAAAAGGTAGGGCGTTCTGTCCTGGAGGAACTCAATTACAGGAATTCCGAATTGGCAGATTTGGTGGGTTACGGCGCAGATGAAAACCTGGCGCAGATTAACGAGCATGCCTCCAGGATAACCGAACTCGAAAAAGCGCTAAATGACCTTGCGAAGGTGGTCCGATCCCATGATTTTAATCACGAATCAATTGATAAACTCGTCGGGTTCATCTCTGAAGCGGGTAACGCACAGCATCGGGCTGCCGGATTGATAATGCATCCCGATATCTTCCCTGCAATGGTTCAATATATTGCCGCGCCTGCGCGCGTTAAGAGATCGGTTGAAACAGACAGCAGCCAGGATAATGACGCGACTCTGTTTAGCAAGATGGTGACAGTTGGGTTGGCTAAACGGGTGTTCACCACTCAGCCACAGCCCCGCAATTTGACTCATGGGGAAGCCCTGCTATCGGTGAATTTCTTCACCTCACCCTCTTCAGAGACTTCGACAGTAACGGCGCAGGCGTAATCTACATCACGCGATAAATCGCGCCGCGACAGGCAAAAAAAAAGCAGCCTTTTCAGGCTGCTCTTTCTTCGAATTTGGCTCCTCTGACTGGACTCGAACCAGTGACATACGGATTAACAGTCCGCCGTTCTACCGACTGAACTACAGAGGAATCGTTTGAACGGGGCGCATAGTAACGAGCGAGCCGCGCCTTGTCAAAGCCCTTTTGCACAAATTGTTCTGACTGCTGAAGAAAGCAGCACTCTCCCGGTCTGTGGGAGAAAAATCCCGGAGCGGGTTGTGCAGAAAAATGGAACGTGCCATCCATAAAGGAGATAAATGGCAAGCTTGATTGTGATGACAGTCACTAACTCTATGAAAAATTACATTCTGATTTGTCGTTTTTGTCAGATTCATCGCATGCATGATCACAGATATTTCATTTGGCCGTTGTGGCTGTTCAGGGTGAAATTTATATTCCGTATCACTTCTTCTGTGAACCCAGGATGTGCAGTATGAACAAAGTCAGAATCGGCATGATTGGCAGTGGTTACATCGGTCGTTGTCACGCAATCGCTTATGCGCAGGCACCCACGGTATTTGCCCTGAAGGGCGAAATCGTGCGTGAGATGCTGGCGGAGGTCAATCCGGCGCTGGCGGCCAAACAGGCGGCAACCTTTGGCTTCGCGCGTTCAACCGGTGACTGGCGTGAGCTGGTGCGTGATCCCAATATTGATGTGGTGGATATCTGCGCCCCCAACTTCCTGCACAAAGAGATGGCGGTGGAAGCGATCCGCAACGGTAAACATGTCTATTCCGAAAAGCCGCTGTCGCTCTCTGTCGCCGATGCGGAAGAGATGGTGCAGGCTGCACAGCAGGCCGGGGTAAAAACCCTGGTAGGCTTCAACTATATGAAAAACCCGACCAGCCAACTGGCACGAGAAATCATTGCCCGTGGTGAAATTGGAGATGTGGTGCACTTCTACGGTACCCACAACGAAGACTATCTGGCGAAAGCGGAAACGCCGCTCGACTGGCACTGCCAGAAAGCGCTGGCGGGCCTGGGCGCACTCGGCGACCTCGCAGCGCATATCGTCAATATGGCGCACTATCTGGTGGGCGATATCGCAGAAGTCAGTGGCGATATGATGACGGTAATTAAGCAACGCCCGGACCCGAAAGATGCCAGCCGCTTGTTGCCAGTAGAAAATGAAGATCAGGCCAGCGCGCTGTTACGCTTCAAAAATGGTGCGCATGGCGTATTTGAAACGTCGCGTATCGCCTGCGGCAGCAAAATGGGGCTGACCTATGTGGTGACCGGCACCAAAGGCACGCTGCGATATACCCAGGAGCGAATGGCGGAGTTGGAACTCTATATCCACGATGATCCGGCCGGACGTCAGGGTTTTAAAACCATTCTCACCGGCCCGGCGCATCCGGATTATGCCAACTTCTGCGTTTCAGCCGGACACGGTATTGGTTTTAACGATCAGAAAACCGTCGAAATTCGCGATCTGATTAACGGCATCGCCGCAGGTGACCGGATGTGGCCAGACTTCGCGGAAGGATTACAGGTTCAGAAGGTGCTGGAAGCGGTGGCGATATCTGCCACCGAACGACGCTGGATGACCGTATAATCTTCTGCGTTGCCCAACGGCGCGTTCAAGCGCGCCGTCAGGTCGCCATCTGCCACCACAACTTATCCAGCGCATAGTAGCGATCGCGTTCCATCTCCGGTTGATACAAATCGCGTTTCCACGGTTTCGCCAGAATATAATGCAGATTCTTAACCTCTTCGGCGTGCCACAGCTCAGGATGCTGAAAAGGCAAGGTCTTCAACGCGTTGTAGATATAAGGCAACGGCAACCAGCGCCCGGCAAACACCTCATTCAGCAAATCCTGCTCGGAAAACGGGTAGCGGCGCAAATCGTCAATGGCTGCAACTTTCTCCTGCAACTGCCGGAAGACCGCCATATCAGGTTTCAACACCAAAAAGCCGCCATTGAGATACAGATCGACGTTGGCGGGGGCAGGTTGCTGGCGCTCCTGCCAGGTGTAGTGGCAATGCTCTGGCTGCCAGCTGGCGGGATAGCTGGCTATTTGATTCGGGTTGCAGCGACAGGCATGGCAGGCGGCGAGGGCATATTCACCCAAATCGAGGGTGAACAGTTCGTCCATATTGCGCAGTACCAGCATATCGGCGTCGAGAAACACCACGCGCTCGCAGCCGGTCAATTCCCAGACCCGCAGCTTGCTCCACACCTCGCCAAACTGCGCCGAGGCATAGTGCTGCGCCAGATCGCTTCGCGGTGTCAGCGGCACCACCGGATGAATGACGCAGCCCTCGGCCTGCAAGGCTTCACGCGTCGTCTGGTCAATGGCATCGGTGACCATCACCACCAGCGGCCAGCGGCTGGCGCTTTTTTTCAACGAACGGTGCAGCGCTTGCACGCCCACCAGATAATCGGGTTGTGTTAATAAAGTGACCCAGGCAAACATACTTTCCTCTCGTCAGGCTTAATCGAAAAGGGCGGTAACGTAGTCGTTGCTGAAACGTCGCTGTGGATCGAGCTGCTGGCGCACCGCGCGAAAGGCATCCCACTGTGGATAGATATCCCGCCAGGTGTAACGCTGCGGATCGTAATATTTTCCCCAATGGGGGCGGCCACCCTCAGCCGCGAGCAGCTTTTCCACTTCAGTAAGAAAATGCAGGCCTTCCTGCGATAGCGAACCGTCGTCGGCGTAGTACACCACAAAACCAAAAAAGCAGGTGGGCTGTTGATACGCCGGGCTGAGCCATGCCGACGATGGCCCGGTACAGCGCAGAATAATCGGGTAATGCATATGTGGATGTTTTGCCGCGTACCATGCTTTAATTTTCTCGATGACAGCGGGCGTTCGCGCCAGCGGGATACCAATCTCCACATTGATCTGCGGCACCGCAATGCCACGGCAAAATAACTGATAGATATCGCCGCTGATGTCGGTGAAGTCGCGAAAACGCGTCACGGTGCGGAACTGTTTACCCCCTTTGCCGTGAATCTGCGTATCGCGATGCATCTGGGCCAGCGTCTGGTCGATAGTTTCATTCAGGCTGCTGTCGGTCCCCTCGCCATGTTCAATCACTTCACGCTGGTTGGCGTAGTAACGTTGTTGATCCTGGGGATTGGCTTCTTCGGCATTCCACACATGCAGCAAATTGTCGTCAACAAACCACCAGGCTTTGCTCAGTTCGTATTGCTGATTCCAGGTCAGCAAATCCTGACCGAGGTTGTCAGCCGTAACGGCATATTTGTGGCAGGTAAACAGGCGAAAAGGGCGGGTGCGTAACGTGACGGCTGTGATAATGCCTAATGCGCCCAGCCCCACCTGTACAGCAGAAAAATCGGCATCATCACGGGTGAACTCCCGCAGGCTGCCATCCGCCAACACCATGCGAATGCGTGTCGCTTCGTCAGCCAGTGAACTTTGATCCAGCCCCTGACCGTGGGTGCCGGTTGACATCGCACCCGCCAGAGTCTGGACCGCAATCACGCCCGGCGAGGAGGCCAGCATGCGATCCATCCCGGTCAGGGTGGCATAGATCTGCTCCAGTTGGGTGCCAGCGGCAAAGGTGACGCTCTCATCATCGACAGCGATCACCCCCTGCATTGCGCTGAGATCCAGCAGCAGATCCTGTGCCCCGACGCCCAGCATCCGGCCTGGCGACAGACGGCTGCCGAGCACGCGTACTTTGCCTGTGGTCTGACGCAGCAGCTGTTGTAATTCCGCTTCGCAGGTTGGCCGCTGTAGCTGGGCACGTAGACCGACGACGCTATTTTGCGCCCAGTTCCACAGACGGTTTTCGTTATCGATGTTGGCGGTGTGGCGTAAAGGATAAAGGTGGGAATCTTTCACTACGGCGTTCCTTAGTCTGAGGTCTGTGATGGTCCCATTGACTAAAGCGTAGACCATCACAGCGCAGCCGCAGACTAAGGGGCTTTGCGGATATAGCGGAGCGTGGCGGTAACCGCCAGTTGGCGATTGCGGTGGATACTCTCCTCTTCACTGTTATCCGGGCTAAACAGCGCGTTAAAGGTATAACGGTTGGAGACATGATGGACGCAAATGCTGCTTATCAGGCGATGCACATCAATGGTATTCACGCCGGTGATAAAAATGCCCTGCTGTTGCCCGCGCGACAAAATGTCATCGAGCAGGTCGAGGGCACTTTTATTCAGCGCTTTAATACGTTCTGATTGGGTGATGTAGCGACCGCGCAGCAGGTTTTCGGTGCAGACCAGCCGCATAAAATCCGGGTGCGAAACGTGGTAATCGAAACTGGCTTCCACCAGTTTGGTCATCGCCTCTTCCGGGGCCATCGCCGCGAGATTCAGCCCGGTTTCGTGCTGACGAATCGCCTGATAAACCTGCTCCAGCACCTCGATATACAACTTCTCTTTATTTACGAAGTGATAGACCACCATACGTTTGGTGGTCTGAGCGTGTTCAGCAATCTGCTCCAGCCGTGCCCCTTGCATACCGAATTCGGCAAAGGTTTTCAGTGCGCCAGCAAGGATGCGTTTCTTCAGCCCTTCAGGGTCATTTTTACGTTTGGTCGTTTCTGACATAGTGCTCAATAACAAGGTGCGAAAAGGTGATGTTAGCACAGCATGCCGGGTGAAAACGTAAGGCTGTGCGCTTTATATGCTTTTTGTGAATAACAATTCTGAAATCGAGATTAAGTGATAATAAGTCGCTGCGTATACTGCGCTGATTCCCGGCCCGCGAGCCGGGCCATGCGCGCCCGATGCAGGTGAACCATGACACTACTCTTTCCCGATGACATTTCATTATCGCGCCGTGCGGCCACGGATACGACAGATATTGTGCACCGTTCACCGGTGGTGGTTAACGTACGCGATCTTTCTCGTACGTTTGGTGCAACTCATGCGCTGCGCAAACTCTCTCTGACCGTCAATCAAGGCGAAATCCTTGGCATTATCGGCCGCAGCGGTGCCGGGAAATCGACGCTGATTCGCTGTCTTAACGGCCTGGAACAGCCGGACGAAGGCGTGATTGAAATCGAGGGGCGTGCGATCAGTGGATTGTCGGAACAGGATCTGCAAGCGGTGCGTAGCCGGGTTGGCATGGTGTTTCAGCACTTTAATTTGCTCTCGGCAAAAACCGTGGCGCAGAACGTGGCGTTGCCACTGAAAATTGCCGGAGTGGCGAAAGCGCTGCGTCAGCAGCGTGTTGCGGAGTTATTGCAGCTGGTGGGGCTGTCCGATAAAGCGGATCACTATCCGGCGGCACTGTCGGGTGGTCAGAAGCAGCGTGTGGGGATTGCCCGGGCGCTGGCGGGGAAGCCCGCGTTGCTGCTGTGCGATGAGGCGACCTCAGCGTTAGATCCTGAAACCACCCGCTCCATTCTGGGGTTGCTGAAATCTCTTAATCAGCAACTTGGCATCACCATTCTGTTGATCACCCATGAGATGGAGGTGATCAAATCCGTCGCGCATCGGGTCGCGGTGATCGACGCCGGGGAAATTATTGAAAGCGGGCCGGTATGGCAGGTATTCGCCCATCCGCAAACCCCACTGACTCAAACGCTGCTGCGCGGTTTGCTGCCCCAGTTGCCGGAAAATCTGGCGGCGCGTCTTCAGCAACAACCTGTCGGTGAAGCCATTTATCGTGTTGATTTTGCCGGTGAAGATGATCGGGGCGATTTACTGACGCGCCTTGCAACGCACTGGCCGGGGGCATTCCGTTTATTGCAGGGTGGGGTAGACCACATTCAGCACTACGCGGTAGTCCGTTTCTTTATTGCGTTGCCACAGGCGCAACAGCAACCCGTCATCAGTTGGCTGCAACAGCAGCAGGCACAAGTGGAGAGAATCGGCTATGTCACCGGTAATGATTGATTTAATGCTTAACGCCATTGGCGAAACCTTGCTGATGACGCTGGTTTCTGGCCTGTTTTCACTGGTTGCCGGGCTGCCATTGGGTTTGATTTTAGTGGTGACCAGTCCCGGTGGCATTGCCGAACACCGGCTGATTAATCAGGTGCTGGGGATCATCATCAATGGGTTTCGATCCTTACCCTTCATTATTCTGCTGGTGGCGTTAATCCCGTTTACCCGTTTTCTGGTTGGCACGTCGCTGGGAACCTGGGCGGCGATTGTTCCGCTGTCGATCACCGCGACGCCTTATTTTGCCCGTGTAGCGGAAGTGTCCCTGCGCGAGGTGGATCGTGGTCTGATCGATGCCGTGCGTGCTATGGGAGCCAGTAAATTGCGTATTGTCTGGGAAGTGTTAGTACCGGAAGCGCTACCGGGTATCCTGGCGGGATTCGTCGTTACGCTGGTGGCGTTAGTGGGTGCCTCCGCGATGGCCGGGGCGATTGGTGCCGGTGGCCTGGGGGATCTCGCGATTCGCTACGGCTATCAGCGTTTTGAAACCAACGTGATGCTGGCGGTGATCGCGGTGCTGATCATTCTGGTATGCGGTATTCAGTGGCTGGGCGATCGTCTGGTGGCAAAAGTGGATAAGCGTCATTAATGACGATTTCCTCGTAATGGCGCGATAAATCGCGCCATTTTTTTATGCCTGTTCCGTTCATTCTGGTGTAAACCCGGCATTCATTCCATTCCCTTCACATTCAAGCTGCATGTTTCTATCTAAGAGACAGGTCAAAACTCTGCCATTTACAGACATAACTATGTCCCTTTTTGGTTTTGTAAGTATAAAAACCCGCAATACCTGACATAACTCAAATTGAGTAAATGCGTACTCAATCAGGACCACTTTTTTTGTGAAATTTTATGAATCTTAGATGTGTGAATTTTCATTATTAGTAGCAAAATTCTTATTAATTACGTCGTTTTTTAAGACGATTCTGATTTTGTCTGCCTAAAACGAGGTAAATTTCCATTAGAATCATTTGTTAAGTAATGTTTATGAATGTTTCCAGGAATTCCGCACGTTGATATTTTGTCAGGCTTATGTAAACCTTTGCCCGATGTTAACACATGGATGATGATTTATGCTCACGGGCGGGTTTTACCAGGCTCGTGCGGTAGCTATGATGCTACAGAATGATCATAACTAGTTGATTTAGATCGATTGTGATCCATGTTGCTCGCGATTAATATTCGTCACGACTTTTGCACCCTGATTGAGCGGTTTTATAAGGCAGGGTGGATTTCAGACCAGGAATGTCATAAGTAAATCTTGTGTACGCTGCTTTACCCCCTATTGAGTTGCAGATATTGATCACTTTGGTGAATGTTTTATAACTGCATATCAACCCCCTCCTGGTCTTACGCTCCCTTTTATTGCATCTGAAATACTTAATTGGAACTGATCAATTTTAAGCGGACATTTGGTCACCAGGTTCCGATAAAAAGTGTGGTCAATTTTCTAAATGGTCCTGATTGCATCGGTTCGCCCGGCATTCAGTGATTTATTTTGCTAACAACCGGCCAATGGCCATTTTTTAGAGATTAATGGAACTAAACATGAAGAAAATGGTGAATCTCCGCATTGCGTTAAGCCTGCTGTTTGTCTTTGTTGTTGCAGGTTGTAAAGCGCCACCACCCATCACTGACGACACCCTGGTGACCAGCACTGTTGACGGTGTCACCCTGGTCCACCGTCATGCGGTCAATCCGCCTGCGCAGTTCAGTCCTGTCAATGACGCCTATCGCGCGCTCTACCCGACCTCGGTGATGACGCGCCCTGATTACGGCGGCAAAGTGGTGACTACGCTGAAAACCGGTGAAACCTACACGGTCCTTGGCATGGTTGAGAACAATTGGCTGGCGATTGGCGAGCAGCCGCAGCAACAGCAACAGGCCGAAGCCGCACCGACAGAAGGGCAGAAAACTGCGGCTGCGCCAGCAGCAGCCACGCCAGCTGCGGCCCAGCTCACCGGTTATGTCCCGTTCCGCGCGCTGGTGAAAAGCGATCTCTACGATCAAACCCTGAAAGCCGATCAGCCGAAACGTCGGGTGCGTACCGCAAAGAAAAAGACCTGCGTGTCGGTCGATGGCGACAGCAAAGCCTGTCAGAACGGTAACAGCGGTACCTGGATCATCAACTAATCTCGCTAAACATGGAGGGACAGGTGATGTTGATAAGTCGCCTGAGAAAGTGGTGTTTGCCGCTGTTCGTCCTGTTACTGGCGGCATGCAGTAGTAGCCAAACCTCAGTAGCGCGCTACAACCTGCATTTCCAGGCGCATCCGCAAATCAATGCGGGTGCGCCGCTCAAAGTTCGGGTGATGCTACTCACCTCTGACGCCGCATTTATGTCTGCCGATTTCTATTCACTACAAAACCAGCCGGGGGCAGTGCTCGGCGCTTCACTGCTCAATAACCAGGAATTCTTCCTGAGAGCAGGGCAACTCAGTAACACGCTCAGTGGTAAGAGTCTGGCCGAAGCCCGCTTCATCGGCATCATGGCGGAATATCAGACGTTGGACGGCAAAGTCTGGCGTCTGGCGCTGCCCTTTCCGGACGGGGATGACAGTGCGTTCTGGCAGTTCTGGAAAAGTAACGATGGTGAGCTGAATGCCAGCATCGTGGCGGATATCAACGGCCTGCGCCTGGTTAAGCAGTAAAGGATGATTATGAACAGAGCCGAAAAGGTGGTGTGGACGGAAGGTATGTTTCTGCGCCCGCATCACTTCCAGCAGTCGGAAAATTTTCTGCACAGTACCTTACGGGAATGGGGCCAGTCCCAGCGTGTCTACACCTGGGGATTTTTTGACGTTGAATTTGATGACGCGCTGCTGCGCCAGGGCAAGCTGGCATTAAGTGCGGCCAGTGGTTGTCTGCCGGATGGCACCTTCTTCGCCTTTAGTCAGCCACAGCAGGGGCCGGTTCCTTTGGATCTGCCGGACAATGTTGATCGGGCGAAAGTGGTGCTGGCGATCCCGACGCGACGTAACGGACGCGAGGCCGTGACCTTTCAGGATGCGTCGGACTCGCTGGCGCGTTATCTCGCCTGGGAAACGGAGGTCGAGGATGACAATGCGTTGGCCGTTGGCGCGGCCACGGTGCAATTCGGTAAATTGCGCCTGCGTCTGATGCTGGAGCAAGACCTCACCGCCGAATGGACCGCAATGGGTGTGGCGCGGGTGGTGGAAAAGCGTAGCGATAATCATGTTCGTCTCGACAGCGATTACATTCCGCCAATGCTCACCCTGACCGGAAATCACGGGCTGCAAAGCATGCTGAACGACCTGCATGGCCTGATCCAGCAACGCAGCCAACAATTGAGCCAGCGCACGCCTGGTACCGGGCGATTCAACAGCGCTGATATGGTCGATTTCATGCTGCTGGCGCTGTTAAACCGGCAGCTTGGTCTGCACGCGCATCTGCAAACCTTACCGTTGCTGCATCCCGAATCCCTGTATAGCCACTGGCTACAACTGGCGTCAGAGCTATGCACCTGGTCGCCCGCCCGCACGCCTGACGCCTTCCCGCGTTATGACCATGACGATTTACATGGTTGCTTCATGCGGTTGACGTTGCAGCTTCGCCAGGGGTTGTCGCAGGTGATGGAAGAGAGCGCGATTCAGTTGCCGCTGACGCAACGATCGCACGGGTTGAATGTGGCCACGGTACCGGAGAGCAGCATGGTGCGCGAATTCGGCTTTGTGCTGGCGGTGAAAGCCAGCGTGCCCGCCGATGCGCTAAAAACCCATTTCCCGGCGCAGATGAAAGTCGCGCCCGTCACCAAAATTCGCGATCTGGTGCAGTTGCAGTTACCTGGCCTGTCACTGATCGCCATGCCGGGTGCGCCGCCACAAATCCCGTGGCATGCGGGCTACAGCTACTTTGAACTGGATAAAAACAGCGAGCTGTGGAAGGAGATGGAGCGCTCGGGAGCCTTTGCACTTCATCTCGCCGGTGAATTTCCAGGCCTGAATATGGAGTTCTGGGCCATTCGCAGTCAGTCAGAATAATCAAAACTGAGCACGCATGATGCAGCCACAACAGAAACCGAATAGTGATGCCGCGCAGCCCGATGTTAGCCACCAGAATGTGTTGGTGGCAGCGGCGAATCCGCTGATTAACGCCATCCCGCAGATCCGGCACTCCGTTTCCCATGACGATCCCGCGCGTCTGCGTCAGCAGTTAATTGACCAGATCCGTCGCTTTGAACTGAGCTGTCAGCAGTCGGGCCTGAGTTATGAAGTGATCATTGGTGCGCGTTATTGCCTGTGCACCGCGCTGGATGAAGCCGCCGCGTTGACGCCGTGGGGTAGCCGTGGCGTCTGGACCAGCAACGGTTTGCTGGTCACCTTTCACAATGAAACCTGGGGCGGGGAGAAGTTTTTCCAGTTGCTGGCAAAACTGTCGCAAAATCCGCGTCAGCATATCCTGCTGCTGGAGTTGATCTACTTTTGCCTGCTGCTGGGTTTTGAAGGGCGTTACCGGGTACTGGACAACGGGCGTTCGCAGCTGGAAACCATCAAACAACGGCTGTTACAGATGATCAAAAGCGTCCGCGGCAGTTATGCGGCGGCGCTGTCGGTGCATCCGACCGATCAACCGGTGCTGCGCAAGCTGTGGCGTCCGATGATTCCGCTGTGGGCCTGTGCCGCAGTGGCCGCGCTCGGTGCCTGCCTGTTCTATATCATTCTTAACTGGCGACTGGGAGATTACACCACGCCGGTGCTGGCTAACATTTATCAGACCTCATTACCGGAAATGCAGATCCGTAACCCGGCACCGCCGCCACCTGCCGCGCTCAATCTGAAAACCTTCCTCAAACCGGAAATTGATGCCGGTCTGGTGGCCGTTCGTGATGAAGCCGATCAAAGCGTGGTGACGTTGAAAGGGGATGGCTTGTTTACCTCTGGCGCGACCACGGTGCGTGGCCGTTATGAAGCGGTTATCCAGCGTATTGCGGCGGCGATGAACAACGTCAGCGGCAAGATTCTGGTGGTGGGCTACAGCGATAACGTGCCGATTCGCAGCGCCCGTTTTGCCTCCAACTATGAACTCTCCCTGGCGCGCGCGCAGTCGGTTCAGACCTTGCTGCAACAGCAATTGACCCAACCGGCGCGCGTTAAAGCGGAAGGGCGCGGCGAAAGCAATCCGCTGGTGCCGAATACCAACGCCGAGAACCGTGCACGCAACCGCCGCGTGGAAATCACGCTGCTGGTGGCACCGGATGCAACGCACGCTGAACTTAACGGCCTGGCGAGAGGGAACTAATCCATGCTGAATCTGCTTTTTGCCGTGCTGACCAGCCGCCTCGCCTGGGGTTTTGTCGGCATCACGGCGCTGTCATTTATCATCTGGGTCATTGGCCCGGTGTTCTCGATTGTCGATTCGCGGCCACTGGAGCCGGAACAGAATCGCGTGATCAGCATTGCCTTGCTGTATCTGGTGTGGGGGTTAAGCCAGGCGATACCTCGTTTCTACAACATGTGGCTCAATCGTAAGTTGATGTCGAGCCTCGAAACCCCACAGTCGGACGTGCCCGATCAGGATCGCAAACGGCTGACCAACGAGGAACAGGTGCTGGCGAGCCGTTTTGGCGAAGCCACGGAGATGCTAAAGAAAGCCCATTTCCAACGCCATCACAGCAAAGGAACACCGTTCTGGGCGCAACGCTTCAGCCGCCAGTATCTCTATCAATTGCCGTGGTACATGATCATCGGCGCACCCGGAGCCGGGAAAACCACCGCACTGGTCAACTCCGGCCTGCAATTCCCGTTGGCTGACAAGTTGGGTAAGGCGGCGCTGCGTGGCATTGGCGGTACGCGTAATTGCGACTGGTGGTTCACCAATGAAGCGGTGCTGCTGGACACTGCCGGGCGCTACACCACTCAGGAGAGCCAGCAGGAGCGCGACGCCAGCGAATGGCACCACTTTCTCGCGCTGCTGTGCAAATACCGTGGTCGTCAGCCGATCAATGGGGTGATCGTCACCCTGAGCGTGGCGGATCTGTTGAGCCAGACACCGGAAGCGCTGCGTAATCAGGCTTTGGCGTTACGTCAGCGCTTGATGGAGTTACATGATCGTCTCGGTATCCGTTTCCCGGTTTATGTACTGGTCACCAAGGCGGATTTGTTAAAAGGCTTCCGCAGCTATTTTGCCGGGCTGGATAAAGCACAGCGCGAGCAAATCTGGGGCTTCACCTTTCCCTGGGCGCAAGCCTCCACCGCCGATTTCGAACTCAGCAGCCAATTTCAGCAGGAATATTCGCTGCTGCAACAACGTCTGGATGCCGGATTAGCCGATACCTTGCTGGGAGAGAGCGACGCCCAGGCGCGCGCAGAAAGTTATCTGTTCCCGCAGGAGTTTGCCGCATTACGTCCGTTGCTGGCCGAGGCGCTGGAAACGTTATTCGCCCGCTCCGATTTCGAAACCCAGTTCGCACCGCGCGGCATCTACTTCGCCAGCGGCACGCAGGAAGGTTTGCCGTTTGACCGCGTGATGGGGGAATTGACCCGTGCGCTCCATCTGCCTGGACAACAGCAGGGTGAATCAGGCCGCTGGGATCAGGTGGGGAAAGACGCGCCGATTCCGCCGACTAAGGGCCAAAGCTTCTTCCTCAAGGACATGCTGGAAGATGTCGTCTTTCAGGAGTCCGGGCTGGCGGCCAGCAATCGTTGGTGGGAGCTGCGCAATCGCGCCGGTTTATGGTCTGGCTATCTGGCGTTATTGGTGGTGGTGGTGATTGCCGGGGCGTTATGGCTCACCAGTTACAGCAAAAACAAAGCCTATTTGCAGGAGATGGCGGCAAAAACGCCGCAGGTTGAGCAACTGGGTGAACAGCTACAACGCCAGGGAACCGGCGATCTGTTTGCGCTGGTGCCTTATCTCAATACGCTGCTGCATTTGCCAGAGAGTAAAGACTTTTCATTGCAGGACCCGCCACTGACGCGTCGTATGTGGTTGTACCGTGGTACTGAAGTGAGCGATGCCAGTCAGGCGCTGTACAACAAAGCGTTGAAGCAACTGTTGCTGCCCCAGGTGGCGCAAAACATCACCCGCTGGCTGCGTAATGACAACGGCAGCGATGCAGACTACAGCTACGAGGCGCTGAAGGCGTATCAGATGCTGTATCAACCGAAGCATTATGACGGCAAATTCCTGCAAGCCTGGTTGATGCTGAATATCTCGCGTGAGCTGCCGCAGAACGTGACTCAGCAGGAAGTGAAGCAACTGGCATGGCATCTGCAACAATTGCTGGAGACACAAATTCAGTCCTCGCCCTATGCGCAGGATGATGCGCTGGTAAAGCGCGAGCAGGCGCTGATTAATCAGATGCCGCTATCACAGCGCGTTTACGGACGCCTGAAGCGCCTGCTACAACGTGATGGCAGCTTACCCACCGTCAGCCTGGCTGCACTGGGTGGTCCACAAAGCGAGTTGGTGTTTTCGCGCAAAAGCGGTAAGTCGGTCAACGAGGGTGTCTCTGGCCTGTATACCCCGGAAGGGTACTGGCAGCACGTCGATAAACAGATCGCGCCGGTGACGCAGGCGCTGTACCAGGATGATGGCTGGGTGTTAGGCGGCACGACGCAACAGGAGAACAGCCAGCAGACCGATTTGGCGGTACGCCAGCTTTATATGCAGGATTACATTCGCCAATGGGAGCAGTTCCTCAGCGATATCCAGCTCAACAACAGCGCCGACCTCGCACAGCGTATCAACACGGCCCGCTTGCTCTCCGGCAACCATTCGCCGCTGCGTCAGTTAGTGATTAACCTGAGTAAAGTGCTGACGCTGACGCGTGCGCCAGCCGATGACAAAGCGGAACAGTCAACGCCGCCAGCCTCAGACAACAGCGCCACCCGCACCTTGCAGGCGTTGTTCAGCGCGCCCAAAGCCAATGCAGCGCAAAGTAGCGGCGGCATGGCACCGGAACAGGTGGTGGGTGCGCATTTTGCCTCGATCATCGAGCTGGCGCAGCCGTTGCAACAGGGCAGTAAAGTGCTGGCGGTGGATGATTTTCTGCACCAGATCGACGATCTGTATCGCTACCTGACGGCGGTGCAGGATGCCGCCAACAGCGGCATGCCACCGCCATCAAGTGATGCCATCAGCCGCGTGCAGGCCAGCGCCGGTCGTTTGCCGGGTACCTTGCAAAACATGGTTTCCAGCATGGCGGTAGGGGCCAGTTCGGATGCCCAGCGTCGTGATATGGATAACGTGCGCAAACGCATCCAGATGGAGGTAGGGAGTTTCTGTCAGCAGGCCATCGCCGGACGTTATCCGCTGGTGCGCACTGGCCGCAACGAAGTAACCCCCGACGATCTGGCGCGCATGTTTGCGCCGGGAAGCGGCCTGATGGACAGCTTCTTCCGCGACAACCTGGCGAACAAGGTCGATACCACCCATGCTGCGTGGCGCTTTACGCCGGGGATTGACGGCAAAACCTTACCGGGTGGCGAAGCGCTACTGCGACCGTTCCAGCAGGCTCAGTCAATCCGCGATGCATTCTTCACCAATGGCGCGACCACGCCATCTTTCCGCGTCACCCTGCGCACGGTGAAAATGGATAACGATATCCTCACCCTGACGCTGGATGTTGACGGACAAATTCTGCGCTACAGCCACGGTCCACAGGCCGTGCAGATGGTCAACTGGCCGGGGCCGGGGGGGACCAGTCAGGTCAGGATGCAGCTTGGTTTAACCAACGGCACCACTTCAACGCTCATCACCAGCGGTCCCTGGGCGTTAAATCGCTTTTTTGATCGCGCCCGCGTGTCGCAAGCGGGTGGTTTGACCCGTGAAGCCAGTTTTAACGTCGAAGGACATCAGGTCACGCTGTCGTTTACCCCCGGCAGCATTCGCAACCCGTTCCAGCTTCCCGCTTTTAGCTGCCCCTGAATCGGAGCCTTACGATGACGCAATACGCAGCCCCCGGCTGGTACGGCAAATTGCCCAGCGCGGGTGATTTTGTTAAGCGGCGCTTTCCCGATAGCTTGCTACGGCAATGGTCGCACTGGTTTCAGGTGGGTTTACACCACTGGCAAACCAGTGCTGAAGGGGAGAGCGCCCCTTCGCGCGCCTTTCTCAGTGCACCGGTGTGGAATTTTGTTGTTCCGCCCATGCTGGGTAGTCAGCTGGTACAGATGGGCAGTCTCACCGCTTCGCGTGATAGCGTGGGTCGCCACTATCCGCTGTGCGCTCTGCGTCACTTCAGCCCGACGGAGTGGTCGCCTGCGTTGTTGGCCCGCTCGGGTGATTGGTATCAACAGGTGGGAAATACCTTGTTGCGGGTGGTACGGGATAACAGCAGCCCGGAACAGTTGGATCAGGCGTTACTTAGCATTCCCCAGCCACAGCCGCCCGAAGCGGGAGAGTCATCTGACATTCTGACGATTATTGGTGACGGAGGCAGCGTGTCGAACCTGAGTTGGCAACTGCCTGCCGACAGCTTTGATCCACAGTTTTACACCAGTTTCTGGTGGACCAACCAAAGCGACGGCTTCCCGCTGTACACCCATGTGCATAGCGGCAACTTCACTGCCCAGTTGTTTTCGTTGCTGTTTGATCCGGCTGGCGGTGCGAAACCTGGACGAAATGGACTTTATCCACCGATGTTTGAATCCTGAGGTACAACCCGCATGACTATCGATCTCGACGCACTGCTGGTGCCGATCAGCAACGACGACCCCTGCGGTGAAAACCTGGAATATCACGCTGATTTTCAGGCGATGGAACAGGCCAGCGCCGGTAAAGCCGAGCAGCAATTTGGTGAAACTATCATCCCGGCGGAACCGGCTGACTGGAACCGGGTAGAAAAGCTGGCGACCGAACTGTTGAGTCGCAGCAAAGATTTACGTGTGATGCTGGCCCTCACCCAGGCATGGACCCATCTTAACGGGCTGCCGGGTTATGCGCAGGGGCTGGCGTTGATTGAACAGGCGTTGCTGCGCTATTGGGATCCCCTGTGGCCCCGCCTCGAAGAGGATGGCGAGCTGGATCCGTTCTATCGCATCAATGCGCTGGCGCTGCTGGAGGACGCCTCCTCGCTGACTGCCGCTGTTCGCCAGGCATGGCTGCTACGTCACGCCTCGGATGGCATCACCCTGCGCGATGCCATCGCCTTGTGCGATGGCAGCAAAAGCGAGACGACAGACTATCCGGGCGGCATGGCACGTTTGCGTGATGAGCTGGCGCAGCAGGCACAGCCCGCTGCCGCCACCGTGCAGCAAATTGATCAGCGTCTGCAAAGCTTGCACCACATCATTGCCGAACGACTGGGTGAAAGCGCCGTACCTGATATGACGCAAGTGCAGAAAAATTTTGCCGTGCTGGTCAGCCTGACGCAATCAGCTGAGGTGGCTGAGGTGGCACCGGACACCTCCGACGATCAACAGACCGACGCACCGGCCCCGCGCTCTGTCGCTGACTGGCGCACAGCACAGCTGACCAATCGCGCAGATGCTCAGTTGATGCTGGAAAAAGTGAAGCAATACTTCGCCCAACATGAACCCAGCCATCCGGCCCCATTAATGATTGACCGCGTCCAGCGGCTGATCGAACTCGATTTTATGGACATCATCCGCGACCTGGCGCCGGACGGCGTTCATCAGTTGCAAAACATCTTCGGACGCCACGACTAACGCCGCGTCCAACACTTCATCACGCAGTGAGACCTGCGCGCCTTAACCCGCGCATCATTTATGGAGAAAATCATGGCCACTATGAAATCCAGCGGGCAGAAATTTATCGCCCGCAATCGCGCGCCCCGCGTTCAAATCGAATATGACGTGGAGATCTACGGCGCGGAACGCAAAATCCAGCTGCCGTTCGTGATGGGCGTACTGGCAGACCTGGCTGGCAAGCCGCTGGAACCGCAGGCTGCCGTTGATGACCGTAAATTCCTTGAGATCGATATTGATAACTTCGACGAACGTATGAAGGCGATGAAGCCGCGTGCGGCGTTCCAGGTCGATAATACCCTGACGGGAGAGGGCAAGCTGAATGTCGAGCTGACCTTTGAAAGCATGGATGATTTCTCGCCGGATGCGATTGCCCGTCATGTGGAACCGCTGAACAAACTGCTGGAAGCACGTACCCAACTTGCCAACCTGTTGACCTATATGGACGGCAAAAACGGTGCGGAAGAGTTGATTGGCAAGATTCTGCATGACCCGACGCTGTTACAGGCGCTGACGCATTTGCCGAAGCAGGCAGACGCGGCAGAAGGTAAGGAGGAGCAATAATGAGCGAGCAACGCCAACAGCAGCCACAAGGCGCATCCAGCTTCAGCCAGGATGAATTCAGCGCGTTACTGAGCAAAGAGTTTCGCCCGAAAAACGATCAGGCGCGGGAAGCGGTTGAAAGTGCCGTCAAAACTCTGGCGCAGCAGGCGCTGGAAAACACCGTCACGATTTCCAACGACTCCTATCGCACCATCCAGTCCCTGATCGCGGAAATCGACGATAAGTTATCTCAGCAGGTTAACCAGATTATTCACCACCAGGAGTTTCAGAAACTGGAAAGTGCGTGGCGTGGCCTGAGTTATCTGGTGAACAACACTGAAACGGATGAGATGCTGAAAATCCGTTTTATGAGTATCTCCAAGCAGGAGCTGGGACGGACGCTGAAGCGCTACAAAGGCGTGGGCTGGGATCGCAGCCCGCTGTTTAAGAAAATCTACGAACAGGAATATGGTCAGTTTGGTGGAGAGCCTTTCGGTTGCCTGGTTGGCGATTACTACTTCGACCACGGCCCGCAGGACGTGGAACTGCTGGGTGAGATGGCGCGTATTGGTGCCGCTGCACACTGCCCGTTTATCACCGGTGCTGCACCGGAAGTGATGCAGATGGAGTCGTGGCAGGAGCTGGCGAACCCGCGCGATCTGACCAAGATTTTCCAGAACACCGAATATGCCGCCTGGCGCAGCCTGCGTGAATCGGAAGACTCACGTTACCTCGGTCTGGTGATGCCGCGCTTCCTGGCGCGTCTGCCGTACGGTATCCGTACCAATCCGGTGGACAGTTATGATTTCGAAGAGCAAACCGACGGCTCCGATCACAACAACTACGCCTGGAGCAACGCGGCCTATGCGATGGCGGCCAACATTAACCGTTCATTCAAAGAGTACGGCTGGTGTACCTCGATCCGAGGTGTGGAATCGGGCGGGGCGGTAGAAAACCTGCCGTGCCATACCTTCCCCAGCGATGATGGCGGTGTGGACATGAAATGTCCGACCGAGATCGCTATCAGCGACCGCCGTGAAGCCGAGCTGGCGAAAAACGGGTTTATGCCGCTGGTGCATCGTAAGAATTCTGACTTCGCGGCCTTTATCGGCGCACAGTCATTGCAGAAACCGGCGGAATACCACGATGCGGATGCCACCGCCAATGCGCGTCTGGCGGCACGTCTGCCGTATCTGTTTGCCTGCTGCCGCTTTGCTCATTATCTGAAGTGCATTGTGCGTGACAAAATCGGTTCCTTCCGCGAACGCGATGAGATGGAGCGCTGGCTGAACGACTGGGTGATGAACTATGTGGACGGCGACCCGGCTAACTCCTCCCAGGAAACCAAATCACGTAAACCGCTGGCGGCGGCTGAGGTTAATGTTGAGGAGCAGGAAGACAATCCGGGTTATTACGCCGCGAAATTCTTCCTGCGTCCGCATTATCAGCTGGAAGGTCTGACGGTATCACTGCGTCTGGTATCGAAACTGCCTTCGCTGAAAACCAACGATAAGTAACACGCGCTTTAATCAGAGAACCTGAAGAGCAGGTTCTCTGAACCTTTTTCTTATTCACTGTTTGTGCAATGAGAACCCCTCTGAATAAACATGTAGCAATCTATTCAGAAAACGAGGCAGAGGTAAAATATGGATGGTTTTATTCAGCCCCATGCTTTCCTGTTTGCCATAACGATGCTTTTTCAAAGCAGAACGTAAATCAAGCAAGAGAAGATAATTATGGCTATTGATATGTTTTTAAAAGTTGATGGTGTAACCGGTGAATCGAAAGATTCTAACCACACCGGTTGGACCGATATTACCTCCTTTAACTGGGGCGCTACCCAGCCTGGAAATATGGCGGTTGGCGGTGGCGGTGGTGCGGGTAAGGTTAATTTTAATGACCTGAACGTGAATGCGTTGATTGATAAATCCACGTCCGCCATTCTGAAATATTGCGCCAATGGTAAGCACGTTACCAAAGTTGAGTTGTCCATTTGCAAAGCGGGTGGCTCTCAGGTTGAGTATGCGCGTATCACACTGGAAGATGTGCTGGTTTCCCGCGTAGATTATACCGGTGCTGATAATGGCGATACACTGAGCATGGCTTACTCATTCCAGGCAGCGAAAGTGAAACAGCAATACTGGGAGCAGAGCTCTTCCGGTGGTAAAGGTGCAGAAAGCAGCGCAGGCTGGAATATCAAAGAAAATAAAGAGGCGTAATGCGCGTTATTTATTAATCCTGCGTTAACCTGTAGCGGCGCGATTTATCGCGCGGTTTAATTTTATTCAAAGGCGCGCGATAAATCGCGCCGCTTCAGTCGGGTGTTCAAAATTATAAAATGCATTGAATTGCAAATGGAGACTGCAATGAGTTGCAATAGTATGGTCGAACTTCATCTGTCGGGAGCTATCAGGCCGCGAAAGGTGATGAATCCTGTGATTTTATCAGGAGTCAACCTATGGAAAGGGTGGGCTGGCTATTGTCGCCCATAAATTAAATGTTGCCAGTTTTGCAATTCTTTTTTTGGCTGTTGCATTGAGTCTTATTAATCATTCCCTTCAACATTAATGATTTCGCAGGAAAGATGAACGAATGACCAAATCAGATGCCTACACGGATGTAAATAATGAGAAGTAATTATTGGTATGCGATCTTGCTTCTACTGTTGAATAGCTATTTTGCAAGTGCATCTGTCTCTCTCTTACAACCAAAATCCCTCGCCTATGAAAAAAATATCATCACACAAGCTGAACATAGCGGTTTGAGTCGTGTTGAGTTGGACAAGAGCCAGACCTTCGATGTCGTTAAAGATGGCAAGTTGCAGGGTACCCTTATTCAGGGAAAAGGATGGATAAGAGAGGTCCAACCAGTATGCTTTATAGGTTGGAGCAAAGACGGTAAGAACATCGATCAGTTTATCCAAACGATCGGGCAGGGTGACTGGGAAACAGTAGGTTGCCATAAAGTGGATTCGGTGGGGTTCATTTCTAAGAAAGATGATGAAAATGAAAAAATTGCCGTGATTTATACTATTGAAGCCCCTGACCACTATGGCACCGATTACTATGTTATGGGGCTTAAAGCGGGTGACGGTGTTTATTATGATAACGACACCACCGAAAAATTTCAAAATTCATCCCTGAAAACCATTGTTGAATTGCGTAAGGTCTATCAAAAGTAAAATAAAGCGGTCTTCACAAGGCCGCTTAATGATCCCAAAGGATAAGGAAGTTGGAATGAAGAATGGGATGGTGTTATTTGTATTTATGGTGGTGCTACTGAACAATGCTAACGCCCAGGACATCTGTAGCCATGCGGTAATTGATAGCGAAATATCTTCTTGTTTTAAATCCGCGAAACTGGCAGCAGAAAAAACGTTAAATGAAGAGTATCTCGCAGCAAAGAAAAGAATCGATGCTGAGTATTCCGCCTCATCAGCAGATTTGCAATTCTACATGTTAACACTAACCGAATCACAACGAGGTTGGTTGAAGTATCGCGATGGCCAATGTCATCTTGAGTCTTTTATGGCTGAGAAAGGAACGGTTGCTCACGATACACTCACAGATAAATGCATCGCGAGAATTGATTTGGAGCGAGTGGAACAACTTAAAACTCTTCCTTATGAGTAGTCATGTATAAATCCGGCGTCATTTTTTTTGGTGAAATTTATTACATAAGCATTCTGTTCTATTTAAGGAAGAACATGAATAGATCCATTCTGGTGCTTTTAATTTTACTCGCTCCTGCTTCAGCTTATTCAAAATCCACGTCTTACTTCCACGGCCAGAGGTTTAAAGCTGAAATTACATATGACTGTGAAGAAGGGAATTTAACTTGCGACAAGGTTTATCTCCAGTCAACAAGAATTAAAGATAATTCTACGATTACCCTCAAAGGTGAGACGATTAACACGAACTGCCCGGATGTGTGTGACTTTCAGGGGTATGAGTTTAAAAATGGTAAATATAATTACTCATTTTACCCCACCTTAAAGGGGAGTGAACTGTGGGATTATATTGTCACTTTGAATGATAAGGTTATTGCCAAGGACTCAGGGGTGATGAAATAGTTTGTTAGAGCATGAATCGTATCAATCTCAAATGTAGCGGTCTAATGGGCCGCTTTTCTGGGGAGAACTTATGGGTAAATTAATATGAGAGTGGTGGTGTATCTGGCAATGAAGAGTATCTCGCAGCAAAGAAAAGAATCGATGCTGAGTATTCCGCCTCACCAGCAGATTTGCAATTCTACACGTTAACACTAACCGAATCACAGCGCGGTTGGTTGAAGTATCGCGATGGCCAATGTCATCTTGAGTCTTTTATGAGTAATCATTTCTAATTTATTTATTATTCTCACAATCACATAGTTAAATATGAAATAGCCTATGCGGATTATCATCCCGTAGCGGCGCGATTTATCGCGCGGTTTTAAGCAGATAATTAACTAATCGAAAAGAGCGCGATAAATCGCGCCGCTACAAAAACGCTTCCTATATTCCGCCTCTTTTCCGAGAGAGGCGCGATATAGATGCCGAACAGCTAACCGCAGGAATCCGTTATGCGCTTTACGATAATAACGACTAAACCCGGCCATCAGCCGCCGCAAACTCTTTTTGACTTCTTACCCCCCGGCGGCACCATTGGCCGTGGTGTGGATAACAACCTGGTATTACCCGATGATGACCGAACCATTTCCCGGTTGCAGGCGATCGTCCATATTTCCGCCGACGGTGAATGTCGTCTGACCAATCGCGGCAATGTCACGCGTGTGCTGCTGAATGATATTCCGCTGGAACGGGGTCGCCAGGTGGAATTACAGGATGGCGATATTCTGGGCATTGATGATTACCAACTGCTGGTCAACGATATTCACGCGGCACAGCCAGCCAGCAGCGTGCCAAAACCGGCGGCCAAAGCGGCAATCATCGCGGATGAATCCCCCGCTGTCAGCAGTAACACCGCCGCCATTCCCAGTGAAATCTGGGATAGCCTGGCGAAAGAGTTCTCCATTTCTGACGATTTATCGCAACGGAATAAACCAGTACCCGCTTCATCCGAGGCCCATCCGCTGACTGCCCCGGCCGCGGTTGAGCGCAACCCGGAAGATCCGCTGGCGGCGCTGATTAGCGATGCGCCCCTGGATATCGGACAGCAGCCCACCACCCATAGCCTGTTTGATGAAGGTGATGCGTTGTTTGCCGAGGAGAGCATTTTTGACGATGCGACACCCAGTGCGCTGGTGGGGCAGAAACGTGTCGCCGCGCCAACGCCAGTGGAAAACCCAACGGCGGAGCTGGACCCACTTAGCCTGTTTGGCAGCCAGAACACCCCTGATCCACGCCATCACGATGATCCACTCGGCCTGATGATGGGCGGGGCGGTGCCACTGGCACAACCGGAGGTTACGCCCGCAGCAATTCTGGAGCCTGAACCTCTGCCAGTGCCGGAGCCAGAACCGGCACCAGAGCCTGAATCAGATCCCGAATCCGCAGACGTCAACCCGACACCGCTGGAGTATGGTGGCATCACGCTGCCAACCCCGCAGGCGGTGCAGCGTACGCCATCACCTACACCCAAAGGGCGTCTGCGCATTGATCCGGTGGCTTCCAGCAGTCAGCGTGAAGCCGCCGCGCAAAGCAGCGGTGATGCACTGAAAGGTGAATTACTCGATGCGCTGCTGGAAGGGATGGGCTTACAGGATTTGCAGCCCACGCCACAGTTCGATCGCGACCAGATGCGCCAGTTCGGCCAGATGCTGAGCATGTTCTCACAAGGCACGGTGGCGTTACTCTCTTCACGCTCGATTCTCAAGCGTGGCGTGAAAGCCGATATGACGGTGATCCTCGACGATGCCAATAACCCGTTCAAACTGCTGCCGTCGGGCAAAACCGTGCTGATGCAGATGTTTGGCAGTCGGATGCCTGGATTTATGCCGCCACGCCAGGCTGTGCGTGATGCACTGATCGACCTTCAGGCGCATCAGTTGGGGATGATTGCCGGTATCCGCGCCATCATCGCGTCAATGCTGCAATCCTTTAACCCGGACCAGTTGGAAGAGGAAGCGCGTGAGGCGGGTTCCGTGTCTCGTCTGGCACTGCCTGGCAGTCGTAAGGCGGCATTGTGGGAGCATTTTGTTGAGCGCTACGGCGAAACCGCTGGTGAGATAGAAGACGACTTCCACACCCTGTTTGGCGAAGCCTTCCTGCACGCCTATGACATGGAAGTTAATCAGTACAAAGATTCACAAACCCACACGGATGACGCATGAATATCACTATTGCTTCCACGTCGAATCAGGGCGACCGCGCCAGCAATCAGGATCAGACCGGTGAGATCATCGGTGAACGCTCAGCCTGCTTTGTCGTCTGTGACGGCGTGGCCGGTTTCCCTGGCGGAGATGTCGCCGCCACCATCGCCCGTAGCAGTTTGATGGAGACGTTTAACGGCGAAACCCATCTGAATGCGCAGTCGATTCGTAATTATGTCAATCACGCCAATCAGGCTATCCGTCAGCAACAGAAGGCGAGCAGCGAGCACCGCCGAATGGGTACCACGCTGGTAAGCCTGTTTATCGACCGTGATTACGAGCTGGCTTACTGGGCGCATGCCGGTGACAGTCGCCTCTATCTGTTTCGGCGCGGTTATCTCTATCACGTCACCACCGATCACAGCCTGGTACAACAAATGAAGGATGCCGGGCACCAGACTGAAGGCATCAACACCAACCTGCTTTATTTTGCCCTCGGCATGGGCGATGAGCAGCGCGATGCCAGCTACAGCGATGTGGTGGAGATTGAAGATGGTGACGCCTTTCTCCTTTGCACCGACGGTTTCTGGCATGGCGTCTCGCTGGAGCAGATGCAGCAATCGTTGCATATGGTCAACACGCCGCAGGAGTGGCTCACGTTGATGCAACAAATCATTAAAAACGATCAACCGTCCAACGGTCAGCAGGACAACTTCAGTGCGCTGGCCGTGTGGGTCGGTTCGCCTCAGGACACCACCTTACTGCACTCGCTTTCTGATGCGGCGCAGTTCTTCCCTCTTCGCGATTGAGAACGCCAACATGAAATATGGATTACTGGGACTGGCGGCGTTGCTGCTGAGTACGCAGGCTATGGCCGAGAACTACCGCATTGTGCAGTCCCCGACACAGAAACTGGATGTGTGGATTGATGACGTAAAAGATAACCAACTGGCGAGCTGGTGTCAGAAGAGTGTGAACCTGCGCATTGTCACCAAAGGGGAAAAAAGTGCCACGGTGCTGGATAGCTTTCTGCCGCGTGTTGCCGGGTTGATGGCGTCGCAGTGTAAAGCGCTGCAACAGCTGCACTGGCAATTGCAGGATGCGGATGGCAATGCGCTGGCCGAAGGGAATGCTGAGCGGGAGCAAAACTGGCAACCGGTTGTCACGCCGCCGCCACAAGCGGCCGTCCCGGCACCTGCGGCTCCGGCGATCAGTTCGCCACCCGCCGACACCACCCCCTGGCAGCAATTTAGCCTGCTGGATGGGTGCCACTTCCGTACCTGGTGGCAGCAACCGGCGCAATCCAGCGCCATCTTTGTACCGTCGAAGCAGGGGCTGGTATGCGGTCAGGATGGCTGGTTAAGCGGCCACAGCACCCTGACGCAGATGGGTAGCGGTGCGCCAAAGTCGGTAGACGTCACTTTTGTACAGGGCTTTCCGATTGCCGGATTAAGTAGCGGGCAACCCGCCAGCGAGCTGACCATTACCACCGTAAACCGTGAACGGATGGTGCTGGCGAATGAGAAATCGCCGGAAAGCTGGTTGGTGCTGCCGTTCAGCGCACAGTTTAACGGCTGGCAGGCACCGGAGCAGGTGGTGGTGCAGATGCCCGCCAGCGAAGCCGCTGATGAAAGCGCGCTGCGCGCCCGTTTACAGGAAGTACGCAAAGTCTGGTCGCCCTGGTTACACAGTGCCGCGCCGCTGAAAGTCGAGCTGGTGGAGCAGCTGCACCCGGAGCTGCAAGATCCAGCTGCTGCCGCTTACCGCACCCTTAACTAACGCAAAAGGAGTTTGCATGGAGTCGTTACAACAACGTCTGGCAACTGCATCACTGGCGGATAATCTGGCGCAGATTACGGCGCAAATCCAGGCCAATCCAGCCGATGCCGATCTGCGCGCCGCTTTTGTCCAACTGCTGTGTCTGGCGGGTAACTGGGGACGCGCGCAGACGCAGTTGCCATCCTGGCTGGCGCTCACCCCCCAGGCGCAGCCGACCATCACCTTGCTCCAGCAGGCGATTGCCGGGGAACAGCAGCGTGCAGCGGTGTTGCGCGGTGAAGCGCAGCCGCAGTTGCCGGGCAGTGCCTGGCCGTGGTGCGAAACCCTGCTGGCGGCGTTGCAGGCCGAAGTCACGGGTGACGCGGCACGCGGTGCCGAGTTGCGGCAACAGGCGCTGGACGATGCGCAGGCCAATCCCGGCACACTGGAGCAGCAGGATCAGCAGGTGGCGTTTTCATGGCTGATGGATGGCGACAGCCGTTTCGGTCCGGTGTGTGAGGCCATCGTCAATGGGCGTTATTACTGGGTGCCGTTTGCCGCCATCCGTGAAATGCAGTTCCAGCCACCGGCCAGCGTCACGGATTTGGTGTGGCGTCATACGTTGATCCAACTGGTCGATGGCAGCGAACAGGTGTGTCAGATTCCGCTGCGCTATCCCTTACCGGTACAGGCCGAAGAACGTTGGCTGCGTGGCAGCGTTACCGAATGGCAGCCGCTGGGCCACGATGAAAGCCAGTTTATCGGCCTTGGTCAGAAAGTCTGGTTGAGCGACAACGCGGAGTTCTCGCTGCTGGCCCTTCAGCGCCTGACCTTTAACGACATCGGGCCAGATCATGAGTCGTGATGACGGCTACGCCCAACTGCATGGGGGGTATCGTGCGCGTAAAAATCGCGACACGCTGACCTCACGCGACAAGTTGCAATCCTCGCTGCTGGATCGTCTGACGGACGATGCACCGGACAAACGTAGCGAGCCGGGTAACAGCGTGCTGATCACCCATAGCACCCTGCGTCGCCATGTACTGCGCGACTTGCAGTGGCTGTTTAACACCATCAACAACGAAGCACAGCAGGATCTCAGCCCGTATGGCGAGGTACAACGTTCGGTGTGGAATTTCGGTGTGGCACCGCTGGCCGGACAAAATATGTCAGATATCGAATGGCAGGACATCCAGCGCAAAATGACCAACGCCATTTTGCATTTTGAACCGCGCATTCTGCCGCAGGGCTTGCAGGTGCGTTGCGTCAGCGATCTGACCGCGCTTGACCTGCACAACGTGTTGTCGATTGAGATCAAAGGGCGTCTGTGGTGCGTACCCTATCCGCTGGAGTTTCTGTTTCGCACCGAGGTTGATCTGGAGAATGGTCATTTCGAATTACAGGATGCGGGGTAATCATGGACAGCAAACTACTCGACTACTACAACCGCGAACTGGCTTATCTGCGTGAGATGGGCGCAGAGTTTGCCGAACGTTATCCCAAAGTGGCAGGACGGCTGGGGATGCGCGGCATTGATATCGCCGATCCCTACGTTGAGCGACTGATGGAAGGCTTTGCGTTTCTCACCTCGCGCGTGCAATTGAAAATGGATGCCGAGTTTCCGCGCTTTTCACAACGACTGCTGGAGATGATCGCGCCGGGTTATTTAGCGCCGACACCCTCGATGGCGATAGCGCAACTGACGCCGGATAGTCGCAAAGGGGACATCAGCAACGGTTTTCTGGTGCCGCGTGGCACCATGATGGAGAGCCAGAGCCTGAAAAAATCGGGCGTCACCTGTAGTTACACCACGGCACATGACGTGATGCTGCATCCGCTGCGCATCAGCGATGTGGCGCTGGGTGGCGTACCTGGTGATATCCCACTCGGTGAGCTGAAGTTGAGCGGTCTGGGAGCGGCCAGCGCGTTGCGTATCCGCATTGAGTGTGAAGGGGTGGCCTCGCTCAGCCAACTGACGCTGGATGAGTTGATGCTCTACCTCAGCGGGCCGGATATTCAGGCGCTGAAGTTACTGGAGTTGCTGATGCAGCACCGTGTTGGCATGGTGCTGCAATCGGTGGAACCGCAGCCGCAACGTCAGGTGCTGAGCGATAACGCGCTGCAACAGCAAGGCTTTGCACCGGAGCAGGCGCTGCTGCCGGATGATCTGCGTAACTTCGACGGCTACCGTTTGTTGCAGGAGTATTTTGCCTTTCCTGCCCGCTTCCAGTTTATCAGTCTGCATCAGCTGGCCACGTTCCTGCCGCGCTGTGACAAAGCCACCGCGTTTGACATCATCATCCTGCTGGATAAAGCCGATGCGGATCTGGAGAGCGTGGTCGATCGCAGTCATCTGGCGCTGCACTGCACCCCGGTGATTAACCTGTTTCCGAAAATGGCAGAACGGCTGAAAGTCAGCGACAGCCAGCATGAATACCATCTGGTGGTGGATAATATCCGCCCGCTGGATTACGAAGTGCATTCGGTGCAACGTCTGTTTGCTACCGTGGCAGGGCAGCGCGAGGAGCAGGTGTTTCGCCCCTTCTGGAGCACCTTCAGCCCGGATCAGGGTGACTACGGTGCCTATTTTTCTCTGCGCCGTGAGCAGCGCACCCTGTCGGAACATGCGCAACGCTACGGCACCCGGACCGGTTATATCGGCTCCGAAGTGTTTCTCTCGCTGGTGGACGAACACCACACGCCGTGGCGTGACGAGATGCGTTACCTCTCCGCCGAGGTGATGTGTACCAGCCGCGATTTGCCGTTGATGTTGCTGCAACAGGAGCAGGGTAATTTCGTGATGCCGGACTCGATCCCGGTGAGCCAGCTGACATTGTGTAAAGGGCCGACGCCGCCGCGTCCGGCGCTGGCGGAAGGATTATCCTCCTGGCGGCTGATCAGCCATCTGCAAATGAACTACCTCAGCCTGATGGACAGCGCCGATGGTGAGGGGGCCAGCGCTTTACGCCAGCTACTGAGCCTGTACGCCAACCTGGCGGAAGCGCCAGTGGCGCGCCAGATCGAAGGTATTCGCCATTGCCAGCTCAGCGCGGTACATCGCCGAGTGCCGGAACCGGGACCGGTAGTGTTTGCGCGTGGGGTCAGCATTGCGCTGGAAGTGGATGAACAGGTGTTCTCCGGGGCCAGTCCGTGGCTGTTTGGTAGCGTACTGGAACGTGTCTTCGCGCGGCTGGTGGCGTTGAACAGCTTTACCGAACTCACCCTCAGCAGCCAGCAACGCGGCGAAGTCGGTTACTGGCCGCCACGGATGGGCCAGAAGGCGTTGTTATGAGTGAGGGCGCGCAAATTATCCCGTTGTCGCGTGCCAGCCGTTTGCCAGATGATTTCTGGTCAGCGGTGATGGCGGCACCGTGGCGCTACGATCTGTTCCAGCTGCTGCGTCGGATCAATGCGCAGAGCGGCCAGCGTTATGCGCTGGGACGTGCACCGCTACCGAAGTTCGAAACGGTGCGCATCGGGCAAAAACCTTTCCTGACCTTCGCACCCGCGACCCTCGCCGGGGTGCGTGAGCGTGAGACGGATGGCCGTCATGCTATCTCTATCTACAGTTTTGGCCTGTTCGGTCCAAATGGTCCACTGCCTACGCATCTGACCGAGTATGTGCGTGAACGTATCGACCACCATCAGGATCACAGTCTGGCGGCGTTTGCCGACCTGTTTCATCATCGTGCCACCTTGCTGTTTTATCGCGCCTGGGCGGATGCGCAGCCGACGGCTTCTCTCGATCGCGGCGACGACCAACGTTTTCAAGACTATCTGGCCTGTCTGGCCGGGATTGGTTTTCCGGCACAGCAACAGGCCAGCTCGCTCAGCCTGCATGCGCGCCTGATGCTGGTGGGGCACCTTAGCCGGCATGGGCACGATGCCGAAGGGCTGGTGCGGATTCTGCGCCTTTACTTTGGCGTCCCGGTCAGGCTGGAGCAAAACCAGCCACAGTGGCTGACGCTGGATAGCCACGACCAGGCCCGTCTGGCGGCCGGACGACATATGCCGCGTTTGGGCGAGTCCGCGTTTCTCGGTGTGGCGGTGCGCGATGTGCAGCACCGTTTCCGCCTGCGGCTGGGTCCCCTCACGACAGAACAGTACGCGCACTTCCTGCCCGATGCGCGTGGGGCCTGTGAAGTTCGCGACTGGGTACGGCACTACCTCGGCATTGAAATGCAGTGGGATCTCAGCCTGATCCTCGCCGCTGACGAGGTCAAGGGCACGACCCTGGGGGGCAATGCCCGGTTGGGTTACACCAGTTGGCTGGGGCAGCCGGCACAGCCTGTCGATCGTGAAGATTTCGTTTTTGAAGTTGAGGCTACCGCACGGTAGCCCAATCGCCTTTTCCTGTCACATAGCCTGCTTCTTCTATTACAGAGATTCGATATGTCAGAAATCAGCCGAGCCGTGTTATTCGGTAAACTGGACACGCTGTTATTTACCTCGCTGGAAAGCGCCACCGCCTTTTGCAAGCTGCGCGGCAACCCGTATGTCGAGTTGGTGCACTGGCTGCATCAACTGATGCAGCAGCAGGACGGTGACTTACAGCAGGTGATCAGTCATTTTTCACTGGATGAAAACGCGCTGACGCGGGATATCGTGGCGGCGCTCGACCGCCTGCCACGCGGCGCAAGTGCCGTCTCCGATCTCGCCGAACACATCGACAGCGCCGTGGAGCGCGCCTGGGTGTATGCCTCGCTCAAATATGCGGCCAGCCGCATTCGTGGCGGCCACCTGTTAATCGGCATGCTCAAGACCTACAGCCTTGCCAGCGTGCTGAAAGGTATTTCATCTCAGTTTTCGCGCATTAACGTCGATGTCCTGCTGGATCAATTCGAGACTTTACTCGGTCACAGCAAAGAGGCGCAGCAGGCGCTGACGCAGCCGGATGTCGCCGCTGCTCCGGCAGCAGCAGGCAGCAGCACCCTGGCGCAATACGCGCAGGACCTTACCGCGCGTGCGCGCGATGGCCGTATCGATCCGGTGACGGGACGCGATGAAGAGATCCGCCAGATGGTGGATATCCTGATGCGTCGCCGCCAGAACAACCCCTTGCTGACCGGCGAAGCTGGTGTCGGCAAGACGGCGGTGGTGGAAGGGCTGGCCCTGCGCATTGCCGCTGGTGATGTGCCTGCGCCACTGCGCGATGTGCAACTCTGGCTGCTGGATATCGGCATGTTGCAGGCCGGGGCCGGGATGAAGGGCGAGTTTGAAGCGCGCCTGCAAGCGTTGATCAACGAAGTGCAATCCAGTCCCACCCCTGTGGTGTTGTTTGTGGATGAAATCCACACCCTGATTGGTGCTGGTGGGCAGCAGGGGACCGGCGACGCGGCGAACCTGCTGAAACCGGCACTGGCGCGTGGTCAGTTGCGTACCATCGGTGCCACCACCTGGGCGGAATATAAAAAATACATTGAGAAGGATCCGGCACTGACGCGCCGTTTCCAGACGGTGCAGGTGCAGGAGCCGGATGAGGCCAAAGCCATTCAGATGCTGCGCAGCACCGTCAGTGCGCTGGAAAAACATCATCAGGTGTTGCTGCTGGATGAAGCGGTCAGCGCCGCAGTCAAACTGTCGCATCGTTACATTCCGGCGCGGCAGTTACCGGATAAAGCGGTCGCGCTGCTCGATACCGCCTGTGCGCGGGTGGCGGTCAGCCAGGGGGCGCAACCTGCGGCGCTGGAAGATTGTTTACATCGTCTGGCGGCGCTCGACATTGAAGCAGAAATCGCCGGGCGCGAGGCCAAAGTGGGGCTGGGAGCACCTGAGCGCCAACAGGAGATTGCCCGGCAGCAGGCTGCACTGTGCGCCACGCGTGATGTGCTGACAGCGCGCTGGCAGCAGGAGCGGGCGCTGGTGGATCAACTTATCGCGTTGCGCGCACGTTGCGTCAGTGAAGATGATACGGGGCTGCGTAGCGAGCTGGACGCCACCCGGCAGCAGTTACATGACCTGCAAGGCGAAGAACCGCTGCTGTTTGCCGCGGTGGATGCCAGCGTGGTCGCCGCCGTGGTCGCCGACTGGACCGGCATCCCGCTGGGGCGCATGGTGAAGAACGAAATCGATGCGGTGCTGAATCTGGCCGACACCCTGAACCAACGGGTCATTGGTCAGCGTCATGGGCTGGATCTGATTGCGAAACGGGTTCGCACCTCACGCGCGCGGCTGGACAACCCTAATAAACCGGTTGGCGTATTTATGTTGTGCGGCCCTTCTGGCGTAGGGAAAACCGAAACCGCGCTGGCGCTGGCCGAGTCGTTGTATGGCGGCGAGCAGAACATCATCACCATCAACATGAGCGAATTCCAGGAAGCGCACACCGTCTCGACGCTGAAGGGCGCACCGCCCGGCTACGTTGGCTATGGTGAAGGTGGCGTGCTAACCGAAGCGGTGCGGCGTCGGCCATACAGCGTGGTGCTGCTGGATGAAATCGAGAAAGCTCACCCGGATGTGCATGAGTTGTTCTTCCAGGTGTTCGACAAAGGCTGGATGGAAGATGGCGAAGGACGCCATATCGATTTCCGTAACACCATTATCATCCTGACTTCGAATGTCGGTACGCAGTTGATCAGCGCGCTGTGCGCCGATCCCGAACTGCTGCCGGAGCCGGATGCACTCAGCACCGCACTGCGCAAGCCATTGCTGGAGGTATTCCCTCCGGCGCTGCTCGGACGCCTGCTGGTGGTGCCGTACTACCCATTAAGCGATGCGATGCTGGCGCAAATCGTCCGGTTACAACTGGCACGCATCGTGCGCCGTCTGGAGGAGAACCACGGTATCGCGGCAGACATCGACGATGCCGTGGTCAGCCAGATCGTGCAGCGTTGCACCGAGGTGGAATCCGGCGGCCGTATGGTCGATGCCATTCTCACCAATACCCTGTTGCCGCAAATGAGTCAGATGCTGCTCAGCGCCCATGCCCGCGATGAACGTTATCGCCGGGTACAGGTGCGAGCCGAGCAGGGCGAGTTTGTTTGCCAGTTTGCTGTCTAAAGCCGTTCGTTATCAGAGAGTTTTCGTCTATGTCGGAACACGATAATCACCTCAATGTCCCCAACGCATTGCCCCTGGGTTACCGGTTTAATGAGTTCGAGATCAAAGAAGTCATCGGCGGTGGCGGCTTTGGCATTGTCTATCGCGCCTGGGATCATCAGCTGGAGCGCGATATCGCCATCAAAGAGTTTATGCCTGCCTCGCTGGCGGTGCGCAGCGAAGGGTTAAACCTGGTGCTACGCAGCGAACGTTTTAGCAAAACCTTCCATGCCGGGTTGAACAGTTTTATTCAGGAAGCTCGCCTGCTGGCGCGCTTTAATCATCCCAACCTGTTACATGTCCTGCGCTTTTGGGTGCAGAACGACACCGCCTACATGGGGACGGCGTTTTACAGCGGCACCACGCTGTCAACGCTGCGTGCGCGTAATCCGCAGCAGATTGACGAAGCCTGGATTCGCCGCCTGTTACCGCCGTTGCTTGGGGCGATTAAAACCATTCACGAGGCGGGTTATCTGCACCGCGATATCTCACTGGACAACATCCAGATCCAGAGCAACGGGGAGCCGGTACTGCTCGATTTTGGCTCGGCACGGAAAACCATCGGCAACCTGTCCGATGAAAGCGAAACCATGCTGCGTCCCGGCTTTGCGCCGATTGAACAGTACAGCGATAACGATGAAAGCGAGCAGGGCGCGTGGACCGATATCTATGCCCTGGGTGCCGTGCTGCATACGTTGATCACCGGCGCACCGCCGCCGGTCAGCGTGGTTCGCAGTATCGAAGACAATTATCAGCCACTGGCGCAACGTCGTCCGGCGGGCTACTCCCCGGCGTTGCTGAAAGCGGTCGACAGCGCGCTGGCGCTGAAGGCAGAAGATCGGCCGCCAAGCATTGACGCATTTGCCGAGTTAATGGCGCTGCCGGAGCGGGAAGCCGAGCCGGTGCTCGCGGCAAAAATCAGCGGTCCGGGCACCATGCTGGTGCCGGTGGAGGCGGTGGAAGAAGACGTTGCGGTTTCACCGGTTAAACGTTTGATGCAACACCGCTTCGCGCTGCCAGGCCTGGTCGCTGCGGGGGTACTGGTGGGGCTGGGCGTAGGTTTAATCATGGCCGGGGGCAGTGAAGATGCTCCGGTGCAGGCGAACAACACGCCTGCTGCGGCGCCTGTGTCACCGGCACCGGCATCGGTTCCGGCAGAAAAACCGGTTGCTCCGGCACCTGTCCAGACGGCTCAGCGCGAGCCGGAACCGGCCCCTCCTGCGGCACCGGTGGCTCAGGTTTACATTCGCCTGCAACCGGGTGAGCAGGTGCAGGTGAATGGCAAGCCGCAGGCGCTGGTCCCCGCAGCGAATGGCTTTGCGGCACTGCAACTGGCACCGGGACATTACACCTTCGCCATCAGCGGCCATAACGGTGCACGCGCCCAAACGCTAACCATTGGCGCGGAAGGTGTCTGGTTGCTCGATCCTCACAGTTAATTATTTCCGGGATTTACTTATGTTCTCACGCATCACCGTCCAGCTGCCCACGGAGGGCCTGCTGTTCTGGAAACTCAGCGGGCGTGAAGCCCTGTCAGAATCGTTCACCCTTCAGGCGGATCTGCTGTCGACCGATGCCCGCATCGATCGTCATGCCCTGTTGGGTAAAGCGGTTACTTTTACGCTGCCGACCCAGAATCTGCTTACGCCACGCTATATCAACGGCAAGATCACCCGCGTAGCGGTTCGCAGCGAGGAGCTGAACGGCACGCGCTATGCGGTTTATGCCCTGACCGTTGAGCCGGATCTGTGGCCGATGAAGCGTGATCGTAACCTGCGTATTTTCCAGAGCCAGACGGTGCCGCAGATCGTGCAGACGTTGTTGAAGGAGTACAACGTCAATGTCGAGTCAAAGCTCGCCAGCAGCTATCGGGTGTGGGAGTACTGCGTGCAGTACCAGGAAAGCAGCTTCGATTTTATCAACCGTCTGATGGAGCTGGAGGGGATCTACTATTGGTTCCGCCATGAGTCCGATAAACATACGCTGGTGTTGTGCGATGCGGCCGATCAGCATCAGCCGTTTAGCGGCTACGCCACCATTCCCTACCACGTTGCCGTTTCCGGTGGCAGCGTAACGGAAGAGGGGATCAGCCAGTGGTCGCTGGCAGAGAGCGTCACGCCGGGGATGTACAGCACCGACGATTACGATTTCCGCAAACCGAATGCCTGGATGTTGCAGGCGCGGCAGAATCCGGTCGCGCCCACGCCGGGTACGGTGGATGTGTACGACTGGCCGGGCCATTTTGTTGATCACAGCCACGGTGATTTCTATACCCGCATCCGTCAGGAAGTCTGGGAAGTTGAACATCACAGCGTCAGCGGTACCGGTACGGCGACCGGCATTGCGCCCGGTTACACCTTTGAGTTGCTTAATGCGCCGCATTTCAGCGACAACGGTGAGTATCTGACCACCAGTGCGGAATATCGCTTCGAGGAAAACAGCTATGCCAGCGGCGATGTCACCGCCTCGCACAACATCACCTTTACCGTGTTACCCACCACGATCACCTATCGTGCACCCCCCAGAACGCCGTGGCCGAAAACGCATGGCCCGCAGACCGCGAAAGTGGTGGGGCCACAGGGGGAGTCGATCTGGACCGACCGCTATGGCCGGGTGAAGGTGAAGTTTCACTGGGACCGACTGGCAAAAGGTGACGACACCAGTTCGTGCTGGGTGCGTGTCTCCAGCGCCTGGGCCGGTCAGGGCTTTGGTGGGGTACAGATCCCGCGTGTCGGCGATGAAGTGGTGGTGGATTTTATCAATGGTGATCCGGACCGCCCGCTGATCATTGGCCGCGTGTATAACGAGGCGAGTATGCCCCCCTGGGCGCTGCCCGCAGCGGCGACGCAGATGGGTTTTCTCAGTCGCTCAAAAGATGGCACGTCAGACACCGCCAATGCGCTGCGTTTTGAGGATAAAGCGGGCGAAGAGCAGCTGTGGATCCAGGCACAGAAGAACATGGATACCAACGTCAAAAACGACGAGACCCACAGCGTTGGCGGTTCGCGTACCGTCAGTGTCACCCAGGACTACAACGGCACGGTGTCCGGTAGCCACACGGAGGCGACGCAACTGGCCCACTCCCAGCTGGTGGGGGGCGGTTTTATTCAGCGTGTCCAGGGGGCGATTGTGCAGGCTTCCGACAGCGGCATCCGCCTGGTGGCGGGCCAGTCGGTGCTGGAATTAGGTGCTAACGGCCAGGTCACGTTGCAATGCGTGAATTTTAATATTGATGCGTCCGGCACTGGCCAGATCAACACCGGCGGAACGCTGGATCTCAACCTGAAGCAACCCGGCGCACTGCCCGCCGTAGAGCCAACCCCGGCGCAAATCCAGGACGCCGTCAAAGCGGCATTTAATCAAGGAAAAGATAACGCATGAAAACCGTCCCTTTTGCCCTCTCTGAAGGGGTACTTAACCTGCCTGGCGCAGTCCAGGATCACAGCATCAATGTGTTGAAGTTCGCCGATGCGACCCTGGTGATCACCCGTGCGTGGGATATCCCGGTGGGGGATGAGGAGCAATACCTCAGCCAGCAACTGGGCAAAATTAAACGCAATATGAAAAAGGTGGTGTTGGGGCCGGTGGTGGACAGCGACGTTGCCGGTTTACCGGCGCGTGAGGTGGCACTGCGCTTCGAAAATCAACATGTGATGGTGTATGAAAAGCTCGCCGTGGCGCGAGTGAATGACCATTTGCTGGCGTTTACCCTCAGCCGGATGCAGCCGTTTGATGCGGATGCAGATGCCTTCTGGACCGCGATCAAAGCTGGTCTGCAACCGGGAGGCTGAGGATGACAGATTATCTCGCGGCGCGTATCGGCGATCCGCTGGTGCACAGTTCGGCGCTGGCGGATTTTGTCGGCGGCCTGGTGGAAGGCGCGATTGTCGCTGGCATCGTGATCGCCGCCGGAACCGGCGTTGGCGCGCTGCTGGGTGGCGTAGCAATAGCTACGCTGATGTTCAGTGGCGGCCTGGAAACGATCGGCAATTCGGCTGCGTCACTGGTCGACAGCCTTATTGACCCCGGACCGCCGGATGCGTTTATTGTCAGCGGGTCCGGCAACGTCCATATCAAAGGGAAGCTGGCGGCGCGCGCGGCGGGCAGCGTGTCGCGCGATTATCTTAATGCGCCAGCGGCGGCTGACAACGGCATCGATTGGGCGGCGGTAGGCATGCTGGCGCTGACCGGCGTGGCGGCGGCAATGAAGACCGCGCTTAACCCCGGTGCCGCGCTGATGGCGGTAGCCGAGCGCGCCAGTCATCTCTCACTGGATGATGTTAAGGATTGGGGTAAAAACGTCTGGACCAGCCTGATGCAGCCAGTGGTGGAGAGCGCCAGTCCGTATGCGACTCCGCTGCCGCTCGATACCGTGGCCTGCACCAAAGGTCACATGGTCACCAGCAGCAATTTTATTGCGCAGGGTTCGAAAAAGGTACTGATCAACAATCAACCCGCCGCACGTAACGGACACAAAAGTACCTGCGAAGCGGAAATCAAACTGAGTGAAAATCCGCGGGTGCGCATCGGTGGCGATACCATTACGGTTCGTGACATCCACAGCGGTAAAAATATCTGGGCGTACATGGCGGGGAACCTGATCGGCGGTGCGCTGGTGGGTATCCTGCCGGAGCTGTACCGCTTTGGCTTCAGCCGCTTGATTTTGCGCGATCTGGCAAAAGAAACGATCTGCCCGATTTTCGGCAACATTGGCATGGAAGCCGCTGTCCAGACCTTACACCCGGTAAATATCGCCACCGGGGCCAAAATCCTCGCACGCGAAGAGGATCTCGATTTTGTCCTGCCGGATCGTATGCCGCTCTACTGGCAGCGTATCTACCACAGCCGCAATCTGGCTACCGGTATGCTCGGTACTGGCTGGATGCTGCCGTTTGAAGTTCGCCTCTGGCGCTTGCCGGATAATCAACTGATCTACCAGGACATGACCGGACGCGAGCTGGGCATGGGGGAGGTCAACCCTGGCGATGTGATTGATTTCCAGCAGGAGGGGCTGAAGCTGTTTTGCAGCCCGAATGGCGCGATGGTGATGCAGACCAGCGAAGGTGAGCATCAGTTGTTTGAGCCGGATCCAACGCGACCGGGCGAGTGGCGCATCCATCGTCTCTATGACCGCCACGAAAACGTACAGCATTTTAGCTGGAATGATGAAGGCAAACTGGTTCGTATCTCCAGCGATAACGACGCGCTGGATGTGGAACTGGAATATGGCACGCATTCCGGGCGTCTGAGCGCGGTTTACCAGATTGCGGCAGGGGCACGTCATCTGCTGGTTACCTACGGTTATAACGACCAGGGGCAACTGACGACCGTGACGGACGCCGACGCTATCGTCACTCGTCGCTACGGCTGGGATCAGGCGAGCGATATGATGGCATGGCACAGCTATGCGACCGGGCTAACGATCCGGTATCAGTGGCGGCCTGCACACAACTCACGGCACTGGCGCGTCCATGCGTATCAGGTGTGCGACGAACGGGATGAGGTGCTGGAGAGCTGGCGTATTGAGACAGATGAGCAGCAGCGCTTTGCGCGTGTCAGCAATGATGAAGGCGTTAGCAGCGAGCACCACTGGGACGCCCTCAGCCGTATCACCGCCTGGACCGACCCACACGGTGGAGACTGGTCGTTCGACTGGGCGGCGAACAGCGAACAGCTGCTGGTGATGACGCAGCCAGGCGGTGCACTCTGGGAATACGCATGGGATGAACGCGGTAATATGACGATGGAGCGCGACCCACTGGATCGCACCCGCATCACCACCTGGCATCCGCTGTACGCGCTGCCGCTCAAGGAGGTACTGCCGGACGGCGCATTGTGGCAATACGACTACAATCTGGCGGGTGATGTGGTCGCGTTGACCGATCCCGCAGGCGGCGTTACCCGTTTTGAATGGAATGAACAGGGCGATCTGACGCGACGTATCGATGCGCTGGAAAACAGCCATCAATTCTGGTGGGACATGTGCGGGCAGTTGATCCGTGAAGAGGATTGCTCGGGCTATCAAAGCCAGCGGCAGTACGACGCCTGTGGAAAATTGATCAGCACCACCGATGCACTGGGTAACACCGATCGCTACCAGTGGAGCGCAGCGGGACGCCTGCAAACCTATGTGCGCGCCGACGGGCGGGAAACGCTGTTTAAGTACAACCAGGCCGGGTTGCTATGCGGTCAGAATATTGATGGCATGCTGGAACGCAGGGTAACGCTCAATGCGCGCGGTCAGGTGATTGAGGCGGTTGATCCCGCCGGACAGGTGACTCGCTATGACTTCAACCGGGCCGGACGGTTGGTGACACTAACCAACGGCAACCGACAGCAGTGGCATTTTGACTACACGCCAGCCGGACTGCTCACGCAGCAGCAGGACTACGCCGGACGTAAAACCGAATACCAGTACAACGGCATGCAGCAGGTGGAGACGTTGATCCGTCACCCGGTGCGCGACAGTCAACTGGCACCAACGGTGGTGAATTATGAATACGATGTTCTGGGCAGGATGGCGGCGCGCGAAACGCCGCAGCACCGCACCGAGTATCGCTACCATGCTCTGAGCACCGAGATCCACCGCTTCTCATACGATGCATGGCGCCAGGCCATCATCAACGAGTGTGAACCGACTGGCGCGGAAGTGATGGTATTCCAACGCGACCCGTTGGGTCGGCTGGTCAGTGAACAGAATCATTCTGGCGAATATCGCCACCAGTATGATGCACTGGGCAACCTGAGCGCTTCTGTGTACCCCGACGGACGTGAGATGCAGTACCTGCGCTACGGTACCGGCCATCTGTTGGAGATGCAGTTAACGTTAGGTGGGCGTACGCATGCGCTGGCGGGCTATCAGCGTGACCGTCTGCATCGCGAAACGCATCGCACCCAGGGTGAACTGGAACTGGAGACGCAGTACGACATTGCCGGGCGCATTACCCAGCGTCGCAGCGTGGATAATTTGCGCCAGCGGCTGGTGTCGGAACGGCGTTACCAGTGGGATCGCGCTGACCAAATCATTCGCCAGATTGTCACCGATGGCGCACCTCCCAGCCCGGCAGAAAAATATAGCCAGTCATTATGGGGCTATGATGCCGCAGGCAGAATGACGCGCAGCATTCAGCCGGGCGGCGAGGAACGTTTCTGGTATGACGCGGCGGATAACCGCACCAGCGAAGATCTGCATCCGGTGTGGGATAACCTGTTGAAGCGCCTGGAGGGCATTCGCTGGGAGTACGATGGTTTTGGTCGTATGACTGAGCGACATGATAGCCAGCGCGGCATTGTGCAGCATTTTAGTTACGACGATGAACACCGTATTCGCGAGGTGTTGATTGAGGGGGATGCCGAATATACCCGCGCGAAGTATCAGTACGATGCGCTGGGCCGTCGCATCGGCAAGCAGGTGTGGCGGCGCAATGCGGTGCAGCCGGAATGCACGCATTACGCGTGGTCCGGCATGCAGATGGTGGGTGAGCACAACGACAGCAAACCCGAGGCCGCGGTGCAGTATGTCTATGCGGAAAACAGCTACGAACCGATAGCGCGCGTCGACAGTTATCAGCAGCACGCTGAGGTTTACTGGTATCACACCGAGATCAATGGGTTGCCAGACCGCGTGACAAATAATTGCGGTGACACTGTCTGGCAGGGTGTGTTTTCCGCCTGGGGACGCACCACACGGGAACGCACCGGCATTGACTGGGATGTGCCGCAGAACTTGCGCTTTCAGGGGCAGTACCTTGACCGCGAAACCGGTCTGCACTATAACACTTTCCGGTACTATGACCCGTGCGGCGGGCGTTACACCCAGTTGGACCCGATAGGGTTGATGGGTGGGGTGAACCTTTACGCTTATGCGCCGAATGCCTTAACTTGGCTCGATCCTCTTGGACTATACAATGGCGAGGGTGAACGTGGTCTAGGGAAGTATCATGTATTCCATGAGCATACATTAGATTCCAGTGAATATACGATGACGGATAAAGAGCACTTTAGCCGTGCCAATGAATCGGTTTACAATCGTTTGCAGACTGACGACGAATTTAAACGAGAGTTGCAAACAAAATACCCTGGCGTCGTTGAGCATGTGCAGCCTATGAAAAATGGTAATTTCAGAGGGTCTTCACCTAAAGGTATGACTTGGCACCACGGCGATACTCCTGGCTCATTGCAACTCGCTGATTTTAACGATCACAAAAGTTATCACAAAATTTATCATCCTGATGGTACTGGTGGACGTAACAAATGGGGTGGCGGAACAGCTTGCCGAAAATAGAGAGGTTCTAAATGATTATTATTTCTGGTTTTGATGATTTATTGAGTAAATATAAACAATTGCCTGATGTGGGTTGGTTATATGTTGAGGGGGATTTTGACTTAGAGTCAAAAGATGATGTGCTGAATGGGAAGTTTTACATAGCTGAAAATGAAGATGAAGAGATGGATTTTGAAGAAAATTATGGGACTTTTTTAGAGGCACCTATTTTTAAAGCTATAGTGGAAAATAAGTTAGAACATCATCCAAAATCAAACAAGGACGATTTATTTGATGCAACTATATATTATCTCGAAAATGATGATTTCCTAGATTAGTTATTCAGGCCGGAAGTGAGTTGAAAAAATCCCTCCGGTCTTATTTTACTGCCAGCTGCACCCCATTCCTTTTTCCCAACCTCACTTCCAACCTCCCTGCAACTCTTCCTTTATTACACCAAATTTCCGGAATCGTCCTTCCAGCACAACAAACCCTTCATTGCCTCACATCAATCTTTGCGCATAACCTCATCAATAGGCTTAAACCTATATAAATTACAACCTATATTACAAGGAGGTTTTGTGTGGCATGTTGAGACGACATCGTGGTTTGACATCTGGTTTAGTGGATTAGACGACCACGATCGTGCGCGCGTGTTGGCTGCCTTGATGGTGCTGCGTGCCCGAGGCCCACATCTGCCGCTGACAAAGAAGGAGTAATGTATGGGTCGTACGCTGGAACAATTACTGGCTGATGAAAAACCCTCAGTCGTAGCCAAGGCGGAAAAGATGGCCACCGGGACGCTACTGAATATCCATCTCGCAGAACTGCGTGAGAAGGTGGATAAAACTCAGGTGGAGATGGCGACTTCTCTTGGCGTGAAGCAGCCGACCGTAGCCGAAATGGAAAAACCGGGACGTGATGTCAAGCTGTCCACATTGAAACGTTATGTTGAAGCCGCAGGTGGCAAGCTGCGTGTTGATGTTGAGTTGCCGGACGGTTCTCATTACGGTTTTATGCTGTGACATCGCACACAAACTGACAGGCGTGATAAATCACGCCGCTACCAAGCCTGCGGTATTCAGCTACGCAGTGCCAAAGCGCGCATCCGTAGCGGCGCGATTTATCGCGCATTCTGGTTGTGAACATTTACCAGAAAGCAAAAAGCCCGCTCAGGTTTCCCTGAGCGGGCTTTTCTAAATATGGCTCCTCTGACTGGACTCGAACCAGTGACATACGGATTAACAGTCCGCCGTTCTACCGACTGAACTACAGAGGAATCGTTGGAACGAGGCGCATATTAGCGATGCCGATCCCCGTTGTCAAAGCCCTCCTGCACACTTTTGGTTTAAGTGCGCGGAAAAGCAGCGGATTGCTGTTTTTCTGCCTTGAATGATCACAATTCAAACTGCCAGCAAGATCTCACTTTAAACGCAATTCCTCGCAGATGTTAGATGCGTGTCAAAGTTTTGTTATTTGCCGATTTTAAAACAATCGTTTCAGTGCTTTTATGATGAAAATTTCAAATGGCATCGAGATGGAATAAATGAACTGCTTATCATCACTGGCGGAACAACTTTTACAACCCGAAACGCTGTTTTGAAAATAACTTGTTGATAAGGAACAAGTTACAAAAAGGAGTTGTTGCAAACCGATAACGTTAAACCAGAAGCCTTACCTCTACAACCAGATAAAAAACGCCAGTGACGTTGAGTGAATGTAAAAGAATTTTTTCATTCGAGGTATCAGCCAACCTGTGCATGTTAACGATAAAGAAGGGTTACCTATGAACATTAAAAAAGCGTTAGTGACTTCCCTGTTAGTTTGCATGTTACCTGCCGCTGCAATGGCAAAAGATCTCCAGGTTGGTGTTTCTATGGCGTTGTTTGATGACAACTTTCTGACCATTCTGCGTACCTCAATGCAAAAAGAGATGCAAAAAGACAACATCAAAGGGCAGGTGGAAGACGCTAAGGGCGATGTTGCACAGCAGCTGCAACAGGTGCAGAACTTTATCGGGCAGGGCGTGGACGCCATCATTGTTAACCCAGTTGACACCAATGCGGTAAAACCAGTGATTGATGCAGCAAGCAAAGCCGGTATCCCGCTGGTCTTTGTTAACCGTAAACCGGCGGGCGAACTCACCGACAAAATGGCGTTTGTAGGTTCCGATTCTGAACTGGCGGGTCGTTTGCAGATGGAAGCGCTGGCTAAAGCAATGGGTGGTAAAGGTAACGTCGCCATCCTGTTGGGTGACCTTGCGAACGAATCAACCCGTGAGCGTACCAAAGGCGTTGAAGCGGTGGTGGCAAAATATCCGAACATCAAAGTGGTACAGAAGCAAACTGCAAAATTCACCCGCAACGATGCGGTGGATGTGGTGAGTAACTGGTTGACTGCGGGGGATGATATCCAGGCTATTGCCTCCAACAACGACGAAATGGCGATCGGTGCTTTACAGGCTCTGGGCAAAAACCCGAACCACATTTTGGTTGCTGGTGTAGATGGTACGCCTGATGCGTTGCAGATGATCAAAAACGGCAAAATGGTTGCCAGTGTGTTCCAGGACGCCAAAGGCCAGGGTGAAGGTGCAGTGCAAACCGCTATCAAACTGGTCAACGGTGAAAAGGTACAGAAGATCGTCGACATCCCGTTCCAGCTGATCACCAAAGACAACTACACCAAATTCGCCAGCATGAACCAGAAATAAACCGAACCCGACAAAGCCGTACGGAGGTGATGTATGACCGCTTTTGCGCTTGAAGCCGAAGGCATCAGCAAGTTCTTCCCTGGAGTGAAGGCACTCGATAATGTCTCACTGCGAGTGAAACCGGGGTCGGTACATGCCCTGATGGGCGAAAATGGCGCGGGCAAATCCACTTTAATGAAATGCCTTATCGGGATGTATCGTCCCGATAAGGGCACCATCCGCATTAAAGGGGAGCCAGTGCAGTTTCAGGACACGATGGACGCGCTGCGTTCCGGGATTTCCATGATCCACCAGGAACTGAATCTGGTGCCTCATATGACCGTGGCCGAAAACATCTGGTTGGGTCGCGAACCGATGAAATACGGCTTTGTCGATCACGCGTTGCTTAACCGGCAGACGCAAGAACTGCTGAACAAACTGAATATCCGTCTCAAAGCCGAGCGCATGGTCGGTGAACTGAGCATCGCAGCGCAGCAGATGGTGGAGATCGCCAAAGCGGTGTCGTGGAACTCAGACATCGTCATTATGGACGAGCCAACCTCGGCACTGACAGAAACCGAAGTCTCGCATCTGTTCACCATTATTCGTGACCTGCGTGAGCAGGGCAAAGCCATCATCTATATCAGCCACAAAATGGATGAGATCTTCTCCATTACTGACGAAATCAGCATCTTCCGTGACGGTGCCTGGGTGGGCAGCAACAGCACCACGCAGTTTACCCGTCAGTCGCTGATTACACAGATGGTAGGCCGTGAACTCACCCAGTTGTTCCCGAAATTCAATAACGCCATCGGTGAAGAAGTGTTGACGGTACGTAACCTCAACAGCAAAGGTCGCTTTCAGGATGTCAATTTTACCCTGCGTAAAGGCGAAATCCTCGGCGTTGCCGGGCTGGTGGGGGCCGGACGCAGTGAAGTGATGGAAAGCCTGTTTGGTATGGAGAGTTTCGACAGCGGCGAAGTGCTGATTGATGGCGTCCCGGTGAAGATCGACTCACCGTCCACTGCAATTGAAAAAGGCATGGCGTTCCTGACGGAAGACCGTAAAAAGTCCGGGTTGTTCCTGGTGTTGTCGGTGCTGGAGAACATGAGCATCGTCAACATGCCGGATTACATCGGAAAAAGCGGCTTCGTCAGTCATATGAAAATGGCGCAGGACTGCATGGAGCAGATCCGTAAGCTGAACATTAAAACGCCGACTATGGACCAAATTATCAATAACCTCAGCGGGGGGAATCAACAGAAGGTGCTGATTGCCCGCTGGCTGCTGGCGCAGCCGAAGATCCTGATCCTTGACGAACCTACGCGTGGTATCGACGTAGGCGCCAAAGCAGAGATCTATCGTCTGATCAGTGAACTGGCTAACCGTGGCGTCGCCATCATTATGGTGTCGTCAGAATTGCCGGAAATCCTCGGCATGAGTGACCGCGTGATGGTGATGCACGCAGGACGTATAACCGGCATCCTCAATAAAGAAGAGGCCGACCAGGAAACCATTTTGTCGCTGGCATCCGAGTGAGGCGTGAGACAACCATGAGCAACATGAAAGTGACGGCCTCCCAGGCCACCGAGCAGACTTCGTTTTTCGGCAACTTGCGTCATAAGCTGCCCAAAGACACCGGTATTTTTGTTGTTATGCTGGGCATTGCCCTGATTTTCGAAATTGCGGGTTGGTATGTGCGTGACCAATCCTTCCTGCTGAACACTAACCGTCTGGTCCTGATTGTATTGCAGGTGGCGATTATCGGTATCATCGCGGTAGGGGTGACTCAGGTCATCATCACCACCGGTATCGACCTCTCCTCAGGGTCGGTAATCGCCCTGACGGCGGTGGTGGCGGCCAGTCTGGCGCAAACCTCCGATAGCCTGTCGCCCATGTATCCTTCGCTGGTTAACCTGCCTGCTGCGATTCCGATTGTCGCGGGGATTGGGGTGGGGTTGGTGTGCGGTTTGGTCAACGGTGTATTGATTACCAAGACTGGCATTCCTCCCTTTATTGCTACGCTTGGGATGATGGTTTCCGCACGCGGTCTGGCGCAGTACTACACCCAGGGCAACCCAATCAGCTTCCTGTCAGATGGCTTTACCTCAATTGGCCAGGGTGCAATGCCGGTTATCATCTTCCTGGTGGTAGCGTTCCTGTTCCATATCGCGCTGAAACATACCCGCTACGGCAAATATGTCTACGCGATTGGCGGCAATATGACTTCCGCCAAAGTGTCAGGCATCAACGTGAATAAGTACCTGATCATCGTCTACACCATTGCCGGGGCACTTTCTGGCCTGGCCGGGGTGGTACTGGCGGCGCGCGTCAGCAGTGGGCAATCCAGTATGGGCTTGGCCTATGAACTGGATGCCATCGCTGCGGCGGTTATCGGTGGTAGCAGCCTGATGGGTGGCGTGGGGCGTATTACCGGCACCCTGATCGGTGCGGTGATCCTCGGTCTGATTAAAAGTGGCTTTACCTTCGTGGGTGTGGACGCTTACGTGCAAGACATTATTAAAGGGATCATCATCGTTGCAGCTGTTTCTATCGACATGCATCGTAACCGTAAGAAACGCTAATGACCTTCTGAGTCGATCAGGCTGCTGCCTTGCGCGGTAGCCTGAATGCCAACACCAGGAAATCCAGTCTCCACGCGTAGTTGCGTGATATCCATGACCCGACGTGCACCAATTGTGTACGTCGGGTCATCACTTTTTTGCACATCTGCCTCGCATTTTCTGCACTGTAATGGTGCATTCAGCGCAATCTTTCAACAATCCGTGCCATGCCCTGCGCTTATTAACCCTTATGGGGTAATCAGAAACGCTTATTTTCCGCGCCGTTAGGAAAAATCTGGTAAAGCTTTTTTGTGAACTGATAAAACCTGGCCTGCATATTGCAATCTTTATGACACAAGCCAGCAGGCTAAGAGCTCCAATTATAATTGGGCATTCGGGGATCCGTGACGGAGGCAAAATGAACTTAAGACGACTGAAATACTTTGTAAAAATCGTCGATATCGGCAGCCTGACTCAGGCAGCAGAAGTGTTGCATATTGCGCAGCCCGCGCTTAGCCAGCAGGTTGCTACGCTGGAGAATGAACTTGATCAGCAACTGCTGATCCGCACCAAGCGTGGTGTGACGCCGACGGAAGCCGGTAAAATTCTTTATGCCCACGCTCGCACCATCCTGCGCCAGTGTGAACAGGCACAGACGGCGGTGATCAATGCTGGTCAGGCGCTGAATGGTCAGGTTTCGATTGGTCTGGCTCCGGGAACCGCAGCGTCGTCGCTGACCATGCCGCTGCTGCAAACCGTTCGCGAGCAGTACCCGGATGTGCTGGTGTATCTGCACGAGAACAGCGGTACGTCGCTGAATGAAAAAGTGATGAACGGTCAGTTGGATATGGCGGTGCTGTATGACCGTGCACCGACGGCGGGCATCAACAGCATTCCGCTGATGAAAGAAGAACTCTACCTGGTCGGTGCTACTGACTGTCCGGGCGCAACTGTTGATTTGGCCGATGTGGCACAGATGAATCTGTTCCTGCCACGCGACTACAGCGCCGTGCGTAAACGCGTGGATGAAGCCTTCTCCCTGCGTCGCCTGAGTGCACGTATTATTGGTGAAATCGAATCGATTTCGACGCTGACCGCAGCGGTATCCAGCGGGATGGGTGTGACCGTGCTGCCGGAATCTGCGGCGCGTGCGCTGGTGAGTTCCACCCATGCGTGGATGGCGCGTATCAATAGCCCATCTCTGAACCTGCCGCTGTCGCTGAACGTGTCGGCGCGCCTGCCACTCTCTCCGTCGGCTCAGGCGGTGAAGAATATCCTGCTGTCGCTGCTGAACAAGCCGATGGTGGAAGATCGCGAACTGATGCTGGTGAGCTAATAGCGGCTGGATTCGTGCCGGTTCTGTTCGCTTTGGGCTGATGTAGTTGCAGTTCGCCGGTACGGCGACCGAGCAAAGGGTGCCTGGCCGCACCCTTTGCAATCCCAGGCCTCCCGCCATGCGCGATAAATCGCGCCGCTACAATTCAATACCGCCTTTCACCGCTGCACGACGTTAACTTCGCTGTCATATCATCATTGCTGCCTGCGCGATAAATCGCGCCGCTACGAGTAATGTGCGGCCATTTATCGCCCAATGTAGCGGCGCGATTTATCGCGCAATGTAGCGGCGTGATTTATCGCGCAATGTAGCGGCGTGATTTATCGCGCAATGTAGCGGCGCGATTTATCGCGCAATTAAGCAAGCAGCAGGCTTTCAGGCGGTGAGTGGGTGGAACCTTCATGAACCAACCTGTCTCCCTCCAATCCCCTTATTACTATTCCGCATAACAAACCGTTTTTAATTATTTGTTGTACTGCCAGCAACTTCATAACATGGATGAAACAGGGCAGGAATCAGGAGAAAAGGGTGTGAATTTCCAGCAACTTAAAATTATACGCGAAGCAGCCCGTTGCGAGTTCAACCTGACAGAGGTCGCCAATACGCTCTTTACCTCACAATCCGGGGTGAGCCGCCATATACGCGATTTGGAAGATGAGCTGGGCGTTGAAATTTTCATCCGCCGTGGCAAACGTCTGCTGGGGATGACGGAACCCGGCAAAGCATTGCTGACCATTGCTGAACGCATCCTTGATGAAGCGGGTAAAGTACGCCGCCTCGCGGATGTGTTTACCAATGAAACCAGCGGGGTGTTGACCATCGCCACCACCCACACGCAGGCGCGTTATAGCCTGCCACGCGTGATTAAAGCGTTTCGTCAACTCTATCCCAATGTGCGGCTGGAGCTGAACCAGGGATCGCCGCAGGAAATTGTGGCGATGCTGCTGGCGGGTGAAGCGGATATCGGCATCGCCAGTGAGCAACTGGTGAACAACGCCAGTCTGGCGGCTTTTCCGTGGTTTAGCTGGCATCACTCGCTGCTGGTGCCGCACGATCATGAATTGTTGCAGAGCGAGCCGGTGTCGCTGGGACAACTAAATCGTTATCCGCTGATCACCTATCGGCAGGGCATCACTGGCCGTTCGCGTGTTGACCGGGCCTTCCAGGCCGCCGGATTAAAGCCAGACATCGTGCTCAGCGCACAGGATTCTGATGTGGTGAAAACCTATGTCGAACTGGGGCTGGGCGTCGGTATCCTCGCTGACCAGGCTTGCGACATCTATGATGGCGAAGACCTGGTGAAAATCGATGCACATCATCTGTTCGATGCCAACACCGTATGGCTCGGCCTGAAGCGCGGCCAGCTGCAACGTAACTATGTCTGGCAGTTCCTCGAACTGTGTAACGCCAACCTGTCGCTGGAAGAGATCAAACGTCAGGCGCTCTCCTACGAAACCGGCGACGAACCGGCAATCGATTTCCAGATCTAATCCCCCCTGCGCGGCCCATCCGGGCCGCACAGCATAAAATTTCTTTTCCCGTCGCAAAACGCGTACCTGTGTTATTTCCCCGTCGCAGAAAAACATCCTGCGCTGTGCCGCCGCGTTACAGTGAAATGACACAGACACAGGGGAAAAGCATGTCGCGTATTCAACTGAAAGATGCGGAATTACTGCGCCAGCAGGCGTTATTTGGCGGTCGCTGGCAGGATGCGCTGGCAGGGGCAACGCTGCCGGTGATTGATCCTGCAACCCAGGAAACGCTGGCCACCATTCCGGCATTGGGTGCTGCCGAAACCGAGCAGGCGATAGATTATGCCGAGTCAGTGCGTATCAGCTGGGGCAAGACCCCGAACGCGACCCGCGCGGCGCTGCTGGAAAAGTGGCATCAGCTGATTCTGGACAACGCCGATGACCTGGCCATCATCATGACCGCTGAGCAGGGCAAACCGCTGGCAGAAGCCAAAGGCGAAGTGTTGTACGGTGCCAGCTTTGTCAAATGGTTTGCCGAAGAGGCGCGGCGTATCTATGGCGACACCATCCCGGCGCCCAGCGAAGATCGCCGCATTCTGGTGCTGAAGCAGCCAGTCGGGGTGGCGGCGGCGATTACGCCGTGGAACTTCCCGATTGCGATGATCACCCGCAAAGTGGCCCCGGCGCTGGCCGCAGGTTGCCCGATTATCGTGAAACCTTCCGAACTGACGCCGCTTTCGGCGCTGGCACTGGCGGTACTGGCGGAGCGCGCCGGATTCCCGAGTGGGGTGCTTCAGGTGTTGACCGGACTGCCAACTGAAATCGGCAGCACGCTGACTGCCAGCCGCACGGTGCGCAAAATCTCCTTTACCGGCTCCACCCGCGTCGGGCAATTGCTGATGCAGCAAAGTGCCGACAGCATCAAACGCCTGAGTCTCGAACTGGGTGGTAACGCGCCGCTGATCATCTTTGATGATGCTGATTTAGACATCGCGGTGGCCGGAGTGATGGCGAGTAAGTTCCGCAATGCCGGACAGACCTGCGTCTGCGCCAACCGCATTCTGGTTCAACGCGGCATCTATGAACGCTTTAGCGCGCGCTTGTTGGATGCCGTGGCGACCCTGAAAGTCGGAGACGGTTTTGATGCGCAAAGTACCATCGGACCGTTGATCAACGATCGCGCCGTCGAGAAGGTGAACAGCCATATTGATGATGCGCTTAGCCAGGGGGCCACGCTGCTCAGTGGCGGTATCAGCCAGCCCAACGGCACCTTTGTGCAGCCGACGGTGTTAGGCAATGTGACCAACAAGATGCGTATTGCTCATGAAGAAACCTTTGGCCCGGTAGCGCCGCTGTTTATGTTTGACGACGAACAGGAAGCAATCGCTATGGCGAATGATACGCCTTATGGGTTGGGTGCTTATTTCTTCACCGAAAATATTCGCCGCGCCTGGCGTGTTGCCGAGTCGCTGGAATTTGGCATGGTAGGATTTAATACCGGCGCGATTTCATTAGATGCAGCACCTTTCGGCGGAATTAAATTATCCGGATTAGGACGTGAAGGTTCGCGTTACGGAATTGAAGAGTATCTGGAGCAGAAAACTTTTCATATTGGCAGTCTCTGATTGTAAATTAACAAACGGTCAGCTCAACGCCTGTTACTTCCGGTAACAGGCGTTTTTTTATTTTGTGCGCAATGTCATGTTTTTCCGGCCATTCGCCGTTTTAGTGCAAGTTTCATGCGCAGTGCACCAAACCGATGCGCATAATTTGTGAGCTAAATCATCTGTTTAAAGCTTCGGCAATTCCGCAAAATTTCCCTCACCAATACGGCAGAAAATTTTTTTGGGCTGTTTTTTACGCATTATAATTTTTTGCCGGGCTGGCATACTTTCTGCATTAGCTTATTAACAGCCCACATAAGTGCGGCGAGAAAGTTTAATTAGCACGCTAATGACGGGTGTAACAAATAAGGATTTTTCCATGTTAAGTTTCGACCCTGAAAAAGTTTTATTACCTGCCGGACATTATATTGATGGCCAGCACCAACATACGCAGGGCGCGTCTTTTGCGGTGAAGCGTCCGTCAGATGGCAAAGTCTATGCCACCCTGAGCGAAGCTACGGCAGAAGACGTGGATCGCGCGGTCACGATTGCGCATCGCGCCCTGACCGTCAGTGGCTGGCGTAGCTGCCCACCGCGCGAACGTGGCAAGGTGTTACGCCGCTGGGCCGATCTGATTGAGAGCGATCTGCTGCTGGCGCAACTGGAAGCGCTCGGCTCCACCCGGCCAATCAGCGACGTGGTGCAGCACGAAATTCCGTTCACTGCTGAAGCCATCCGTTTCTACGCGGAGTGCGCCGACAAATACAGCGGTGACCTGTTCCCGACCCAGGAGCGCAGCCTCGGGATGCTGATCTCCGAACCTTATGGCGTGATCGGTGCCATCACACCGTGGAATTTCCCGCTGTCGATGGCGTCATGGAAATGTGGCCCGGCGCTGGCGGCAGGAAATGCCGTGGTGCTGAAACCTTCAGAGCTGACGCCGTTCTCCACTGTGCGCATGGCCGAACTGGCGGTGCAGGCAGGCTTACCGGCAGGCATCCTCAACATCGTGCAGGGCAGCGGGGCCGTCACCGGCAGCGCGCTGGTCACACATCCTTTGGTACGCAAAGTCTCCTTTACCGGTTCCACCATCACGGGTGCACGCATCATGAGCGATGCGGCGCAGCATGGTATGAAGCCAGTGACCCTCGAGTTGGGTGGCAAAAGCCCGCAACTGGTGTTCGACGATGCGGGCGATATTGACGTACTGGCGCAACGTATTTTACGCGGCTTTACCGCCAACGGCGGCCAGGCCTGCGTGGCCGGTACACGCCTGATTGTGCAACGGGGTATCGCTCAGCCGTTGCTGGATCGTCTGGTGGCGCTGTGTCAGCAACCGCGTCCGGGCGTGACCTGGCAGGATGACAGCCGCTATGCACCGCTGATTGATGACCGTCAGGGGAAAAAAGTCGCCTCCGTGATTGCAGCGGCCAAAGCCGAAGGGGCGGAGGTGCTGGTGGGCGGTGAACGTTTTGCTGACACCGAAGACGGCTGGTTCTGGCAACCCACCTTGCTGTGCGGTGTGGCACCGAACAATCCGGCGGTGCAGCAGGAAATTTTTGGCCCGGTGCTCACCGTGCAGGAATTTGATGACGAAGAAGAAGGGCTACAGCTGGCGGCGCATGAAACCTACGGCCTGTGCGCCGGGGTGCATACCCTGAGCCTGCCACGCGCCATGCGGGCCATGCGGGCGATTGAATCCGGCACCGTGTGGATCAACCGCTATGGCCGTTCCGGCGATTTTATTATCCCCACCGGCGGCTTCCTTGGCTCCGGCATTGGCAAAGATCTGGGGCGTCAGGCATTTCAGGCCTGTCAGCGTCAGAAAAGCGTATTAATCGATTTTTAATTTCCGTATCAGACAACGACGAGGTCGCGTCATGGCACTGTTTAAACCGAAATACATCACCTTTGATTGCTACGGCACCCTGATCAACTTCGATATGGCCGGTGCGGCTGAGCGTTGCTTCAAAGCGCGCGTCGCGCCAGAAGCGATGCAGGCCTTCACCACCGATTTCGCCCGTTATCGCATGGATGAAGTGCTGGGGGCGTGGAAGCCGTATTACGACGTGGTGAGCAATGCGCTGCAACGTACCTGCAAAAAATGGGGCGTGCAGTGGGACAAGGCCGACAGCGACTTTATCTACACCGACTGCGCCACCTGGGGACCGCATCCCGACGTCCCGGCCGGTCTGGCAAAAGTGGCCCAGGAGTTTCCGCTGGTGCTGCTCTCCAATTCGATGAAAGACCTGCTGCCGCACCACATTCCGCGTCTCGGTGCGCCCATCCATATGGCGATCACCGCAGAAGAAGTCGGTGCCTACAAGCCGCAGATGAAGGGCTTCGAATACATGCTGGAAAAACTCGATTGCCGTCCGGACGAAATCCTGCATGTCTCCTCCAGCCTGCGTTATGACCTGATGACCTGCCATGACATGGGCATCACCAACAAAGTGTGGGTCAACCGTGGTCACGATCCGGCTAACCCGGCTTACGGCTATACCGAGATCAAAGATATCGGCGGTCTGCCCGCTGTGGTTGGACTCTAAGCCCGGAGGGCAGCGCAATGAAACTCGAATCTTTCTGGCAGGCGACCGCACCGCAATTCCGTGGCGCAGCAACGGGTGCGCTGCCCGCGACCGCCTCGGTGGTGGTGATCGGCGGCGGGTTCACCGGCGTCTCGGCGGCGCTCAACCTGGCACGCAGCGGCATTGATGTGGTGCTGCTGGAGAGCGGCGACATCATGAGTCAGGCCTCGGCGCGCAACGGTGGTCACTGCAATACCGGCGTATCACAAAACTTTGCCTCGCTGGTTGCCGGCCAGGGACTGGAGCAGGCCAGCCGCTTCTACCGTGCGTTTGACGGTGCCGTGAGCTACGTCGAGCAACTGGTGCGGGAAGAACAGATCGATTGCGATTTCCGTCTGTGCGGCAAGTTGAAACTCGCCAGCAAAGCCACGCACTTTCCCGGCTTACGCAGCGCCTGGCAGTTGATGCGCGATACCGTGGACCCGGAAATCGAGCTGATTAGCAAAGATGAGATCCGCCGGGAAGTGGGCAGCGATGCCTTTCACGGTGGCCTGCTGCAAAAACGTGGCGGTCAGATGCATATGGGGAAATTTGGTGTCGGTCTGGCGGAAGCCGCGGCACGCAGCGGGGCGAAGATTTTCCCGCACCATGCGGTGACCGGGTTGACGCGTCTTGACGGCTACCGTCATCGCGTCACCACCGCTAAAGGCGAGATTGTGGCAGACAAAGTGCTGATGGCGACTGGCGTCTCCAATGAAGGTCCGTTCCCGTGGTTCCAGCGCCGTATTGTGCCAGTCGGCAGCTTTATCGTGGTGACAGAACCGCTGGGCGATGCGTTGCTCAGCCAGGTACTGCCAAAAGATCGTACCTATGTCACCTCGCTGAATATCGGTAACTACTTCCGCACCACGGCGGATCGTCGTCTGGTGTTTGGTGGCCGCGCCCGTTTTGCCGTCAGCAATCCGACCTCGGATTCGCGCAGCGGCGAGGTATTACGTGCTGCGATGACCGCGCTGTTCCCGCAGTTAGGGCAAGCGCGCATTGATTACTGCTGGGGCGGCATGGTCGATATGACCGCCGACCGGCTGCCGCGTGCCGGTGAGCACGACGGCGTGTTCTATTCCCTCGGCTACAGCGGGCATGGCACGCAAATGTCAACCTGGATGGGGCGGGTGATGGCCGATGTACTGGCAGAAAAAAGCAACGACAACCCGTGGCAGCGTGAGGCCTGGCCTGCGTTGCCCGGTTACCACGGGAAACCCTGGTTTTTGCCTCTTGCGGGCTTGTATTACAAAGCTAAGGACCGGCTCTCCTGATCGTCTGGCGCGATAAATCGCGCAGCTACAAAGCATGGCACCGACTGTAGCGGCGCAATTTATTGCGCAATGCAGTAAAAGCCTGCACCCAACCGTAGCGGCGCAATTTATTGCGCAATGCAGATCGGTAGCGGCGCAATTTATTGCGCAATGCCGCGAGGTGCGGGCTTTCAGTGACGATGATCGAATTAAACAACATTTCATATTGAGGGTGTGCAGATGAGTAAATTTAAGAAAGAATCTGACGCTGTAAATCCGGCCCTGACGCGCGCACTGACCGAAGGGTCGCTGTCCCGTCGTAGCCTGATGAAGTTGTTGTCCGCCGGTGCGGTGATGAGCACCGGTCTGATCGGTTTTCCGGAAATGGGTTTTGCGGCGGAAACGCCGGTTAAAGGGGGGAAACTGCGCGCGGCGATGTCTAACGCCTCGGCTACCGATACCCTCGACCCCGCTAAAGGCAACAACAGCGGCGATTACACCCGTCAGTTTATGTTTTACAGCGGCCTGACCGAGCTGGATAAAAACCTGCAAGTGCACCCCGCACTGGCCGAATCGGTGGAGTCAGGCGATGGTGTGACCTGGCAGATCAAACTGCGCAAGGGCGTCACCTTCCACGACGGCAAACCGCTGACGGCGAAAGACGTGATTTACTCCCTGAGCCGCCATAAAGATCCGGCGGTAGCCTCTAACGCCTTCAAGCTGGCGGATCAGTTCAAGACCTTCACCGCCGTCAATGACAACGAAGTGCAGCTGGTGCTGAGCCAGGCCAACTTTGACGTGCCTTATATGCTGGCGGCCGCGCCGTTCCTGATCGTGCAGGATGGCACCAAAGATTTCAGCAAAGGCATCGGCACTGGCCCGTTCAAACTGAAAGAGTTCACCCCTGGCGTGCGTTCAGTTGGGGTGAAGAACCCGAATTACTTCAAGCCGGGTCTGCCGCACCTCGACGAAGTGGAGCTGTTGGGCGTCACCGACCAGGCTGCACGCGTCAATGCCCTGATGTCTGGCGATCTGCACATCATCTCCACCCTGGGCGCTGCTGACTGCAAACGCATCAAAGCCACCTCCGATTTCGCCGTGCTGGAGAGCAAATCCGGCATGTACACCAACCTGATTGTGCGTACCGACATGAAACCGGGCAGCAACGAAGACTTCGTGCTCGGCATGAAGTACCTGCAACCGCGTGAGATGGTGGTGAAAACCGTGTTGCAGGGCTACGGCGATGTGGCGAACGATACCCCAGTACCGCCGTGGCATCCGTTCTACAACGCCGATCTCAAGCCGCGTCCGCTGGATGTGGAAAAAGCCAAATTCCACTTCAAAAAAGCCGGCATGGTTGGAGCCAACGTCGAGATCATCACCACGCCTAACATTGAAGGCGCAGTGGAAGGCGGTCAGTTGATTCAGCAGGTGGCACGCAACACCGGCGTGAACTTTAAAGTACGCCGCGTGCCGTACGACGGCTACTGGTCCACCCACTGGACCAAAGACCCGGTCGGTTATGGCTCGATCAACCCGCGTCCAACGCTGGATATGCTGTTCTCACAGTTCTATCTCTCCAGCGCCTCCAATAACGAATCCGGCTGGAAGAACGATCAGTTTGACCAACTGGTGGTGGCAGCCCGTGGCGAACGTGACCAGGCGAAACGCAAGCAGATGTATGGCGATATGCAGACGCTGATTTATGACCACTGCGGCACCATCATCCCGACCTTTATCAGCTCAACCGATGGTTACAGCAAGAAGGTGAAAGGGGTGGAAGCCTGGCCGTCAGGCATGATGATGGGCTATCGCTTCCATGAGTTCGCCTGGCTGTCTGCCTGATCCCTAAACCGTAAGAGGAGCACGCCGATGAACCGATACATGATGTTCCTGATTGCCCGCCGCGCAGGCGCGGGCATCCTGACCTTGCTTATCGTCTCGGCGGTGGTGTTTTTTATCACCAGCCTGCTGCCCGGTGACGCGGCGCAGATGATTCTGGGGCAAAACGCCACACCGGAAACGGTGGCGGCGTTACGCCAGCAGTTGGGGCTGGATCAGCCGCTGCTGGTGCGTTATTTCAGCTGGCTGGGCGGGATGCTGCATGGCGACTTTGGCATCTCTTTCGCCAGCCATTTACCGGTAGCGCAGTTGGTGGCGCAACGTATTCCGGCCACCTTTGAACTGGCGGCGATCACTACCCTGATCTGTGTGCCGCTGGCGCTGGTGATTGGTATCGCCGCAGCGATGAACCGGGGTTCGTTGATTGACCGCTTCCTGGTGGTCAGCACGATGGCGACCGTGGCGGTGCCGGAGTTTCTCGTCGCCACCGTGGCGGTGCTGATTTTTGCCGTCAAATTGCATTGGGTGTCGGCGATGTCGTTCGGCAGTCCGAATATGGATCTGCTCAGCTACCTGAAATCCTATGCCTTGCCGGTGTTGACGCTGTGCTGCGTGCTGGTGGCGCAGATGGCACGCATGACACGCGCCGCCATCATCAACCAGCTCGACAGCCCGTATCTGGAGATGGCGCGCCTGAAGGGGGTCTCGCCGTTGCGGGCGGTACTGCGCCACGCGCTGCCGAATGCTGTCGGACCGATTGCTAACTCCATCTCACTCAGCCTGTCGTATCTGTTTGGCGGCGTGATCATTATCGAAACCATTTTCAGCTATCCCGGCCTTGCCAGTGCGCTGGTCGATGCGGTGAGCAACCGCGACCTGCCGGTGGTGCAGTTCTGCGTGATGCTGTTCGCTGCCTGTTACCTGCTGTTGTTGCTGGCGGCTGACATCCTGACCATCGCCTTTAACCCGAAATGGAGGAGCTGATGAATAGCTTGCTACTTCCCTGGCGCTTTTTTCAGTCGCTAACGATCTCTGGCCGCTTCGGCCTGCTGATCTCGCTGTTCTGGGTGTTTATGGCGATATTCGGCACCCAACTGGCACCGCACAGCGTTGAAGATATTGGTGGTGGCCCGATGCTCGGCGGTATGACCGCGGATAACTGGCTCGGCACCGACTATCTCGGGCGCGATATCCTCAGCCGCATTCTGTACGGTGCGAAGTTCTCTATCGGTCTGGCGCTGACCGCCGCGCTTGGGGCCAGCCTGATTGGCACCCTGCTGGCGCTACTGGCCGCGGTAACCGGACGTTGGCTGGAGGAAGTGCTGGGACGTGTCAACGATGCGCTGCTGGTACTGCCGGGCAAAGTGCTGTCGCTGATGATCGTTGCGGTGTTTGGTTCCTCGTTGCCGATGCTGATCCTCACCGCCATCTTCACCTACTGGCCGGGTGCCTTCCGTATTGCCTTCGCTATGGCGAGCAGCCTGCGCAATATGGATTACGTGCGTGCGTCGAAGCTGCGTGGCGAAAGCCGCTGGTATATCGCAATTCACGACATCCTGCCCAATATGGTGCATCCGATGCTCACCGACTTCGGTCTGCGGTTCGTCTACATCGTGTTGCTGTTGAGCGGCCTGAGCTTTCTCGGCCTCGGCGTTCAACCACCGTATGCCGACTGGGGCACGCTGGTACGCGAAAACATTCAGGGCTTGTTTGATGGATCACCGGCGGTACTGATGCCTGCGGTCGCCATCGCCAGCCTGACCATCGGTGCCAACCTGTTTATCGACAGCCTGCAAGCGATGCGTCCACTGACCCTTGCGAAGGAGGGAGCATGAACGTGACACCCCATACCGCCATGCCTGTGATTGCCGTTGAGAATCTGCGCGTCACCGCGCAGACCGACAAAGGTGAAGAGATTGATCTGGTTTCTGATGTGCGTTTTACCGTGCAGAAAGGGGAAGTGCTGGCGCTGATTGGTGAGTCCGGCTCCGGCAAAACCACCATCGCTATGGCGCTGATGGGGTATGCCCGCCACGGCTGCCGCATTGCTGACGGCATGATCCATGTTGCTGGCACCGATGTACGCAGCCTGTCACCGGGGCAACTGCGTGAATTTCGCGGTAACAAAGTGGCTTATATCGCCCAGAGCGCGGCGGCGTCGTTTAACCCGGGTATGCGTATTCTTGACCAGGTGATTGAACCGGTAGTGATCCACGGCACCATGAAACGCAAAGCGGCGAAGGATAAGGCGATAGCGCTGTTTCGCGAACTGGCGTTGCCGAACCCGGAAACCATCGGCGATCGGTTCCCACATCAGGTATCCGGCGGTCAATTGCAACGTCTGATGACGGCGATGGCGTTGATTGGCGATCCAGATGTAGTGATCCTCGACGAACCGACCACCGCGCTGGATGTGACCACCCAGGTCGAAGTGCTGAAAGCGTTTCGCCGCGTGGTGGCCCAGCGTGGCGTGACTGCCATTTACGTCAGTCACGATCTGGCGGTGGTGGCGCAAATGGCCGACCGTATTCTGGTATTGTTGCAGGGCAAAATGGCGGAGTACGGCACCACCGAACGGCTGATTGGCGCGCCACAGGCGGAATACACCCAGTTGTTGATGAATGCGGCGCGTCAGAGCGAGCGTCCCAGTAACTGGAGCTGCGCTACCGCAGAGATGCAACCGCTGCTGGAAGTGCGCGATCTCTGCGCCGGTTATGGTCCGCGCGACAAAGACGGTCAGCCGAAAATCCGCATCCTTGAAGATATCAACCTGAAGCTGTGGAAAGGGCAGGCGATCGGCATCATTGGGGAATCCGGTTCCGGTAAAACCACGCTGGCGCACGCCATTGCCGGGCTGAATGCCCCGAGCCAGGGCCATATCCTGTTTAACGGCCATTACATCAACGGCGATATGCACAAACGGCCTGATAACGAGTTGCGGCGTATTCAATACGTCTTCCAGATGGCTGACACCGCACTTAATCCGGCGCACAGCGTAGAACGCATCCTGTCACGACCATTAGCGTTGTTTCACGGCCTGAGCGGCGCGGCGCGCGAACAGCGGCTGCATCAGCTACTTGATCTGGTCAAGCTGCCGCGCAGCGTGTTGTGGCGACGTCCGTGGGCGTTATCAGGCGGGCAGAAGCAGCGCGTTAACCTGGCGCGTGCGCTGGCTGCCGAGCCGGATCTGATTTTGTGCGATGAAGTGACTTCCGCACTCGATACCGTGGTGGCCGCCGCCGTGCTGGATCTGATCAGCGAGCTGCGACGCGAGCTGGGATTGTCGGTGCTGTTTATCAGCCATGACATGCACGCGGTACGCGCAGTTTGCGACGATATCGTGGTGATGAAAAGTGGCCGCATTATCACCCAGATTGCACGAGCAGATTATGCCTTGCCGACCAGCGAGTTGTATTTCGAACGCCTGAAACGCGCCGTTCCCGAGCTGCGCCAGGGCTGGCTGGATGAGCATGAAGAGGTATTGAAGGCGGAGTAGGTGCGGTCTGTGACCCTCACCCCGGCCCTCTGGGGAGGTGCGGTCTGTGACCCTCACCCCGGCCCTCTGGGCAGGTGCGGGCTGTGACCCTCACCCCAGCCCTCTCCCATAAGGGAGAGGGAGATGTGCCATATGCTCGATCTGTTCCCTCTCCCGTTTGCGGGAGAGATTGCTTGCTCGATCAGTTCCCTCTCCCGCTTGCGGGAGAGGGTTAGGGTGAGGGAAAACGCTCACCAACCCAAACCAAAAGAGGTCGTTAAGTTATGCCTGCGCCGATTCGCTATGTACAGGACAGTGCAAATTTCCCTGAGTCTGCCGATGTGGTGGTAATCGGTGCCGGTATTGCCGGTTCGGCCGCCACCTGGGAGCTGGCAAAGCAGGGTTTAAACGTGGTGTTAGTGGAAAAAGGGCTGGTCGGTGCCGAGCAGTCGAGCCGTAACTGGGGCTGGTGCCGCCAGCAGAACCGTGACGAGCGCGAACTGCCGCTGATCATCTATGCGCTGCAACGCTGGGGTGAACTCAATGCGGAAACCGGTGAGGAGCTGGGCTTTCGCCGCAGCGGCCTGGTGTATGCCACGCGCAACGAAGACGATATCGCCGCCTGGGAAAAATGGGGCCAGATGGCGAAACAGTACGGCGTGCGCAGCGATATGCTCAGCGCCGAACAGGCCAAAGCGATGACGCCGGGCAGCACCACCCACTGGCTGGGCGGCGTTTCATCGCCGACCGACGGCCATGCCGAGCCGCGTCTGGCGTCTGCCGGTCTGGTCATCGGTGCCCAGCGACTTGGTGCGCTGGTGTTCCAGCAGTGCGCGGTGCGCGGGCTGGATATTGCCGGTGGTGTGGTGAGCGGTGTCTGGACCGAGCGTGGTTTGATCAAAACCAGCCGGGTGATTTGTGCCGCCGGTGCCTGGACCTCAATGTTCTGCCGCCGCCACGGTATCGACCTGCCGCTTGGCAACGTGATCGGCACCGCTTTCCGAACTCAGCCGATTGAACAAGCCATCGCCATGCCGCTGTATACCCCCGGCTTTGCCTGTCGTCCGCAAATTGATGGCAGCTACACGGTATCGGTGTCGGGACGTGGTCGTCTGGAACCCGGCGCTCAGGGCATTCGCTATGCCCGCCAGTTCTATCCGACCTTCAAAAGTCGCCGTAAAAACCTTAAATTCAGTTTGAGCTTCAAACCGTTCCTGACTGGCCCGGAAGCGCTGGGCGGCTGGGAATTCGATCGCCAGTCACCATTTGAGCGGGTGCGAATTCTTGACCCGGCAGCGGATGCCAGCCTGGTACAGGAAGGACTGGCGGCGATGCGCAAAGAGTATCCGGCACTCGCCAACCTGAAACTGGCGCAGGCCTGGGGCGGCATGATCGACAGCACGCCGGATGCGATTCCGGTGATCTCCACCGTGGCGAAACTGCCGGGGCTGGTGCTGTCGGCGGGCTACAGTGCACACGGTTTTGGTATCGGTCCGGGGGCCGGTCGGCTGGCAGCCGATCTCGCCACGGATACGACGCCGGTGGTCGATCCGACCCCTTATCGTTATTCCCGTCTGGTTGATGGCAGCGGCCTTGACGCGCCAGGCATGATGTAAGGAGCACAGCATGAGTATCACATTACGCGCGATGACGGCAGACGACATCGAACAGGGTTTTGCCATGACGCAACACCTCAAGTGGCCGCACCGCCGTGAGGATTGGTTGCAGGCGGTAACGTTGGGTGAGGGCGTGGTGGCCGAAGAACACGGCGCTTACCTTGGCAGCGCCATTGGCTGGCGTTGGGGGGAGCAGGCCGCCACTATCGGGCTGGTGATCGTTAACGACCAGTTTCAGGGACGTGGCGTTGGCAAGCAACTGATGCTGGCGTTGCTGGAAAAATTCCCCGGCTACAATGTGCGGCTGCATGCCACTGAAATGGGTAAAGGGTTGTACGCCAAACTGGGTTTTAACGTCACCGGCCATATCCAGCAGCACCAGACGCGTGCGCTGACGACTGTGCCGACCGTGACTATCCCAACCGGGCTAACGCTGCGTAACGCCACCGCTGCCGATGCCAGCGTGCTGACCGAACTGGACCAGCAGGCGCATGGCATGTGGCGTCCCAGGATGATTGCAACCCTGATTGCCGACAGTCAAACGGTGATCTTGCAGGATGCGCAACAACGTATTCATGGTTTTGCCAGCCTGCGCCGCTTTGGACATGGCTGGGCGATTGGCCCGGTGATTGCGCTCAACCTGCCGGTAGCACAGGCGCTGGTGTCGGCGCTGATGCAGGGGTTAAACGGTGAGTTTGTGCGTATCGATACCGACGGCGCACAACCGCTGGCTGCCTGGCTGGAAACACTGGGACTGGCGCAGGTCGATGCGCCGACCACCATGATTCGGGGAACGCCGTGGTCACCGCAGGTCGGTGGCATGCAGGCGTTCGGGTTGATGACCCAGGCGATGGCCTGATGCATATCGCCTACAAATCTGATCCGGTGCGCGGTGCGCACTGGCAACGCTGGCTGGCGCAACATGCGCCAGATATTCAGCTACATATCTGGCCGGACATTGATGACGCTGAGCAGGTCGAGGTGTTGGTGGCCTGGCAGCCGCCAGACGATGTCATGGCGACCTTTCCCAACCTGAAAGCGTTGATGTCGGTTGGCGCAGGGGCAGACCAGTTTGACCTCAGCAAACTGCCGCCGGAACTCCCGGTAGTGAGGATGATCGAACCCGGCCTGACCCAGGGCATGGTGGAGTACGTTACCTTTGCCGTGTTGGGGTTGCATCGTGACATGCCGCGCTATTTCCAGCAGCAGCGTGAACAGCTGTGGCAAACCCATCGCATCTATACCGCGGGCGAACGCCGCGTCGGGGTGATGGGGCTGGGAGAACTGGGCCAGGCATCGCTAAAACAACTGGTTTCGCTTGGCTTCAATTGCGCGGGCTGGAGCCGTACGCCGCGTGACATCGACGGCGTGCGCTGCTGGCACGGCAGCGAGCAACTGGCGGAGTTCCTCGCCTGGAGCGACATCCTGGTGTGTCTGCTCCCGCTTACTGACACCACCCGTGGACTTCTGAACGCCGAACTTTTCGCGCAACTGCCATCAGGAGCCGCATTGGTGCAGGTTGGGCGCGGGCCGCAACTTAACGACGATCATCTGCTGGCGGCGCTGGCGAGTGGCCAGCTCAGCGCGGCGGTGATTGACGTAACCGATCCCGAACCGCTGCCAGCCGGGCATCCGTTCTGGCACCACCCGGCCATCTGGCTGACACCGCATATCGCCAGCCAGACGCAAACCGACAGCGCTGTGGCGGCACTGGTGGAAAATCTGCGTCGCTATCAACGCGGCGAACCGATGGTCGGCGTGATCGATCGCAACCGGGGATACTGAGATGCAACTGGAACAATTAGTCGCACTGCGACGGGATCTGCACGCCCATCCCGAGCTGGGATACAAAGAAACCCGCACCAGCGACATCGTGGCGCGGGTTCTCACGGAGCAGGGCATTGAGGTGCATCGCGGTCTTGGCGGCACCGGCGTGGTAGGGGTGCTGAAACGTGGCACGGGATCGCGGGTGATTGGCCTGCGTGCCGATATGGATGCGCTACCCATGCAGGACAACGGCAGCCAGCCGTGGAAAAGCACCCATGATGGTATCTGCCATGCCTGTGGTCACGATGGACATACGGTGATGCTTCTGGGTGCCGCCATGCAACTGGCGCAACAGGGCGATTTCGACGGCACGCTGGTGTTTATCTTCCAGCCGGCGGAAGAGGGGCTGGCAGGGGCGAAAGCGATGATCGATGACGGTCTGTTCAGCCGTTTTCCCTGTGATGCGGTCTATGCGCTGCACAACTGGCCGGAACTGCCGCTGGGTGAGGTGCAAACCCGTCCGGGGCCGATTATGGCGGCGGCGGATCGTTTTGATATCACCGTGCAAGGGGGCGGCGGCCATGCTGCGCAGCCGCACCTGACGCACGACACCCTGTTGGCGACCAGCGAGCTGGTGGTGGCGCTCAACACTCTGGTGGCGCGTGCACTGGATCCCTGTGAACCGGCGCTACTCAGCGTGACGCGGATGCAGGGCGGTTTCTCGCACAACATGATCCCGGCGGAAGCCAGCATCACCGGCACCGTCCGTACCTTCAGCCCGGCGGCGCAGGACATTATCGAAAGCCGGTTGCGCGCAATGGCGCAGCACGTCAGCGCCGCGCACGGTTTGCATGCCGAGGTCAACTACCTGCGTTATTACCCGGCCACCGTGAACAGCGCGCCTGAAGCGCAGCTGGCACTGACTGCGGTACAGCAGGCCGGAATGACGGCGAGTGAAGCCAGACAACCGGCGCTCACCTCGGAAGATTTCGCCTTTATGTTGCAGGCAAAACCGGGTGCGTATTTGTGGATTGGTTCCGCGCCGAGCCAGCCGCTGCACCATTCAGCCTACGACTTTAATGATGCACTGATTCCGCAGGGTATTCAGGCGTTGACCGCCATTGCCCGCCACGCGCTGCGTACAGAATTTCCCTGCTGAATGGCAGACGATTTTGACAGGAAATGCCGCTGCCCCGGCAATTACGGCAGCGTGAGAAACCAACGGGTTGCGATACTTGAGCCAACAGAACGTTACGTGGATGAGGGTTAAAAATGCAGAATGTCATGGCGGAACAGCAAACATATTCCGATAACAGCCTGTTACTGGATGCGCGTGAGCAGCATGTGCCGCGTGGCGTGGTCACCGCACATCCGCTGGTGATCGAGCGGGCTAAAGGTAGCGAAGTATGGGACGTTGAGGGGAATCGTTACCTCGATTTCGTGGGTGGTATCGGCGTACTGAACGTTGGCCATAACCATCCGGCGGTGGTAAATGCGGTTACCAAACAGCTTGGTCTGGTTTCGCACGCCTGCTTCCAGGTGGTGGCGTATCCGGGGTATATCGAACTGGCGCAGCGTCTGAATCAACTGGTGGGCAATGGCCAGCCGTTTAAGAGCGTGTTTTTCACCAGCGGTGCAGAAGCGGTAGAAAATGCGGTGAAGATCGCCCGTGCGCATACTCAGCGATCCGGCATCATCGCTTTTGATGGCGCGTTTCATGGCCGTACCTTACTGGGTTGTACCCTGACGGGCATGAGCCAGCCCTACAAACAGAATTTCGGTCCTTTCCCTGGCGAGGTGTATCGCCTGCCGTTCCCGAACGCGTTTTACGGCGTAAGTGATGACGATTGTCTGCAAGCGCTGGACCAACTGTTTGCGGTGCAGATTGCGCCGGAACGTGTGGCGGCGATTATCATCGAACCGGTTCAGGGCGATGGCGGCTTCCTGCCAGCGGGGGCCAACTTTATGCAGGCGCTGCGCCGCGTTACGGAAAAACACGGCATTCTGCTGATTTGTGATGAAGTGCAGACCGGTTTTGGACGTACCGGCAAAATGTTCGCTTTCCAGCATTCGGAGATTACCCCGGATCTGATCACCGTGGCGAAAAGCCTCGGCGGCGGCTTGCCGATTTCCGGTGTGGTAGGGAAAGCGGCGATCATGGATGCGCCATTACCTGGTGGGCTGGGCGGCACCTATGGCGGTAATGCGCTGGGCTGTGCGGCGGCGTTAGCGGTGCTCGATCTGATGGAACACGACAACCTGCTGGCGCGCAGTAATCAACTGGGCGAGAAACTCAATGCGCACCTGCATCAGCTGGCGGAAAAATACGCCTGTATTGGTGATGTCCGTGGCGTGGGCTTTATGCAGGCGGTGGAAATCATCGATTTTGAGACCAAACGTCCTGATGCGGCGATGACGCAAAAGATTCTGGATTGCGCCTGTCAGGAAGGATTGCTGTTGATTAAATGTGGTCTGCACCGCAGCACCATCCGCTTCCTGGCTCCGCTGGTCACCACCGATTCTCAGCTGGAAGAAGCGTTGCATATCTTTGATATCGCGCTGGCCCGCGCCAGTGGCCGACTCGGATAAATCCGGCTTCCTCATTGATATTGCTGGAATTATTAACAGGTTCCCCGAAGAACGTGGCGTGCGTCAGTGCTGGCGCAGCCACATTAAAGCGTGATATACCATCGGGATAACCTGCACGGTTGGTCAACAATGAGGGGTGCTATGAACGGCTTAATGAAACTCGACCGCATCGATATTAATATCCTGGTGCAACTACAAAAAGATGGCCGTATCAGCAACGTCAATCTGGCCGACGCCGTTGGACTTTCACCCAGCCCTTGCCTGCAACGGGTGAAACGTCTGGAGCAGGCTGGTTTTATCACCGGTTATGAAGCACACATCAACCTCACCAAAATTACCGACTCGGTGACGGTATTTACCGAAGTCACGCTGTCTGGTCATCGCCGCGAAGATTTTATGAAGTTTGAGAACGCCGTGCGTGATGTGGACGAGTTGATGGAGTGCCACCTGATTACCGGCGGTTATGACTACTTGCTGCGGTTTATTACCCGCAGCATTGAACATTACCAGGAAGTGATTGAGAAGATGCTGGATGCGCAAATCGGCATCGATAAGTACTTCAGTTATATCGTGATTAAATCACCGATTATGAAAAGCAGCGTGCCGTTGAGGTCGCTGATTGCGAAGCAGAATTCGGTGGAGTTTGGGGTGTGATTTCGTTCACCGTGCTGGTTTCGTTCGCCACAGGCTGATGTAGTTTCAGCTCGCCGGTGCGGCGACCGAGCAAAGGGTGCCTGGCCGCACCCTTTGCAATCCCGGGCCTCGCGCCAGCCTCTTTTTTGCGCGATAAATCGCGCCGCTACCACTCAACGCCGCCTTTCGCATCCTGGCTGCGTTCACTCGCTCAGCGAGTCCGGATGGCGCCCCACCCGCCGCTGCATGACTTGTGTTTTTTGGTGATTTAATTATTGCTGTCTGCGCGATAAATCGCGCCGCTACGGGTAACGTGCGGCCATTTGTAGCGGCGCGATTTATCGCGCAATTAAGAGAACACTGGGCTCGCAGGCGGTGGGGGTGGGCGGCATCCGCGCGTGCCGTCCGCCTGCACGTTGCAGCTGAAACTACCTAATGCCTGGCGGGCGGAACCCTCTCGATGCCTGCCCGCTGCCCCCCACAGCATAAAATTTCCCCACCGCACAAAATTCCCTTTATCTTAGCTGTTCCGGCTCTCGCTTCAGCCGCTATGCTTGCCCGTACGCCCTTACACTCAATTTATCCCTTTACAAGGAGTTGCCATGACCGCCTTGAACCTTGCCGATCACCTGTGGCAGCGCGATGACTTCATCATCTCCACCGAACGTCAGCGCCTGGATGTTGACTGGATTCATTATCAACTGGCCGAGCGTTCTTACTGGGCCAAAGGTCAGCCGCGCGCGAAAACCGAGCGCGCAATCAACGGATCGCTGCCCTTTGGTTTGTATCAGCAGAACCAGCAAATCGGTTTCGCCCGGTTGATCACCGACTACACCCGTTTTGGCTGGCTGTGTGATGTGATCATCGATGAAAACTGGCGTGGTCACGGCCTGGGCAGTTGGCTGGCAACCTGCGTGCGGGAGCACCCGGAATTGCAAACCGTGCACCGCTGGATGCTCTCAACCAATGATGCCCATCAGCTGTATCAGCGCCTTGGCTGGCGCGTAGTGCAGGACCCGCACAAGCTGATGGAATTTCCTCTCTCCTGATAACGGATAAAAACCATGTACCGTGTTGGCGTAGATATTGGCGGTTCCTTTACTGATTTTGCCGTGCTGAATGAGCAAACCAATCAGATCCACACTTTAAAAGTTCTCTCAAGGCCAGATCAGCCCGGCAGCGAGATTCTTACCGGGTTGGCGCAACTGGAGCAGCGTGACGGTATCGCGCCGCAGCATATCGAATACTTCACGCATGGCACCACGGTGGGCATCAACGCGGTGATCCAGCGGCGCGGGGTCAAACTGGCGCTGTTTGCCACAGCAGGTTTTTGCGATGTGCTGGAACTGGCACGCCTGAAGATTCCGCACATTCATGATCTGTTCTCGCGACGACCCGCCCCACTGATTTCCCGTGACCGGGTATTTGCCATCAAAGAACGTACCGATCGCCACGGCGAGGTGGTGCAGGCGGTGGATCGCCAGAGCGTGCTGGAGGCCATTGCTGGCGCAAAAGCGGCGGGTTGCCAGGGGATTGTGGTGGCGTTACTGCACAGCTATCGCAATCGCCACAATGAAGCCGCCGTCAAAGCCATTATCAATGAACAGGCACCGGAACTGCTGACCTCCTGCTCAGCCGATATCTGGCCAATTATCCGCGAGTATGAACGCACCATCACCGCCACTATCAATGCCTATGTGCAGCCGATGGTGATCAACTACCTCGAATCCTTTGAACGTGCGCTGAAGACGATGGGGGTGCTGCCGCCACCGCGCATCACCAAATCCAACGGTGGGGTGATGGGGGTGGAGCAGGCGAAAAGCGAATGCGTGCAGATGGTGCTGTCCGGCACGGCTTCCGGGGTGATCGGTGCCAGCTTCCTCGCCAGCGCCTGCGGTTTTGACAAAATTCTCAGTCTGGATATCGGCGGCACCAGCGCGGATGTGGCGGTGATTATCGATGGCCAGGTGGCGCAGGGTAACGGCGAAATTATCGGTGATTTTCCCATCTACATCCCGTCCGTGGCGGTGACGTCCGTGGGACAGGGCGGCGGTTCGCTGGCGTGGATCGATAATCAGGGCGTGCTGCAAATGGGACCGGACAGCGCCGGTTCACTGCCGGGACCGGTGTGTTTCCAGCGGGGCGGTACGCAACCGACCGCCACCGATGCCTTTGCCGCCTGCGGCATGATCGGCCACGGTGATTTGGGCTATAACGCGGTGAAAGTCGATGTCGCGGCGGCGCGTGCAGCCTGGCAACCGCTGGCAGATAAGCTCGATATTTCCGTGGAGGAGACGGCGGAAACCGCCATCGAACTGGCGATCTCCAGCATGTACAGCGATACCAGCGGTTTGCTGTCGCGTTTTGGTCTTGATCCGCGAGAATTCTGGTTCCTCGCGTTTGGCGGAGCTGGCCCGATGATGGGCTGCTTCCTTGCACGCGAATTGAATATGAAAGGGGTGATAGTGCCGCCGACGCCTGGCGTGTTGTCGGCGCTGGGTGGGCTGGTGGCGGATATCCGTAATGACTTTATCCGCACGCTGTATAGCGAACTGGACAGCACGCTGGCAGATAAACTGGCCACTGAGGCCGAGGCGCTGAGCCAGCGCGCACGCGGTTGGCTCACTGAGCAGCACGGCGAGGGTATGCCGTTTACCCTGCACTACAGCGCGGATATGCGTTATCGCGGCCAGTCGTTCGAAATTGAAGTGGCGCTGGAGGAATCCTGGCTGGCGCAGGCCAACGTTAATGCGCTGCATGAGGCCTTTGATCGCCAGCATCAGCAGTTGTTTGGTCACTGTGATGCCAATGCCCCGGTGCAGGTCATCAACCTGCGGCTGGTGATTGCCTCACCGACGCCGAAACCCACGCTCAATCGTCTGGCAGCGGCGCAGGGGCCGGTTGCGGTGGCGAAGCAGGTTAGCGCCTGGATCGATGGTGCACCGCATCAGGTCGATGTGGTGCTGCGTGCCAGCCTGGGCGCGGGACATCAGCTTTCTGGCCCGGTAATTATCGCCCAGGACGACTGCACCACCTGCGTGCCGCCGCAGATGACGGTGCGGGTGGATGAATTTGGCAACTTACTGATTACCCCGCTGGAGAGCAACTAAGATGGCGATTGACGGACGTAACCTGCAAATCCTCGCTAACTACTGCGCCGCAGCGGCCGATGCGATGGCGTTTACCCTGATGCGCACCGCGCACTCCACCTTCGTGAAAGAGACGGAAGATTTCTCCTGTCAGATCGTTAGCCGCGATGGCATGGCGTTTGCCTCGCCGCGCAGTTTCGGTGCGCCCTGGTACAGCGGCATTGACTACGGCCCGGTGCTGGCGTTGATCGACCACTACGACGAGGGGGATATCTGCATCACCAACGATTCGTATGCCGGTAACGTGGCGACCCACTCACCGGATATCCATATCTGGAAGCCGGTGTTTCATCAGGGGGAAATCGTCTGCTTTGTCGTCGGGCATATCCATAACACCGATGTCGGTGGGGCGGTGCCCGCGTCGCTGTCGCGTTCCCTGACGGATATTGTGCAGGAAGGCATCCGCATTCCGCCGCTGAAAATCGTGCGCAATGGCGAACTGAATGAAGAAGTGGCGCGCATTATGCGCCTTAACGTGCGCGTGCCGGACCAAAACTGGGGTGATTTCAAAGCGCAACTCGCTTCGGTCAACGTGGGTGAACGCAAAATCCATGAGATCATTGCCCGTTTTGGCGTTGAAGATTTTCTTCAGGGCATCGAAGGGATTCTCGATTACGCCGAACGCCAGGCGCGCAGCATTATCGCTACCATTCCTGACGGCGAATATTTCTATGCTGACTTTGCCGATGAAGATGGTGACGGGGGCTATCCGTGCCGCGTGGCGATCACCCTGCGCGTGCAGGGAGAGACGCTGGAGCTGGATTACACCGGTAGCGATCCGCAGTTGGCCTCTTCGTTAAATATGCCTACCGGGGGACGTGAGCGTCACCCGCTGGCGTTGGTCGGCGTCACTTATGTGCTCTCGACACTGGACCGTAACCTGCTGCTGAATGCCGGAACGCTGCGTCCGACGCGCGCCATTCTGCCGCCGGGCACGGTGATGAACTGTGAAGCGCCCGCGGCGGTCGGTATGCGATCGCTGACCTGTGCGCTGTCGCAAATCGCCACTATTGGCGTGTTCTCGCAGGCCATCCCGGATCGCCTGCCTGCCAACTCGCCGGGCGGTAACTCGATCATGAATATCCGCACCAGCGATGCTGCCAATCGGAGCGTCGTGGCGTCACTCGGGCCGGTCGGTGGTGGCGCGGGCGGCACGCCGCGGCATGATGGCCCGGACGGTTCCGGCGGTTTATCCGCCTTTCTGAAAAATACGCCGATTGAGATCAACGAAGCCGAGGTGCCAATCCACTTCCACCGCTACGGTCTGACGGCAGACAGCGCCGGTGCCGGGCGTTATCGCGGCGGGCTGGCGACCGAGATGGTGTTCGAGATTTTCGCACCGGATACGCTGGTCACCGCGCGTAACCGTAACCGTTCGGTGTTTGCCTCGGCGGGGGTGTTGGGCGGGCAGCCTGGCGGTCTGTCTCATTTCCGCACCCTGCGCGACGGCGAGGTGATCGAGCATGGCAATACCGATGTGATTCGGTGCCAACCGGGCGACATTGTTGAAGTGCGTGGGCCGGGGGCTGGCGGCTATGGCCTGCCGGTGCAACGTGATGAACAGGCGGTGCTGAGCGATGTACGCTGTGGCTTTGTCAGTCACGAGGCCGCCCGTTCAGACTATGGCGTGGTGATCGTCAATGACCAGATTGATCAGGCAGCCACCGCACGGCTACGCAGTGAAATGCGCCAGCAGGCCAGCGAACACTTTGATCATGGTGCAGCGCGTAACGCCTTTGAAGCGCGGTGGACGCCGGAACGTTATCAACTGCTGACCACGTTTTTGGCGGCAGCGCCCGTTGGCTGGCGTCATTTTCTCAAACAGCAGGTGTTCAGGGCGGTGGCGGCCGGAGGTGACACGGACACGGCAGCGCAGATGAACGCCATCTTTGCGGATTTGCGCCAGCGCTATCCGGCAATGAACGTTTAATGAGGCACATCGCGCTAAAACCGTTACGGGTTTCCTGCCAGACTTAGTCTCTTTGCCCGCTGGCATTGCCATCGGGCCTGGATCATTTCAGGAGAGTCTCAGCATGGCAACAGCAAAACTTCCGGTATGGTTTATCTCCGGCTGCTCCACAGGCTTTGGTCGGGAACTGGCGCAGCAGGCGATTGCGCGTGGATTCAACACCGTGGTGACCGCGCGCGACCCGGCTAAAGTGCAGGATTTGGTCGAGGGCCACAGCAACGCGCTGGCGGTCGCGCTGGATGTGACGCAGCAGGCAAGCATTGATGCGGCGGTAGACAAAGCGCTGGCAACCTTCGGCAGCATCGATGTGCTGGTGAATAATGCCGGTTATGGTTACCAAAGTTCGGTGGAAGAGGGTGAGGAGCAGGAAATCCGCGCCCAGTTTGATGCTAACGTATTCGGCCTGTTCGCCCTGACACGCGCTGTGCTGCCAGCGATGCGCAAAGCGCGCAGCGGCCATATTATCAACATCACCTCGGTGGCCGGATTTATCGGTTTTGCCAGCTCGGGTTATTACTCCGCCAGTAAACATGCGGTGGAAGGCTGGTCCGATTCGTTAGCACTGGAAACCGCTCCCCTCGGCATCCACGTCACCTGCGTGGAACCCGGACCGTTCCGTACCGACTGGGCAGGGCGTTCGCTGCATCAAACGCCAAGTAAGCTGCCGGAATACGCCGAAACCGCAGCCGCACGAATGAAAGCCACCTCTGCATACAGCGGCACCCAGGCGGGTGACCCGGCTCGCGCCGCCAGCGCGATGATTGCCATCACTGAAAATGCTAATCCTCCGCGCCATCTGGTCATGGGGGCCTGGGGTTATGACGCAGTGACCAATAAATTAAAAGAGCGGCTGGCGCAGATTGAAGCGTGGAAACAGACGTCGATTGATACGGATTTTCCGCAATAAGGAAATAACGCGCGATAAATCGCGGTGAGGTAAAAATGCGCGATAAATCGCGCCGCTACAGATCCAGCATATTTCTGTAGCGGCGCGATTTATCGCGCAATGTTTTGTGATTTATCGCACAATATTTTGATAGTAACGGTCCAGCTCCCAACTCATCGGATTCTGCTCAATATATTGCCGCACATTATATAATTCCTGCTCATCACGAATTACCCGCTCGAAGAAATTAAATTGCCAGATTTTCTGCTCACAACGCCGGGATACACCCGCTTTGTATAACCCAATAATGCGAGGCAGCGAAAAGGTGATGTTTTCCCCCAGCCATAAAACACCATGTAGATGATTTGGCATCAGAATAAAGCTATCCAACGTTAATCCAGCGACACGAGAGGGTAAAAAAAGCCATTCCTGGACGGCAATTTTTCCAACATTGTTGCATATCACCTTATTTTGATCGATATAACCAAAGAGCGGTGCGCGTAAACGGGTTACCAGCGTAATAAAATAGGCACCCGACGTTGTGTAGTCATAATGCGGCAATCTCAGGTTTTTTCTGCGCGGCATATTAATCTCCTTGTTGCAGGAGCATGCTGTCAGAAATAAAGCGATAAGACATTTTTATACCGGAATATTGCGTAACAGATTCCAGAAAATTTGAGGAACAGTTGCGCGATAAATCGCGTGCTCCACCGTAGCGGCGCGATTTATCGCGCAAAGTTTTATGATTCATCGCGCAAAGTTTTGTTGGTCTTAAACCATCCTTTCCAGCTCCTCAAACGGCACCGCCTGGCTGAACAAATATCCCTGCAACTGATTGCAGCCAGCGTCGGCGAGGGCGCTCATCTGGCCTTCCGTTTCCACCCCTTCGGCGGTCACCATCAGTCCCATGGCATGCCCGAGCCGTACCACCGATTCAATAATCGCTGCTGAATTCTGCGCCACCCCTAACGATTGGGTGAATGAACGATCGATTTTAATTTTGTCGACCGGGAAGGTACTCAGATAATTGAGGCTGGAATAGCCGGTGCCGAAATCATCCAGCGCAATGCGGAAACCGGCATTGCGCAGGGCGATGATGTTATTGCGCGCTTCATGTTCATCCTCAATCAGCACCCCTTCGGTAATTTCCAGCTCGAGGCGTTGTGGATCGGCACCTTCAGATTGCACAATTTCAATCATGCGCTCGACAAAACCGCTGGCGCGAAACTGAACCGGCGACACATTTACCGCCACAATCAACTGCGGCAGGCGCAACGAGGTTTTGCAGGCCTCGCGCAACACCCATTCCCCCAACGGGATAATCAGCCCGGTTTCTTCGGCAATGGCGATAAACTCGCCTGGCGGCACTTCGCCGCGTTCTGGGTGTTGCCAGCGCAACAACGCTTCGACACCATCAACGCGCTGACCGCTGATCTCCATCAACGGCTGATACCACACCGCCAGCCCATCAAAATGCAGCAGCGCCTGACGCAGGTCGGCGGCAATTTGCTGGCGGGTACGCAGCGACTCATCCATCACGCGTTCAAACTGGCGAAACTGACCGCGCCCACTATTTTTCGCTTCATACAGGGCAATATCGGCTTTGCGCATCAACTCCTGGCGGTCCAGTCCATCTTTGGGGGCCAACGCCAGACCGATGCTGGCACCAATCCACGCCTCGCTGCCAAATAGCTGATAAGGCTCGCTGAGCGCGCTGATAATGCGTTTTGCCAGCGACTGCACCTGACCAATATTCTCGACGTCCGGCATCACGATAATAAATTCGTCGCCGCCAATGCGGCCCACGGTATCGCTGGCGCGCACGATACTGGTCAGGCGATGGCCCACCTGAATAATCAGATCGTCCCCTGCGTGGTGACCATAGGTATCATTGATGGTTTTGAAGCGATCCAGATCAATCAGCAACAATGCCACACGATGGTCATAGCGTGCCGCAAACGCCAACGCCTGGGAAAGACGATCCTCCACCATCGAACGGTTGGGTAGGCCGGTCAGTACATCGTGAAACGCCAGGTGCTGCGCCTGGGCTTCGCTGGCACCTAACTTCAACAGCGACTGCGACAGACTGAGCGATGACGTCCAGATTCGCCGCACCATAAACAGGCACACCAGGGTGATCATCACCACCGATAGCAGGGTCGAGGGGCCGATGGTGCGCAACATCTGTGCGCCAGGGCGGTCAGGTTCCCAACTGATATATCCCACCGGATCGCCTTGTTGCGAGCTCAGGAGATAATGCGCCTTGTCATTGGGCAGCGATGTGTCACCGCTGAAATGTAATTGCCGAAGCTGGCTGCGATTCGCCAGTCCGTGCAGATAGTGGTCATCGAGATATTTTACGCTGATCAAGCGATAGCGCCCCGGCTGGCGGGTATCGCCGCTGATTTCCCCCACCGCCAGCGAAGCGGCACGATCACCAATACGGACAAAATCGGCGCGATCCGTGGTGCTGGCTTGTACCAGCGTCGTGTCCAGCATCGCCTGCACCTGCGGTTCAACATGGCGGTCTGGCACCCGTTGGCCGTTACGCCATACCTCAATCAGTTGGTTATCGCGGCCCAGCACCAACACCAGTTCGTGGTCGAACATTTCATATAACCAACTGCCGACATTTTCATCCAGCCAGCTTTGGTCGGGTTGGGATAAATCCAGCTGACTGGCTAAGGGGGCCCAGCGTGTCAGGCTACGTAGCTGGCGTAGATGTTCCGCCAGGCTTTGTTCGAATGAGGCCTCAATCATGCGTTGCTGCTGTTCTTGCGCTTCGTTATTGGTCAGCCGGGTGCCCCAGAACAGGCCCGCTCCCGCACCGGCAAAGGTCAGCAACAGAATCGCCGCTAACGGCAAAATCACTTCACGCACAAAATTGCGCCGAAAACCATCGGACAGTTTGATTGTATTAATCATTTTTAAAGTCGCGTAACAAGGAGGGATCATGATTTAACTTAGCAGAAGTCTGAAAAGCTGCATTGCGCAAGGGAAGTGTTAATGTTGTGAAAAAGGCAAAAAAATAGTTGAGCGTCGTCACAAAGGAAACAGTTAAAATTTTTTTATTAAAATCCCCGCCATTGTAGTCATTTCCTGCTGTCCAAAAGCAAATTCATCAGCACGTCACTGAGCCGTCACGGCATTGTCATTTGTCTGGGTCAAGGTAGTCGCCATCCCGCAGCGCCTCTGCTGCGTTTCCTCAACACTCGCGAGCGAGGTATTGATGGTGATGGAGATATCCAGACATCCGACCACTGTATATCAGGCAGTCGCCGCCCAACTGGAGCAGGCGTTGCAGCAACAATATCGCTGTGGCGATTACCTGCCTTCTGAACAACAGCTGGCCGCACATTATGCCGTTAACCGCCACACCCTGCGCCGTGCGGTAGACGAACTGGTAAACAAAGGGCTGCTGCAACGGCGGCATGGCGTCGGCATCCTGGTGCTGATGCGGCCTTACGACTACCCGTTACACGCCCAGGCGCGCTTCAGCCAGAACCTGCTGGAGCAGGGCAGCCATCCCACCAGCGAGCGTCTGCTGGCGGTGCTGCGTCCGGCCAGCCACGATGTGGCGACCGCACTGGGCGTCAATGAAGGCGATGACGTCATTCATCTGCGTACCCTGCGCCGCGTCAATGGCGTGCCGGTCTGCGTCATTAACCACTTTCTGTCCGAACTGCGCTGGTGGCCTGCGTTACAGCAGTTCCACAGCGGATCGCTGCATGACTATCTGCAACAGCATCTCGGGTTGCAACTGACCCGTGCACAAACCCGCATCAGCACCCGCCGGGCGCAGGCGAAGGAGTGTCAGCAACTGGAGATTGCCTTGCAGTCGCCGGTGTTATGCGTGCGCACCCTGAACAAAAACAGCGACGGGCAGGTGGCGGAATACTCCGTCAGCCTGACGCGCGGCGACATGATTGAACTGACTCTGGAGCACTAATGAAACAACCAACAGCCCGCCAGAACTGGCTCTCCGTGCTGGCTCACAGCGATGCCAGCGTACTGGAAGCCCACTGGCAGCCGCTGCGCCTCGCCCCGCGTTTTGAATGCGTGCGCCCGGCGGAAACTGGCCTGACGCGTTTGCAGGCACGCATGGGCGGCAGCGGCAAACGCTTCGTAATGGGTGATGCCACGGTGACACGCGCGGTGGTTAAGCTGCACGACGGCACCCTGGGATTCAGCTATGTGCTGGGACGCGACAAAGCGCATGCCGAGCGCTGCGCGTTAATTGATGCCTTATTACAGCAGCCGGAAACCCAGGCGCTGATTGCAGAAAAAGTGATTGCCCCGCTGGCGGCCCTGCGTGAGGAGCAGCGCCAGCTGCGCGCACGCGAAATCGCCAGCTCCAAAGTGGATTTCTTTACGCTGGTTCGCGGAGATAACTGATGACATTACTGGCAAGTTTTAACCATCCGGTGGCTGACGCGCAGCGTGCCTTCCGTCGAATTTTGAAAGCGATGAGCGAGCCGGGCGTGATGGTGGCGTTGCCACTGGCACAGGGCTGGGGCGATCTCTCCCCGGCGGCCACCGCGGTGCTGCTGACGCTGGTCGACCAGGAAAGCGCATTGTGGCTGGATGGCACGCTGGATAACGAACTGCTGCGCAACAATCTGCGTTTTCATACCGGTGTGCCGATTGTCAGCGAGCGCGATGCGCCGTTTGCTCTGACCCATGCCAGCGCCAACCCCGATCCGGCGTACTTTGCGGCCGGTGATAACCTGTCACCGGAAAAAAGCACCACCTTGATTGTGGAAGTCCCGGCACTGAACGGCGGCCTGACCCTGCGACTCTCCGGCCCCGGCCTGCGCGAAACCCGCGCCATTGCACCGCAATTGCCGGAGGCGATTCTGCATTACCTGCGCGAACGTCCACATCCGTTCCCGCAGGGTGTCGATCTGATCTTCACCTGTGGCGAAGCGATGATGGCACTGCCGCGTACCACCGACGTGGAGGTGTGCTGATGTACGTCGCAGTGAAAGGGGGCGAAAAGGCGATAGCCAGCGCCCATCAGCTTCAGGCCGATCTGCGTCGCGGCGATCGCTCACTGGCGGAGCTGCATTGTGACCAACTGGCCGCACAACTTGGTCTGGCGGTGGACCGCGTGATGACCGAGGGCGGAATCTACGATCCCCCACTGGCGGCGCTGGCGATCAAACAGGCCAGCGGCGACTTGGTGGAAGCGATTTTTCTGCTGCGCGCTTACCGCACCACGCTGCCACGCCTTGCCGACAGTCTGGCGCTGAATACTGACGCGATGCGCATCGAACGGCGCATCTCGGCGGTGTACAAAGATCTGCCGGGTGGCCAGGTGCTTGGCCCCACCTATGACTACAGCCACCGTCTGCTGGATTTTACCCTGCTGGCGAACGGCGTAACGCCAGCGGCACCGCGTGACGACCAGGCGCTGGCCCAGCACTGCCCGCATATGTTCAGCATGATGACGGCAGAAGGGCTGGCGGCCCGCGAAGAGGACGATGGCAGTGAGCCGTGCGATATCACCCGTGAGCCACCGACGTTTCCGGCTTCGCGTGCGGCGCGTCTGCAACAGTTGGTTCGCGGTGACGAAGGCTTCCTGCTGGCGCTCGGCTATTCGACCCAACGGGGCTATGGCCGCAACCATCCGTTTGCCGGCGAGATCCGCACCGGTTATCTCAGCGTGTCCATCTGCCCGGAAGAACTCGGTTTCGAGATTGAGATCGGTGAAATCCTGCTGACCGAGTGTGAGATGGTCAACGGCTTTACCACCCAGGGCGACAGCGCACCGCATTTCACCCGCGGCTACGGTCTGGTGTTTGGCCGTGCCGAGCGCAAGGCGATGGCGATGGCGCTGGTCGATCGTGCGCTGCAAAGCGATGAATACCAGGAACGTATCACCAGCCCGGCACAGGACGAAGAGTTTGTGCTGGCGCATGCCGACAACGTGGAAGCCGCAGGTTTTGTTTCGCATCTGAAGTTGCCGCACTACGTCGATTTCCAGGCGGAGCTGGAGTTGCTCAAGCGGCTGCGCCAACAGCATCAGGAGCAGAAAGATGAGTGAACTGAGCGGCTATAACAACGGTTATCTGGATGAGCAGACCAAACGCACCATCCGCCGCGCCATCCTGAAGGCGGTGGCGATCCCGGGTTATCAGGTGCCGTTTGCCGGACGTGAAATGCCGATGCCCTATGGCTGGGGCACCGGTGGTATCCAGATCACCGCCAGCATTATCGGCGATCAGGATGTACTGAAGGTGATTGACCAGGGGGCCGACGATACCACCAACGCGGTGTCGATCCGTCGCTTCTTCCAGCGCGTCAGCGGTGCAGCCACCACCGAGCGCACCCATGATGCCACCCTGATCCAGACGCGTCACCGCATCCCGGAAACGCCGTTAGAGGAAGATCAAATCCTGATTTTCCAGGTGCCGATCCCGGAACCGTTGCGCTTTATCGAACCGCGTGAAACCGAAACCCGTACCATGCACGCGCTGGAGGAGTACGGCATCATGCAGGTGAAACTGTATGAGGATATCGCCCGCTACGGGCATATCGCCACCACCTACGCCTACCCGGTGAAGGTCAACGATCGCTATGTGATGGACCCGTCACCGATCCCCAAATTCGACAACCCGAAAATGCATATGATGCCGGCACTGCAACTGTTTGGTGCCGGGCGTGAGAAACGCATCTATGCGCTGCCGCCGTATACCAAAGTGGAAAGCCTCGACTTCGACGATCACCCGTTCAGCGTGCAGCAATGGGACCAACCCTGTGCACTGTGCGGTTCACGCCACAGCTATCTCGATGAAGTGGTAATGGATGATGCCGGTACGCGCATGTTTGTCTGCTCCGATACCGATTTTTGCCACCAGCAGCAGGAACAACAGCATGCACAGTGAACAGCCGCTGCTTGCGGTCAATGACCTTACCCACCTCTACGCACCCGGCAAAGGGTTTGAAGAAGTGAGTTTTGCCCTCTATCCCGGCGAGGTGCTGGGGATTGTGGGCGAATCCGGTTCCGGTAAAACCACGCTGCTGCGTAGCCTGTCAGCCCGTCTGGCACCGCAGCAGGGCAACATTCTCTATCGCGATCGCGATCTTTATCAGTTAAGCGAAAGCGAGCGGCGTCGATTATTGCGTACCGAATGGGGTGTGGTGCATCAGCATCCGCTGGATGGTCTGCGCCCGCAGGTGACGGCGGGGGGCAATATTGGCGAGCGACTGATGGCGGTGGGGCAACGTCATTACGGCAACATTCGCGCCGAAGCGATGCGTTGGTTACAGGATGTGGAGATCCCGGCCGGGCGTATTGACGACCTGCCGACCACCTTTTCCGGCGGAATGCAGCAGCGTTTGCAGATTGCTCGCAACCTGGTCACGCAGCCGTCGCTGGTGTTCATGGATGAACCCACTGGCGGGTTGGATGTGTCGGTGCAGGCGCGCCTGCTCGATCTGCTGCGCACCCTGGTGCGTGAACTCAATCTGGCGGTGGTGATCGTCACCCACGATCTCGGCGTGGCACGGCTACTGGCGCATCGTCTGCTGGTGATGAAACAGGGCAGGGTAGTGGAGAGCGGCCTCACCGATCGGGTGCTGGACGATCCGCATCATCCTTATACCCAACTGCTGGTCTCTTCGGTGCTTAACTAATGGCGGAGTCAACCATGAATACGCAACTGCGCGTGGAGAAGCTGTGTAAGACCTTTGTGCTGCACAACCAGAGCGGTGTGGCGCTACCGGTGCTGCATGATGCCAATCTTGAGGTCAGCGCCGGGGAGTGTGTGGTGCTGCATGGCCGTTCCGGCAGCGGAAAATCCACGCTGCTGCGTGCGCTGTACGGCAACTATCAGGCCAACAGCGGCCATATCTGGCTGCAACATGCGGGGGAGTGGATCGATATGGCGCAGGCTCCGGCGCGCCAGATCCTTGCCATCCGTCGCGATACCGTCGGCTGGGTCAGCCAGTTTTTGCGGGTGATCCCACGGGTGCCGACGCTGGAAATCGTCATGCAGCCGCTGCTGGAGCGTGGCGTGGAACGTGCGTTTTGCGAAAAGCGCGCCAAAGAGCTGCTGACGCGTCTTAACGTGCCACAACGCTTGTGGTCGCTGGCACCGTCCACCTTTTCCGGCGGGGAGCAGCAACGCGTCAACATCGCGCGTGGCTTTATCGCTGACTATCCGGTGCTGCTGCTGGATGAGCCGACTGCCTCGCTGGACAGCGCCAACAGTGCGGCGGTGGTGGAACTGATTGAACAGGCGCGCGCGCGTGGCGCGGCCATCGTGGGTATTTTTCATGACGAAGCGGTGCGCGCACGCGTGGCCGATCGCCTGCACGTCATGCAGCCGGTACAAACAGGAGCAGAAGCATGATCGTCAATAACGTCCGACTGGTGCTGGAAGATGAAGTGGTGTCTGGATCGCTGGAGATGCGCGATGGCCGTATCGCCAGCTTTAGCGATAGCAACAGTCAGCAACCCGGTGCGCTGGACGGTGAGCAGGCGTACTTACTGCCGGGGCTGGTGGAGTTGCATACCGACAACCTCGATAAATTCTTTACTCCGCGCCCGAAAGTGGACTGGCCAGCCCACTCGGCGATGAGCAGCCATGATGCGCTGATGGTTGCCAGCGGCATCACCACGGTACTGGATGCGATAGGCGTCGGTGATGTGCGTGACGGCGGGCATCGCCTCGATAACCTCAACAAAATGATCGAGGCTATCCGCGACAGCAACCGCAAAGGACTTAACCGCGTTGATCATCAGTTGCATCTGCGCTGTGAATTGCCTTATCACACCACGCTGTCGCTGTTTGAGGCGCTGGTCAGCACGCCGGAACTGTCGCTGGTGTCGTTGATGGATCACTCACCTGGACAGCGTCAGTACGCGTCACTGGAGAAGTACCGCGATTATTATCAGGGCAAATACCAGCTGAATGACCAGCAGATGGATGAATTTGAGCGTGAGCAACTGGCGCTGGCGGCGGAATGGTCACAACCGAACCGTAATGCGATTGCCGCCATGTGCCGGGCGCGCGGTATCCCGATTGCCAGTCATGACGATGCAACCGCCGCGCATGTGGCCGAATCACATGAGGTCGGTAGCGCCATTGCCGAGTTCCCAACCACGCTGGAAGCCGCAGCCGCTTCGCGCGCTTGTGGAATGCAGGTTCTGATGGGGGCGCCCAATATTGTGCGTGGCGGGTCGCACTCTGGCAACGTAGCGGCCTGGGAGCTGGCGAGTGCCGGTCTGCTGGATATTCTCTCCTCCGATTACTACCCGGCCAGTCTGCTGGATGCGGTGTTCCGGTTAGTGGCGGATGAACGCAACGCGCTGGAATTGCCCCAGGCGATGGCGCTGGTGACGCGTAATCCGGCGCGCGCGATTGGCCTGCGCGATCGCGGCATCATCGCCGAAGGGCTGCGAGCCGACCTGGTGCTGGCGCATACCGATCACGGCCACCCGCATATCCGTCATGTGTGGTCACAGGGCAGGTTGGTGTTCTGATGGCACGCCTGATCTGGCTGACCGGGCCATCCGGCTCGGGTAAAGACAGCCTGCTCAACGCGCTGCGTGAAGCGCCGCCAGAACGTCTGGTGATCGCCCATCGCTACATTACCCGCCCGGCGGATGCGGGCGGTGAAAACCATGTGGCGCTGAGTGAGGCGGAATTCCGGCGACGTGAAGCCCTCGGGTTGTTTGCCCTGAGCTGGCAGGCGCACGGGCTGTGGTATGGCCTCGGCACCGAGATCGACCAGTGGCTGGATCGCGGGCTTAACGTGCTGGTTAACGGCTCACGTCTGCACCTGCCAGTGGCGCAACAGCGCTACGGCAGTCAGTTGCTACCGCTGGTGTTGCAGGTGTCACCCGAGATTCTGGCGGCGCGTTTGCGCCAGCGCGGGCGCGAAAGCGAGGCAGAGATCGCGCGTCGGCTGGCGCGCGCGGCAGAACCTTTGCCTGCGCACAGCTTCCCGTTGAATAACGATGGGGCGCTGGCGGAGACGCTTTCTCAGCTACGTGAGTGGTTGTAACGGCGCGATTTATCACGCAATTTCGTGCGCGTTGCAGGAAAAATCCGCGCGATAAATCGCGCCGCTACAGAACGCACTAAACCGTAACGGGCGCTGTCACCGTTTGATCATTTCCCTGTCATCAAGCCTTCATCGCCTTTGGCCGTAATAAGCGGGCAATTCACATCTCAGATGAAACGGAGCGGAAGATGGCACAGGCACTACTGAAAACCGTGATCGACAATCCTTATGTTCCGCACATTCAGCAGGGCCATAAGGTGCTGTCGGTGCAGGGACTGTGCAAGGCATACGGTGAAAATCGCGTGCTGGATAATGTCAGTTTCGATCTGCATGCGGGAGAACTGGTAGCGGTGATTGGCCGCTCTGGCGCAGGCAAATCGACATTGTTACATATGCTGAACGGCACCATCAGCGCGTCCAAAGGTGCCATTATCAGCGCGGAGCAGCATGATGTGGTGAAACTCAACAGCCGCCAGATGCGCGAATGGCGCAGCGCATGCGGCATGATTTTCCAGGATTTCTGCCTGGTGCCGCGTCTCGATGTGTTGACCAACGTCCTGCTTGGCCGTCTCAGCCAGACCTCTACGCTGAAATCCTTCTTCAAAGTGTTTTCCGAAACCGACCGTGCGCAGGCGATTGAACTGTTGCAGTGGATGAACATGCTGCCGCAGGCGCTGCAACGCGCTGAGAACCTGTCGGGCGGTCAGATGCAACGTGTGGCGATCTGCCGCGCGTTGATGCAAAACCCCAAAATCCTGCTGGCTGATGAGCCGGTAGCCTCACTCGACCCAAAAAATACCAAACGCATCATGGACGTGCTGCGCCAGGTCAGCGAACAGGGCATCAGCGTGATGGTGAACCTGCATTCGATTGAACTGGTGAAAAACTACTGCACCCGCGTGATAGGCATCCAGCGCGGCAAAGTGCTGTTTGACGGACATCCTGCGCAGTTGACCGACGGTCTGCTGCACGAGTTGTACGGCGACGAAATTAACCAGCTCCACTAACTCCCACGGCAAGAGAATAACCACCAATGAAACTGACTTCTTTAGCTTTACTGACTGGCGCTCTGATGGCTTTTGGCGTTAACGCAGCGGATGCACCAAAACAGCTTAACCTCGGGATTCTGGGCGGTCAGAACGCCACCCAGCAGATTGGTGACAACCAGTGCGTGAAAACCTTCTTCGACAAAGAACTGAATGTCGACACGCAACTGCGTAACTCGTCTGATTATTCAGGCGTGATTCAGGGGCTGCTGGGTAACAAGATTGACCTGGTACTGAGCATGTCACCCGCATCTTATGCCTCGGTCTACCTGCAAAACCCGAAAGCCGTGGATATCGTCGGGATCGTGGTGGATGACAAAGACGGTTCGAAAGGTTACCACTCGGTGGTGATCGTCAAGGCCGACAGCCCCTACAAAAAGCTGGAAGACCTGAAGGGTAAATCGTTTGGTATGGCTGACCCGGACTCAACGTCGGGTTTCCTGATGCCAAATCAGGCGTTTAAGAAAGAGTTTGGCGGTACGGTAGATGACAAATACAAAGGCACCTTCTCTAACGTAACCTTCTCTGGCGGCCATGAGCAGGACATCCTCGGCGTGTTGAACGGTCAGTTCGACGGGGCGGTGACCTGGACCTCATTGGTGGGCGACTACAACACCGGATACACCTCGGGTGCCTTTGGTCGTCTGATTCGTATGGACCACCCGGACCTGATGAAGCAGATTCGCATCATCTGGCAGTCACCGTTGATCCCGAATGGCCCGATCCTGGTAAGCAACAATTTGCCGGCTGACTTTAAACAGAAAGTGGTGGATACCATCAAGAAACTGGATAAAGAGGATCATAGCTGCTTTGTTAAAGCGGTGGGCGGTGAGCAGCATATCGGCGCGGCAACTGTAGCGGATTATCAGAACATCATTGATATGAAACGTGATCTGATGAAGGGTAGCCGCGGGTAGACCTCTGCGGTCTGTGACCCTCACCCCGGCCCTCTCCCATAAGGGAGAGGGAGATGTGCCATATGCTCGATCTGTTCCCTTGCTCGATCTGTTCCCTCTCCCGCTTGCGGGAGAGGGTTAGGGTGAGGGCAGCAACCTGCACCTCACACAACCACAGGACTCCCCCCGTTGACCGACTTCGAACACTACTACCAACGCATCCGCCGTCAGCAAAAGCGTGACACGCTGTTGTGGTCATTGCTGCTGGTGGCGCTGTATCTCGCTGCGGGCAACATCGCAGAATTCAACCTGGTGACGGTCTGGCAATCGCTGCCGCATTTCTTTGACTACATCGGCGAAACCCTGCCGGTTTTGCACTTGCCGGTGTTGTTTGCCGATGTCAAAACCGAAGGTTCCCTGGCTTACTGGGGGTATCGCCTGAATATCCAGTTGCCGCTGATCTGGGAAACCCTGCAACTGGCAGTTTCCTCCACGTTGCTCGGCGTGGGTATCGCCGCCGTATTGGCCTTTTTCGCCGCCGATAACACTCAGTCGCCAAAGAGCGCACGCGTCGCCATTCGTGCTTTTGTCGCCTTTTTGCGTACCATGCCGGAACTGGCGTGGGCGGTGATGTTTGTGATGGCTTTTGGTATCGGCGCGATCCCCGGTTTTCTCGCCCTGGCGCTGCACACCATTGGCAGCCTGACCAAGCTGTTTTATGAAGCGATTGAGAGCGCCTCGGACAAACCGGTACGCGGCCTCGCCGCCTGTGGTGCCAGCAAATTGCAGCGGATGCGTTTTGCTTTCTGGCCGCAGGTCAAACCGACCTTTCTCTCCTACAGCTTTATGCGTCTGGAGATCAACTTCCGCTCCTCGACCATTCTTGGTCTGGTCGGCGCGGGGGGCATCGGTCAGGAGCTGATGACCAATATCAAACTGGATCGTTATGATCAGGTCAGCATTACGCTGTTGCTGATCATTGTGGTGGTGTCACTGCTGGATACGCTCTCCGGCTGGTTGCGCCGCCGCGTGGTGGAAGGAGAACGCGCATGATCGCCCTGGCCCCGGATATCAGCCGGCTGAAGCAGCAACACCCGGAACTGTTTGCGGCGCAAAATCGTTACCTGCGTCGGATCGCCCTGATCGCCCTGGCGGTGTTGTTGTACTACGTTTTTTTCTTTGAATTCTTTGGTATCGAATGGAGCCGCCTGCTGATCGGCTGCCAGCAACTGGGACGTTATTTCCTGCGCATGTTTGTCTGGCAGGATTTTGCCAACTGGCCGTTTGGTTACTACCTGTCGCAGATTGGCATCACACTGGCGATTGTTTTTGCCGGAACCCTGACCGCCACGCTGTTGGCGTTACCGATCTCCTTTCTCGCGGCGCGGAATGTCATGCACGGTTCCATCACCCGACCGATTTCCCTGCTGATGCGTCGTGTATTGGATGTGCTGCGCGGTATCGATATGGCGATTTGGGGGCTGATCTTTGTACGCGCCGTCGGAATGGGGCCGCTGGCCGGGGTGCTGGCGATTGTGATGCAGGATATCGGCCTGCTGGGCAAGCTCTACGCCGAAGGGCATGAAGCGGTGGAACGCTCGCCCAGCCGGGGGCTTGGCGCGGTCGGAGCCAACAGCTTGCAGAAGCATCGCTTCGGCATTTTTACCCAATCGTTCCCGACCTTCCTGGCCCTGAGCCTGTACCAGATTGAATCTAACACCCGTTCGGCGGCGGTGTTGGGTTTTGTCGGTGCGGGTGGCGTGGGTCTGGTGTATGCCGAGAATATGCGTTTATGGAACTGGGACGTGGTGATGTTTATCACCCTGATTCTGGCGGCCATCGTGATGATGATGGATGTCATCTCCAGCCGCCTGCGTAAACGTTATATCAGCGGGAAAGCGGTGCCGCTGTGGCAGCCTGCCGGGCGCGATTAAGCCGTTCACTGCGTTGCCAGGCGCGTTCCAGCGCCTGTACCAGTTGCGCCTGATGCCAGGGTTTTGCCAGCCGTTCACACAGCGGCAGCATTACTGGCGTCTGGCGCAGATCCTGTCCGCTAATCAACAAGGTGGCGAGATGGGGGTAGTGCTGCTGGGCCTGGCGAATCACATCCGCCCCGTTCAGGCTGCCGGGTAGCATCAGGTCGCTGATCAGCAATTCAATATCCGGCGTCTGGCGCAGCAGCGCGAGGGCGCTCTCGCCATCGCCACACTCCAGCGTTAAATAACCTAACTGGTGCAGATGCTCGCACAACGTCTGGCGTACTGCCGGTTCGTCGTCGAGCACCAGCACCAGCCGGTCAGCACTGTCGCTGAGCGTGGCGGGAAGTGGCGCAGGGACGGGTTGGGCGACGACTGGTGCGCGCGGCAGCAACAGGCGTACGGTGGTGCCCTGGCCGGGGGCGGTTTCCAGTTCAATCTGCCCGCCAGATTGCCGGACAAAGCCATACACCATCGATAACCCCAACCCGCTGCCGCTACCCAGCGCTTTGGTGGTAAAGAAGGGTTCAAACACCTGACTGCGTACCTCCGCCGACATGCCACAGCCGTGATCGATCACTTCAATGGTGACACGATCGCCTTCATCGCGGTGCTGATGCCAGATACGCAGACGGATTTCGCCGCTCTGTTTTTCCATCGCATCGCGCGCATTGACCACCAGATTCATCAGCGCGTTTTCCAGTTGTCCGGCGTCGATCCACGCGGGCCAGCCGGGGCGCTGCGCCTCGATCACCAGTCGCTGGCCGTGCAGCAGCGAATGCTGCAACAAGCCCTGAAGGTTATCCACCAACTCCACCACCGACACGGCGCGTGGGTAGAGCGCCTGTTTGCGCGAAAAGGCCAGCAGCCGCTGGGTCAGTTGCGCCGCGCGGTCGGCGGCCTGACGGGCGCGCTCCACCCGGCTGGCGAGGGTGCCGGGCGGCAGTTGATCGACGGTCAGGGCCAGACTGCCGATAATCACCGCCAGCAGATTGTTGAAATCATGCGCCAGACCGCCGGTCAGTTGCCCGACGGCTTTCATCTTCTGGCTGTGCAACAGCGCTTCTTCCAACGCTTTGCGTGTCGTGCGTTCCAGTACGGTATTGACCATGCCACGCCGTGGCACCGGACTGAAGCGCAACTCCAGCGTGCGGCCATCGGCCAGCCGCACTTCCTGCGCTTCACCCAGCCCATGCAGTTCAATCTCCAGCCGCTTCAGCAATTGTTGGTAATGCAGGCCGCGATGTAGCTCGCGTGGCGCAATGCCGAGCAGTTGCGGGTACTGTGCATTCCATACCACCAGCTCGCCGCCGTTATCGAACAGGGCAAAGCCATCGCGCATCGCCAGAAAGGTTGATTCCAGTTGGTTACTTTTCTCTTTTAACAGGCGTGAGGTGTGCGCCAGCGAGGCGGTATTGCGGGCGAAGACGTTGAAGGCGCGCGCCAGATCGCCCAGTTCATCGCGCCGTGCCATTCCAGGAACGTTGACGCTTTTCTCCCCCTGCGCCAGTTGCGTCATGGCGTGGGCGATCGCGGTCAGACTGGAGCCCAGGTTGCGATAAATGTAATAACCGGCATAACCGGTGATCAGCAGCGCCAGCAGCATAAACAGCACGATAAAACCGATGATGGAATCCAGTTCCTGATGGGTGGCCTGGCTGCGGGCGTCATTCTGCTGCGCGACCAGTTGCACGTAATGGGTGATGTCATCATTCAACATCGCCACCAGGGCTTTGATGCGATAGGTGGCATAGGCGATAGCGATATCACTCTGCTCCAGTTGGCTGGCAACCGGCAGCAGCGTCAACTCGGTGCTGACCAGTTGCTGCACTTTGTCAGCCAGTACCCCCTGCAACGGGGTGGCAGACCAGGCGGCATTGAGTGAATTCAGTTGGCGCACCGCTGCCTGTGGCGCGGTGGACTGAATCGCCACGGTCAGCAGGCGGGCGGTTTGTTGACGCAGGTCGAGGGACAGGGGCTGGCTGGTGACAAGGCTATCGATATGGTTGAGCAACAGCTGCGCCTGCCACAAGCCACTCAACATCAGGTTACGTTGCAGATGGCGTTCATGACCTTTCAGCAGCAGTTGATTGATACTTTGTTCCAGCATCTGGCTACGCTCGCGAATACGTTGCAACAACGCCGGTTGCTGTGCCGCCAGCGGTGCGCTTGCCAGCCGACTCAGCGACTGCTGCAACGCCTGCTGGGTTTGTTGTAGCCGCGCCGATTCGCTTTGATACTCCAGTGCCCCCACCACCTGCGACAAACGCACTGCCGCCGTTGCCACATTGGCGGTATCGCGTGCCAGTGCCAGACTGCCGTTCATATCCGCCAGGGTTTGCGCCTGGGCTTGTTCCTGAATGTGACCGGCGTGGCGAAATCCGCTAATAGCGACGAGGCCGACCGCCAGCGTGACGCACACCACCAGCAGGTTAAACAGCAGCAGGCGACCGCGTGCGCCCAGGCTCCGACTCATGTTGCACCCTCCAACCGGCCTCATTCAGCGCGAGTATAGAAGTCGGTCGGCGGTGAAATATGACAAATATAAATGGCGGCTGACATTTTCCATTTATCTGTCGCTGATTAACTCGCTGCACCCTTTGCCAGCAGGAGCGCAGCGATGACGGCCACACCGATTCTGGAAATGCGGGCAATCACCCGACGTTTTGGCAGCTTTTACGCGTTGAAAGGGGTGGACCTGACGGTCTGGCCCGGTGAAGTCCATGCGCTGATGGGGGAAAACGGCGCAGGCAAAAGCACCCTGATGAAGATCCTCGCCGGGGCTTACACCGCCAGCAGCGGGGAGATCCTGATTGATGGGCAGCCTTACGCCATTAAAGGTCCGAAAGAGGCGCTGGCGGCGGGCATCACCCTGATTTACCAGGAGATCAACCTGGCACCCAACCTGACTGTGGCGGAGAACATTTTCCTCGGCAGTGAAATCACTCGCGCCGGTTTAGTCAAACGCCGTCAAATGGCAGAAGAGGCACAACAGGTGATTGACCGCCTGGGTGCGCAGTTCAGCGCCACTGACCTGGTAAGCCGACTGAGTATTGCTGAGCAGCAGCAGGTGGAGATTGCCCGTGCGCTGCATCGCAAAAGTCGCATTCTGGTGATGGATGAACCGACCGCTGCACTCTCCAATCGCGAAACCGAGCAACTGTTTGCGCTGATCAAACGTCTGCGCAGTGAAGGCATGGCGATCATCTATATCAGCCATCGTATGGCGGAAGTGTATGAGCTTTCCGACCGGGTCAGCGTGCTGCGCGATGGTCAATACGTTGGCAGCCTGACGCGTGACCAGCTGAACGCCAGCGAGCTGGTGCGCATGATGGTCGGGCGGCCTCTCAGCGATCTGTTTAACAAAGATCGATCCATTCCGTTCGGCGCCATTCGTCTCGCCGTGAATCACCTTGGCGATGGCAAAAAGGTTTATCCCAGTAGTCTGGCGGTGCGGGCCGGGGAGATTGTCGGTCTTGCCGGACTGGTGGGTGCCGGGCGCAGCGAGCTGGCGCAGCTGATTTTTGGGGTGCACAAACCGAGCAGCGGGGAAATCTGGATCGATGGCGAACAGGTAAAAATTCATTCACCGCGTGAAGCCATCGCCCACGGCATCGGTTTTCTTACCGAGAACCGGAAAGAGCAGGGCTTGTTTCTCGAACTGGCGGCGCAGGAAAACATTGTGATGGCGACGCTGGAACGCGATGCCAGTTACGGTCTGCTTAATCGCCGCAAAGGGCAGAAGATTGCCAGCGAAGCGATCCAGACCCTCAACATCCGTGTCCCCCATGCTCAGGTCCGTGCCGGTGGCCTCTCCGGCGGCAACCAGCAGAAGCTACTGGTGTCGCGCTGGGTGGCGATCGCACCGCGCATCCTGATCCTCGATGAACCGACGCGCGGTGTTGACGTCGGTGCCAAGAGTGAGATCTATCGCATGATGAGCCAACTGGCGCAGCAGGGCGTGGCGATTCTGATGATCTCCAGCGAGCTGCCGGAAGTGGTGGGGATGAGCGACCGGGTTTACGTAATGCGTGCAGGCACCATTGCCGGTGAATTAAGCGCGAACGAGATCAGCCAGGAAAACATTATGACGCTGGCCACCGGCGCACAGCCGGCCCATGTGTGAGGAGACGAGGATGACCAGTGAAACCACCCGAATGAAAAACCCCACGCTGAAACGGGCGCTGATGGCGGATCTGTTGCAGACCGTTGGCATCCTGCCGATTTTGATTCTGATTGTCGCGGTGTTTGGCTTTGTTGCACCGAACTTCTTTACCGAGGCCAACCTGCTGAACATTACCCGCCAGGCGTCGATCAACATCGTGCTGGCGGCGGGGATGACCTTTGTGATTCTGACCGGCGGCATTGATTTGTCGGTGGGGTCGATGCTCGGTACTACCGCGGTGGTGGCAATGGTGGTGTCGCTCGATCCGGCCTTCGCCAGCCTGACCATTCCGGCGGCGCTCGGGGCAGGGCTGATCATGGGGCTGTTCAATGGCTTGCTGGTGGCGTGGGCGGGACTGCCGCCGTTTATCGTCACCCTCGGTACTTATACCGCGCTGCGCGGTGCGGCCTACCTGCTGGCCGACGGCACCACGGTGATCAACTCCGACATCAACTTTGAGTGGATCGGCAACGGCTACATCGGGCCGATTCCCTGGCTGATTGTCATCGCCTTTGCGGTGATTGCGCTGTGCTGGTTCATCCTGCGCCGTACCACGCTGGGGGTTCATATCTATGCGGTGGGCGGCAACATGCAGGCCGCCCGGCTGACCGGTATCAAGGTTGGTGCGGTGCTGGTGTTTGTCTACGCGGTGAGCGGCCTGCTGTCCGGCTTGGGCGGCCTGATGAGCGCCTCGCGTCTCTACAGCGCCAACGGCAACCTCGGTGTCGGCTATGAGCTGGATGCCATCGCTGCGGTGATCCTCGGCGGCACCAGCTTCGTCGGCGGCATCGGCACCATTACCGGCACGCTGATTGGTGCGCTGATTATCGCCACCCTGAATAACGGTATGACGCTGATGGGGGTGTCGTACTTCTGGCAACTGGTGATTAAAGGCGCGGTGATCATTATCGCCGTGCTGATCGATAAATATCGCACCCGGCATCATGTGGGGTAGGTGCGGTCTGTAACCCTCACCCCGGCCCTCTCCCATAAGGGAGAGGGGGATGTGCCATATGCTCGATCGGTTCCCTCTCCCGCTTGCGGGAGAGGGTTAGGGTGAGGGCAAGGGCAGCAACAATACAAAACCAAAAAAAGCAGGAGAACATCGACTATGCGTTTTAATCCGATCCTTACCGGACTGCTGGCGGCCACGCTTCTCAGTGCGCCGCTGGTCCAGGCCAAAGAGTTAAAAGCCATTGGTGTTACCGTCGGCGATCTCGCCAACCCGTTCTTCGTGCAGATCACCAAAGGGGCGGCCCTGGAAGCGCGCAAGCTGGCCGGTGACGACGTGAAGGTGACGCTGGTCTCCAGCGGCTACGATCTTGGTCAGCAGGTGGCGCAGATTGATAACTTTATCGCCGCTAAAGTGGACATGATCATCCTCAACGCCGCCGACTCCAAAGGGATTGCCCCGGCGGTGAAACGCGCGCGCGATGCCGGTATCGTGGTGGTGGCGGTGGACGTGGCCGCCGAAGGGGCCGATGCCACCATCACCTCCGATAACACCCAGGCCGGGGCGATGGCCTGTAAATACATCTCCGACCGCCTGAAAAACAAAGGCAACGTGGTGATCATCAACGGACCGCCGGTTTCCGCCGTGCAGAACCGTGTCGAAGGTTGCGAGGCGGAGTTCAAAACCCATCCTGATATCAAGATTCTGTCATCGAACCAAAACGCCAAAGGCAGCCGTGAAGGGGGGCTGGAAGTGATGACCGGCCTGCTGTCAGCTAACCCGAAAATTGATGCGGTGTTCGCGATTAATGATCCTACCGCCATCGGCGCGGATCTGGCCGCCAAACAGGCGCAGCGCAGTGAATTCTTTATTGTCGGCGTCGATGGTAGCCCGGACGGTGAAGAGGCGTTGAAACGCAAAGGTTCGCTGTTTGTCGCTACACCGGCACAAGATCCGCAGGTGATGGCAGCCAAAGCCGTGGAGATTGGCTACGACATCCTGCAAGGCAAGCCAGCGCCGGACAAACCGGTGCTGATCCCGGTGACGATGATCGATCGTAACAACGTCGGCAGCTACAAAGGCTGGACGGTGAAATAACCGACCTGGGCGGCGTAATGTTGTTCAGTTAAGGCTCGCGCCGCCCCAACTTCCCACTGACCGGAGACGCAGTGATGCAACGTTCGGAAGTGAATGCCATTCTACAACTGACCCGCGAATTCTTTATGCGCCAGGATGTCCACCTGCCGAGCTGGGCCGATTACGGTCTTAGCCAGTGGCGTGCGCTGGATAAATCTGTCGCCGATGAACTACTGGCCCTGCATCTGGGCTGGGATGTCACCAGCTTTGGTGCCGAGGATTTCTTTCAGACCGGGTTAACCCTGTTCACCCTGCGCAACGGCTCACGCGGCGGTAAGCCGTGGAGCAAACCCTATGCGGAAAAAATCATGCATGTGCGCGAAGGGCAGGTGACGCCGATGCATTATCACCCGCAAAAGATGGAAGACATTATCAACCGTGGCGGCGGTAACCTGATTGTCACGCTGCACAACCGTGACGGCCAGCAACTGGCTAACACGCCGGTTAACGTCACCCTTGATGGCCTACGCCAGACCCATGCCGCCGGTTCGCAACTGCGTCTGTCGCCAGGCGAAAGCGTCACCCTTGTCCCCGGCATCTGGCACAGCTTCTGGGGCGAAGAGGGTTACGGCGATGTGCTGGTAGGGGAAGTCTCCATGCCGAACGACGACGAGCACGACAATGTCTTTCTCACCCCGCTGGCACGCTTCAACCCGATTGATGAGGATGAAGATCCGCGCTGGTTGCTGTGTAACGAATATGCCCGCTGGCTGGCCTGAAGGAGCATTCTATGGCACTGATTTCACTGGCGCAGGGTTTGGCTCATGCGCAACAAAATGGTTATGCGCTGGGCGCGTTTAACGTGCTCGATACCCACTTTCTGCGTGCGCTGTTTCACGCGGCGGAACAGCAACGTTCGCCGTTTATCATCAACATTGCCGAGGTGCATTTTAAGTATGTCAGCCTCGATCATCTGATTGCTGCCATTCGTACCGAAGCGGCGCTGCACGATATTCCGGTGGTACTCAACCTCGATCACGGCCTGCACTTCGACGCGGTGATGCAGGCTATCCGCCTGGGTTTTACCTCGGTGATGTTTGATGGCTCGACCCTCAGTTATGACGAGAACGTGCGCCAGACTCAGGAGGTGGTGAAAATCTGTCACGCGCTTGGCGTATCGGTGGAAGCGGAACTTGGCGCGGTGGGGGGCGATGAAGGTGGCGCGTTGTTTGGCGAGGCCGACAGCGATAAATTCACCGATCCACAACTGGCAGCCGAGTTTGTGCGCAGCACCGGCATTGATTGTCTGGCTGTGGCAATCGGCAATGCGCACGGTAAGTACAAAGGCGAGCCGAAACTCGATTTCGAGCGGCTGGCGGCGATCCGTGATGCGGCACGCGTGCCGTTGGTGTTGCATGGCGGTTCCGGTATCAGCGATGCCGATTTCCGCCATGCCATCAGCCTGGGTATCCACAAAATCAACTTCTATACCGGCATGTCGCAGGCGGCACTGGGGGCGATCGAGAACCAGATTGCCCAGCGAGAGGCGCGTTATGACGCCTTTGCCGAGCTGCTGATGGCGGTGGAGCGTGATATCAGCAACGTGGTGGCTCAGCAGATGCGGGTGTTCGGCAGCGCCGGGAGGGCCTGAGATGACAATACGCAGCGGCATCCTGGCAGCGGGCAGCATGTTGGTGGATCATGTACAGCGCATCAGTCACTGGCCGGAACAAGGCTGGCTGGCGGAGATCCACCATAGTGAAAAATGCAGTGGCGGGGCCGCGCTTAACGTGTTGTTCACCCTGGCGCGTATGCAGATTGATTTGCCGCTGGCCGGGGTGGGGATGATCGGCGAGGACAGCGACGGTGATTTTATCGTGCAGTTGCTGGACCAGCATCAGGTTGATCGCCGCCTGGTACAGCGCACCCGTAGCGTGAACACCGCTATGACCCAGGTGATGACCACACCGGATGGTCAGCGTACGTTTTTTCATGCCCGCGGGGCCAATGCACAGCTCGATTTACCGCATTTTGCCGCTGTCCATACCTCCCATCGCATCTTCCACCTCGGTTATCTGTTGCTGCTGGATTGTCTTGATTTACCGGATGAACATTGGGGCACGCGCGGTGCCCATCTGCTGGCGCAAATGCAGCAGCGCGGCTATCTGACCTCGCTCGATCTGGTGTCGCGCGTCGGGGAGTACCAGGCGCTGGTGGTGCCCGCACTGCGCTGGCTCGATTATCTGGTGATTAACGAACTGGAGGCGCAATCCCTGACCGGTGTCAGGCTGCGCAGCGCGACGGGGATCGCACCGCCTGACGCCTTTGCGGCGGCGGCGACCTGGTTGGTGCAGCAGGGCGTCCGGCGACGCGTGGTGATCCATGCGCCAGAAGGGGCATGGGGCCAGGAGGTCAACGGTGAAGGGCGCTGGCAACCGGCGTGGCAACTGACGCCAGAAGAGATTGTTGGCAGCGTCGGGGCCGGGGATGCCTTTTGTGCCGGCGTGTTATACGCCAGTCATCAGGGCTGGCCAATGACCGAGACGCTGAAGCTGGCGCATACCTGCGCCTGTTTTAATCTACACGCGGCGAATGCGCTGGACGGCACCCGGCCACTGGCCGAGATGCAGCGCTGGATGGATCAGGCGATTTGTGTGACATGCACGGCAGAGGCCGGGCGCATCACATCCGCAGAGAAAACATAACCCAGACCACGGATGGTGCGGATCAGGCTCGGCTGATGCGGGTTCATCTCAATCTTGCGGCGCAACCGCATGATCAGCACGTCAATGGTACGGTCGAACACATCCAGCGTTTCGCTGTGGGTCAGCTCCAGCAACTGGTCGCGCGTCAGTACTTTGCGGGCATGACACACCAGGGCGCGCAGCAACGCATATTCACCCTGGGTTAACGTCACCGTCTCACGCTGGGGGTTAAACAGTTGGCAGCGCGTTTCATCCAGTCGCCAGCCGTTAAACTGCCAACCCTCGTCCTGGGTGCTGACGGGTTGCGCCAGCCGACCACAACGGCGTAATGCTGCACGCGCCCGCGCAACAACCACGCGGGGATTAAACGGTTTGGCGATATAATCGTCAGCGCCCATCTCCAGACCCACCACCATATCCGCTTCTGATCCCATGCCCGTTAGCATGATCACCAGCAGCTCAGGTCGTTGGCGCTGCATTTGCTGAAGCACCAGCAGACCATTGGTGTCCGGCAGCATCATATCCAGCATCACCAGCGAGATTTCCGGGTGTTTATCCAGCAACGTCAGCGCATCTTTTCCCTGATGGCAGCTGAATACGGTAAAAACATGTTCACTCAATACATCGTGCAGCAGTTCGCATACCGCGCGATCGTCATCCACTACCAGAATTGCGGGCTTCATTACGGGCCTCTTTTGTTATGGAAGGGTTAACGAGAGTGTATACCGACCACTTTTGCCTGCTTAATCAGGCAACAGAAACGTGAGCGGCATCGCCTGACAGAGTTTGAAAGCGTGCGTTACCGCAATCTTTTTTCGCTACCCGGTTGACGGATGGGAAAACGATTGCGCGCACATGGTGCAATGCACCATAATCGCGCCTCGTTCTGGTTCAGAATTGTCTGAGTCTAAGATACAGTCGTGAAGGTAAACGATTGCGTCCTGTTATGGCATAGCAATTGCTATGAGGACAGGGGGAAAGGAGTTTAGTAACAAGGCGGATTGATGGCCGAGCATGCAGCCGTCTGCCTTTTCCCGCAACAATAACGCGCATGCACACCCCATTGGCAAGAGAACGCACGTCAGTGACGTCTCCCCATCACGAGAGATGATGATGTTAGAAAAACTATTCAAGCTAAAAGCGCACAACACAACGGTCCGCACCGAAGTTATCGCGGGCATAACCACCTTCCTGGCTATGGCCTATATCCTGTTTGTTAACCCAAGCATTTTGGGTGCGACCGGTATGGATAAGGGCGCGGTTTTCGTGGCCACCTGTCTGGCGGCGGCAATCGGCTGCGTGCTGATGGGCCTGATTGCGAACTACCCGATTGCGCTGGCGCCGGGTATGGGCCTCAACGCCTTCTTTACTTACACCGTGGTGCTGCACATGGGCTACACCTGGCAAATCGCGCTGGGTGCGGTGTTCCTGTCAGCCTGTATCTTCTTTGCGTTGTCGGTGTTCAAAATCCGTGAATGGATTATCGCCAGTATTCCGCTGCCGTTGCGTGCCGGGATTGCTGCCGGTATCGGCCTGTTCCTGGCGCTGATTGCGCTGGAAGGCGCGGGTATCGTGGTGGATAACCCGGCGACCCTGGTGGGCCTGGGCGATCTGACCAAACCTGGCCCGCTGCTGGCGCTGTTGGGCTTCGTCATCATCGTGGTACTGGAAGCGCGTCGCGTGACCGGTGCGGTGCTGATCGGCATCCTGATCGTGACATTCCTGTCGATGGGTATTGGCCTGACGCCGTTTGGTGGCGTGTTCTCTGCACCGCCGTCTATCGCTCCGACCTTTATGCAACTGGACATCGCCGGTGCCTTCAACGTGGGCCTGGTGAGCGTGATTTTCGCCTTCCTGTTTGTCGACGTGTTCGACAACACCGGTACGCTGCTGGGTGTGACCAAGCGTGCGGGTCTGGCGGATGAGCAGGGCAACGTGCCGAAAATGGGCCGTGCGCTGATCGCCGACAGTGCGGCTGCGCTGTTTGGTTCTCTGCTGGGTACTTCAACCACCACCAGTTATGTTGAATCGGCAGCGGGCGTCAGCGCCGGTGGCCGTACCGGTCTGACCGCGATTGTCGTGGCTATTCTGTTCGTGCTGAGTCTGTTCTTCTCGCCGCTGGCGGGTAGCGTGCCGGTATTCGCCACTGCGCCTGCGCTGCTGTTCGTGGCGGTGCTGATGGCTTCTGGCCTGGCGGAGATTGACTGGAAAGACATCACCACGGCTGCGCCAGTGACGGTCACTGCGCTGACCATGCCGCTGACTTACTCGATTGCTAACGGTATCGCGTTTGGGTTTATTACCTGGACGGTGGTGAAGCTGTTGAGTGGCCGTACCAAAGAGGTGAATGCGGCGCTGATTATTATGTCGATCCTGTTTGTGATTAAGCTGGGTTGGTTGAGCGCGTAATTAACCTCACCCTGGTCCCTCACCCTAACCCTCTCCCGCAAGCGGGAGAGGGAACTGATCGAGCATATGGCACATCTCCCTCTCCCTTATGGGAGAGGGCCGGGGTGAGGGTTACAGACCGCACCTACCCAGAAGAGTCACCAACCGCACCGGGTCCTACCTGAACGGCGGTTCATTGAAGGTGCGTAATTTGCGCGAATGCAACTTATCACCCTCCGCCCGCAGCAACTCCACCGCACAAATCCCAATCTGCAAATGCTCCGAAATCGCCCCTTCATAGAAGCGATTCGCCTGACCTGGCAGCTTGATCTCCCCGTGCAGCGGCTTATCTGAAACGCACAACAAAGTGCCATACGGCACACGGAAGCGATACCCTTGCGCTGCGATAGTCGCGCTCTCCATATCCACCGCCACAGCGCGACTCAGGTTAAAGCGCAACGCCGAAGCGGAGTAACGCAGCTCCCAGTTACGGTCATCGGTGGTCACCACGGTGCCGGTACGCAGGCGTTGTTTGACCTCTTCACCCGGCATACCGCTCACCGCTTTGGTGGCGTCGTACAACGCGCGCTGTACTTCGGCAATGCTGGGGATCGGGATATCCGGCGGCAATACGCTGTCCAGCACATGGTCGTCACGCAGATAGGCGTGGGCCAGCACATAGTCGCCGATGGTCTGGCTTTCGCGCAGGCCGCCGCAGTGACCAATCATCAACCACGCATGGGGACGCACCACCGCCAGATGGTCGCAGATGGTTTTGGCATTGGATGGCCCCACGCCGATATTCACCAGCGTAATGCCGCGACGATTGGGTGACGTCAGGTGCCAGGCGGGCATCTGGTGCTTCTTCCACGCCAGGTCCGACATCATCGCTTCCGGGTCCTGGGTCTCTTTGGTGATCACCACATCGCCAGCACAGGCAAGGCTGTCGTAAGGTGTGTTCGGATCCTGTACTTGCTCAATCGCCCAGCGCACAAACTCATCGACATAACGCGTGTAGTTAGTGAACAGCACGAACGGCTGAAAGTGCTCAACGGCGGTGCCGGTGTAGTGACGCAGACGCGCCAGCGAGAAGTCGGTACGCAGCGCATCAAAATGCGACAGCGGGAACTGCGCGTCGGCGTTGAACAGGCCATCGGCGGTTTCATCACCAATTTGCGACAACTCGGTGGTGGGGAAATGACGTGCGATGCTGGCGCTCATGGAACGATCCAGCGACAGGTCCGAACCGTCGATCACGTAAGGGTAGGGGATCTCCTGCTGAGAGGGACCGACCTCAATCACCACCTCGTACTCTTTCTCAATCATCGACAGTTGCTCGCTCAGGTAATGACGCAGCAAGGCCGGACGGGTAATGGTGGTGCTGTAGCTGCCGGTATGGGTGAAGCGGCCCCAGGCACGGGTGCGGTTCTGCTGCGGGCCATCGCCCGCCCAGGTAAGGCGCAGTTCCGGGTAAACAAACAATCCCTGCTGCCGTGCCGTTTCATCCGGCAGACGTCCCTGTTCGGTAAAGTCACGAATTGCGCTGCGTAAAGCCGCAACCGCGTTGTCGTACAGGCGTTCCAGTTCATCCAGCGCCTGCTGACTGCTGATGCCGTTCCGTTGTGTAGTCATAGGTTCTCCCTCCGAAATTTGGGCCGATTTGGCTATAGCATAGCGGGTAAACCCCTCAGCACCATGAAGAATCTGTGATCGACCGCATTCTGCACCATCAGAGTGCTGGTGCGTCGGCAAACGCTGGCTATGGTTAAGATCAGCAGACGTGTTCCCGCCGCTTTAACGCGCTGTCGGTGCAAAAACTTGTCACCAATGCTTACCTTTGGCGAGGTTTTTGCTTAATCGTTAACCGTGGCCCTGCTGGCCACTCATCGCACTTCGTTAAGTTTCAGAAATTGATTTCTCCCAGGCCGTGGTATGGCTCCGTTCCTGACCCGTTGAGGATTGAAAGCATGTCTTTGAAATTCATACAAGTACCATTGAAGGTCGTGATTGCTGGTTGCCTGAGTGCGGCGTTTTATGCCCAGGCAGACATTAAAATTGGTGTAGCCGGACCCTTTTCCGGCCCTAATGCCACTTACGGCGCACAGTATTGGAAAGGTGCCACTCAGGCGGCGGATGATATCAACGCTGCCGGAGGCATTAACGGTGAGAAAATTGTGCTGGTGCAGGGCGATGACGCCTGCGAACCAAAACAGGCGGTGGCGGTAGCTAACCGTCTGGTGGATCAGGACAAAGTGCTGGCGGTGGTCGGCCACTTCTGCTCCTCCTCCACCATGCCCGCCTCTGAAGTGTATGATGATGCCGGTGTGCTGGCGATCACCCCCGGTTCCACCAACCCACAAATCACTGAACGCGGCATGAAAACCATGTTCCGTATGTGTGGCCGTGACGACCAACAAGGGGCGATTGCGGCTAACTACATCATCGATAAGTTGAAGGCCAAACGTGTGGCGGTGATCCACGATAAAGATACCTACGGCCAGGGGCTGGCTGATGCGACCAAAGCGGCGCTGGAAAAACGTGGCGTCAACGAGGTGTTATATGAAGGTCTGTCGCGTGGTGAGAAAGACTTCAACGCGCTGGTTACCAAAATCGCCTCGGTGAAACCGGATGTGGTCTACTTTGGCGGTTGCCACCCGGAAGCGGGGCCTCTGGTGCGTCAGATGCGTGAGCAGGGCGTTACGGCTGCCTTCTTCTCCGGTGACTGCATCGTGACGGAAGATATGGTGACCGCTGCCGGTGGCCCGCAATACACCAAAGGGGTCTACATGACCTTTGGTCAGGACCCGCGTCAGATCCCGGATGGTAAAGCGGTGATCGCCAAGTTCCGCGCGGGTGGTTTTGAGCCGGAAGGTTACACCCTGTATGCCTACGCCTCGGTGCAGGCACTGGCCGCTGCGTATAAAGCCGCAGGGAAAGATAACGCCAAAGCCAGCGACTGGCTGAAAGCGAATAGCGTCGATACCGTAATGGGTAAAAAAGCCTGGGATGGCAAAGGCGACCTGAAAGTCTCGGATTACGTGGTCTACCAGTGGGACGATAAAGGCAAATATCACCAGCTGTAAGCTGACACGCGGCCCCGCGTGCAGCGGGGCCATTCGCGATTGGGCGCGAGGTTTGCGCTCCCCTTAAGCACGGGACTTGCATATGGACGCCTTCTTTCTTCAGCAACTGGTGAACGGCCTGACGCTGGGCGCGGTTTACGGGCTGATTGCTATCGGCTACACCATGGTGTACGGCATTATCGGCATGATCAACTTCGCCCACGGCGAGGTGTATATGATCTCCGCCTATCTTTGTGCCATCGGGCTGGGTCTGCTCAGCTTCTTCGGCATCCACTCCTTTCCACTGCTGATTTTCGGCACCCTGATCTTCACTATCGTCATCACCGCCGTGTATGGCTGGACCATTGAGCGCATCGCTTATCGCCCGTTACGCAACTCCACCCGTCTTGCGCCGTTGATTTCGGCGATTGGCATGTCGCTGATTTTGCAGAACTACGTACAATTGAGCCAGGGACCGAATCAGCAGGGCATCCCCACGTTGATGAGTGGCGTGCTGCGTATGGAGATTGATGGTGGCGTGGTGCAAATCACCTGGACCAAAGTGTTTATCCTGATTGCCGCTCTGTGCGGCATGGCGCTGCTGACGTGGATTATTCAGTACACACGGCTGGGGCGGATTTGTCGTGCGGTGCAGCAGGATCGGCGCATGGCCGCGATTCTCGGTATCAACACCGATCGGGTGATCTCGCTGGTGTTTATGATTGGTGCGGCAATGGCCGGGCTGGCCGGGGTACTGGTGACCATGAACTACGGCACCTTTGATTTCTACATTGGCTTTGTCATCGGCATCAAGGCGTTTACCGCTGCGGTACTGGGCGGTATTGGTTCGCTGCCCGGGGCGATGCTCGGCGGTCTGCTGCTCGGGGTGGCGGAAGCGCAATTCGCCGGACTGGTGAACTCCGATTACAAAGATGTTTTCTCTTTTGCCCTGTTGGTGGTGATTTTGATCTTCCGGCCACAGGGGCTGTTGGGACGACCGCTGGTTGCCAAAGTGTGAGGACGCCGAAATGAGTGCAATGACGCAATCTGTGGATGTGCGCCAGTCGCTGCTGGATTGTCTGATGGCCGGGCTGGTGGCGCTGGTGGTGTTTGGACCGATCGTCGGCGTGGTGCTGGATGGCTACAGTTTTCATCTGTCGCCACTGCGGGTCGCGCTGCTGGTGGGGGTGGTGATGGTGGGGCGACTGCTGCTCAGCCTGTTGCTGCAAACTCCGACCGGACAACGCTTCGCCCGCAAGTTCGAAGGCAGCGATGACGGGGTATATGTCCGTGAGCCGGGCCACCGCTCAGCGCTGCGCTGGGTCCTGCCGCTGGTGGTGGTGCTGGCGTTGGCCTTTCCGTTCCTTTCCAGTAAATACCTGCTGACGGTAGCGATCCTGGGGTTAATTTATGTGTTGCTCGGCCTCGGGTTGAATATCGTGGTGGGGCTTGCCGGGTTGCTGGACCTCGGTTATGTGGCGTTTTACGCCATCGGCGCTTATGGTCTGGCGTTAGGTTATGAGTATCTCGGCCTGGGTTTCTGGAGCATGTTGCCACTGGCGGCCTTGATGGCGGCCTTTGCCGGGGCGCTACTCGGTTTTCCGGTGCTGCGGATGCACGGTGATTACCTGGCGATCGTCACCCTCGGTTTTGGTGAAATCATCCGTTTGATCCTCAACAACTGGCTGGCCTTTACCGGCGGTCCCAATGGTGTCTCGGTGCCGGCACCGACCTTTTTTGGTCTGGAGTTTGGCCGTCGCGCACGCGAGGGCGGTGTCCCCTACAACGAGTTTTTCCATCTCGACTACAACCCGAACATGAAGTTTATCTTTATCTATGTGGTGCTGGTTCTGGTGGTGTTGTTGGTGTTGTGGATCAAACATCGCCTGACGCGTATGCCGATTGGCCGCGCGTGGGAAGCGCTGCGCGAGGATGAGATCGCCTGTCGCGCAATGGGGTTGAATCATGTGCTGGTCAAGCTGTCGGCGTTTATGCTCGGCGCATCCACCGCCGGGATCGCCGGGGTGTTTTTCGCCACCTATCAGGGCTTTGTCAATCCAACCTCGTTCACCTTTTTTGAATCGGCGCTGATCCTCGCCATTGTGGTGCTGGGCGGGATGGGGTCGACGCTCGGCGTGGTGCTGGCGGCTTTTGTGCTGACGGTCGCCCCGGAACTGTTGCGCAGCTTTGCCGAATATCGCGTGTTGTTGTTTGGCATGTTGATGGTGCTGATGATGATCTGGCGACCGCGTGGCCTGGTACGTACCGCGCGCGTGGGTGTACCGCTGCGTAAAGGAGTGCGCCATGAGTGATGCGATTTTGCAGGTGGATAACCTGATGATGCGCTTCGGCGGTATTAAGGCGCTGAACGACGTCAGCCTGGCGGTGGAGCGGGGTTCGGTGACATCGTTGATCGGCCCGAACGGCGCGGGTAAAACCACGGTGTTCAACTGTCTGACCGGTTTCTATCGCGCCACTGGCGGGCGCATCACCCTTAACGCCAATCAGCGATCGACCGATGTGATCCAGGTATTGGGACAGAAAATTCATCCCGGTGACTGGCTGCATCCGGCGCGGCTGGGTTCACGTATCTGGTACAAAATGTTTGGTGGCGCGCATCTGGTGAACCGCGCCGGGCTGGCGCGTACCTTCCAGAATATCCGCCTGTTTCGTGAGATGTCGGTGGTGGAGAACCTGCTGGTGGCGCAGCATATGCAGGTTAACCGTCAACTGATCGCTGGCATCCTGAATACCCGTGGTTATCGCGAAGCGGAGAATCGCGCGCTGGACCGGGCATTTTACTGGCTGGAGAACGTTGACCTGGTGGGCAGCGCTAACCGACTGGCGGGCACCTTATCTTATGGGCAGCAGCGGCGACTGGAGATTGCCCGCGCCATGTGTACCCGCCCGGAGCTGATCTGCCTGGATGAACCGGCGGCAGGCCTGAACCCGGTGGAGACCGAGGCGTTAAGCCAGATTCTGCATCGGCTGCGCGCCGACCATCGGATCAGCGTGTTGTTGATTGAACACGATATGCCGATGGTGATGCGTATCTCCGATCATATCGTGGTGTTGGATCACGGCGACGTGATTGCGCAAGGCACGCCGCAGCAAATCCGTCATGACCCACGGGTGATTGCCGCCTATCTCGGCGCGGAAGAGGAGGATGACCATGTCTGAACCGATGCTGAGCTTTGAACAGGTGGACGTATTTTATGGCCCGGTGCAGGCACTGAAGCAGGTGTCGCTGACGGTTAATGCAGGCGAAACCGTGGCGCTGATTGGTGCCAACGGGGCGGGTAAATCGACGCTGCTGATGTCAATTTTCAGCCAGCCGCGCATCGCCGCTGGCGAGATCCGCTTTCGCGGCGAGGCCATCAGTCACCGCTCCACCCATTTTATCGCCGCCAGTGGTATCGCGCAGGCGCCGGAGGGCCGGCGCATCTTCCCTGATATGACGGTGGAGGAAAATCTGCTGATGGGCACCATTGCCATCGGCGACCGCTTTGCGCGCGAAGATAAGGATCGCATGTATCAGCTGTTTCCCCGACTGCTGGAAAGGCGTAAACAGCGCGCGATGACGCTATCGGGCGGTGAGCAGCAGATGCTGGCGATTGCCCGTGCGTTGATGAGCCGCCCGAAATTGCTGCTGCTGGATGAACCCAGCCTCGGGCTGGCACCGTTGGTGGTGAAGCAAATCTTCGCCATCCTGCGTGAGCTGACGCAGCAAGGCATGACGCTGTTTCTGGTGGAGCAGAACGCGCGCCATGCGCTGCAACTGGCGGATCGGGGTTATGTGATGGTTAACGGCGAGATACGACTCAGCGGCAGCGGCGAGGAATTGTTGCATAACGAGGAGGTGCGCAGTGCCTATCTGGGAGGCGCAGTCGAACATCCTGCCGCCTCGGGAACAAAAAGTTTGTAATAATGATTAAATGTTGACGGGAAACATTTTGCATAATTGTTAGCGTCCTATCATTATTATTCTTCTTGTCCAAAGTGATTTGGTATTCCCTTGCAAAATCCTGGCGTAGCAGTGATGCGTGCGATCAGAAATACGGCGTGGTATCCGAAACGCCGTTCTTATCGCACGCTGTTATGGCGTGAAATCACGCCGCTGGCCGTGCCCATCTTTATCGAAAACTTATGTGTGATGCTGATGGGCGTCCTCAGTACCTTCCTGGTCAGTTGGCTGGGTAAAGAAGCGATGGCAGGCGTAGGTCTGGCCGACAGCTTCAATATGGTGATCATCTCATTCTTCGCCGCTATCGATCTCGGCACCACGGTGGTGGTGGCGTTTAGCCTTGCCAAACGCAACGGCAAACGGGCGCGCGCGGCAACCCGCCAGTCGCTGGGATTGATGACGGTGCTGGCGTTTGTGCTGGTGATCGCCATTGAGGTTTGGGGCCACCTGATCATTGATGTGATTGCCGGGAGCGCCGAACCCAAGGTCAAGGAGCTGGCGCTCAGCTACCTGCAAACCTCGGCGTGGAGTTACCCGGCGGCAGCGATTGCCTTGATTGGCAGCGGGGCGCTGCGTGGGGCGGGGAATACCAAAATCCCGATGCTGATTAACGGCGGGATGAACATTCTCAATATCGTCATCAGTACCGTGCTGATTTATGGCTGTCTCGGTTGGGAAGGGTTGGGCTTTATTGGTGCCGGGCTGGGGCTGACTATCTCACGCTATATCGGGGCGATTGCGGCGATTTATGTGCTGTATCTCGGTATCAACCCGGCGCTGAAAATCTCCATCCAAAGCTACTTCCGACGCTGGAACTACGGCATTTTGATGGAGGTGCTAAGTATCGGTGTTCCGGCCAGTATCGAGTCGGTGCTGTTTAACGGCGGTAAGCTGCTGACGCAGATTTTTGTCGCCGGGATGGGAACCAACGAAATCGCCGGTAACTTTATCGCTTTCTCCATCGCCACGCTGATTAACCTGCCGGGCAACGCCCTGGGGTCGGCGTCGACCATTATCACCGGCAAACGTCTTGGGCGTAACCAGGTGATGCAGGCGGAACGGCAAATCAAACATGTATTCTGGCTGGCGATGATTGGCTTATGTAGCCTGGCGGCGATTACCGTGCCGATAGCCGGGTTGCTGGCGAAGTTCTATACCCGCGACCCGGAGGTGATTTCGGTGACCAAACACCTGATCTGGCTGAACGCCGCGTTTATGCCAATCTGGACCGCCTCCTGGGTGCTACCTGCCGGGCTGAAAGGTGCACGCGATGCGCGTTACACCATGTATGTCTCGATGTTCAGCATGTGGGGCGCGCGCGTGGTGGCCGGTTATCTGCTTGGCATTGTGCTGGGTATGGGGGTGATTGGCGTATGGCTCGGCATGTTCCTCGACTGGACCGTGCGCGGTATCTGCTTCTGGTGGCGTCTGACCAGCGGCAAATGGCTGAATAATTATCGCCGGATGATCGCCAAAAGCGGGGGGTAATCTTTGTTAATGACGCGCGATAAATCGCGCCGCTACAGTATGTGCTATCTTTTGTAGCGGCGCGATTTATCGCGCAGATAAGTCGGATGCAAAATAAGTAAAACCTATTATTTACTCTCAACCTTTCTGTGTCATTTTCCCTTCTTAATTTAAAAATTAAATTCATCCTGCTGGTCAATTCCGTTATTTAACCGCTGGCTTAGATACTGAAAAAATTATTTTTCTGTGCAACCAGGAGCGTCAATATGGAAAAGCCTGACAACATCGCCCCATTATTTTCCGTGCGCCAACTTTCGGTGGCGCTGCCCGCCGGGATGGACCGTCGCTATGCGGTGGAAAATCTCAGCTTTGATCTGTGGCCGGGAGAAATTCTCTGCATTATCGGTGAATCCGGCTCGGGCAAATCCGTGACCGCCCATGCTGCTATGGGCCTGTTACCCAAAGCCCTGCGCGTGCAGGGTGGCGAGATCCTGTTGCGCGGCACCAATCTGCTGCAACAAACGCCGGAACAGTTGCGCCAGCTCCAGGGCAAAACCCTCGCCATCATTTTCCAGGACCCGCTATCGTCCCTCAACCCATTGATGACCATCGGCGAGCAGATCGCGGAGGTGATGCTGGCGCACAACGTTGGCACTGCCGCGTCACGCCAGCAAAAAGTGCTGGCGCTGTTGGAAGAGGTGGGGCTGCCGGAGCCCGATAAAATCCAGCATCAACATCCGTTTCGCCTCTCCGGCGGGCAGCGTCAGCGGGTGATGATCGCTATGGCGCTGGCGCTCGACCCCGATGTGCTGATTGCCGATGAACCCACCACGGCGCTCGACGTCACCACACAGGCACAAATTCTGCGTCTGATTCGTGGCCTGCAACAGCGCAAGGCGATGAGCGTGATGTTTATTACCCACGATTTTGGCGTGGTGGAAGAGATTGCCGATCGGGTGATTGTGATGGAGAAGGGCCATATGGTGGAGTCCGGCCCGGCGCAGCAGGTGCTTAACGCGCCGCAACATCCCTATTCGCAGAAGCTGATTGCCGCCGTGCCCCGCATGCATGCCGGGGAAAAAGACATACGCAATACGCCAACGGTATTGCAGGTGAAAAACCTGGTAAAAACCTACCGCAGCGACGGCGGCTGGCTGAGCCGCAGCCGCGAAGTGAAGGCGCTGAACAACGTCAGCTTCAGCCTCAATAAGGGTGAAACTCTTGGTATTGTCGGGGAGTCCGGTTCGGGCAAATCGTCGCTTGGGCGGGTGCTGCTGAAGCTGTTGGCGGCCGATAGTGGCGAAATCCTGTTTGATGGCCGTGATATCCAGCCAATGAAAGAGAACGAATTCCGCCCGCTGCGCCGCTATATCCAGATGATTTTTCAGGATCCGTTTGCCTCGCTCAACCCACGTCACACCATTGGCACCATTCTTTCGGCTGGGCCGCTGGCGCTGGGTGGCATGACACCGCACGAAGTCGAACGCAAGGCGAAACAACTGCTGCAACGGGTTGGGCTGGATGCCAGTGCCTGGAACCGCTTCCCGCATGAGTTCTCCGGTGGCCAGCGCCAGCGTATCGGCATTGCGCGTGCGCTGATGTTCGATCCGGTACTGCTGGTGGCTGATGAGTCGGTGTCGGCGCTGGATGTGTCAATTCAGGCACAGGTGCTGGAATTGCTGCGCAGCATTCAACAGCAAACCCAGGTGGCGATGATTTTTATTACCCATGATTTGCGCGTTGCCAGCCAGATTTGTGACCGCATCGCGGTGCTGTTCAAAGGTGAAATTGTCGAGCAGGGCACACCACAGGCGGTGTTCCGTGAACCGCAGCATCGCTATACCCAACAGTTGGTTAGCGCCATTCCCGGTCATGCCGAAGAGCGGGTGGCATCTTAAGTGAAATTGGAAAAAGCTATGACAAAAGTCGTTGTCATTGTCCACTATCTCACCAATACTGGAGGAAAGTTTGTACTGCCCTAATCCCTTCTTCTGAGACGTTTTTTTCAGTTATGTGGAGCGCAGAATGACAAAACCAGCCGTACCTGCCGTTCCGCAACAGGCCACCGACGTGGATTTGGGACCCTTGGGTAATATGCTGAGTTTTTACATTCGCAGCATCAATATCGCCGTGTCGCGCGACCTCGACCAGCAGCTGGCCGGACTCGAAGTGGCGCGCGGCACCGGCAAAATCAGCACCCTGCTGGTGGTGGACCGCCACCCCGGTATTCGGCCTTCGGTGATTGCCGATGTGATCCAGCGCGACCGTTCCGCTATGGCGCGCCTGCTCGACCAGATGGAACAACAACAGTTGCTGAGGCGCGAAGCTGATCATAGCGATAACCGCTCTCAGGCATTGTTTCTTACCGAACATGGTCAGGCGCTGGCACAGCGTGTACGTGAGCTGACACAGCTACAGGAAGATCGTTTTTTTCAACGGCTGACGGCGAGAGAAAAACAGACCGTCATCCGTTTATTAAAAAAAGTCTTACAGCCGTAACGCAGTAATAAAATCGGATAATTACGGTGGGGGAGAAATTAATTTTCCCCGCATGGTGAACTGTTGCCGAAATATCGCTGCGTGCGTCTGATGTCGGAAATTAATAACCGTCAATAACCTGTGGGAATAATTATGCCAGGTCCGTTTGTAGTACCCGTGCACGGCGATGTGACATTACCGGAAAAAGTCGATGTGGTGGTGATTGGCGGCGGCATTATTGGCTGCGCTACCGCGCTGGAAATTGCTGAGCAGGGCGTCAGTGTCGCGCTGTGCGAAAAGGGCGGCATTGGTCATGAGCAGTCAAGCCGCAACTGGGGATGGGTGCGACTGGCACGGCGTGATCCGCGTGAAGTGCCGCTGATGGCTGAATCGCTGCGACTCTGGCAGCAACTGGATCAGCGTTTACAGGCGGATACCGGTTATCGGCGTGCAGGCATCACCTTTAACTGTGCTAACGACCAGGAGTTCAGTGAACTGCAAAACTGGTCGCGCCATATGGATGGCACCGGCTTTCGTGCTGAGATGCTGGATCGTGACGGGGTCGCGCAACGGTTTCCCGGCCATAAAGTGCAGGGCGTTGGTGCACTCTACACCCCGGATGATGGCCGCGCCGAGCCGCAGAAAGCGGCCCCGGCCATTGCCGAAGCGGCGCGTCGCCACGGTGCTCATATTCTGACGGAGTGCGCGGTGCGCGGCATTGAAACCAGCGGTGGGCGGATTTCCGGGGTGGTAACCGAACGCGGTGCCATCGCCTGCCAGACGGTGGTGCTGGCAGGAGGCGCCTGGTCCAGTTTGATGGCACAACGTTTTGGCCTGTTTCTGCCGCAGCTCAAGGTATTAAACAGCGTGGTGCGCACTGAGCCACTGCCCGGTGGCCCGGAAGCGGCATTCTGGACACGCGATTTTGCCATTCGCAAACGTCAGGACGGCGGCTACTCCATCGCCTCCGGTCATGAAAGTGAAGTGGATATTGTGCCGGACAGCTTCCGCTTTGCGCGTAACTTCCTGCCTGCGCTGCGCCATGAATGGGGTTCGCTGCGGCTGCGGCTGACCGGACGTTTCTATGACGAGTGGCGGATGGCACGCCACTGGCATCTGGATGAACCCAGCCCGTTTGAGTACTGCCGCGTACTGGACCTGCCGCCGTCGAAAAAACTCACCAATAACGTGCTGGAGCAACTGAAGCAGCAACTGCCGGCGCTGGCCGGACTGAAGGTGGCGCAACGCTGGGGCGGATGCATCGATGTGCTGCCCGACGCCATTCCGGTGATTTCCCATGTTGACCGCTATCCCGGCCTGGTGATGGCGACCGGCTTCTCGGGTCACGGCTTTGGCATTGGTCCGGGAGCCGGGCGTCTCACCGCCGATCTGGTGCTAAACCGCACGCCAGTGGTGGACCCGAAAGCGTTCCGTTTTTCACGTTTCACTGATGGTTCGAAGATTGAAATTATGACCGGCTACTAACTCTGATTGCCGCTGCGCGGCGTTGTGTTTCTGTTCACCTGAGGAAAAACGATGAGTGATAAGTTTGCAGATTCCCTGCCAAAAATTTCCCGTCGGCAGGCGCTGGTGTATCTGGCCTCCGGCACCGCCGCGATGGCGCTGCCAGGGCTGTTTGGCAGCAATGTCGCACGCGCGGCGATGACCGGGGCGGCCGGTAGCGGTGGACAGATGGTGGTCGGATTCTCGCAGGAACCGACGGTGTTCAACCCGTTGATGCCGCATATCGAGGTGGATGACGGTCTGCATTTCAGCCTGTTTGATCCGCTGTTCGGCGTTGATGAGAAAGGTAACTTCACCCCGGCACTGGCGACCGAAGTGCCAACCCAGGCCAATGGCGGCATCTCTGCCGATGGGCTGAATTTTCATCTCAAACTGCGCGATGGCGTGAAGTGGCACGATGGCCAGCCGTTCACTGCGGAAGACGTGAAGTTCACCCTTGAGTTGCTGGTGGACCCGAATTTCCGCAGCTGGAGCCGTTCCGGACATGAACTGGTGCGTGATATCACCATTGTCTCACCGACTGAAATCAAATGGCGGATGGAGAAACCCTATTCGCCTTACACCTCGATCCTCGCCGCCACCTTTATCATTCCCAAACACGGCTTTGCCAACGTGCAGGACAAAAACACCGCGCCGTTTAACAGCGCGCCGATTGGCACCGGGCCGTTCAAGTGGCAGCAGCGCGTGCCGGGCGATCATATCGAACTGACCGCTAACAAAGAGTACTACGGTGATGGACCGAAGCTCGACCGTCTGATTTATAAGTACATCCCGGATCTCAACGTGATGTATACCCAGTTTGTCTCTGGCGATATCGATATCGCCGGGTTGCAGTGGATTTCAGCCGACCACTACGACGAGGCGAAAAAATTACCGGGGAAAGTGGTGGACGTATTCCAGAGCGCCACCATTGAGAACTTTGCGTTTAACCTCGCCCGTCCTCAGTTCCAGGACCCGGCCGTGCGAGAGGCGTTGTATTACGCCATTGATAAACAAACCATTATTGATGCGCTTTACTACGGACTGCCGAAACCGACCGAAACCTATATGCCGCGTCAGTCGGCCTATTTCAACGCCTCCCTCCCGGCACACGAATTCAATCTCGACAAGGCCAAAGCCCTGCTGGATAAAGCGGGCTGGAAACCGGGAGCGGGCGGTATTCGCGAAAAGAATGGCGTCAAACTGTCGTTTACCAACTCCACCACCGCTGGCAACCATCTGCGCGAACAGATGCAGCAGTTTATGCAGCAGAGCTTCCAGGAGATTGGTGTGGAGATGAAGATTTCCAACCTGCCGCCGGCGGTGATGTGGGGGGATTACTGGATGCTGTCGAAGTTTGACAGCGCCATTGTCGGCCTGAATTACCTCACCGGCTCTGATCCCGATACCGCCACGTATATGCGTTCTGATGCCATCCCGGCGCAGGGGGGCGCGGGGCAGAATGTGTTCCAGTACAAAAATCCCGAAGTGGACAAACTGCTGGCGCAGGGCAGTGCCGAGTTCGCGCCGGAGCAACGCAAAGCGGCTTACCTGCAAATCCAGTCGCTGGTGCGGAAGGACATGCCATTCCTGACGCTGTTCAGCTTTGCCAACGTGCGCGGGCACAAAGAGGGCGCGGAGAATATCACGCCCAACATCAACGTGCGTATCGATAGCTGGAACGCCAACACCTGGTACTGGGATAAGAAAGCCTGATTCCATTCACAACGTGCGTGACGGGCAGGAAGCCGTCACGCCGGGGAGGAGAGCCGTGGGCGCATTTCTGTTACGACGTTGCGGTCAAAGCATCATTTTGTTGTTCCTGGTATCCATTATCGGTTTCGCTGCCCTCAATCTGGCACCGGGCGGGCCGTTGTCGCAATACGCCTTAACACCGGGGATGACCCAGGAGGCGATGCAGCGTATCGCCACACAGATGGGGCTGAACCGCCCGTTGCCGGTGCAATATTTCGACTGGCTCAGTCATCTGCTGCGCGGTGACTGGGGGCGTTCATATCGCGACGGTCAGCCGGTCCTGAGCATCATTTTTTCGCATCTGCCGGCGACGTTGTTGCTGATGTGCACCTCGATGGTGTTCTCGATCGCCATCGGTGTGTGGATCGGTATTCAGAGCGCCATCAAGCGCGATAGCCTGTTTGATCGCTTTGCCACTATGGGCGCGATGGTGGCGTTGTCGATTCCGACCTTCTGGTTCGGGCTGGTGGCGATCTACTTCTTTGCCCTGAAGCTGCAATGGCTGCCCGCCGGGAATATGTACACGGTGGGCGATGGTTCGCTGCTGGATGTGCTGCGCCATCTGGTGTTGCCGGTGCTGGTGCTGACCTTTGTTGATGTGGCGATCTGGAGTCGTTATATGCGCACCGCCACGCTGGAAGTGATCAATCAGGATTTCATCAAAACCGCGCGGGCCAAAGGGGTGCCGCCACGTCGCGTGCTGCTGAAGCATGTGGTAGGCAATGCGCTGTTACCGATGATCACCCTCGCCGGGATGCAGCTGCCGACCATTCTGGGCGGCGCGCTGGTGGCGGAGACGGTGTTTACCTGGCCGGGCATGGGGCGTCTGTTTCTCGATAGCCTGGGCTACAGCGATTATCCGGTGGTCATGGGGCTGCTGATGTGCTCGGCAATTCTGGTGCTGATAGGCAACCTGCTGGCGGATGTGATCACCGCGCTGGTCGATCCGCGTATTCGTCCCGCTTAAGGAGGCAAGATGGCATCTTCTGTGATTACGCCGCCGGTAACGCCTGTGCGCTGGCTACGCAACCGCACCTTACAACGCTTTGTGCGCCATAAACTGGCCTGCGCCAGCTTGTTGCTGATTATCCTGATGGCGCTGGCCTGCGCGTTTGGCCCGTCGCTGCTGCCGTTTGATGACTTGCATATTGACCTGCGTGCACGCTTCGCACCGCCGTTGACTGGCTGGCACTGGCTCGGTACCGATCCGCTCGGGCGGGATTTACTGGCGCGCCTGCTGATGGCCGGGCGTATTTCGCTGCTGGTGGGTTTCTTTGCCATGGTGCTGAGCATCATGCTCGGAACCCTGGTCGGCATTGTGGCCGGCTACTACGGTGGCCGTGTCGGTGCCGTGTTGATGCGTATCGTCGATGCCTTTCTGGCCTTTCCCAGCGTGTTTCTGTTGCTGGCGCTGGCGGCGTTTATCAAGCCCGATCCGGCAATGATCACGGTGATTATCGCCGTCACCAGTTGGATGGAAGTAGCGCGTATCGTTGAGGCCGAGGTGCGCTCGTTGCGTGAACGCGAATACATCCTGGCGGCACGGATGCTGGGGCTTTCCGGGCGCTGGATTATGTTCCGTGAGCTGCTGCCGAATGTGGTCGGGCCGATTATCGTGGCAGCCACGCTGACGGTGGCGCGCGCTATCCTGCTGGAAGCCTACATCAGCTTTCTCGGTTACGGTATCCAGCCGCCGTTGCCCAGTTGGGGCAATATGCTGAACGGCGCGCAGCAGTATCTGATCCGTGCGCCCTGGCTGGCGCTGGTGCCGGGCATCGCCATTACGCTGGCGGTGACCTGCTTTAACTTCATTGGTGATGGGCTGCGCGATGCGCTGGATGCCCGCAGCGACAAAGAGTGAGGTGATGCGCAATGGCCCGATTCTCCCCGTTCGAAGATTCGTTGTGGTTTGCCACCGCAGCACCCGCGCCTGACTTGCCCTCCTTGCAGGGAGAACATCGCGCGGATGTCTGCATCGTGGGTGGCGGTTATACCGGGCTGACCACCGCGCTGACGCTGGCAAAACAAGGCGTGAAGGTCATGCTGCTGGAAGCTCAGCAGGCTGGATTTGGTGGCTCCGGGCGCAATGCCGGGCACTGCACCCCAACGTTTACCCATTTCTCGCTGCCGGAACTGCGTCGCTTGCTGGGTGAGCCCTGGGCCGAGCGGTTAATCAGACGTCAGACCCAGGCCAATCACCAGGTCAGCGCGATGATCCGCGATTATCACATTGATTGTGAATGGCAACAGAACGGCTATCTCCAGGCGGCGGCGCGACCGGGTGCGATGAAGTTGATTGAGGAAAAAGCGCGTCAGTACAACGCGGTTGGGGCGCATACCGAAGCGGTGGATGCGGCGCAGGCGGAGCGCATCAGCGGCAGTCCGCGTTTTTATGGTGGCTGGTTTCATCATGAAGGGGGACATCTTAATCCGCTCGGCTATGCGCGTGGTCTGGCGCGGGCCGTGGGGCAGGAGGGCGGCGAAGTTTACTGTGCCTCTCCGGTTAGCGAGGTGAAAAAGCAGGGAACAGCCTGGCAGGTGATCACACCACAAGGTCATGTGCTGGCAGATAAAGTGATTTTCGCCACCGGGGCGTACACCGTGGCCGGCTGGCCACAACTGGAACAGAGTTTTCGCATCATGCGGGTGTTTGTCGCCGCCACTCAGCCACTGGATGCGGCACTGCGCAGCAAGGTATTGCCACTAAACACCACTATTCATGACGGTCGTGGTGATATCTATGTCTACAAATATAACCAGCAAGGGCGCATCGTCGCCTCAATGTTCCCGATGGGGCGGCGTGGGCGCGAGATGAATTATACCCATCAGGTGATGAGCGATCGCCTGCGCTGGCTGCATCCGGCCATCGGGCAGCCGCTGCGCTGGGACTATTTCTGGTACGGCGAGCTGGATATGCAGCAACGAACCATTCCGCGTTTATATCAACTGGCACCCGGCGTCGTGGCGCTGACGGGCCTCTCTGGGCGTGGCGTACCGACCGGCAGTATGCTCGGCGGCATTCTGGCGGAGTGGGCGCTGGACATGCCCGCGAGCGAGTTGGCACTCAAGATTGAACCGTTGCATAAAGCGCCGTTCTGGATGGGTTTTGGCCCGCAATTGACGTTGCGTTATTACCGCGCGCGGGACTGGCTGCGTTGTCGCATCGAAGGTGCTGCGCTGCCCCCGCATGCCTGACGTTATATGCAATTTGTAGCAATGAAGCGCAGAACTTCTTGTTTTGGTTATATGGTGGATTGCGTTTAACTGACAGGGTCAAACATTTCTGGAGAACTGCCGATGAAAAAGTTACTGCTACAGTGGTTTAATCGCCTGGTAGAGCCACAGTCTGCCGGGGTCGAACAACACGAGGTGGATTTCAGTAAACATATTGAGCTGCTGATCCCGGTAAGCCAACTGTATGGTATTGAATTCCATCCGACGGTTTACCGTTACTATGAAAGATGAATGCTTCCATCTGTGATGACGCGCGATAAATCGCGCCGCTACGTATCGTTCGAAACCGTAGCTGCGCGATTTATCGCGCTTTTTTTTGCCCATTTCTGACGAATTTCTGCACATTGTTTAAATAATTCTTACAAACCCTCCTCACTTCCTTCAATTGTATTGAATTCGTAATGTTAGCGTAAAGAAATGTGTTTCCTTAGCGTTGCGCTCATGCAAAAATACGAAAGTAAATGATAACCATTCTTCTTATCATTTGAGGTGCGGGCCATTTTGTACGGCCCGTTGTGCGCGTCAATAACTACAACGAACCCACACTTTTCAAAATGGATAAAAATCGCAACCTGCCATTTGGCAGCTTTAACTCGCTGACCTTGTTTACCGGGCTGTGCATCGGGATCTCGCCAGCCGCCGCGCTGGCCGCAGACAACACCACCAAAAAGAACGACGATACCCTGGTGGTGGAGGCGCAAACGCCTTCACTCTATTCTCCTGGCGTATCCGCCGATCCTAAATTTACCCAACCGCTGGTGGATACCACCCGTACCATCACGGTGATCCCTGACCAGGTGATTAAAGATCAGGGTGTGAATAACCTGACTGATGCACTGAAAAACGTACCGGGTGTCGGGGCGTTTTATGCCGGGGAGAACGGCAGTTCATCGACCGGCGATGCGGTGTATATGCGTGGCATGGATACCTCCAACAGCATCTACGTTGACGGTATCCGTGATATTGGCAGCGTGACGCGCGATACCTTTAACACCGAGCAGGTGGAAGTGATCAAAGGCCCGTCAGGCACCGACTATGGCCGTAGCGCGCCGTCCGGCTCCATCAACATGATCAGCAAACAGCCGCGCCTTGATACCGGCCTGGATGCGTCGGTCAGCGTGGGTAGCGCCTGGATGCGTCGTGGGACACTGGATTACAACCAGGCGATCAGCGATAACGCTGCGTTCCGCCTCAATTTAATGGGTGAAAAAACCCATGATGCCGGTCGCGATAATATCCAGAATGAACGTTATGGCGTGGCACCCTCATTGGCGTTTGGCCTTGATACCTCCACTCGCCTGTACCTCAATTATCTGCACGTTCACCAGAACAACACGCCGGACGGCGGCATTCCGACCATCGGGCTGCCGGGCTACTCTTCGCCTACCGCAGCGTCCTCAGCGCTGAATACCTCTGGCAAAGTCGCGACCAGTAACTACTACGGCACCGATTCAGATTTCGATAAATCCACCACCGATACGGTGACCATGCGTTTCGAGCATGACCTGTCGGATAACACCACCATCCGTAACACCACGCGCTGGTCACGGGTGAAGCAGGAGTATCTGCTGACGGCGGTGATGGGCAGCACCATTGGCATGCCGAACCCGAACGATGTCAGCACCTGGACCTGGACGCGTAACGTCAACCTGAAAGACGTCAGTAACCGCATCCTGACCAACCAGACCAATATCACCTCGAAGTTCTTTACCGGTTCGGTCGGGCATGATGTCAGCGCCGGGGTCGAGTTTACTCGTGAGAACCAGACCAACTACGGTGTCACTCCGATTACCGCACCTGTCGTGAATATCTACCATCCGATCAGCAGCATTTCGCTGGGTGGGTTGAATCGCAACGGTGCTAATGCCAACGGCCAGACCGACACCTTTGGTATCTACGCCTTCGATACGCTGGCGATCACCAAAAACTTTGAGCTGAACGGCGGCATTCGCCTCGACAATTATCACACCGATTATGACAGTGCCACCGCCTGTGGCGGCACCGGACGTGGTGCGCTGGCCTGTCCGGCGGGCGTGGCGACCGGTACGCCGGTTACCACAGTCGATACCGCGAAATCAGGCAATCTGGTCAACTGGAAAGCCGGTGCCCTGTATCGTCTGACCGAGCAGGGTAACGTCTACGTTAACTACGCGATTTCCCAGCAACCGCCGGGTGGCAGCAACTTTGCGCTGGCTGCGGGTGGCACCGGCAATAGCGCCAACCGTACCGATTTCAAACCGCAGAAAGCCAAATCCAGCGAAGTGGGCACCAAGTGGGAAGTGTTGGATAAACGTTTGCTGTTGAATGCGGCGCTGTTCCGTACCGATATTGAGAACGAAGTGTCCGCCAATGACGATGGCACCTACTCGCAATACGGTAAGAAACGTGTTGAAGGTTATGAGCTGTCGGCCACCGGCAATATCACCCCGGACTGGCAGGTGATCGCCGGTTATACCCTGCAACATGCTTCTGTCACCGAGGGCGCCAGCGTGGCGCAGGATGGTTCATCGGCGCTGGCGTATACGCCGAAGCACGCCTTCACCCTGTGGACCAACTATCAGGCCACCGATGCGCTGTCAGTGGGAGCCGGTGCTCGTTATGTTGGCAGCCTGCGTCGCGGTAGCGATGGTGCGGTGGGCACGCCAGACCACACCGAAGGATACTGGGTAGCAGACGCGAAGCTGGGCTATAAGGTGAATAACAACCTTGATTTGCAGCTTAACGTGTACAACGTTTTCGACACCAACTATGTTGCCTCCATCAACAAGAGTGGTTACCGCTACCATCCGGGTGAGCCGCGTACCTTCCTGTTGACGGCTAACGTGCATTTCTAAACGGCAGTAGCGGCGCGATTTATCGCGCTGTTTTAGGTTGATTGCGCGATAAATCGCGCCGCTACGGCATGTGCCAGCTCCACTTCATTTAAGAGAGAACAACGCGATGATGTATCACATTCCTGCCGTGCTGACGCCGGAAGAGGTCGCCAGTTTCACCACGCTGCTGCAACAGGCCGAGTGGGTAGATGGCCGGGTAACGGTCGGCAGCCAGGGTGCCACCGTGAAAAATAACCAGCAGATCGACACCCGTACGCCGCTCTATGATCGGTTGCAGGCGGCAGTGTTGCAGGCATTGAACAACAACCCGCTGTTCTTTTCCGCCGCGTTACCACGCAGCATTTCCACACCGCTATTCAATCGTTATGAGCAGGGGGAAACCTACGGTTTTCATGTCGATGGGGCGGTGCGTCACAACGGCGCGGCAGGCTGGATGCGCACCGATCTTTCCGCCACGCTGTTCCTGTGCGAGCCAGAAAGCTATGACGGTGGCGAACTGGTGATTGAAGACACCTACGGCCAGCACAAGGTTAAACTGCCCGCCGGGCATCTGGTGTTGTATCCCTCCAGCAGCCTGCACTGCGTGACACCGGTGACGCGTGGCGCGCGTGTCGCATCATTCCTGTGGATTCAGTCGATGGTGCGCGATGACAAACAACGCGCGATGTTGTTTGAGCTGGACCGCAATATTCAGAGCCTGAAAGCGCGTCACGGCGACAGTGAAGAATTGCTGTCGCTGCTGAATATGTATCACAACCTGCTGCGTGGCTGGACCGAGGTGTAGCGGCGCGATTTATCGCGCTGTGAGTGCCTATTGTGTCAGCTCACGGGCAAACTGGATAAAGTCATGTAACGCCTTATTCTTTATCTCCCGCTGCCAGCTCATGGTCAGCGTTGAAGTGGCATGCTGATCCTGCAAAAAACAGTAGGCCACGTCGGGTATCATTACCGAACGCTGGGTTTCGGGTACCAGCGTGACCCCCATCCCCATCGACACCAGACCGATAGCCACCGAGACATCACGGGTGGGTTGGATTTTCTGTGGCACAAATCCCGCCTGCTGGCAGGCGTTCAGCGCTGACCAGCCCAGGCCAACCCCAGGCGGATCTTCCTGCATCAAAAAGGGTTCAGCAGCAAGTTGTGACAACGCAATGCGCGGCTGGGAAGCCAGCGGGTGGCGACGTGGGAGCACCGCAATCAACGGGCGGGTGGCGAGATCGAGATAGTCCAGATGATCATATCGTGGCACCGGTGAGCGAACCAGGGCGATATCTATTTGATTAGTTAACAGAAGTGTAAGCTGTTCGTGAACATTGCGTTCTTCAATCACGATATCAATGCCTGGTTTACGCTGGCGATAACCATTAATTAACAGCGTGAGTGCCGGGTCGAGTATCGAAGAACCGACGTAACCAAGCTTGATCTGCCCGCGATATCCCAGGCGTAAACTGCGCGCATTTTCGCGGAACTTGGTGTAATGACTGGATGCGATACGTGCCTCTTCCACCAGTTGCTCACCTTCAAACGTCAGCGCCACATGCCGCCGGTCACGGGTGAATAGCGCAAGATCCAGCTCCTTTTCCAGCGCCTTGATGTACTGACTCAGTGCCGGTTGAGCGATGTTCAGACGCAGTGCCGCCTTGCCAAAATGCAGCTCCTCCGCCAGTACGACAAAGGCGTGTAAATGTCGGTAATCCATCGATGTCCTCCTGATTTTTACTGATAATAACTCTTTATCAAAACGCCAGGTATTATTATTGGACTCTTATCAGTGATCCTCTAACACTGTGGGGGTAACGACGGGAGGTGCCGGTTCTATGCCACTGAATTCGCTCCTGTTGTTCTCAAGGTGTGCCAGCGCCTGTCTGCGCCGATGCATCACCGGTTACCACGACCAAGAGGGACATTGAGATGTCTGAGAAGCAAGTAAAAGTCACCGATTTACGTTCCGCGCTGGAGGTGTTAAGCCAGTACGATGATGAATTGATTTACACCGATGAACCTGTAGATCCGATCGCGGAATTATCCGGCGTTTACCGTTATGTCGGTGCACACGGCACGGTAAAACGTCCGACGCAAATCGGCCCGGCGATGATTTTCAACAAAATCAAAGGCTACAACGATATGCGCGTGCTTATCGGCCTGCTGTCTTCACGTAAACGTGTGGCTCGCCTGTTTGGCACCACACCGGAAAATCTGGCGTTTATGCTGAAAGATTCGGTCGCTAACCCGATCGCGCCGATTGTTATCCCGCGTGAACAAGCGGTATCTCAGGAAGTGGTGCATCTGGCCAGCGATCCGGACTTCGATATCCTGAAAATCCTGCCTGCGCCAACCAACACCCCGGAAGATGCCGGCCCTTATTTCACCCTCGGTATGTGTTACGCCGCCGACCCGGAAACCGGTGAACACGACGTCACCATCCATCGGCTGTGCGTGCAGAGCAAAGACGAAATCTCGATGTATTTCGTGCCAGGCCGTCACCTCGATACTTTCCGTCAGAAAGCTGAAGCGGCCGGTAAACCGCTGCCGATCTCTATCAGCATCGGTGTCGATCCGGCGATTGAGATTGGTGCTTGCTTTGAACCGCCAACAACGCCGCTGGGCTTTGATGAATTGTCGATTGCCGGCAGCCTGCGTAACCAGGCCGTTGAGTTAGCAGAATGTCTGACCGTGAAAGCACGCGCCATCGCCAATGCGGAAGTAGTGATTGAAGGTGAGTTGCTGCCAGGTGTACGTGTACGTGAAGACCAGAACACCAATTCCGGCAAAGCGATGCCTGAATTCCCCGGTTATACCGGTGCGGCACAGGCTCAGGTGCCGGTGATCAAAGTCAAAGCCATTACCCATCGTCGTTCACCGATTCTGCAAACCTGTATTGGCCCCAGCGATGAACACACCAATATGGCCGGTATCCCGACTGAAGCCAGTATTTTGCAGATGGTGGAACGCGCGCTGCCAGGTTTCGTGCAGACCGTACACTGCCCGACACCGGGCACCGGCAAATATCTGGCGGTGTTGCAGGTGAAAAAACGCACCCCGGCGGATGAAGGTCGTCAGCGTCAGGCGGCACTGCTGGCGTTCTCCGCCTTCTCTGAGCTGAAACATGTGATGCTGGTGGATGAAGACGTCGACGTGTTTGATATTAACGATGTGATCTGGGCGATGACCACCCGTTATCAGGGCGATGTCGATACCGTGTTTATTCCGGGTGTACGTTGCCATCCGCTTGATCCGTCCTCTGATCCGGCCTACAGCCCGTCAGTACGCGACCACGGTATTGCCTGCAAAACTATCTTTGACTGCACCGTGCCTTACCACCTGAAAGCTAACTTCCACCGCAGCGAATTCCTCGAAGTGGATGTGAATCGCTTTATCCCAGGTTTCAACAAAAAATAAGGAGGCAGCATGTCAGGGTCTGTCATTCGAAGCAGCGGTAAACCACGGGTTATTGTTGGCATTAGCGGAGCGTCTGGTTTTTCCTATGGCGTACAGGCATTGCGTTATTTACGTCAGTTGGAGGTGGAGAGCTATCTGGTGATCTCGCCAGCCGGGCACCTCAATCGCGAACATGAAACCGATCTTACTGCTGAAGATGTCGCGGAAATGGCCGATGTGGTTTATCCCATCCGTGCCGTCGGGGCCGCCATTGCCAGTGGTTCATTTCGCACCCTTGGCATGCTGGTGGCTCCATGTTCGATGCACACCCTGGCGGCTATCGCCAATGGCCTGACCGACAATCTGCTGACGCGTGCAGCCGATGTGGTGTTGAAAGAACGCCGTCGCCTGGTGTTAATGGTGCGGGAAACGCCGCTTCACTTGGGGCATATCCGTAATATGCAGCAGGCGACGGAATCCGGCGCGATTGTGTTTCCGCCGGTGCCCGCGCTTTATGCGCGGCCACAAACTGTTGAAGAGATAATTGCGCACAGCGTGGCGCGTGCTCTGGGGCTGATGGATCTGGATTGTGCCGATCTGCCGCGCTGGGGGGAAGACGTGACTTTAATGACCAGGAGTAATAAATCGTGATTATAGGACCCTATATTAATGGCTCTGCCGTGCTGATCGGCGGCATTGTCGGTGCGTTGCTCAGTTCGCGTCTGCCAGAACGCATCAGAACCTCGATGCCGCTGATCTTCGGTGCAGCCTCCATGTGTATGGGGATTGTGCTGGTGGTGAAAGTCAGCCATATGCCGGTGATGGTGTTATCGGTGATCCTGGGGGCGTTGCTGGGTGAGTTGTGTTATCTGGAAAAAGGTATCGGTAAGCTCGGCAGCAAAGCGCGTGGCCTGGTCGAGATGTTCGTCAGTTCCGGCGAACAGGATAAGGAGTCGCAGGAACAGTTCCTGCAAAGTTATGTGGCGATCATCGTGCTGTTTTGCGCCAGCGGCACCGGGATTTTCGGTTCGATGCATGAAGGGATGACCGGCGACACCAGCGTCCTGATTGCAAAATCCTTTCTCGACTTGTTTACCGCCGCGATTTTTGCCACGTCGCTCGGTTTCGCGGTGGCGGTGGTTGCGGTGCCTCAGCTGATTATTCAGCTACTGCTCGCCTATGGTGCGGTGTTTATCCTGCCGTTAACCACGCCCGCCATGCAGGCTGATTTCTCGGCGGTTGGCGGCGTATTAATGTTCGCCACAGGCTTTCGCATTTGCGGCATTAAAATCTTCCCGGTCGCCAATATGTTGCCTGCTCTGGTGCTGGCGATGCCAATCTCTTCTTTATGGACCAGCTTCTTTTAAATCAGGAGGGTAAAAAACAATTATATCGGGGATGGAAAAGTCATTAAACCAGGGGCCGGAAAGTAACGGTGTTTATTTCCGGCTACTTTAGTCAGATCGGAATTCATCATGATTAAAAATAACATTGCCTGTGCAATAGCGTTGCTATTGCCATTGGCTTCGCACGCCGCAGATAACGCAACACAAGGTATTGAAGTATTACGGGTGACGTCTCCTGCCGATGATGGCAGCCAGGGCACGCTGCGCTGGGCGCTGGAAAAAAATAACCACAATCCCGGACATTATCGTATTGAATTACACTCCGCCAACAACCAGCCACTGATTATCAAACCTAATAAACCATTACCGGAAATTAAAGGTCCGGTAGAAATTATTAACACCGATTTCCTTAAACAAGGGAAATATGTCGCCATCGACGGTTCTGGATATATTAAAGGTGTAGACCCGCAATCCTGCCCCGGTGCCGTCCCAGGCCAGTACGGTGCGAATGTGCGTACCACGACCATGCCGGGTCTGGTGCTGCGCGATACCCATGATGTCACCCTGCAAGGGGTTGAAGTGCGTAATTTCTGTATCGGGATTCTGGTGAATCGCGCCAAAAACAACGTGATTGAAGATAACCGCATCGTCGGTAATCATGGCGGTGCCGGTATTATGTTGACCGGGGATGATGGCAAGGGTAACTCGACCGCCACCACCACCGAGCGTAATAAAATTATCCGCAATACTTTTATTAATAATGGTGATGCGATGGAAGCCACCCGTGGCGCCTCGTTTAACCTGATTGCGGATAACTTTGTCACCACCGACAACGTACATAACCAGGAACCTTCACAGGGGTTGGAGATGCTGTGGGGGAATGACAACGAAGTGATTCATAATCATTTTGAAAATTACTCCGACGGCGTACAGCTCAATTGGGGAAATCGCAACTATATTGCCGATAATACCTTCACCAATCTCTCTTCTGCGGTGACATTAAGTGGGACGGGCAACGTGGTGGCCGGGAATACCATGATCGGCAATCGGGTGGCGGTTTCCGTGCGTCCACAGGGTGAACCCGGTAAAAACGGCAGCTTTGGCATTAATCGGATTACCGGGCCAGCCGTGAACCGGATCACTGAAAATATTATGGTCGACAACGGCAAAGACATTAAACGTTGCTTTGCCGGTGGGAGCTGCCTGCCAGGTTATGCCGGTGCCATTGTATTTAATGTGCCTGGCCTCGAACATGCGGCCTTTATCGGTAATCGTGGCGGTGGTATCAGCAATGACACCAGCAAGCTGGAAAAAATCTGCGCCATTGATGGTAACGTGGCTGGATGTGAAGCAACGCCGAATAAAGATCAGCCTGCGCCGGTCATTACCCGGGTCGTGCGTGACCAGCAGACGCTAACCATCGATGGCAGCGTGAAAGGGGAGGCCAATACTGCCTACCGCATTGAGTTTTTCTCCAACAGCAAAGCAACGATGGACGAAGCGGAGCATTTCCTCGGCTATCAGATGGTTGCCATTGATGCACAGGGTAACGGCACTATCCATTATCAAACCCCGCTGAGCGCGGATTTAGCGGTGGCAAATGTGACATCCACTGCCACCACCGATGACGGTGCTACTTCACCTTTAAGTAAGCCTGCCCCCATGCAATAACCCATTCCTGAGCGAGCTGCGACACAGCATTACCTGACGGCATTCATCTGCAACTAAAAAAATAAACCGACCGGAAAGAGACAGCCTCGCAGCTGATCTCGTCCAGTCAGGTGTGTCATTAGCGAAACAGGAACTCCCCATGAATTTGCATAAAAGTGTATTAGCGATTTCTTTGCTGCTGGCCTTGCCAGGTGTGACCAGCGCCATTGCCGCCACCAGCGCACCGGCTGCGGCCGTCAACGTACGACACGCACAACCCATCACCATTCGCCAGACCACCATTGGCGAAGGGATGCCGAAAGTCATCATCCCGACCACCGGCGCGACAGCCGACCAGGTTCTGGCGCAGGCCAAAGTTATCGGCGCGAACCCGGATGCCGATTTGATTGAATACCGTATTGATTATCTGAATTTCGCCACCGATGCCGCGCAAGTTGGCGCATTGGGCAAACAGGTTGCGGCTGAAGTGCAGGGTAAACCCCTTATCCTGACCTTCCGTACGCAGTCTGAAGGTGGCGCGAAAGCCATCAGCGATAAGGCGTATGGCAAGCTCTATCTGGCGCTGATTAAAGATCACTTTATCGATATTCTCGATGTGGAGATGTTCCGCGATCCGGCAGTGATCCACCAGGTGGTCACCGCTGCCCATGCCGCCGGAATTAAAGTGGTGATGTCCAGCCATGATTTCCAGAAAACCCCGGCCACCAGCGAGATCGTTGCTCGTCTGCGTAAGCAGGACAGCATGGGCGCAGATATCCTGAAAATTGCGGTGATGCCACATGATTCAGGTGATGTGGTGAAACTGATGGATGCTACGGCGCAGATCCGCAATGACTACTCGCGTAAACCGTTGCTGACGATGTCGATGGGCGGCCTGGGGGCGATTTCCCGGCTTTCCGGGGAAGTGTTTGGTGATGACCTGACCTTTGGCATGATTGGTACGGCGTCTGCACCGGGACAGGTGGATGCGGCACAGTTGCATCAGGTATTGAAAACGGTTGATGTGGCGCTGAACGGCCATTAATCCCCTGCAATTATGCCTTCCGCAAGCTCTGCGGAAGGCATTCTGTTTTAGAACTTCACTTTAACCTGCACACCCGCAACCCAGGTATCTTTGATCTCTTTATTCGAGAAGGCACCCGGTTCTTTGATGTACTGCACGCTCGGGCGTACCGACAGCCACGGCGTTGCTTGCAGGGTATAGGTCATCTCAACCAGCTGTTCGCCAATATCCAGACCATTTACCATTTCTGCGTCGGCTAATTCGCCTTTGGCGCGCAGACTGTCAACGGCATTATCACGACTGTGCTGGTTGTACACCGCACGACCATAACCAATGGCAATCGCATCATGCGGACGCGCTGCAAACGGTCCATTCAATACCAAACCGGCCGAGTACCAGTGACGGAACGGCGAGGTGGCGGCATCGGTGGTGGTGGCCTGACCAAACATATGCAGGTTCTGGCTGCGCAGCGAAGTGGACTGCCAAATGGTCTGGTCGGCTAGCAGGTAGGCACCCCAGCGTTTATCAGCACGGCGATCGGGCTGGTCGATACGTGCGACGTTGGAACTGTCGTAGTAGTAACCGAGTTTGTACTGACCGGGTAACTCACCCTGTAAGTTGTAGATCAACTCGACCGGGACGATATAGCCGGTGGTGCCCGGTGCAAAGGGTTTAAACGCACGGGACGATTCGCTGTTCTGTTCCGGGTTAACGTTAAATACCGCCGTTTGCAGCGCCCAGCTGTCATTGAAGCTGTACTTTAACTCACCGCCGAGGTGGGCGTTGGGGTAGTTACCCCAGCCGCTGCCACCTGACATCGACAGCGGGTGAGCACAGAAGCCTGCGTTCATAAAGTTGGTCAGAATTGACAGGCTGCCGAAATCATTCCCCATAGCCAGCCAGCCCAGCTTGTACTGCAACTGTGGGGTGAAGAGATAATTGGCGTAGCTCAGTTCGCTCAGGCGAGTATATTCGCCGCCATACGCTTCCTGAATTGGCAGACGGTTGCCGACCAGATCCGCCGAGGTGCTGCGTCCACGACGATCGTTGATTGACAGCTGGACCGTACCGGCGTGCTCCGCATTGAACAGACGGTTCAAATCAAAGGTGGCACCCAGACGAATCTGCTGAGCGTAGCGTGTGCCATAAGACTGGCCGCCGCTCAACACGCCTGCGGTTTCTGAGACATAGTCGCCGGTTAAGTTAACGCCGTGCTGGGCGAGATCGCTCCGTGCGCCATCCCAGTCACCGGTCAGGGTGTCCTGGTGGAAGAAGTCGGTAGCTTGTGCGGCAGGTACTGCCAAAGCGCAAAGGAGGGCGACAGGCAATAGCCTGATTTTAAAACAAATGGTTTTCATGGTGTAAGTGGTAGAAAGTTAATAAGCACGCTTATTGTACCTCCTGGTACGTTTTTGATCGTGTGCTTATTGACGCTTCCTGACAAACCAAGTGTTTCTGGATTTTACGAGCGGGTGGCGGCGCGATTTATCGCACAGGTTTTCAAAAAAGCGCGATAAATCGCGCCGCTACAGACAAAAAAAAAGCAGCCTTTTCAGGCTGCTCTTCTTCGAATTTGGCTCCTCTGACTGGACTCGAACCAGTGACATACGGATTAACAGTCCGCCGTTCTACCGACTGAACTACAGAGGAATCGTTGGAACGAGGCGCATATTAATGGGCAGTGCCGGAGCTGTCAACAGCTAAAAATACATTTGTATTCAACTGGCTAGCATTAATACAAAGCGATCACGCTTTAAGCAATTTCCGGGCGCGTGGCGGCTAAACGCGCTTGGGGGTCCTGACGATAGAATTGTTGCAGATGGCGGTACATAGCGGGAAAACGCTCTGCCAGTAAATCCGGTGCGCTAAAGAAATATTCGGAGAGGACGGCAAAGCACTCGGCGGGATCGCTGGCGGCGTAGGGATCGATGGTGGCGGCTTGTTCACCCACCAACTCCACTTCAGCTTCGATCTCCTCCATCGCCTGAAGTAAATCTTTTTCCCAACTGGCGACATCACGCAGGGCAATGGCCGGGACACCGCTGGTGTAACCGCTGCCGCGTGCATCCAGTTTATGTGCGACTTCATGGATCACCAGGTTATAGCCGGAGAGATCAAACGAATCCTGGATATCCAGCGCATTTAACACCACTGGCCCCTGGGTCCAGCTCTGTCCGGCGTGCACTGCCGCCGCCTGATGCACCAGGCCGCTGTCATCTTGCCAGTGGTCATCGACGTTGAAGGGCTCGGGGTAGATCAAAATTTCATGGAAGCCATCAAGCCATTCCAGGCCGAGCTTCAACACTGGCAGGCAAAATAGCAACGCCAGTCGGGCGGTACGCAGTTCGTCGAGTTGCAACGCCTGCAATGGCGTGATTTTTTTTTGTTGCAGGAAGCGCTGTGCCAAAGCGATGAGGCTGGCTTGCTCGTTTTCGTCAAGCAGAGAGAAAATAGGTTGTGCCAGCGCTTGTTGCCACGGCAGCGCTGCGACTGAAGTTTCTACCTGCGCGTGCCACGGCCATTTGAACATCGCATCACTCACTCTTCAGGGCGTAAGACGGTATCCTCGCGCGGTACAGCGAAAATTACCAGCGCAGAATCAAAGCTGTCTATTCAACCTGTTAGTAAGAATTTTGTCTGTGACTGAGATTGCAAAGGTGAGAGGTTTACCCCTCACCTCTGCCGGAGAGAGGACTTACCCTTCACGCTCCACACGCTGGAACTCGATCACCCATACCCACGGGTTCACTTCCCAACTGGTGGCACCGTATTGTTTCTGCCACGCCTTGCGATAGGCCTCTTTAGGCGACTCGGAGTTCATATTCATGGTGAAGAAGTTATTCAGGAAGTGCGAGTCGGTCTGCACGCCTTCTGCCATGATGTCGTCTTCACTGATGTCCTGAATCTTCTCGGCGCGAACGGAGGTGATCTCAAGATCAATACGGCTGGCCCAGCGTGGCATATGGATGGCCGTCTGCCAGCCAAATTGCTCGGCATCTTGCAAATTGTCATCCTGCTGCCCCAGCTCATTGCTGTCGGCGCGATACTGACAATACACCGGGTCGCGGAAGGGGAGTGGCTCGCGTTCATACTCTGCCAACTGTTCCTCCGGCACGATCGGACCACGCCAGGTTTCGCGCACCCAGAGACGATCGCCGGGTTTACCATAGGGGCAGTGATAACTGATGTCTGACATCGACATCAGTTTATAGCCGTGCAGATGGTTTGCACTGACGTCAAATGCGTGTACGCCTTCGTGATGATCCTGACCAGGGCCGAAAGCCTGAGTCTTCATAATGCGCCGGGTCTGTGTTTGCTGGCCAACCAGCAGGGCGCGGACCCGCTGTTCGGAAAAAAGAATCGGCCGTTCTTTCATGATTTACCTCTTGTTGTGTTACCAACCCGGAGAATTTGCTGAACCATCCGCGTCCACGGATGTGCAGAATTAGCATAATGGGTTTAAATCAATTTGCTTAATAATTTGTCGCCTTATAGTCAGGCATTCAGTGCGTATTCAGTTTTAAAAATGGCTCACAAGCAAAAAACGTGCTTGATTGGATGCAATGGAAAAACAAAATCGCATTTTTCTCAGATACAGTACGTTATAACGGACACAATGGGAACTCTTTCAGAATATGTCGTGGGTGATCGGTTGACCGACGGGTTTTAAGCTAGCGAGTTAAACCAGAATTAATCCGTTACACACTATTTCTGCATGGCTTTAAAACATTATCACTGCTAAACAGAGTCGTTTAACTGAAACGAGGATGAGGAAATACCGAAAACGCGCGTGGTGCTGGGAAAGTGCTGTTAACAGCGCTATAACAGGATCAGGATCGCATTTTTTCGCAGTTGATTATGCAGGAGGAGTGTAAAGAAAGTGTCATCACCGGGCCGCTATGATGTTTGCAGGAGTAGCACGCTCGTCATTGACGGCGGTGCTTTATAACAGCAATAACAGGAGAAGCACGATGTCGCTAACAGGCTGGCAAAACCGTTTCGAAAACTGGTTGCAGCAGAACTGGCTGCATGATGATAAAGCCCATGATATCGCCCACCTGCGCCGTGTCTGGATGAGCGCGGCACGCATTATGCAAAATAGCGATGCCGATGCGCTGGTGGTGCTGACCGCTTGCTACTTTCATGATGTTGTCAACTTACCGAAAAACCACCCGGAACGTCATCTGGCCTCAACTTACGCCGCTGAAGAGACGCGCCGCATTCTGCAACAAGACTTCCCGGACTTTCCGGCTGACCACATAGATGCTGTCGCGCATGCCGTGCAGGCGCACAGTTTCAGCGCCGCGATCGCGCCACAAACCCTTGAGGCGAAGATTGTGCAAGACGCCGACCGCCTGGAGTCACTGGGTGCCATTGGTCTGGCGCGGGTATTTTATACTGCCGGTGCGCTGGGACGCCCGCTGTTCGACAGCGACGATCCTCTGGGCAAAGATCGTGAGTTGAATGATGTGCACTGGACGCTGGATCACTTCCAGAAGAAGTTATTACGCCTGCCTGAAACTATGCAAACCGAAGCGGGACGCCAACTGGCGGAACACAATGCCGACTTCCTGGTGCGCTATATGGCAAAACTGTGCGCGGAGCTTCAGGGCAACCTGACCTCGATGGACGAATCGGTGTTGAGGGATTTCAGTCCCCTACACGTCTAATATTAAATTTTTATGACAGCCTGTTAACTTTCGGCATCTTCCGCTACGTTGATGAAAATCAATAAGGAGTAACACGATGACCGAGACCGTTAATTTAACGATTAAGATTGATCCTGCGCTGAAAGAACACATCAAACAACTGGCTCTGGACAACCAAATTTCTATGAGTCAGGAAATTGTGAATCGCTTGCAGGCGAGCCTACAGACTCCGGCGCAGGATGCGATCGACAATCAGGACACAGCAGAAGCGGTAACCGATCAACTGAGTGCTGCTGAACTGAAACAGATTCGCGCGCTGTTGAAGAAGCAGGGCAAGAAAAAGAAATAAAACAAAAACCCGTCAACTGACGGGTTTTTTCTTCCGCGTTTTCCAGTCTGAACCGCTGTGCCCGCTGCCCGAAATCACTTCATGTTGCGGGTGTATTGTTCGATCAATGGCAACAGCAGTTGCGCTACAGCAGCAAACACCGGCACCACTACCGAATTGCCAAACTGTTTATAGGCCTGGGTATCGGACACCGGAATGCGGAAGCGCGTTTCACCCGGTGCTTCAAATCCCATCAGCCGCGCGCATTCGCGTGGTGTTAAACGACGTGGGCGGCGTGACATATTGTCCGGCTGATGAAAGTCCTGCTCGCCCAGCGCACGGTCCCAACCTCGATCAATAAGAATTTCCGAACCGTCTTTGTAATAGCGAGCCGACAGGGTGCGCACGCAAACCGACGGATTACGCGCATCGTTCAGACCGAAACCAAAGCCGTTCCCCTTGGCTTTGTGTTTTTTGGCGTATTGGTAAAGGTAGTTCCACAGTACCGGTGACAACGTATATTTGGCATCAGGCTGGGGTTCCAGCAAGCTACTGAGCGTCGGGACTTTTTTGGGATAGAGTGCGGGTAAGGCGCGCAGAGAAAATCCCTCGCTCAGATGGGTGTCGCGACGGATACCCACCAACACAATACGCTCACGATGTTGCGGCAGAAAATGGCGTGCATCGATGATTTTGGCATCGGCCAGTCCCGCGTTATCCGCATCGGCCACGTCATAGCCCAGCTCATCCAGCGTCGCCATAATAATGGCGAAGGTGCGTCCTTTGTCGTGACTTTTCAGGTTCTTCACGTTTTCCAGCACGAAGAACGGCGGCTTTTTCGCCGCCAGAATGCGTGCCACATCGAAGAATAAGGTTCCCTGTGCCTCACACTCGAAACCGTGCGCCCGGCCCAGGGCATTCTTTTTACTCACACCGGCCAGCGAGAAGGGCTGGCAGGGGAAACCTGCCAGTAGCACCTGATGGTCAGGGATTGTGCGATCAATATGTTGATAGATGGCCTGCTCATCACTCAGACCGGCCGGTTGCGTTACCTGGCGAATATCGCTGTTGAAGCGATGTTGCTGCGGATCGCAATAGTGGTTGGCCTTGTAGGTCCGCACCGCTTCTTTATTCCATTCACTGGTAAAGACGCACTGGCCGCCAATCTGTTCAAAGCCACGGCGAATGCCGCCAATACCGGCAAACAGATCGACAAACTGAAAACGAGGCGCGTCATAATGCGCGGGACGAGCGGGTAATAACGCCTGCAAACTGGCAACTTCCGCGCTGCTTAACGCCGGTGCTGCGCTCTTTCCCTGACGAATACGGTTGAGACGGGGCACGCTCCAGTCGCGACCACCGGCGTCGCTCAGCGTGCTCACAAGGTCGCGTGCGGCGTAAATCGCCAGCACTTGCAACAACAGCGTGGTGGCATCGTCAGTGGCGGAAACAGTGAGTGGGGAGGGTGAGGCAGTCGCGGCGGTCTCTTCGGCGTGCATGCGTTTTTCCTTAACAGTGAAGCGGCTATGCTACCACTCCTCACGCTATGAAGAAATTGGCCCGACGTGCCGGTAGTGAATGCGGCTTTCGCTTTTGCCCCAAACCGCTAAAGTTGAAGGAGCCACAAGAAAAAGGAAAGGTTATGGCCGACGTCCATTCTCGTGATGTTCGTAGCAAGAATATGCGTGCAATTCGTACTCAGGATACGGCGATTGAACAGCGTATTGCGTTGATATTAAAAGACCGTGGATTTACCTATCGGGTGCAGGATAAAGCATTAGCTGGTCGACCTGATTTTGTCGTCCCGGCCCAGCAGGCGATTATTTTTGTTCACGGCTGCTTCTGGCATCGTCATCATTGCTATCTGTTCAAAATGCCTGCTACGCGTACCGAATTCTGGGCCGGTAAAATTAACAGTAATGTCGAACGGGATCGGCGCTACATTCAGCAGTTGCAGGAGAGCGGCTGGAAGGTGCTGATCGTCTGGGAATGTGCGTTACGTGGCAAGCTGCGCCTTGAGGACGAGGCGTTAATTGAACGACTGGAGGAGTGGCTGTTGGCCGCCAGTCACAGCGGTGAAATCGATCATGCAGGTTTGCATCATTATCGCGGCGTATAAGGCAGATTGTTGCTTTTACTCGCTATAACGGTTTAGATCACTCCTTTCTCTGGGACGCGGAACATAGCCATGAGCAGCATAAAACTGACGGTCAAACGCCTGTACCAACTTCGTGACGAACGGATGGTCAACACCCGAGCCACCGCCCGGATCTATCTGGGTGATACGCTGGTCGCCACCGAAGAGATTACGGGTATGACGGAAAGTCCGGTGAGTAAATATTTGCATGCCGGGGATGTGGCGGGGCAGCCGTTACGCGTTGAGTGGGATTGTGCGGGCATCGCCGATATGTCAGTGACGGCGGTCGAGCGTTGCCCCTGTTGTCAGGATCACGAACAGGAATAAGGAAAACATTTTGGCAGGAACCAGCTTACTGACGCTTCTGGATGATATTGCCACCTTGCTTGATGACATCTCCATGATGGGCAAAGTGGCCGCAAAAAAAACCGCCGGGGTATTGGGTGACGATCTGTCCCTGAATGCGCAACAGGTTACCGGCGTAAAAGCCAATCGCGAATTGCCGGTGGTGTGGGCGGTGGCGAAAGGCTCCTTTATTAACAAATTGATCCTCGTGCCGCTGGCGCTGTTGATTTCAGCTTTTGCGCCCTGGCTGATTACGCCGTTGCTGATGATTGGCGGGGCGTATCTCTGCTTTGAGGGCGTGGAGAAGGTGTTGCACAGCCTCAACCACGATAAAGCCGAGCAAAGCCCGGAAGCCCGTCAGCAGCGTCTTGAGCAACTGGCGCAACAGGATCCAAAGACATTTGAGAAGGATAAAGTGAAAGGTGCGGTACGTACCGACTTTATTCTTTCGGCCGAAATTGTTGCCATCACATTGGGCATCGTGGCGGAAGCGCCGTTGCTCAATCAGGTAATGGTGCTGGCGGGTATCGCCATTCTGGTGACGGTGGGGGTGTATGGCATCGTTGCCGGGATTGTGAAAATCGACGATCTCGGATACTGGCTGCGGGAAAAATCATCCACGCTGGCGCAGGCGGTGGGGGGATTGTTGTTAGCCGCTGCCCCGATATTGATGAAAATTCTGTCGGTGGTGGGTACCCTGGCGATGTTCCTGGTGGGGGGCGGTATTGTCATTCACGGGATTACGCCGTTGCACCATGCGATTGAGGCGTACAGCGCGGGTTTTAACCCGTTGGTCTCGGCGCTGCTCAGCAACGGCGCCAACCTGGTACTGGGCTTTTTGATTGGGTCGATCGTGCTGTTGGTGGTGAATCTGATTGCCAAAGTGCGTGGATAAAGACTATAAAGCGCAGGAAATTTCAAATCACGGGTCAGGAGAACGATGATGAACGACGATATGTTTGAATTTGATATCGATGCACAGCTGGAACAGGCTGAAGCGAAAGCGGCGGAGAAAGCACGCGAAGTCCCGACCGATCTGAGCGACGAAGCTGATTGCGAAGGTTGTAAAATCTGATTTTCCCACCCGGGAAAGCATTTCAAAGCGGATAATAATTTTTATCCGCTTTTTTTATTTTCCGCATATTTAACTGCTTATTCCTAAATTGCAGTAGTAATCACAATCTCTTATAGGCAAAAACCCCCCGCGCCTGCTATACCTGATGAAGTTCATTCAACGGGTAGAAGGGAGGGCGCGTATGACCTTTGCGATCAGTGACGAAGTTCAGCACAAACAGGGTGGACCCACTATGGTGGTGACCGGCTATGCCAGCGGAATGGTAGAGTGTCGTTGGTATGATGGCTACAGCGTGCGCCGTGAGGCATTCCATAGTGATGAGCTCTGTCACTTATCTGCCGCGCGCCAGCTGGCCAGCTAATAGCTGAGATGAATACGTAGCGGCACGTTTTATCGCGCGACTTTTTCTGCACCCTGCACGAAATTGCGCGATAAATCGCGCCGCTACCGATCCCCGTCTGTACGATCTTTCCCCGGCTGGCTACACTGTTTTCATTCGCCTTTTTCCGGAGCATGGTTGCTGATGGCACAAACGCCACTTCCCCGGCAGTCGGGCAATCCCTTTTTATCTGTTCACCTGTGTTTTTTTGCGGTTTTCCTTTTCTCGGCTTTCCTGACGGTGCATGAAGCGCTGGAACTAAAAACCAGCTATGAAGATCGTCAGCGTGCGCAACTGGCGGAGATTCAAAAGAATCTCGACAGTCAGTTTCAGGAGAGCGTGGATGAGCTGGTTTACTACCAGAAGATGCTGAGTTATGCGCTGACACACCCGCTTGATTCCGATAACGCGCGCGAAGCGGTGACGCGTTTCCAGGCGTTACGTCAGCATCCGTTGTGGCAATTGCAGCTGAATAGCCCGCGTAGTATGCCGCTGAACGGTGTCGGAGATGACTGGCTGGCGCGTGATCCGCTGCTAAGGCGCGACCCGGCTCTGATTGACCAGGAGATCCGCGCTGCGCTGGAGTTCAGTTTTATCATGCAATTCAGCGATCCGGACCATGATTTTCATTCACGCTTCTGGTACATCTCCCGCGCGGGGTTTTATATCAGCTCGCGACCACCGCAAAGCCCGCAAGAATTGGAGCAAAGCTATGCCACAATGGTGCAGCGCGCCTATTTTCGTGCCCTTAACCCGCAGCAGAATCCCAGCCCCTATCTGCGCTGGACCAGCGGTTACCAGGGGCAGTTCGATGAAGGACTGATGTTGACCCTCAGCGCGCCGATTATCAGCAATGGCTACTGGTATGGCGTGTTGTCGATGGATTTCCCCCAGGCGCGCATTCGTAATCTGCTGGCGGAAACGCGTCATACGCTGTTGCAGGGTAACCTGGTGTTCCTCGATCGTAAGCTGGAGGAGGTGGCTCGCCTGCATGCCCCGGATGAAGTCCCACTGAATGCTGAACAACGGCAAGAATTGCTGAAGCGTATGCAGCATGAACGCAGCGGCATATTGCGGCTGGGGACGCAGTTTGCCAGTTGGAGCAAACTGGAAAATGTCGATGGCTACATTATCAATGTGCAGACTCTGAAGCAGGGTATGAAGCAGGAGCTGGGACGTGTCACCCTGTTCCTGCTTGGCATGTGGTTGCTGTTTGTCCTGATGCTGGCGCTAGCTCATCAGGTGATCTTCCGCCTGGTGCGCCGCCAGGATGAACTCTCTGCGCGCCTCACCTGGCGGGCCAATTACGATGGTTTGACGCGTTTACTCAATCGCAGTGCCTTCTTCGAACAGTTTGTGGCGCAGGCCACTCACTGCCAGCAGTTGCAGCGACCGCTTGCGGTTATCCAGTTGGATGTCGATCATTTTAAGAAGGTCAATGACACCTGGGGGCATCATGCGGGCGATCAGGCACTGATCCGTGTAGCCAGCGTAATCAGCCATACGCTGCGTAAATACGATGTGGCGGGGCGTATTGGCGGGGAAGAATTCTGTATTGTGTTGCCGGAAACCACCCTGGCGGAAGCCAGTGTGGTGGCGGAGCGCATCCGTGCGCGTCTGGCGGCCAAAACTATCCTGGTGAACGCCAGCACCACCTTTAACATCACGCTCTCGGCCGGGGTGACCAGCAGCGAAGAGCAGGGCGATTACGACGCGGAGAGCTTGCAGGCCAAAGCCGATAGCCGACTCTACCTGGCGAAAACCAGTGGCCGTAATCGCGTGTGCAGCGCGGATTAAACCTTACCGTCGTTATCTTCTTCAACCGCCTGGTAAATCCGTTGCAGGATATCCGGAAAGGCAGATTGCACCCGGCTCCAGCTGGGAATAAAGGGTTTGTCATTCGGACGTTCAATAAATGCCTGACCGGCGTCGAGAATCGCCTGGGTGAACATCTCTACCGCCGCCTCTTCAATATGCTGGTCGAACTTCAGACCATTCATAGTGGCTTCGTGGTTGTAGACCTCCATCATATCCAGCGCGTTGCGATAATAGGTGGCTTTCAATACCCGGAATGAGTCACTGGTCAGAGGCACACCCATTGTCGCCAGTTTACGTAGCAACGATTGCACGATGTCATTGCTCATACGCTTAAGACCACCGGTGCCATCTTCTTCGGCCAGCGGCTGATGCTTATGGTCATAGTTATCGGCAATCTCTACCTGGCAGCTTTGCCGTGTGGTGTAGTTGCGATAAATCTCCGACAGCACGCCAATTTCCAGCCCCCAGTCGCCGGGAATCTTAATATTGTTCAGCACATGGGTGCGCATGGCAAATTCCCCGGACAACGGGTAGCGGAAGCTGGCGAGATAGTCGAGATATTCCGAATGACCATACACTTTTTGCAGTGAGCGCAGCAGCGGCCCCACCAGCAGTCGCCCGACACGACCATTCAGTTTGCCGCCTGCGACACGCGCATAAAAACCTTTGCAGAATTCATACTGAAAAGCCGGGTTAGCCAGCGGATAGAGCAAGCGCGCCAGCATACTACGTTCATAAGTGACGATGTCGCAATCGTGCAACGCGACGCAACTGGTACGGTCGGAGGCCAGCGTATAACCGGTGCAGAACCAGACGTTACGCCCTTTACCCGGCTGGCTGGGCGAAAGGCCCTCTTTGTCCAGTTCGGCATCCAGCGCTTTCAGACGCGGCCCGTCATTCCACAAAATACGATGGCGCTGGGGCAGGCGAGCAAAGAACTCGCGTGCAAACAGAAACTGCTCGCGGTCTGCGCGGTCGAGGCCAATCACAATCTCATCGAGGTAAGGCACTTTCGCCAGTTCATTGACAATGTTATCCAGCGCCGGTCCTTCCAGTTCGGAAAACAGCGACGGTAAAATCAGCCCCATTTTGCGTTTGCGGGCAAAACGCACCATCTCTTTTTCCAGCGACTCAACGCTACGGTGGGTGAGATTATGAAAGTTGGTAATCACGCCATTCTGGTAAAAATCACTCATCGCCTCATCCTTCTGATTAGCTGTGCGCCCGTTAATCGGGTTGGGCAAGAAAATAATCCAAACCTTCACGCCAGCCCTCGGGACCAACGTGTGCGGTGTGGTAGACGTTTTCCTCATCATCGCGCGTCAGGATGACCGGCGTTTTACTGAAGCCTTTTATGACGACGGCATAATCGACGCATTCCAGCATTGGCACATCATTGGGGCCATCTCCCAGGCCGATGGTGGTACGGGTGATCCCCTCGCGCCGGGCGAGATGCTGTTGCAACGTTTGCAGCGCGTGACCTTTTCCGCATCCTTCAGGCATCACATGCCAGAAGCGTCCTCCCTGGGTTAACGCCAGACCGTGCTGATGCAGGGCCGCGCGGAATTCATCCAGCCGCGCGGCATCATCACGCCACAGCACCACCTCAGAAGCATCGCGTTGTCGACTCTGACTGGCTTCCGCCAGCGTCAGGCCAGTGAATCTGGACACCTCAACGTCACTAAAATCGTGAAAACCGGTGAAGCGAAAGTCAGCCTGCAAGCCTTTCAACTGCTGACAAAGTGCAAGGTAAGCTTGCCCCTGTCCTTCACTGCGCCGGTCCTCCGCCTCAAGAACAATACGGGCACCGTTTTCAGCAATAAAAGGCGATCCGGCGATGCCGAGTTTTTTTTGCAGCGGAATAATCTCGGCCGCAGTTTTGCTGGAACAGATCACCAGCGGAATCTGATTTTGTTTCAGACGCGCCAGCCATTCGCTGGCGGCATCCCAACGATAATCGTGATGGTCCAGCAGTGAGCCATCGAGGTCGGTGACGATCAATAACGGTTGGTCAAGACTGACCATCTTCACACTCCTTACACCCTTGGGCATCCGTAAAGCGAGGAATAATCAGTATAATAGCGTAATCGCGATCACACTTTTTCGCACAGCGATGGGAAGTTAACCCAGGAAAATTCCTAAAACAGGCTAACAGCAGAATTGTGCATGTGTAAAAGATGCGCAGAAAAAAGACAGCATACATGCGGTGTTTTCGGTAACAACCGCGACGTAAAACAGGTGAGGGGTTGCACCTCTGGAAAGCGTTGGCACTTGTCTTATTCAGACTGAGGCGTAATCTGGCTGCTGTGTTAGAGATTTTCCTGGTGTAACGAATTTAGCGCTTTTACTTTACCCGGCTATCCCGCCGGGTATTTTTTTGCCTGATATCAATGATGCACTTCAATGCAGGAGCAATCGTGGATATCCAGTTCAAAGGCTTGTGACAGATCAATTTGCGCATCCTGCGATCCGCTCGCGTGTGGTTGCATATGCTCTTTGATCTTGCCTGATGTCTTTTCCTGAATGGCGTTAAGCAATGTATCGATATTGCTGTTCAGGTTATCGCTATCGTCGTTTACCGTTACCATCATCGTGCCTCCTGAGCGGAGAAGGGGGACGTAGACAGTATAGACGTCTGAGGGGAATCGTGCGGAATCTGCGCAACAGGCAAAAAAAAGCCCGCGCTGCGCGGGCAAAAATCCTTGTTACTTTTAGGTTGACTGCGCCTTTGGGGTTGGTGCAGTAACAAAAATTCTACGCGCTGGCCGCGTCAAAAGTCTCGCCATTAAACGTTAAGAAAGTGAAAATCCCTTACCAGGCGCATTCTTAGGCGAGTTGAGCAATCACCCAGGCTGATCGCGATCACACGGTTACCCAATTCTTCCGTTACACTGTGTCCGAGGCACTATTTCTGGAGAGTATTCAATGAAGGTCAATGACCGCGTGACGGTAAAGACAGACGGTGGTCCGCGCCGTTCAGGCACGATTCTGGCGGTAGAGCCATTCAATGAAGGCGTCATGTATCTGGTTGCGCTGGAGGATTATCCGCTGGGTATCTGGTTCTTTAATGAAAACGATCATGCGGATGGGGTGTTTGTCGAACCATACATCGGGGAATAATTGATACACCCGTAGCGGCGCGATTTATCGCGCAGGTTTTCGGACCGCGCGATAAATCGCGCCGCTACGGGATGCTTCTGGCTGTAAAGTTTAGAACGTTTCCCAATTATCATTGCTGACGGTTGCCACGCGAGGCGTCAGCGCTTTTAACGTCGGCTGCACGGTCGGCGTCGGAGTCAACAAACCGGGCTTGTCATTCAAACGAAACGCCGCAACCGCCTGGGTCAATTTACCCGCCTGGTCTTCCAGCGATGCTGCCGCCGAAGAGGCCTCTTCCACCAGCGAGGCGTTTTGCTGAGTCACATTATCCATCTCGGTGACCGCCAGGCTCACCTGCTGAATTCCGCGGCTCTGCTCATCTGAAGCGGCGGCGATTTCAGACATAATGTCGGTAACACGGCGCACCGCCTCAACAATTTCACTCATGGTATTGCCGGCTTCCCCTACCTGATGCGAGCCATTGCTAATCAGATCAACCGATTCTGCAATCAGAGACTCAATCTCCTTCGCCGCCTGTGCACTGCGCTGGGCCAGGCTGCGCACTTCACTGGCGACCACGGCGAAACCGCGACCCTGCTCACCGGCACGGGCGGCCTCAACGGCGGCGTTCAACGCCAGAATATTGGTCTGGAATGCAATGCTGTTGATAACATTAGTGATTTCGGCAATCTTTTTCGAGCTGCCAGAAATGTTGTTCATGGTTTTCACCACGCCATCGACCAGCTCTCCACCGCTGCGCGCTTTTCCTGAGGCATCGGCTGCCAGCTGGCTGGCATGATGGGCGTTTTCGGCATTCTGCTTCACGGTGGCCGTCAGTTGTTCCATGCTGGCTGCGGTCTGCTCCAGTGCGGAAGCCTGTTGTTCGGTGCGCGAGGAGAGATCGGTGTTACCGGCAGAAATCTCACTGGAACCCTGGTAGATCGCCACCGCACCTTCACGTACCACACCAACCGTACGAACCAGTGAGGCCTGCATCAGTTGCAGATTATGCAACAGGCTACCAATTTCACTGCGGCCCCATGCCTGATCGGGCGCGGTTAAATCCCCCTGAGCGATTCGTTCAATACGCGCGACAGATTGACGCAGTGGGTTAATCACCACGCGGCGCAGGAACAGGAAGGTTAGCAATACCAACACCAGTGCTGCGGCAAAGGCGGCGGCCATAGCAATAAAACCAATACGTGACTGATGTGCCGCTTCCGCATTTATCGCATCAGCGCGATTAGTACGGATCTTGATTGCCTTGAGTAATACCTCGTTATAGGCGTCATCCAGTTTGCGTGTTACATCGGTTTCCTGCGCAATAATGCCTTCAAAACTGCCTTGTTTTGCTGAATCGATCATCGGCTTCAGACCTTTATCGATATAAGCGTTGAAGCGTTCTGTCAGCGGTGCATCCAGCGCCAGGTCTTCCGCGGTTTTGGTTTTGCGGTCCATATAAAGTTTGAAACCGGCGCGTGCCTGTTCAATACGCTGCTCGGTGCGCGCCAGGTCAGCGCGGTAGCTATCCATCTCGCCAATACGTGCGGCGGCACCAGACTGAATAACATTCAGACGTGCAGTACGCAGGTGGTTTGAGCTGTTGGAAATCCCCATACGAATCTGGATTTCATCTGTGGCGTCATTCAGCGAGTTATTGCTTTGAATCAGAAAGTAGCTGGCGAGTCCAATGCACAGGGCAAAAAGCAGCAGAATGCCACCAAAGATCATGCTGAAAAGAGGCATCAGGCGCAGGTTCTGCCAGATGCTGAGCTTATGTTGCTCATCAATCGATGCTGTTTTCATATCCTTGCTCTCATATAGGTTGGTGTTCTGAAGCTAACATCGGCAAGGGAGGGGAAAGGATTAGCCAGCAGAGTGGGATCTGCATCGCAAAATGGACAAAAACAAAAAAGGGCCAATCAGCGGATTAGCCCTTATTTTTACCGGGGGAAATTATCGCACGTTGACATAGATCCCGGAGGTAACATTATCAGTGAGACGCACAACATGATAAATAACTTGTTTATTGTGGGTCTTGATTTTACGTTTAATATTACCTTTATGTGACGAAACTGTTTTCGCCTTAATTTGCATCTTGTCTGAAATCTGAATGGTGTCATGTCCTGACATCCACATTTTCAGCATATTTGACTCAGTCTGGCTTAATGTCAGAGGGTGAATATCAAGCCCGGCTGAAATTCGTGGCGCTGCATTGAGTTTCTTTTGCAGATAGGTGCCGAGTAGGGAATCCAGGGTCGATGTTTTAATCGATTTTGACGTAATAATCAGGTTCTTACGAACGTAGAGATATTCCTCAAAATGGATGTTTGAGATCGCCATGAAGATGAAAAATAGGGTGTCAGGATGCTGCATAATAATGCCGCGAATACGATCGCTGGAGTCGGATTCATGAATGAACGATTCTTCGTTAATAAATACGACCCCGGGTTTTAGCTGTTCACATCTTTGTTGCAATTGCTCGATGTCAGACACGGAAGTAATATTTTTCTTTTTAACTCCTTTTGCGGACATATAGTCCGATAATCCCAGGCGTGTGTAGTTGCATGAATCCATAATAATCGTTGGCATGTTAGCGACCCTCACCAATTTGTTATCCGTTTAAATCAACGATGAATTACGCGTTTGCGGTACGAGAGAGATTTCCAAAGACACTTTTTTATTCTGCTCAGCAGCCTGGCGGAGTAAACCCGTGCGCCATCATGACTCTTCCCTGACCCGTTCTGCGAAGTTTGTTGTGTTACTTCAACGTCACTCTTGACCCCGCGACAGTGGGAATCGCCGGGAATTTGTTTTAAGTCGGTAAATCGCTCATTTTTGCGAGCCATGTCACTATCGCGCATGTCACAGACAAATCTGATAGGACAAATCTTAAAAACATTTGAAATGCGAAAGTGTGACGTTTCAGCGAGTGTTGACAATGCCGGAAAAAAGGTTTTCTTACAAGAAAAATCGCTGCTAAATTTTTTTTGTTTAAAAACAATCTATTGGGCATTTTCTCAACGAATCCACACGCTTAGGCACTGTAGGATTCGTCTGACTAAAATACTTGAAGCGCCGTTTAATAAGAATAATTTTCACCAGAAATGCGCATTTATCAGATTTTCCTCAGTTGATTTCTGAGAATTATGGTTCGAAAAATGCACAAATAGATTTTGAACGCTTAACTATCACTTAAGAACGGCTACAGATTCGTTAATCAACTCGTACGGGAGAGTTCTGACAGGAACTGAGCGAGCAAATCAAAGACTTCACTGAAGAGATGTTCGCAAAAAGGGGCAAGGAGCGGCATCATCAGACCGATGCTCAGGATCCCCACAGTTAAGGTGATTGGGAAGCCAACAACGAAAACTGATAACTGTGGTGTAACACGGTTTAACAAACCCAGGGCCATATTGAGCGTGAGGAGCAGAACGATTAATGGCAGCGCTAACATCATGCCATTAAGGAAAATTAATCCCGCTGCCTTCACCAACGCCATAAACGCGTTAGCGTTGAGCGGATGATCGCTGATCGGCATGGTGTGAAAACTGTCGACCAGCATCGAGATGAGCCACAGATGACCGTTGAAGGTCAGGAACAGCAGCATCGCCAGCATATCAAGAAAACGCGCCAGCACTGGCATATTCAGACGGCTGCCAGGGTCAAAGAAGGTAGCGAATGACAACCCCATCTGCAAGCCAATCACTTCGCCCGCCATACGCACCGCACCGAATGCAAACTGCATGGTCAGCCCCAGACCGACACCAATCAGAATTTGCTGAAGCAGCAGCCAGAAACCGGCAGCGGTAAACAGGGTGACTTCAACCGGTGGCAGCAACGGCATCAAAATCCACGTCGTTAGCACCGCCAGACCAATTTTGACGCGGTTCGGGATACTTTTCTCGCTGAGTACCGGCGCGCTGGCAAACAGCGCCAGCAAACGCACCATCGGCCAGAAGAACTGGCTGACCCAATGAACTAACTGGCCGCTGTCGAGGTTAATCATTAACCGATGATATAAGGCAGGTTGCTAAACAGGGTGCGCATGTAATCCAGGATCAGGTTAAGCATCCACGGACCGGCAACCACCGCGGTGGCGGCCACGGCAAGAATCTTGGGAATAAATGACAGGGTTTGTTCGTTGACCTGCGTAGCCGCCTGCAACAGGCTGATAATCAGGCCACTCACCAGCGCCACCAGCAACATGGGTGCCGCCATCATCAGGGCAACACGCATCGCGTCCTGTCCCATTACCATTACCGATTCGGGTGTCATGCTGCACTCCTCAGGAATAGAAACTTTGCGCCAGTGAACCCACCAGCAGCTGCCAGCCATCCACCAGCACGAACAGCATCAGCTTAAACGGCAGCGAAATGGTGGCGGGGGGGACCATCATCATCCCCAACGCCATCAACACGCTGGCAACCACCAGGTCGATGATCAGGAAAGGGATAAAGACGGTAAAACCAATCTGGAATGCGGTCTTCAGCTCACTGGTGACATAGGCAGGCAGCAGGATGCGCATCGGCACTGCTTCCGGCCCCTCAATCGGCGGCGTATTTGCCAGACGGGCAAACAGCGCTAAATCCGCTTCACGCGTCTGACGCAGCATAAATTCACGCAGCGGCTGTGCACCCTTATCAATGGCGACATCCATGCTGATCTTGTCCTGGCTAAACGGCAGATAAGCGTCGGAATAAATCTTGTCGAAAGTGGGTGCCATGATGAAGAAAGTGAGGAACAGCGCCAGACCGACCAATACCTGGTTCGGCGGTGCTGATGGTGTACCGAGCGCGTTGCGCAACAAGCCAAATACAATAATGATGCGGGTGAAACTGGTCATCATCAGCAGCACTGCCGGAATAAAAGTCAGTGAGGTGATAAAAACCAGCGTCTGCACCGGCAACGACCAGCTCTGGCCACCATTTGCCAACGGATGGCTTACCAAACCGGGCAGTTGCGCATGCGCAACCGGTGCCAGCAACAGCAGCGGCAGAAGAGGAAGCAAACGACGCATCATTGGGTTTTTCCGGGGCGTTTAACCAGAGTGTTTAACAGCTGACGAAAATCCTGCGGCGCGGGTGGCGCAGCAGCATCTTCAGGCGCAAGCGGTGGCAGGGTATGCAGGTGAGTGACCTGTTGTGCGGTGACGCCAAGAACCAGACGGGCATCCTGGGTATCAACAATCACCACCCGCTCGCGTTGGCCGACCTGTACGCTGGCACTGACTTTCAGCGCCTGACCGCTCACCGCCTTCGGTGCAAAACCGAGGCGGCGTGCCAGCCAGCCACAGGCGAGGATCAGTAACACAATCACCGCCAGCACGCTGCTGACCTGGCCAATCACCGAACCGGCTGAAACCACCGGTTGGCTGTGGCTGGCAGGTTGTACCGTTTGCGCGTTCTTCAACATACTTAGCGGCTCAGACGACGCATACGTTCAGACGGGGTGATGATATCGGTAATGCGCACGCCATACTTGTCGTTCACCACCACTACTTCACCCTGGGCAATCAGGTAGCCGTTGATCAGAATATCCAGCGGTTCACCGGCCAGACCGTCCAGCGCCACTACCGAACCCTGCGTCAGGCGCAGCAGCTCTTTGATGGTCATTTTGGTCCGACCCAGCTCCACGGTCAGTTTGACCGGGATATCCATGATCAGATCGATGTCCTGCAATGATCCGCTGGCACCGCCGCCGTCGAGCGACTTAAATACCGCTTCGCTTTGCTCCGGCGCGCTGGTTGCCGCCTGCTCGTTCATTGCAGCAGCCCACAGATCGTCCGCGGAGATGTCGTCATCGGACGGTTTCTTGCTGTCACTCATTGGGCTGTTCCTCATTCAGCGAATTCAAAATCGGGTTAATCAGATGCTCGACACGCAGCGCATACTGGCCGTTTAACGTGCCGTACTGGCTGGTGAGCACCGGTACGCCATCTACGTGTGCGATGATGCGATCCGGCTTCTCAATGGGCAGGACGTCACCAGGTTTCAGTTGCAAAATACGTGACAGACGCAGCGACACATCGGCGAAGTGGGCAATCAGCTCCAGCTCCGAGTGCTGCACCTGTTTCACCAGGTTGTCGCGCCAGTGGTTATCTTCCTGACGTGAGTTCTCCAGTGGGGGATTGACCAACAGCTCACGCAGCGGCTCAATCATCGAAAATGGAATACAGATGTTGAATTCACCCACCAGGTTGCCAATCTCCACCTGGAACGGGGTGTTCACCACGATATCGTTCGGCGAGGTGGTGATGTTGGTGAACTTCACCTGCATCTCAGAACGGACATACTCCACATCCAGCGGGTAAATCGCTTTCCATGCGTCGCTGTAGCCTTCCAGCGCCAGCTTCAGCATGCGGCGAATGACGCGCTGCTCGGTATGGGTAAATTCGCGGCCTTCCACTTTGGTCGGGAAGCGGCCATCGCCACCGAACAGGTTATCCACGGCGATAAACACCAGACTCGGCGAAAACACCACCAGCGCGGTGCCGCGCAGCGGTTTCAGGTGGATCAGGTTCAGGTTGGTCGGCACCGGCAGGTTGCGGGCAAACTCATGGTACGGCTGAATCTTGATCGCCCCGACGCTGATATCCGGGCTGCGGCGCAACAGGTTAAACAGCGCCATACGAAAGTGACGGGCAAAACGCTCATTGATGATCTCCAACGCCTGCAAACGTTCACGCACCACGCGACGTTGGGTATTGGGATCATAGGGACGAATATCACTGTCGCCCCCGTTGGAACTCTTCTCTACTTCCGCGCTGTCACTGTCGCCATTGAGCAGCGCGTCAATCTCAGCCTGGGAGAGAATGCTATCGCCCATTAAATCACCTCAAAATGAAGGCGGTAAACAGCACGTCACTGACCACCTGCGGAGGTTGACCTTTTACCAGCGGCGGCGCCAGCACCTGTTTGATTTGATCAACCAGGGCCTGTTTGCCTTGCTCAGACGCCAGCGCCGCAGCGCTTTGACGTGAGAGCAGCAACAGCAGGCGGCTGCGCACTTCCGGCAGGTAGTCATTCAGCCGACGTCGGGTGTCCTCATCGGGCAGACGCAGCGTAAAGCCTACGTACAGCACACGGTCAGGATCGTTGTCAGGATTGACCAGGTTAACCGTAAAAGTATCCATTGCAAAAAATACGGGGGCAGGGGGTGGCTCTACTTTCGCCACTTCCGGCTTATCGCCCTCGTGTTTATTCATCATTCGCCAGACTGCATAGCCTGCCACGCTGCAAGCGGCCAGCGTCACAATCAGTAACACCGGAATTAATATTGAACGTTTGCGGCCTTTAGCTTTCGCGTTATCAGACATGTTTGCAGTTACTTCCTGTGAATTATGGGCAAGCCTTTCGGCTCGCCTGGACAGATTATCCCGCGTCTTAAGTCAAACAATGGGAAGAAAAGACGCGGGTTTTACGCTTACCTTCAGCGTTAGCCGCTGTCAGGCAAAGATATCGACAGCGCCGTTGCCGGTCGCGCGCGCCTGAAGGGCTGCCGGGACGGCAATAGGCGTTATCTCGTTGTCACTGTCCTGGGAGAGGGTAAAGCTGCCGTGCTGGCCATCACGGCGACCTTCCTGCTGACCCTGATAATTCTGGCCTTGTGCGGAAGCGTCGCTGCTGACATTACTCTGTCCCAGGTTTATACCGCTCTCCGCCAGCGCCGTTTTCAGCTGTGGGAGAGCCGCTTCCAGCGCGGCCCTCACATGGCTGTGGCTGGAAACCATATTCAACTGTGCCTGATCCTTATCCAGGGTCAGGCTGATCTGAATTGCACCCAGGTCCTCCGGGTGCAGACGCAACTCAGCATTCTGCTGGCCGTTGCGACTAAACATCACAATCTGCTGACTCAGCGCCTGCTGCCATTCCGACGAACCAAGTTGCGCATTCAGCATCGGTGTCGACGGTGTGGTGCTGGTCGTCGCGGTGCTGCTGGTCAGCGTGCTGGTGCTGCTCAGCGGTGCGCTGGTTACCGGCGTTGTCGTGTCGCTACTGCTCAGATCACGCTTATCATCCGGTTTACTTAGCGTACTCAACACCTGCTGAAAACTCTCATCCAGCGTCAGGGCGGTGCTGTTAGTCGAACTGCTGCTGGCCGTGGTGCTGGTGGCCTGCGTTGTGGTGGTTTGCGCGGTTAACGCATCAGCCACATCGCTGCTTTTCTTCGTCGCTGCCGTTGTCACTGCCGTTGTGGTGGCTGTCGTCGTATCCGACTGCTCATCCTTAACTTTACTGGTCAGCGCACTGAGTAACGTACTGTTCAGACTGGCACGACTGTCACTGGTATTCTCACTCAGCGCCGTGGTGGCCGCTGTTTGCGTAGTACGATCTTCCACCGCTGCCGGTAACATGGCGAACAGGGCCTGAACATTCTGTAAGTCGCTGGCGCTTAACGAACTTGCCTCAGTCTTATCCTTATCATCGGCTGATTTCAGCGTGGCTTTAATATTTTCCGGCTGTAAAAGTGCGTTCAGCGTCTCTGGTTTGTCCAGTGCCTCCAGCAGCGCGCTCAGAGAGACACCTTTGCTGGATTTTTCATCGCTTTCTGCTGATGAATCAGCCGATTGCGCGTTGGTGCCTTGCTGTTTTGCCAGCGTCAATAACTGATTTCCCAGGGCGGTAACGAAGTCCTGCGGCAGGTTTTCCACCCCTTGCAGAATGTCCGTTGAAGCTGAAGTATCAGCCTCACCCGAACTGGCAGTTTGTGTAACGAGTGTTGGCAGCGTAATCATTCGCCTTTCCTCAGTGCGGCCCGTTGGGCGTATTCATCCATCCGTTTCTGATCGAGACGGTTTTCTTGTCGTAATGCGGTTTCGGCGGCGCGGGTAATCAGCGTTTGATAGGCATTAAGCCGTTTCTGCTTTTCGCGCCAGTTATTAAGAGCCTGATCGAGGCGCTGACTCCATTGCTGCAACTGTTGACGATGCTGCTCAATGGCTTTTTCCAGAGTCTGAATAAATTGGTGATAGTTGGTCCAGCGGGTGCTGGCGATACCGCCAGACATATCCTGATTCAGCTTGTTGCGATACTCATCCTGGTAATCGAGCAGCATATGCAGCTGCTCGTCAGCTTGCTGGTGGCCGCGGCGCATATCACCAAGGTGAATGACCGCTTTCTCCAGGTCCTGTTCCGCCAGGTCGCGCAATGTATCGATAGCATTGGCCGTTTTCATTGCAATCCCCCTTCACGCAGGTTTAACCGAACATCGCCTGTAAATGCAGGCAGGCATCGTCGTAGTCGCTGCGTTCGAAAATCCCCTGTTGCAGGAAGGCTTCCATCTGTGGATAGAGCTTAATGGCCCGATCCAGCATCGGATCGCTACCTGCGGCGTAGGCTCCCACGCTGACCAGATCGCGGTTGCGCTGGAAGCTGGAGAGCAGTTGCTTAAACTGACGCACGCGGGCGTAGTGGTTTTCATCGATCAACGCGGTCATGGCACGGCTGATCGAGGCTTCAATATCTATTGCCGGATAATGTCCCGCTTCCGCCAGACGGCGCGATAACACGATATGTCCGTCAAGAATGGCGCGCGCGGAGTCGGCAATCGGGTCCTGCTGGTCGTCACCTTCGGTCAGAACGGTATAAAAGGCGGTAATGGAGCCGCCGCCATGCGTACCGTTACCGGCGCGTTCCACCAGCGCGGGCAATTTGGCAAACACCGAAGGTGGATAACCTTTGGTGGCAGGAGGTTCACCGATAGCCAGCGCGATCTCACGCTGGGCCATAGCGTAGCGGGTGAGTGAGTCCATAATCAGCAGCACATGCTGACCGCGATCGCGAAAATCTTCGGCGATGCGGGTGGCGTAGGCCGCGCCCTGCATACGCAGCAGCGGTGAGACATCAGCCGGAGCTGCAATGACCACCGAACGTGCCCGGCCTTCGGCGCCGAGAATGTTTTCAATAAACTCTTTAACCTCACGGCCACGTTCACCAATCAGGCCAACCACAATCACATCGGCTTTGGTGTAACGCGCCATCATGCCGAGCAGTACGCTTTTGCCGACGCCGGAACCGGCGAACAGGCCCATACGCTGCCCGCGTCCGACGGTAAGCAGGGCGTTGATAGCGCGTACGCCGGTATCCAGTACATCCTCAATCGGGGTACGTTGTAACGGGTTGAAAGGGGCGGTGATCAACGGCGCGCGATAGCCGGTTTCCGGGGAGGGCAGGCCATCAAGTGGCTTACCGCTGCCATCGAGCACCCGGCCCAGCAGTTGTGGACCGAGCAGCAGCTGTTTGCCGCTGTGCGCGTTATCACCGGTGACACGCGCATAAACGCGAGCACCGGGCAAAATCCCGTCCACTTCTTCCAGCGGCATCAGAAACAGTTTCTGGCCGTTAAAGCCGACCACTTCACTTTCTACTTCAGTGATATTCGCGCCGTCATGACGTTCAATAATACAGGTGGCACCCAGCGGCAGTTGCAGGCCGGTGGCCTCCAGAACCAGGCCAGTGGCACGAACCAGGCGGCCATAGCGACGTACGGTCTGCACCTGGGAAATACGATCTTCGAAGGCGTCCAGCGCCCCGAGCCAGCGATTGAGGCGCGTGCTCATCAGAACTCTCCCGGTGCCGCCAGGCGGCACAATTCCTGCCAGCGTGTTGCTACGCTGGCGTCGAGATCGCCATCCTCGGCGCTGAGTTTACAGCCGCCAGGGTGCAGGGTACTGTCGGCCAGCAGACGCCAACCGTGCAGATCCAGCGTCGGGCCGAGGGTTTGTTCAATTCGTTGCAGGTCATCCGGGTGCACGCGTAGCTGGGGTTTCCCGCTGAACATCGGCTCCTGTTGAATCAACTGTTGAATCTGACGCAGCAGCGCGCTGCCATCGACCGTCGTTGCCTGACCGATAACGGTGCGTGCGGCTTCCAGCGCCAACTGCATCAAACGTGCGGCGATTACGCTATCGAGTGACTCCAGCGTGTGCTGAAACTCTGTCACCAGTTGCTGCATACGCGCTTGCAACGGCGCCTGCTGCTGTTGGGCGTCAGCCAGGCCCTGCTGGAAACCAGCGTCGTAGCCATGTTGCTGCGATTCAGCATGACCTTTCTGGTAGCCTTCGCTGTAGCCCTGCGTTTGCGCCTCTTTGCGCATCTGCTGTTGCAGACGCTCCAGTTGTTGTTGCTGTTCATCTTCGGCGCTCAGCACTTCGTCGCTGATGGACTCCAGCGGCAGCTCTTCGGGTTCAGAATCGAATGAACGCCCTAAATCATCAGGCTGCCAGCGTTGCCACGGACGGGCGGAAAAGGCATCAGACATAGGTTTCCTCGCCACCACCAATTACCATTTCGCCTGCCTCTGCCAAACGGCGTACCACCAGCAGGATGGCTTTCTGTTCGTTTTCCACCGCAGACATACGGACCGGGCCACGGTTGGCAAGGTCGTCGCGCAGGATATCCGCCGCACGGGCTGACATGTTTTTGAGGAACTTCTCGCGCAGCGGCTGTTCGGCACCCTTCAGGGCGATCAGCAACTGCTCGGATTCCACTTCCTGCAACAGACGCTGGATGCTGCGGTCGTCCACTTCCACCAGGTTTTCGAACAGGAACATCTCGTCGATGATCTTCTGAGCCAGTTCGCCGTCGAAGTCGCGAACCGCTTCGATAACCGCTTCTTCCTGCTGGGTTTTCATCAGGTTGATAATTTCCGCTGCGGTTCTCACGCCGCCCATCTTCGCGCGCTTGAGGTTGGTACCATCCAGCAGGCTGTTGAGCACTTCGGTCAGCTCGGCCAGAGCTGCTGGCTGCACGCCGCCGAAGGTGGCGATACGCAGCATCACATCGTGGCGCAGACGTTCGTCGAACAGCGCCAGAATATCTGCCGCCTGACCACGTTTGAGGTGGACCAGGATGGTGGCGATAATCTGTGGATGCTCGTCGCGGATAAGGTCTGCCGCCGCCTGCGGTTCCATAAAGTTGAGCGTTTCCATACCGCTGGTGGTTTCGCGGGTTTCGAGAATATCTTCCAGCAGGCTGGAAGCACGCTCTTCGCCCAGCGCCTTAATCAACACGGTGCGCAGGTAGTCGTTGGAGTTGAGACTGAGCGCGGCAAACTGCTCGGCATTCATCTCAAACTCACGCAACACCTCGGTCAGCTGCTTGTGCGAAATCTGTTTCATGCTGGCCATGGCCGCACTCAGATGTTGCACTTCACGCTGGTTGAGGTGTTTAAACACCTCAGACGCACGATCCTCGCCAATGGTCATCATCAGAATGGCGCTTTTTTCAGTACCGGTCAGACTCATAGTTCGTTACTCATCCATTCACGGATCACCAGCGCAACTACGCGTGGATCGTTTTCAGACATATCGCGGATACGCTGGCTCATGACTTCCGCGCTCATGCGGTTAGTTGATTTGCGTTCCTGATCCAGCTCATCTTTACTGAGCTGCACGCTATAGGCTTCTTCCTCTTCCTGCGCAGCGGCACGGGCGGCAGCGGCTTCGGCGGCGGCCTGTTCCTGCTCACGCTTACGCATAATCTGCGGACGTACCAGTTTGCGATAGAGGATGAAGGCAACCAACGCCACCAGCAGCCAGCGACCGGCATTCATCAACTGATCAAAGAACGACTGCTGTTGCCAGAAGGGCAGGTCGCCACCGGCAGGCTCGGTCATATTGAACGGTGAGTTCACCACGTTGATGCTGTCGCCACGGTTCTGCGAATAGCCCATCGCTTCACGGGTCAGGTCTTCAATCTGCTTAATCTGCTGATCATTCAGGGCAACTTCTTTGCCTTTGTCGTCAGTGCGGTAGTTCACCACCACTGCGACCGACAGACGCTGCACATCCCCGACGTTCAGCTTGGTATGACGAATGGTGCGATCCAGTTCGTAGTTAACGGTGTCGTCACGGCGTGAACTGCTTGGGCCGCTCTTTTCGCTGGTACTGGTACTGGTGCCATTGGCCGCATTGTTTTGTCCATTGGCATTCTGACCATTGGCATTGTTAGTGGGCGGATTGGTCACCGGCGCGGTATTCGCTGGGGCGGGCTGATTTGACAATGCACCAGGTACGCCACCCGGGTACGGACTACCGTTCTGCTCGCTGGTGCTGGTCTGACGCGAACGAATCGCTGAATTATCAGGGCTACCGTTAGGCTGATACTTCTCATCCGTCTGTTCGCTACGGTCAAAGTTGAGCTGCGCTGTCACCTGCGCATGTACATTGCCCTGGCCAACAATAGGATTAAGAATCGCTTCGATGCGCTGCTGATAGCGGCCTTCTACTTCGGCGGTATATTTCAGCTGGGCATCGTTCAGATCACGGCCTTCGCTGTCAGAACGGGTCAGCAGACGACCGGCCTGGTCTACCACTGTCACGTTACCCGGCGGCAGGCCAGGCACACTGCTCGAGACCATATGCACCACGGCCTGAATCTGACCTTCGTCCAGAGCGCGGCCTGGTTGCAGATTCAGCGTAACGGAAGCCGACGGCGCTTTCTGCTCACGCACGAACAGGGTCGGTTTCGGCATCGCCAGATGAATACGCGCGCTCTTGACCGGACCGAGTGTTTCGATAGTTCGTGCCAGTTCACCTTCCAGCGCGCGTTGATAGTTAACCTGCTCGCTGAACTGGCTGATGCCGAACTTTTCTTTATCCATCAGTTCAAACCCTACCGAGCCACCTTTCGGCAACCCTTGTTGGGCGAGACGCAGGCGCAGTTCATGCACCTTATCGGCCGGCACCATCAGTGCACCGCCGTTCTCGGCAAACTGGTAAGGAATGTTCATCTGGGTCAGTTGAGTGACAATCGCGCCGCCATCCTCATCAGAGAGGTTGCTATAAAGGACGCGATAGTCGGGGGCTTTTGCCCAGAGCACCAACGCAAAAACCACTGCGATAGCCGCAGCGGCAGCGATAATTAAGGGAATTCGCGGATTGGCGCGCAGGCGGGCGAGAAGGTCACTGAAGCCTTTCTTGGTTGTATCCTGTGTAGCGGCTGCACTCGCATTCATGACCGATTCCTGCCTGACATAATTGACCGGGTGAGTTGTGGTGACAAAACGGACTCCCTGAAACGTCGAAAAATGAAATTCCACTCCAATGCTTTGCATTATTTTCTGAATCGCGAAATTTGATGGGCCAAAAAGCCGGGGTTTTTGCGGTCATTTAACGCCTTTGTCTTATTGACAGTGTGATAACTTTTCCAGCGTGAAAAAATGAATCATCTTCAACGAGGTAATGGCATGTCGATTCAGGCAATTGATGGTGTTCTGCAACAGCTTCAGCTGACGTCGTTGCAAGCCAGCGGCCAGCAGAGTGACGCCACTCAGCAGGTGGACTTTGGCGCAACCATGAAAGCGGCGCTGGATAAGATCAGTGAAACGCAAAACAATGCGCGCAGTCAGGCACAGGATTTTGAACTGGGTAAACCGGGCGTGGCGTTAAATGATGTGATGGTCGATCTGCAAAAATCGTCGATTTCTATGCAGATGGGGATTCAGGTCAGAAACAAGCTGGTGTCGGCTTATACCGATATTATGAATATGCAGGTGTAGTCAGCATCACGCACCGCTACTTCATCTTGCGCCCCTGACGGGGCGCATTCATTTTTACTTTTTGACCAGCTTCATCGCCCAGCACGGTGGCAGTATTCTGATGCTAACCGTTTCACCTGACTCTTTAGCGTCGAATGCACTGACATCCTCATAATAGCCAGAATCAGGAAGTTCATTTAAACGAAACCCCTTTGGTATAAAGGCGGCGAATATTATTAAACCAACCACCAGAATTTGCGTTCTCATGCGGGGCAAGATTGAAACCAGAGCGGTGGCAAGGCAAGCCAGTGCTACATTGGTGACATAAAAATAGCGTTCTCCCGCTTCCGAGTTGAAAGCCACCGGCCACTGCGGTTGATCTACTGAAATAAGCGGCTTCGCCAGTGCAAATCCGATCATTAACACTGGGAATAAAATAATTGATTTTACTCTCCATCCATACTTAATGAACGAAAAAATAAGAATAATAGATAATGCAATAAATAATAAATTGTTGATATTTCCGTGTGCCGCCATTTTTCTTGCCATCTCGAATGGCAGGAATGATCCGTAAATGATACGGCAAGAAACCAGGTTGGCTAGCATGGGAAAACTCGCCCCGAGTGGTGCGTGAGACCGTTCCGCAGTTGGCGATGTTAATATTTCGACAATCTGAATTAAACAACACGCAGCCATGACTACATCGAACAGGCTTATTTTTTTAATTGCGTTCACCACACTGCCATGTGTGTATAGCCGTTTGATAATCAGACATGGAGCGATAAAAATGACAAAAGGCCCGCTCAATCCACTAATAACCAGGACGGTGAAGTCATGTACTTTAGCGGTTAGGCTTTCAGCATCATTTGCCATCACCACCGCTAATAAATACATTGAAAGATACCAGTGAACATTGGTGATATTCACAAACCCTTCAGCAACATTGGGCATCAGTATGAGATAGGCGGCAATTAGCAGACGATATCTTAACTGAATAAAGTTCATTCTGTTAGAAATGATAAAGCCAACGAGAAAGCATCTGATGAGGATAGCAATGATATTCGCAACCAGAGCCGCTTGTTTCAAGCCAAAAAGCAACGCAATACCATAGGTGAGCCTGGATATAGTCTGATAATAGCCAGCCTCGGGTTTCAGCAACGATTGCCAAAAACCATCATTGTAGATACTTGACATCCACAACGCGCCATCTTCCGCCCAGGGTTGTGCATGCGTAATAATATCCGGCCTGCGCAGTGCCAGAAGAACGAAGGCGAAAAACATCAGGCCGAGCAATATGGGCCAGCCTAATATTCTTTTATCTTTTTCCACAAGTATCCTCATTATTGTCATTTCTATGATAATCACCTTATCGGGGCGACAGGATTCAGACCAAATCCTAACACAAGGGAAATGAATTCATTACACATGTGACTGGTTATATCCGTCGATGAAAGGATAGATGGTTTTTGGGGATGCCAATGAGGTAAAAAAATGCCGCAATTATCCTTTATCCGCGCTATCGGATGAGAGGTGCTGATGAAAGCCTGGGGTGCAGGAGGGATACCGCGCTGGAATGTTTTTTAACTGAATAAAATCAACTGCATGGAAGAGGTTTATGCCCCACCCGGCGCTTATCTCCGGCACTCATAATGGCTTAGCTCTTGAAGGGGCAAAGGGATTATCTCAGATTTATCTGAAAAGTATAGGGGCGCAATGGCATTTTTACTGGTTATCGTGAAGTGAATCACAACCCTCTTTACCGGTGGTAGTTCATAACCACCGATTAAGCAATTTTTCACCGTTAGCGTATCTCCGGCCATGCTACAGCCGGGATGCCGTTCAATTGTGGTCGGGCAAACAAAAAGCCCTGAAATTTACTGATTCCTGCCGCCTCCAGCCACATCCACTCTTCGGGTTGCTCTACGCCCTCCGCTATCACGGAAATTTCCAGCGAAGCGCAACACTTGATCATGGCATGCACAATCGCCTGTTTAGGCCCGCTTTTGTGGACATCTTTGATAATGCTGCGGTCAATTTTGATTTTGTCCGGCTGGAACTTTGCCAACAGTGACAGGCCGGCAAATCCGGCACCAAAATCATCGAGGGCCACACTGATGCCCGCTGCTTTGAGTTGTTTAATGGCGGCGGTAAATTCGTCGGCGCGTGAGATGGCCTCATCTTCCGTCACCTCAACCACAATCTGCTCCGGGATCAGGCCATTGGCATGAATTTCTTCCAGCAGGTAGTCCACCGCATTTGGCACCATCACCAGCGACATCGGCAGCAGATTAATCGACAGCGTTAATTTCGGGATGTTGAACTGCTTTGCCAGCTTAAATGCCTGGCTTTTGCATTTGAGATCAACCTCATAAGCCTGCTTGCGACTGTATGGGGCAAAAAACTTTTGTGGTGAGCCGCCATCAGCACTGCGAATCAGCGCTTCCAGCGCCAGTACTTCGCGTGAAAAGGGGTCGATAATCGGCTGGAAAGCAAAATGACACTGGACAGAAGCGTCTTGCGGAACATCGATGATTAAATTTTCCTGCTCGTCGGCGATAAATTCCCAGGTGTTGCCGGGCGGGATTTCGAAATAGTTCTCTTTTTCTCCGGCCTCGACAAACGTTCGCAGAAATCGTAATGCCCGGTCTTCAAAGGTCAGCTGGTATTTTGATGTTCCTTTATTGAGCACCGCCTCTAAGACCGTGGCTTTATCGTGTTCGCGTAAATCAAACAGCTCCATCCCGGTATTGCCAAAACGGCGTGCCGGGGCATAGTCGTGCAATAGCTCTACCAGGTTTTGATGGCGGGCGTCTTTACAGATCCGGTCATAGATAGACTGTACAGCATCGGTTGGCCCTTCCAGCAACTGAAAAAAATGCAGCCCGTCAAATAATAAAATGCCCGTCACATCCAATAATTCATTATTTCTATTGGCTTTTTCAACCATGTCTTCCAGTCTTTTCACTGGAACATGGTCGCAGAGATAGCTGCGATAAAGGATGGTTGAGAGCATGGCAGGTTCCGGAACATTATTTTTGTGAGGTCTACATTAACAGAGCATCCAGGGAAAATGTCTCAGACAGCGATTATTTATATTGAGAAGCGTCTGAAAGCACTCGACAGGGTAAAAAGCGCTGTTCTGTTTACGTCAAATCGGATTCTTTCTGCATCCGACCGTGTTCTGGTCAACGATAAAAATATTAGATTGAAACGACAAATAAAAAGCGTAGTGTGACCTTCGTTAACGGGAGGTGAGCACAATGTTGCGTGATTATTTGAAGATTGATGATAGCGATCGCTTAGTAGAACAGAGCATACAAAGGCTCAACAATCGCGGTCAGGAAGATATTACCGAATGGCGTATTGTCGGGATGAATGGTGAGCATAAGGGCCATGTCTCCCTGTTTGATAAACTGTGCATCCAGCGGTCCTGGAATGTCAGCTACCGTATTACGCAAACCGATGTAAACGGAAGGGTTGTAGTCGATCACTTGACCGACGTGTTGTAATTTTTGCCGTAGTTTTTGTGTTACTTGACCCGCCTGTGAGCGGGTTTTTTGCATTGATACTTTTCGGCGAGTCATTTGCATGGCCGGCACACGGCAGCAAGGGCATCAGCCTCAGTAGAAAAGTCAGATCCGATTATTCTTAATGCGTTATCGATATATTTAACTACCTTTAATCACTGAAGCGTTATTTAAATGGGTAATTTTCACAGAAAAGGAATATAGCATGAGTGATTCAGAGGCAATCAAAACCAAAACTGACTACCTGCGTGATGTCACCTCACAGCTAAAAGAGATGCGTCATTATGCGCAGACCAACACCGAAACTCTTTCCAGTCACTGGCTGGCCTTTGATGCCGGTGAGTATAAAGACAAAGAGTATGCCGCACGATTCGATACGTTGATTAATAAGCAGGGAAAACTGTTGGACGATATTGATCAGGCGATTCAGGATTTGGAAATCGCCGTCAATCATAACGAGCAGGAGCGCTAAGCCACCAACGCGGTGATTTAGTCGGCCACCAGCCACATATCGGCATCATCGAACATCTCTTCGATGATGCGTGCCAGGGTGGCTTTATCATTTTTACTCATATCGGTCTCAATGGCGTTCCGTTCCATCGGTTTGACCCGTACCTCAAGCTCCGGAAATACCCGCTGCACGCGTTTTTCCAGCTCCTGCAAGATCATTTCGCGCGCACCGGGTAATCCTGCGACGTTGCGCTTGTCGTAAATCAGCTCCACAAACATTCAGGGCATTCCATTTAATCAATCAGAGCGTCATATTACTGTAAATAAAAACAGTATCAAGCGGCAGGAAGGGGAAAGCTGATAATTTTCTCGACCTGTCTCTCACCACGTCACTTTTTCACGCCAGGAGGGGAAGCATGCGCCAGTTGGTCGTCGATATTTTACTTAAGATGGCAAAGATGGATGTGGAAGCGAAAGAGCTGATGGCACAGGTCGAAGCGCAGTCGCTGTTGCTGGCCGCGTTATTGATTCAGGCAAAGCAGGATAATTCGCTGACCATCAGTGAAACGGTACAGGATGCGATTGTCACCGCGTCTCGCTCCTCTGAAGAGTTTTTGCAGTCTGATGTGGATCTGCTGTTGACCCATATCAATCGCCTGTTGGCAGTGGCGCGTTATGTCGAAGTGAAGGCGATAGAACGTGAAGAGTAAGTGAAAAAATAGAACCTCTGGAGGTGGAAATCCAGCAACACCTCCAGAGGCGGTGCAAAAGCACCATTCGTTCAAGGACAATCTACGACCGAAGTCGTAGAACTAACTTATACAAGTTTTTCGTCCTTGTACAACTTTATCCTGATCATTTTGAGTGGTACGAGGTGTGAAATCGCGACCACGCAAAACTGAAGTGTTTAAAGTTCGTTCTTAATACAGAACTCTTCCCACGTCATACCTAACGCCGCCGCGTGAGATTTCAGGTAGGTTTCGATGGCCTCTGCGGCCACCGCTTTATCCGGTTCGGCAAGCTGAATAGAAAACAGCATGCCGTCGAGGTTCTTCTGGCGTAAGAACGCGGCATAGATACGTTCTGCGTGCCACTGGTGCAGCGCGTTCAGGGTCATGCCCGCTTGCTGCGCATCATTCTCTGTCAATTCATCCAGCGCCGCCTGGAAATCAGGATGGGCGGCAAAAAACATTTCTCGAGCCTGGGCGTAATATTGTTCTGGCGTTTTCATGCGGAGGTTCCTGCTAATAAACTCGGCGCGTAGTGTAGCGCGCATGCGTCAGCTTGTCAGGAACCAGCCAGATCCTGTGCAGATACCTTGCGCAACGCCCTGGAAAAATTATAACGTAGCCGCCATTGAAGCGAGTGTAGGGATCGAATGATGAAAAAGTGGATGGTACTGGCCGCGCTGGCGCTGACCGGGTGTGCGCAAATCAACAATTATGAAGCGGCGGTGAAGACGCCCGCGCCAGCGGAATTGCAGGGCTACTGGCAAACGGTCGGTCCCCAACGCAAGCTGGTAAGCGACCAGGCAATGGGCAGTCTGATTATTGGCGCACAGGGCGATACGCTTGATTGCCGCCAGTGGCAACGCGTTATTGCCAAACCCGGCAAGCTGACTCGTCTGGATGACCAATGGGTTAACGTGACACGGCAGGTGCGTGTGATGCCGCTTAGATTAAATAATGGTGAGCTGCGTTACGATGGCTTGCGGATGCGTAAAGTGGACCGCCCAACGGTTGAATGTCAGCAGGCATTAAAAGAAGTCGCCGCACGGCCAAATGACGATGTGATTCAGAATATTGAACCCGAGATTTTGCGTCCGACGCAGAGTGCTGCACAGAATTAATTGTTGAGAAAAAATAGCGGCAGGGAAAGAGGCTTCGCTGCCGCTACTTCAGGTAACACTCAGACTGACTGACGTGGTACCAATACGCTGCCTTGCTTGCCGTAGGCGCTCATCATGGTTTTTTGCCGTGATGATTGTCCAACCAACTGTGCCAGTTCATCCAGACGTGCCTGTAACAGGCGTTTGACTTCACTCTCATTGTCAAGGATATGGCGTAATACCGGGCGCAGTTGCTCCTGAGTTTGCAGCGAAGGTGCGTTATCTTGCGTCGATCGTGCCAACTGTTGCACCGCACTAACGTATTCCATCTCCTTGGTGATTAATTCATCCCATTCGCCGTCTGCGGCAAGGCGCAGCATTCCCTGGCTGAGATCGAGTAACTGCTGGTAAATGGCAATCAGATGCGGTGCGATAGTCATTAAACGGCGTCCTGAAGGTGTTGAGGTTGAGCGACTTCTTTCCAGGCATCAGCGATGTTACGTAGTAGCCCTTCAACTTCTTCGATGGCTTCTACGTCATTACGCAGATTGGCCTGTAACAGACGGCGAACCATGTAGGCGTACAGCCCTAACAGGTTATCGGTGAGTTCATCACCGCTGCCTTCTGCCAGACCCTGTTTGAGTCCGTTTTCAATAATATTGATCGCTTTAGAGAGCGACAGACCTTTGCCCTCCATATTTCCGTCCTGCAAAAACAGACGGGCGCGTACCAGTGCACTGAGCGCACCGTCAAACAGCATCACCACCAGTTGCTGCTGGCTGGCGCTCATGACGGCGCTTTCAACGCCGATTTTGGCATAGGCTTGGGTGCCATTTGCGCTATACATGAATCACTCCTTATGAGGATGAGCTACTGGTCGTCGTGCTGGAGCTGCTTGAAGAATCAAACTGCTGTGTCAGGTAGCTACTGGTACTGTTTAACTGACTCATCAAAACATCGAGGGCAGTAAACTGTGTTTTATAACGCGCGATCAGGTTATCGATACGCGTACTCATATCGTTGTACTGATCGGTCAGATCATTCAGGGTTTTACTCACGCCATCGGTGGCCGCCTGAACGATACCGGTGGTAGAAAGCCAGCTGGTCAGGTTGGTGGCGATGGTGGTGGTGATGCCCGTGGTGGTGCCATCGCCAACGATCATCTCTTTCACGCCATCAGGGTCGCTGGTCAGGGCGGTTTCCAGTTCATCGGAATCCAGCTCCAGCTGACCGGATGTCGGGTCAGTGGTAATCCCGATCTGCGCCAGCGTTTTATAGGTTGAGCTGCTCTGCGCATTGGTCAGCATGCTTTTCAGCTGCGTCTGAATGGTACGCAGGGTGCTGTCACCGAGCAGCGCGCCGTTGCTGGAGTCCTGTGAATCTGAACCGACATCCACCGCGGTATATTTGGTCAGAGTGTCGAACTGCGTCAGCAGGGTGTTATAGGCATCAACCCAGCTCTCAATCGCGCTTTGTGCTTTCGACGAGTCTTTGGTGATGCTTAATGTCGCGTTACCGGTGGTGGTGTCATTGAGTTTGAGCGTAATGCCTTCCAGCGCATCACTGATGGTGTTGCTGCTGTTCTCAATTTCAACGTTGTTTACCGTCAGCTTGGCGTTCTGAGCCGTGACGCTTTCCGTCATGGCGTTGCTGCTGGAGGTTGAGTCATATCCCACGATGCCTTGCAGGGTGTCATCGCCGGTCACGCTGATGCTGCTAACGGCATAATCGCTGCCGGTTTCTGACGACGTCAGTGACAGGCGATAGCTGCTATCACCGGTTTTAATAATGGTGGCGGTGACACCGGCATCGGCACTGTTGATGGCATCACGCATACCCGTCAATGACGTCTGATCGCTGGTCAGGGTGATGTCTTTACTGGTGCCATCCACCAGGGTAATGGTCATCGTACGGCTGCTGGCAGAGCTGTCGCCCAGCGCGGTGCTGTTGCTGGTCTGTGTTGCTGAAGTCAGGGTTTGTGCCTGTGCCAGCTGTGACACGCTAATGGTGTAGTTTCCGGCTACTGTGCTGCCAGATGTTGTGGCGCTAAAGGCACTGGAACTGCTGGTGGCAGATGTCGCAGTAAAAAGGTCTGCGTCATTCAATGCGGTATTCGCGGTCTGGAAGGTGGTCAATGCGCTTTTCAACGTACCGTAAGCGCTCAGCTTGGCGGTATAAGCCGTCTGCTGAGTAGAGATAGGATCTAATGACGCTTTTTCGGCGGTTTCCAGACTATCCAGAATGCTACTTAAATCGAGGCCTGAACCGACACCCAGGGTAGAGATACTTGCCATGTTGTTTCCTTTTTATGTCGACACGGAGAGTGAATACCGGGGTTATCGGCTTTCGATGGGGAAAGTTTAAAATTATTTACCTGCGAGTAATAAAGCGAATAGCGCATATAGAGAAGGGTATTTCTGACGCTAGAAAAGTGATCATTTATATCTAAAGAAGTCTGCGGGTCGGGCGATAAACATAAGCGTGACAGGCTGAAGACAAAAATTTTTGCCTGGTACTAAAAAAAATCTAAAGGTTGTTTAAGGGCAGACGATAACAACTTTGACGGCGCTGAAGCCGGCGGGTTGAAGCCCACACCTTAACCGAAAGACTTGATTAACAGGAATATTTATCATGGCCCAAGTCATTAATACCAACAGCCTCTCGCTGATCACTCAGAACAACATCAACAAGAACCAGTCTGCTCTGTCTACTTCTATTGAGCGTCTGTCTTCTGGTCTTCGTATTAACAGCGCTAAAGATGACGCAGCGGGCCAGGCAATTGCTAACCGCTTCACTTCTAACATCAACGGCCTGACTCAGGCAGCGCGTAACGCCAACGACGGTATCTCTGCTGCGCAGACTACTGAAGGCGCACTGTCTGAAATCAACAACAACTTACAGCGTATCCGTGAACTGACCGTACAGGCACAGAACGGTACCAACTCTGATTCCGACCTGTCTTCAATCCAGGACGAAATCAAATCACGTCTGGATGAAATCGACCGTGTGTCTGACCAGACCACTTTCAACGGCGTGAACGTGCTGTCTAAAAACGGCTCAATGAGCATTCAGGTTGGTTCTAACGATGGCGAAACCATCGACATCAACCTGGAGCAGATCGACTCTTCAACTCTGGGTCTGAGCGGCTTCTCTGTTTCTAAAAACTCTCTGGATGTGACCGACGCGGTTACTCAGGTTGCCGATACTGGCGGCGTGATGACTGATGTTGACATGTCAGACGTAGCAACCAAACTGGGCGTGAGCAGCGGTACTCTGTCTCTGCACCAGATCTCTGGCACCAACGAATATGTTGTTCAGTCTGGCAGCGATTACTACTCTGTATCTGTTGATAACAGCGGTGCAGATGCCGGTAAAGTTGAACTGAACACCACCGACGTTTCTTACGGTGACGAATCTAACGGTATCGCCACTAACGGCGCGGTACAGAGCGGTCAGCTGATTAAAGTTGGCACCGACAGCAGCGGCAACGCAACTGCCTACGTTACCATCCAGGACAAAAACTACAGCGTGTCTTCTGGCCTGCTGGCAAACAGCTCCGATGCAACTGCTGCGACTTCTGGCGCAACTTCAGGTATCGAACTGAGCTCTACCGGTGGCGTGACTGCAACCACAGAATTCTCTGGCGCAGCAACTGCTGACCCGCTGGCGCTGCTGGACAAAGCTATCGCTAAAGTTGATACCTACCGTTCAAGCCTGGGTGCGGTGCAGAACCGTCTGGACTCTGCTATCACCAACCTGAACAACACCACGACGAACCTGTCGGAAGCGCAGTCTCGTATCCAGGATGCGGACTACGCAACAGAAGTGTCGAACATGTCTAAAGCACAGATCATCCAGCAGGCAGGTAACTCCGTGTTGGCGAAAGCTAACGCCGTACCTCAGCAGGTTCTGTCTCTGCTGCAAGGCTAATCAGCGTAACAGGCGTTATCTAAACAGACTTGTCTGGCATAACGAGTTACTGAATCTGATTAACGTAAACGAAGGGTGTTTATACACCCTTCGTTTTTTGCTTTCTGCAAGCCAGAACACGCTCACCAGGGTGAATACGTAGGCGGCAAATAGGCGTGAATTAGGCCTTTATCTCACGATTGAAAAGGTTTACCCGGTGTTAATTTTAACCTCATTTAACCGCCCGGATCCCTCCTGGCACTTTAGCAGAGTCATCCCATTCTGGCTTCGGTAAGAGCAGATAACTTGTCAAACCGGAGGGGATAAGCAGGAGAGTTTCAATGAACTATTTCGATCAGATCAGTTTCGGTTCAGACGAAAGCATTATGAATTTGTTAGATAATCGTCGCAGTGCGCTACTGACGGATATTCAGAAACAAATCATGTTCAAACGACATGTTGAAATCGTCAACCTGGAGCTCTCATACAGTTGTAACCGGAAATGCGATTATTGCCCGGTAAGTTTTTCAAATCGTCAGTCAGTGCAACGCTTCATGGACCAGACTTTATTAGAAAAGATCTGTCATGAACTGGCGGCCGTTCGTTATGAGAATCGCATCTCGTTAAATCTTTATAACGAACCGTTAATGGACCTGGCACTGGAAAGCAAAATTGCTTTGATAAAACGCACGTTACCCTATACCCATGTGGCATTTAACAGTAATGGGGATTATCTGGACAGCGAACGCCTGGCTACCTTAGCTGAAAGTGGACTGGATGCCATATGTGTGACGTTACATCCCAATGCGAACGTCATACAAAGTGCATCCTCCATTTGTCGGCGAGTGCATAAAATTGTCGATCGATTGGGTTGCGAACACTTGTTTGCCGATTTCAGTGTAGATGATGTGACGCAGTCAACGAACATTGAGTTCAGCCTGCGGGGCGTAAAAATTAAAGTCCAATGGCCAGACTGGCGCAAAAGCGGCACAAATCGCGCGGGATTATTAACAGAACATGTGGCGAGCAGTGCGATTCGTACGCAGCCCTGTGTGAAGCCATTTAGAGAATTCACCATTTTCTATGACGGTACGGTACAACCTTGCTGCGAAAGTTTTCTTGATGACAAGACTAATCTTGCTTCAGCAGGGAGTTTACAGACGTTGTCAATCTATGACATCTATGCTGGGAAAATGCTCAGTAATTTCCGTAAAGGGCTATTTGATTTTGGCTTGAAAAAAGGAATTTGTGCTTCTTGTACTGTTGCGGACTATAGCCGTGAAGAAGATGATGCTGAACGCAAGCGTATATTACAGGCGTTATAAATCAAGACATTTCCGGGCATTTTATCAAAGAGAAAAGACATGAGAGACATTGAAGATTTTATTACTGGTGAAAGTCGCTATTTCGAACCCATGCTGATGCGTGCAACCCAATCGACAGCAGCGCAGCGGGAACAATGGCGTACGGAGACGATTCGGGAACGCCAGGAGCGTATTTCACTTGAAGTCTTTGAACAGTTAGAGGGCCATGTTAAATACGGTCCTTTTACTGGTATGAAACTCGATCGTAATACCTGGTGGGGTAAGCTTGATCTTGCGTCACAATGTCTGGGTTTATATGAAAAAGAGATTCTTGATATTGTCGGAGAAATAAATCCCGATCAGTACAGTCGATTTATCGATATTGGTGCTGCTGATGGATATTATGCTATTGGGATGCTGCTTTCCGGTAAATTTAACAAGACATCTTGCTTTGAAATAACGGAAAAAGGGCGCGAAGTCATCGCCAAAAACTGGCAAAACAATGGTTCACCCGGTGAATTGCGTATTTTTGGTGAGGCGACTGAGAAGAGTCTGGCCGCGCTACCTGCGGAGCAAAGGTACAACGCGTTTGTACTGGTGGATATTGAAGGGTTTGAGTTTGAATTGTTGAGCGAAAAAACACTTTCGTTGCTGCAATCCTGTACTGTTATTATTGAAATTCATCATTGGGTTGATGATTTTTTGCCACGTTATACAAGGTTATTGCGCACAGCAAGTCAGTTTTTTGACCTCGAGCTGCTTAAACCTGTCGAGCGTGCCACACTCCATCTGGCTGAACTGCGTGATTTAACCGACGATAACCGTTTACTACTGACTTCCGAGCGACGTCCGGGTGTTATGCGTTTCTTAAAACTTTCGCCAAAATCACCGGCCATGTGACATTCAGCAGCGCCTGATTGCTGACCAAAACGGTATGAATAGGCGGCGATTCACGGTGTTGCTCGACGGATTGAATCCAGAGAGGCTCTTTATCATGAGGAATACTCGTCTTTCTGCGCCTGACAAAGAGTGCTGGCGCAACGTATTCCAGCGAAGGGCCTCTGATGAATCACTCTCCACTTGTCAGCATTATTATCACTGCACACGTTCCCGTATGGCTGGAGGGAGCGCTTAAAAGCGCCCTGGCACAGGACTATCCGCATTGTGAGATTCTGGTCTCCGATACCAGTGGCAAACAGTTTATTGGTCAACGGTTACAACCTTATCTCAATCAGCCAGGACATACCGTCAGGCACTTAATCTTTCCAACTGGGTACTCAACAGCACTGGCTGAAGCGATCCATTCGGCACAAGGCAAATACATAAAGTTGCTGAGTTTTGCCGATCAATTGGCACCTCAATGTGTTTCAACGATGGTCCAGGCGTTAGAAAGCCTGCCTCAGGCGGTGCTGGCTGTCTCCAAACGTAAGCGACTTGATGCAGGCGGTGAGGATGTGGCGGATACGTTATCCACAGCGGCATTTTTGCCACATCCGGGGCTGGTAAAGGGTACCGACCTGCTGCGTTATCAATGTCGTCTCAGCTACAACCTGATCGGTGACCTCAGTGCGACCTTAATCAGGCGGGAGTGCCTGTTGGCACTGATGCCAGAACCAGAGGCGCTGTTCACCCTTGAGAATGAAACATTAGCACCAGCAGGTGCACTGGTTTTGTATAGCAAATTGTTAGCACAGGGTGATGTGGTTTGGTTCCCGACCCCACTCTGCGCAGTACGCGTTTCTGATGTCCATCCTCAACCTCATCAGATCGAGGATGACGAGCCGGCTCGGACGTCGCGAGAGAGAGTGATTCAGTTTTTGCGGCAAGCATCCTGGCAGAGCAGCGCAAAAGGGCCATCAGAGCTCATCTCTGTTGCGCCCTTATCACAGCCAGCGGCATTTACGCAGCATAATGTCAGGCAGTTGCAATATCATGCACTCAGTCTCAGTACGCTTTTTCACTGGAATGCGGTACGAAGTCTGAAGCCGGTTCACCAGGCGGCGCTGGAACAGTTGAGCGATCGTGCACCACAGCCTGCGAGCCTTGCGATCATCATTATCGTCACGCCTGAAAATGTAGAGCAGCTGAATGACACGTTAACATCCCTGAGTGATTTTTCTTCGCCATTATTGGTACTTACCCCTTTATTGGTCGGTGAGGTAACTGACAATACGCAGGGAGTCCCAGCCTGGCCTGCATCAGCTGAATCCCGACTTGCGGTAATTAACCAGCTCATTGCTGAGCAGTCGTACACTTGGTTGATGTGTGTTGAGGCCGGAACACGTTTTAATCTCTCCGGACTAATGGCGTTGTCTACCACTTTGCCATCACGGGATGACGTGTTGGCGCTGTATGCAGATGAGTATTTCTATATTGAACAGCAACCCGCAGGTCTGGCATTCCGACCTGATTTCAATCTGGATATGTTGCTCAGTTCACCGAAGTCCATGGCACGACACTGGCTATTTCGTCGTGAACTGTTACTCGCAGCAGAAGGGTTTGACATCAATTTTAACCAGTCAGCTGAACTGGATCTGATCGTCAAACTGATTGAATCGCAGGGGTTGAATGTCGTCGGTCACCTCGCGGAACCACTTCTGACAGCTCATCTTCGACCACGAGATATTGCGCAGGATGCACAGATTATCCAGCGTCATCTGCACAACCGTGGTTATGCAGAGGCGGAAATTGCGCTTGATGGCTACTACAACTATCGGCTGCGCTATAACCATGCTGATCAACCCAAGGTTTCCATAATCATTCTGGCCGGGGAAAGCCTGGCGGCGTTGATCACCTGTGTCACAACATTGATGGAGAAGACACGTTATCAGCATTACGAGTTGATGATCGTGGCTGACAATCAGCATAGCCAGGACCGCGATAACTGGCTTGAGGCGATTGCAACCGTTGATGTAGAGCGTATCCGCGTCGTGCGTTACGACGGTGAATGGCATCAGGGCGCAATGGCGAATCTGGCAGCAGAACATGCACAGGGCGAATACCTGATGTTTTTGCACAGTGAGCTAGCCATTACGGATGGCGAGTGGCTGGCGAATTTGCTCAATCATGCGCAACGCCCGGAAGTGGCGATTGTGGGAGGCAAGCAACTGTCGGCGGATAATAAAGTGCGCCATGCGGGCTTTGTCCTGGGTGTTAATGGCATCGCTGGCGATGTATTTCGCGGCCATGACGATAAGGCCCCGTCTGCGCTAGGACGCCTACATCTCGATCAAAACTACAGTGCCGTATCGGGCGACTTTATGCTTGTTCGTTTTACGGTGTTTGCCGCTCTGAATGGTTTCGATGAAACCCTGACGCTATTCAGTGACGTTGATCTTTGCCTGCGCGCCCGAAATCAAGGCTATCTGACAGTGTGGACGCCCTATGCCCGTGTATTGCGGGCGGCAGATCGAAAACGTCCGTTTGCGGGCGTGTCGATCCAGGCTGCGGCGCGACTCAAGCAACAGGAAGAGGATTTGCTGTTGCAGCGCTGGTTACCGTTAGTTGGACGCGACCCTGCGTATAACACCAACCTGTCGCAACGTGGTCGACATTTTGATATCAGCAATGACAGTGAAATGTGCTGGCAGCCAGTGAGAAGTGCGGGTTTACCACAGCTGTTACTCCACCACTCAGATACGGCGGGTTGCGGTCACTATCGTATGCTGCAACCCTTGCACGCGATGCAAATGGAAGGCAAGGCACAGGGTAACGCCTCTCTCTCATTGCTTAACCTGAGTGAGGTGGCACAGTATCGTCCAGACAGTTTGATTATCCAGCGCCGGTATGCACCTGCCTTCCATACCTGGATTGAGCGTGCCGGTAAGATTCCCGAAATGTTCAAAGTGTTTGAGCTGGATGACTATATTCTTAATTTGCCCATGAAACACTACAACCGCGCCAATTTCCGGCAGGAAGTATCGGGGCATTTACGTAAAAGCCTGAGCTATTTTGACCGCTTCGTGGTGTCGACACCGCCATTGGCTGAGGCCCTGTCGTCTTTCCACCCTGATATTCAGGTGGTACTTAACCGTTTGCCGGTTAACTGGTGGGGAGGGCTACACAGTCTACGTGGGCAAGGGCGTAAACCTCGTGTCGGCTGGGCTGGTGGCTCCAGTCATCAGGGGGATCTGGAAATGATAGCGGATGTGGTCAAAGCGCTTGCCAACGAAGTGGAATGGGTGTTCATGGGGATGTGCCCGGAGAAACTGCGCCCTTATGTGCATGAACATCATTCAGGTGTGGACATCAGTCTTTATCCGGCCACGCTGGCTGCACTGAATCTGGATCTGGCTCTGGCACCGGTAGAGGATAATATCTTCAACGATTGCAAAAGCAATCTGCGCTTGATGGAGTATGGCGCTTGTGGCATCCCGGTGGTGTGCAGCGATGTCCAATGTTATCGCCACACTAACCTACCGGTGACCCGCGTGAAAAATCGCTTCAAAGATTGGGTCGATGCGATCCGTATGCATCTTAATGACCTGAATGAAAGTGAACGAACCGGTCTCGCCCTCCAGCGGCAGGTGCGTGAAGAGTGGATGCTCAAAGGCACCCATGTTGATAACTGGCTCAAAGCCTGGAGCGCCTGATTACTGTGTCATGCAGGCTGGGTATCCCATCCAGCCTGTTTCCTTTGATATGAAAAATGCCGCGTTTTTGCCCTCTGTTTTGGGGATTGGTTGTCACCTGTCATGGCTACTATAGAGAAAATTTGCCCGGCAACACTTGCCGCTCAATATACGCGTAACCATGATGACGACTATTCAGGACGAAAATTTCCCTTATTTCATTATCGCGCCAGATTACCGCGACTCTTCTGCTGGCGTGCAGGTTATGCATCGCTTGTGCCATCTGTTAAATGAAAGTGGCAGACGCGCATGGATGGTGAATTGTAAGGTCAATCCAGAATGGAATACCCCGGCGGTGACCGGGAAAGAGTTGCGTGACTACCGTTTGCGCGGCGGCCTGTTTATTGCTGTTTATCCAGAAGTTGTCAGCGGGAATCCACATCAGGCTCCGGTCGTGGTGCGATATATGTTGAACCGTGAGTCGGCAATTAATGGCAATACATTACAAGACAAGGTGGGCGACCTCTTTTATTGGTATCGACCGGAGTTCGCTGCAAAGCACCACCACGCCAATATTCTCAATATTGAGTGTTATGACCTTGACCTGTTTTGTGATGAGCAGCGTAAACGTAATCGTGATGTGCTGTACCTGAATCGAGTTCCAGAATCTGCCGTTGATTTCGCGTCATTGCCTGCGGATATACAGATTCTCTCCATGCGTAATCCGTTATCGTTGCCACAACTCGCCGAAATACTCAAAACTACCCGTACGTTATACACCTATGAATCCTCGGGAACAGGGTTGCTAGCCGTACTCTGTGGTTGTCCGGTGGTGGCGTTGACGGCCAGGGGCTATGAACAGCATGCGGTAACACCCGCAACGATCAATGATCTAAATGGATTAGGCTATTGTTGGGATGACAAACCTGGGACCCTGGAGAGGGTGCGCAGTAACATCGGAGAGATGCATGATGTGTTACTTGAGCGCCGTAAACAGACTGCGTCACAGCTTGACCATCTGGTGAGCTCTTCACAGCAGGCAGCCAGAGAATTTCAGCAAACGGTTTGGGAAGGACGCCTGGAAAATTGGTTGGTGAACCGAAGTTTGACACCCGCGCTGAAAAGCGAACTGCAATTTACGCAGATGCCTCGTTTGCTTATCACGATTTTTGATGATGCCGAACATCCCGATCGCTTGTCGTTAACGCTTGATACGCTGGCTGAACATCCTGCTTACGTGGCTATTGTCATTGTTTCATCGCGTCAGGATGCCGCAAGGCAAGGTGTTGAGGTTGTTGCACTGACGCATTGGCGAGGGTGGTTGGCACGGCAGGTTGCTGAGGATACTTTTGATTGGTTGCAGTGTATTCCTGCTGGTGGTTTTTATAGCGCTGAGTGCTGGCCGGGCCTGGCACATTTCCTTGCGAGTCAGACGCAAGTGCAGGCGGTGTATGCCGACGAGTTATGGCTTGATGCTAACGGTGAGCCGGTTCCACATCTCAAACCGCAATGGGATTGGGATTTGTTCAGTAACGCACCCGAAATCTATCTCAAACGCTGCCTGCTGGCGCGAAGTGCATTCGCTCAATGGCTGGATACAGCCCATTTAACGCAGGCACTGGACGTTAGCGTGCTGCAACAACTTTATCTCCACACCGGTGTTATGGCTATTCGGCATTATCCCGACCTGATCTGTATTTTGCCGCAGCCGCAAGTGCACACCGAGGAGAGTGATGAGGCTGCTCAGGCGCTAAACGCGTTGACAATCCAACGAGGTTATCCGACGGCCTCCGTAGAGGTACAACCCGGTTTGCCGATGCGTGTTGTGTACCATCATCGAGCGCAGCCCTTGGTTTCTTTAATACTGCTGGCGGGCAACAAACTGGCGGCTCTTGAACGTGCAATCACCAGTTTGCTGCAATATAACGCATGGGCAAATACCGAATTGCTGGTGATCAATCATCAACATAGTGATAGCACGATCAATACATGGCTGGAGGGACTCGCAAGCATTGATCCTGCGCGTATCCGGGTGATTAATCTTACTGTCGGCTGGCAGCCTGTAATATTACGCAATCGTGCTTCGCAACACGCCAAAGGCGAGTTTCTTTGCTTTATCGAACCTCACCTGATTTTCTTTAGTGATAACTGGCTTTCTGCGCTGATGAATCACGCTCAACGTCAGGAAGTGGCTGTGGTTGGTCCAAAACTGATCCATACGGAGCAGCATATCCTGTCGGCTGGCATCATTGGTGGTTATCGTGGCCTTGCCGGGCACATTGGTAAGGGGGAACGTTGGGATTCGATGATCGCCGCCGGTTTCCTGCAAAGTGACCGTTATTCTCGCCTGTTAGATGGGCAATGCCTGGTGGTTCGCCAAACATGCTGGCATGAGATGAAGGGACTGGACGAGAGTTATGGCGACATTGCTCTGGCGGAAATCGATTTTTTCCTCAAGGTCGCGCAAGCTGGTTACCTGTCCATCTGGACGCCCCACAGTGTGGTCGCAACTGATGCTGATGCGCGTGGATTTAATCCATCTTCTGTCGAGGCTTCGCATCTTCAGCAGCAATGGGGCAGAAGTCTATTCTGTGACCCTGGCTATCACCCCAGTCATTCTCTGTATGGCGAACCCTTCACGGTTGATGAAAGCGTCAAGCAAATGTGGCCAGCATTCACCCAGGCAAACATCCCACGCGTCGTTTGGGTACAGGGAGATAACGGCATGCCCGCCAGCGCTTACCTGGGCGAGATACTGAGTGCGATGGCGCAGCAACAACAGATTGCGTTGCTCACATATGATGCCCTCGCGCCTTGGGTGTTGGTGCGCTTACAGCCAGACATGCTGATCATATCGGCGGAGGTGGGCGAACGCCAACTAGGGCATCTTAAGTCGATTACCACCATGACCGGTTGCCAGACGTATTGTTTACCTGAGGCTGGCATTAATCAGCAAGCGGTCCAGGGACTGTTGCATGCCGATTGGCTCGCTGGCTGGCTGGTACGCAACGAAGAGTTAAAACTCTGGCTGCAAAAACGTAAGCAAACGGTCTATTCCCTGCCATCGTTGGTGGTCATGCCAAAACTTCAGTCAGGAGTCGCCCCACGCGGCACGAAACTGCGGGTCTTATGTGACACTCTGCAATTAAGTGATGCTGAAAAGCGCTTCTTTGCCCCTGTCATCAACGAAACCGCGGGATTTATCGATTGGGTCATTCGTGGCGATGTTCCCGCCGGTTGGTTTGCCGGTGTGAGTGAAATACATCGAACGCACTCTGTGCTAGTGAACGCTGATGACATCATATCCCTGCAAGTCAATCTGGCGGTGCTGTTTCGTCTCAACAATGATGAAAACCGCTTCAAAGATAATTTGCCCCTGCTGCATTACCAGGCGGCTTCGCTTCCGGTGTTGTGCAGTGAGCATATCGCGTTGGCACACGGCGGGTCAGTAACAGCGATAAGGAATAAAGACAATGTTTGGATTACTCGCTTACGTGAATGGCATCAGAACGTTGAGCCAGCAGTGGTGTCGCCAGTAAACCGCGAAAACCAGTTAACGACAAACACGCTTGCGACCTTTTGGCAGCAGGCCGGTGTAGATCTCCAATAACCGTGACACATTACTTTGCCCGCAGGGGGCCTCGATGAAAAAAATCGCGCCACATTACGACAACAAAAATATTCTGGTGACCAGCCCCTTACTGCCGCCACTGGAGGAGTTTATTCCTTACCTCGAAAATATCTGGCAGAGCAAATACCTGACCAACGGTGGCCCGTATCACCAGGCCCTGGAAGCTGCGCTGGCAGAATACCTGGGCGTGAAACATATCTGCTTATTTTCTAATGGTACGCTGGCGTTGATGACCGCGTTACAGGCGCTGCGTATTGATGGTGAGGTGATCACCACACCATACTCCTTTGTGGCGACCTCACATTCGTTGTTGTGGAACGGCATCAAGCCGGTGTTTGTCGATATCGATCCTCAGACCTGTAACCTCGACCCGGCTAAAATTGAGGCGGCAATTACGCCGAAAACCAGCGCCATCATGCCTGTGCATTGCTACGGCCTGCCGTGTGACACCGATGCGATTCAGCGCATTGCCGATACCTATGGCTTACGCGTGATTTATGACGCGGCCCACGCTTTTGCCGTGAAACGCGAAGGGGTCAGCATCCTGAATCATGGTGATTTATCGGTGCTGAGTTTCCATGCCACGAAGGTGTTTAATACCTTCGAAGGCGGTGCGATTATTTGCCCGGATGAGAAGATTAAACGTCGCATTGATTATCTGAAGAACTTTGGTTTTGCTGATGAAACAACGGTCGTAGCGGCGGGCATCAACGGCAAAATGAGCGAATTCCAGGCAGCCTTTGGTATGTTGCAGCTAAAGCATGTGGATGCCGCGTTTGGTGTGCGTCAGCGAATTTATCAACGCTATGCTGAGGCGTTAGCCGCGGTGCCAGGGGTATCGTTGTTGCAGGCGGATGCGCAAACCGAATGGAATTACGCCTACTGCCCGCTGTTTATCCACCCGGAACACTTTCCACTGACGCGCGACCAGCTTTATCAACAGATGAAGGACGCAGGGATTTACGCCCGTCGCTACTTCTATCCACTGATTTCGCAGTTCCCGATGTATAAAGGTTATGAGTCGTCTCATCCTGACAATCTGCCGGTTGCCAGTGCCACTTCCCAGCAGGTGCTGTGCCTGCCGATCCATCCCACGCTGACCGAGACAGAGCAAGCGCGCATTATTGATATTGTGTTGGCAGCCAGTCAGACCGCGGCGGCCTGAGAACGGCTCCCCCCGAAAGGGGGGAGCAAAGTGTTAGCGCATTAACCGGTCGCAGTGGCGGGATGGGAAAGCAAGTCCAGCAGCGTTACTGGCTGGTGTAACGTGGCACTGCGTTGGGCTTTTTCGAGAAAATTCAGCCCGCTCAGTGCCGTATCAATACCCTGACTGTAGTCGTTGTGTTCGCCACGTAAACTCTGGGCGATATCCGCATAGTAGTTAGCAAAGGCTTCGATAAATCCAGCCGGATGACCTGCCTTGAAGCGGCAGTAGCGTGGCAGGTTAGCGATGCGGTTGGCATTATCGGTACGGTCAATCAAAGTGACCTGGCCGTGCACATTGCTGAGTTTCAGGGTTTCCGGTTCCACCTGTAACCACTCTGCGCTACCTTTATCGCCCATGACCCGGATACGTAAGCCATTGCGGTAACCCAGCGCCGCCTTGCCGTACCAATACTGGCATACCAGACCATCTTCATAGCGGGAAACGGCATGAACGGTGTCGATAATGTTGGGTAACGTCGTGAAGTGGCTATTGATCGCATAGACATCGGTCGCCCGACGTTGCGCAATAAAATCCACTAACTGATGCACATGAACACCGAGATCGAGCGATACCGTGGGGATCACGCCGTCGGACTGACGCCAGCTTTGTGGCCGTGCGACATCCCCGGCCATATTGCGACGGCTAAAGCCCTCCTGCGGCATCTCTACCAGGATCTGCTGGATATTCCCCAGCTCGCCATCGGCAATACGCTGGCGCAGCTCGCGCACCATTGGGTAACCGCTGTAGTTATAGGTAACAAACAGGCGGCCACCAGTACGTTGCAGGGCGTGACTGACCACCAGCGCGCTGGCGACTGACTCCACCAATGCCTTTTCACATATCACCGCGACACCATATTCAAGGCAGCGCACGATGACGTCGAGATGATGCGGCGTAGGCAGTAGAATCACCACCGCATCCAGTTGTGAATGTTCTGCTGCCAGCAACGCTTCATAATGGTCGTACAGACGATCGGTGGCGATGCCCCAGATCTGCGCTGTTTGTTGATTTATCTGTGCATCGCGGCTGAAACAGCCAGCGACCAGATGGAATTCACCATCCATCTGGGCGGCAATTTTGTGGGTCTGGCCGATGGCGGAATTGATGCCGCCACCAAGGAAGGCAATCCTGAGTGGTTGGGTCATGACTTTCTCTCCTGTTGCATCGGGGGATTAAGATACTGGTTCAGATGCGGCGTCAGTTGCGCCAGCCTGGTCAGGCTGTCGCACTCGGCAAACACCAATCCTGCGCGGTCGCGCGGAGCGGCTTCCAGTGCATCGCCCGGTAACTTGAGGGGGATGACATCGAGTATTTTTGCCGGTAACGCAGCAAAGTGAAAACCCGCGAAACGGGTTGCTTCGGCGACGGAGACGGTATGACGGGCGATAAAGCGCTGGCGTACCGGGCGGCGTTGGTCAAAGTGGTCATCAATATTGATAAAGGGTGCGACAAAATGGCTGCTGTAAGGCACACCGGTCGACAGGCTGATCAGGCGGCTATAGAGATCGCCAGGACAACGTCGTGTCAGTTCAATCAACCAAAAATCGTTGCCGTCGGTCATAAACTGGGTGTGTAGCAGGCCATCACACAGACCGAGCTGTGACGTTAACGTCGCCAGACAATCGCTGACGCGATCCTGTAATGTGCGGCTCAGTTGCGTGGTGAGAGAACTGCTGTTGACTTGCCACGGATAAACGGTGCAAAACTCATCGACATAAAATTCGCAGACGATTTCACCGTTACGAATAAAGGCGGAGTGGCTGTGCAGCGTGCCATTAATAAACTGCTCAATTAACGCTTCACCGCTACGTGAAGCCTGTTGAGCAGCGAGGAAAGCAACAGCTAACTGTTCGCGTTCAGAGATATGGGTAATCCCTAATCCGCTGTAGGCGTCAACTGGCTTAACGATCAGCGGTAAAGACAATTCATTGCTTTCGCTTAACTGCTGTACCGCTGCTGGCACCGGGAAATGGTTAGCCTGTGCCCATTGGCGAAACTGATCCTTCTGGAACAACGTATCGGCAACATCCGGAGTGTCGAATCCGGAAAAACCAAGTTGTTCTGCGACCCGTGAGCCGGCGAGATAAGAGACATCCGTGACGCCGGGCAGCAGGGCTGAAATGCCCCATTCGCGACACAGGTCAATGACTTGCTGCACGTCACCATAGTTAACAGGACTGCTGTCATCTGCAAAACGATGGCCAGGGTCTTGGGTTTTGCTGCCGCACACCGCCGTGCGGTAACCGTGCTGGCGTAATACATCCAGAAAGGGCAGTGAGGCGAATCCCGCATCAAGCAGCAGCGCCCGGGAGGGTGAAGACATGGCGTCCAACCTTAGCCTGAGTAAATTTAACCGTCTTATTTTATTCAGGCTTGGGTCAGTGCAATGGCATAAACAGACAGGGTTTTTGGCTCAATTTGCCTTTTTCAACACGTTTGCTTCCAGCAGTAGAGGGACCACCTCGCTTAAACGGGCGCGCCAATCCGAAGACGGGAAGCCCAGTTCGTCCAGACGTAAACTGCACAGGACTGAATTGCGTGGGCGCTTTGCCGGTGATGGCCACTGTTCGCTACCATAAAAAAGTAACCAACCTGTTACAGAACCCTGCAAATCTGCCGATAACTCCCTTCAGAATCACACGAATTTTTGCCGTACTTTTTCCATTTTCTGGGGTGTCTATGCGCTTCAATTATGACTTGTTACCCGGTGAGCTACTGACTTTCGAAGAGATCGCGTTGCGCTACATGCAGCAAAATCCTGATGAGAAAGAGCTTACCGCCCGTGGGTTGCTGAGCCCGTCAACCAGCTATCGCAATTTGGTGATCCGCGCGGTGTTCGCTCAGCAGGAGATCAATAGCCCGATCGAGGATCTGCTGTTTGTCTCGGACGACAACGAACGCAAAAACTATCTGCGTCGCTTTGAGCATTACCTGAAGAACCAGCAGGCTTTCCTCTATTTCCGCCGCACTGACGAAATAAAGAAAGAAAATCGCTGGAAGGTCGTCGGGGAAACCCGCGTTTACGCGATGCTCGATCCCCATTCGGCAGAGGCGCAGAACCTGCTGGCAAGCCGTGGCTTTAAGCTGGTGCTGATGCGCCAGAATGAAGACGACGAATATTGGCAGTTGTTCGACCCACAGGCTCATCCCTGTTTTCCATTATCGCGCAAGGTGCAATTCCTGGTAGTGCTGAGTACACCGCAACATAAAGTCCCGATTGCGGTGATGCCCGGTACTGAAGTCGGCAGGCGGGTTAAAGCGCGAGTATTCCAGCGTGCCAGTCAGGCCGAGTTTAGCGCGGCGGTTAAAGCGCGCTACGGCGCTTGCGTAATTACTGGCACGCGATTGACTGAACGACACAGCTGGCCGTGGGTCGAAGCCTGTCATATCGATACTCAGGAAAATGAAGAAGGATTTCTCGCCGATAACAGCGTGGATAACGGTTTGTTCCTGCGTAGTGACTTACAGCGGCTATTTATTAACCGCATGTTAAGCATCGATGCGGAAACCGGTCAGGTGGTGTTCAACGCGCAACTTGAAAGCGATGGCAACATTAGCCCTTTCTATCAGTCGCTTGAGGGGAAAACCTGCGTGTTATGGGACAACGTACCGCCCGGCACGCGCCAGCGCCTGCGTAATCTGCGTTAGGGAAGTCTTGGGTGGCGGCCTGCTGTGCCGCCATCAATTACAAATTGAAATAACCGCGCTTTGCCCGCCTATTCCTCCAATCAAAACGCCCTACAGAATTAGATAATCATGCCGATAACTTTATTAACGCAGGGTAGTCAACGTGAACGATCTCTATACCGCCGATGGCGTGATGGATAAACATTCGCTCTGGCAGCGCTACGTTCCTCTGGTGCGGCATGAAGCGCTTCGCCTACAGGTACGGTTGCCCGCCAGCGTTGAGCTTGACGATCTGTTGCAGGCCGGTGGCATTGGCTTACTGAATGCCGTGGAACGCTACGACGCGTTACAGGGCACCGCCTTTACCACCTACGCCGTGCAGCGTATCCGGGGAGCAATGCTGGATGAATTGCGCAGTCGCGACTGGGCACCTCGTAGCGTACGCCGTAATGCGCGCGAAGTGGCTGGCGCCATGCATCAGGTAGAGCAAGCGATGGGGCGCGCGGCTACCGAGCAGGAAGTGGCTGATCAATTGAATGTTTCGCTGGAGGAGTATCGGCAGATTCTGCTCGATACCAACAACAGCCAACTCTTCTCCTACGACGAGTATCGGGAAGAACACGGTGACAGCGCAGAGCTGGTGACGGAAGGGCATGAAGAAGCCAACCCGCTTCATCAACTGATGGAAGGGAATCTGCGTGAGCGCGTAATTGAAGCGATCGAGGCATTGCCCGAGCGTGAAAAATTAGTGCTGACACTGTACTACCAGGAAGAACTGAACCTGAAGGAGATTGGCGCGGTGCTGGAAGTGGGCGAATCCCGCGTCAGCCAACTGCACAGTCAGGCGATCAAACGCCTGCGTGCCCGTTTAACGGGAGCGCGCTGACAGAATCAGTTCCTGGGGATCCAAAAAAAATAAAACCGGGGACTCAGCAATGGGAGCCAAATCCAAAGCCAGACCTTTAAGTCGCTACCTTAAAGACTACAAGCACAGCCAAAGCAATTGTTCACATTGTGGCAAGGTTCTTGACCGTATGGCGTTAGTGTTCCGCGGCCAGATCATCAATAAAGAGGCCATTGCTCGCATGGACCAAATGATTGACGATCAGGTGTGGATGAAACTCCAGCCGGAATTGACTGCGTTGTGCCGTTTTTGCAGCGATATTTTTTGTAATACTCATCCGAATTACTTCGATATCATGGCGTTCAAGCAATACCTCTTTGAACAGACTGAGATGAGTCACAGCACCATCCGCGAATACGTGGTGCGTTTACGTCGACTCGATGACATGCTCAAGGCGAAAAATTTCCCGGCAGAACGTTTGCGGGGCAACAGCTGGCATGAGTGTCTGGAGAACGATTTACCTGATGCCGGTAATAATAATTACCGCATCGCTTTGCGTAAATATGACCAGTTTTTAGGCTGGCAGCGCAGCTAACTGTGATCCTCCCCCTGTTGTTGTCGAAGACGCCAGCAACAGGGACTGCACCCGGTGAATTCCGGGTGCGACTTTTCTCATCTTCTGCAACACTGTAAGAATAATTGCAATTTGCCCGAATGGAGGCTGCATTGTCCTTACATCTTTTGCACCAATTCCCTCGTCTTGAGCTGCTGGGTGCGCCCACGCCGCTAGAGCATTTGCCCCGTCTTTCTGACTATCTTGGGCGTGATATTTTCATTAAACGTGATGATTTCACCCCGGTGGCGCTCGGTGGTAACAAGCTACGCAAACTCGAATTCCTCGCGGCCGATGCGCTGCGCGAAGGCGCGGATGTGCTGCTGACGGCGGGTGCAATACAATCTAACCACGTACGTCAGACGGCGGCAGTGGCGGCACGTCTTGGTCTGAAGTGCGTGGCGTTGCTGGAAAACCCGATTGGCACCACGGCACAAAACTACCTGAGTAACGGCAACCGACTGCTGTTGGACCTGATGGACGTCGAGGTGGTGATGGTCGATGCGTTGCATAATCCGACGGCACAGTTGGCGGAGCAGGCTGAACGTCTCGAAGCACAGGGTTTTCGTCCTTATGTGGTGCCGGTGGGCGGTTCCAATGCGCTGGGTGCACTCGGTTATGTGGAATGTGCCCAGGAAATTGCGCATCAAAGCGAAGGCGTGGTGGATTTTGCCGCCGTGGTGGTGGCATCCGGCAGTGCCGGTACCCATGCTGGCCTGGCGGTTGGTCTGGAGCAACTGCTGCCGGACAGCGAGCTGGTGGGTGTGACGGTGTCGCGCAAAGTGGCAGATCAACTGCCCGTGGTTGAGCGCATCCGCACGGCACTGGCGCAGCAGTTGGAGGTTGCAGCGCGCGCGCCCATTACGCTGTGGGATGAATATTATGCTCCACGCTATGGCGAACCGAACGAAGAGGGGATGGAGGCGGTGAAGCTGCTGGCGCGGCTGGAAGGCATCATGCTTGACCCGGTGTATACCGGAAAAGCGATGGCCGGTTTGATTGACGGCATCAGCCAGAACCGTTTCCGTCGTGAAGGCCCGTTGTTATTTGTCCATACCGGCGGATCACCCGCGTTATTTGCTTATCATCCTTCGGTCTGAGACGCAGGTAAAAAAAGGTTTATAATCCGGCCGTTATTTGCCTGACCCGGTGAAATAACGCACACAACACACACAACTCACAAATAATAAATGGGGTATTTATGGCTTTCTCACAGGTTCGTCGCCAACTGGTGATGGGAGTGATGGCGGTGGCGCTGGTCGCCGGTTTCAATGTGAAAACCTTCGCGGCAGAAAATCTGCTGAATAAAGTGAAAGAACGCGGCACGCTGCTGGTGGGGCTGGAAGGGACCTATCCGCCGTTCAGCTTCCAGGATGAAAACGGCAAGCTGACCGGTTTCGAAGTGGAATTCGCCCAGCAACTGGCGCAGCATCTTGGCGTGAAAGCCAGCCTGAAACCAACCAAATGGGACGGTATGCTGGCCGCGCTGGATTCAAAACGTATCGATGTGGTCATCAACCAGGTCACCATTTCGGATGAGCGTAAAAAGAAATATGACTTCTCCACGCCGTACACCATTTCCGGTGTGCAGGCGCTGACGCTGAAGAAAAACGCGGGCAGCATTACTAAGCCGGACGATCTCTCCGGTAAGAAAGTCGGTGTGGGTCTTGGCTCCAACTATGAACAGTGGCTGCGTGATAACGTGAAGGGCGTGGATATCCGCACCTATGATGATGACCCAACCAAATATCAGGACCTGCGTTCAGGCCGCCTTGATGCCATCCTGGTGGACCGTCTGGCCGCGCTGGATCTGGTGAAGAAAACTGGCGATACCATGGCAGTGGCAGGCCCGGCCTTCTCGCGTCTGGAATCTGGTGTGGCACTGCGTAAAGGTAATGATGATCTGCTGAAAGCGATTGATGCGGCGATTGCTGATATGCAGAAAGATGGCTCCCTGAGCAAACTTTCCGAGAAATGGTTCGGCGCGGACGTTACTAAATAATGCAGGAAAGCCTACAACTGGTGCTGGATTCAGCACCATTTTTACTCAAAGGCGCGGTGTTCACACTGCAACTGAGTATCGGCGGCATGTTCTTCGGGCTGATACTTGGCTTTGTGCTGGCATTGATGCGCCTGTCGCACTTCTGGCCGATTAACTGGCTGGCGCGATGTTATGTGTCGATCTTTCGTGGCACGCCGCTTATCGCCCAGCTGTTTATGATCTACTACGGCCTGCCGCAGTTTGGTATCGAGCTGGATCCCATTCCCTCCGCCATGATTGGTCTGTCGTTAAACACCGCCGCTTACGCCTCGGAATCGCTACGTGGCGCAATTGCTGCAATTGAGCGGGGTCAGTGGGAAGCAGCGGCCAGTATCGGTATGACGCCGTGGCAAACGCTGCGTCGTGTGATCCTGCCGCAAGCGGCACGTACCGCGCTACCACCATTGGGTAACAGCTTTATCAGCCTGGTGAAAGATACCTCGCTGGCGGCCACGATTCAGGTGCCGGAGTTGTTCCGTCAGGCGCAGTTGATCACCTCGCGTACCCTGGAGGTGTTTACCATGTACCTGGCGGCGTCGGTGATTTATTGGGTGATGGCGACGGTACTCTCCGCCTTGCAGAATCGACTGGAAGCGCATGTTAATCGTCAGGATCGGGAGGCGAAATGAGTGCCATTGAAGTACGTCAGCTGGTGAAACAGTTTCACGGCCAGACGGTGCTGCACGGTATCGATCTGGACGTGGCTTCTGGCGAAGTGGTTGCGATTATCGGGCCGAGCGGTTCGGGTAAAACTACCTTATTGCGCAGCATCAACCTGCTGGAAGTACCGGATAGTGGCACCATCCGGGTGGGCGAGATTGCCGTCGATGCTGCTCTCGGCATCAACAAACAGAAGGAACTGGTGCGCCGTCTGCGTCAGCAGGTGGGATTCGTATTCCAGAATTTTAATCTGTTCCCCCATCGTTCGGTACTGGAAAACATTATCGAAGGGCCGGTGATCGTCAAAGGTGAACCGAAAGCGGAGGCCATTGCGCGTGCACGTTCATTGCTGGAGAAAGTGGGGCTGCACGGTAAGGAAGAGAGCTTCCCGCGACGCTTGTCCGGTGGACAACAGCAGCGTGTGGCGATAGCGCGCGCACTGGCAATGCGCCCACAGGTGATTCTGTTCGACGAACCCACCTCAGCGCTTGATCCTGAGCTGGTGGGGGAGGTACTGAATACCATCCGTGCGCTGGCAGAAGAGAAGCGTACGATGGTGATTGTCACCCATGAGATGAGCTTTGCCCGCGACGTTGCTGACCGTGCCATCTTTATGGATCAGGGCCGTATCGTTGAGCAGGGGGTGGCGAAGGCGCTGTTCAGCAATCCGCAACATGCCCGTACCCGACAGTTCCTCGATAAATTCCTTAATCAATAATCTTAAGCGCCGTGGATGATTCACGGCGTTTTCCTCATTGTCCCACATCAGTTTCTTCCGAAAAAAATCAGTCTTATTTTTTCATTATTCTGATTTTTAAGTATTTATTTTACCTTCATTTACTCTGCTGGGTTCTTGCGGTCTTTTTAAGAGTGGTACTGATTGTGATGAATTAATAAATAAAAATAATTATTTACAAATTCATGACACAATCAGGACTTAACAATGACGTCTGCCAGGCAAGAGGTTCTCTGGATCAATACGCTAAAAGGCGGCTGTATTTTACTGGTGGTTCTGCACCACGCCATCATCACCACCTTTGCCCCATCGTTGCAGTATCTGACCGCCGGGATCATCCCTGCTGAAGGCTGGGTGACCTTTAATAAATACCTCTCCCCGTTACGTATGCCCGCTTTCTTCTTCGTCTCTGGCCTGCTGGCGGCGAGCGCCATCAGTAAAAAAAGCTGGCAGGAAGTGTTTACGAAGAAATTCAGCAACATACTGTATCTTTATTTGCTGTGGGGCGTGATTCAGTGGCTGTGCATCCACTACATTTCAACGCATATGATGGGTGACCGCTTATCGACGGCGAAAAACGCCGCCTACGCGGATTCTCCACTTCAGTTCATCAAGTTGCTGCTGCTGTCGATGACCAGCCTTTGGTATCTTTATGCGTTGGCAGGCTTTTTCCTGTTCACCAAGCTGTTTCACCGCCAGAAGGTGGCGCTGGTGCTGCTGGCAATTGTGGCTAACTATGCTGCACAGCTCAGTCTGATCCCCGGTTGGGGCCCCGCCAGCGTGGCTCAGAACTATCTTTACTTTCTGCTTGGCGTTTTCTTTAGCGAGAGATTGATCGCCATCAGCCACCTTGAGCGGCAACACTGGCTGCTCCTGGCCGGTATCGCGTTAATCGGTGTGGCGCATCATGTCGGCGGTAGTTACAAGAATCCCTTCTATAGCCTGCTGACCATCGTGTTTGGCATTGTGCTGTGCCGCTTCCTCAATCAACGTTGCAATATGGCGTGGCTTAACTGGATTGGCCGGAACACGCTACAGATTTATGTGCTGCACCGCATCTTTATTGAACTGCTGGGATTAAGTGCGCTAACGCTCGCTTTGCACTATGGCTGGTTTGGTAACACCACCTTTAGCTGGGCATGGGCATTACTGATGCCGTTGGCAGGGGTAGCCGTCTGTACTTCGCTGTCATTAGTGGTCTGGACGCTATTAAATCATGGTCCGGGGCGGATGCTGTTTCTCTACCCACGTTTACTGCGTAAGCAAGCCACGGAAGCAAAATCATCGCCGGTATCCTGATGAAATACAGGCCAGTGAAAACTGGCCATTTCGCCATTTACAAGCAGCACAGGCAGAATTTTTTTTCTTAACTCTCTGCTACATGCTGTTTATTTTTACTTTTATTTGATTATCGTGTGGATTGAAAGCAGGTGAGTAAATCTTAATTATTGACCGCGTTTATTTGCGATTGATGTGTATCAATATTCACTTTAACGTTTAAATAAATGGAGAAAATTATTAGCCTGCTTAGTTATGCTGGCCGGTGTTATGACGTAACGCATTGTTATATAGGGCCAGTAAAAATTTTTTAAGACTTTCGCTACAGTCAGATTGCCCCGCCTGTTTGATAATCCCTCTCACTATTAAAAATGTCATACCTCATTTCTCGGCGTCAAATTTCGCGTTCAAGACTGACACAGCGGGAGTTAATCATATGAATAACACCAGGACCGATGAGATATTATGGGTGAACACCCTTAAAGGCACCTGCATTTTGTTAGTGGTGCTCTACCATACGGTTTTACCCGGATTCGAAAATACCGTGCATTATCTGTCGGCAGGCTGGCTGCCAGCGGAAATTTGGGTGAAGTTTAATACCATTCTGTCGCCACTGCGTATGCCTGCCTTCTTCTTTGTGTCGGGACTGCTGGCGGCGAATGGCATCATGAATCGCCCGTGGAAGCAGGTTTTCACCAGCCGCATTACCAATCTGTTCTATCTCTATATTTTATGGGGATTTATTCAGTGGTGGTCCATCGATGGCATTTCATCGGAAATCACCGGGCAACGTATTTCTGACAATACCAATGCGGCCTATGCCGGATCGCTGTTGGAGTTTCTGAAGCTCACCTTTATGGCGATGAGCACGTCATGGTATCTCTACGGTCTGGGCATTTATTTCCTGTTAGCCAAGATCTTTCGTGAGCAGAGAATGGCGTTGCTGGCGGTGGCGGTGGTGTTGAATTATCTGGCGGTAGTGAAAATTATCCCGTACTGGGGACCGCAGAGTCTGGCGCAATATCTTCTGTTTTTCCTGCTGGGGGCGTTCTGGAGTCCACTGATGCTGCGGCTCAGTAGCTGGAAGCGGGAAAATATGGTCCCCTGGGCACTGCTGGCCGCCTTTGCGGGGGTAAACATTATCTTTGGTGTCGGCAGGAACCTGTTTCTGTGCATCATCGCGGTGTTGTTAAGCGTGGCGATTTGTCGCTGGCTGAATGCGCATTTCCGCATGACCTATCTGAACTGGATTGGCCGCAATACCCTGCAAATTTATGTTATTCATCGCATATTTATTGAATATTTTGGCATGTCAGCCATTTTATTTGCGCAGCGCCATCATCTGTACGAGCAGGCGTGGTTCTCGATACTTTGGGCGTGCTTGTATCCCATTGCCATCGTAGCCATCTGTTCGTTGTGTTCGGTGTTGGTGTGGTCACTGACTAATCGAGGGTTGGGGCAGTCGCTGTTTGTGTTCCCGACATTAATTGGTATGAAGCGAAGAAAGACAGCCGCATAACGAAAAGCAAGCACATTCCGTAGTGGCGCGATTTATCGCGTATCTGTTAAAACAGCGCGATAAATCGCGCCGCTACGGGTTTGTCTCTACATGCTTGCCAGCATAACGGGCAAGCATGTTCTATTTATGATGTTAACCGATGGTCATCAGACTGGCGTTGCCACCGGCGGCTGCGGTGTTGACGCTGAGAGAACGCTCAATCAGCAACCGTTCCAGCAGCAAATTTGTTTCCCCACGGGCGAAGCCCTGCACGGAAACAATAGCACCTTCACGCGCTGCGACCTGCTCGCACAGGCTGCGTAACTGATCGGCATCACCGTGGTAGATCACCGCATCAAACTCTGCGGCCAGCAGATCTTTTGCCAGCGTAATACGCTGCTGTACCGCCGCTGGTAAGGCAGCACGCAATGAACGATGTAGCTCGTCATCCGGCCATAGCACCTGACTACCGACACTGGTGACAGCCGCCAGTTGCGTCAGTGCATCCTGTTGGTTGTCGGCAATACACAGCACCTGCTCACGCGGCAGCAAAGTAAAGGTATTGCGCTCACCGGTAGGACCCGGCAACAGACGGACGGTACCGGCCTGTGCCAACTGGTCATAACGTTGCGTCAGGGCCAGCAGCTCGGGTTTGTCCTGCGCCCATTGTTGCAACGCCTGGTGTGCGCTCAGCAGGGTGGTACGCAAGGTGCTATCCACCGGACGTTCAGCATCCTGACGATCAAACGTTGTGAGCAGCGCGCCATCCGGACGGTTCGCCAGCAGGCGATACAGATACAACGGGCCACCCGCTTTCGGTCCGGTGCCCGATAAACCTTCACCACCGAACGGTTGTACGCCAACCACCGCACCCACCATATTACGGTTAACATAGAGGTTGCCGACTTTGGCCCCTGCCGTCACCTGGGCGATGGTTTCGTCAATGCGCGTATGCACCCCCAGCGTTAAACCGTAACCGGAAGCATTGATCTGGTCGATCAGCTGCGGCAGATTATTGCGCGCAAAACGGACAACGTGCAGCACCGGACCAAAGACTTCTTTATCCAGATCGCTGACCTGCTCCAGTTCAATCAACGTCGGTTTCACAAAGGTGCCGGTCGCCCACTCTTTCGTGTCCTGTGGATTTTCCTGTGCAGCCTGGTAGATGGTGAAACCTTTATTGCGCATAGCCTGAATATGGCGCTCGATATTGGCTTTGGCTTCGGCATCAATCACCGGGCCGATGTCGGTCGAGAGGCGTTCTGGGTTGCCCATGCGACATTCCGCCATCGCACCGCGCAACATTTTCAGCGTGTGTTCGGCGACATCTTCCTGCACGCACAGCAGACGCAGTGCCGAGCAGCGTTGACCAGCGCTGTCGAAAGCGGAGGCGACAATATCCACCACCACTTGCTCAGTCAGTGCTGATGAATCGACGATCATCGCGTTCATGCCGCCGGTTTCCGCAATCAATGGAGTAGGGCGGCCCTGTGGATCAAGACGTCCAGCAAGATTGCGTTGTAGCAGCGTCGCGACCGCAGTGGAACCGGTAAACATCACGCCGCGCACACGGTCATCACCGGTCAACTGTGCGCCGACAGTCTCACCGAGTCCTGGCAGCAGCTGCAACACGCCAGACGGCACACCGGCATCCAGCATAATTTGTACCGCCTGGGCGGCAATCAGCGGCGTTTGCTCGGCAGGTTTCGCCAGCACGCTGTTGCCTGCGGCGAGCGCGGCGGCAATCTGCCCGCTGAAAATCGCCAGCGGGAAGTTCCACGGACTGATACACACCACCGGGCCGAGTGGACGGTGGGTTTCGTTGTCGAAATCGTCACGCACCATACCGGCGTAGTAATAGAGGAAATCAACCGCTTCGCGGACTTCGGCGATGGCGTTGTTATAGGTTTTACCCGCCTCACGCACCAGCAGGCCAATCAGTTGCTGCATCTGGCTTTCCATCATCTCAGCAGCGCGCTCCAGAATGGCGGCACGCTCCTGGGGTGGGGTGGCGAACCAGATCGGGCCGGCATTCACTGCCGCATCCAGTGCTTGTGAGACTTCTTGCGGGGTGGCTTCGCGTACGTGCCCCACCACATCGGCTGGCGCAGATGGGTTGAGTACCGGGTTGCTGCTGCCGACAGCCAGCTCACCTTCAATCAGCGGCTGGGCCTGCCACGGCTGGCTGGCGCTGTTGAGCAAAGCACTGGAAAGCGAGGCCAGACGGTGTTCGTTGGCCAGGTCCAGACCGGCAGAGTTAACACGTTTCTCTCCGTACAGCTCACGCGGTAACGGAATTTTGGCGTGAGGCAGCCCCATTGCGCCTTCGCTGGCGCCCATTTTCTCCACTGCCGTCACCGGGTCAGCGACCAGCTCATCAATCGGCAATGAGGTATCGGCGATGCGGTTAACAAATGAGGTGTTGGCACCGTTTTCCAGCAGGCGACGTACCAGATAGGCCAACAGGGTTTCGTGCGTACCTACCGGCGCATAAATACGGCACGGACGATTGAGTTTGCCATCGGCGACTTTACCCACCACCTGTTCGTACAGCGGCTCACCCATGCCATGCAGGCACTGGAATTCGTACTGGCCCGGATAATAGTTATTCCCTGCCAGCTGATAAATGGCCGCGAGGGTGTGAGCGTTGTGGGTGGCAAACTGCGGATAGATCAGATTTGGCACCGCCAGCAGCTTGCGTGCGCAGGCCAGATAGGAGATATCGGTGTACACCTTGCGGGTATAGACCGGGTAGCCTTCCAGGCCGTCCATCTGGGCGCGTTTGATTTCGCTGTCCCAATAGGCGCCTTTCACCAGACGAATCATCAGTCGGCGACGGCTACGCTGTGCCAGATCGACCAGGTAATCAATGACGAACGGACAACGCTTCTGGTAAGCCTGGATAACAAAGCCAATGCCGTTCCAACCTTCCAGCTCTGGCTCGAAGCAGAGTTTTTCCAGCAGATCGAGCGACAGTTCGAGACGGTCAGCTTCTTCTGCATCGATGTTAATACCGATGTCATAAGAGCGAGCCAGCAGCGTCAGGGATTTCAGCGTTGGATAGAGTTCTTCCATGACGCGTTCATATTGCGCACGGCTGTAGCGCGGATGCAGTGCCGACAGTTTGATCGAGATCCCCGGACCTTCATAAATACCACGGCCATTGGACGCTTTGCCGATGGCATGGATCGCCTGCTGATAAGACACCAGATAGGCTTTGGCATCGCTGGCCGTCAGCGCTGCTTCGCCCAGCATGTCATACGAATAACGGAAACCTTTCTCTTCCAGCTTGCGTGCATTAGCCAGGGCTTCGGCGATAGTTTCGCCGGTGACGAACTGCTCACCCATCAGGCGCATCGCCATATCCACGCCTTTACGAATCAACGGCTCGCCGCTTTTACCAATAATCCGGTTGAGTGATCGCGATAAATTCGCTTCGTTATGAGTCGAAACCAGACGGCCAGTGAACAGCAGACCCCAGGTGGCGGCATTTACGAACATCGACGGGCTACGACCGAGGTGGGATTGCCAGTTACCGTTGCTGATTTTGTCGCGGATCAACGCGTCACGCGTGGGTTTGTCCGGAATACGCAATAAGGCTTCCGCCAGACACATCAGCGCGACCCCTTCCTGCGAGGAGAGGGAAAACTCCTGCAACAGACTTTGCACCATCCCGGCGCGACCGGTTGCACCTTTCTGATGCCGTAATTTATCCGCGAGGCTGTACGCCAGTTGATGCGTTTTCTCCGCCAGTGGGGCAGGGAGACGGGCCTGTTCCAGCAGCATTGGCACTGCATCGGTTTCCGGGCGACGCCAGGCGGCGGTGATGGCTGCACGCGTCACCGACTGCGGCAGAATGTGTTCGGCAAAATCGAGGAAAGGTTGCACCGACTCTTCTGACGTTTGTTCTTCCGTCGCGCCCTCGATGAGTTGTACCGGAATTTCCGGTAATGCGTCACCGGATTCCAGCTGTGTCAGGTAATTAAAAATTGCCTGTTTAATCAGCCAGTGCGGCGTGCGATCAATCTTCTGTGCTGCCAGTTTAATGCGATCGCGGGTAGCTTCATCCAGCTTCACCCCCATCGTGGTGGTTCCCATGCTTGCCTGTTCCTCAAAAGAGTAGAGAGAGTTCTGAAGTGATCTGCACTATTACCCATGTTGCAACTTTGTGCAACCGTGTTAAATGTGTGCCATGTCGTTAGTAGGATGTCTGTTGCAAAATTCTCGCCAGGGTTGCAACTCATCTGCTGGAGGTTTATTTCGGTGCAACCCGCTGTTGCCCCGATCACAACCTGTGAAACGTCGTTAACTCCGCGTATTCAAAGGCATTGTGCCAGACGCCGCTTTGCGGCAGGATACCGCGCCTTTATGGAGATCCAATAACAAGTGGAGAGACGAAATGAGTGTCAGTACACCGATGCTGGTGACTTTTGTTGTATATATCCTTGGGATGGTGTTGATTGGTTTCGTTGCTTACCGTTCAACCAAAAACTTTGATGACTATATTCTCGGTGGGCGCAGCCTCGGAAGCGTAGTCACCGCGCTTTCAGCCGGTGCATCAGACATGAGCGGCTGGTTATTGATGGGCCTGCCTGGGGCGATTTTCCTGTCGGGCATTTCTGAGAGTTGGATTGCAATCGGCCTGACCATTGGCGCATGGCTGAACTGGAAAATTGTCGCCGGACGCCTGCGTGTGCAAACCGAGCATCATAATAATGCGCTGACGCTGCCTGACTTCTTTACCAGCCGTTTTGAGGATCACAGTAAGATTCTGCGCGTTATCTCGGCGCTGGTTATTCTTATCTTCTTTACCATCTACTGCGCCTCGGGTGTGGTGGCCGGTGCCCGTCTGTTCGAAAGCACTTTCGGCATGGATTATCAGACCGCGCTGTGGGCGGGCGCTGCCGCAACCATTCTGTATACCTTAGTCGGCGGTTTCCTGGCTGTTAGCTGGACCGATACCGTGCAGGCCAGCCTGATGATTTTCGCGCTGATCCTGACCCCGGTGATTGTGATTGTCGCGGTGGGTGGCTTCTCCGATTCACTGGCGGTGATTGAAGCGAAAAGCCTCGAAAACCTGAATATGCTGAAAGGCCTGAATTTTGTGGCGATTGTGTCGCTGCTGGGCTGGGGGCTGGGATACTTTGGTCAGCCCCATATTCTGGCGCGCTTTATGGCGGCTGATTCGCATCGCTCCATCCGAACGGCGCGCCGTATCGGCATGACCTGGATGATTCTGTGCCTGGCGGGTGCGGTTGCGGTCGGTTTCTTCGGTATTGCTTACTTCCAGAACCATCCGGAGCAGGCGAGCGGTGTCAGCCAGAATGGTGAACGCGTGTTTATCGAGTTGGCACGTATTCTGTTTAACCCGTGGATTGCCGGTATTCTGCTGTCGGCCATTCTGGCGGCGGTAATGTCAACCCTGAGCTGTCAGTTGCTGGTCTGCTCCAGCGCGCTGACGGAAGATCTCTATAAAGGTTTCCTGCGCAAAAATGCCAGCCAGAAAGAGTTGGTATGGGTTGGGCGCTTGATGGTACTGCTGATTGCATTGATCGCCATTGCGCTGGCGTCAAACCCGGATAACCGCGTACTCGGTCTGGTCAGTTATGCCTGGGCGGGCTTTGGTGCGGCTTTTGGTCCGGTGGTTTTGTTCGGTGTGTGCTGGCAGCGGATGACACGTAACGGTGCTCTGGCTGGCATGGTGATTGGTGCCGCCACGGTGTTGGTGTGGAAACAATATGGCTGGCTGGGTCTGTATGAAATCATCCCGGGCTTCCTGTTTGCCAGCATCGCGATTGTCGTTGTTAGCCTGCTGGGCCGCGCACCCTCGCAGATGGCTCAACAACGCTTTGCCGCAGCGGAAGCGGAATATCTGACCAAATAAATCCTTCTCCCGAGATGTCACCTGCCTCATTAATGAGGCGGGTTTTTTGTCGCACGTTTTGCACAAGAAACGTTTCAGTGAGAATAGAAGCCGGGTAAAGGCCATTTATCTCAGTCAACTCATCCTTTTTCCTTCTTACACCCGATTGATTAATAAATGTACTTTCCACTGACCAGACTGCGAAAACGGAGCAGCGATCTTTCATGTTTTTTAGTTGGATTAACTGGTCAGAATGATTTCCGAATCCTCCTAAAAACTTCATGCGCAGTCGAATTAATCAATTACATGATAAATAAAACAAATTTAATTTAAGCTGTGAACTGCTTACGGAGCCTGGTCACTTTTTGTTGGTCACCAGGTAAAATTACTGTTGCAAATTACCGCAAATATGATGCATTTTAATCATAAGCGTTGTCAGATGTGTGGCTAAGGTCACTGGAGTTCGCGCATGATTCGGTCCTTCAAAGGACAGGTAAATACCCTTCAACATACGCAGTTCACTGCGGGGGATTTTTTCCCTCGAAAGTTTCCTCTTCACTTTTCAAGCTTCGTTCTTTTTCAATCTCATATTTCTTACCGGTGCGTAACAGCGTTTGCGCGTTGTTGCACACTATTCTCAATGGCTCGAAACGGCTCTAAAGGAAGCCACGTCAACCTCTAAAGCGTTCACGTCATCGCAACAGGATAATCCTGAAGCGATAAATGAAACCAACTGTAAGGTGCCACTATGGGAAGACAGAAAGCAGTGATCAAAGCGCGTCGTGAAGCCCGCAGAGTGCTTCGTAATGACTCTCGTAGTCATCGTCAGCGTGAAGAAGAATCGGTCACTTCGCTGGTGCAGATGGGTGGGTTGGATGCAATTGGCATGGCACGCGATGTGCGAGACAGTTCACCAATTGAAGCCAGAAATGATGCTCAGGCGCACTATCTTAAAGCCATAGAAACGAAACAGCTTATTTTCGCGACCGGAGAAGCGGGCTGCGGAAAAACCTGGATTAGCGCAGCCAAAGCGGCTGAGGCCCTGATACATAAGGATATCGACAGGATAATCGTTACACGCCCGGTCCTACAGGCGGATGAAGACCTCGGTTTCCTCCCCGGAGACATTTCCGAGAAATTCGCCCCGTATTTCCGACCGGTCTACGACGTTCTGGTTAAACGTCTCGGCTCTTCCTTTATGCAGTACTGCCTGCGCCCGGAAATCGGCAAGGTAGAGATCGCGCCCTTCGCTTATATGCGAGGACGTACTTTCGAAAATGCCGTGGTGATTCTCGACGAGGCACAAAACGTCACCGCTGCGCAGATGAAGATGTTCCTGACGCGTCTTGGTGAGAACGTGACCGTCATCGTCAACGGCGATATTACCCAGTGCGATTTACCGCGCGGAGTGACATCCGGACTCGCGGATGCATTGGGACGATTCGAAGAAGATGAGATGATCGGCGTGGTTCGTTTTGGCAAAGACGACTGTGTCCGTTCGGCCTTGTGTCAGCGTACGCTACATGCTTACAGTTAACCATTGAGATTTGATACACAAAACCCGGCTGCGGCCGGGTTTTTTTGTGCACAACGTATGGTGCACAGGCGAAAAAAAAGTCTGAACGTTAGTTCAGACTCTTCTTCAGAATGATGGCGGTGAGGGGGGGATTCGAACCCCCGATACGTTGCCGTATACACACTTTCCAGGCGTGCTCCTTCAGCCACTCGGACACCTCACCACATTTTGTTTGCCAACCTCAGCGGGTCAACGGGGCGCTACTATAGGGAGTTAGCTGAAAAGGGTCAAGCTCTATTTTCTCCTTTTTTTCTATTCGCTTAAGCTCTGAGCGGATTGCATTAGCCTTGTTCGTTTTGCCGATCCTGTCATCAAAATATTGCGTGCCAGTCACAAAAGTGTCACGGCATTGTCGCAGACTTGTCAGCGGAAACATTTGGTTATATTTGTGAATAAGGATGCTTATAAATGAAAAAGATACCTTTGATTACGGTTCCGCTTATCACTTCATTGTTCGCGACGGCAGCACTTGCTGATGCAACCAGCTACTCGCGCGCCGCCACCGGTGACCTGACTCAGCATGGTGGTGCGCGTCGACTGACCGGTGATCAAACGGAAGCGCTCAAAGCTTCTCTGAGCAACAATACGGCGAAGAATGTCATTCTGTTGATCGGTGACGGCATGGGGGACTCAGAAATCACTGCTGCACGTAATCAGGCAATGGGCGCAGGCGGCTTTTTCCCCGGGATTGATGCCTTACCTTTAACCGGTCAGTACACCCATTACTCGCTGGATAAGAAAACCCACAAACCGAACTACGTCACGGATTCAGCAGCGTCTGCGACCGCGTGGGCCACGGGGACCAAATCCTATAATGGCGCGATTGGCGTTGATGTGAATGGGAAAGACCAAACCACGCTGCTGGAACTGGCGAAAGCTGCCGGTAAGGCCACCGGTAACGTTTCAACTGCGGAGCTACAGGATGCAACACCTGCGGCGTTGATCGCTTATGTCACTTCACGTAAATGCTATGGCCCGGAAAAAACCAGCGAGCTATGCCCGAGCAACGCGCTGGAGCAGGGTGGCAGAGGTTCCATCACCGAGCAGATGCTGAAAACTCGTGCGGATGTCACGCTGGGTGGCGGTGCCAGGAGCTTCAGCGAAGTGGCGAAGGCGGGAGAATATCAGGGTAAAACCCTGCGTGAGCAGGCGCAGGCACGAGGTTATCAACTGGTGGATAATCTCGACGGCATGAATGCGGTCCAGCAGGCGGACCAGCGTAGACCGTTGTTAGGGCTGTTCTCTGAAGGCAATATGCCAGTGCGCTGGCAGGGGCCGAAAGCCAGTTATCACGGCAATCTTGATAAGCCGGTAGTCACCTGTGAAGTGAATAAGGATCGCCCGTCCAGTACGCCAACACTGGCGCAGATGACCAAAAAAGCGCTGGATCTGTTGAGCAAAAATGACAAGGGCTTCTTCCTGCAAGTTGAAGGTGCCTCCATTGATAAACAGGATCATGCCGCTAATCCTTGTGGGCAAATTGGTGAAACCGTTGACCTTGATGAAGCGGTACAACAGGCACTGGCTTTTGCTCGCGAGCATGGCAATACCCTGGTCGTGGTGACGGCAGATCACGCGCACAGTAGCCAGATCGTTGAAAATGGCACCAAAGCACCAGGCTTGACTCAGGCTCTGAACACCAAAGATGGCGCGGTGATGACCATCAGTTACGGTAACTCAGAAGAAGATTCACAGGAGCATACCGGTACTCAGTTGCGTATTGCTGCCTATGGCCCGCATGCGGCGAATGTGGTTGGTCTGACTGACCAAACGGATCTGTTCTTCACCCTGAAAGATGCGATGGGAATTAAGTAAGCTAATCCAGCCTAAAAAAATCCACGCGCAAGCGTGGATTTTTACGTTGGGAAAACAATTATCGCTGATGTGACAAATAGCAACGGATAGAGTGCCGACACTTTTCTGCCAGGTTTTTCGGCAGTTCATCAGATGAGAAAAAAGTCAGTTCATCGCTTTCACTGGGATCATTGATCATCACCCCCGACCATTCATCAACCTGATAGAGAGCCGTTACGGCGTTGTCTCCCTCGTTGTACTCCTGGTTAAGGGTATATTCCGGCTCACAAAAAAATCCTAACAGTTGCATCCGATGTACATCAAGATTGGTTTCCTCCTTCACTTCACGTTTCACCGTTTGTTCTGGTGATTCCCCAGGATCCAACCAGCCGCCTGGTAAGCCCCAACTTCCATCCTTGCGCAGTTGTAACAGGATACGCGTCCCTGCCAGCAGTAATAAGCGGTGTCCAACCTGGCCGCGCATCTCTTCAATGTGGTTCACTTCTGTTTCCGTTCTGGCAACGATTAATCAATTGAGACTTCAACAGTCAGGTTGGCGCGCTCTTTTTTCCATATCAGGTTGCGATATTGCGAGCCAGCGATCACGTTGATGGTGTTATCTCCCTCTTTTTCACCAATTACAATCTGCTTAAAGATCTGATTGAACTCATTGGCTGCAAAAGGGGGCCACTTATAGCGATCCAGGTGTCCATCCGGCAGCTCAACCGTATGTTCCTCCAGCAAATTACCCAGGCTACTTTTTACCTTTATGGTAACTTTGCTACCTGAAGGTAAATCGGCTGCCAGCTTATCGCCAAAGAGGTCATGGTTAACCCAGGGATTTTCTGATGCAGTAAAAATCTCAGCTTTGACGGTTAAATGTTCCTGACTCTTTTTCCAGATTTTATTTTGCCAGGAGGTCCAGGGCATAATGGCGATATCATTATTAGCATCTTTAACGCCAATCTTGATTTTTTTCAGAGCATTGTTGAATTCATAGCCAGTATATTCTGACCAGCGCCAGCGACCCGTCATACTATCAGGAACCATCACTGTGTAATCTTCCAACATTTGCCCAGCCTGATCTTTTACCGTAATCATGACTGAACTGCCGGAGGCCAAATCACCAGTGTAAAGTTCGTCACCGAAAGGGTCGTTATTAACCCACATGTCCTCGATGGTAGTGATGACTTTTAAGTTGTCCAGTTTGTTTTTATAAATCTGGTTTTCGAAGGATGAACCAGGTTTAACATTAATTTCACCCGTATTAATGTCCAGCATCCCAAGTTTAACTTTCTTTAAATTGCTATTGAAGATCGCAGCAGAGTATGCCGGCCAGGTCCATTTGCTGACGTAGTCTTTACCCACTTTTACTGTGTGTTTTTCCAGTGCTTTATTTTGACTGTCATATACGCCGATCGTAATGAAACTGTCAGGGGAAAGTTCACCATCGAAAAGAGCGGAACTATAGGCGTCGGTCGTAATCATACGTCGGCCAACGGTCGTTCTGAGATCATTACCAACCCATTCGTATTGATAATTCACTTTACCTGTGCACCTACCATACTCATGCGGGTAGTAAAACGATCCCTGTTTACCGGTTGCAGTGACATAGGGTGGTGAAACGGTAATTTGTGAAACTTCAGGTGTGTAACAGGTATCGACACTTTTATAATATTCAATCCAACCGGATTGAACTGACCTCAGTAACCCCGAGCCAGCAGGAAGTCGCCATGCACCGATTTGTGTTTCTGTTGTGCTGCCTTCTTCTTTGACGAAACCGTACCAGACGTTGACATCGTCACTCCCACGACGGACTTCAAACAGATATCTTTGCCCTTTTTTGATCGGGTATAACCTGGAACAACTGGCACCATAGCTACCATCAGCGCCCAGTCTACAGCGTTCACTGTCTACAACTTCGGTGCCGTAAACAAAAGAGGAAAACACGACTGAATATTGATCGGCAGTTCGCGGTTGCAGACCAATATAACCAATTGCGGTTGCACCCGTAAAACCAAATTGGCTTGCATAGTAATAACCTGGCGTTTCCGGAGCGGTATTAACTGTAAATGGGAAGGTCAGGCTGGTGATATTCGTTGCATCGAGAGTATAGTTCCAACCTGCCATTCCTCCTGGTGTAATAGAGGCAGCATTCCCTGCGAATGTCGCACAAAGCGCCAGGGCTAATAAATGGTGTTTCATATTTCTCCGGTGTAAAAATAAAATATTGTAATTTTTTCTGTAGTTATTTTAATAAACTTCAGTTTTAGGTCTGGTTGCAGCTAAGCAAGGAATAAATATACCCCGCACTTCACTGAATAAAATTATTAATGTGTCAAAGGTAATAATTTAATTGATAATTAAGATATAACAATGTCGAAGAAGTGAAAATAGAGAGTGTTCTGGCGCGCGTTGAGAAAGTTCCCTGGAGTGTATTTCGTCAGTAAACTGCAATTGAAGATAATTGACAAACCGAAGTGGTATTGTTGAGTGAATAAAAAAGCCCATGCACAAGCATGGGCTTTTAATTAACGTCTGTTGCTGAAAATAATCAGACGTTAAACAGGAAGTTCATTACATCGCCATCTTTAACGATGTATTCTTTACCTTCAGAACGCATTTTTCCTGCTTCTTTCGCGCCTTGTTCACCTTTATAAGCGATGAAGTCATCAAACGCGATAGTCTGGGCACGGATAAAACCTTTCTCGAAGTCGGTATGGATTTTACCAGCCGCCTGCGGTGCAGTGGCACCGACCGGGATAGTCCAGGCACGTACTTCTTTTACACCGGCGGTGAAGTAAGTTTGCAGGTTCAGCAGAGTATAACCAGCGCGAATCACGCGGTTCAGACCGGGTTCTTCCAGGCCCATCTCAGCCATAAACTCCGCACGCTCATCATCTTCCAGTTCAGCGATATCGGATTCCACTGCGGCGCAAACCGGCACAACCACTGAACCTTCTGCGTCGGCAATTGCACGAACCTGGTCGAGATAAGGATTGTTCTCGAAGCCATCTTCGTTAACGTTGGCGATGTACATGGTGGGTTTCAGCGTCAGGAAGCTGAGATAACGAATTGCCGCTTTCTCATCAGCATCCAGATTCAGTGAGCGCAGCATCCCGGCATTTTCCAGATGCGGCAGACACTTCTCCAGCGCCGCCAACTCAGCTTTGGCGTCTTTGTCGCCGCCTTTGGCTTTCTTCTGTACACGCTGGATAGCACGTTCACAGGTATCGAGATCGGACAGCGCCAGTTCGGTGTTGATGATATCGATATCTTCCGCCGGGTTTACTTTGCCCGCGACGTGAATGATGTTCTCATTTTCGAAGCAGCGAACCACATGGCCGATGGCATCCGTTTCACGGATATTGGTCAGGAATTTGTTGCCCAGGCCTTCACCTTTAGAAGCACCTTCCACCAGACCGGCGATATCAACGAACTCCATGGTGGTCGGCACAACGCGCTGTGGCTTCACGATCTCGCTCAGTTGGTCAAGGCGCAGATCGGGCATTGGAACGACACCGGTGTTTGGCTCGATGGTGCAGAACGGAAAGTTGGCTGCTTCGATACCCGCTTTGGTCAGCGCGTTGAACAGGGTGGATTTACCGACGTTCGGCAGGCCCACAATACCGCATTTAAATCCCATGATCTGATTACCTTTCTCGCTGAGTGTGCAGCGTTGACCGGCAACGCTGACGATTCAAAAAATTTCGCGCATTATACACAGATTTCCCGGTCTGCGGCGCGGGATTTGGCCTTAACCGGCTTTGAAGGCGTGCAGACGGTTCATTGCCTTAATCTTATCTTCTTTCAGCCACAGTTCCGTACAGCGCACCGCTTCATCTACGGCATGATCGATCAGCTTCTGTTCACTGGCAGGGGGTTTACCCAGTACAAATCCGGTGACTTTATTGCGGTCACCCGGATGACCAATGCCGACCCGTAAACGGTGAAAATTATTGTTGTTACCCAGCTTGCTGATGATGTCTTTCAGACCGTTATGACCACCGTGGCCGCCACCCTGTTTAAACTTCGCCACGCCAGGAGGCAGGTCCAGTTCATCGTGTGCCACCAAAATTTCCTCTGGCGCGATGCGGTAGAACGTCGCCATTGCCGCGACCGCCTTCCCACTCAGGTTCATAAAAGTGGTGGGGACCAGTAGCCGCACATCTTCGCCCGCCAGCGATAAGCGAGCGGTGTAACCAAAGAATTTGGGTTCGTCTTTCAGAGACTGATTGTTGCGCTCTGCCAGCAGATCCACATACCAGGCACCTGCGTTATGGCGCGTAGAGGCATATTCCGCGCCGGGATTAGCCAGTCCCACAATCAGTTTAATGCTGCTCACGATGATTATCCTGTCTCGAAATCGAAAGGGCGTTAGTTTACTGCCTGACAGGGGAGATGACAAAGGGCTGAGACAGTGAATAGTGCCGCTACGTTATTTATCATTTTCTATCGAAATCAACCCGATAAGCGGTAAAGTTTCGTCAGGATTGTGAAAGATGTGTGATCATGCACGCATCTTAACCCCGGGTCATTGCCTAAACTTATAGCAAGTTAACGTTATGTGCTGTTTTTGGCATTACTAAAAAAGGATGGAGGTGAATTATGAAACGTCATCACTCTCGCTATATCGGTAATGGCCTGATGTGTCTCGGTTTACTCACCATGGTGCTTGGCGTCGGTTACTCGATCATTAATCAAATACCTTCGTTAAATCTGCCGCAATTCCTGGCGCATGGCGCAATGTTTAGCATCTTTATTGGTGCGCTGCTCTGGCTGGTGGGTGCGCGTGTCAGTGGGCGGGAAAAAGTGGAAGACCGCTATTTTTGGTTGCGCCACTACGGTGATAAACGTTGCCGTCGTAACACGCATCACCCATAAGACTACACCAGCGTAGCCTGATTCAACGGCTGTAACTGTGTCAGATATTGTTCAGTACGGTTACGGCCGCTGGCTTTTGCGCGATACAACGCCTCATCAGCCAATGCCAGTAATGTCGGGAAGTGAAGCTCTTCCTTGCTGGCTGTTGCATAGCCGATACTGACGGTGTAGCTGATATTATCCGGCAGCGATAACTGCGTTGCGACGCGAATACGTTCACATACCAATTGTGCCTGCTCACTGTCGCCGGGCAATATGGCGGCAAACTCTTCACCTCCCAACCGGGCAAACTGCCCCTCGTCAGGCAATAACGCCTGGGCAATCTGGCAAAAATCAATTAATACCCGATCACCTTGTTGGTGGCCGTAGCGATCGTTAATGCTTTTGAAATGGTCGAGATCGAATAATATCGCCGTGAAGGGTTGTTGTTGCCGTAAGCGTCGGGCGATGATTTTTTCCGCCTGCTCGAATAATGCGCGGCGGTTCCACACACTGGTTAAGGGATCGTGCAGTGATGCCAGTTTATGGGCGATCTGGGTACGTTCATTGACCATCGCCAGAATCGTAAACGTCAGGCCAATAACGAACAAAATCGATTCAAGCATGACGTACACGGAAAAACTGGAACCACCAATTGCACCATGCACCGGGGTGGCAACGGCGTCATCAAAGAAAATTCGTGCGACGTGAAACAGCAAATGTATCCACAACAACATCTGCGCGGGCCAGAAGGTGACGGTGAGCGCGGCGCGTGCCCGCCACAGCAGCTGAATCAATGCGCCGGTGTAGATGATGCACAGCAGACAAACGACCAGAACGCGTTTTGGCAGACTGAAGTAAAACGCCGGGAAAATACACAGAATCGCCCATAGCAATGCCCCCGCCAGCCAGCTCATGCCAAGTGGTTTTTTACAAAACACCCGGAAAGCATTTAACAGGTTGCCATAAGCCAGCATCATCACCACATTACCCACCGCAATGGGCAGGAACTGTAATCCTGCGGCACGCAGGCTGCTCAGAAACACGGCTGTAAGGGTTAACACCAGCGTCAGAGTGGTGAAACCCAGTACCCGATCATACTGTGAGCCAATCCAGGCAAATACCATAATGATGCTTAAAAACCCCAGGACATAGAGCTCGCAAACAAAAAGTGTGTAGATGTCGAGAGCCATAGTGGTCGGAGTTCTCAAAAAAAGTGTGGTGAAAAATACCACTAAACCCAGGACGGCTAAAGTCCGGATAGTAGTGTTAGTTGAAAACAGTGAATGGCAACGCGAATAGCGAATTTTAACGAAAATTATCGCGAAAATATCTGCGCCCGAAGCGGCTTAATCGGTAACTGAACTTAAACGTGTGGCAGGGAAATAAAACCGGGCCAGAGGTGGCCCGGTTTCGTTCGATTAATGCTCGAACATGGCTGAAATGGATTCTTCGTTGCTGATACGACGAATCGCTTCGGCCAGCATACCGGACAACGTCAAAGTACGTACGTTCGGCAGAGATTTCATCTCGTCAGACAGTGGGATGGTGTCGCAGACAATCACCTGATCGATCACTGACTTGCGCAGATTTTCCACCGCGTTACCGGAGAAGATCGGGTGAGTGGCGTACGCGAAAACGCGTTTCGCGCCACGCTCTTTCAGCGCTTCAGCCGCTTTGCACAGCGTACCGCCGGTGTCGATCATATCGTCGACCAGTACACAGTCACGGCCAGCGACGTCACCGATGATGTGCATCACCTGAGAAACGTTAGCACGCGGGCGACGTTTATCGATGATAGCCATGTCAGTGTCGTTAAGCAGTTTGGCGATGGCACGGGCGCGCACCACACCACCAATGTCAGGAGAAACGACAATCGGGTTCTCCAGACCAATTTGCAACATATCTTCCAGCAGGATCGGGCTGCCAAATACGTTGTCTACCGGGACATCAAAGAAGCCCTGGATCTGCTCGGCGTGCAGGTCAACCGTCAAAACACGGTCAACACCAACGCTGGAAAGGAAATCCGCGACTACTTTAGCGGTAATCGGCACACGCGCGGAACGCACACGGCGGTCCTGACGGGCATAGCCAAAGTAGGGGATAACGGCAGTAATACGACCAGCAGAAGCCCGACGCAGCGCGTCGACCATCACTACCAGCTCCATCAGATTATCGTTGGTGGGGGCACAGGTGGACTGGATGATGAAAATATCACCACCGCGTACATTTTCGTTAATCTGTACACTCACTTCACCGTCGCTGAAACGACCGACAGCGGCGTCTCCGAGGCTGGTGTAAAGGCGGTTGGCAATACGTTGTGCTAGTTCCGGGGTGGCGTTACCAGCAAATAGCTTCATATCAGGCACGAGAAGAACCTCAGGCTTTGCGTCCAGCGAATGAACGACGTTGCGATAACCGGCGAATATCGCAAAGCGTGTTCAGACAGGTGTGTTGATGCGTCGCGTGCTGTGCCTGGAACAGGGGTGACACAGTCACGCATACGCTTAAATCCCGGAAAGAGTACGCTGTAACGGCGAGACATTCAGCCCGCGCGCCACAAATCCTCGTATCCATTCCGGGGCAAGCTCCAGCACCTGACGAGCTTCGGATTCGGTGTTAAATTCAGCAAACACACAGGCCCCGGTCCCAGTCAGGCGCGACGGCGCGTATTCTAGCAGCCAGGAAACCAGCTCATCAACCTCGCGAAAACGTTTTCTTGCCACAGACTCACAATCATTGTGGAAAGGGCGCTGCAAAAGTTCATCAAGTGAGCGTATCGGTGAATCGCGCGTCAGTTCAGGATCGCCAAAAATGACCGGGGTGGCGATACTTACGCCAGGATGCGCAACCAGATACCATTTTTCATCTGGCTCTGCGGGTTGCAATTGTTCACCTACGCCTTCCGCAAAGGCGGCATGACCGCGAACAAACACCGGAACGTCGGCACCGAGTCGTACGCCAAGGGTTGCCAGCTCATCTACGCTAAGTCGCGTTTGCCACAAATGATTCAGCGCCACCAACACTGTCGCCGCATCCGACGAGCCGCCACCCAGGCCTCCTCCCATTGGCAGCCGCTTTTCCAGCGCAATCGCCGCACCGGCCTGGGGCGGTAACGTACCGCGTGCTTCAGCCGCATGCATCAGGGCACGAGCGGCACGAACGATCAGGTTGTGTTCATCCGGCACACCCGCTAACGGTGTCAACAGACGAATGTTGCCACTGTCATCTGGGGTGATGGTCAGCGTATCGCCGTAATCTAAAAACTGAAACAGGGTTTGCAGGTTATGATAGCCGTCAGGACGACGGCCGGTGATGTAAAGAAATAAATTCAGCTTTGCCGGGGCAGGCCAGGAGGTAATCATTGTACGGTCCAGCTATCCATCCGCAGCTTAATACGCTGTCCACCCTCGGTCAGCTCGAGATTGGCAGGCAGAGGAGGGGTGACTTTGCTGTCATAATCTGAGATGGCAACGTGCCATTGCTGGCCGTTACGACTGTAATTCAGGCTCTGCAATTGATACTGGTCGTTTAACTGATAGTCGCTGGCATCGCCTGGCAGACCCATCATCCACTGACGCAGGTTGGCGAGGGGAATATCCATCCCGGTGAGCTGAGAAATCATCTTTTCAGCGTCATTGCTGACATAGCGTTTGCCTTTGTTATCGACCACCTGCACCACGGAACCCTGGGCATCAAGTTGTAACTCGGTGCTGCCCAGCGGATTGGTCAGCAGCAAACGATAACGGTCAGCGGCAGTTTGCTGCCAGTTAAAGCGGGCATACACCTTCTGGCGATCAGAAATATAGGCGAAGGCACCGCGTGTCTCATAATGGCTGACTTTAGCCACCGCCTGTTGATGTTGCTGCCACTGGGGTGCGGTGGTGCTTGGGCCTGGTCCCTGCGGTTTGTTGACGCTACAGGCAGCCAGCAATACGCTGGCAAGGGGTAAAAGGCGCAACAGCTTGCGCGAAGGCATAGGCATCACCTGGTCATCTCCTCGGACAGGTTTTTACTTCGTAACCGGTAACGCTAACCATCCGCATCTAAGCCGTCAATGCTGTTGTACCGATTATTGCGCACGATCAGTTTAATCTTATTACAGTCATAGGCTTTGTATGGCTTTTCTTGATCTGTGGCATCTTGTAGAATGCGCTTCACAAAACCCTGACAATAATTGGGATATCCCAACCAGAACCACCATGACGCTGCTCGCTCTCGGAATCAACCATAAAACCGCACCCGTTGCACTGCGCGAACGTGTTTCGTTCACGCCGGACACGCTGGATCAGGCGCTTAGCAGCCTGCTGTCCCAGCCGATGGTGCAAAGCGGAGTGGTGCTTTCCACCTGTAATCGCACTGAACTCTACCTCAGCGTAGAGCAGCAGGCCGATTTGCAGGAGAAGCTGGTGCGCTGGTTGTGTGACTATCACCAACTGCGTGAAGAAGATGTGCGCAAGAGCCTGTACTGGCATCAGGACAACGCGGCAGTCAGCCATCTGATGCGTGTTGCCAGCGGTCTGGATTCTTTAGTGCTGGGTGAGCCGCAGATTCTCGGCCAGGTAAAAAAAGCTTTTGCCGATTCACAACGTGGTCAGGCGTTGTCCAGTGAACTGGAACGGATGTTCCAGAAAACCTTCTCCGTCGCCAAACGGGTGCGCACAGAAACTGAAATTGGTGCCAGTGCGGTATCTGTGGCGTTTGCCGCCTGTTCTCTGGCACGTCAAATCTTCGAATCTCTCAGCTCGGTTAACGTGTTGCTGGTGGGCGCGGGCGAAACGATTGAATTGGTCGCGCGTCATTTGCGTGAGCATCATGTGCAAAAGCTGATGATTGCCAACCGTACGCGTGAACGCGCGCAGTTGCTGGCTGATGAGGTCGGGGCAGAGGTCATCGGGCTGGCGGATATCGATTCGCGACTGGCTGATGCCGATATTATTATTTCTTCCACCGCCAGCCCGTTGCCGATTATTGGTAAAGGCATGGTCGAGCGTGCATTGAAAGCCCGCCGTAACCAGCCGATGCTGCTGGTGGATATCGCAGTACCGCGCGATGTGGAGCCGGAAGTCGGCAAGCTCGCCAATGCTTACCTGTACAGCGTGGATGACCTTCAGGCGATCATTGAGCAGAACATGGCCCAGCGTAAAGCTGCGGCGGTGCAGGCTGAAAGCATCGTGGTGCAGGAAAGCGGCGAATTTATGGCCTGGCTGCGTGCGCAAAGCGCGGTCGACACCATTCGTGAATATCGCTCGCAGGCTGATGATGTACGCCTTGAATTGCAGGAGCGCGCGCTGGCCGCACTGCGTCAGGGAGCGGATGCCGAAAAAGTGTTGCAGGAACTGGCGCACAAACTTACCAATCGTTTAATTCACGCTCCAACCAAATCACTACAGCAGGCCGCGCGCGATGGCGACAGCGAACGCCTGCAAATCTTACGTGACAGCCTCGGTCTCGATTAGGCTGTCACGACCTTTTACGGGATACCCTCAATTACATGAAGACCTCTATTGTTGCCAAGCTGGAAGCTCTCCAGGAACGCCACGAAGAAGTGGAAGCCCTGCTGGGCGATGCTGGCGTGATCGCCGATCAGGATCGTTTCCGTGCCCTCTCGCGCGAATATGCGCAACTGTCTGATGTGACCCGCTGTTTCCGTGAATGGCAGCAGGTGCAGGAAGATGTTGAGACAGCGGAGATGTTGCTCGACGATCCTGAAATGCGCGAGATGGCGCAGGATGAACTGAAAACCGCACGCGAAAAGCGTGAAGTGCTGGAGCAGCAGCTACAGGTATTGTTGCTGCCGAAAGATCCTGATGATGAGCGTCCGTGCTTTGTCGAAGTGCGTGCTGGTACCGGTGGCGATGAAGCGGCAATTTTTGCCGGCGACCTGTTCCGCATGTACAGCCGTTATGCCGAGTCTCGCCGCTGGCAGGTGGATATTATCAGCAGCAATGACGGTGAGCATGGCGGGTATAAAGAAGTCATCGCCCGTGTGACGGGTGATGGTGCCTATGGTCGTTTCAAGTTCGAATCGGGCGGTCATCGCGTACAGCGTGTGCCGGAAACCGAATCACAGGGGCGTATTCACACCTCGGCCTGTACAGTGGCGGTAATGCCGGAACTGCCGGAAGCCGAGCTGCCGGATATCAACCCCAGCGACCTGAAAATTGATACCTTCCGCTCCTCCGGTGCGGGTGGTCAGCACGTTAACACCACCGATTCTGCCATCCGTATTACCCACCTGCCGACCGGCATTGTGGTGGAGTGTCAGGATGAGCGTTCGCAGCATAAAAACAAAGCTAAAGCGTTGGCAGTGCTGGGCGCGCGTATTCACGCGGCGGAGATGGCAAAACGCCATGAAGCGGAAGCGTCCACCCGTCGTAACCTGCTGGGCAGCGGCGACCGTTCGGACCGTATCCGTACTTACAACTTCCCGCAGGGGCGCGTTACCGATCACCGCATTAACCTGACCATCTATCGTCTGGATGAGACGATGGAAGGCAAGCTGGATAGCCTGATTGAGCCTATCGTGCAGGAATACCAGGCCGACCAGTTGGCCGCGCTGGCTGGACAGGATTAATGGATATTCGCCACTGGCTGAAGCATGCCGTTGCTACCCTGAGCGGCGGCGACAGCCCCAAGCGCGATGCCGAAATTTTGCTGGCGTTTGTTACCGGCAAATCCCGTACCTGGCTGGTGGCGTTTGACGATACAGCGCTGGATGAGAACCAGTTACAACAACTGAATGCGCTCCTGGCTCGACGTGCGCAGGGTGAGCCGGTGGCGCATCTGGTGGGTGAACGTGAATTCTGGTCGTTACCTCTGCGCGTCAGCGATGCGACTTTGATCCCGCGTCCTGACACCGAGGTGTTGGTCGAGCAGGCGCTGGCTCATCTGCCGACCCGTGCCGCCACTCTCCTTGACTTAGGTACTGGCACCGGAGCCATCGCGCTGGCGCTCGCCAGCGAACGGCCTGATTGTCAGGTCATCGGCTGTGATCGCATCGCAGCTGCCGTGGCGCTGGCGCAGGAAAACGCGCAGCGTTTGCACATCAGCAATGCACAATTTCTCCTCAGCGATTGGTTCGACAATCTCACCCCGCAACGTTTTGATCTGATTGCCAGTAATCCCCCCTATATAGACGCTACCGACCATCATTTGCAGCAGGGTGATGTGCGGTTTGAACCGCTCAGTGCGCTGGTGGCCGATGAGGCGGGATTAGCCGATCTGCGGGTGATTATTGCAACGGCACCACACTGGCTGCACGCTGGCGGTTGGTTGTTGCTGGAACATGGCTGGCAGCAGGGCGAGGCGGTGCGAGAATTGATGGTTCAACATGGCTATCAACAGGTCAACACAGTGGACGACTACGGCGGCAACCCGCGCGTTACACTTGGGCAATTTTTCTTATAAAGGAAGCAAGATGGCTAGCTGGTATCCGCTGATTAAACATTTTCATCTGCTTACAGTGCTGATTACTGTCAGCCTGTTTCTGGTGCGTTTTTACTGGAAATGCACCGGTTCAGCACAGCTCGATCGCCGCTGGGTGCGCATTGCTCCGCACATCAACGACACGTTTTTGTTGCTGAGTGGTGTGCTGCTGGTCGTAATTACGCACTTTTACCCGTTCACACCACAAGGAAGCTGGCTGACTGAGAAGCTGTTAGGGGTTATTATCTACATCGCCTTAGGTTCCGTGGCCTTGAGTCGTCGCCCGCGAAAGATGAGCACCCGCTGGATTGCCTGCCTGGTCGCGATCGTTGCGTTACTGGTAGTGATTAAGCTGGCGATGACCAAAATGCCGTTATTGGGGATAGTATGACCTCGCCAGAGCAACTCGATTACAGTCAAACACCGTTATGTGAAGCGGTTATTGGTGCAACCTGCGCCATCCGCGAAGATTTTTCTGCTCAATCCGTAGAGCAACAGCTGGCAGCGTTAGTGGCGGAAGCGCGTGCGTATGTCAGCAGTGCCAGTGATGCTGACCTGCAACTGGAGAAGTTGCTGGAACTGTTCTACCGCCAGTGGGGTTTTGGCGGTGCCAGTGGCGTCTACAATTTATCCGATGCCTTATGGATCGATAAGGTGTTGAAAAGCCGTCAGGGCACTGCGGTGTCACTGGGCGTTATCCTGCTGCACATTGCCGAAGAGCTGGAGTTGCCGCTGATGCCGGTTATCTTCCCGACCCAGATGATTCTGCGGGCCGACTGGCTGGATGGTGAGATGTGGCTGATTAACCCGTTTAACGGTGAAACCCTCGATACCCACACGCTGGAAGTCTGGCTGAAGGGCAATATCAGCCCGACGGCTAAGCTCTATCAGGATGATCTCGATGAAGCGAAAACGGTCAGCGTAATGCGTAAGATGCTGGATACGCTGAAAGCGGCGCTGATGGACGAGAAAAAGATGGAGCTGGCGTTAAATGTTAGCCAGGTGCTGTTACAAATCGATCCGGATGACCCCTACGAAATTCGCGACCGTGGTTTGATTTACGCGCAACTGGAGTGCGAACATATCGCGCTAAACGATCTTACCTACTTCGTTGAACAGTGTCCGGAAGACCCGGTTAGCGAAATGATTAAAGTGCAGATCCACGCAATTGAACAAAAACAGGTCACGCTGCACTAAGCGTACCTCTGAAAAAGGAAAGGGCATGACACAGAAAGTAGTCAGTATTGGTGATATCAAGGTCGCAAACGATCTGCCATTTGTTCTCTTTGGCGGCATGAACGTGCTGGAGTCGCGCGACCTCGCCATGCGTATCTGCGAACATTACGTAACCGTGACCGACAAACTCGGTATCCCCTACGTGTTCAAAGCCTCTTTTGACAAAGCCAACCGTTCCTCCATCCACTCTTACCGTGGTCCGGGCCTGGAAGAGGGGATGAAGATTTTCCAGGAGCTGAAGCAAGCCTTCGGCGTGAAAATCATTACTGACGTCCACGAACCGGCGCAGGCACAGCCTGTGGCTGAAGTGGTAGATGTCATTCAGCTGCCGGCCTTCCTTGCACGTCAGACTGACCTGGTTGAAGCGATGGCGAAAACGGGCGCAGTCATTAACGTGAAAAAACCCCAGTTCGTCAGCCCGGGTCAGATGGGTAACATTGTCGATAAATTCGCCGAAGGCGGTAACGATAAAGTGATCCTGTGTGACCGTGGTAGCAACTTCGGTTATGACAACCTGGTCGTGGATATGCTGGGCTTTAACGTGATGAAGAAAGTCACCAATAACTGCCCGGTGATTTTCGACGTGACTCATGCGCTGCAAACTCGTGATCCGTTTGGTGCTGCCTCAGGCGGTCGCCGTGCGCAGGTGGGTGAACTGGCGCGTGCCGGTATGGCGGTCGGCATTGCTGGTCTGTTTATCGAAGCCCACCCGGAGCCAAACAGCGCCAAATGTGATGGCCCGTCTGCACTGCCGCTCGACAAACTGGAGCCGTTCCTGGTACAGATGAAAGCGATTGATGACCTGGTGAAAAGCTTCCCGGAACTGGATACCAGCAACTAAATCGTTGGTTGGTAAAAAGGCGTCGAAAGACGCCTTTTTTATTGGCTTGCTATCCGTAGCGGCGGGATTTATCGCGCAGGTATTACCGATAGCGTTAAAGGCGTGCGATGAATCGCACCGCTACAGCATAATCGTCATCAAATAGCCGACAAACAACGCCAGGTGTGCCGCGCCATTCAACACATTGGTTCGTCCGGTGGAAAATGAAATGTGGCACAGGATCAGTACCGCACTCATCACCACCATATGCGGTGGTTCCAGACCGAACACCAGTTGCTGCCCGGTCAGCGTGGCTATAATGGTCACCGCCGGTACGGTCAGTGAAATGGTGGCCAGTACTGAACCGAAAAACAGGTTCATCGCACGCTGCACCTGGTTCATCAGCACCGCTTTAATCGCCCCCAATCCTTCCGGTGACAGGATCAGCAACGCCACAAGAAAGCCAGTAAACTGCTGCGGTGCGTTTAATTCGGTTAACAGATGCTCCAGCGTGTTGGCATTCATCTTGGTTACGCTGATAACCGCAATCAGATGCACAATCAGCCAGGCGGTATGCCATAACGAGCTGTGCGCTGAAGGTTTTCCGTGGTGCGGGTCGCCATCATCGCTCTCATCCTCGTGTTCGTAGACAAACAGGTTTTGATGCGTTTTGGTCTGAATCAACAGAAACACGCCGTACATTGCGGCAGAAATCGCCGCAATCAGCAAAGCCTGTGCGGTTGAAAAATTACCGCCGGGCAACGCATTCGGGAATACCAGTACCAGGATGGCGAGTGGGAAAATGGCGATCAGATATTGCTTCACCCCCACCAGATTGACGTATTGCGTTGCGAATTTGCGTCCACCCAGCAGCAGGGCAAATCCCACCAGCCCGGCGGTAACAATCATAATGATCGAATACAGGGTATCGCGCATCAATGCGGGAGCAGCGTCGCCGGTTGCCATCAGCGCCGATATCAGGCTGACCTCAAGGATCACCACGGAAAGGCTGAGTATCAGCGAACCATAAGGCTCACCCAGTCGGTGCGCCAGCACATCGGCATGGCGTACCACGCTGAACGCACTACTCAGAATGGCCACCAGGGCCAGTAAATTAATGCCAATCACCACTGGCAGGCTGGTTTGTGCACCAAAAAAACTCAGTACGCCCAGTGCGACGATGGGGAAAATCAGGGAATATTCAGTGTGACGGGTTTTCTCATGTACAGCCATTCGCCATCCTCTCCGAAAAAAAGAATAAAATCAGGCAGTCAGTGCCTGATAAATATACTTACTTTTACAGCGTTGCGCAGTGTAACTTTTCATCACGCTTGGTGCCGGGTTTTTACGATTATTTACTTTAGAAGAAAAAATAAATCTCATCACTAAAAAACCTGGTTATTTCTCTTCATATCATTATTTTCATCACGTTAATCATTGCTGATTCTCATCTTATTCTGGAGAAATGGCGTTTTTTTCACGTTTTTGTTTGAGTAAATGCTGGTTCTGAACTTTTAACTCACTTAACACGATAAAAGTGATGATTTGCGTTTTTTACTATCTGTTCCAGACTTACCCTGTGGTTAGAAAAGGAGGATTTATGCCTTACTCATCAACACATGAACTACCTGACAGTGTACGCCACGTACTACCGGCGCATGCGCAAAAAATCTACCAGAAAGCATTTAACAGCGCCTGGGATGAATACCGCGATGAGGATGATCGCTTCGGTAACGACTCGCGCGAAAAAGTGGCCCACAAAGTTGCCTGGGCTGCGGTCAAAAAAGATTATCAAAAAGGCGACGATAACAAGTGGCACCCTAAACACTGATCCCTGCGGGCCATTGCGGCCCGCTTCACACTTCCTGTCTCCCCCGGTCAAGTTTCATGCCAGGCAGCCGATGCTATTTACGGGCAATTTACCCTTTGTGATCGGCATCAACCTTGAAAAAATTGTGACAAATGCATTAATGTCTTCTGATAAGGCGGTGCATCAGCATCCGCTGTGACGAAATCAGTATCTCAGGAGCTAAACCGACAGGATGTCAGGGCAGTTGAGGAGGTCGCATTGCTAACCCGGGAATTCTTATTAAAAGCAGATTGTAAAACCTCATTCGGTGATATCGAAGAGACGTTGCTGTGGAGTTGCGAACAGCGAGCTGCTTCGCTTGCCGCTACGCTTGCCTGCCGTCCTGACCACAGTCCGGTATGGATTTTTGGTTATGGCTCGCTGATGTGGAACCCGGTGTTTGAGGCGGAAGAAGTCGCTTCTGGTCAACTTGATGGCTGGCACCGGGCATTCTGCCTGCGGTTAATTGCCGGGCGTGGCACGGCAACGCATCCCGGACGTATGCTCGCGTTGAAAGAGGGTGGCAGCACCAGCGGCCTGGCGTTTCGTCTGCCCGAAGCGCGTCTGCATGACGAGCTGGAATTGCTGTGGAAGCGGGAAATGATCACCGGTTGCTATCTCCCTACCTGGTGCGAACTGAAGCTGGATGATGATCGCAGGGTATCGGCGCTGGTATTTATCATGGACCCGCGTCATCCGCTGTTTGAAGCAGACTCCTGTCCGGGCACCATTGCGCCATTAATTGCCCAGGCCAGCGGTCCGCTGGGCACCAATGCGCAATATCTGTTCTCGCTGGAGCAGGAGCTGGCAAAACGCGGCATGCAGGAAGAGGGCCTGACGGTTCTGGCTACCCAGGTCAGAGCGCTGCAACAGTGCACAGCGCGGGTATCCTCTTAATTACCGGGATTAATCAGCCAGGTACCAGGTTTATCAATCGTCAGTGACTGACTGTGAACCTGGTTACCGTTGTGCACTTCAATATGATACTGACCTGCCGCCAGACTCAATGACGCAAAGCCGTTACTGGCGGGTTTCACATTCTGCGCTTTACCATTCACCACAATATTTTCCCCGTCCTGCAACCGCAGATAAAGGGTTGCCAACACCGGCGTACTGCTGGCAGATTTGCTGGCGTCAGCGGAGGCTGCGGCATTTGATGCGGCTATTTCTGGTTCAGCGCTACGATGGTTGACCTTCCACACGGCAACGATCACCGCCAGAATAGCCACCGCAGCGACGGCCAACAGACCGGGTGACAAACGACGTACATTGCGCGGGGTGACCGGTTCAATAACCGCAGCCGCGTGGTTAACGGCCATTACCTGTGGTTCGGGTATGTTAATCGGTACTTCTGGCTCGATGGGCGTGTCGTTAACCGGGGTAATCTGGGTAACCAAGGCTTCCACATCGCTCACCGGCAGATCGATCAGGCTGGCAAACGCATCAATGGTCTGTGGCCGATCTGCTGGCTTCATCGCCAGCGCACAATCAATCGCATGCAGCAGTGGCAACGAATAACCTTCAGGTTTACGTTCAACCAGCGGCTGATAGTTGTCTTCAATGCAGCGTACCACGGAAACCGGGGGGGCATAGCCGGTGATCAGATTGTGCAACACCGCGCCCAGCGCATAGATATCCGTCCAGGGACCTTGTTCGCCTTCACCTTCTTCACTGTATTGCTCGATCGGTGCGAAGCCCGGCTTCAGCATGATTTCGGTTTCGTCGGAAAGGTTACCAATCTCCTTGCGTGCGGAGCCGAAATCGAGCAGCACCGGCAGTTGATTTTCCTGAATCTGGATGTTGTCCAGGGAGATATCGCGATGCAGATAACCCGCCTGGTGAATGGTATTGATCGCACCAAACAGCGGTGGTAACAGTCGGCGTATCCAGGCTTCATCGATGCTTTCCGGGCTGGTGACTTGCCACTCTTTAAGCGTCATCCCGCTGTAGTAGAGCGTGCCCATATAGGCAGTGCCATTTTCTTCCCAAAAACGCAGAACGTGTAGCAGGCCAGGATGATTAAAGCGCGCCAGCAGGCGGGCCTCCTGAATAAAACTGTTGCGACCGGCGTTGAACAATTTTTGAAAACGTTCGCCACGCAGTTCCAGCGACAGATCGGCAGCGCGCACCGCCAGCGACACCGGCATATATTCCTTAATGGCGATGGTTCGTTCCAGTTGATGATCCCAGGCGCGGTAGACAATGCCAAAACCACCGCCGCCAATCACATCTTTGATTTCGAACTCATTGAACCGGTAACCCGCAGGCAGGGCGTTGGGTATCTTTAGATTATCGTTTGCCGACATAGTGAACTCTCTGAACACGTCCTGTAGCCCGCCCGGGAAATACACGGGCAACGGCCGCTATTAATTAATGTTACGCCAGGCACCAATGGCAGGATCCGCGAGATCCGCATGCAGGGTGTCAATCAGTAACACAGTCACTTTTTGCTGTGGCATAAACTGCGGCGACCAGACGCCACGTAAAGTTTCAACGCGTTTTTTAACCACATCGGCATCCTGTCCCGTGGTCTTGTCCATTTTGACCAACAGCGTTCCGTTAAAACGCCAGAGGTGCTGTTTGGCATCGAAGGGCAGCACCAGCCAGCTGTCGGCAGCATCCGGGCGCGTCACGATCATGCGTTGGTTATTGACGGCGATCACCTGTAACGGTGGGCCGCTGACATTGAGATTGGCGATCGGATAACCCTGGTAAAAATTGACCGCCAACTGCTGCGGCTGGCCGTTGATCACCTGGGTCAGCTCGCTGCTGCCTTCCAGCCAACCTTCAGACGAGCAATGCTGCTGCGTCATTTCAGGGATAAACAGCGATGCGCCTTTATCATCCCACCAGGTGCGGAAATGACAGCCACCCGGCAAGGCAAATTGTTGCAGTGGGCTGCTGTCTGCCGGGCGTGATAAATCGAGAGGAGCAGCATTGTTGGCGCTGGCATTGGCGGTGGCATCATTCAGCACAATAGGCCGCCAGTTCTGTAATTTGGTGGCGCTGCCGTTAGCCAGCACGTTGCCATCTTTGTCGGTCATCTGCCAGGGAATCACATCCAGTGTGCCGCACTGATTCGCCAGCAGTGTGCCGACACGCGGCAAAAAGCTGGTGAGCACGCTGGAGTCGGTGCCTTTGCCGGAGACAATACGCAGCGGCAGTGTCTCTTTACACCAGTCGTTTGGGGCGTTACTTGCCACGTCATCGATATACACTTCCAGCGCGAGGCTCGGGGAGTACACCACCCGATAATCTTCAGCCTGTGCATTCAGGGCCAGCAGCAGCGTCGCTAAGCCCGACAACCACAATTTCATATGAATCCTTGGAATCAATAACGTGACGGCAGAAAACGTGCCGCATCGGCCTGGGAATAAAGCAGCGTTGCTTCCTGTGGCTCACCAATCCAGATCGCCAGAGCGCTCAGATTGTCGCTTTTTACGCTGCGGTTAACGGCTTGTTCCATCAATGCCAGCCACTCTTCGCAGGCATTGACCATGCGCAGGGCCTGTTCCATTTCGTCAGTCGTCAGGTTGAGCCAGAATCCGTCGGTACAGACCAGAAAGGCATCGCCATCTTCCAGCGCAATTACCTCGCTAAAAGTGGCCGGACGCGCCGGTTCAACGCCGAGCGCATTATAGAGTAAATTACTGTTAATGCCGGTATTTTCATAGCCAGCCTCGCGCAATTGTTGGGCCAGACTATGATCGCGTGTTACCTGAAAAAGAGAACCGTGGCGAAAGTGATAAACCCGGCTATCACCGGCGTGCGCCCACCATGCCCGTTGTTTTTCCCGATCAATAAATAGCGCGGCCAGCGTGGTGCTCATGCGGGAAAAATTCGGATTCTTTCCCTGCTCCTCCAGCAGCACGCGCTGGCAAAGTTTGATTGCCTCCGCCGTCACCGCAGGTGTGAAGGCCGCATCTTGTTGTACTGCGTCGAGCAGGGTATCACGTACCAGTTGTGCCGCCCGATCTCCTCCCGGCAGGCCCGCCACGCCATCACACACCACAAAACAAGCCTTGCGATCGTCCAGTTGCGCACCGGTACGATCCTGATTTTCATCGCGCATACCTTGCTGGCAGCGGCTGGCAAACATCATCTTCATGAGTCTTCCGTCCGCGTCTGTGAATCTTTGTATTGGTTAACTTCCATATCGTAGGCGTGCAGAAAGGCTTCACCGAACAGGGTGTGGAAGTCATCCTCAATCTCGCCAGCAGTGCGTTGATAATGACGGGAAAAATGGTCCCATAGCGCGGCCTTACGTGTATTCGCAAACGGCATTTTTGGCATGACGCCATCTTGTCGTGCCTGATCTTCCAGCCGCTGGGGATTGAATGATTGCAGCATCGCCGCGATGATGGCGCGAATACCGGCAATCATCCCTAATTGATGGGCCTGTAAATCCACCAGGGCATCACGCACGGCAGTTTCCGGCGGCATAAAGCCCGGCATCTGGCTTTGGTACATCTGCATCAGCACCGTTTTGCCAGAAGGAAGGATTTTGAAGGGGTTATTGGCCTCGTTAAGGATCATCGTCATATCGGCTTTGACACCGCGTTTCAGAATCGATCGTGAGGAGAGAAGCGCGACTGTGCCCTGCGAAAACAGACTCAGCATCCGTCCGGTGATGCGCATCTGTTCTTCGTTCATGGGCGTTTGATGGCCGTTGTTCAGCCCCATTCCTTCCAGCAACGCGATAATCAGCTTATCCTGGTCCGTACCGGGCAGCACCGTGGGCAGGGCGGGTGAACTCTCCTGTGGGTCGATCGCCAGGCGTGCATCATTATGACGTTCAGGGCGCGGCGCGGCGGGTTCAGGGATGACATGCTGGATGCTCTCCAGCATGCCAAGCGGGTCACTTTCTGCCGGGGAAAAAAACGCCAGTGGATCGTCTTTTTGCGCCGTGGTGCGTGCCGGGTCGCGTACCTCCAGCCCGTATTCTCCAATCGTTAACGCATCACCATGTTGCAATGACGCTTGCGCACCGCGTGGCAATGGCACGCCATTCAGCACCACTGAGGTGACGCTGCCCTGGTTGGTCAAACGGCATTCGCCTTCGGGCGACAGATGTACCAGTGCCTGTAGGCGAGAAATGGCCCGCGATTCATCCGGCAGCACCAGATCATTATCCTGACTACGGCCGATGGTGCCGCCTGGCGGCTTAAAGGCCACCGTTTTTGCCGGCACATCCGTATTGCACTGCACAATGGTAAATTCCATGAGTCTTCCCGTTTACAGAGGGCAAACGTCGCGGTCTATTCGAACATGGGCGGATAGAGACCGTTACGTCCCGGCTGCGCACCTGACGCCGGGTTAAACAATAATGCAAAAAGCTGCGCGGTGAGCGGGCCACTGTGTTTATGTGTGGCGTGTGCAAAACCGTCACTGCGGTTACTCCACCAGTAGCTGATATGCTCGTGGGGATCAAAATGGTCGGCCACTTCACGCCAGCTTAACGAGCTGGGCAGGTCAGCGAAACCAATCACGTCCATGATGTCGGTACGACGTTTTTCCGGGACCAGCAACGGTGACATCTGTTGTATAGCCAGCTCCAGCATGTCTGCGGTCTGGGCATCCCGCACTGCACGCAACAACGTCATCCCCAATTCCTGAAACCAGTCGCCAGAGAGCGCCAGTTGCGCAGGATGCCACTGGCTCACGGGAAAACTGCGCAACGCCAGCAACGGCCAGGCGCGCCCGACACGGTCACAGGAGGGCAGCAGGCAACCCATTTGTACCTGGGGGCGCAGCGGTGAAATCGGTAAAACAAAATTCCACACCGGTGCCGCCAGAAAGTGCTGGGTCGTGGCATTCTCCTGCTGATGCCAATGCAGTAAACCTTGCTGAAACCAATGGCTCCAGGATGTCACGCTATTCTCACTGAGTCGCTGGCGCAGGAAATCACCGGTTGTCGGCAACTTCCCGTACCAGCCGGGGGCGGTATGTGTCGCCATCATTACCTCACCATTACTCACTGTGTCCGGTCAATCGCTGTGCAGCGTTTAACGGTGCGAGCGTCAGCGTATTGCCGTTCTGACCGGCATTTTTCAGATTTTCCGCAAGCTTACGCATCATCAGTGCGTTGTCGCGGGCATAAGGCGAAGACTGAATCTGCTGATCAAGCAATTGACTGAGGTGCCAGTCCAGCTGCTGTAAATCGCGTGCACTGACGTTATCCGGCAGGGTGCGTTGCAGATTTTGCATCAGCCAGCCACGCAAAAACTCGCCATCATAATTGCGTGGCTGATACAGCATCTGATAGGCCCGGAGCGCATTGCGGCTGTATTCATTATCAGTACCGGGATCGTCGCGCAGCAGATTGGTGATCTGCTGGGCCACGCGTGGCAGTAATAAAGACTTAAGGGCGTTTTGATAAAGCACCCAGGCTGCATCGCTTACCTGATTACCGCGATACAAGCCGACACGCATGGTAAGCGGAGGATTATCGAGGGAAAAGCGATCCGAAAGCGGCAACTTCACCAGATTATTTAAGAAGGGTAGCAGATCAAAAATATTATCCGCAGGCTGATGAATAACTTGCTGGCTCTGCTGGGTGATCGGTGCTATACGTGCGGCGACCTGATCAAGATAGCGCTGATTCTGGAGATAGCTGGCGAGCCACAGGCAGGAAAGCAGCAGCAAAGCGCCGGTCAGCACGCCATAGCCAATCCAGTGGAACAAGCGATTGCGGTACTCCCAGTGACGGTTGCTGCCTGCCAGACCGCTCTCACGAAACACTAAATCGCTCAACAGGTTGCGGATAAAGAAGCTTTGCCCACGCGTGCCAGGGATGGGGCTGCTGCGATTGACGCTATCCCAGGCGGCGATGGTGTGCTGGCCTGCTTGCGGCAACTGAAGTTTGCGGTTTAGCTCGCCCATGATGCGATCAAAAGGCAAGCCTTCCTGGGTGCCGCTGGTGAAAAACAGGCCGCGTGCCGACCAGGCCACGGCGTCCTGATGGCCGGAAAATACCACATCAAGGTACTCGTTCAGCAAGGGTCGCAATGAGCTGAATTCCTGTGGAAACAGGAAGCTATCGGCGCGCTGGGTCAGGTCACGATCCTGCGCCATCACACCTGCCAGCTGCTGATGCAGGCGCTGTTCAAGCAGATGATATTGTTGGCTGAAGCTGCGGTGCCAGTCATCCTTGTGTGGTTTACCCGGTTCCCAGGGAAAGGTAAAACCCCAGATAGCATCGCGTTGCTGTTTATTCAGGCCACCATAGAAACTCATAAAACCTTTCAACAGATCGGTTTTCGTCACCATCACGTAGACCGGAAAGTGGATGCCGGTTTGCTGGTGCAATTCCACCATTCGCTGGCGTAACGCGGTGGCCTGCGCGTGGCGTGCTTCGGCGGAGTCGGTCAGCAGATCGGCCACGCTAATGGTCATGATCACGCCATTGATGGGTTGCCGGGTACGGTAACGCTTCAACAATTGGATGAAGTTATGCCATTCGCTGGCATCGCGTGCCCGTTGGCTTTCCTGCAACGCATACCGGCCAGCGGTATCAATCAGCACTGCACTGTCCGTAAACCACCAGTCACAATGACGTGTACCGCCAACCCCGCGTACAGCGGCATTGCCGAGACTGTCGGTGAGGGGAAACTCCAGTCCGGCATTGAGCAACGCGGTGGTTTTCCCGGCACCAGGCGCGCCAATAATGACGTACCACGGTAGCTGATAGAGATAGTGACTCTGGAAGCGCGCCAACCAGCCTTGCCGCTGACGGCGGCCAAATTGGGTGCGTTTCAACCGTTGGGCTGCTTCGCTAAATCGTTGAGTCAGCAGCGTCTCCGTCATCTGGCGATCGGAAAGCTCCTCGCTGCTGACTTGCTGCAAGCGGGTCAAAAGTTTGCTGTTAAACCAGGCACGCCAGATGGCAGGGATAAACTGGAACAGCACCCAACAGAAATAGAGCAATCCCACTACCAGTTGCCGTGGCAATAAGGGTTCGAGTGGTCGGGTATCGCCCCAGCTCCACAGTGGGCCGAGAATCCACAACACGCAGCTCAGTGCAGTGATGCCAATAAAACTCCACAGCAGACGGTGCGTTAATAAATGCTGAAGTGATGCGCGCATCATTGGCCTCCCTGATGATTGCTAAGGGTTTCCGGTGCCGCAAACAGGGTGATTTCTACCCGGCGATTGCGGGCGCGATTTTCATTGCTGTCGTTTGGCAACAGGGGATTACTGTCGCCACGGCCCTCCGCCTTCACGCTATGTCCCTCAGCGAGTTGCGGATTGAGCAACTGGGCGACGGCGCGGGCGCGGGCAAAGGAGAATTCATAACTGGAAGCAAAACGGCCATCCACCGGGCTGTTATCGGTATAAACCGACACCAGCACCGTACCTTTCACGGTTTTCATGGCACTGGCAACATGCGCCAGTAGCGCTCGTCCCACCTGATTGACCACGGTGCCATCAGTGATAAACAACTTGTCAGCCGGGATGATAACTTTGCTGCCGAAGGCCCCATCGCTCACTTCAAGTTGCCCCGCCGCGATGACATCATTGAGACGCTGATGCAAATCAAGCAAGGCCTGCGGTGACGTTGGGCGACGCCCTGGGGTGATTTGCGGTAAAGGGGTTTCGTAGATGGCACGTAACAGCGGTTCCGCCGCATTGCCGAGACGCCAGTTCAGACCGCTATAAATCAGACACGCCACCAGCGCCGCCAGGGTGATGCAGGCCCACAGCGGCACCATCGGGCGAGATAAGCTGCTCACCAGCGGATGCACCTCAACCAGTCGGGCGCTGGCCGCGCCTGTATCGGGTCGGGTTTCTGCAATCAGATGCGCCAAACGTTTCCGAATGATTTCGCACTGCGCCTGGCCATTTTCGCTACCGCGATAGCGTCCTTCATAGCCTAACAACAGGCAGTAGTGGATCACTTCCAGCAACCACAAATGTTGCTGCGGATTTTGTGAAATGCGCGATAACAGCTGGAACACCTTCTCGCCGCCCCAGCTTTCATTGTGGAATGTCACCAGCATACCGTTACCTGACCAGACGCCGCGCGTACCCCACGGGGTCTGTGCTGCCGCTTCATCCAGCAAGCTGCACAGGCAATAGCGTGCGCCAATGATCATCTCGAAAGGTAAACCGGACATTTTACAGCGCTGTTCAAACTGACGAATTTCATCGATCAACAGCTGACGTAAACCAGCGGGGTCATCGTGTGTAGCGGCCTGCCGTATCTGAACGACGGCATTGAGGATCGGGGCTGCGGCAGTCAATAACAGGTTATCATTGCCCGCGACGGTAACGTCTCGTGCCAGGGCTTCCTGAGTCATTAAATCTCGTTCTTCCAGGCAATAGTGGAACCCTCTGCCCGCAGAGAGTAAGGCTTCTGCGGGCAATATGCGCCGGATTTCATGATCAGTCTAAGATCCAGGTCGCGGTATCGTTGGTGCGGCACGCTTTGCTGGCGCCCCCCACGTCTACACAGACCTGTTTGCTGCGGCGGGGACGGGGGCGGTCACTACGCAGGGTGGCATCATAGCGGCTGCTCTCTACGCCCGCTTTCGGCGGCACGTAGCCAATCAGCGTGCCCTGGGGTTCATCAGCAATCGCCAGCCAGCTATGCTCAACACGACCCAGAACTTCAAAGGTTTTACCCGTCTCCAGGTAGCGTACCACTTTGCCGCTGTAATCTGGCGTGGTCATGATTGAAGCGCCATAGAGCGCCCGGAAGCTCTGATTGACCGGCGTGAATTCGCCAGGTGCTGCCACCGCATGACGATGAACCAGTTTAACCCCATTCACTTCACTGGTTACCAGGGTGTCATCTGTGACTGGCGGCGGTGGTGCTTTGCAACTTGCCAAAGTCAGCACCGCCAGCAGCGTTAGCACAAGACTCTTATTCACCATGATCCTCAAATTTCATCAGATTAACTGCATAATGCATTGCCCTTTACGGCGAAAATCAGGCGCAGGCGGCCAGATTATGCAGTGAGAATGCCTTCAAAAAAACAGTCAGATTACAGAAAGATAGTGCTCCCGTCAGTCTACCTAAGACTTTTGAGAATTCAAACTATTGCACCGTGGGAAATCCCGTGCTACCGGGTAAAACGGCGTTGTTTGCCGGTGATAAAAAAAGCGTACCTTCAGGGATAGTTAAGCCAATTTAACTTATTTGTTGCCATTCAGCGCCTAAGGCTGCGTAGCCGCTTTTGACTCAAGTTAGTACCAAAGAAAATTGGTAAATAAGATTAATCTATTTTCTATCATAAAAAAAGATTGCGGCAGTAAACAATTTTCTTACTTTCAGAATATCCGTGCCTGATTCAGCCAGTTGCAAATCCAGTTCCGGCATGGCTTTTGCTAAGACTTTTACTCAAAAGGGGAATGCCAGGAGAATGCGATGACTCAGGCTGTAGATTACCTGCATGCCAGCCGCGCCAGTGAAATTGCCAGCCTGCAACGGCTGCTGCGTACCGGTGAATTGATCACTGCTATCAGTGAGTTAATTCATCGGTTACAGCGCGAGAGGGGCGTCAGCAATATCTGGTTATGCTCAACCGGACGCGTGTTTGGTGATGAGCTGGAAGCGCGTGCGCAAGATGTGCAATCAGGACAGCGTCACATGCTCTCGGTTCTACCGGCGGCAGATGCGCAACCCGGCTACAGCCGTTTCTGCCTGTTAATTGCCGCCGCATTGCAGGCGCTGGAAGGGCTGCCGGCGCTGCGGGCGCAGGTGCGCAGCCTGCAATTGTCCCATGCGCAGGCGATGGACGCCTTCAACCACATCATTCGCACCTTATTGAATCTGGTGTTTGAAGCGGCAGATACCGCCAGCGAACCGGATATTTCACGGGCGCTGATCGCGTTGTTCAGCTTTATGCAGGGCAAAGAGCTGGCTGGTCAGGAACGGGCAACCGGCTCAGCGGGCTTTGCTGCCGGACAATTTACCCCGGAGCAGCGGCAGCGCGTTCAGGCGCTGATTGAAGCCCAGGAGCAAAGTTTTGCCACCTTCAGTCAGTTTGCCGATGCACAGAATCTGCAACGTTGGCGTCGGATGAGTGATGCGGGCAGTGAAGTCGAACGTCTGCGCCGTATCGCCTGTACCGGTGCGCACTGCGGTGATAACGGCGTATTGCAGTGGTTCTCTTTGCTCACGGCGCGTCTGGACAATATGAAGCAGGTCGAAGATGGTCTGAGCGCGGCTTTAATGAGCTGCTGCCGCCGGGCAATGGCCGAAACGCAGCAACACGATGCTAATGCCACCCTGCTGGCGGATGAAGCAGGTTTTACCTTGTATGTCGCCGGGGCCAACTGGCTGGCAGGGCAGGATGTCACGCTGGACAGCAACGGTCTGGCGCCACAGCTGGGACGCTCGGTCCTGTCGCTCATCCGTGAACAGGCGCAGCGTTTGCAGGCGCAGGCCGATGAGCTGGCCAGTATGCGTGCGTCACTCGATGAACGAAAAGTCATTGATCAGGCCAAAGGCTGGCTGATGCAGCAGCATGGTTACAGCGAGCAGGATGCCTGGCAGACACTACGCAAAAGCGCCATGAACCAGAACAAACGCATCCTCGAGATCGCCCAGGCGATTCTCGCTGTCGCCGCCACATTGAAGGTCTAACCCATTGGAGTTATCTGCACAAAGAATGTGCGTATTTTGCGTCAACGCGGTGCGTGTCAAGGGGTGGCGCGGGAGCTGATGCTGATAAATAGCTGAAAATTCACCCTCCGCCATCCTGGCACACCCTTTGCAACATCTTTATGACATTGCGCATTTGTTGTGCCAACGGCGGCAGAACGAGTGCTTTGGATAAAGGCGTCCGGCCCCATGCGATTGCATGTGGGAGGACGCCTTTTTTTATTCCTTTTTTCAGGGTGATGCGGATGAGCAGAACGCGGTTTTCGATTTCCCGTCGGCAGTTTTTGCTGGGCAGTGCGGCGGTAGGGGGGAGTTATCTGCTGCCGGGGCTACGCAATGCCGTCTGGGCGGCAGGTAGCGATGCGCCGGAGAAAAGCACGGTGCGAGTTGGTTTTATCCCACTGACTGACTGCGCGCCGGTGGTGATGGCAGCGGTGAAAGGCTTCGACAAAAAATACGGTATCAGTCTGCAACCCAGCAAAGAGGCGAGCTGGGCGGCGGTGCGCGATAAGCTGACGGCTGGCGAACTGGATGCGGCCCATGCGTTGTACGGCATGATCTATGGACTGCAATTGGGCGTTGCCGGTCCACAACATGACATGGCAAACCTGATGACGTTGAATAACAACGGCCAGGCCATCACCCTGTCGAATCAGCTCAAAGAACAGAAGGTGACGGATGCAGCCAGTCTGAAAACCTTTATCGCAGACAGCGCCAAAGGCACTTACACCTTTGCTCATACCTTTCCCACCAGCACCCACGCCATGTGGCTTTACTACTGGCTGGCGAATGCCGGTATCGATCCCTTTGAGGATGTGCGTACCGTCGTGGTGCCGCCACCGCAGATGGTGATGAACATGAAAATCGGCAATATGAGCGGTTTTTGTGTTGGTGAACCGTGGAACCAACGTGCCATCAGCGACAACATCGGCTTCACTGCCGCCACCTCCCAGCAAATCTGGCCGGATCACCCGGAAAAAATCCTCGCCACCCGCGCGCAATGGGTGACGGAGAATCCCAACACCGCCCGCGCCCTGACTGCTGCGGTGCTGGAAGCCGCACGCTGGATTGATGCATCGGATGACAACCGGCGCGAAACAGCGCAAACCCTGGCCGGGCGGGCATGGATCAACACCAAACCTGAAACCCTCGAGGGACGCATGCTCGGCCAGTACCAAAACGGCCTCGGTCAGCAATGGCAGGATGCCCATGCGATGCGTTTCTTCTACGACGGTGAAGTCAGCTTCCCGTACTACTCCGACGGCATGTGGTTTCTGACACAGATGAAGCGCTGGGGACTAGTGAAAACTGACCCGGATTACCTTGGCGTGGCGCAAAAAATCAACCGACTCGACATCTATCAACAGGCGGCAGCGGCGGTGGGGAACGTCACCGTGCCCGCCAACGCCATGCGCAGCAGCACCCTGATGGACGGCAAAGTGTGGGACGGTAGCAACCCCGCCGCCTATGCCGCCAGTTTCGCCATTCACCGTTAAGAGGAATTACCATGAAATCTGAAGCGCGTTCCCTGACACCACCGGTCAGCGCCGCTGCCCCCACGGCGCAGGTGATCCCCCTTAAGGCCCCAGGCCGGTCCGGCGTAAGACAGCCCAGGCTGCGGCCCCTGCTGCAACGGTTGATACCGGCGAGTTGCGGCATCCTGTTGCTGCTGTTGGTATGGCAAATTGCGGCCATGTCGAGCAAGGGTTTCCCCACGCCGTGGGCCACCTGGCAGGCGGCATTAACCTTGTTTGCTGATCCCTTCTACAACAATGGCCCCAACGATCAGGGTATTGGCTGGAACGTGCTGGCCTCACTGCAACGCGTGGCGGTGGGCTTTGGGCTGGCGGCGCTGGTGGGGATTCCGGCAGGGTTCCTGCTGGGCCGTTTCACCTTTGTCTCACGCATGTTCAACCCGATTATCGCGCTGCTTCGTCCGGTCAGCCCACTCGCCTGGCTGCCGATTGGCTTGCTGTTGTTCCAGCGTGCTGAACCGGCCTCAAGCTGGACCATTTTTATCTGCTCGATCTGGCCGATGGTGATCAATACCGCCGAAGGGGTGCAGCGCATTCCCCAGGACTACCTCAATGTGGCGCGGGTGCTGCAACTCTCGGAGTGGACGGTGATGCGCCGCATCCTGTTTCCGGCGGTGCTGCCTGCGGTACTGACCGGGGTTCGTCTCTCAATCGGCATCGCCTGGCTGGTGATTGTCGCTGCCGAGATGCTGACTGGTGGTCTGGGGATCGGCTTCTGGATCTGGAATGAGTGGAACAACCTCAATGTGGAAAACATCCTGATTGCCATTGTCATCATCGGTGTGGTCGGGCTGCTGCTCGAACAGGCGTTGATGTTACTGGCCCGTCGTTTTAGCTGGGAAAAATAAGGAGCCATGACGATGAATCCAATTATTCGTGTGCAGCAGGTGAGCCAGCGCTTTGCCACCGCGCAGGGGGATTTCCTCGCGCTTGATAATGTCAGCTTCGATATCCATCCGGGGGAAACCCTCAGCCTGATCGGCCATTCCGGCTGTGGCAAATCCACCTTACTGAACCTGATAGCCGGTCTGACGCGCCCGAGCAGCGGCGTGCTGTTGTGCGACAACCGTGAAGTGACCGGCCCTGGCCCGGAACGCGCGGTGGTGTTTCAGAACCATTCGCTGCTGCCGTGGCTGACAGCGTATCAGAACGTCGAACTGGCGGTGCAGCAGGTGTTTAAAGGCAAGATGAACCGGAGCGAGATGGCGGAGTGGATCGAGCACAACCTTGGCCGGGTACAGATGAGCCATGCGCTGCACAAGCGGCCTGGAGAAATATCCGGTGGCATGAAACAGCGGGTGGGCATTGCCCGGGCGCTGGCAATGAAGCCGCGCGTGTTGCTGCTGGATGAACCCTTTGGCGCGCTGGATGCCCTGACGCGCGCCCATCTTCAGGACAGCGTGATGCGTATCCAGCAGGAACTGAACACCACCATCGTGCTGATTACCCACGATGTCGATGAGGCGGTGTTGCTCTCCGATCGCGTGTTGATGATGACCAACGGTCCGGCGGCGCGCGTCGGTGAAATTCTGCCGATTGACCTGCCGCGCCCACGTTCCCGTGTGGCGCTGGCGGAGGAGCCGCGTTACCACCATCTGCGCCAGCAGGTACTGCATTTCCTGTATGAAAAGCAGACGGCAGTGGCGTAAGGAGCCGGGCATGCAGCAACTGATTGTCATCGGCAACGGTATGGCGGGTATGCGCATGGTGGAAACTCTGGTGCAGCAAGCACCGGGCCGCTACGCCATCACGGTGATAGGCCGTGAACCGCACGGCAACTACAACCGGGTGCTGCTGTCGCCGGTGCTGGGCCGGGAGAAGACCTTCGCCGACACCCTGATCCATACGCCAGAGTGGTACGAGGAACACGGAGTCAGGTTGCTGGCGGGGGAGGAGGTGCGTTCCGTTGATGTCGCCGGGCGTCAGCTCCATACCGACCAGCGCAGTCTGCACTGGGACAAGCTGGTATTTGCCTGTGGTTCCCAGCCACGGATGCCGACCTTACCGGGCATTGCATGCCCGCACGTATTGGGCTTCCGCACCGTGCGCGATGTGGAGCGGATGCAGGCCCAGCAGGGACCGGTCGTGGTCCTCGGTGGTGGGCTGGTGGGGGTAGAAGCGGCGGCGGCCCTGCGGTTGCTGGGGCGCGATGTCACGCTGCTGCATCACCGCCGCTGGCTGCTCGATCGCCAGCTCGATGCGCAGGCGGGAGCGTTGTTGCAACAACATCTGACGGCGCGCGGTATCGATTGTCGACTCGGCGTCTCGTTGCAGCGGATTGATGCGCAGCAGGTCACGCTGACCGATGGTAGCTGTCTGGCAGCACAACAGGTGGTGATCGCCATTGGCGTGGTGCCGGAAATCGCGCTGGCGCAGGCGGCGGGTGTGCCTTGTCAGCGCGGCATTCAGGTCGATCGTCAACTGCATACCGCCATTCCCGATGTGTACGCGCTCGGGGAATGCTGTGAAATCGACGGTGAAACCTTCGGGTTGATCGCCCCCTGTCTGGCGCAGGCTTTGGTCCTGGCGGCCAGTCTGGCCGGGCAACCGGTTGACGATTTCCACTATCAGGAGAATGGGACGCGGCTCAAGGTCAGCGGTATTGACGTCTTCAGCGCCGGAGACATCCGCGATGCCCCCTCTCTCACCAGTTTCGATCCGCTGTCCGGTCACTACCGGCGGCTATTTCTACGCGACGGCGTGCTGGCGGGGGTGTTGCTGTTTGGCGATAGCACCCTGGCCTCCCGTTTACTGACCCGACTTCAGCGGGCCGAACCGGTGGATCTCAATGCGCTGTTCGGTCTGGACAATAACAAGACGCAGCCTCGCGCTGTAGGAAAGGTAATGATGAGCAAACCGATTCTCGCGTTGGTTGGTCACGGTATGGTCGGCCACCATTTTCTCGAACAACTGGTCAGCCGCGATCTGCACCAGCAGTACCATATCGTGGTGTACGGTGATGAGCCGCAGATGGCCTATGACCGCGTACACCTGACGGAGTATTTCAACGGCAAGAGCGCTGATGACCTGTCGTTAGTCAGTGACAACTTCTTTGAACAGCACGGAATTGAGCTGCGTTGCGGCTGTGAAGTGCTGGCGATTGACACGCAACGCCGCAGCTTGCGCGATAGCCACGGCAGCGAACTGGCGTGGGATAAACTGGTGCTGGCGACCGGCTCGGTGCCTTTCGTGCCACCGCTGCCAGGGCGTGACCATCCGCGTTGTTTTGTCTATCGCACGCTGGCGGATCTGGATGCGATCGCCGATTGCGCCCGGCAGGCAACGCGCGGCGTGGTGATTGGCGGCGGTCTGCTCGGTCTGGAAGCCGCCAATGCGTTAAAACAATTGGGACTGGAAACCCATGTGGTGGAGTTTGCGCCACGGCTGATGGCGGTGCAGCTGGATGACGGTGGCGCGCAGATGCTGCGCGGTAAAATTGCCGCGTTAGGTGTACAGGTACACACCAGCAAGGCGACGGAAGCGATTGAAAACCAGCCGGACGGCAGCGTGCAGTTACGCTTTGCGGATGGCAGCCTGCTGGCGACTGACCTGGTGGTGTTCTCTGCCGGGATCCGCCCGCGTGATGCGCTGGCACGGGCGGCGGGCATCAGCATGGGCGAGCGTGGAGGCATCGTGATTGATGATGGCTGCGCCACCAGCGTCAGCGACATCTATGCTATCGGCGAGTGCGCGTTGTGGCAGGGACAAATTTTTGGTCTGGTGGCGCCAGGCTACCAGATGGCGCGCGTACTGGCGGGGCAGTTAGCGCAAGAGACAACCGCATTTAACGGTGCCGACATGAGCACCAAACTCAAGTTGCTCGGTGTTGAGGTGGCGTCATTTGGTGATGCACATGGACGTACACCTGGCAGCCAGAGTTATCAGTGGACGGATAACCCGAAAGGCATCTACAAAAAGTTGGTGATTTCAGATGACGGTAAAACCCTGCTTGGCGGCGTGCTGGTGGGCGACAGCAGCGACTATGCCAGCCTGTTGCAGATGATGCTGAACAAAATGGCGCTGCCGGAAGCAGCGGAAAGTCTGATTCTACCGCAGCTGGCAGGCGCACCCGGCAAAGCATTGGGGGTGGCGGCGCTACCGGACAGCGCGCAGATCTGTTCCTGCCACAATGTCAGCAAAGGGGATATTTGCGCAGCAGTGCAAAGTGGTTGTGGTGATATGGCTGCGCTGAAAAGCTGCACCAAAGCCGCGACCGGCTGCGGTGGCTGTAGCGCGCTGGTGAAGCAGGTGATGGAGCATCAACTTGCCAGCCAGGGTGTCGAGGTGAAGAAGGATATTTGTGAACATTTTGCCTGGTCACGGCAGGAGCTGTATCACCTGATTCGGGTGGGTGAGATCACCACATTCGACCAACTGCTGGCACAGCATGGTCGTGGCCACGGTTGCGAAATTTGCAAGCCGCTGGTCGGATCGCTGTTAGCCTCCTGCTGGAATGATTACCTGCTGAAACCGGCGCATCTGCCGTTGCAGGATACCAACGATCGCTACTTTGCCAATATCCAGAAGGACGGAACTTATTCAGTGGTGCCGCGGGTGCCCGGTGGCGAGATTACGCCCGAGGGCTTGATGGCGATTGGCGCGGTGGCGGCGCAGTACCGTCTCTACACCAAAATCACCGGCGGTCAGCGCATCGACCTGTTTGGTGCGCGTCTTGATCAGCTCCCGGCGATTTGGGAAGCGCTGATCGCTGCCGGATTTGAAACCGGCCATGCCTATGGCAAATCACTGCGCACGGTGAAATCCTGCGTGGGATCGACCTGGTGCCGCTATGGCGTACAGGATTCTACTGCGTTTGCCATCGCCCTCGAGCATCGCTACAAAGGGCTGCGCGCACCGCACAAAATCAAAATGGCCGTCTCCGGCTGCACCCGTGAATGTGCTGAAGCGCAAAGCAAAGACATTGGGGTGATCGCCACCGATAAGGGCTGGAATCTGTACGTTTGCGGCAACGGGGGAATGAAACCCCGCCATGCCGACCTGTTTGCCAGCGATTTGGATGATGCCACGCTGATCCGCTACGTTGACCGCATTCTGATGTTCTATGTACGCACCGCTGACCGGCTGCAACGCACCAGCGTGTGGATGGACAACATGGAGGGGGGCCTGGCTTATCTGCGTCAGGTGGTGATTGACGACTCGCTCGGCCTGGGTGTCACGCTGGAACAGGAAATGCAGTGGGTGGTCGATCGTTATCAGTGCGAATGGCAGACCACGCTGGAGAACCCCTCGCGTCGGGCGCTGTTCACCGCCACCATCAACAGCGACCAGCCGGATGAAACCCTGCATTACGCCGAGGTGCGGGGGCAGCGCCAGCCGCTGGAGACGCTGACTATCCCGAGTGTGACCCTGCCTGCGGAGCCGTGGAGCGCCATTTGTGAGCAAAGCGCCATTCCTGCCTCAGCGGGGATGGGTGCCCGGCTTGGCAACCAGCGCGTGGCCCTGTTCCGCTTCGGCGACACCGTTTATGCCCTGGAAGATATTGAACCCGGTACTCAGGCCAGCGTGTTGTCGCGTGGCATCCTGGGCGATGTAGCCGGTGAGCCGGTGGTGATTTCACCCTTGTATAAACAACGCATCCGGTTGCGGGACGGCCAGAGCCTGGATAATCCGCAGCATCAGTTGCGTTGCTGGCCGGTGCGTCTGGAAGGCGGTCAGGTGTGGTTGGGTAATCAGCCGCTGTTGGCGCTGGCGGCGGCATCATGAAAACGACCTGTCCCTACTGTGGCGTGGGCTGTGGCGTTGAAATCAACCCAGCGGATAGGTTAGTGAGTGGCGACCGTCAGCATCCGGCCAATTTTGGCCGCCTGTGTGTCAAAGGTTCGGCGTTAGGTGAAACCCTCGGACAGGAAGGGCGTTTGTTGTGGCCGCAGGTGCGGGGGCAGCGGGTGAGTATCGATCGCGCGTTGGATGTGGTTGCCAGCGAATTGCAGACGATCATCGCGCAGCACGGGCCGCAGGCGGTGGCGTTTTATGCCTCCGGGCAGTTGCTGACCGAGGATTACTACGTTGCCAACAAGCTGATGAAAGGCTTTATCGGTGCCGCCAATATCGATACCAATTCGCGGCTGTGTATGGCGTCGGCGGTGGTGGGCTATAAACGGGCGTTCGGTGCTGATGCGGTGCCCTGTTGTTATGAAGATCTTGAGCAGGCCGATGTGGTGGTTCTGGTGGGTTCGAATGCCGCCTGGGCGCATCCGGTGGCGTGGCAGCGTCTGGTACAGGCGAAACAGCAGCGTCCTGAGATTAAGCTGGTGGTGATCGACCCACGTCATACCGCCAGTTGCGAGCTGGCTGATCTGCATCTGGCGCTCCGCCCCGGCAGCGACGGCGCGCTGTTTGCCGGATTGCTTAACTGGCTGGCGATTCAGGGCGGGATCGATCAGACAATGTTGCCGCATCTTGCCAACGTGGATAGCACGCTGGCGGCCTGTGCTGACTGGGATCTTGCGGCGGTGGCCCATACCTGCCAGTTAGCAGACGCTGACATTCTCGCCTTCTGGCAGCTGTTCACCACCCAACCCCGAGTCCTGACCTTATGGTGTATGGGGATCAACCAATCGCAAACCGGAAGCGACAACAACAACGCTATCCTCAACGTTCATCTGCTGAGCGGTAAAATTGGCCGACCTGGCTGCGGGCCGTTTTCGTTGACCGGTCAACCCAATGCGATGGGCGGGCGTGAAGTGGGCGGTTTAGCTAACCAGTTAGCGGCGCATATGGGGTTTAGTCCGCAAGAGGTTGATCGGCTTGGGCGTTTTTGGCATAGCGATCGTGTAGCGCATCAGCCGGGTTTGATGGCGGTCGATCTGTTCCGGGCGATTGAACGTGGCGAGGTAAAAGCGGTATGGATCATGGGTACCAATCCGGCGGTGTCGATGCCGGAGGGCAACCGCGTCGCCGAGGCGCTGCGGCGCTGTCCGTTGGTGATCGTCTCGGAGGTCAGTGCCGTGACCGACACCAGCGCCTTTGCCGATGTGCTGTTGCCTGCCCAGGCCTGGGGCGAAAAAAACGGTACCGTGACCAATTCAGAACGACGTATCTCGCGCCAGCGCAGTTTTGTCGCCCCTGTCGGGGAGGCGAAACCGGACTGGTGGTTACTGGCACAGGTGGCGCAGCGATTGGGTTATGGCGCAGCCTTTGACTGGCAGCATCCCCATGAAGTCTTTGTCGAACATGCGGCGTTATCAGGTTTTGAAAACGCCGGTAGCCGTGCGTTTGATATCAGCGCGCTGGCGACCTTAAGCCGTGAGCAGTATGACCAACTTACGCCGGTACAATGGCCGGTAAATGCCGCCGCACCGCATGGCTCGTCGCGCTTGTTCGCCACGCGCCACTTTTATCATCCGGATGGTAAAGCCCGCTTGTTGCCATTGGGCATCCCGATCCTCAGTGCACCCGCACGCCACTATCCCCTCCTGATGAATACCGGGCGTATCCGCGATCAATGGCACACCATGACACGCACCGGTAACGTCACACGCTTGATGCAGCATTATGACGAACCTTTTGTGTTGCTCCATCCGCATGATGCCGCTGCTCACGGGCTGGGGCAGGGTGATCTGACACGGGTGCAATCCACATTAGGCTGGTGGTGTGGACGGGTGATGATCGACAACGGCCTGACACGCGGCCAACTGTTTATCCCGATGCACTGGACGCGTCAATTCAGTGCCCAGGCCAATGTCGATGGCCTGGTGGCGGCGCGCAGTTGTCCGGTGTCCGGGCAACCGGCGCTGAAGCAAACCGCGGTGCGCCTGCAACCGCTGCGCCCGCAGTGGCAGGGGTGGCTGTGGCAGCGTGCGCGATGTGATCCGCAGCAACTGGATTATTGGTCGCGCGTGCCGCAGTCCGGTGTGCAACGTTACGTATTGGCCGGTCAGGGGGATCCGGCGGCATGGCTGCATCAGCAGCCCGGCATGGATGAGCTGGAATGGCAGCAGGCGCACGCCGGTCAGCAGCGACATATGCTGGGCTGGCGCGATGGGGTACTGGAACGGGCGTTCTATGCTGCGCCCTGGCTACCTGAAATCGACCACGCTTTTGTGGCACAGGCATTCAGCCTCCCGCCTGGCTCGGCGCAACAGCGCCATGCGCTGCTGGGTGGACGGCCGGAACAGGGGGAGAGTCAGGGTCGCACCTTGTGCAGCTGCTTCGGGGTGGGCGAACTGGCGATCCGCCGTGCCATTGATCAAGGCTGCCAGACAGCCGCCGCCCTCGGGGCGGCGCTGAAATGTGGCACCAACTGTGGCTCCTGTATCCCGGAGCTGAAACAACTTATCGCGGCGCACACCGTGGCGCAGTAATGGAGGTCCGCATGACACAGGCAATTGAGACGCTGGATAAACTGTTCAACCCACAGGGCGCGACCGGCCAGGATGGGGTGGTGTGGCTGGTGGGGGCAGGACCGGGCGATGTCGAGTTGCTGACGTTGAAAGCGCTTCGGTTGATTAAAGTGGCCGATGTGGTGGTGTATGACCGACTGGTGAGTGATGAGGTGATGGCAGAGGTGCCGGCGGGAACGCTGGCGATCGACGTCGGCAAAAAGCCGGGGAGTCATGGATTAAAGCAGGGACAGATTAACCAGTTGTTGGTGGATCTGGCGCGCAGTGGACGCAACGTGGTGCGGCTCAAAGGGGGCGATCCCTTTATTTTTGGCCGGGGTGGCGAAGAGATGGCATTTTTGCAGCAGGCGGGGATTGCTTGTCAGGTGGTACCCGGCATTACGGCCGCGGCGGGTTGCGCGGCTGCCAGTGGCATTCCGCTCACCCATCGTGATTGCGCGCAATCCTTGCGTCTGATCACCGGTCACGGCAAATCCGGCGAGCCATGCCTGGAGGATAAAAGTCTGGCAGCGGATAACCAGACGCTGGTGTTCTACATGGGGCTGAAGTGGAGCAGTAGCATCAGCAGCCAGTTAATGGCGCAGGGGCGTGATGCGGCTACCCCAGTCGCCATCATTGAAAACGGCACCAGAGCTGACCAGCGGGTGCTGATCACTACGCTGACTCAACTAAGCGAGACGGTGGCACGCGAACAGCCTCAGTCACCGGCGTTATTGCTGGTGGGCGAGGTGGTGCGGTTTTATCAAGAAGCCAGCATCCGGGCGACTGAAACTCACATAAGCCCGTAGCGGCGCGATTTATCGCGCAATTCCGTGCATCGTGCCGGAAAAGACGCGCGATGAATCGCGCCGCGACGAGATCTGTGCTGGCGACAATTTCCCTTATGGCTAAATAAACTGACGTTTTCTCCCCTTAATCCACGCTTTAGCTTCGTCGCCTTTTGGCATTCTATGCTCAGAATTCCTGCCAGCAGAGGTATGCCGTGGCTGACGAGAGTAGCGACGAGGACAAAACAGAATCGCCCACAGCGCACCGACTTGAAAAAGCACGGCAGGATGGGCAGATTCCGCGTTCGCGCGAGCTGACATCGTTATTGATGATGTTGTCCGGCATCATGATTCTGTGGCTGGGCGGCACCAGCATCGCACGTCGTCTGGCTTCGATGGTGGCGACCGGTTTTCGTTTTGATCATGGCATGGTAACCGATGACAAGGTGATCGTGGCGCATATCAGCAGTCTGATTGGTCAGGCGGTACTGGCCGTGCTGCCGCTGATGGCCGGACTGGTGCTGGTGGCGATCGCGGCCCCCATGCTGCTGGGCGGCATTGTGATCAGCGGCAAATCCCTCAGTCCGGATTTCACCAAACTCAACCCGTTAAGCGGCCTGAAGCGCATGGTTTCCGGGCAGACCTGGGCGGAGTTGTTGAAGGCGATCCTGAAAGCGGTGTTAGTGGGTACGGTGGCGGGTTGGTACATCTGGTCGCACTGGCCGGAGATGCTGCGTTTAATCAGCGAATCCCCGATGAATGCGCTGGAACATGGCATGAACATGATTGCCATCTGTTGTGCGCTGGTGATGCTTGGCTTGATCCCGATGGTGGGATTTGACGTTTTCTGGCAGTTGTACAGCTACTTCAAAAAGTTACGTATGTCGCGCCAGGATATCCGCGATGAATTTAAACAGCAGGAGGGCGATCCGCACGTCAAAGGGCGTATTCGCCAGGCCATGCGCGCGGCGGCTCGCCGCCGCATGATGGCTGACGTCCCGAAGGCGGATGTGATTGTCACCAACCCGACACACTACTCCGTGGCTCTGCAATATAACGACAAGAAGATGAGCGCCCCGAAGGTGGTTGCTAAAGGTGCCGGAGAAGTGGCGCTGAAAATTCGTGAACTGGGCAAGGAACATCGCGTCCCGATTCTTGAGGCACCGCCGTTGGCGCGTGCGCTGTACCGCCATACCGAAATTGGTCAGTTCATTCCCGGCGCGCTGTATGCGGCGGTAGCGGAAGTGCTGGCGTGGGTCTGGCAGCTGCGACGCTGGAAGCGTGAAGGCGGCCTGATACCGAAGAAACCTCATAATCTGTCGGTCCCGGCAGAGATGGACATTCCAGGAGAGAACAGAAACGATGGCTAATCTGGCCGAAAAGCTGCGGTTACCGGGCAATTTTAAAGACACGCAATGGCAGGTACTGGCCGGTCCGGTGCTGATCATGATGATTCTGTCGATGATGGTGCTGCCTTTACCGGCGTTCATCCTTGACCTGCTGTTCACCTTCAATATTGCGTTGTCCATTATGGTGTTGCTGGTGGCGATGTTCACCCAGCGCACGCTGGATTTTGCCGCATTCCCCACCATTCTGCTGTTCTCTACGTTGTTACGCCTGGCGTTGAACGTGGCCTCCACCCGTATCATCCTGCTGGATGGTCACACTGGCGCGGCCGCCGCAGGTCGCGTGGTTGAAGCCTTTGGTCACTTCCTGGTCGGCGGCAACTTCGCCATCGGTATCGTGGTGTTCATCATCCTGGTGATCATCAACTTTATGGTCATCACCAAAGGTGCCGGACGTATCGCCGAAGTCGGGGCGCGTTTTGTGCTCGATGGGATGCCGGGTAAGCAGATGGCGATCGATGCCGACCTCAACGCCGGTCTGATTCGTGAAGATGAAGCGAAGAAGCGTCGCGCAGAAGTGACGCAGGAAGCCGACTTCTACGGTTCAATGGACGGTGCCAGTAAGTTTGTGCGTGGTGATGCCATCGCCGGGATCATGATCATGGTGATTAACGTCATCGGTGGTCTGCTGGTGGGCGTGGTGCAGCATGGTCTGGATCTGGGGCACGCGGCGGAAACCTATACGCTGCTGACCATCGGTGACGGTCTGGTGGCGCAGATCCCGGCGCTGGTCATCTCTACCGCCGCCGGTGTTATCGTCACGCGCGTCAGCACCGATCAGGATGTGGGCGAGCAGATGGTCGGGCAGCTGTTTAACAATCCGCGCGTGCTGATGCTGAGTGCCGGGGTTATTGGTCTGCTGGGCCTGGTGCCGGGCATGCCGAACTTTGTCTTTCTGCTGTTTACCGCTGCGTTGCTGGGACTGGCCTGGTGGCTGCGTGGACGTCAGATGCAGCCGAAGAAACAGCCAGAAGCGTCCAGCGTGGTGAAAAATCAGGAAACCCCGGCGACAGTGGAAGCCTCCTGGACCGATGTCCAGTTGGAAGATTCGCTGGGGATGGAAGTAGGCTATCGTCTGATCCCGATGGTCGATCACCTGCAAAATGGTGAGCTGCTGGGACGTATTCGTAGTATCCGTAAAAAAGTGGCGCAGGAGGTCGGTTTCCTGCCGCCGGTGGTGCATATTCGCGACAATATGGAACTGCCGCCTGCGCGCTACCGTATTCTGATGAAAGGGGTAGAGATTGGCAGCGGTGATGCCTATCCGGGACGCTGGATGGCGATTAACCCGGGTACCGCAGCAGGCACCTTGCCGGGTGAAGCCACCGTCGATCCGGCCTTTGGTCTGGCCGCGATCTGGATCGACAGCGCGCTGAAAGAACAGGCACAGATTCAGGGCTTCACGGTGGTGGAAGCCAGTACCGTGGTGGCGACACACTTGAATCATCTGATCGGTCAATACGCCAGCGAGCTGTTTGGTCGTCAGGAAGCGCAGCAACTGTTGGATCGTGTCACGCAGGAAATGCCGAAACTGACCGAAGATTTGGTGCCGGGCGTGATCACCCTGACCACGCTGCACAAGGTGTTGCAGAATTTGCTGACCGAACGTGTGTCAATTCGCGATATGCGTACCATTATTGAAACCCTGGCGGAGCATGCGCCGGTGCAGACTGATGCGCAGGAGCTGACCAGCGTGGTGCGTGTGGCGCTGGGCCGTGCGATCACCCAGCAGTGGTTCCCGGGTAACGGCGAAGTGCAGGTGATTGGCCTGGATGCGACGCTGGAACGTCTGCTGTTGCAGGCGTTGCAGGGCGGTGGCGGTCTGGAGCCGGGTCTGGCTGACCGTCTGTTGCATCAGGCGCAGGATGCGCTGCAACGTCAGGAGATGCTGGGAGCACCGCCGGTGCTGCTGGTGAACCATCCGCTACGTGCGTTGTTGGCACGCTTCCTGCGTCGCAATCTGCCTCAGCTGGTGGTGCTCTCCAATATGGAGCTGACGGATAATCGTCAGATCCGTATGACCGCCACCATCGGAGGCAAATAAAATGCGCCGTGCGTGGCCGGGATTATTTCTGCTGCTGCCCTTGTGGGCGGTGGCTGCCGAGGGAGCATGGCATGCCAGCGCCAGTGGACCGAGTCTCGGGGCGCGTGGCAACTGGCTAAGCTCGCCACCGCTGCGCGCTGCTGGCCCGGTGCAGGGCGTTATCTCTCAGGTAAGTTGGCGTTATAAGCTGAGTCGTCCCGCCCCGTCAGGGCTGGTGGTCCGGCTGTGTGCCAACCAGCGTTGCGTGTTGCTGGACGGCGCCAGCGGCACCACGCGCGGGCTGGCACATGTCGCTGCCGATGAAACCCTGCATCTGGCGTTTGGTTTTAATGGCCGGGGAGCGATGCCACCGGGTTTGCGCGTGGTGAGCAGCGAAGTGACGGTGAATTATCAGTAGCCAATAAAAAACCCGCCGGTTGGCGGGTTTTTCGTATTACATACGCTCGACGGTTTTGATACCCAGGGTATCAAGACCTTGTTTGAGGGTTTTCGCGGTAAGCGCCGCCAGTTGCAGACGGCTGTTGCGCACCTGCTCATCTTCCGCCGCCAGAATCGGGCAATGTTCATAGAAGCCAGAGAACAGGCCAGCCAGATCGTAAAGATAAGCACACATCACATGCGGCGTGCCATCGCGTGCCACCAGGGTGATCACTTCTTCGAATTGCAGCAGTCGGGTCGCCAGTTGGGCTTCACGCTCTTCAGACAGAATGATGTTGCCTTGCAGGCTGTCGGCATCGATACCGGCTTTGCGGAACACCGACAGCACGCGGGTGTAGGCATACTGCATGTAAGGCGCGGTGTTGCCTTCAAAGGCCAACATATTATCCCAGTCGAAAATGTAATCGGTGGTGCGGCTTTTTGACAGGTCGGCATATTTCACCGCACCAATACCTACCACTTCCGCCAGCGCCTGTAACTCGTCGGCAGACATTTCCGGGTTTTTCTCGCTCACCAACGCCAGCGCGCGTTCCACCGCTTCATCCAGCAGGTCGGCCAGTTTGATGGTGCCGCCGCTACGGGTTTTGAACGGACGGCCATCTTTGCCCAGCATCATGCCGAACGCGTGGTGTTCAAGCGGCACCGATTCCGGTACATAACCGGCTTTGCGTACGATGGTCCAGGCTTGTTGCAGGTGCTGATGCTGACGTGAATCGATGTAGTACAGCACGCGGTCAGCATGCAGGGTTTCATAACGGTATTTCGCGCAGGCGATGTCGGTGGTGGTGTAGAGGTAACCGCCATCTTTCTTCTGCACGATGACCCCCATAGGTTCGCCTTCCTTGTTTTTGAATTCATCAAGGAACACCACGGTTGCGCCTTCGCTGATCACTGCCAGACCTTTTTCTTTCAGATCAGCAACGATGCCCGGCAGCATATCGTTGTACAGGCTTTCACCCATCACATCTTTGCGCGTCAGGGTGACGTTCAGACGGTCATAAACTTTCTGGTTCTGACTCATGGTGATGTCGACCAGCTTCTTCCACATGGTACGGCAATACTCATCGCCACCCTGCAATTTCACCACATAGCCACGGGCACGTTCCGCGAAGGCTTCATCTTCGTCATAGGTGCGTTTGGCTTCGCGATAAAAGGCTTCGAGGTCGGCCAGCGCGATATCTTCATGATGCTCGCTCTGCTGTTTCTCCAGATAAGCGATCAACATGCCGAACTGCGTACCCCAGTCGCCAACGTGGTTAGCGCGGATGACATGATGGCCGAGGAACTCCAGCGTACGCACCGCAGCATCACCGATGATGGTGGAACGGACGTGGCCGACGTGCATCTCTTTCGCGACGTTGGGGGCAGAATAGTCGACGACAATGGTTTGCGCCGCCACGTTGCTGACGCCAAGACGCGGTAAGTTCAGCGCCTGCGCGGCCTGGTCAGCCAGCCACTGGTGATCAAGGAAAATGTTGATAAAACCCGGCCCGGCGATTTCAACCTTGCTGGCAATGCCGTGCAGATCGAGATGCTGGATCACCTGTTCAGCCAACTGACGCGGTGCCTGACCGAGCTTTTTCGCCACGGCCATGATACCGTTCGCCTGGTAGTCGCCGAATTGCACTTTAGCGGACTGACGTACCTGTGGTTCGCAATCGACAGGCGCACCTGCCGCGATCATTGCCTGACCGACTTTGTCGGAAAGAAGAGCCTGAATATTCACCGCGTTACCTTCATATGCTGAAATTGCTCGCCTGCCATGTGCGAGCCGATGTCGTCATCCCGCAGAGGCGCTGTTGGGCGGGCGGGACGGAAAAAATAAGAGGGGAAGTATACGTGAAATGTTAGAGTGCGTCAGCTATCGGATAGACGCCGGAATCAGGCAGGGAAACTCCAGCGCCGATTAACGGCGCCGTTGAAAGCGACGAGGATTTTTGACGCTTTTGTCTTCACGTACCTTCCAGTGGCGGGAAATAGCAAATCCCATCAATGCAATCAGGACCGCGACAACAATGAGCATAGACATAGGGCCATTCCTTTAATTTGTGTAGCCACAAATTTATAAGAAAGGATTTCAGGCTGCAATTGTTCGCAGGCTAAATAAGACTTATCTCATTGTATTAATTATTGTTATATTAAACATGTCGTTAAGGTACTTTCATAAAGTAACAACTGGACCTGTGCCTGCGATTAATCCTAATTCAAAGGCACTTTTATACGGTTTTTCGGGGATTTTGCGGCTAAATCAGAGGATTCCGACTATTTTGCCGTCAGAAGCTCTGGAAAAGCAATGTGCTGGATTGATTAAAATATTTAAACTGATAGCGGAGTAATTGACGCATGACGATGATTTTTCCTTCAGAACTGAAGGATTTGGAACAAGACCTGCTGCGCTTTGAACAGGCATTGCAGCAATTTGCTGAACGTTTAGGTCTGCAACTGAATGAACACGACGCCGATCATGTGGCCGTTCGTTGCCATCAATACGCGACAGCGGAGCGCTGGAAGCAAGGTTTGCTGCAAATCGGTAGCCAGTTCTCTGAAGCGATGATCAATGGTCGTCCGATTTGTTTGTTCAAACTGCATCAGCCGCTGCAACTGGCGGGATGGCAGATCGATGTGATTGAGTTGCCGTGGCCGGGGGAAAAACTTTATCGCCACGAGGGCTGGGAACATGTGGAAATTGTGCTGCGTGGTGAACCGGACACGCTGGGCATGCGGGCGATGGCGCTGCTGGCCGATGAGGCATTGACGCAGCCTGGCATCTCCTTCAAAACCAGCGCCCCGCAGGGCGAAAAGGAGCGTCTGCCCAATCCGACCCTGGCGGTCACGGATGGGCAAACAACCATCAAATTTCATCCGTGGCGACTGGAAGAGATCGTCGCCAGCGAGCAAGACTAGCGCCGTGCAGCGATCGCCCGTTGCAGCCGCGCGATCGCTTCCTCCAGCGTGGCGCGGGTACAGCCGAAATTAAAGCGCACGAAGCGGCCATCACCAAAATCGTGCCCTGGCGAGAACCCCAGACCGTGCTGTTCGAAATAACCCGTCGGGTTATCGACACCCAGCCCGCTGGCATCGATCCAGCCAAGATAAGTCGCTTCGGGCGCGACCATACTCAGTCCCGGCAACGCATTCACCTGCTCAACCAGCCGGTCGCGGTTGGCGCGCAGATAGGCGATCTGCGCCGCCAGCCAGTCATCTCCGCCGCGCCATGCGGCTTCTGCGGCCACCAATGCCAGGATATCCACGCCGGGCACAATCCCCTGACGTGTTTGTTTAAAGCGCTTGCGCAATTCCGGGTTGGGGATGATCGCCATTGAGGCACCAAGACCCGCGATGTTGAAGGTTTTTGAAGGGGAAATCAGCGTAATGCTGCGCTGGGCTGCATCCTCGCTTAAGGTGGCAAAGGGAATATGCTCCACGCCTGGAGTGAGAAGCAAATCACAATGAATTTCATCGGAGCAGACAATCAAATCGTGCTGTTGGGCAAAAGCCAGTTGTGCCAGCAGTTCTGAACGGCGATAGACCGTGCCGCCGGGATTTTGCGGATTACACAGCATCAATAAACGTTCATTGCCCTGCAATCTTTCAGGGGCAGTGTGTAAATCCATAAGCCAGCGCTGACCTTCTAATCGCAACGGCAGACTGATCTGCGCGCGTTCAGCCAGTTTCGCCGCCGCGCGAAACGGTGGATAAATGGGTGCCGGTGCGACCGTGCTTTGTTCGGAGTCGGTAAATGCACGGACCGAAAGATTGAGGCCGCATACCACGCCTGGCAGCAAGACAATCCACTCCGGTTGAATGCGCCAGCCATAACGCTGCTCAAGGCGGGATATTGTGATATCTATCAAACCGCTGGGGGTGTCGCCATAACCAAAAACCCCATGCTCAGCGCGCTGCTTTATCGCTTCAATAACGCATTCAGGGGAGCGAAAATCGGTATCCGCAACCCAGAGTGGCAGTACATCCTGATCGCCATATTTGTGCCATTTCAAACTATCGCTGTGACGACGGTCTATCCATTGGTCAAAATTGAATGCCATAGTGAGTTTTCCACGTAAACTGTCTCCAATGAGCAGACTAACTTAAGCAATCTTCCCGAGCCAGCTGTCATGTAAAGGAGAAAAGTATGACGAAACTGGAAATATGCTGCTACGGCATCGACTGTGCAATGACTGCGCAGCTGTCCGGTGCTGACCGTCTGGAGCTGTGCAGCGCGCCACGCGAAGGCGGGTTAACCCCATCCGCAGGGGTGCTGGAAGCCGTACGACGAGAAATTACCATTCCGGTCCATCCGATTGTTCGGCCACGCGGCGGCGATTTTTGCTACACCGACCGTGAGTTTGAAACCATGAAGTCGGATGTGGCGCTGATACGCGAGCTGGGTTTCCCTGGGCTGGTGATTGGTATGCTGGACGAAGATGCCCATGTGGATATCGCCCGGATGCGGCAGATTATGGCGCTGTGCGATGGGATGGCGGTGACCTTCCATCGCGCCTTTGATTTGTGCCACAGCCCGAAACGCGCGCTTGAAGTGTTAACTGATCTGGGTATCGCGCGGATACTGACTTCGGGCCAGCAGCAAAGTGCGGAAACCGGAATTCCATTATTACGGGAACTTAATGAACAGAGTAGCGGTCCAATTATTATGGCAGGGGCTGGCGTCCGTTTAAGCAACCTGCAAAAGTTTCTCGATAGTGGTTTGCAGGAGGTTCACAGCTCGGCCAGCCGCTTAGTTGCTTCTCCGATGCGCTACCGTAAAGCGGGTGTATCGATGTGTTCAGAAGCGGAAAACGATGAATTCAGCCGCTATTGCGTTGATGGTGATGTGGTTGAAGCCATGAAAAGCATGATGCAAATGAACAGCATCCGGGTCGCCTGACATCGTACCATTTTTGCCGCACAGCACGCCGATAGCCTGACGTGATGTTTGCAAGTACCAAACCCCAGTCTTCTTGCTGGGGTTCTTTTTATCAAACGCGCTTTAACGACTGCTCATAAATATCAATGGCCGTGGCAATGATAGCCGCCTGCGACACCCCGGTATCACTTGCCAGCAACTCGATACGATCGATGGTTTGCAACGGCAGTTTATAGGTTTTAGGTTTGACACCCCGTTTTTCGTCGCTGCGCTTCTGGATATCACTTGCTGATTGAATCATGCTCAACCCCTTAGTATCGAGTCAGGTAAGGTAGGGTACTACTCGTTTTATTAAGATTGCCTTGGGGAGTTTAGAAGATCGTCCTTGAGAGTAATCTTATGATTAACCAAACTATAGAGGCTTAATCAGGCTTGACTTTATTCAGAAGGGTTCTGCATTGGGATGCTGGATTAAATGCAACATCGATCACGAAAGTGATATTTCCGTGGTGAGACTGGGGTTAAGTAATTAAATCAAAGTATAAATAAACTTTTGCGCTGCGTAATTTGGCCGTTATGCGGTGAATCCCCCTGTGCGGAGGGGCAAAGCCAAGGTTTCTGACGTGTCATGCGGGCCGGGATTGGGGCTTATCCGGCTCACCGGGAGGCACCCGGCACCGCACATCATTCAATTTCAAACAGTTAATCAATACGCACTGGCGGCGGTCTTTCCCTTCCACGGCAATAGCAACTTTTAACCAGGCCATAGCGCATCATGGAAAAAGATGCTTACATTGACGTTAAGGCTATTCACGGATAACCATCATGAAATCCATCTCTTGTGCCGTTTTACTGCTGCTTTTTCCGCTCAGTGGCGCTGCGCTGGCCGTCAGCACGCAATGCCCACCGCTGAGCAAAAATATCACCAATAGCAACAACTGGATCATGCTGGGTGGCAATGCCAAGGGCGCGGTACGTCAGGTTATTGCCGGTGAGTTTGGCAAAGATGTGGATTCACAAAAACGGATTCTGGGGCAGTTTGATCCCTGCGGTGATTTGATGGTGGCAGATATCACTTACGATAAAAGTGAAAGCAATGTCGTCCTCAGCATGGAGCAACATATCGCACGGGTGCAGGGCGGCTGGGTCGCTGAATATGCTTATCTGGTCAAGGTGCTGAAAGAAGGTAAAGAAGTGGTGGTAGATAACCGGCAGGGTACCATCAACTGGCAGATGGGACAGCGCGGAAACATCATCAGCTCGTCGGATAAATTTACCAGCATGGGCAAAGATGGCTTCACCGATACCACCTATCGCTATGACAAACACTTTCGGCTGGAGCGCAGTATCGCGCGCGGCAGCGATGAGCTGACCAACGGCGAGAGTGTCTACAACTGGAATCCACAAGGTCTGGTGACCAGCGCCACCAGCGCACGCAGCAAAGATACCTACACCTACGATAACCAATGGCGTGAGCTACGTCTGAACGGCACGGCCAGCACACCCGTCAGCACCATCCGTTCTGTTGATGAATGTCAGCTATGGGACGAGGTCGGCAACTGCACGCTAAGTTATTTGCATGAAACGGAAGTGTTTGAGAAAGGGACTATCGAGCGCCACCTGAGTTCGGCATATAAATATCAGTATTGGGATAAGCCAACGGAAGAGCAGTAATTGCACCTGAACGTAGCGGCGCGATTTATCGCGCAATTTCGTGCACGATGCAGGAATAATCCGCGCGATAAATCGCGCCGCTACGCAATAACTTATTTCACCGTTTTGCTGAACGCATCGACCGCCAGAATGGCGTTAGCAATATCTTCCGGTGAGAGATGTGGATTGAGGTTTTTGAGCGTATCACCGTCACTGTTCGCCAGCGCGCCGACCCGCACCAGATTCTCCCAGCTTTCACTCTCCAGATGCACCTCTTTCAGGGTGGTAGGCATGTTGATCGAGCGATAGAAACGGATATAGCGGGCAATTTCCTCATCCGGGCGCTGCTCCAGCACCATCTGCGTCAGCGTGCCATAAGCCACTTTCTCGCCGTGCGTCAGATGATGGATATCGCCATCAATGGCGGTAAAGCCATTATGAATGGCGTGCGCGCCCGCCAGTCCGGCATTTTCGAAACCCAGGCCAGAGAGCAGGGTATTGGCTTCCACCACCGCTTCCACCGCAGGCGTCACGCGTTTCTCCGACACGGCGGTCCAGGCACTGAAACCCCAGGTCAGCAACGTTTCTTCACAGGCGCGGGCGATCGCCAGACCGGCGATAGTGGGATCGCCATTGACCATTGATTTGGCATGCGAACGGAGCACCGCCTGGGCTTCAACCCAGGTGGCAAGACCATCAGCAATACCCGAGGCGAACAGGCGCGCCGGTGCAGCGGCACAGACGGCGGTATCCACCAGTACCAGATCCGGGTTTTTGCTGTAGAAGCGATAGCTTTCAAACACGCCGCTATCGGAGTAGATCACCGAAAGCGCGCTACAAGGCGCATCGGTTGACGCGACCGTCGGGACGATGGCGACCGGCAGCTTCAGTTCATCGGCCACCGCTTTTACCGTATCCAGCGTCTTACCGCCGCCCAGCCCGACAATCACGTTACTGCCCTGAGACTGTGCCAGTTGCGTCAGACGGTTGATCTCATTGCTGGACGCCTCACCCTTAAACGCCTGGCGGCTGAACTCGACGCTGGCAGCTTTTAAGGTCTGCTGGGTACGCTCGCCAATCAGCTGCCAGACAATATCATCGGCCACCAGAAACGCGTGATGACCCAGCTCGGCGATATATGACCCCAGTTCATCCAGCACGCCAGCGCCTTGTACATACTTCCGTGGTGAAGAGAAAATAAATTTGCTCATAGCCATAACTCCTTTGGGTTAGAAAAGAGACTGGCACCACACTGACACAGAAGCCTGACGGTAATTTAACCTTTGGTGGCAAGTTGAGAATCATTCTCAATTAATCACGGAAGGTAACTATCGTGTTCACGCAGGCACAGCGTTAAGATGTAGGCCAATTCACCGGGAGTCGGCCATGACGTTACTGATTTCATTTCTGTTTGCCATCACCATCCTCACCTTAACACCGGGTTTCGATACGGCACTGGTGCTGCGTACTGCAGCAGCTCAGGGCTGGCAACGTGCTTCCGCCACCGCGTTTGGCGTGACATTAGGTTGTCTGGCCTGGGGCGTGATGGTGGGGCTGGGGTTGGGCGCGTTACTGCTGGCGTCCGAGATGGCGTATAACCTGCTGAAATGGATCGGGGCGGTATATCTGCTGTGGCTCGGGGTGAAGTTGCTGCTGAATCCGCGCACCCAGGCGCTGGAGGGGCAGCCCAGCGCCACCAAAGAGCAAGGCTTTTTCGCCTGCTTCGTACGCGGTTTACTCGGTAATATGCTGAACCCGAAAGTGGGGGTGTTTTATGTCACTTTTCTGCCGCAGTTTATTCCAGCCGGCGCTTCCGTGCCGTTGTGGTGTACCTTGATGGCGCTGACCCATATGGCGATTGGCCTGGTGTGGAATGCCGTGCTGATTGGCGGTAGCCACTACTTTGCTGCGCATCTGCGCCGTCCGGCGGTAATTAAAGTGATGGACCGACTGACCGGTTGCGTGTTTATCGGGTTCGCCGCGAAGCTGGCGCTGTCGCGGCGTTAAGGCTTACGGTTTGCGGGCTATCAGCACCGCGCGCAGCGGAGCCGGGTAACCTTCTACCGTTTTACTGCTGTCGTGCGGATCCAGGAATTCGGCCAGTGACTCACTGGTCATCCAGTCGGTGCGACGCTGCTCCTCCACCGAGGTGATAGCGTAATCAGCAATGCGCACATCCACAAAGCCACACTTCTCCAGCCAGCTTTTCAGTGCAGCGGCAGACGGAATAAAGTAAACGTTACGCATCTGCGCATAACGTTCACCGGGCACCAGCACCGCGTTCTCATCACCTTCAATCACCAGCGTTTCCAGCACCAACTCCCCCTCGCTGACTAACTGATTTTTCAGTTGCAGCAGATGGTCCAGCGGTGAACGGCGGTGATACAACACGCCCATCGAAAACACGGTATCGAACGCCTGTAGCGCCGGGAGCTGCTCAATGCCGAGCGGCAGCAGATGCGCGCGGCGATCGTCGCCCAACAGTTTACGCACCGCTTCGAACTGACAGAGGAACAACTGCATCGGGTCGATGCCCACCACCAACTGCGCGCCCGCACCGACCATGCGCCACATGTGATAACCGCTACCGCAGCCGACATCCAGCACGGTACGGCCCGCCAGCGGCGAGATATGCGGCAACACGCGCTGCCACTTCCAGTCCGAACGCCATTCGGTGTCGATCTCGGTGCCGTACAGGGAAAACGGCCCTTTGCGCCACGGCATCAAATTACGCAGCAGTTTCTCAATCCCGGCGCGCTGACGCTCGGTTAAATCATCCTGCTGGGCACTGACGCTGTGGAGTAAATCAAGTTTCTGCGGCACCAGCGCCGGAAGGTGTTCAACCGACTTTTCCCAGTTGCGAAAGTGGCCGTGCAAATTTTCACGCTGCCAGGCCGCAACCTGTGCCGGTAACATTTCCAGCCAACTGGCGAGCGGGCCGGTCGCGATTTGTTGATAGAACCTGCCAAAATCAATCATTTCAACGCCACCAGTGAGCCAAAGTTAAAGCACTGGAACCACAACTCTGCGTGACCAAAACCGGCCTGTTTCAGGCGGGCCTTATGGGTTTCTACGCTGTCGGTCAACATCACGTTTTCCAGCATGCTGCGCTTTTGGCTGATCTCCAGCTCGCTGTAGCCATTGGCCCGCTTAAAGTCGTGATGCATGTTAAACAGCAACTCGCCGACTTCAGCATCTTCAAAGCTGAATTTCTCAGACAGCACCAGCGCGCCGCCCGGGTTCAGCCCCTGAGCGATTTTCTCCAGCAGCAGCACGCGTGCATCGGGTTCGAGGAATTGCAACGTAAAGTTCAACACCACCAGGGAGGCGTTTTCGATCGGAATATCGCGGATATCCGCTTCTAACACCTGAACCGGCGTATCGGCACGGAAAGCGTCGATATGACGACGGCAGCGCTCCACCATCGCCGGTGAATTATCGACAGCAATGATCTGGCAACCCGGCACATGGATATTGCGGCGCACCGAAAGCGTCGCCGCACCCAGCGAGCAGCCGAGATCGTAGACCTGGCTGTTGGGCTGGACAAAGCGTTCTGCCAGCATGCCAATCATCGAAATGATGTTGGAATAACCAGGGATCGAGCGCTGAACCATATCAGGAAAGACTTCAGCCACGCGCTCGTCAAAGGTCCAGTCACCCAATTTATTAATGGGCGCGGAAAATAGCGTATCGCGGTCAGACATAATGAAATATCCGGAGAGAAAACGGAAAGGGCGCTATTCTGGCAGAAACTGCCGCAGGCTGCACCCGTTTCCCATGAGTGTAGCCTGCGCGATCAGAACAGGCTCGATTGCTGCGGCCAGACGGGCAGGGCGGGCAGACACGGTTCCAGTTGCTGCAACTGTGGCCACAATGCCTGAATCAGCGGGAAAACCTCGCCCATATCCGGGGTATGGATAAACAGCAGTGGATCGCTCTCCATCTGCCATTCCGCCAGCTTACTCTGCCACGGTTGAAACAGCGGCAGGCTTTCGGTCACGCTATCGCTCCCGATAAAACGGACCATCGGTTGCTGTCCGGTGCGCACAGCATGCGGTGGTACGCGCGGCTTCTTTCTGCGTGCTTCAATGGCGGCGGCAGTTTGCGATTGTGAAGCATGCACCGGGCGGCTATCGAGGATCACCCGATTTACCCCACGCTGTTGCAGGCCGCGATTCAGGGCGCGCTCGGCTTCCCCTTTGGCGAAGAACGCCGCGTGGCGCACTTCCACGCCATAGCTGAAGCGGCGTGGCAGGATATCCAGAAATTGCCACAGGTCATGCAGCTGTGCCGGAGCAAAGGTGGCGGGCAGTTGTAGCCAATATTGGCCTATGCGGTTGGCTAACGGGTCCAGTAGGCGGAAAAACTCGGCCAGCAAGTCATCGCACTGACGCAGTGCAGCCTGGTGGCTAATGCTGGCGGGAAATTTAAAGCAGAAGCGGAAATCATCGTGGGTCATATCGTACCAGCGCTGGACGACTTCCGGCTTCGGCAGGGCGTAGAGGGTGGTGTTGCCTTCGACACAATCGAATAACTGCGCGTAATCCGCCAGCGTCTCCAGGCCAAATTGTTTCCAGTGTGGATGCTGCCACTGCGGCAAACCAATACGTAGCGTCAAAAATGATCTCCAGGCGGTAAAATCCGCCACAGGTTAACCGGTTTTCGCAACCGTGGGATAACAAGCTGTGACAAAAGCAGATGTTTTGCTGGCTTTGGCGCGGCTCTACTTATCCTGTCTGGCTTTTTCCATTATAATAGCCGCCTTTTTTGCGGCAGCATCTCAGAAGGTTACGCGGCCTGATGTTGTCAGCAGCAGCGGCGAAGTTAAAAGGATACGTTATGCGTACAGAATATTGCGGACAGCTCAATCTGTCTCATGTGGGTCAGCAAGTCACTCTTTGCGGCTGGGTAAACCGCCGTCGCGATCTGGGTAGCCTGATTTTTATCGATATGCGCGATCGTGAAGGCATCGTGCAGGTGTTCTTCGATCCCGATCGCCAGGAGGCTTTTCAGCTGGCGTCTGAGCTGCGTAACGAATTCTGTATTCAGATTACCGGCACCGTGCGTGCGCGTGATGAGAAGAACAAAAACAGCGACATGGCAACCGGCGAGATTGAAATCTTTGCCCACGACCTGAACATCATTAACCGTGCTGAGCCGCTGCCGTTGGACTCCAACCAGGTCAACAGCGAAGAAGCACGCTTAAAATACCGTTACCTCGACCTGCGTCGTCCGGAAATGGCGCAGCGTCTGAAAACTCGCGCGAAAATCACCAGCTTCGTGCGTCGCTTTATGGATAGCGAAGGTTTTCTCGATATCGAAACCCCGATGCTGACCAAAGCCACACCGGAAGGCGCGCGTGATTACCTGGTACCGAGCCGCGTGCATAAAGGTAAATTCTATGCGCTGCCGCAGTCTCCGCAGCTGTTCAAGCAGCTGCTGATGATGTCCGGTTTTGACCGTTACTATCAGATCGTCAAATGCTTCCGCGACGAAGACCTGCGCGCTGACCGCCAGCCTGAATTCACCCAGATCGACGTTGAAACCTCCTTCATGACCGCCGAGCAGGTGCGTGAAGTGATGGAACGTCTGATCCGTGAACTGTGGTTGGATATCAAAGGTGTTGATCTCGGTAGCTTCCCGCAGATGACCTTCGCGGAAGCGATGCGTCGTTACGGTTCTGATAAGCCAGACCTGCGCAACCCGATGGAACTGGTAGATGTTGCTGATCTGCTGAAAAACGTTGAGTTCCAGGTGTTCTCTGGCCCGGCGAACGACGTGAAAGGCCGTGTGGCAGCGTTGCGTGTTCCGGGTGGTGCGACCCTGAGCCGTAAACAGATTGATGAATACGGTAAGTTCGTTGAGATCTACGGCGCGAAAGGTCTGGCGTGGATGAAGGTCAACGAGCTGGCGAAAGGCTTCGAAGGGGTTCAAAGCCCGGTTGCGAAGTTCCTGAGTCCTGAGATTGTGGCCGCGATCCTGGAGCGTACCGGTGCGCAGGATGGCGATGTGATCTTCTTTGGTGCTGACCGCGCCAAAGTGGTGTCAGATGCGCTGGGTGCGCTGCGTCTGAAAGTGGGGCGCGACCTGCAAATCACCAATGACAAAGCCTGGGCACCGCTGTGGGTGATCGACTTCCCGATGTTCGAAGCGGATGACGAAGGCGGTCTGGCGGCGATGCACCATCCGTTCACTTCGCCGAAAGAGATGACGGCATCAGAGCTGGCGGCTAACCCGGAGCAGGCAATCGCCAACGCTTACGATATGGTGATCAACGGTTATGAAGTGGGCGGCGGTTCGGTACGTATCCACAATGGCAACATGCAGCAGGCGGTGTTCAGCATTCTCGGCATTGCTGAAGAAGAACAGCGCGAGAAGTTCGGCTTCCTGCTGGATGCACTGAAATATGGTACGCCACCGCATGCGGGTCTGGCCTTCGGTCTGGACCGCGTCACCATGCTGCTGACCGGCACTGACAACATTCGTGATGTTATCGCCTTCCCGAAAACAACTGCGGCGGCCTGTCTGATGACCGAAGCGCCAAGCGAAGCCAACCCGGCCGCGCTGGCGGATCTGGGGATTCAGCTGGCACCGAAGAAAGACAAGCTCGAGAATAAATAATGGGTTATAAGCATCCGGTTTCGGTTCTGGTGGTGATTTTTGCTCAGGACTCGGGCCGGGTGTTGATGCTGCAACGCCGTGATGACGACAGCTTCTGGCAATCGGTCACCGGCAGCCTCGAAGCCGGGGAAACCCCGCTTCAGGCCGCTCAGCGTGAAGTGCAGGAAGAACTGGCGATTGATGTGGTGAATGAACAGCTGGCGCTGGTGGATTGCCACAAACAGATCGAATTTGAGATCTTCCCGCATTATCGCCACCGCTACGCCCCGGGTACCACCCACAACCGCGAGCACTGGTTCAGGTTGGCACTGCCCGCCGAGCGCGAGGTGATCCTCAGCGAACACCTTGCCGCGCGCTGGCTGGCTCCCGCGGATGCGGCAGCCCTGACCAAGTCCTGGAGTAACCGCCAGGCAATTGAAGAATTTATCTGAATGCCAGCCGCCGCGCGTTTTTCCGGCGGCAAATTCTTTAAGATTTTTATTTATTCGATGCGGTTTAACTGCATTGCAGACTTAAACAAACGGGCGTTATCGGCGCAGCGAGGTTGTACACCGCCAGCAAGATAGCCCGTGCAATAGACGAGAGATGAGAAATGGCCGGACATAGTAAATGGGCAAACACCAAGCACCGTAAGGCTGCTCAGGATGCAAAGCGCGGTAAAATCTTCACCAAAATCATTCGTGAGCTGGTCACTGCCGCGAAACTGGGTGGTGGCGATGCCGGTTCTAACCCGCGCCTGCGTGCTGCAATGGACAAAGCCCTGTCCAACAACATGACCCGTGACACCATGAACCGTGCAATCGCGCGTGGCGTGGGTGGTGAAGATGATTCCAACATGGAAACCATCATCTATGAAGGCTACGGTCCGGGTGGTTCAGCGGTCATGGTTGAGTGTCTGAGTGACAACCGTAACCGTACCGTGGGCGAAGTGCGTCATGCCTTCACCAAAACGGGTGGCAACCTCGGCACAGACGGCTCCGTTTCCTACCTGTTCAGCAAAAAAGGCGTGATTTCGTTTGCTCCGGGCCAGGATGAAGATACCCTGATGGAAGCTGCGCTGGAAGCTGGTGCGGAAGATGTCGTGAGCTACGATGATGGTGCGATTGATGTCTTCACCGCCTGGGAACAGTTGGGCGCAGTGCGCGATGCGCTGGAAGCCGCTGGCCTGAAAGCCGATGAAGCTGAAGTCACCATGATCCCATCGACCAAAGCCGATCTGGATGCGGAAACCGCACCAAAACTGCTGCGTCTGATTGATATGCTGGAAGATTGTGACGACGTGCAGGAAGTTTACCATAATGGTGAAATTTCTGATGAGGTGGCGGAAACGCTGTAATGGCGTTTTCTCAACCGCAACCTGCCGGAGGCGCGCTATGGCAATAATTCTCGGGATCGATCCCGGCTCGCGCGTCACCGGTTACGGTGTTATTCGTCAGACCGGCCGCCAGCTCAGTTACCTGGGCAGCGGCTGTATCCGCACCAACGTGACCGACCTGCCTTCCCGTCTCAAACTGATTTACGCTGGCGTCAGCGAAATCATCACCCAATTTTCCCCGGACTTTTTTGCCATCGAACAGGTGTTTATGGCGAAAAACGCGGATTCTGCGCTCAAGCTGGGACAGGCTCGTGGTGCGGCGATCGTTGCCGCGGTGAATCTCGATTTGCCGGTGTTTGAATACGCGGCGCGCCAGGTGAAGCAGACGGTTACCGGCATCGGTAGCGCGGAGAAAAGCCAGGTGCAGCACATGGTGCGAACCTTGCTGAAGTTACCGGCGAATCCCCAGGGCGATGCGGCCGATGCGTTGGCGATTGCCATCACTCACTGCCACGTCAGCCAGAATGCCGCACGGATGAGTGACAGCAAACTGGTGCTGACGCGCGGCAGGCTGCGGTCGGGCTAACGAACACCCCCATCAGGCTGGATATTCATCCAGCCTTTTTTATGTTATAAATAGCCGCCATACGGGTTCATACAAATAAGGAAGCGTTCAGGTGATTGGTCGTCTACGAGGCAATATTCTGGAAAAACAGCCGCCGCTGGTGTTGATTGAGGCGCACGGTGTCGGTTACGAAGTGCATATGCCAATGACCTGCTTCTATGAGCTGCCTGAACTCAATCAGGAAGCCATCATCTTCACCCAGTTTGTGGTGCGTGAAGATGCGCAACTGCTGTTCGGCTTCAACAGCAAGCAGGAGCGGGCGCTATTCCGCGAGCTGATTAAGGTCAACGGCGTGGGGCCAAAACTGGCACTGGCGATCCTCTCCGGCATGTCGGCTCAGCAGTTCGTTACCGCCGTGGAAAAAGAAGAGATTGCGGTGCTGGTGAAACTCCCTGGCGTCGGGAAAAAAACCGCCGAGCGTCTGGTGGTCGAGATGAAAGACCGCTTCAAAGGGATGCATGGCGACCTGTTTGGTGGTGATAACGCCTTTACCCTGACCACGCCATCTGCGGCACCAGAGAACAACGACGCCGAAGCAGAAGCGGTTGCGGCGCTGGTAGCGCTGGGGTATAAACCGCAGGAAGCCAGCCGTATGGTCAGCAAAATTGGCCGACCCGATGCGGATTGTGAAACCCTGATCCGTGAAGCCCTGCGCGCAGCCATTTGAGGTAATGCATGATTGAAGCCGATCGCCTGGTCTCGGCCGGCAGTGTCAACGAAGAAGAGAGTCTTGACCGCGCCATCCGTCCTAAGCTGCTGGCAGAATATGTCGGTCAGCCACAGGTGCGTGAACAGATGGAGATCTTCATCAAGGCTGCGCAGTTGCGCGGTGATGCGCTCGATCATCTGTTAATTTTTGGTCCCCCGGGCCTCGGCAAAACCACGCTGGCAAACATTGTCGCCAATGAAATGGGTGTCAATCTGCGCACCACTTCGGGGCCGGTGCTGGAGAAAGCAGGGGATCTGGCGGCGATGCTGACCAACCTTGAACCGCATGATGTGCTGTTCATCGATGAGATCCATCGCCTGTCACCGGTGGTGGAAGAGGTCCTTTATCCGGCGATGGAAGATTACCAGCTGGATATTATGATTGGCGAAGGCCCGGCGGCGCGCTCGATCAAGCTGGATCTCCCTCCCTTTACCCTGATTGGTGCCACAACGCGTGCGGGTTCATTGACCTCGCCGCTGCGCGATCGCTTTGGCATTGTTCAGCGCCTTGAGTTCTACAACGTGGCTGACCTGCAACATATTGTGGGTCGTAGCGCTGCCTGTCTTGGCCTGACATTAAGTGAGGAAGGCGCGCTGGAAATCGCCCGTCGTTCACGCGGTACACCACGTATTGCGAACCGTCTGCTGCGCCGTGTGCGTGACTTTGCCGAAGTACGCGCCAATGGCAACATGAGTGGGGACGTTTCCGCCAGCGCGCTGGATATGCTGAATGTCGACAGCCAGGGTTTTGACTATATGGATCGCAAGCTGTTGCTGGCGATTATCGATAAGTTTATGGGCGGGCCGGTGGGGCTGGATAACCTGGCTGCTGCCATCGGTGAAGAGCGTGAAACCATTGAGGATGTGATTGAACCCTTCCTGATCCAACAAGGGTTCATTCAACGCACGCCGCGTGGCCGTATGGCAACGCAGCATGCGTATCGTCACTTCGGCATTTCGCGCGAAGAGTAAACCGGCGTCAGGACGCCGGTTTTTTTGCCATGCTGATGATAAACAGCACGGCTGCGCAGAGCACCACCGAAGGACCGGCTGGCGTGTCGTACAACGCTGAAAAGCTTAAGCCGCCGGTCACCGCGAGAATACCGATGATTACCGCAAACCCCGCCATCTGCTCAGGCGAACGGGAAAAGCGGCGTGCGGTGGCCGCCGGGATGATCAGCAATGAGGTAATAATCAGCGCACCGACAAATTTCATCGCCACGCCAATGGTCAGCGCGGTGACCAGCATCAACATCAGACGTGTGCGTTGAATATTGACACCGTCGACCTGCGCCAGCTCCGGGCTGATGGTCATTGACAGCAAAGAACGCCACTGCCACGCCATCACCGCCAGCACAATCGCCACACCCCCGCCCATCATCCACAAATCCTGCGGTGTGACTGCCAGCAGGTCACCGAACAGATACGCCATTAAATCCACGCGTACCCCGGACATCAGGCTGACCACCACCAGGCCCAGTGATAACGCGCTGTGCGCCATAATGCCCAGCAGGGTATCAATTGCCAGATGAGGACGCCGCTCCAGCCATACCAGCCCCAACGCGAGGCAGACCGTGACCACGATCACCGCATAATAGGGGTTAACGTTAAACAGCAGGCCAAATGCCACACCAAGCAGTGACGCGTGCGCCAGGGTGTCACCAAAATAGGACATACGGCGCCAGACGACAAAAGCGCCGAGGGGACCGGCGGCCAGTGCCAGAAACACACCACCCAGCCAGCCAGGTAATAACAGTTCAATCATGACGGGCCGTTTCCTTTGCGCAGAACGATGCGTCCCTGTAAATCGTGACGATGATTATGATGGTGACGATAGATAGCCAGTTGCTGTGCACCGCGCGGGCCAAACATGGCGATGAATTCCGGGTGTTGCGATACCGCCTCCGGGGTGCCGGAACAGCAGATATGATGATTCAGGCACAGCACTTCGTCGGTTTTTGCCATAACCAGATGCAGATCGTGCGACACCATCAGCACACCGCAGTTAAGCTCGCGGCGCAGTTGGTCAATCAGGTCATACAGCGCGACCTGACCATTCACATCCACCCCTTGTGTCGGTTCATCCAGTACCAACAATTGCGGGTCACTGAGCAGCGCGCGGGCCAACAGGACACGTTGGGTTTCACCACCGGATAATTTCTGCAACGGTGCGTGCAACAGATGGCCCGCCTGCACGCGCTTCAACGCTGGCAGGATGGCATCGGCGCGACTGCCACGCGATAAACGCATAAAGCGTTCGACGCTAATCGGCAGGGTAGGGTCGATATGCAGCTTTTGCGGCACATAACCAATACGTAAATTGGCGTCGCGTTTCACTTCGCCGCTATCGGGCGTCAGCAGACCCAGCACGACGCGCACCAGGGTCGATTTCCCGGCACCGTTAGGGCCAAGTAACGTTAAAATTCTTCCCGGCTCCAGTTTGAGGCTGATACCCGCAAGTACCGGACGCTGAGCGAATTTCACAGAGATGTTTTCGAGCGTAACAAGTGAAGGCATGATATTTACAGGTTGCACAGAATTTCGGATGTTATAATATCACATTCCATCACCTGGTCACGATGGAATGACGCATTATGTTACACATTAAAAAGCACCTTGCTTTTACCCTTCCTGCGGCAGCAATGGCTGCTTCTTTTGCTCTGCCAGCATCGGCTGCGGTTGTTGCTTCGATTAAACCCATTGGATTCATTGCCGCTGCGATCGCCGATGGTGTCACGCCGGTTGAAGTGCTTTTGCCGGATGGTGCTTCTGAGCATGATTATGCACTACGCCCTTCAGATGTAAAACGTATAAAAAACGCGGACTTAGTGGTTTGGGTTGGCCCTGAAATGGAGGCGTTCCTGACTAAATCGGCCGCGGAACTTCCGGCAAATAAAAACCTCGAAATTGCTGATATTGCAGGGGTTAAGCCACTTTTGATTCGTGGTATCGATGATGACGAGCACGAACATGATGCAGAGTTGAGTAAGGAATCAGTAAAGTCTGGTCAACAAGACGTGTCTGATGAACATCACCATCACGGTGAGTTTAATATGCATTTGTGGATGTCCCCAGAGATAGCAAGGCAATCAGCGGTTGCAATCCATGGGAAATTATTGGAACTTATGCCGCAAAGCAAGGCCAAACTAGACGCAAACCTGCAGCAGTTCGAGGCAGAATTAGCGGATACCGACAAACACATTGGCGCGCAGCTCGCGCCGGTGCGGAATAAGGGTTACTTCGTTTTTCACGACGCTTATAGCTACTTTGAGAAACATTACGGTTTATCACCATTAGGGCATTTTACCGTCAATCCTGAGATCCAACCGGGCGCACAGCGTTTAAATCAGATACGAACACAGTTGGTTGAGCAGAAAGCCACATGCGTTTTCGCTGAACCACAATTCAGGCCAGCAGTCATCGATGCAGTGTCACGGGGAACCAATGTGCGTAAAGGCACCCTGGATCCGTTGGGCATGGGGATCAGCTTAACCAAAGACAGCTACGTGAAATTCCTCTCACAGTTGTCGAGCCAGTATGCAAGCTGCCTGAATGGAGCATAGAGGAATAGGTAAAAGTGCAGCAGATAGCCCGCTCTGTCGCCCTCGCATTTAATAATTTGCCGCGCCCCCACCGCGTTATGCTGGGGTCATTAACTGTTATCACTCTGGCCGTCGCAGTATGGCGGCCCTATGTTTATCATCCCAGTGACGATACGCCGGTTGTTAAAAGCATCACACTGGACAAGTTCGAATCCCCGCATCTGTTGCCGGAAGCCAGTGAGCCGATCGATCAGACCGCGCCTGAGCCGGAACCGGAAGAAGATATTCCTGCGGATGATATCGATAAAGACGTACCGGAAAATCCGAACGTCCATGATTACACCGTATCTTCCGGGGATACCCTGAGCAGCGCGTTGAATCAATACGGTATCGATCTGAGCGACATCAATGCCCTGGTCAGCAGCGACAAAGATCTGCGCGGTCTGCGCGTGGGACAGCAGCTGAGCTGGACACTGAATGCCGACGGTCAGTTGCAGACCTTCAGCTGGGAAATGGATCGCCGTGAAACCCGTAGTTATGAGCGCCAGCCGAATGGCAGCTATAAAATGCAGCAGGAGCTGCAAAAGGGTGAATGGCAGAACAGCGTGCTGAAAGGTGAAGTGCGTGGCAGTTTTGCCGCCAGCGCCCGCAGTGCCGGATTAACCAGTGCGGAAACCAGCAATGTGATCAAGGCGTTGCAGTGGCAGATGGATTTCCGCAAGCTGCGTGCTGGCGATCAGTTCAGCGTGCTGATGTCTCGTGAAATGCTGAACGGTAAAAGCGCACAAAGCCAGTTGGTCGGTGTTCGTCTGCGAACTGGTGGCAAGGACTACTATGCGTTCCGCGCCGAAGACGGCAAATTCTATGATCGCAATGGTTCTGGTCTGGCGCGTGGTTTTATGCGTTTCCCAACGGTAAAACAGTTCCGCGTCTCATCCAACTTTAACCCGCGTCGTCTGAATCCGGTCACCGGTCGCATTGCGCCGCACCGTGGTGTCGACTTTGCATTGCCGATTGGCACGCCAGTCCTGGCGGTAGGCGACGGTGAAGTGGTGGTGGCAAAGAATGGCGGCGCCGCCGGTAATTACGTGGCGATTCGACATGGTCGTCAGTATATGACGCGCTACATGCATCTGAGCAAAGTGTTGGTGAAACCGGGCCAGAAAGTGAAACGCGGCGATCGTATCGCCCTCTCCGGTAATACCGGGCGTTCAACCGGCCCACACCTGCACTATGAAATTTGGATCAATAATCAGGCGGTGAATCCGCTGACAGCGAAGCTGCCACGTATGGAAGGTTTGACCGGTAAAGAACGCAGCAGCTATCTGGCGGATGTGAAATCGTACCTGCCACAGCTGGCGTTGAAATAACGCTTTATCGCGAGTAGTGAGTAAAAACCGACGGATTCTTCGTCGGTTTTTTGCTATCTGACGCACGAAGATTGCAAAATTAGTCATCGTCACTATTATTGACCGGTCATTGTCAGAGGCGAGTGCATGGAAACCCGTAAAAAAAATAACATTGAGTTTATACCCGTTTTTCAACGTTCTTTTTTAAAGCCGAAATACTGGGGCAATTGGCTGGCGATTGGGGCGCTTGCTGGCATGGCGATGTTGCCTGCTAAAGTTCGCGATCCGGTGCTGGGTGGTCTGGGCAAACTGGCCGGAAAGCTGGCGAAAAGCGCGCGTCGTCGTGCATTGATCAATCTTTATTACTGTCTGCCTGAATTAAGCGAAGCGGAACGCGAAACCATTGTCGACCAGATGTTTGCCACTGCGCCGCAGGCGATGGTGATGATGGCCGAATTAGGCATCCGCGACCCGGCGCGCGTGCGTCAGCGTGTTGACTGGTATGGTCGTGAAATTATCGATCAGTTACAGGCCAATAACGAAAACGTTATTTTCCTTGTGCCACACGGCTGGGGTGTTGATATTCCTGCCATGCTGCTGGCGTCTGAAGGTCAGATGATGGCGGCGATGTTCCATAATCAAAGCGATCCACTGATGGATTATGTGTGGAACACCGTGCGTCGCCGTTTCGGTGGCCGCATGCATGCGCGTAACGACGGTATCAAACCCTTTATCAGCTCGGTGCGCCAGGGCTATTGGGGCTATTATCTGCCGGACCAGGATCACGGTGCCGAGCACAGCGAGTTTGTCGATTTCTTTGCCACCTATAAAGCGACATTACCTGCCGTTGGGCGTCTGATGAAGGTGTGTCGTGCCCGTGTGGTGCCGTTGTTTCCGGTGTATAACAGCGAAACGCATCGTCTTGAGGTCTATGTTCGTCCGCCGATGGATGATCTGCTGGATGCCGATGATAAAACCCTGGCGCGGCGTATGAATGAGGAGGTGGAGATTTTTGTCCGTCCTCATCCCGAGCAGTACACCTGGATTCTGAAATTACTGAAGACGCGCAAAGAGGGGGATATTGAACCCTACGTGCGTAAAGATCTTTACCCACGCAAATAACGGAAAAACCTGTCGGGATGTGCTCCCGACAGGTTCATTGCATCAGAAGCGATATTGCAGACCAACAGTAACGGTATAGTTCTTGTTGGAGATACCCGCAGCATCACCGCCATAAGAGGCTGATTCGCCGGTAGGGGTGTAGATCACCTGAGTACCGCCTTTCCCTTCTTCATATTTGCTGTAAGTGAATTCAGCAAACACTTTCGCATTCGCAGTGACGTAGTAACCCGCATCTACTGACGCGCCGTAGTAACGTGAGTTCGATGTTTTCTCACGGAAGGTCAAATCACGCAGATAGTGTTCGTCGTTATCGTGTGCGCGAACCCAATCACTGAATTTGAACTGTGCGTTGAATTCAAAATCGTTAATACGGTACTGGCCCACTAACCCAATGTACGGCATAGAGAAGCGCTGGCTGTAGCCAATGCCAGCCTGACCGTTCGGGAAGTTGCCCTGGAATGCGCCGTTATCGTAATTGTAGGAACCACCGGTCGCGGTCCAGCTAAAACGCGTTTCCTGATAACCTGCGACAGCACCCACTTTGTAATCATCACCCTGCAAGAACCAACCTTTAACATTCAGGTCGTATTCGTTGGCGTAATTCACGTCTGTGCTGGGGTGGGATGAGTGATCGGTCCAGCTTGACTGGTTAGCGTTCTGCCAGTCGTAGTCATCCATATGGCCAGAGCCGGAAGCCAGTGAGGTCCAGCCACGCGCATTCAGGGTCAGAAAGGAGAAGGCATCCCAGGAGAAATCACCTTTCAGGATCGCCACGTTTTTAATTTTCCAGTCGAGCTGGCTAATTTTACGTGCGTTGCTGGTGTCATAAACCAGTTCTTTCGATTTCCCGCCCAGCATCCCGATAGAGGTTGCAACACTTACGCTATCCGCTGAAAAGTTTGGCATAAATTGCGCAGATTCAGCGTAAGCGCTCCCTGAAAGTGCGGCCATCATCATTACCGCAACAGTAGTTTTTTTCATTTTATATCCCGTGTTGAATTACGTTAATCCTTAAACAGCGGGCACAGCCTAATGCGCAGCAAAGTGTCAGGCAAGTGTAAGTTTTTGGATAAGAAAATGTCAGGTGAGACTTCAGAAAAATTAACTAATAAAATGAGTTTTTGGGACGATAATAACCGATCGCCTGATGAGTAAACGGGCGTAATTAAATAATTATGTTTACAAGCAGAGGGTTAGAGTGTTTTTCTTGCCCGAGGCAGGAAGGGCCTTTTTTACCAGGTCTGGCGCGTTATTTTCCGCTGCGAATTAATTGGAATAGGCCATTGTGCAGTAAATTTTATTTTTATGCACGTTCACGGGCTATTTGAGTTAATGATAAGGTTGGCGATAAAATGCACAAAAATAAAGTTCACTGCACTATCATGAAATCTTTTCATCAATTATCTTAAGCGAAATTTTTCGCTGCAAATATGATCAATTTCAGGCGTTGAATAATGTTTGCCAGATACTCAACGCCTGATTGATCACACCTCAGCCAGCTGGCTACGGCGTTTACGTTCACGCAGGAACAGCGTGACCAGGCCAAACCACATCACTCCGCTGATAAAGTTAATCGCACTGAACCACGGTGTACCCCCGCTGAAATAACCACTTTTTGCCAGCTCGATACCTATCGCCAGGGTAAGAATGCTGATCATCCCGAGCATCGCGGCGATACTGCCTTTTCCTTCGTTGCTGGCATACAGCGTCAGACGGTACAAACCGGCGTTAACCATCCCGGCACCAAAAGCGTACAAACTCAATCCTGCCGTCAGCAGCAGGTAGCTGTGGCTATTGAGCAGGTTCGCCAGCAGCGCAATGGTCAGGCCAAGCAAAATTGGCCATGCGGCAAATTTTACCGGTTGCTCAATCGGCACCCGACCGGCCAGCTTACCGAGCGTCAGGTTTCCGGCAATCATCGCGAGGAATACCGGTAATTGCAGCAAGGCATAATGCAGGCGAGATAACCCTTCATCATGCATCAGGATCACCGGGGATAACGCTACCCAGGTCAGGATGGGGATAAAAACCAGACCGATGGCGAAAGAGCCATACATCACCTGGCGGTCACGCGCCAGACGACCATAGCCACGCGCCAGCGTCGGCAGGGCAATGGAATGGCTGCGATCACCGGCCGTCTCCGGCATGATGCGCCACAACACCACAAACGCCACGATGCTACAGGCGGCGAATAACCAGAACATGCTGCGCCAGTCGCCAACGCTGAGCCAGGCTGCCCCCGCCAGCGGTCCTGCTAACGGGGCGAGCAGGGCGACATTGGCCATTAACGCCATCATGCGCACGGCAAGCGCTTCAGCGAAAGCCTCCTGTACCGCCGCATAGCTGACCGCGCCGATAAAGCACAGGCTGATCCCCTGAATAAAACGCAGTGCCACGAATTGTTCGATGTTCTGCACCAGCGTGGTCAGCATACAGGCGGCGGCAAAGAACAGGATGCCGAACAGCAATACGGGCCGTCGACCATATTTGTCAGAGAGCGGCCCAAGCAGCCATTGCAACACCACGCCGCCCATCAGGTAAGCCGTCAGTGAGGTCGATACCCATTCCGGGCCGACCTGAAACTCTTGCGTCACCAACAACATACCGGGTTGAATCATGTCGTGGGCGATATAGGTGGCAAACTCGAACAACACCAACGCCAGCGGAAACAGCAGCACGCGCCCGGTGAGTTGAGTTATCGGTTGATAGCGGGCCATCTGGCCTCCTTGTCAGAGAAAATAAAACGCGACTGCCGAAGCAGTCGCGTTGTCCATAATGTTACAGCCGCTGTCAGAGGGCGTAATTAATCTACGCGCAGTACACGGCTGGTATTGGTGGTGCCTGTGGTCGCCATGACATCACCCTGGGTGACAATCACCAGGTCGCCTGAAACGAGGAAACCTTTGTCACGCAGCAGGTTAATGGCATCGTGCGCAGCGGCAACACCATCATTGTTGCTGTCAAAGTAAACCGGCGTTACACCACGGTAAAGCGCAGTCAGGTTCAGAGTGCGTTCATGACGTGACATCGCGAAGATCGGCAGACCGGAGGTGATACGGGAGGTCATCAGCGCGGTACGGCCAGATTCGGTCATGGTGATAATCGCGGTCACGCCTTGCAAATGGTTTGCGGCGTACATGGCCGACATGGCGATGGCTTCTTCAATGTTGTCGAACTGCACTTCAAGACGGTGCTTGGACACATTGACACTTGGGATTTTCTCCGCACCCAGACACACTTTTGCCATCGCAGACACGGTTTCCGCCGGGTACTGACCGGCAGCCGTTTCGGCTGACAGCATCACCGCGTCGGTGCCATCCAACACGGCGTTTGCCACGTCCATGACTTCTGCACGGGTTGGCATCGGGTTGGTAATCATCGATTCCATCATCTGTGTCGCGGTAATGATGGTACGGTTCAGCTGACGCGCACGACGAATCAGTGCCTTCTGGATACCGACCAGTTCCGGGTCGCCAATTTCCACGCCAAGATCACCGCGCGCCACCATCACAACGTCAGAGGCGAGGATAATGTCATCCATCGCTTCCTGCGTGGCAACCGCTTCAGCACGCTCCACTTTTGCAACCAGTTTGGCATCGCAACCGGCATCACGCGCCAGACGGCGCGCATAGTTCATATCTTCGCCGCAACGCGGGAAAGAGACGGCCAGATAATCTACGCCAATTTTTGCTGCGGTGAGGATATCGGCCTTATCTTTCTCGGTCAGCGCTTCGGCTGACAGGCCGCCACCCAGTTTGTTGATGCCTTTATTGTTGGAAAGCGGGCCGCCGACGGTCACTTCGGTGAACACTTTCATGCCCTGAACTTCCAGCACCTTCAACTGCACGCGACCATCGTCAAGCAGCAGAATGTCACCTGGCACCACATCCGCCGGCAGACCTTTATAGTCGATGCCGACTTTCTCTTTGTCGCCTTCACCTTTACCCAGGCTGGCATCCAGCAGGAAACGGTCGCCGACATTGAGGAACACTTTGCCTTCTTTGAAGGTCGAAACACGAATTTTAGGACCCTGTAAATCGCCGAGAATGGCGACATGGCGACCCAGTTTGGCCGCAATCTCACGCACTTTATTTGCGCGTAGCTGGTGATCTTCCGGGGTTCCGTGGGAGAAGTTTAGTCGAACAACGTTCGCACCTGCCGCAATGATTTTTTCGAGGTTGTTATCGCGATCGGTTGCCGGGCCGAGGGTTGTTACGATCTTGGTTCTTCTGAGACGTCTGGACATGAAGGACTCCGTTGACTAAGTATCGTGTCCCTGTCATCTGGACACGTTGTGGTCACTATTCTATATGATCGATGGGCTGTGATTCGACTCACATGTGAATGCGATGTTAATTATTTTGCTGTGCATTGATTTCCTGCTGCACATGCTTCTCCAGGCGCGAATCTCTCAGCGCCTCTTTCACCCGTTTCAGATTTTCGCGAAAAGAGGCGCCACGCTCAAGGGTAAAACCCGTTGCAAGGACATCGACCAGGGTCAATTGTGCCAGGCGGGAAACCATCGGCAGATAGATATCAGTATCTTCCGGGACATCGAGCGTCAGCGCCAGCGTGGCTTCTGCTGCAAGCGGTGAACCGGGAGAGGTGATAGCCAAAACGGTGGAAGCGTTTACACGCGCCAGGCGAGCCAGTTCTATCATATTTTTGGTTCGACCAGTATGTGATATGAGGACAAAAACGTCATTTGGTCCACTATTTATGCAACTCATGCGCTGGATCACAATATCCTCTGACCAGATGACCGGCAGATTAAAACGCAGAAACTTATTGGTGGCGTCATGGGCCACGACGGCGGAGGCTCCCAGACCAAAAAATGCAATCTTATTCGCCCGTGTCAGCGCCTTGACCGCCTGATGAATCACCGCCATATCCAGTTGCTGGCTTACGCGACTTAACCCGGCCAACGCCGAATCAAAAATTTTCTGACTGTAGCGCTCGACGCTGTCATTTTCTTCCACACCCCGGCTGACCCAGTTCGGGCCTTTCGCTAAACCTTGTGCCAGTTGCAGTTTAAAATCGGGAAACCCCCGCGTACCCATGCGGTGGCAAAAACGATTCACCGTTGGCTCGCTAACCTGTGCGGCACGCGCAAGCGTAGCGATACTGGAATGCATCGCTTCCTGGGGTGCAGCAAGGATTTGCTCTGCGACTTTTCGTTCCGATTTGCTCAGCGTCGGTAATTGCGCCTTAATCTGTTCCAGCATATTGATAACCCGATGACCACTCACCACTTTTGCCAATTTCATTTCTGGATGAAAGGGCGCTCTGTTCAGAACAATATACCGTGTAAACTGCGGTCGCACGCAGTAGCGGATAAATGTAAACGTGATTTTTTTGTCATACTTTGACGCGCACCAGGTTTTCCCCGACAAATCGCGAAACAGAAAAAAGCGCCGAAAGCGCACGCGACAACACACGTTAGTCGCAAATGGCGTGCAGAGTTATCTGATGCAACACCCCCGTTCGGGTTGTCCTGGAACCGGGAAAAAAGTACATTGTGCTGTAAGAAAATTACAATAAGGACCCGGTAAATGAGGACGCTCGACCGGGTATATCCTGCAACGAGGAGAGGAAAATGGCGGTAACACAAACAGCCCAGGCATGCGATCTGGTGATTTTCGGTGCCAAAGGCGATCTTGCGCGCCGGAAACTGTTGCCTTCACTGTATCAGCTGGAAAAAGCCGGTCAGATTCATGAAACCACACGGATCATTGGTGTGGGGCGCGCGGAGTGGGACAAAGACGCGTATACCAAAGTGGTACGTGAAGCGCTGGAAACCTTCATGAAAGAGAAGATCGATGAAGCGCTGTGGGACAAACTCAGCAGCCGTCTCGACTTCTGTAACCTCGACGTCAACGACACCTCGCATTTCTCTCGTCTGGGCAAAATGCTCGACCAGAAAAATCGCGTCACCATTAACTACTTCGCGATGCCGCCGAGCACCTTTGGTGCGATTTGTGAAGGCCTGGGTTCAGCCAAACTGAACGCCAAACCGGCACGCGTGGTGATGGAAAAGCCGCTGGGTACCTCACTGGAAACCTCTCAGGAGATTAACGACAGCGTCGGTAAATACTTCGAAGAGAGCCAGGTTTTCCGTATCGACCATTACCTTGGTAAAGAAACGGTATTGAACCTGCTGGCCCTGCGTTTTGCCAACTCGATCTTTGTGAATAACTGGGACAATCGCACTATCGACCACGTACAGATTACCGTGGCTGAAGAGGTTGGTATCGAAGGCCGTTGGGGTTACTTCGACAAAGCAGGCCAGATGCGTGACATGATCCAGAACCATCTGCTGCAAATCCTGACCATGATCGCGATGTCACCGCCGTCTGATCTGAGCGCCGATGCGATTCGTGATGAGAAGGTTAAAGTGCTGCGTTCGCTGCGTCGTATCGACCAGAGCAACGTGCGTGACAAAACCGTGCGCGGCCAGTACACCGCCGGTTTCGTCCAGGGTAAAAAAGTTCCTGGCTACCTGGAGGAAGAGGGCGCGAATAAGCAGAGCGCGACCGAAACCTTCGTGGCGATCCGTGTCGATATCGACAACTGGCGCTGGGCAGGCGTGCCGTTCTACCTGCGCACCGGTAAGCGTCTGCCGACCAAGTGTTCTGAAGTGGTGGTCTACTTCAAGAACCCGGAAATGAACCTGTTCAAAGATTCCTACGCTGAATTGCCGCAGAACAAGCTGACGATTCGTCTGCAACCGGATGAAGGTGTGGATATCGAGATCCTGAACAAGGTGCCGGGTCTGGATCATAAACACAAATTGCAGACCACCAAACTGGACCTCAGCTACTCTGAAACCTTCAATCAGTCCCATCTGGCGGATGCTTATGAGCGCCTGCTGCTGGAAACCATGCGTGGCATTCAGGCGCTGTTTGTGCGTCGTGATGAAGTGGAAGCGGCATGGACCTGGGTTGACTCCATCATGGACGCATGGAGCGCCGATGCGGATGCACCGAAACCTTATCAGGCAGGTACCTGGGGTCCGGTTGCCTCTGTGGCGATGATCACCCGCGACGGTCGTTCCTGGAACGAGTTCGAGTAACAGAATGGTAGCGGCGCGATTTTTCGCGCAATCTCGTGCGTGAAAAACGCGCACGATAAATCGTGCCGCTACGGAATATGCCTTCACTCAACGTGATTTATAATCCTCCAGATGAATATTGAAGGCTTTCAGCTTGCGCCATAATGAGGTGCGGCTGATCTTCAGCGTCTGAGTAATCTTTATGGCTTTACCCTGACACTGGACGGCGGCTTTAATTAACGCATCACGTTCCATATCGATGAGGCTATGCAATCCATTCGACGGCGGGACCGTAGCCAGATCGCGAATGCGTTCAATCAGCGCCAGGGGAATATCTTTCACGCGGATTACCGCGCCATCGCTGTAACTAAAAGCCCGCTCGAGCACATTGCGTAACTCGCGGTTATTTCCCGGCCAGCTGTAACGCGTCAACAGTTGCAGCGCATCCTCTGACAACGACAGATTGCTGTCGACTTCACGGCTCATGATCTTCAGATAACGTTTAATCAGCGCCGGAATATCTTCACTGCGTTCGCGCAAAGGGGGGATATGGATATCGAACGACTGCAATTCATACAGCAAATGGCGGCGAAAACGGTTTTCATCCACGTACTGATTAATATCGACGCTGGTGGTGGTGATTAGCCGTACATCCAACGGTACCAGCAATTGGTTGGCCTTACTCAGCAAGCCGGTTTTCAGCAGTTGCAGCAGGGCGGTCTGGACTTCGGTGGTCAGGTACTCCACATTCTCCAACAAAAGCGTGCCGCCTTTGGCCAGTTCAAACTTTGAGATCACATGCTTGTCGCCATTGACGATGCCGCCGAGAAACTCACTGGTCATGGTTTCGCGCGGGATTGCCTGGCAGTTGATGGTGATAAAGGGCTTATCCTGACGCTCGCTGGCATTATGAATGGCCTGAGCCAGATAGGACTTACCCAACCCTTCCTCACCATGCAGCAGCACCGAACCTCGACCTTTCGCCGCCTGTTGCGCCAGGCGCACCACGCGGCGAATGGTATTTGAGGTGCCGACATAATCAAGATCATCAAAGGTGAGCCGAGCACCAATACCGCTATGGCGATGGACCAGTTCGCGGATGCGGTCAATCGGGTGCATCAGGGCGATATAACGATCCGAGGTATTGTTCGGTCCCTTGACGATTTTCAGTGAAATCGCCAGAGAGATGAAGGTACCCGCAAATTCGATGGCGGTTTCAAATAAATCGACCTCACGATTGTGAGCGATCGCATTGAGAATGCTTTGCGGTAGCTTGATGATATCGTGAATATTTTTGCCGAGAATTTTTTCACTTTTGACCCCGAACAGGTCGCTACCGTGGATATTGAGATAGAGGATAGTGCCTTTATTATCCCATGCCAGTACCCCTTCCTCCACGCCATCCAGCAGGGCGTGAACTTCGCTGAGATGTTGATTGGATTCAGCCAGAATCAAATCGGTATTCAGTTTGGCGGTGATCTGTTGCTCAATTGAATGCACCAGCGCCAACCCCAGCGCCGGGGCGCTCTCCTGAGCGCTAAGTAAAATAATCCCCACCGCCCCCATCAGCGTACTGTCGCTGCCGAACACCGGTGCGGCGCAGATCTCAAACGGGTGCAGATGTCGGTTGAAATGTTCATAGCCCTTGATGCTGAGGGTTTCATGCAACAACAATGCGCTGGAGATGGCGTTATTGCCCATCATGCCTTCGCGCCAATAAATGCTTTCGCGAATCCCGAGCGGTGCCAGCCTGATCGCCATCGACGGCGTAGCATAAAACTTCAACGTGCAACCGGTTTCGTCGGTCACGAAGATGGCGCAATCCGGCGCATCAAGATATTCGAAAATATCTTCGATGATGGGGGATGAGATATTCAGCATTTCGGATTGGTTGCGACACAGCGACTCAAAGGTTATGCCTCGGGCATAAAGTTGTTGTGGCCAGTGATCGTGACGCAACAGGCGTCGGCAACGCAGCCAGGATTGTTTCAGCCAGGGTTTGATGTCCGGGCGGTCCAGACTGGTGAGGTTGTTATATAACTCCGGGTCCTTGGCGATGAATGCCCGCCATATTGCTTTCATATTGAGACGCATGCATTGCCTTCCTGCTGAAAATGGCCCAGCTATTAATTGAGTCTGTCAGGGTAAGAGCCGATCACTGGCGCGGAGCATAACGCTATATGTAGTGTATTTTGACGCTTCCCGGTAAAGCAGCGTGCCAAATTGTGACAGCGATCTGGAAATAGTTTCCCGCATCAATGTTCACGATTATTTTAAACTAACCAATTGTATTTAATTTGTTTTTTATTTATTTAAACAGCTGATGTGAAATGTCTCACATCTTTGAATACAGTATGACCGGGTTCAAATAACCCTGTTTTCATCCGCCATTATGTTTCTTTTTGCAACCTTCCCGGAAAAAATAACGTTTCTGAATTAAACAAAAAAATATTTTTTACAGCCTTTTTCTCCCTTTCTATTCTCAGCATGTTCTTGCATAAGACGACCAGTTATATCAACTGTTAATAAAAGGAAAGGAAGATGAACATCTTTTTATCAGAAATGGTCGGCACCATGCTGTTGATTCTGCTTGGCGACGGTGTGGTGGCCAACGTGGTCTTAAAACAAACCAAGGGAGGAAGTAGCGGCTGGATTGTGATTACCGCAGGGTGGGGTTTTGCGGTGACGGTCGCTGTTTACGCCGTCGGCTGGATCAGCGGCGCGCATCTCAATCCGGCAGTGACATTGGCTGTCTGGCTTCAGGGCGGCATTCCATCGGGAATGGTGCTGGTTTACATGCTCGGCCAACTGGTGGGTGCGTTTCTTGGCGCCATCCTCGTCTGGCTGACGTATAAGCGCCATTATGATGTTTCCGATGATCCCGGCTTAATTCTCGCCACTTTCTGTACCGGTCCTGCTATCCGCGACTATAAATGGAACCTGGTCACTGAAATTATCGGTACTGCGATGCTGGTATTCGGCGTGTTGGCGATTTTCAACTCGCACAACGGTATTGCCGGTGGTTTTGGGCCTTATGCGGTCGGCGTGTTGGTGTGGAGTATCGGTTTGTCATTAGGCGGACCTACCGGCTATGCGATCAACCCGGCGCGTGACCTTGGCCCGCGTATCGCGCATGCGTTATTGCCGATCAAAAACAAAGGCGGTTCCGATTGGAGCTATGCCTGGGTGCCGATTGTCGGTCCATTAATTGGCGGTGCGGTCGGCTCTCTATTATACAAATTCTTATTACCTCTCTTATCTACCCCATAACAGTCGCCCCCAGGCCGCACCGGCCTGGGGACATGACGAGGAAAGATTGATGAAAAAGTTAATCAACAAGGTTGATGATGTTGTCAGGGAACAACTTGAAGGCTTTGCCCTGGCGCATCCGGAATTAACGGTCAATATCGAACCTTTCTATGTCTGTCGCCGCACCGATAAACCGAAGGTTGCACTGATTTCCGGTGGTGGGTCAGGGCATGAACCGATGCACGGTGGATTTGTCGGTTTTGGCATGTTGGACGGTGCCTGCCCCGGACATATTTTTACCTCGCCAACTCCCGATCAGATGTACGAATGCGCGCAAAAGGTCAACAGCGATAATGGCATCCTGTTGCTGATTAAAAATTACACCGGCGACATTCTTAACTTTGAAACCGCTGCTGAATTGCTGCATGGCGAGGGCATTCCGGTACAGGTGGCGGTGATTGACGATGACGTGGCGGTGAAAGATAGCCTGTACACCGCAGGTCGTCGTGGTGTTGCCACGACGGTGCTGGCAGAGAAAATTCTGGGCGCAGCGGCGGAAGAGGGTTACAGCCTGGATGAATGCGTGCAACTGGCGACGCGTATTGGTAACCGTGGGCGTTCAATCGGTGTGGCATTGTCGGCCTGTACGGTGCCCGCTGCGGGCCGGGCAAGTTTTGATTTAGCTGATGATGAAATTGAATTTGGTATTGGTATCCACGGTGAACCGGGTATCCGCCGCGAGAAGTACAGTGACTGCGATACCCTGGTCACAGAGATGCTCAACGAAATTCTCGACAATACGCCCTACAGTCGCGTGTTGCGGCAGTGGGACGGTGATAAAGGCGAGTGGGTGGAAAACAGCCAGACTACCGAGCCGTTAAATGAACAGGACAGCGTGATTGTGCTGGTCAATGGGTTGGGTGGCACGCCGTTATCAGAGCTGTATGCGGTGTACCGCAAAACGGCAGAAATCCTGACCGCGCGCAACATCCATATCGCCCGCAACCTGGTGGGGACGTTCTGTAGCTCCATCGACATGCAGGGGGTATCGATCACGCTGTTGAAAGTTGACGAAGAGATGCTGACGTTGTGGGATTTTCCGGTCAGCACCCCAGCGCTACGCTGGAAAATGTAACCTGGTGTCGCGGTCTGGTCAGTAAAGCCAGACCGCTGTGACGCGGGAAGAGAGCATTCTGTGGGGGATAACAATGGTCGTAAGCAAAAAACAGGTGATTGATTGGCTGGATGCCTCAGCAACGGTTTTTGAGCAGCAGCAAGAGTTTCTGACCAATCTGGACCGCGAAATCGGCGATGCCGATCACGGGTTGAACATGAATCGTGGCTTCAAAAAGGTAAAAGAGAAACTGCCGACGCTGGAAGATAAGGATATTGGCACCATTTTGAAAAATACCGGGATGGTGTTGTTGTCGAGCATTGGCGGTGCCAGCGGGCCACTCTATGGCACTTTTTTCCTGAAAGCCGCCGAATGTGTCATGGCGAAAGAAGAATTAACGGTGACGGATTTATACAACCTGTACCGCGAAGGCACGGAGCGGATCATCGCACGCGGGATGGCACACCCGGGTGATAAAACCATGGTGGATACGTTGTCAGCCATCGTCTCATCGTTGCAAACCCAGCAGGAAGCACCGCTGACCAGTGCATTGAATAGCACGTTAGTGGTGGCCGAGGCCGCGATGAAAAGCACCATTCCGATGCGGGCCGGAAAAGGGCGTGCCAGTTATCTTGGTGAACGTTCTATCGGACACCAGGACCCCGGTGCGACCTCCAGTTATCTGTTATTTAAAACACTTTGTGAGGTTGTTGGCTAACAAACGTGGTCCTCAATAAGGTGATCCAACTATGGTTAATATTGTGGTGGTTTCGCATAGCAGGAAGCTGGCTGAAGGCGTGATTGAGCTGGCGTCACAAATGACTCAGGGAAAAGTAAAGTTCGCCCTCGCGGCTGGCATTGATGATCCTGAAAACCCGATTGGTACTGATCCGGTCGCGGTGATGATGGCCATTGAGGAGGTGCTGGATGACGATGTGCTGGTGATGGTCGATATGGGAAGCGCGATCCTCAGTACCGACATGGCGAAAGAGCTGCTTGGCGAGGAAAAGATGGCACGGGTGCAGATTTGCGCCGCGCCGCTGGTGGAAGGCACGGTGGCGGCAGCGGTCGCGGCGGCATCCGGGCTATCGGTTGAACAGGTGATGGCGGAGGCACATCAGGCGCTGACAGCAAAGTACGCCCAGTTGGGGCAGAGCGAGGCGTTGCCAACTATGTCGCTCCCGGAGGGGGCAACTGATACGCATAACGACAGCAAAAGCTTTTCCTGGACAGTAACCAATCCGACCGGCATTCACGCCCGTCCGGCATCGGCGATTGCCCGTTGTCTGAATCAATTTGATGCGGAGGTACAAATCGTCAATGGCGACCGTGTGTTGAATGCCAAGAGCATGAACAATGTGGCGCTGTTGGGTATCAAATGTGGTGATGTCATTACGTTGCACGCTCTTGGACCCGAGGCGCAGCAGGCAATCGATGCATTTGCCGCGCTGGCAGCAACGCAATTCGGCGATGACAACGCGGTACCCGAGGCGGTGGTGAAAAAAAAGTCCGACGTGCTGGCGGTGACGATCTGCCGCATCGAACGTGGCCTGCCACAATTGACGCAACGTGCAGCGGCCGCAAAAGACGTCGAAATTGCCCGGCTGAGTCAGGCGATTGCGGCGGCGAAGCAGGAACTGGAGATATTGATTGCCACCACAACTGAGCAACTGACGGACAATGAGGCGGCAATTTTTTCCGCACACCAGATGATGTTGGAAGATGGCGAGTTGTTCGACACCACCCTTGAACGGCTGGAGCAACAACCAGCACCTGTCGAGCAGTTGTGGCTTGGCGTGATTAGCCAGATGGCCGATGAATACCGGGCGATTGAGGATACGTATCTGCGTGAACGGTATATCGATGTTTATGACGTTGGGATGCGGGTGCTGGGGCTGTTGCTCGGCCATCCTCTGTCTACTCTGCCGCCAGCGCATTCGCCCACATTAATTATCGCTAATTATCTCTTGCCCTCGGAAATTATGGCCTTAGACAACACGCTGACCGAGGGCGTCTGTTTTACCACCATCGGTGCCCAATCTCATGCGGCGATTTTGGCCGCCGCACGCGGGATAGCGGTGTTTATCGATCGCAAAGGCAAGCGTACCAGACAATGGCAGGACGGCACGCGGGTGCAGCTGGCAACGGATTCCGGCGAGATCATGGCGGTATAACCTTTTCATCATCCTGAATTGAACCGTGGTTTCAAAAACCTGGCGTCACCGATAGACGTAAGTCACGCCGATCTTGTATGGTAATGCTCAGGAACATCCTGCGGGCCAGCTACGGCCTGACTGAAACCCTTAGGAAACGTGATGAAAAACTGGAAAACAAGTGCAGAACAGATCCTGACCACCGGACCGGTTGTTCCGGTGATTGTGGTAAACAAACTCGAACACGCCGTACCCATGGCTAAAGCGCTGGTGGCGGGCGGTGTTCGCGTGCTGGAAGTGACCCTGCGCACGCCAGTGGCGATGGATGCGCTGCGTGCCATGATTAAAGAAGTTCCGGAAGCGATTGTCGGGGCGGGAACTGTTATCAACCCCCAGCAGTTAAAAGAAGTGACCGACGCGGGCGCGCAGTTTGTCATCAGCCCCGGTATCACCGAACCGCTGCTGAAAGCGGCCGTAGAAGGCCCGGTGCCGTTGATTCCGGGTATCAGCACCGTATCCGAGCTGATGACGGGTATGGATTACGGTCTGCGCGAGTTTAAATTCTTCCCGGCGGAGGCCAACGGTGGCGTGAAAGCGTTGCAGGCGATTGGCGGACCCTTCCCACAAGTACGTTTCTGCCCAACTGGCGGTATCTCACTGGCTAACTATCGTGACTATCTGGCGCTGAAGAGCGTGCTGTGTATTGGCGGCTCATGGCTGGTGCCGAACGATGCGCTGGAGGCGGGTGACTGGGATCGTATTACCCATCTGGCTCGCGAAGCGGTAGCGGGCGCGAAATAAGTGATGAGCGGTGAGCCGGGTGCTCACCGCATCAGGTGTTAACCTTCGACTTTCACCGCGGCTGCGGCTTTGATAGCGCGAGCAACGGCGTCATCGGTATTCTCACCGGTGGCGAGCGCCACGCCCAGACGGCGTTGACCGGCGATTTCCGGCTTACCGAACAAACGTAACTGCAAGCCCGCACCCAGTGCCGCTTCAACATTTACGAAGCGTACATTGGTGCTTTCCAGTTGCGGCAAAATCACCGCGCTGGCCGCTGGGCCATACTGACGAATACCGCCAACCGGTAAACCGAGGAAGGCACGGACGTGCAGCGCGAACTCAGACAGATCCTGAGAAATCAGCGTTACCATGCCGGTATCGTGTGGACGCGGTGACACTTCGCTAAAGATCACTTCATCGCCACACACGAACAATTCCACGCCAAACAGGCCGTAACCACCCAGCGCCTTAACCACTTTTTCCGCGATAGCTTGCGCGCGTTGCAGGGCGAGGTCGCTCATTTGCTGGGGTTGCCAGGATTCACGGTAATCGCCATCTTCCTGACGATGGCCGATCGGGGCACAGAAATGAATGCCATCGACAGCGCTGATGGTCAGCAGCGTGATTTCGAAATCGAACTTCACCACGCCTTCAACAATGACACGACCGGCACCGGCGCGCCCACCTTGTTGCGCATAATCCCAGGCCTTGTCGAGCTGGCTGGCTTCACGAATAAAACTCTGGCCTTTACCGGAAGAACTCATCACCGGCTTGACGATGCATGGAAAACCAATGGCGTTGGCGGCGGCAACAAAGTTTTCTTTGCTGTCGGCAAATTGGTAGGTGGAAGTCGGCAATGCCAGTTCCTCGGCAGCCAGACGACGAATCCCTTCACGATTCATAGTCAGACGCGCGGCGCGCGCGGTGGGCACCACTTTTTGCCCTTGCTGCTCCAGCTCAAGCAGTTTTTCGGTGGCGATGGCTTCGATTTCCGGCACCACGAAATCCGGTTTCTCCTGGGCAATCAGCGCGGCCAATGCGTCGCCGTCCAGCATGTTAATGACATGGCTGCGATGGGCAACATGCATAGCAGGCGCATCGGCGTAGCGATCGACAGCAATCACTTCCACACCCAGACGCTGGCACTCCAGTGCCACTTCTTTACCCAGCTCGCCTGAACCTAACAGCATGACACGCGTTGCGGCAGGACGCAGCGCGGTTCCGAGAGTCGTCATAATTTCACCTTAGCAGTCAAAATGCGCGCGCAGTATATACGAAAACGTTTGCGTTCTCATCTTTTCAGCACGGCAACGTTTGCCTTACTTTGCGTCGTTCTGACGTTTCCTGACATCCACTGCGGCAGCATGTGAAACCCGGATCTTAAACAGGAGTTAAACGATGAATAACTGGTTGCAGCAAATTCAATCGGTACTGAAAAAGCAGGGAAGCAGCGGTAAGGGTAGCGGGTTAAGCGACATGCTGGCACCGGGGGCGTTAGGTGGGCTGGCGGGTTTGCTGATTGCCAGCAAATCCTCCCGTAAGTTGCTGACCAAGTACGGTGGGCAGGCGTTGATTATTGGCGGTGGAGCCGCAGCGGGTGCCGTGCTGTGGAATAAATATAAGCAACGGGTACGTGAAACCCATCAGGATCAACCGGGTTTCGGCCAGGTGCAAACGCCGCTGGATCAGCGTGCTGAACGGTTGGTTACCGCCCTGGTGTTTGCGGCCAAGAGTGATGGGCATATCGACGATCGTGAACGTGCGGCGATTGAGCAGAATATTCATCAGGCGGGTTACGGCACGCAAGCGGAAGCCCTGATTCAGCAGGCGATGAACCGCCCGCTCGATCCGCACTGGCTGGCGGCTGATGTGAAAAATGAAGAAGAGGCACTGGAACTCTATTTTCTCAGTTGCGCAGCCATTGATGTCGACCACTTTATGGAACGCAGTTACCTCACCGCATTGGGCGATGCCTTAAAGATCCCGCAGGATGTCCGCGACGAAATGCAAAAAGATCTCGCTGCTGAAAAAGCCAGCTTACCCGCCAGTTAACCCTCGCACAGGCCACCTGGGTGGCCTTGTTTTACATTTTCCTTGTACTCAATGGCTTGGCTTCCTGCGCGATCGGTGCCACGCTTGCACAATGTTGTCTCTTCAGGGAAATGAACCATTATGAATCAGCCTCAGGCAAAAAAAGTCCCTCACCAAATGACCCTGCATGGGGAAACTCGCACCGACAATTATTTCTGGCTACGTGATGATGATCGGGAAAATCCCGAGGTGCTCGACTATTTGCATGCTGAGAATGACTATGGCAAAGCGATGATGGCTACGCAGGCGTCACTACAGGATCGGGTGCTGAAAGAGATTATCGACCGCATTCCTCAGCAGGATCATTCGGTGCCCTACGTGAAAAACGGCTACCGTTACCAGAGTCGTTATGAAACCGGCAATGAATATCCGGCCTATTATCGCCAGCCGAAAGAAGCTGATCTCGATGCCGAATGGCAATTGCTGCTTGATGGTAATCAGCGCGCGTCGCACAGCGATTTTTACACTATGGGGGCGCTGGCGATTAGCCCGGATAATCAGGTGATGGCATTGGCGGAGGATTTTCTTTCTCGCCGCCAGTATGGCATTCGCTTTCGCAACCTGGTCAGTGGCAGCTGGTATCCCGAGGTGCTGAGTGATGCCTCTTCCAGCCTCGCCTGGGCCAATGATTCGCGTACCGTCTATTACGTGCGTAAACATCCCAAGACTTTGCTGGCTTATCAGGTTTGGCGTCACGAATTAGGGCATCCGCAATCTGATGATCAACTGGTCTACGAGGAGAAGGATGATACGTTCCATCTCAGCGTGCACAAAACCACCTCTGAACACTTCATCCTGATTGCGCTGTTTAGCACCACCACCAGCGAGATTCAGCTGATCGATGCGGAATATCCTGATGCTCAACCCCAGGTCTTTTGCCCACGCCGTCGCGACCATGAATACACCATCGATCACTACAATCATCAGTTTTATATTCGTTCGAATCGTGAAGGGAAGAATTTCGGTTTATACCGCAGCGCCTGGTTGGCGGAAAATCGCTGGCAGACGCTGATTCCGGCTCGCGATCAGGTGGTTCTGGAAGATTTTCAGCTGTTTAAACATTGGCTGGTGGTAGAAGAGCGCTCGCGTGGGATGACCAGTCTGCGTCAGATTCATTGGGAAAGCGGTGAGAGCACCGGCATTGCTTTTGACGATCCCACCTATGTGACCTGGTTGGCCTACAATCCAACGCCGGAGAGCGATACGTTGCGCTACGGCTACTCGTCAATGACCACCCCAACGACGTTATTTGAACTCAACATGGAAAGCGGCGAACGGCGCGTGCTGAAGCAGACGCCGGTCCCGGGCTTCAATCCGGATGATTATAAAAGTGAACATCACTGGATAACCGTTCGCGATGGCACGGAAGTTCCGGTTTCGCTGGTCTACCATCGTAAGCACTTCCAGACGGGCAATAACCCGATGTTGGTTTATGGCTATGGTGCTTATGGCAGCAGCATGGACGCCAGCTTCGGCACCAGCCGCATCAGTTTGCTGGAGCGTGGCTTTGTCTATGCGATTATCCATGTGCGGGGCGGTGGCGAGCTGGGTCAGCAATGGTATGACGATGGCCGGCTGCACAACAAGATGAACACCTTCACTGACTTTATTGACGTCACGGAAGCGCTGGTTGCGAAGGGATTTGGTCACCCGCAACGGTTATACGCGATGGGGGGCAGTGCCGGGGGATTATTGATGGGCGCGGTGATCAATATGGCTCCACAGCTTTATCATGGCGTGGTGGCGCAGGTGCCATTTGTAGATGTGGTGACCACCATGCTGGACCCTTCCATCCCGCTGACTACCGGGGAATATGATGAATGGGGCAATCCAGAGGAGGAGGCGTATTATCACAGCATCCGACAATACAGCCCGTATGATAACGTGGCCGCACAAGACTATCCGCATTTGCTGGTGACCACCGGCCTGCACGATTCACAGGTACAGTACTGGGAACCGGCAAAATGGGTGGCGAAATTGCGCGAGCTAAAAACCAACGATACGTTGCTGTTGTTGTGCACCGATATGGATTCTGGTCACGGTGGCAAATCAGGCCGTTTTAAATCCTATGAAGGGGTCGCGCAGGAGTTTACCTTCCTGATTGGTCTGGCGCAGGGTGTTCTGCCAGACCGTCATGACTACTGATCATTTTTGACGTACTTGCGCAGCGCCTGCCGCAGTGGTGGGCGCAAATCGCGCACATTCTCCAGCACCCAGCGCAGATAACCGGGATCTTTGCGCGCCACGCTGCCGATACTTTGCCCGCGATATTTTCCAAACGGGAACACATCATCGGCCACCGGCGCGGGCTGGCAACGGCTGACCATCTGCTCAGCATCCCAACCAGACTTCTCCATGATGCGAATCAGCAACGCCGCGGTGACGTAACAATCGTACAGCGCGCGGTGCGCGTGCAAATTGGCGGGCGGGGTGACGTCCAGTTTCAGGCTGTGACGCAGGGCCTGGTTACCGTATTTCTGACCGGGCCAAAGTTGACGCGCCAGCGTCATAGTGCAAATCCACTGCCCCGGCATTTCCGGTAGCATTCGCCTGTCAAAACTGGCGTTGTGCGCGACGTAATGGGGGCTGCCGTGGTAGCGACCGATTGCCTGCTCAATGGTGGGTTTCCCCACGACCATCGCTTCAGTGATGCGATGCACGGCCATCGCCTGGCGGCTGATGGGGCGATCCGGGCAGATCAGATCACTCATCGGATTGAGGATCTGCCCGTCAATCACATCCACGGATGCCACTTCAACCACTCCACCCTGTAAACCGCAGGTTTCGGTATCGATTACGCGTAGCATGGCTTATTTCTGCTTCGGTTCGTAGGGCAGGCGAGAAAGGCTGAGTGACGCCTGACGATATTGCATCAGACGCTGGCGAAACCAATCACGCAGCGCTTCCGGTTGCTCCCTTTCGACCAAATCCGCCACCACCGGCATGTTGTAGCGCTCTTTAAACGCCACGCCAGCGGCTGCCAGATCGACATTCACTTTGTCTTTCTCTTCCTGCGACAGCAGGGCAAGGTTTTGACTCATGTTTTTCTCCTGATAAACAGGGGCAAAAGTAATGTTTTCCCCGTTCAGGATCAAGGGAAAAGGGATCGCATTGCAGGTATCGACACCTGCGGAACAGCAGCGTATCCTGCTGCCACGCTTGCGGCAGATTGCCGTAAAAAAGAGGATAGCCTGATGAAGAAGACGAGATTAAGCCGCCTGGCGGCGCTGTTGCTGGCGTCATCCGCGCTGGCCTTCAGTCAGTTTGCGCTGGCGCATGCCCACCTTAAAACGCCGGTTCCGGCTGACAAATCTACCGTTGATGCTTCACCCAAGTCGTTAACTCTGACGTTTACCGAAGATGTCGAACCGGCATTTAGCGGCGTTGAAATCCGCAATGCACAGAATCAGACCGTACCGGTTGGGAAAGCTCAGATTAACGCAAAGCAACATGATCAACTGATTGTACCGCTGAGTCAGCCACTGCCAACGGGCAGTTATCAGGTGAACTGGCATGTGCTCTCGGTTGATGGTCATAAAACCAAAGGTAGTTATCAGTTTAGCGTGAAGTAATGGGGCTAAGCACGCTGTGGGTTAGCCTGCGGGCGATCCACTTTTTGTCGGTATTATTGCTGACTGGCAGTGCGTTTTACACCGCACTGCTGGCGCCGGCGCGTTTTCGTCCGGTACTGGCGTTTCGTCTGCGTGGCATCCTGGCGTTAAGCGCACTGGTGAGTTTGCTGGCGGCAGTGTTAATGCTGGCGACGCAAACAGGCCTGATGAGCGGTGACTGGCGCAATGTGTCCGATGCAGAAACCTGGCTGGCAGTACTGAGCACCCGTTTTGGCGGGGTGTGGCGCTGGGAGATTCTCTTTGCGTTAGCGAGCGTGTTGGCGTTATTGCTTCGAGGCAGGTTGTGTCAGCAATTGATGTTACTGACCGGATTACTCCAGCTTATCGCATTAGCGGGTGTGGGACACGCGGCGATGCGTGATGGCTGGCTGGGAAGCTTGCAGCAGGCAAACCACGCTTTGCATCTGATTTCTGTCGCGTTCTGGAGTGGTGGTTTGCTACCACTGCTGCTACTGATGGGCGACGCACGCAACATAGCCCATCGGACTGATGCCATCCGCAGCATGATGCGTTTCTCTCGCTATGGGCATCTGGCGGTTGCGCTGGCGTTGCTGACCGGGATGTTCAACAGCCTGTTGATTGCCGGTGATCCATTGCAATGGCAGCCCACATGGTGGAGCACGCTGCTGATTGTTAAAGTGTTGCTGGTCATGTTGATGGTGACCATTGCTGTGATTAACCGCTACTGGTTGGTTCCTCGTTTTCGTCTGGCCGGAAGCGATGCAGCAACACTTTTTATTCGTCTGACGCAGCTTGAGCTGCTGCTGGCGATCGCTGTAATTGGGTTGGTCAGCGTGTTGGCCACGCTGGCACCAGCCTGAATCATTGATACCGATTGAATGTATGAGGTCGACATTTTGCTGAAGAAACTGATTCCAGCTTGTGTACTGATGGCACTTTGCAGCCAGGCGATGGCTGCTGAAATTATCACCATCAGCCGTTTTGAGATTGGCAAAGACAAGTGGCCGTTCACGCGGGAAGAAGTCATGTTGAGCTGTGAGAAGGGGGGAGCGCTGTTCGCCATCAACCCCAGCACCTTGTTGCGTTACCCGTTGAATGATAAAGCGGAAGCGAACCAAAAGTCCGGACGCGGCACCACTGAATCGATCAGCTCAATTCAGGCTGATGATAAAGCCCATCCCGGACAGAAAATGAGCCTGGAACCGATTATCGCCCGTGCTCAGGCGCTCTGCGACAAGTAAATCCCGCTGCATGGCGCGGCAGAGCCTGCTGCGCCTCATCCCACAAGTATTCTGCCGTCGCGATCACAGAGTCGACAGCTTTCCGCCCGCCCGGTGACAGTTGGCTGGAAAATAATCACCCTTGGTCTACCTTTAAAAGGCAAGGCGACCTCGCCTGCATTAATGCCAACTTTTAGCGCACGGCTCTCTAAGAGCCATTTCCCTGGACCGGATACAGGAATCGTATTCGGTCTTTTTTTGTCTGCATGTTGAGCTAGCTCTGCATGCGATAGATGCTACCAGTCCCAGACATCTACTCACGCCGCCATGCCTGGAGCATGTCCCACGATGGATCTGTTTGCCGTCCGGCTTGGTATGGTCATCCTGTATGATGAGTTCACTATTTTGAGACGAGATGGGTTTGTGTTGCATTGCCTGTAGCGGTTAACGAGAAGCAACATAGCCAGAGTGAAACTTGCCAGTAACCGTATTTGTGCAATACTTCCTTATTGAAAGGTAAATAATTTTTTGATCGCAATAAGATTGATCTCAATTGATTTGTGGCAATCCTGATATCTCAACAGTGTGGTTTGGTGCTGATTATTCTGCGGGGCAATGATAAATTGCGCTCATAGCTGTTATTATTAAATATCAATAGTGTAAATTGTAATAATTTATCTCTGTGGTGATTATTTTTAGATTGATGCCGAGGTATGGCATACGCCGATTTAATCATCCTGTACGCGCCCTGATTGGGGTGGGAAGGGGTTTAGGCATTTTTGTATCCATTCAGTCTCAGGGTTATTTTAAATCTTCAGATACAATAACTAATAAAAATTACGAAAATTTTAATTTAGTCGAAGAACGTTGAAAAATTACAGATGTCAACGTTATATAAACCAAGTGGTGATGTTTCTTCTAACCGCTTGGCTGGTAATGTATGATGTTTTTATGTGTGGTTGAAGTATTGAGGGCGATTATGATTTTTGATAACAATTCTGCATGTCTTTACACAGCAATATTCGGTGGCTATGAGAAACTGAATGAACTGGAAGGCGAAGCAAAGAAATCAAAGATTAGAAAGATATGCTTTACCGATGATAATGAGCTTACCAGTGAAACCTGGGAAATCAGGGTGGTAAAACCTGTATTTCCTCTGGATTCTGTGAGAAGCCAGAGGATGGTTAAAGTGAATCCACATCATTTTCTTTCTGATTTTAAAAGCTCTTTATACATCGACAACACGGTGCGGTTGCTTGTTGATCCGGCATTATTGATTGAGGAGTTCTGTAGCTATGGCAACATAACCTTGCCGATGCATTCTTATCGGGAAAGTGTTTATGAAGAATTCTTCGAAGTCGCTCAGACAGGACTTGATGACTCAGCCAGGGTATTTGAGCAACTGAACCATTATCAGGTAATTTGCCCTGAATCATTACACCGCAAGCCGTATTGGGCAGGAATGATTCTTCGTAATCACATGGAGTCTGATGTCATCGAAATTATGGAAGAATGGTACAGGCAAATTTTGAGATATAGCCGACGCGACCAGCTTTCTTTGGTTTATTCCGAGATGATGACCGGTAATAACATCAGAAAACTTGTAATTGATAGCCATGAATCGAGTTTTCATCAATGGCCCATTACTAATTCAAGGGATTTTAGTAAACGTTCCTGGTCGTCGTCACTCTCAGGCGCGATGCCAATTTTTGAGAAAATTAAAACGGTAAAAGCCGCCGAGCGTGATTTAGAAGAAAAAATCAGGCGCCTGGCAAAGATGGGTGAGGAAATAGCCGACACTTATAAACCCTCAATGATACCTGAAGGTTTTGACCCTGAACTCTATCTTGCGCTGAATAAAGATGTCGCGGCTGCAGGTGCAGATGCTGTAAAACATTATCTCAGACATGGTTGGCGAGAAGGCAGGCGCTGGCATTAATTATTTTAAATCAGATAAAGAGGAAAAGGAGTTCCTTTTTTCATTAATACGTTAACAATATCTGCCATCTGGTTAATCACCCTTGTTATAAAAACGTTTCCCCTCCGCTCCCGCCTTCCCCTTTTTGGTGCTTCCCGGTTGATCAAGAAATACAGACATGATCAGGTCATTACTGCTAGCTTAACAGGACCGCTAATTACCACAGGAAAACCGTCGTGTACAAAGCTCTATGTCTGCTTGCCATCCTGCTCCTCAGTGGTTGTGCACTGAAACAATACCCGCAAGCGCCAGCAGTGACTGATGAAGAAGCAAGAAGTTATAACTGTCCAGCGTTGCAAACTGAGATTGCTAAAACTCAGGCGATGCAACAACAAATCGATAAAACTGGTGAATTTGATGCCCTAACGGTCATTGGGTTCGTGGGCGATTTTGGCATCGGAAACGGTATTGCTAAAGCGAATGCAAATAGCAAAGTGAGCGCACGTCTTAAACAGCTTGAAGCACTGAAAGCGATTCGTTGCCAGGGTTCTCAGACCGGCTAATCACAGCACGACATGCTCTGGCGGTCAAAAGATGGTATAAGAGTGGCGCTAAAAAATGGTTGCCTGCATACAAGGATTCTCGATGGCAAATACACAATATCTTCTCTGGGTGATGATTGGCACATTAACCCTGTTATGTGTGTTTATTTCCGCGTTGGTTGGCCGGGCAAAATCGCCGCGCCTGGGATTTATTACCTTCGCGGTATTATTTATCGGCTTTATGACCGCTATTTTCTTCATCACGCGTTAGCTGATAACGCATTGCCACACCTGTGGTGTGGCAAAAGTGATGAGAGTTATCGAGCGGTATGAAGTGAATTTCGGTGCTGGGCAATAAGCTGCTCAGCCAGAGGGCGATCTTCTTCATGCCGGGATATGTAGTATTCGTAAGGGTCTTTCACTCCCAGGCTTTCGACATAATCCAGATGGGCGCGTTTTACCTCACGATTTATGTACTGCACTTCATCCAGCCCCATATCATCGGCGTAAACTGGCGCTTTACTTTTAATCTCACCAATCAAAGCCTTATTGTTCTGCATGAAGTCTTCCAAATCGATTTTATAATAATCTTTCATCGGCTTACTCCTTCAAACAACCTCAGGTAAAGTCTGGCAAAAGATGCGCTGGATATGTGTCTGTAGATGCTAACCAATCTTGCGGAATTTTCAGGCAGATGTTACTGAGTGGAGTGCTTTAACTGCATGAATTATTTGGTTATTATATGGATTTCACAGGGAATGCTTATGAGAATGATTGTTAATATCATTTAACTTGTTCGGAATACTCCGAAGGTTTACATTACTTCCCGTCCCTCGCAGAGCTAACACCTTTAATGAGTGCCGGAGATAAGCGCCGGAAGGGGCATTCATCAGGGCTGCAGGAAGCAGCCGCTGTTGAATTTAGTCAGGCCCATCTCTCTGATTTATCCCACCACCAGCAAATGCACCAGCCGCGCAAGGGTTTCCAGCAGCAGCAGGCTGCCGATAAAAATCACCACCAGAATCCCAATAAACTGTTTCCGACTGTTCACGCTTCCTCCCCGGTGGTTACAGGCCGCCAGGCTATACTTTATGCCGTAATCACTAAACTTCCAGTAAACCAGCTTTCAGGAGACCATTATGTTTTACCAAACGGTCGATGCAAAAGCGTGGCGTAACATCTGGGTAGTCGGTGACTTACACGGATGTCGCACCCAGCTCGATTCACAGCTGATCCTGCACCAGTTTGATAAACAGCAGGATTTATTGCTTTCTGTCGGTGATTTGATCGATCGCGGGCCGGACAGTCCCGGTTGTCTTGAATTACTTAAAGAACCCTGGTTTCGCTGTGTGCGTGGAAACCACGAACAGATGGCTATCGCTGCTCTGCAAGGCAAAGACCCGATGTTATGGGTTATGAATGGGGGTGAATGGTTCTGGCAGCTACGTGGCACTGCTTTGATTGCTGCACGCCACGCGCTGAAGCAATGCGTGGAATTGCCCTTGATTTTACATCTTCAGCTCGGGGATCGGGTGGTGGTGATTGCGCACGCTGATTATCCTGCCAGCCACTATGAACTGGGACAGGAAGTAGACTGGCATCAGGTGGTGTGGAGTCGCGACCGGCTGGGACGGCATCAACGGGGTAACACGATGGCGATTGATGGAGCCAGTGATTTCTACTTTGGTCATACGCCGCTGGAGCAACCGCTCAACGTTGCCAATCAACACTACATTGATACCGGTGCCGTGTTTGGCAACCGGTTGACATTGGTACAGTTGCAATAGCGGTTAGCGGAACAGACGACCGTCTCTAACCAGCTCGCGCGGATAGCTATTCTTGATGCGATTCCCGACTTTTTTTGCCAGCCCCAGCGTTTGTTGCTGGTAGGTCACCAGAACTTCATCGCGTTCAGGTAAATTTTCCGGATGGATATCCTGACCGCGATACCAGCTTTCCGCTTCCGCTTCCGTCAGTGCAAACGACAACGTGTTATCCGCTTGCGTCAGCGCAACCACGGCTTCATGCTGCCAGCGATACCCCTTGGGGAAAGTCTCCGCGAGTTTCAGGCCAATGCGTGAAAAGCGTACTTTACCCAACCAGCTTTCCAGCGCCGCCGGGAACAGCCACAGTTCTTTATCGCGTTGCCATAACTGAAGATTATCCTCCCAACGCAACCCCACTTTCGCGGCGGCTTGCTGCACTTCAGCGTTCAATTTTCTGCTGGCAGGAGAGAAGGGCAGTTTTCCCACTTTATAGCTGGGTGTGGGCAATGCGGGCAGACTGGCAATTTTGCGCAGGCGAGCAACAAAGAACCCTTCGCTATCATAGATATGCGGGAATACATGCAGAAAACCTTCCGGTGTCAGCGCCTGTTCCGCCCCGGTAAACAGGCCAGCCAGCGGAACGATTTCAACCGCATCGGGATAGCGTTGCTGTAACCAGCTGATAACGTGTTGATTCTCAATCTGATTAAGAGTGCAGGTCGAGTAGATTAACGTTCCACCGGGTTGTAGCGCATGAAAGGCGCTGTCGAGAAGATCGCGCTGGGTGGCGGCAATCTCTTCCGTGCTGGCGAGTGTCCAGTTGCGCAGCGCGTCAGGATCTTTGCGCACCACGCCTTCACCAGAACAGGGGGCATCCAACAGGATGGCATCAAATTGTTCCGGTAACGCAGCACCAAAAACCCGGCCATCAAAGTGGGTGAGAGCGACGTTGCTGACGCCACAGCGGCTGATATTGGCATGCAAGACCTTGACCCGGCTGGCGGAATATTCGTTAGCAAGGATGGCACCCTGATTGTGCATCAATGCCGCCATTTGTGTGGTTTTAGAACCCGGTGCCGCAGCTACATCCATCACCTGATGGGCATCCGGAGCCGCATCAAATAATGCCGTTACTGGCAACATGGAGCTGGCTTCCTGAATGTAGAACAATCCGCTGAGATGCTCAGCCACGCTGCCGAGCGGGAGCGATTCATCGTCGCGTTCAATCCAGAAGCCTTCTTTGCACCAGGGGATCGGCGTGAGCTGCCAACCATAATCTGAAGTTTGGGCGAGAAAATCATCCACGCTAATTTTTAACGTGTTGATGCGCAAGCTGCGACGCAAGGGTTGTTGACTGATGGCGAGAAAGCGTTGCATTTCAGTCTCGTCAGACAAGCTGGTGCGCATCAGCGCAAGGAAATCTTCTGGAAAGCGTTCGGACACGGGTTTCTTCCGGGGGAAAACAAACAGAGCGCGAAGTGTAACACGCGAAAAAGAATCGGGCAGCCAGGCTGCCCGATTTGCTTAGGGTTGTGCGGGGTCGGGAATTGCCGTGCCCCAATTGCGCCAGTCTTTCGGCGCTTCATCCTGTAACAGGAAATGTTTGTTGGCACCTGCCTGCGGAGCCAGTGGCACCGTTGGTGGTGTGGCAAACTGAATGCCGCCCTGAATAAATTGCTGGAAAGTACCGGTTTTCACCACACCGCCAATCAGGCCGAAATTCAGGTTGTAGCCGGATGCCAGCCAGAACACCGAGTTATTACGTACCAGATGTTGATATTTCTTACTGATGCGCAGTGCGACCTGGACACGGTCCGCCATGTTGCCCAGTGAAGTACCGGTGACGGTACCGACTTCCACACCACGGAACAGCACCGGTGTACCGACGGAGAGCGAACCGGCTTCGGTTGCATCAACGAAGATATTCAGGCCGTTAAGATAACGGGAATCGGTGATGGTGCTGTCCTGAAGCTCGAACGTCCGTGACTGCGCCCCTTTGCCGGGATCGACGTTGACATAGGGTTGGAGCAAGGTTTCGAGGTGATTAACACCGGCTGCCGAAATCTGTGGAGATACCACGGAGAAGCGGCTGCCAATACGGGCGAAGTCCTGCACATATTCGGGATACAGCACCGCTTTTGCCACGACCTGGTTGTTATCGGCACTGAGCGACAATGATTCGACCTGGCCGACATTGATACCGAGATAACGAATCGGCATGCCTGCGGCAAGTTTGCTGGCATCGAAAGTATGTAACGTAATCTGGCTACCCACAGCACGCGCTGCCGTTTCAGACGGGTACAGGATACGTTTAACCCCTTTGGCCGCCTGTGCCCCACTCAAATTGTCGAAGCTGATGGCGCCTTTTAACGCGCGGTTCAGCGGGGAAGCTTGTACCGTCAGACCGCTGCCATTTAACTGAACCTTGGCACCGCCTTCCGCCCAGAACACGCTTTCACTGGTCAACAGTTTGCGGTACTGAGGTTCAATATGTATCGAAATTTCAAATGCATCGGCGCGAGGAACCACATCCACCACTTCACCGACCTGGAATTTGCGATACAAAACCACCGAACCGGTCTGCACATCAGGCAGGCTGTTGGCGGTGAGTTTCAGGGTGGCAGGAGGCTGCTCGCCAATGATGCCTTCCTCGGCGCGTTCAGCATCGGCATACAGTGGATAGTGACTGTCCGGGTTGCCTTTCGCACCCGGAATCAGACGAATACCGCCGTCCACCCATTCACGCGCACTGGCACCGAGCACCTGCATGCCATCCAGGCCAAATTTAACGTTGATACGGCTATTGACAACAAATTTACTGTCAGCGTGTACCAGATGGCGATACTCCGGATTAATCGCCACCACAAAACTGATGCCTTGTTCATCCAACTGACGTGAAATCACCTGACCAATCTGCATGCCATAAAGCATCAGCGGCTGACCGGCATCGATGCCATAGGTCTCCGGGGCGTTCAGTTTTAAGGTCAGAACGTCGGGTTTTTGCAGCAACGATTCACTGGCTGGCAGCACACTAAAGTGGTCCTGCGGTTGGCCTTCGCCGGGGATCAATTCAAAGGTATTACCGGTCAGCAGGCTGCTGAGGTTGGTGTCAGTCAGGCTGATCTTCGGCGAACGCATCTCAATGCGTGTACCACTGCGCATCAGACCGGCAACGGAAGGATCAACGGTCAGCTCACCGGTGACTTTACCGCCAGGAAGTAGATTGAGTTTGGTTAAGGTGCCGACTTCCAGGCCTTGATACATTAATGGCGTACTGTCGGCTTTCAGGTTATCACCACTGGGTAAATCAAGGCTGACCTGCACGCCCCGCTGGCTTTGGGCCAGATCGGGATATAGCGTGTAGTTCTCATCGCTTGCCGCTTGTTGGCCCTCATCCGGTGAGTCAAAGGCGATGGCACCGTTCACCAATGCCGCCAGACTCTCCAGCTTCACCTTAGCCCCGCTCAGGCTGACATCCGCATCCACGCCCGAGACGTTCCAGAAACGGCTCTGCTTTTTAACCAGGTTAATGAAACGACGCTCGATAAGTACATCTATAGTCACACCATCGGTGTTGCTATTGATGCTGTAGTCATAGACCCGGCCAACCGGGATTTTGCGGTAGTAGACCAGCGAGCCAGTATTGAGCGAACCCAGATCGGGGGCGTGCAGATGGATCAACAATTCACCGGTATTTACGCGATATTTCGGCTGCGTATCCAACGCGGTGAAATGTTCCTGTGGATTACCGCTGCCAGGCATCATGCCAATATAGTTACCGCCCACCAGCGCATCCAGCCCGGAAACACCCGCCAGAGAGGCTTTGGGGGTGACCAGCCAGAACTGCGTGTTGTCGCGCAGCGCATCACGCATGTCGCTTTTGATACTGGCTTTGATCTGGATGCTGTGATAGTCATCACTCAGCACGATCCCCTGTACCGTACCAACTTCCACGCCCTGATAACGAATCGGCGTGCGCCCCGGCACGATGCCGTCCGCGCTTTGGAAGTTAATCGTGATGATGGTTCCGCGTTCCTGATAATTGGTCCACAGCAGCCATGCGGCAATCAGCAGGGCAATAATGGGCAATAACCAGAACGGCGAAATCTTGCGTTTGTTACGCAGATTAGCGCTAGTCGGTGTAGTCGGCGTTTCCTGTTGCATGTGCATCCCAAATCAGGCGGCTGTCAAGCCACTCAACAGCCATAATGGTCAGGATTACTGCCGCACCAAAGTAGAGCGCGGCGGGTCCCATCGTAAAAGCCAGCAGCTGATCACGGTTGACCAGCGACATGGTTAAAGAAATGACGAACAGATCGAGCATCGACCAGCGGCCGACCCAGGTTACGGCGCGCAGCAGACGGATACGGGTCTTCAGCCCCTGTTCACATTTAAAGTGGATACTGAGCAATAACGTCAGCATTACCAACACTTTGGTAAACGGCACCAGAATACTGGCAATAAATACCACGGCAGCCACCGGGATATTGCCCGAGGCCAGACCGAGAATGCCGGAGAAAATGGTATCTTCGCGTCGGGCACCATTGACGTAAACCACTGAAATCGGGAGCAGATTAGCAGGGATCAACAACACAATGGAGGCAATCAGCGACGCCCAGGATTTTTGCAGGCTATGGCGACGGCGAAAATCCAGCGGCGTGTGGCAGCGGGTGCATCGTCCGCGATTGTCAGCCACGCCGGTGTGATGGCAATTCAGACAGACCTGCCATTGTTCGGGGGGCGAGGTCGGTATGGATTGCGGGTAATAATGTTCCCACAACTGTTCAACATTGAGGTGGATCAGGGTCAGAACGCTGAGAACCGTCAGCGCGATATAGGCCACCATGCCGTAACCGACCTCCAGTGTGGCGTAATCCTGGACTTTGATTGATGCCACCGCGACACCCACCAGATAGATATCCAGCATTACCCACTCTTTTAATTTCTCCAGCATCAACAACACCGGACGCAAATTCATCCCGAGCGCATGACCGATGCCTAAATAGCTGATGCCCGCCACCAGGGTGACCGGCGCACCAATGGTGCAAAACGCCACGATCGATGCCGTCAGCACATCACCTTGCTGCGTCATCTGAATCACGCCTTCCAACAGGCTGGCGTTGATACGCATCCCAAGCAAACGGATATCCACCAGCGGCAGGGTAAAGGCGAAGGGCATCAGCACCAGCATGGTAACCGCCATAGCGGTAAGACGTGTCATTGACCAGTCAAAACCGCTCTGAATTCGGGCATTGCAACGCGGGCAGTGGGCAGCCTGATGCGATTTAACATCCGGTAAGGAAAAAAGGGTATCGCATTGCGGACAACGCTGATAACGTGCGTGGGGCAACGTCTGGCTGATAGCGTGAATTTTCATAGGGTGACGCAAGTGGCCCATCGTTTGTTACTGTTACCGGCATGTCATACAGCGCTAGCTGGCTGAGACAGCTGTTGTGGCATCAAGTTCGATCCACAGAAAGCTAAGGGTATAGTAACTAACACAATGATTCACCTTGTGAGGCTGGATTATTAGTGCTTATTTTAACAACTAAGTGACAAAGCGGCTCTGCTGTAGCTGATTATGGTTAAACAATGAACAAAAAAGCCTTTTACGAGGATTTAAATCGCGATGCTCGCGCACTGCTGGCGGGTGAAACGTCTTTCCTCGCTGCGCTGGGCAATTGCAGTGCGCTGCTATTTGAACGCCTGGAAGGCGTGAACTGGGCAGGATTTTATTTGCTGACTGAAGCGAATACGCTGGTACTGGGCCCTTTTCAGGGCAAAATTGCCTGCGTTCGAATTCCAGTCGGTAAAGGTGTTTGTGGCACGGCGATTGCAGAAGAGAAAGTGCAGCGCGTGGAAGATGTGCACGCTTTCCCTGGACATATCGCCTGTGACGCCGCCAGTAATGCGGAAATCGTGATTCCTCTGAAAGTGAATGGCACGTTAGTCGGTGTGCTGGACATCGACAGTACGGTTTATTCTCGCTTCGACAGTGAGGATGAAACGGGGCTGGTGGCCCTTACTGACGGGCTTTGCGAAGTGTTGGCGGGCAGCGATATTGAAAAATATCTTCAATTGACGCGCAGCTAATCGACTGGATCACATAGCATTTGGCGATGTTGTCATTATAATGTCGCCTGTTCATGCCTGCTCTGGTCGGCAAACCCGTTGTAATCAGGAAATTTCATGGAAAATCAACCTAAGTTGAATAGCAGTAAAGAAGTGATCGCCTTTCTGGCGGAGCGTTTTCCGCACTGCTTTAGCGCCGAAGGTGAAGCGCGTCCGCTGAAGATCGGTATCTTTCAGGATCTGGTCGAGCGAGTTCAGGGCGATATGGGCCTGAGCAAGACGCAACTGCGTTCGGCTCTGCGTCTTTATACCTCAAGCTGGCGTTACCTTTACGGCATTAAAGCAGGTGCCATCCGTGTGGATCTCGACGGCAACGCCTGTGGCGTGCTGGATGAGCAACATGTAGAACATGCGCGCAAACAGCTGGAAGAAGCGAAAGCACGCGTACAGGCACAGCGCGAACAGCAAAAAGCGAAGAAGCGTGAAGCTGGCGAAGAGACTGGCGAACCACGCCGTCCACGCAAACCGGCACCGCGTAAAGCGGCAGAAGGTGATGCGCCGCGTAAACCGCGTTCGCAGGCACCGCGTGCTGCGTCTTCTGAACGTAATGCTGCACCTCGCCCGCCGCGAGCTAAACCCATCACTGATACCTCAACTTTGCAACCCGGCCAGAATATTAAAGTTAAAGCAGGCAAAAGTGCGATGGACGCAACCATTCTTGAAATTACCAAAGATGGCGTTCGGGTACAGCTCGCTTCCGGCATGGCAATGATTGTGCGCGCAGAACATTTGCAGTTCTGAAACGGAGGCTGACCCTGGCATGAACAATATTTTTAAGATCGGTATGATCGCGGGCCTGCTGCTGGCAGGCCCCAGTTTTGGCGCAGACAACATTACCCGCGCCGATCAGATTCCCCAGTTACATGAAGAACCACAGCATCCCACCGTCAGTGAACGCGTTACATCGCGCTTTACCCGTTCTCACTACCGTCAGTTCGACCTGAATCAGGATTTTTCAGCGAAAATTTTTGATCGCTACCTGAATCTGCTCGATTACAGCCACAACGTCCTGTTGGCTTCTGATATCGCACAGTTTGCTGATAAGAAGACCACCCTCGGTGATGAGCTGCGCAGCGGTAAGCTGGATGTGTTTTACGATTTATACAATCTGGCGCAGAAACGCCGCTTCGAGCGCTATCAATACGCGCTGAGTGTGCTGAATCGCCCGATGAATTTTACCGGCAACGACACCATCGACATCGATCGTGGTAAATCACCGTGGCCGAAAAGCACCGATGAGCTGAACGCGCTTTGGGATGCCAAAGTTAAATACGACGAACTGAGCCTGAAGCTGGCTGGCAAAGATGACAAAGAGATTCGTGAGACGCTGACCAAGCGTTATAACTTTGCCATTCGTCGCCTGGCGCAAAGCAACAGCGAAGACGTATTCCAGTTGGCGATGACTGCGTTTGCGCATGAGATCGACCCGCATACTAACTATCTGTCGCCGCGTAATACCGAGCAGTTCAACACCGAAATGAGCCTGTCGCTGGAAGGCATTGGCGCGGTGTTGCAGATGGATGACGATTACACCGTGATCAACTCAATGGTCGCGGGTGGTCCGGCTGCCAAGAGCAAATCGATCAGCGTTGGCGATCGTATTGTCGGTGTCGGCCAGCCAGGCAAACCGATGGAAGATGTGATCGGTTGGCGTCTGGATGACGTCGTAGCGAAGATCAAAGGACCAAAAGGCAGCAAAGTTCGCCTTGAGATTCTGCCTGCCGGTAAAGGCACCAAAACCCGTACTGTGACGCTGACGCGCGAGAAGATCCGCCTGGAAGATCGCGCGGTGAAGGGCACGGTGCATACCGTTGGTAACGAGAAAGTCGGCGTGTTGGATATCCCCGGTTTCTACGTTGGCCTGACCGATGATGTGAAAGTGCAGCTGCAAAAACTGCAAAAGCAGAATGTGGATAGCATCGTCATCGACCTGCGCACCAATGGTGGCGGGGCGTTAACCGAAGCGGTCTCGCTTTCCGGCCTGTTTATTCCGAGTGGCCCGGTGGTGCAGGTACGTGACAATAATGGTCGTGTACGTGAAGACAGCGATAACGACGGCATTGTTTATTACAAAGGTCCGTTAGTGGTACTGGTCGATCGTTTCAGTGCTTCGGCTTCTGAGATCTTTGCTGCTGCCATGCAGGACTATGGTCGCGCCCTGATTGTCGGTGAACCGACCTTCGGTAAAGGCACCGTTCAGCAGTATCGCTCCCTGAACCGTATCTATGATCAGATGCTGCGTCCTGAATGGCCTGCATTAGGCTCGGTGCAGTACACCATCCAGAAGTTCTACCGCATCAACGGCGGCAGCACCCAGCGTAAAGGGGTAACCCCAGATCTGCTGATGCCAACTGGCGTGGAAGCGGCGGAAACCGGTGAGAAGTTTGAAGACAATGCCTTACCGTGGGACAGCATCAACGCGGCGACCTATACCAAAACCGGGGATATCACCGCGCTGGTACCGCAGTTGACCAAAGAACATGAGGACCGCATTGCGAAAGATCGCGAGTTCCAGTACATCATGAAAGATATTGCGCGCTTCAACGCGACCAAAGATAAACGTAATATCGTGTCACTCAATCTGGCCCAGCGCGAGAAAGAGAACCATGACGAAGATGCACTGCGTCTGGAGCGTATCAATGCACGTTATCAGGCTGAAGGCAAAGCACCGCTGAAGAGCCTTGACGATCTGCCGAAGGATTACAAAGAGCCGGATCCTTATCTGGATGAAACGGTGAAAATTGCCAACGATCTGGCACAGCTGGAAAAATCCCAGCCGCAACCCGCGGGCAGTAAATAACCATACGGACAGAGAACAAGCACCGCTCAATGCGGTGCTTTTTTTTTGTCTGGTGTCTGATACTTAAGTGTCGTTTTATGGGTTGGACGATATGACGTTACTGAATGTAAAGTTATGTCTTTTTAGACACTTAAACATTAAGGTTGCTTGAAATGCTGCGTAATGACCCTAGGATGTATATCCGCGCATAAGCGCGTGCACAACTGAGGAAGATTAACGTTTATGATGCGTATTGCTCTTTTCCTGATCACCAACCTGGCGGTGATGTTGGTTTTCGGACTGATTCTCAGTCTGACAGGAATCCAGTCAAGCAGTGTTCAGGGTCTGATGATTATGGCAGGTCTGTTTGGCTTCGGCGGTGCGTTTGTTTCACTGCTGATGTCGAAATGGATGGCGTTGCGTTCGGTGGGAGGTGAAGTGATTGAACAACCTCGCAACGAGACAGAACGCTGGCTGATGGATACCGTTGGCCGCCAGGCTCAGCAGGCTGGCATTGCGATGCCGCAGGTGGCGATTTATCACGCGCCAGATATCAACGCCTTTGCGACGGGCGCGCGCCGTGATGCGTCGTTGGTCGCTGTCTCTACCGGTCTTTTGCAAAACATGAGCCGCGATGAAGCGGAAGCGGTACTGGCCCACGAAATCAGCCATATCGCCAATGGCGACATGGTTACCATGACGCTGATTCAGGGTATCGTGAACACCTTCGTGATCTTTATCTCACGTATCATTGCGCAGGTGGCATCGGGTTTTCTGTCTGGCAACCGCGATGGTGAGGAGAGCAGCAACGGTAACCCACTGGTTTACTTCGCGGTCGCTACTGTGCTGGAACTGGTATTCGGCATTCTTGCCAGCATCATCACCATGTGGTTCTCACGCCATCGTGAGTTCCATGCGGATGCGGGTTCAGCAAAACTGGTTGGACGTGAAAAAATGATTGCAGCGTTGCAGCGCCTGAAAACCAGTTATGAGCCACAAGAGCCGAGCAGCATGATGGCCTTCTGCATCAACGGTAAAGGTAAATCGCTGAGCGAACTGTTTATGTCTCACCCGCCGCTGGATAAGCGTATTGAAGCGCTGCGTAGCGGTGCTTATCTGAAATAAGGCTCTTCACGTAGCGGCGCGATTCATCGCGCGGGGTTAAAGCCCCAGATCATCGCACCGCTACGATTTTATGACTCTGCCGTCTCACGCGATTGCGTCATCCGCGCCATACTCACCACCGCCGCGACAGTGGAAAATGCACCCGCCAGAATCAACGAGGCATGAGTACCGCTCACGTTAAACAGGTTAAACATCAATGCCACCAGCGCAGCCCCACTGCTTTGCCCCAGCAGGCGTGCCGTGCCCAGCATGCCACTGGCACCGCCGCTACGGTTACGTGGCGCGGAAGAGATAATCGTGTGGTTGTTCGGTGACTGGAACAGACCAAAACCGGCACCACACAGCATCATACGCCAGATGATATCAACATCCGTTGGCTGTGCGGGGAGCAACGCCAGCAGGAACAGACCGGCCGCAAACATCGCCAGCCCCAGCCCGCCCAGCAGGCCCGCATGAACCTTGCCAATCAGACGGCCAGCAATCGGTGCAAGCACCATGGTCGCCAGCGGCCAAGGGGTCAGAAGCAGACCGGTCGCTACCTCATCGCGTCCCAGCACGTTTTGCAGAAAGAAGGGTAACGACACCATTGCCAGCATTTGCGCGCAAAAGGAGCAGATCGACGTGCAGATGGAGAGGGTGAAAATAGGGATGCGCAGTAAATCCACTGGCAGCAGTGGCACCGGCATCGCCAACTGACGACGAATAAATACCACCCCGATCAACAACAATGCAACCAGCTCACCGAGAATCAGCCAGTGATTTTGTCCCTGAGCAAAACCGCTCAATGCGGAGATTAACAGGCCAAAGAACAGCGCGTTCATCACTGCGCTCACCACATCAAATTTCTGCTGTTTGGCTTTTTGCGGATTATCCGGCAAAAAACGCAGCGCCAGCCACAGTGCAATGATCCCAAGCGGTACGTTGATCAGAAACAGCCATTTCCAACTGGCAACGGAGAGGATCGCGGCAGCGACCGTCGGTCCGGCAGCCGTTGAAACCGCGACAATCAGCGAGTTGATCGCCATCCCACGGCCAAGGAAACGCTGCGGGTAAATGATGCGTATCAATGCGGTGTTGACGCTCATTAATGCTGCACCGCCAAACCCTTGTAATACGCGAGCCAGCGTCAGCATGTTCAGCGATGAAGAGAGTGCGCAGAACAACGACGTGGCAATAAACAGCGCCAGACCTGCCTGGTATACGCGTCGATAACCCAGCATATCGCCGAGGAACGACAAAGAAAGCAACGAGATAACGATGGCGATCTGGTAGGCGTTGACAATCCACACCGATTCCGCCGGGCTGGCGTGTAATTCACGCGAAATGGTGGGCAGGGCGACATTGGCAATCGCGCCATCCAGCACTGCCATCATAATACCCAGCGCGATGGTGATGATTGCGCCATAGCGTTGTGGAACCGGTAAACCATCCTGGAGTGAGCTTGCGGACATAGGGAGAATAAGTGAAGGAAGTGAATATCATCATGCTAATCAATTCTGTAGCAGAAAGCACCGCATGAAGTGACAAAAAGTATCAGGGAATGTGTCGCTTAGTGCTATCGATTGCCGCTTAAGGCCTGAAGCGAATATACTGGCACTATTGTTCCGTTTTTTTTGAAACAACCTCAAAAAAGGATACGCGATGGCGAACGCTGATAACGATAAACAGCCTGATTCCGTTTCATCAGTGATGAAGGTGTTTGGGATTTTGCAGGCGCTGGGTGAAGAGCGCGACCACGGCATTACAGAGCTGTCTCAACGCGTGATGATGTCTAAAAGCACCGTCTATCGCTTTTTGCAAACCATGAAGTCGCTGGGTTATGTCGCGCAGGAAGGCGAAACGGAAAAGTATTCGCTAACGCTCAAGTTATTCGAGCTGGGCGCGAAGGCGTTACAGAACGTTGATCTGATCCGCAGCGCGGATGTGCAGATGCGCGAGCTGTCACGCCTCACTAAAGAAACCATTCATCTTGGGGCGCTGGAAGAAGACAGCATTGTCTATATCCACAAGATCGACTCGCTCTACAACCTGCGCATGTATTCACGTATTGGTCGCCGCAACCCGCTGCATACCACCGCAATCGGCAAAGTGCTGCTGGCGTGGCGTGATCGTAGCGAAGTACAGGAAATCCTTAGCGAAGTGGAGTTTCGGCGCAGTACCGCCAACACCATCGTCAGCGCTGACGCCTTGCTTAAGGTGCTTGATCAGGTAAAAGTGCAGGGATTCGGCGAAGATAACGAGGAGCAGGAAGAGGGGTTACGTTGCATTGCCGTGCCGGTATTTGACCGTTTTGGCGTAGTGATTGCGGGCCTCAGCATCTCTTTCCCCACTATTCGTTTCTCGGAAGAGGGGAAAAACGAATATGTGGCGATGCTGCATCGAGCGGCGCGTGCCGTCTCAGAGCAAATGGGGTATCACGAATATCCGTTTTAACGCAGCAATAAACGGGCTGTTGCCAGCCCGTTTATGCAGTAATTAATTATCGATCACTTCACCGCTTTTCTTCAGTATCGGGCAGTCAGTTACGCCAACAATGCCGCTATCGGTATGCAGATATTGCGCGGTAATCATGCCTCGCGCGGTTAGATAGCTACATTGCAGGCCGAGTCCGGCTGCATTTTTATTGCTGCCGGTTAACACGCCATAGCCCGTGAATAACATCGCCAGCCAGATAACGGCGATCAGCATAATCGCCCGGATGAATAGTTTCATTTTGTCTCCATGTGATACATAACGCAGCTGTCCAGATGCTGCTGCCATCCCTATAGTAGCAGCTTGCCTCACCGGGTCGATCAGAGATAACTGAAAGGTGATGCACAGGAAAATCTGCTTTCGGTGCGTCCCCATTATCTTTTCCTGCCGCAAAGAGTAGAATCACCCGCTAAGTGAGAGTTTGACGTTAATCAGTAATCTGAGGCAGTTATGAATGAGTTAGCCGCAAATCCCAGCCCGTTGTTCAGTTACGCTGTGCTGGTCATCATTATCGTTGTGGCCTTTATCGCCTGGTTCTTTGTTAACCGGGCCAGCGTACGTGCCAGCGAGCAGATACAGTTGCTGGAAACGCTGTTAGAAGAACAGAAAAAGCAAAATGCGCTGTTGCGCCGCCTGGCGGATGCACAGTCTGACACAGCACCGAAAGATGTACAGGAAGAGGACGAAAAACGCGATTTTATTCGTCTGATCCCGGAGCGTTAATCGACAAATGGAGTGGTAATGGCCTGGCAAAATCCCTGGTACGATGCGGCGAAACAACACCATACGCCGCAGGGCTTTCGTAACCCGGAAGAAGAGTTAAGGCAGCCGGGGGATTTACAGCGCTGGCAGCGTGAACGTAAAGAGCAGGGATTACCCTTTCCCCCTCAGGCCGGTTATCCGGCGTTTATCAGCGACTGGTGCCAGCCAGTCGATTTGAGTGGGGAAGAGGATCGTATCTGGTGGCTCGGCCATGCCGCCTTATTACTTCGTCTGAATCAGCGTTATCTGTTGATTGATCCCGCGCTGTCACAACGCGCCTCTCCGTTTCCCTTTGCCGGTCCGCAACGCAAAACGCCGGCACCATTACGTGTGGCGCAGTTGCCACATCTGGATTATGTGCTGATTTCGCACAATCATTACGATCATCTGGATCGTCCCACGGTGAAACGCATTGCCCGACAATTTCCCGCAGCCCATTTTCTGGTGCCATTGGGCATGGGGAAGTGGTGCCAGCAGCGCGGTGTACGGCATGTCACTGAACTGGACTGGTGGCAAAGCATTGTGCTGGGAAGTGTGCAGTTTACCGCAGTACCTGCGCGTCACTGGAGTATGCGTACCTTCTTTGATCGTAACCGTTCCTTATGGTGTGGCTGGGTGGTGCGTAATCCAGCACTCAACTTCTGGTTTGCGGGCGACAGTGGTTATAGCGATAACCTGAATCTCATCGCGCAACAACTCGGTCCGTTTAATCTGGCTGCGTTGCCAATCGGTGCCTACGCACCAAAATGGTTCATGCGTGGGCAGCACATGGACCCGGATCAGGCGGTGCAGTTATGGCAGCAAATTGGTCGTCCATTGACGATACCCATTCATTGGGGAGTCTTTGAATTGGCAGACGAATCACTGGATGAACCACCCGCAGTTCTTGCTCAGGCGCTGCTCAGCGCAAACGAGACGAGTAATGACTTCACACCGTGGAGAATAGGTGAGAGTCGGACTCTGCCGAATATTGATTCAGATTTGTCCTAACCGCATTTTGTTAAATTGAGGACGCTGGTGCGTTTTTTTAACATTTATTTGTTTTGATGTTAGAAAAAAATGAGATAACTGCCAAACAGAATGGATGCGTATATTTGGGGCAAGGGTGAATATATTTTCCTGATTTTGGTGCAAAACTATTAATAACCTGTACCTGATAAAAACAGCTGTACAAGATTCGCACGATGCGCATATGTTGCGCCAGAAGTTAACATTTTGGTGAAATTCATTATCTATGCCATATTTGTGCAATATTTTTTGCGTATGATTATCAGTTTAAATAGCGTTGCATTGGACAAAAATCAGCCACTGGACTACAACATTTTTTGGCTGTAACGCTACTGATCAATAACCCTTTTTTGTGCAGGCAAGGTTACGCGAAGAAGGAAGAAGGCAGGTGAAGTTTGTGCCTTCGCCAGCAATTATGTGCGACAAGTCGATAGGTGTTTAAAAATGGCTTGCCATTAATTTGCGGATATGTGATAACGATTCGTGGGTCAAACGAGGTACAGTTCTGTTTATGTATGGCATCTTCAGTAAAGAAGTTACGAGTAAAGACGTTGACGTTGAATACCGCTTCCTTGCCGAAACCTTAAATTAGTGCCTCATGCAGTAATGTCTCTGGTTTTTCTGTAAGTCTGCCTTCGGGCAATATAAACACTCTAAGGAATTTGCAAAATGGCAAAAATTAAAGGTCAGGTTAAGTGGTTCAACGAGTCTAAAGGTTTTGGTTTTATCACTCCTGCTGACGGTAGCAAAGATGTGTTCGTACACTTCTCTGCAATCCAGGGCAATGGTTTTAAAACTCTGGCCGAAGGCCAAAATGTTGAATTCGAAATCCAGGACGGCCAGAAAGGTCCGGCTGCAGTCAACGTCACTGCTATCTGATTTCGTCGCCAGGCTCGGTGTCATGCACCACTGAAACGAATCCTAAAGCCCCGGTCACTGACCGGGGCTTTTCTTTATCCTTTCTGTAAACAGATGACCAGGGTAAACTGCGCCGCGAATTGCTAACCCGGAGTTATCTATGTCTTTGTTTTGCCCTCTTTGTCATCAACCTCTTCTGCTGCAAACCGCCAGCTATCGCTGCGATACCGGTCATCAGTTTGATTTGGCCAAAGAAGGGTATGTCAATCTGCTGCCGGTTCAGCACAAAAGCTCGCGTCAGCCCGGCGACAGCCCGGAAATGCTGCTGGCGCGCCGCGAATTCCTCGATGCCGGATATTACCAACCATTGCGCGATCGCGTTGCTGCATGGCTGTCTGAACGTCTGCCAGCGGTATCTGCGCAGTTGCTTGATATCGGCTGTGGCGAAGGGTATTACACCGCCGAGATGGCGGCAGCATTACCACAGGCGCAAGTCTATGGTCTGGATGTGGCGAAAGCGGCGATTCGCATGGCGGCGAAACGCTACCGCTCGATAAAATTTTGCGTTGCCTCCAGCCAGCGGCTGCCGTTTGCCGATGCCTCGCTCGATGGCATCGTACGCATCTATGCCCCATGTAATGAAGAGGAATTGAGCCGTGTGGTGAAGCCTGGCGGTTATTTACTGACGGTAACCCCTGGGGCACATCATCTGGAGCAATTTAAGGCGCTAATCTACCGTGAAGTGCAGTTACATGCGGCGGAAGAGAAGGTGTATGCGGGCTTTAATCAGGTGGCGCAGGAGAGTCTGCGCTACAGGATGACGCTCAGCGGTGTCGCAGCCACCACCTTATTACAGATGACGCCATTCGCCTGGCGTGCGCGGGAAGAGGTGTGGCAAACCCTTGCGACAGCCACCGCGTTTGACTGTGAAGCTGACTTTACGCTGACGCTCTGGCAACGCGCCTAACGCGCGTCCACCAGCGTGTGGTAAATCTTTTCTAAATCGTCGAGTTGTTTTACCGCAATCAACAGGCGACGCTGCTCAAGCTGCATCACCAGAATGCCATCTTCGGACAGGTTCATGCTTTGAATGCGGTGATAATCAATCCAGACGCCGGCGAAAAACAGGCCGTCATTCTTCATCAGCAATTTCGGGCTACGCAGCCAGAACAACCAGAACGCCATAAAGCACAGCACCATGAGCAGGGTGGTGGTGAGTTGTGGTCCCTGATGGCTGACGTTGTTCCACAATAAAATTAGCAACAACACGATAAAGATGGCGCTGTCGATTTTATGGCGACGGCGCAGCGCAACACGCAGTTTTGTGGGACCATTACGTCGCGGCAGAATTGCCTCGTCGTAGATAGCAAACAGCAGCAGGCCAGCAATAAGCAGCGTAATCAGGGCGTCAGTCAGTGACATGATGATTCCTTAACAGAAGTGACCTCAGCGTTGACGCTCAGGTAACCCCTGTAAAACTGCCGGGGACACAAGGTCCCCGGCAAGATTTTACAGACCGAGCAAGCCGATCCAGTAACCAAAAATACCAATCGCAAAGAAGCCAACGATAATCCACAGCGCGTTGACCTTGCGGCGCAGCAGCCACATACAGCCAAAGGTTAACAGCAGCGGTATCAGGCCCGGCATCAGTTGGTCGAGAATCGACTGAACGGTGGTAACGGTGGTTTTGCCGGTCTGGTCGGTGATGCGTGACACCACCAGCGGCACGTTCACATGCGTCCACTTGTTAACCAACGCCCCCATGACAAACAGGCCGAGAATTGACGCCCCCTCGGTCAGTTTTTGCAGGAAGCCGCCGCCCATATCGCTAACGATATCCACCCCTTTGCGATAACCATAGGCCACGCCGTAGTAGCGGGTCAGCAGACGCGCAATGTTAAACAGGAGGAAAAACAGCAGTGGGCCAAGCAGACTGCCGCTCATGGCGATCCCTGCCCCGAGGGCAGCGAACACCGGACGTACCGTACCCCAGAAAATCGGGTCACCCACACCCGCCAGCGGGCCCATCAGACCGACTTTGATACCGTTTATGGCACCATCATCAATCGCTGCACCGTTAGCACGTTGTTCTTCCATCGCCATCGTCACGCCGAGCACTGGCGCTGCAACGAACGGATGGGTATTGAAGAATTCCAGATGACGTTTGATGGCTTGTTTCCGGTCATCGTTATTTTCCGGATAGAGACGGCGAATTACCGGCACCATCGAGAAGCAGAAGCCCAGCGCCTGCATACGTTCAAAGTTCCACGAACCCTGGAACAGGTTAGAGCGCAGGAACACGCCACGGACATCGCCCGGAGTGAGTTTCTTTTGAGAATGAGTAGTATCAACCATGATGTCACCTGTTCCTTAATCGAGTTCGTTGTCGAGGTCGTTTTGCGCAGGACCGGCAGCCGCAGCGCCCGCAACACGGTTATATTTCGGAGCCAACTGGATGTACAGTACCGCCATTACCACGCCAATCACGCCCAGCGCCACCAGGTTGAAGTTGGTGAATGCAGCAGTGACGAAGCCGAGGTAGAAGAACGGCATCAGGTAGCCAGCACGCATCATGTTAATGACCATTGCGTAACCGACGACCACGATCATGCCACCGGCGATGTTCAGGCCGTTGGTCACCACTTCCGGGATAGAACTCAGCAAGCTATGAACCGCGCTGGTACCGACGGAAATTGCCACGATCAGTGCCGGGATTGCGATACGCATCGCCTGCAACAGCAGGGCTGAAACGTGAATCCACGAAATTGCCGACAGGTTGCCTTTCTCCGCAGCTTTATCGGCTGCGTGCTGGAAGGCCACGGTGATGGTACGCACGATGATGGTCAGTACCTGACCGGCCGCAGCCAGTGGAATGGCCAGCGCGATACCCGCACCGACACTTTGACCACCGGCAATAACCAGGATGGTTGAGATGATTGAGGCGAGGGCAGCATCCGGTGCCACAGCAGCACCAATGTTCATCCAGCCCAGCGCGATCATCTCCAGTGTACCGCCGATGATGATACCGGTTTTCATATCACCCAGTACCGCACCGATCAGAGTACAAGCCACCAACGGACGGTGGAACTGGAACTCATCAAGAATCGATCCCATCCCGGCGATACAAGCCACAATAAATATCAAAATGATTTGTAGCGAGGTTATCTCCATTGCATTTCTCCTAAGCAAAGGTCACGAAATATTCGCCCGCACAAGCAGGCACAGATGGCGAATTACGCATTTACCTTCGCAATCAGGTCCATCATTTTCAGTTTCGGGTCGTTAGAAACTTTGCGCACTTCCAGCTCGATACCACGGTCATTGAGTTTGCGGAACGCCGCAATATCCTTCTCATCAACCGAGACCGCGTTATTAACCTGGGTTTTACCCTGACGGAACGCCATCCCGCCGATATTGACGGATTTGATAGCCACGCCCTGTTCCACAATACGTTCCACATCGGTCGGATTGGTGAACAACAACATGACGCGATCCTGACCATATTTCGGGTTGTTCCAGACGCGAATCATTTTATCGACATCAACCACATGCGCCGTGACGCCGGGCGGTGCCACCTGGGTGAGCAGCGTTTTACGCACATGGTCATTGGCGACTTCATCGCTGACGACGATAATGCGTGTGACGTTGGTTTCTTTGGTCCAGCGGGTCGCAACCTGACCATGAATCAGACGGTCATCAATGCGGGCCAGGCCAATCTTCATATGCTCGCCGGGGGCCAGCGGTTTTTGCGGCTGCGGCGCAGCTTTGGCAACGGGGACGGCAGGTGCAGGCTCAGCCGTTTCGGTTTTCAGTGCTTTAACACCTTCGCGACCTGCTTCGACCGCGATGTGAATTAACTCCTCCAGTGAGGGATTATCATCACGTCCCATCAGGGTCTCGACCAGCATCGGAATGTTGACACCGGCAATGACATCATAATCCGGTTTATCCACCACGATGCGGCTCGCCGCGTTGAAGGGACTGCCACCCCAGGTGTCGACCAGGAACAGCACCCCCTTCGAGGTGTCCATTGTCGCCAGTCGGGCCTGATACTTTTCAATTAGCGTTTCTGCATTTTCGCCGGGCACGAAATCAATCCATCCGACATTTTCCTGCTCACCCAACAGCATCTCTGCTGTTTTAAGCAGCTGTTCTGCCGCCCAGCCATGTGTACCAATTACAATAGCAATGGTCACTTGCTACCTCCGTTCGCATGAGAGATTCTCTGGCTTCGCCGGGAATCGATGAAAATTACCGTTGTTGTTTCCTGTGGATCGCTTCGGTTTAAGATGAAGAAAAACATCAATAAATAACCTAAAACTTTCCGCTACACAGCGATAAGGTCGCGATTTATTTTAGTGAGTGAAAAAATAAATTATGTGATGCTTGTCAGTAATTCAGAGCGTAACGGTGTCTATTCGTGCTTTTATCTCTCCTTTTTTCAGGCTGTTACCGTTTGTAAATGTAAGAAAATTTTTTGACGCCGGTGATGTAACTGATACATTAACGTTCTGTTTATTATTCAGGAGTACCGGGCATTAGCTCACCTTTATGGACCGTCACCGACGTCGCTTCACCTCTTCACAGCGCCTGCTGGCGCATGCATCCACGCCTGATGGCGTAATCCAATCCGTTAACGATTTGCTGTCTCGCCGCGTGGCGCAGGCCCGTTTTCGTTCGCACGCTTCCCTGGTAAGGAGTCATTGATGGAATTTCTCTTCGACCCCTCCATCTGGGCGGGTTTGCTGACGCTTATCGTGCTGGAGATTGTTCTCGGCATCGATAACCTGGTTTTTATTGCTATCCTGGCCGACAAGCTGCCGCCAAAACAGCGCGATAAAGCGCGTCTGATCGGCCTGTCGCTGGCGTTGGTAATGCGACTTGGCCTGTTGTCACTCATCTCGTGGATGGTGACATTGACGCGACCCCTATTCAGCGTAGGCGATTTCAGCTTTTCCGGGCGCGATTTAATCCTGCTGGCCGGTGGTCTGTTCCTGTTGTTCAAGGCCACGATGGAGTTACATGAACGGCTGGAGAACCGCAATCTGGAGCATCAGGGTAACCGCAGCTATGCCAGCTTCTGGGCAGTGGTGACACAAATCGTGGTGCTGGACGCGGTGTTTTCGCTGGATGCGGTGATTACCGCCGTAGGGATGGTGAACCATCTGCCGGTGATGATGACGGCGGTAGTGATCGCGATGGGTGTGATGCTGCTGGCTTCAAAACCTTTGACCCGTTTTGTTAACGCGCACCCGACGGTGGTGGTGTTGTGTCTTAGCTTCCTGCTGATGATCGGTTTGTCGCTGGTCGCGGAAGGTTTTGGTTTCCATATTCCGAAAGGTTACCTGTATGCGGCGATTGGCTTCTCGATCCTGATCGAATTGTTTAACCAGATTGCGCGTCGTAACTTTATCCGCCATCAGGCGCATCGCCCGATGCGTGAACGCACCGCCGAAGCGATTCTGCGTCTGATGGGAGGCCGTCAGCGTAAACAGGCGGCGACGACGGAAGAGCAGGCGCTGGTGGAAGCCATGCCGCAGGAAGCCTTTAAGGACGAAGAACGTTACATGATCAACGGTGTGCTGACGCTGGCGCAACGCTCGATTCGTAGCATCATGACGCCTCGTGGTGAAATCTCCTGGGTGGATGTGGAACGTCCGGTGGATGAAATTCGCATTCAGTTGCTGGATACGCCGCACAGCCTGTTCCCGGTGTGCCGCGGCGAGTTGGATGAGATCATCGGCGTGGTTCGTGCCAAAGAGTTGTTGGTCGCACTCGAGCATGGCATGGATGTGGCGACCTTTGCCGCCAACACCCCGCCGATTGTGGTGCCTGAAACACTGGACCCGATTAACCTGCTGGGCGTGCTGCGTCGGGCGAAGGGCAGCTTTGTGATCGTCACTAACGAATTCGGCGTGGTCCAGGGTTTAATCACGCCGCTTGACGTACTGGAAGCGATTGCCGGTGAGTTCCCGGACGAAGATGAAACACCGGATATCATTGCCGATGGCGAGGGCTGGTTGGTGAAGGGGGGGACGGATTTGCACTCACTGCAACAGCTGCTGGATTATCACGAATTGGTCAAAGCTGAAGACGATCACGCATCGCTGGCGGGCCTGCTGATTGATCAGAAAGGCCAATTGCCAGTGCCGGGTGAGGTGATTGATTTGCCACCGCTGCATTTCCAGATTATCGAAGCGACTGACTACCGCGTAGATTTAGTGCGGGTGACAAAAGACAAGCCGCACGAGGATGAAGAAATATAAAAATTTGGCACCTTCGGGTGCCAAATTTTTTCATTCAGTTGTAGCGGCGCGATTTATCTCGCTATTACGCGCTGAGCTGCGCCTGATGCTGTTCCAGCCAGGCCGGGAAGTCTTCAATCGGCATCGGACGTGCATAGAAATACCCCTGCAAATGGTCGACACCACGTTCGCGCAGATAATGCGCCTGTTCCGCAGTTTCCACTCCCTCCGCCACCAGCGCGATGTTCAGGCGTTGCGCCAGTGAAATCACCATATCGGTAACGGTGGCGTTAATGGCATCGGTGCCAATAGCGGCGGTAAAAATCTTATCGATTTTCAGCACATCGGGTTTGAGATCTTTCAGATAGGCAAGCGAACTGTGCCCGGTCCCGAAGTCGTCAATCGCCAGACGGACGCCAATCTCATGCAACTGGGCAACTACCGCCTGATCAATCACCGGCAGCGCATCGCGTTCGGTCAACTCGACCACCAGTTTCGGTAACGGGTTGGCTGGCCACCAGATTCGTTGCAGGTCCTCAACAATCACCCGATCGTGAAAATGGCTGGCGGCAACGTTAATCGCAATATGGAAAGAAGAGCAGTGCGGCAGATTCGGTAGTTCATCTACCACTTTAGCAATCACAAAACGGGTGAGTGGTGCGATCAGATTTTGCCGTTCGGCCAGCGGAATAAACACGTCCGGAGCGATCCATCCCTGACGGGGATTGTGCCAGCGTAACAGCAGCTCGATACCGTCGCATTCGCCACTTTTGGCGTTAATCAGCGGCTGACAATAAACCATAAATTCATTTGCGGTGATGCCATAACTGATTTGCCAGTTCAGGCTCATGCGGTTGGCGGTCGCCAGCCAGACGATGTAGCCCATCAGCAGGCTAAGCAGCACCGCCAGTGGCAACTGAGACGGCAGGGTGCTCAGCGCCAGGCGTGCCGGTGACGGACCGTACAACGTAATGGTGTAGGGATAACGTAGTGATGCCTGATCGTAGGCGACTTCATCTTCTGAGGGCACCGTCGGTTCAATCAGCGGATTGCCATATTCCAGGCTTTGTCCACCCACGTTAAAAATTGCCCGTTCCACCCACGGCAGTTGCGGTTCAAGCAAATAATTGGTCATTAACTCGATATTGATGACCTGTAATAAACCATCACGATTATCCAGCGACTTAGGCGTCCACAGCAGCAATACCGGAGAACCTTTTAACAGGTAATCATCGGTGGTAAGCATCATGCGTTCATTATTAATCGCCAGTTCCGGGTAAGTCTGGCTGAAGGAGATATTTTGCGGGCCGTAAATACTGGAGCAGTAAAGCGTGTCGTTCTCCACCAGCAGAATCGATCTGACGGTTTGCAGCGCGGCGATTTTTTCAATGAGCGGAAAACGAACTTGCGGGCAGGGCACGCCGACCAGGCCAAGGGTGTTATTGGCAGAGACATCCAGCGGCGAAAACATGCGATCAAAACGTTCAATGGCGCGAGAGGCAAAATCCAGAGACTGTTGCTCAATACGTGACTTCTCTTCAATGTAGCGAAAAGTCAGCGTAAGAATTAAAACCAGCGCGGCGATCACTAACGCAATAAGCAATCGCTTACGGCGAAATTGACCAACAAATTGCTGGGCTATGAGCATCAGTAACCACCTTGCAAAGACTAAGAATAAAGCCAAAGAACTTCTGGGTTATCGGCATAGCGGCGGCCAGGTTTAGCACGGCTCTGGAAAAAAAGCGGTACTGAAAAAGCAGCGCGGCCAGGGAGGGCCGCGCGTAAATCACTCTATCTGGTTTAGCATGATGGAGGTAGCAGCAGTTGCATAAAATTGTTCAATCGGTGTTTTTTTGCTCACCGAAGAAAGCAACTGCGTGGGGGAGTTAGTCGCACTGAACCTTGATAGCAAGACCACCGCGCGAGGTTTCACGATATTTTGCATTCATATCTTTGCCGGTCTCATACATCGTCTCAATGACTTTATCCAGTGAGACGCGCGGTTCGCTGGTACGACGGAGCGCCATACGTGCCGCATTGATGGCTTTTACCGAGGCAATGGCATTACGTTCAATGCAAGGGACCTGCACCTGGCCTGCGACCGGATCGCAGGTCAGTCCAAGGTTGTGTTCCATACCAATTTCAGCCGCGACACACACCTGTTCCGGGCTGGCGCCCAACAACTCCGCCAGGCCGGCGGCCGCCATCGAACAGGCCACACCCACTTCTCCCTGGCATCCCACTTCAGCACCGGAAATGGAGGCATTCATTTTATACAGAATGCCAATGGCACCGGAGGCGAGGAAATAGCGGATATAAATGTCAGGCGTCACGCTTTCAATAAAGTGATCGTAATAAGCCAGCACCGCTGGAACGATGCCACAGGCACCGTTGGTCGGGGCGGTGACGACGCGGCCACCTGCGGCATTCTCTTCATTGACTGCCAGCGCAAACATATTGACCCAGTCAATCACGTTCATCGGATCATTAGAATGCTTGGTGGAGGAGACCAGCAAACGGCGCAACGAAGCCGCACGGCGCGGCACCCGCAGTGGCCCCGGCAGCACGCCTTCAGTATTCAGCCCACGATCGATACATGCCTGCATGGTCTGCCAGATGTTGGCGAAGTAGCTATGAATCTCGTCGCGGCTGTGCAGCGCCAGTTCGTTCTTCAACACCAGGCCAGACAGTGACAGGCCGCTCTCCCGACAGTGAGCAAGTAGCTCTTTAGCAGAATCGAACGGGAACGGCACGGAGACTTGGTCCAGCACGGACTGACCAAAATGCTCTTCATCAACGATAAAACCACCGCCGATGGAGTAATAGGTTTTGCTCAGAATCAGCAGGTCGCCAGCGAAAGCGAACAGTGTCAGGCCATTTTCATGCAACGACAGGTTTTCGCTACGGAACACCATGCCGCCTTCGCGGGGGAAATCAACTTCATGGGCACCGTTGGCCAGCAGCAGGCGTTCGCGTTGTTCGACATCCTGAATAAAAGCGGGAATGCTGTCGATATCAACGGTATCCGGAGCGGCACCGGCCAGACCCATAATGATCGCGATGTCAGTGTGGTGACCTTTACCCGTGAGCGACAGAGAGCCGTAAACGTCCACCGCAACACGCGTGACGTCCTGCAACTTACCCTGTTCGGCCAGCAGACCAACAAACTGTTTGCCCGCTTTCATTGGGCCGACAGTATGCGAACTGGAAGGGCCGATGCCCACTTTAAACATGTCAAAAACACTAATCACCGGTGACACTCCTCACAAAGCTTATTTTTGTACGGCTCAGGCCGTTTTATGCGGCTAATAGTAATCGCACGCGCGCAGACACGAGCAGCTTTTCGCATGAAATAAACTAATTATACAGCACAGAAATAGTTATCCATTGCAGGAGGCAAAACTGGTGCAGGAAGAAATGGCAAGCGAGGGGTACATCAACCAGGCAGGGCAATTTGCTGACCGAGCGCACGGATAATGCCTGCGGTCATGCCCCAGATAAAATAATCTTCATACCATGAGAGCCACACCTGATGCTGACGCTGGCCGCGACGCAGCGTCAGACCACTGTAGCGACTGAGGCGTAAGGCTTCCGCCAGCGGCATGGCAAAGGCGCTTTCGACCTCATCGGGATTAATCGCCAGAGGCAACCCGGCGGGAATGATGCCGACCACCGGCGTGACGGCAAAACCGGTGCTGCTGGTCACTGCGGGCAGCACGCCAACCACCTGCACCTGATCAGGCTGGATACCCACTTCCTCCTGTGCCTCACGCAGGGCGGTGAAGATCAGCGAGTCATCGCTGGCATCCTGCATCCCACCAGGAAAAGCCACCTGACCGGCATGTTTTCGGAGCCGACTGGAACGGCGCGTCAGCAATAACCCGGGTTCTGTATCGTTAATAACGGGCACCAGCACCGCAGCGCGCCGGCCATTAACAGGCGTTTTCGCCAGTGTCACCGGCGGTTGCAACATAAAACGGCTGAGGAATTGATCCAGAGTCAGGTCGCTGTTCATTTCAGGCCAGTTCTCGCAGGCTGGGAAGAATACGATTCACTTTATGCAACGTCTCCTGATATTCAGCGGTGACGTCACTGTCGGCCACCAGCCCACCGCCCGCTGCGCAGTATAACTGCTGGTTTTCGGCGACAAGCGTGCGGATGGTGATGCTGGTATCCATGCGGCCACACAGGCTGATATAACCGATGCTCCCGCACCAGGCATTGCGGCGATGTGGTTCCAGCTCCTCAATGATCTCCATGGCGCGGATCTTCGGCGCGCCGGTAATGGAGCCGCCGGGAAAACAGGCACGCAGCAGATCAGTGGCGGCAAGCTGCGCGGGCAGCCTTGCTCGCACGGTACTCACCAGATGATGCACCGCCGGGAACGGTTCGACGACAAATAACTCAGGTACGCTGACGCTGCCAGGTTCGGCAACGCGCCCGATATCATTGCGCAGCAGATCGACAATCATCAAATTTTCTGCGCGATCTTTCTCGGCATGCGCCAGCTCTTCTGCCTGCTGACGGTCGGCGTGAGGATCGGCCAGGCGTGGGCGCGTGCCTTTGATTGGCCGGGTTTCAATTTCCTGCTGATGCAGGGAAAGAAAGCGTTCCGGTGACAAGCTGAGAATCACGCTGTGCGGCAGCCGGAGAAAGGCGCTGAAGGGGGCGCGATTGGCCGCATTCAGATGCTGAAAAGCCTGCCACTCATCACCGCGATAGCTGGCCTGAAAGCGCTGGGCCAGATTAACCTGGTAGCAATCACCTGCCTGAATATAGGCCTGCACAGCGGCAAAACGTTGGGCGTAGTCGTCGTAACTCAGATTGGATTGCCAGTCACTGGTTAGCGCAAAGGGTTGTTGAGCGGGGGCGTTTTGCGCTTGCAGCCATTGCCAGCGCGCGTCGGCATCATCCAGTGACACCAGCGTCAGGCGACATAATTGATGGTCAGCGATTAACGCCCAGTCATAAATGCCGACCGCCATATCCGGGGTAATGAGATCGGACTTCGCCAGCTGAGGTAAGGTTTCGAAACGACGCCCCAGGTCATAACCAAATAATCCCAGCGCGCCGCCCTGAAAAGGCAGGTCAGGATTAAAAGCGGGCTGAACTCCGAGTGCATCGCACTGCTGCTGGAGTAGCGTCAGCGGATCATTCGGGCTGGTCTGGATATGGTCTTGCTGAACGATTTCCGTTACGTCTCCCCGGGTCACCAGGGTTACACGCGGATCGGCGGTCATAATATCAAAGCGGTTATCAGCATGATCGGCCTGGCCCGACGTCAACAGCATTGCCCAGGGCTGATGAGCAAGGGTGGAAAACAGGTGCGTCAGCGTATCCGGCGTATAATTGAGAGCGAGGGTTTTTACGATCATGAGACAAATCAGATAACAGCAACAAAGACCTAAGCCTGACACATTTTTTTGTTGCTGGCACCTGTTTGTTCCGCATGGAATAATGCGTCCCCTTTTTCCCAGGAGCGAGTCATGTTTACAGGTCTTCCGGCATTATCTCACGAACAGCAGCAGCAGGCGGTTGAACGTATTCAGGAACTGATGGCAGGGGGTATGGCCAGCGGTCAGGCGATTGCGCAGGTCGCGCACGAAATTCGTCAGAGTCATCAGGGAGAACAAATTCGGGCGCGCTTTGAAGACGACGAAGAGGACGTCTGACGCCCGAATCAGTTTATAACGCGGCGATGATCTTAATTTCGACTTTATATTTCGGATTCATCAAACCGGCCTGCACGGTGCAACGCACCGGTGCATTGCCCGGTGACACCCAGGCATCCCAGGCGCGGTTCATCGCCGGGAAATCAGCTTTATCGACGAGGAAAATAGTCGCGTCGAGAATTTTGCTTTTGTCTGAACCCACACGGGTCAGAATGGCGTCGATCACGGCCAGCGCGTTGGCGGTTTGTGCCTCTGCATCCTCATCAAGATTCTCTGGCACGCTGGTGTAGTACACCGTCTGGTTATGAATAACAGCTTCCGACATACGGTGTTCTGGATCAATACGCGTAATGGTCATGATTTTCTCCTTAATTATCGCAGCGCTAGCCTGCCATAACCGCAGCCAGGTTGTCATCTGTTGTGGTCGCATGAATAGAATCCTGACATAATTACAGTACTTTTTTGAATTTTCGGTGAGGATGTGTGGCAGACGATTTTGCAGCTGACGGCGCGCTGGCGCAGGCGATTCCCGGCTTTAAACCGCGTGAAGCGCAGCGCGAGATGGCGCAGGCTGTCGCAGAGGCGGTAAAAAGTGGCGGTGAGCTGGTGGTGGAGGCCGGTACCGGCACCGGTAAAACCTATGCTTATCTTGCTCCCGCGCTGCGTGCTGACAAAAAAGTGATCATCTCCACTGGTTCCAAAGCGTTACAGGATCAGCTGTATAATCGCGATCTACCCACCGTTGCCCGTGCGCTCAAGTTCAAAGGCAAAACCGCCTTGCTGAAAGGCCGCTCCAACTATCTCTGTCTGGAACGGATGGAACAGCAAACCCAGAGCGGCGGGGATCTCAACGTCCAGGCACTGGGCGATTTGATTACGTTGCGCGGCTGGTCATCGGAAACCATTGATGGCGATATCAGCAGCTGTGTCGGTGTGGCAGAAGACAGCCCGGTGTGGCCTTATGTCACCAGCACCAACGACAACTGTCTGGGCAGTGATTGCCCGCTGTACAAAGATTGTTTTGTGGTGAAAGCCCGCAAACGGGCAATGGACGCTGATGTGGTGGTGGTGAACCACCATTTGTTCCTCGCTGATCTGGTGGTAAAAGAAGGGGGCTTTGGGGAACTGATTCCCGAGGCCGATGTGATGATTTTCGATGAAGCCCATCAGCTGCCGGATATCGCCAGCCAATATTTCGGCCAGCAACTCTCCAGCCGCCAACTCCTCGATTTAGTCAAAGACATCATTATTGCCTACCGTACTGAAGTGCGAGATGTGCAGCAGTTGCAGAAATCCGCCGACCGCCTGGCGCAATGCACCCAGGATTTCCGCCTGACATTGGGAGAACCCGGCTTTCGCGGCAACCTGCGCGACTTGCTGAGCGATAATAACGTGATGCGCATGCTGACCTTGTTGGATGATGCACTCGAACTCTGTTACGACGTGATTAAGTTATCGCTGGGGCGTTCTGCATTGCTGGATGCCGCCTTTGAGCGCGCCGCCCTGTATCGTACCCGCCTGAAACGCTTACGTGCCATTGATGAACCGGGCTTCAGCTACTGGTATGAATGCTCCAGCCGTCATTTTACCCTCGCGCTGACGCCGCTCTCGGTTGCCGAACGTTTCCGCGAAGTGATGGACAATCGCAAAGCAGCCTGGGTCTTCACCTCTGCTACCCTGGCGGTGAATGAGCAGATGAGCCATTTCTCGAGCCGGTTGGGGGTGGATAAAGCAAAAACGCTGATCCTCAACAGCCCGTTTGATTATGCGCGCCAGGCGCTGTTGTGCGTACCGCGCCATCTGCCGGAGCCAAATCGTCCCGGTGGCGCGCGCCGGTTGGCACAGATGATGAAGCCGTTGATTGATGCCAACAAAGGCCGCTGCTTCTTTTTATGTACCTCGCATATGATGATGCGTGAACTGGCGGCGGAATTTCGTGCCTCCATGACCATACCGGTGCTGCTACAGGGTGAAACCAGTAAAGGTCAGCTGTTGAAACAATTCCTTGAGGCAGGCAATGCCTTGCTGGTGGCAACCAGCAGCTTCTGGGAAGGCGTGGATGTGCGGGGCGATGCGTTGTCGCTGGTGATCATCGATAAACTGCCGTTTACCTCGCCGGAGGATCCGTTGTTGAAAGCCCGCATGGAGGATTGTCGTCTGCGCGGCGGTGAGCCGTTTAACGATGTGCAGTTACCCGATGCGGTAATTACCCTCAAACAGGGGGTAGGCCGTCTGATCCGTGATACCGACGATCGTGGTGTGCTGGTGATTTGCGATCAGCGCCTGGTGTCTCGCCCCTATGGCGCGCTGTTCCTCAACAGTTTGCCGCCGGCCCCGCGCACCCGCGATCTTGACCGCGCCATTCGTTTTGTCCGCGAGCAGGAGAGTCACTAATTTGTGTCAGCCTGTGTTAAGATGCGCGCCATTTTGAATCTCCCGAGGTTGTTATGTCCGCCCGAATTTTAGCCCTGGACACGGCGACAGAAGCCTGTTCTGCCGCGCTGCTGAATCAACAACAGCTTGATTCCCGTTTCGAAATCGCTCCGCGTGACCATACTCAACGTATTCTGCCGCTGGTACAGGCGTTGTTGCAGGCGCAACAACTTGAGCTGACGGCGCTGGATGCGCTGGCGTTTGGACGCGGGCCGGGCAGTTTTACCGGCGTGCGTATCGGCATCGGTATCGCCCAGGGGCTGGCGCTGGGGGCGAATCTGCCAATGATTGGCGTCTCCTCGTTAGCCACCATGGCGCAAGGCGCCTGGCGACTGAGCGGCGCCACGCGTGTGCTGGCGGCGATCGATGCGCGCATGGGCGAAGTCTATTGGGCGGAGTATCAACGCGATGCGAACGGCGAGTGGCACGGCGAAGAAACCGAAGCCGTGCTGTCACCGGAAGCCGCTCAAACGCGTATTGCCGGCTTGAGCGGTGAATGGACCACGGTTGGCACCGGTTGGCAGGCGTATCCGCAGCTGTTAACTACGCCCGGCGCGCATCTGATCGCCAGCGAAGTCCAGTTACCTGCTGCTGAAGATATGCTGCCGTTGGCGCTTGCGGCCTGGCAACGGGGAGAAACGGTCGCGGTAGAACACGCTGAACCCGTTTATCTGCGCAATGAAGTGGCATGGAAAAAATTGCCGGGACGTTAAGGGACCGCGCAACTTATCGCTACGCTCTCAGTCTAATCTGAGAAATAACAGGAGAAGTGCTATGCCAATGAGTCGTAAAGGGATGTCTGGCGCTCTGTTAGCCTGCGTGCTGTTGATCAGCGGTTGTGTTTCGGTGCCGGATGCCATTAAAGGGAGTTCACAGCTTCCACAGCAAGATCTATTACGCGTGATGAATGCGCCGCAACTCTATGTCGGCCAGGAGTCGCGCTTCGGCGGTAAAGTGGTAAACGTCACCAATCTTAATGGTCTGACGCGACTCGAAATTGCCACCCAACCATTGGATGACAGCGCCCGACCACGTCTTGGTTCGGCATCGGTCGGTCGTATTTTTGCCGATATTCACGGCTTCGTTGATCCGACCGATGTGAAAAACCAGTACGTTACCGTGCTGGGCAATATCAAAGGGACAGAAAAAGGGACGATCGGCCAGGCCAGCTACAATTTTGTGGTTATCGATGTAAAAGGTTATCAGCGCTGGCATTTAACGCAGCAGGTTATGACGCCACCGCAGCCTATCGATCCCTGGATTTTCTACGGACCGACACGCCATCATCCAGGCTATTGGGGACCCAACCCTTACTGGGGCATGTCCAATAGTGGTCCGGCACAGGTAGAAACCATCCTGACTGAATAAGTTATTTTTAATCAGTCATTTACGGCCCGATCGCGGCGCACGCGAACGGGCCTTTTTATTGAGTGCGCAACCGAAGCGCGAAATTTAGTGATGAGCCTCGCAACCTGAACAGGTCGACACCGGCAAACTGGTACAATCAGTTAAAATATTGTTAACAACACTGATGGCAGAGGCTGCGATGGCTACGCAACAAGAATCTCGGGGTGAATCTTTGACTAAGGTTTGGCTGAAACGCTATCCGCCGGATGTCCCAGCGGAAATTACTGCGGACCGTTATACCTCTTTGATCGATCTTTTTGAGCATGCAGCAACGCGTTATGCCGATCAGGTCGCTTTCGTAAACATGGGTCAACCGATGACCTATCGTCAGCTGGACCAGCAAAGTCGTGCTTTCGCTGCCTGGTTACAACAGGGGCTGAAGCTTAAAGCCGGTGACCGGGTTGCGCTGATGATGCCTAATCTGCTGCAATATCCGGTGGCGCTGTTTGGCGTGCTGCGTGCAGGCATGGTGGTGGTGAATGTTAACCCGCTCTACACACCACGCGAGTTAAAGCATCAACTTAACGACAGCGGTGCCAGTGCGATTGTCATCGTCTCGAATTTTGCGCACACCTTAGAAAAAGTCGTGGCCGAGACTCAGGTTAAACATGTGATGTTAACGCGCATGGGCGATCAACTGGCCCCCATCAAAGGGACGCTGGTTAATTTTATTGTTCGCTATGTGAAGAAGCTGGTGCCGAAATACCATCTGCCAGGTGCCGTTTCTTTTCGTCTGGCGTTGCAGCAGGGGGAGCAACTGACTTATCAACGCCCTGATGTGACCAATGATGACCTGGCGTTTCTGCAATATACCGGTGGTACCACCGGGGTAGCGAAAGGCGCAATGCTGACGCACGGCAATATGCAGGCCAACCTCGAACAGGCGAAAGCCACCTATGGCAAGCTGCTGCGTCCGGGACAGGAGTGCGTGGTCACCGCCTTGCCGCTGTACCATATTTTTGCTCTGACGGTTAACTGTCTGCTGTTCCTCGATCTGGGCGGTCAGAACCTGTTGATCACCAATCCGCGCGACATCCCGGGTTTTGTCAGGGAGCTGGCAAAGTTCCCGTTCACCGCGATTACCGGTGTGAATACCCTGTTCAACGCGCTGCTCAACGATGCCAACTTTAATAAGCTGGATTTCTCCACCCTGCGGATGTCGGCGGGCGGCGGTATGGCGGTGCAAAAAGCCGTGGCTGAACGCTGGGAGAAACTAACCGGCCACTATCTGCTGGAAGGCTACGGTTTGACCGAGTGTTCACCGTTGGTGTCGGTGAATCCTTATGACATCACCTGCCATACCGGAAGCATCGGTTTACCGGTACCTTCTACCGATGTGCGTATCGTCGATGAAGATGAACATGATGTCCTGCCGGGTGAGCCGGGAGAGCTTTGCGTACGCGGCCCGCAAGTGATGGTCGGTTACTGGCAACGCCCGGAAGCCACCGAAGAAGTGCTAAAAAATGGCTGGCTGCATACCGGTGATATTGTTACCGTGGACAGCGAAGGCTTTATCCGCATCGTCGATCGCAAAAAAGACATGATTCTGGTGTCGGGCTTTAACGTGTATCCTAATGAGATCGAAGATGTGCTGATGCAGCATGAGAAAGTGCGAGAGGCCGCCGCGATTGGCGTACCGAGCGATCTTTCCGGTGAAGCGGTGAAAGTGTGTATCGTGAAGAAAGATCCCACCTTAACCAAAGAAGAAGTGCTGGATCACTGTCGCCGTCAGCTAACCGGCTACAAGGTGCCGAAGATTATCGAGTTTCGCGACGAGTTGCCTAAGACCAACGTCGGCAAGATTTTACGTCGTGAGTTGCGCGATGAGGTGAAGCGGGAAGGGTAAGTGTGCGCACCTCGCTCAAAGGTTAACGCCGGCAAAGTCCGGCGTTTTTATTGCTTTTAACATGGAGCGCTGCACGAAGTATGTTGCAGCGAAAACATAACGTGAATTATTCCCTGATCGACCAAAATGACCAACTGGCGGCGGTATGTGACAAAGCACGGCAGCATAGCGCTGTGGCGCTGGATACCGAATTTGTTCGCACCCGTACTTACTATCCACAGTTGGGTCTGATCCAGCTGTTTGATGGCGAGCAATTGGTCCTGATCGATCCTCTCAACATTAGCGACTGGGCACCGTTTATTGCGTTATTGCGTGATACCCAGGTAACCAAATTCCTGCACGCGGGTGGTGAAGATCTCGAAGTGTTTCTGCATCGTTTTCGCTGCCTGCCGGACCCGATGGTCGATACCCAAATTCTGGCGGCTTTTGCCGGGCAGCCTCTGTCGTGGGGTTTTGCCGCGATGGTGATGCACTTTAATCAGATCGAGCTGGATAAAAGTGAAGCGCGCACTGACTGGCTGGCGCGTCCACTGACGGCGCGCCAGTGTGAATATGCGGCGGCGGATGTTGCTTACCTGCTGCCGATAGCCCATCAACTGGTGGCGCAAACGGAAGCGGCAGGCAACATGGCCGCAGCGCTGAGCGAATGTGACACCTTATGCCAGCGTCGTCTGGATGTGCTGGCGCCTGAAGATGCCTGGCGTGATATCACCAATGCCTGGCAACTGCGCCCGCGTCAGTTGGCGGCTTTGCAGCGTCTTGCGGCGTGGCGGCTGAATATCGCGCGGCAGAAAGATATGGCGGTGAACTTCGTGGTGCGCGAAGAGAACTTGTGGAAAGTGGCGCGTTTTATGCCCGGCAGCCTCGGTGAACTGGATCATCTGGGACTGAATGGCCATGAAATCCGCTTCCACGGTAAAGCGCTGGTGGCGATGGTGGCCGAAGCGCAAGCGCAGGATGAAAGCACGTTGCCGCAACCGCTGGGTAATCTGATTGATCACCCGGAATACAAGCAGACCTTCAAAGCCATCAAAGCGTTGGTCCAGCAGGTGAGCGAAGAGACGGGTTTTAGCCAGGAGTTGCTGGCTTCACGTCGTCAGATCAATCAGGTGTTGAGCGTGCATTGGGGGTTGAAAAATGCCTCACGCACACCGGAATTAATCGCAGGCTGGCGTGGCGATTTGTTCAAGGCGCGCATCGACGAGATTTTGCAGACGCACTAAATCCAGTATTTTCCCCTGCAAACAACGCAGGGGAAAATCAGGAGACCGCTAGCGTCATTTGGTGACTTCTTCCGTCTCCGGTAGCGTAACGTTCAGCTCCAGAATCGAGATATCATCTCCTTTCTGATCCAGCTGAACGGTCACCATATCTGGGTCAATCTTCACATACTTGCAAATTACTTCCAGAATGTCGCGCTTGAGCTGCGGCAGGTAGTGGGGCTCACTGTCGCCCCTTCTGCGTTCAGCCACAATAATTTGCAGCCTTTCCTTGGCTATGTTGGCTGTGTTCTTCTTACGGGATAAAAAGAAATCAAGTAATGCCATTGGTTATCCCCCGAACAGGCGTTTCAGGAAACCCTTCTTCTCTTCTTCAATAAAGCGGAAGGGGCGTTCTTCGCCAAGCAGGCGGTCTACGGTATCAGCATAGGCTTTACCGGCATCTGAGGTCGCGTCAAGGATCACCGGTTCGCCCTGGTTAGAGGCGCGCAGTACCGATTGGTCTTCAGGAATGACGCCGACCAATGGAATACGCAGGATATCCAGTACGTCTTCCATGCTCAACATATCACCACGACTGACGCGGCCCGGGTTGTAACGGGTCAGCAGCAGGTGTTCTTTTACGGCATCCTGGCCATTCTCTGCACGGCGAGATTTGGAGGCGATGATGCCAAGAATACGGTCGGAGTCACGTACTGAAGAGACTTCCGGGTTAGTGGTAATAATCGCTTCGTCGGCAAAATATAGCGCCATCAGCGCACCGGTTTCGATACCGGCCGGCGAGTCACAAACGATAAAATCGAACTCCATGGTCGCCAGATCGTTCAGTACTTTCTCAACGCCTTCGCGGGTCAGGGCATCTTTGTCACGGGTTTGCGACGCAGGCAGGATGTAAAGTTGCTCGGTACGCTTATCTTTAATCAGTGCCTGGTTCAGTGTGGCATCGCCCTGAATAACGTTGACGAAGTCATAAACCACACGGCGTTCACAACCCATGATCAGGTCGAGGTTACGCAGACCGATGTCAAAATCGATAACCACGGTTTTTTTGCCTTTCTGCGCGAGTCCAGTGGCGATGGCCGCGCTTGACGTGGTCTTGCCAACGCCCCCTTTACCGGATGTAACTACAATGATGCGTGCCATAAATGTTGATTTCCTTAACGAAAGAAAAGGGGCCTAATTAAGTGTCTGAATGGTGAGCGCGCCCTCTTTGAGGCACAGGCGCGCAGCTTTACCAAAAAATTCTGCCGGGATCTGATCCATGATCCAGTACTCCCCGGCAATCGAGACCAACTCTGCGGCGAGGTTGGTGCAAAAAATCTGGCAGTCACGGTCACCGCTGGCACCCGCCAGCGCGCGGCCGCGCATCATGCCGTAAATGTGGATGTTGCCATCGGCAACTAATTCAGCACCGGCGCTGACGCTGCTGGTGACGATTAAATCGGCATTGCGGGCATAGATCTGCTGGCCTGAACGTACCGGCGTATTGATGATGCGGGTTTTATTGACGGTCTCAGCCACAACAGGGGCGGCGACGGCTTCAGCAACCGGCGTTTCAGTGCGCTTTTTGCTCTCTTTACCTTCAGACAGCACCGGTAAACCGGCGCGCGCAATCATCTTTTTCAGCGCATCATCTTTACAACCGCTGACGCCAACGATACGCAATCCGGTTGCGATGACGGCTTGTTGCATCTGTTTCCAGTTGATGTCGCCGTTCAATGCCGACACATTGAGCACCACGGGCGCATTTTTCAGAAAGCCAGGCGCCTGGTCGATTTTGTCCTGCAACGCCTGACGAATCACCTCAGGTTGCGAATGGTGCAGATGAACGACTGACAGGGTAAAACTGCTTCCCTTGAATTCGATTGGCATTTGCGACATCTGTCCTGACTCGTCCTGTTTTCACTACCAGGTGATGAATGCCGATAAAATCGTCATTAACACCACTCGGTCAATATTCGAAGTTCAGCAAGCATGTTATAGTTACTGCTATATTCAGGCAAGTGACGCCATCAGTTAATTCGAGTAAAAAATATGTTTTGTGTGATCTACAGAAGCCCGCAACGCGACCAGACTTATCTTTATGTTGAAAAAAAAGACGATTTTTCCCGCGTGCCGGAAGAATTGCTGCGGGGCTTTGGTAAACCTCAGTTGGCAATGGTGCTGTCACTGGAAAAACGCGGCAAACTGGCCAATGCAGACATCAATAAAGTTAAGCAGGCATTGAGCGATCAGGGCTATTATTTACAATTGCCGCCCCCGCCGGAAAGTCTGCTGAACATACATCTTCAGCAAGGCAAAAAAGATTAATTCGGATTCATCTGTAAATATATCCAGATTTAATCATCTGTATGGGTAGCTTTATTTATTTGCCTGCGCTAAATCCCTTATTGCAGACAATATAGTGAATCTGATTAACGTCTTTTGACAATTTCCGCACAGCCCGCAGTCGCAAACCAGCTTAATATATTGACCCTCAGTGCCACGTTCCGGCACTGAAGCAAACACAACGCGCCAGCAGGGCTGGCGTCATACGCAAACTAAAGCAGGGGAATAGCATGTATCAGCATCGTAACTGGCAGGGCGCTTTGTTGGATTACCCGGCCAGTAAAGTGGTCTGTGTTGGCAGCAACTATGCTAAGCACATTAAGGAGATGGGAAGTGCAACGCCAACCGAGCCGGTGGTGTTCATCAAGCCTGAAACCGCGCTGTGCGATCTGCGTCAGCCACTGTCGATTCCAGGGAATTTCGGTGAAGTCCACCACGAAGTTGAACTGGCGGTGCTGATTGGTGCCACGCTGAAGCAGGCGAGTGAAGAGCATGTGGCGAAAGCCATCGCGGGTTACGGTGTGGCGCTGGATTTGACGCTGCGTGATGTCCAGGCTGGTCTGAAAAAAGCGGGACAGCCGTGGGAAAAATCGAAAGGTTTTGATAACTCTTGCCCGCTGTCTGGTTTTATCCCGGCAGCAGAATTTAGCGGCAATCCGCAGGATACCGAACTGAAACTGGTGGTGAATGGCGAAGTTCGCCAGCATGGCACCACCGCAGATATGATCCACAAAATCCTGCCGTTGATTGCCTATATGAGCCAGTATTTCACGTTGCGTGCGGGCGATGTGGTACTAACCGGCACCCCAGAGGGTGTGGGCCCGATGCGTTCTGGTGACAAACTTGAGATCTCGCTGGCCGGTCACGGTATTACGACGCGCGTGCTGTAAAACTTGCATCACCGCACCTGAACCTTTATAAGGTGCGGTCTTTACGTTAATCCGGACCGCCATCATGACTGATCACCCTTTCTGGCAAACAAAACGCCTTGACCAAATGGACGACGCAGAGTGGGAATCGCTGTGCGACGGCTGTGGGCAGTGCTGCCTGAATAAATTGCAGGATGCGGATACCGATGAAATTTACTTCACTAACGTCGCCTGCAATCAGCTCAACATTAAAACCTGCCAGTGTCGCAATTACGAACGGCGGTTTGAATATGAAGAAGATTGCATCAAGCTCACACGCGAAAATCTGACCACTTTCAACTGGTTGCCGCGTACCTGTGCGTATCGTTTGCTCGGTGAAGGAAAGACATTACCCGCCTGGCATCCGCTGGTCGCAGGTTCCAAGAAAGCCATGCATGCACAACGCATTTCGGTGCGTTATATCGCGGTGCGGGAGAGTGAAGTGCGGGATTGGGAAGATCACATCATCGATCGGCCAGACCGTAACGGTTAAAAAAACAGGCAGCTCAGGCTGCCTGTTTTCATTTGTTAACGGCCAAACAAATCACGACGTTTGGCTTTGAACGGCTGAGCAATCAGCACCAGCAGGCCAACTACCAGATAAGCCGCAAAAATGACGATCATCCACTGCGGCATGCTCCAGCCAAGGAAACTCCAGTCAATGGCGGCGCAGTCACCCCGCGCCACGAACACGGCAGGCAACCATTTATCCAGTGGCAGCCAGGTCGGGAAACGCGCGGCAAAATCACAGGTGACAAAGGGGTTCGGATGGAGTTGGATCATGGTGTGTTCATAAGAGAGGCGAACTCCCTGAATCGCACTGTACAGCCAGATGACAATCGCAACCCAACGCAACGGGGTTTTCGGCGCAATGGCTCCGACAATACCCGCACCCATCACGCCAAACAGTGCGCAACGCTCATAAATACACATCACACAGGGCTGTAATCCCATGACGTGTTGGAAAAAGAGCGCAGTCAGTTCGAGAGCCAGTGCCGTCAGTGCCAACAATAACCAGGCTCCGCGTCCTCGCGAACATTGGTTCAAATATCGCAACATATTGCCTTTCCTGTAGCCATTAATGTTTCGCAGTGTAAACCAAAAGCGTGACCATGCCAGCCCGGACGCAGGAAAAAATCATGTATAAAAATGACTTATCCTGATCCAGGCCAAAAAACCTCAGAGTTGTGTGGCGCTAAGCCAACCTTGCTGGATGAAATAATCACTCATTGGTACCAGCAATTCATTGATGCAGAAGAATCCCACCAGTGACAGCACCAGGGTAAACGGCAGCGCCATCCACACCATGCGGCCATATGAGAGACGAATCAGCGGTGCCAGTGCTGAGGTCAACAAAAACAGGAAGGCTGCCTGACCATTCGGGGTGGCAACTGAGGGTAAATTCGTGCCGGTATTGGTGGCGACCGCCAACAGTTCAAACTGACGCAAATCAATCGCACCACTCTGGAAGGCATGTTTTGCTTCGTTGATATACACCGAGCCGACAAACACATTATCCGAGATGGATGACAGCAAACCATTAAACACATAAAACCAACTGAGTTGCGAGGCCGGGTCGGCCTGCAACACAAAATGGATCAGTGGCTGGAACAGTTGCTGGTCAATGATCACCGCGACAATGGCAAAAAATACCGCCAGCAATGCAGTAAAGGGCAGAGCTTCGGTAAAGGCCTGGCCGAGAGTATGTTCATCGGTAAACCCGCACAGCGAGGTGGCGAGAATAATCACAGAAAGGCCGATCAACCCAACTTCAGCGAGATGAAAGGCGAGGGCGATAATCAGCCAAACGCCGATCAAAGCCTGCATCCACAATCTCAGCGTATCCTGGCGGGTGCGCTGCTCACTGGCCTGACGGTCGCTCTCCAGTAAAATCGCGCGTACGGCCTCAGGTAGCGTTTCACCGTAGCCAAACACCCGGAAGCGCTCCACCAGAATGCTGGTGATAATCCCACACAACAACACCGGAACGGTAACCGGCGCCATGCGCAGGAAAAACTCTGTGAAGTCCCACCCTGCGGCATGGGCAATGATCAGGTTCTGTGGTTCGCCGACCATCGTCATCACACCGCCAAGTGCGGTGCCGACACCGGCCTGCATCATCAGGCTGCGCAAAAAGGCGCGAAATTTTTCCAGGGTTTCCCGCTGGACAACTTCATCATGGTGCGGCAGCCCGGATGAAGCCACGCGATGATAAATATCATAAAAACCCATCGCCACGCTGATCACCACCGCAAGTACGGTCAGCGCATCGAGGAAGGCGGAGAGAAACGCAGCGGCAAGACAGAAGGTCAGACCGAGCAGCACTTTGCTGCGGATCGACAGCAAAATACGGGTGAATACGAACAACAGCAGTTGTTTCATAAAGAAGATCCCCGCCACCATAAAAATCAGCAGCAGCAACACTTCAATATTCCCGGCCAGTTCAGTTTTCACCTGTTCAGCACTGGCCATGCCAATGGCAATTGCCTCGACAGCTAACAAGCCACCGGGCAGCAGCGGGTGGCACTTTAACGCCATGCCAAGGGTAAAAATAAATTCGGCGACCAACACCCAACCCGCCAAAAACGGGCTGACAAAAAAGAACAGCAGCGGATTGATGACCAGAAAAGTAATCAGTGTCAGTTTGTACCACTCGGGTGATTGCCCGAGAAAATTGCGTCTGAAGGCCTGCGCGTAGCTGAGTTCCATCGACTCTCCCTGAGATCTTGCATGTTATAAATTTTGCCAAGGGTAATGCGTCTCCAGGTGCTACGCAAACGGAGATCGTGTGGGTATTAAATGATATGGAAATTTGCGGCAGCGCGCGCTTTTAATCGGTTGCCAGGCTATATCCGCTATAGCCCCTCTGGTATGATGAGTCTAATTACGACAAAGAAAGCAACGAGAAATAAATGCTATGGTGATTAAGGCGCAAAGCCCCGCAGGATTTGCTGAAGAGTATATTATTGAAAGCATCTGGAACAGTCGTTTTCCGCCGGGGTCAATTCTACCTGCCGAACGTGAGCTTTCTGAATTGATCGGGGTGACCCGTACTACGCTGCGTGAAGTTTTACAGCGCCTGGCGCGTGATGGCTGGCTGACCATCCAGCACGGTAAACCTACGCGGGTGAATGATTTTTGGGAAACATCAGGTTTAAACATTCTCGAAACTCTGGCAAGGCTCGATCATGATAGCGTGCCGCAGCTGATTGATAATCTGCTGTCGGTACGAACCAATATTGCCTCTATCTTTATCAGCCGTGCCTTACGTCACCATCCGGACAAAGCGCGTGATGTGCTGGAAACGGCGCTGAGTTCTGAGGATCAGGCGGATGCCTACACCGAGCTGGATTATCGTGTATTCCGTGGTCTGGCATTTGCTTCCGGTAACCCGATTTACGGTTTGATCCTCAATGGACTGAAAGGTCTGTATACCCGCGTTGGCCGCCACTACTTCTCCAATCCGGAAGCGCGTGAGTTGGCCCGCAGTTTCTACCGTCAACTGGCGGATCTGTGTGGGGTAAAACCGACGCAGGAGCAGATTGTCGATTGCGTACGTGCCTATGGTCGCCGCAGCGGTGAAATCTGGCACGGCATGCAGAAAAGTATGCCGGATGATTTAGGGACCAGGCGTTAATTCAACCTGTCTTTTGTCCAATAAAAAACCGCCATCAATATGATGGCGGTTTTTTTGTGAGCTTTACAGCGCTGGGCCGCGTGCCGGGCTGCGATCCAGCAGTTCTACGCTGCCATCTTCATTCTGTTGTTCAAGGATGACATCAAAGCCCCACAGGCGATGTACGTGCTTCAGGACTTCGCGGCGGCTTTTATCTAACGGCGCACGTTGCTGCGGCACGTAACGCAGCGTCAGCGAGCGATCCCCGCGCAGATCGACGTTGTAAACCTGAATGTTGGGTTCCAGATTACTCAGGTTGTACTGCGCCGACAGCTGCTGGCGGATTGCCCGATAACCGGCTTCGTCATGAATCGCGGCAATTTCCAGATAGTTGTTACGATCATCATCCAGCACGGTGAACAAGCGGAAGTCGCGCATTACCTTCGGCGACAGGAACTGGCTGATAAAGCTTTCGTCCTTGAATTCCCGCATCGCGAAGTGCAACGTCTTCAACCAATCTGAACCGGCGATATCCGGGAACCAGTAACGATCTTCCTCAGTCGGCGACTGACAAATACGTTTGATATCCTGGAACATCGCAAAACCGAGAGCATAAGGGTTGATGCCGTTATACCACGGGCTGTTATAGGGCGGCTGGAAAACCACGTTGGTATGGCTATGCAAAAACTCCATCATGAAGCGTTCCGACACTTTCCCCTCGTCATACATATGGTTGAGGATGGTGTAATGCCAGAACGTAGCCCAGCCTTCGTTCATTACCTGGGTTTGCTTTTGTGGATAGAAGTACTGGCTAACCTTACGCACAATGCGCAACACCTCACGCTGCCAGGGTTCCAGCAACGGGGCATTCTTCTCCATAAAATAAAGCAAATTTTCTTGTGGTTCAGAGGGATAGCGAGCGGCTTCAACCTGTACCGACTCTTTCTCTTTACGCGGCAGGGTACGCCACAATGTATTGACCTGACTTTGCAGATACTCTTCACGGCTTTTTTGCCGCGCTTTCTCTTCCTGTAAGGAGATTTTTTGCGGGCGTTTATAACGATCCACGCCGTAGTTCATCAGGGCATGGCAGGAGTCGAGCAACCGCTCAACTTCCTCTACACCGTAACGTTCTTCACAGTCGGAGATGTAATTGCGGGCAAACAGCAGGTAATCGACAATCGAACTGGCATCGGTCCAACTGCGGAACAGGTAATTATTTTTGAAGAAAGAGTTATGACCATAGCAGGCATGCGCCATAACCAGCGCCTGCATCGTCATGGTGTTCTCTTCCATCAGATAGGCGATACAGGGGTTGGAGTTAATCACGATCTCATAAGCCAGGCCTTGTTGCCCGTGCTTATAGCGTTGCTCAGTCTCAATAAATTTCTTGCCGAAGGACCAGTGAGCATAGTTGATCGGCATACCCACGCTGGAGTAAGCGTCCATCATCTGCTCAGAGGTGATCACTTCAATTTGGTGCGGATAGGTATCCAGCCCATAGAGTTTGGCTACGCGGTCAATTTCTGCCAGATAGACATCAAGCAACTCGAATGTCCAGTCAGGCCCGTCACTGAGTCGTTTACTGTTCCTGGTTGGCTCGTCAAAGATTGTCGTCATAGCGCACCTCTGTTTTGCAGAGTGGCAGGTAACGGAATGTCACCTGTCACGAACGTTTAAGGCTTCATCCTGAGAAAGACAGCCCAAAAAAACTGAGCGAACACATCAATGATAGTCCACTGTCGCTTATCCGAAACCGGAACTCAAACGAATTCTTTTGGCACAAAATCATTCAAAAAATCCTCGCAGCTGATTTCATAATTTCAAATATGGATTTGGTTTTATTTTGCAGAATATTATTCTGATTATAAGTGCATTGTATGACTGCGGCGCTTTCTCCTGAAAAAAGTGAAAATGACTGATTCCCGCATCATAAATTGCTGATTTATGACTTTTCAGCATAAAAAATCCTGATTTTGTCGTGATGGCATGATTTTAGTTACCAGAAAGGTAAAAAACATGTGAAATGATACTGTCAGATGTGAGGTGGTTTCCGGTGTCTGGTTATGCTGTGCCAGACTTAATATATGGTCAATTATGCTTTTGTGGTGGTGGCGAGGGTCTTATGCGCGTAGTGATTCTGGGGAGTGGTGTGGTCGGCGTCGCAAGCGCCTGGTACCTGGCGCAGGCCGGGCATGAGGTTACCGTCATTGATCGTCAGCCAGGGGCAGCGCTGGAGACCAGCGCAGGTAATGCCGGACAAATTTCTCCCGGCTATGCTGCCCCCTGGGCCGCGCCGGGTGTGCCACTCAAAGCGGTTAAATGGATGTTCCAGCGTCATGCGCCATTGGCTATCCGCCTCGACGGCAGCCGCTTCCAACTGGAGTGGATGTGGAACATGCTGCGCAACTGCGATATGCGCCACTATCAGGAAAACAAAAGTCGCATGGTGCGGATTGCGGAATACAGCCGTGACTGTCTGAAAGCCTTGCGGGAATCGACCGGGATTGCTTACGAGGGACGTCAGGGCGGCACCCTGCAACTGTTCCGCACCCGCCAACAATTCGAAAGCGCCAGCAAAGATATTGCGGTGCTGAAAGAGGCGGGAGTGCCTTACCAACTGCTGGAGTCCCACCAACTGGCGAGTGTTGAACCGGCGCTGGCGACAACGGCCCACAAACTGACCGGTGGTTTGCGTCTGCCAAACGATGAAACTGGCGATTGCCAGCTATTTACCCAGCGCCTCGCGGCGATGGCTGCCGCCGCTGGCGTTACCTTCCGCTTCGATACGCCGGTTGATCACCTGCTACGTGAAGGTAACCGTATCTACGGTGTGAAGTGTGGTGATGAAGTGATCAAAGCCGATGCTTACGTGGTGGCGTTTGGTTCTTACTCGACCGCGCTGCTGAAAGATATTGTCAGCATTCCGGTGTATCCGTTGAAAGGTTATTCGCTGACGATCCCGATTAAAAACCCGGATGCGGCGCCGGTCTCCACCATTCTGGATGAAACCTATAAAGTGGCCGTCACACGCTTTGATGATCGTATCCGTGTGGGCGGCATGGCGGAAATTGTTGGTTTTAACACCAAACTGTTGCCAGCACGTCGTGAAACGCTGGAGATGGTGGTCAGCGATCTCTATCCTGAAGGCGGTTATGTTGAACAGGCCACGTTCTGGAGCGGATTGCGTCCGATGACGCCGGACGGCACGCCAATTGTTGGCCGTACGCCGCTCTCTAATCTCTATCTTAATACCGGTCATGGTACGCTGGGATGGACGATGGCCTGCGGTTCTGGCCAGTTGCTGGCCGATCTGATTTCCGGGAAGAAACCGGCCATCGCTTCTGACGATTTGTCAGTGCTGCGTTATTTACCCGGTTTTGAGCCAAACACATCGCCGTTGCGTAACGCTAACGTAACGCGTTGAGCATTCAGGGAGAGCAAGAGCATGTCACGTCCGATTGTCGCCACCATTAATCAACAGGCGCTGCGACATAATCTCACCGTCGTTCGTCAGGCGGCACCCGCATCACGCGTCTGGTCCGTGGTAAAGGCTAACGCTTATGGGCACGGTATCCGCCGCGTCTGGCAGAGCCTGGCCGAAACCGACGGTTTCGCGTTACTGAACATGGAAGAAGCCATCCTGCTGCGTGAACAGGGGTGGAAAAAACCGATTCTGCTGCTGGAAGGTTTTTTCCATGCAGAAGATCTGCAACTGATCGACCGCTACCGCCTGACGACCAGCGTGCACAGCAACTGGCAGATTCAGGCGCTGGCGCAGGTGCAACTCTCTGCGCCGATCGATATCTATGTGAAGGTGAACAGCGGCATGAATCGCCTCGGCTTCCGTCCTGAGCAGGTGAATGCCGCCTGGCAGGCGTTGCGGGCGTTACCCAATGTCGGCGACATGACGTTGATGGCACACTTCGCTGATGCCGAGAATCCGCAGGGAATTATCGAGCCGATGAAACGCATTGAACTGGCGGCTGAAGGGCTGAACTGCCCACGCTCGCTGTCGAATTCGGCGGCTACGTTGTGGCACCCGGAGGCGCATTTCGACTGGGTCCGTCCCGGCATTGTATTGTACGGTGCTTCGCCGAGCGGTAACTGGCAGGATATCGCCAGCACCGGCCTTAAACCGGTGATGACCCTGACCAGCGAAATCATCGGTATTCAACAATTACAGGTGGGTGAGGGTGTGGGCTACGGTTATCGCTATCACGCATCTGCCGCTCAGCGTATCGGAGTTGTGGCCTGCGGTTACGCCGATGGTTATCCGCGCCATGCGCCGACCGGGACACCGGTAAGTGTCAATGGGGTGATGACGCGAACCGTCGGCGCGATTTCGATGGATATGATTATGATTGATCTCGAACCTTGCCCGCAGGCCGGAATTGGTTCGAAAGTGGAACTGTGGGGCGAACAGGTGAAAATCGATGACGTGGCAAAAGCTGCCGGAACGGTGGGCTACGAGTTGATGTGCGCCCTGGCACCACGCGTTCCGGTGGAAATCATTTAACCGCGGTGAGTGAACCGTGCATACGTTTACTGCAGCGCCAGGCGATAAGCGCCAGCGCTGCACCTACCAGCATCATCAGTGCCAGCGCGGATTTCTCCGCCAGCGGTAAGGCCACCACCAACAGGCTGCCGCCTGCACCACAGGCCATCTGAATAAATCCCTGTAATGCCGCAGCAACCCCCGCCTGCTGTTGGTACGGTTCCAGCGCATAGCTGGTGGCCGGGCCAACGGTAAAAGCCAGTCCGGCGACGGAGATGGCGACCGGGATCATGTACAACGCCCAGTGCGTTTGCCAGGCCGCAGGTAACAGCGCCATTCCGCCGGTGAGCAGCAGCGCACCGACTAACATAGCGACAAAACCCATCGCCAGACAAAATGGCCGGCCGGCTTTGCGAATGGTTTTATTCACAAAAGCACTCACCAGCATGATCCAGAACCCATTGGCACCAAAGGCAAAAGAGAACTGGAGTGGCGTCAGACCGCCTTCAGTCATCAGTACATGAGGGGCCAGCGACACATAGGTCAGCACCATGCCGAGTGCGCCTGCATTGGCAAAGGCGAATGCCAGAAAACGTGGCTCCCGCGCGATGGCGAGATATTGTCCCAGCGGTAATCCTGAGACACGCAGGGTATTGGCCGGGCGGGTTTCTGGCAGCCACAGCAGCACCACCGCAGTGATCACCACGGCATAGGCCGACAGGAACCAGAAGGGGGCACGCCAGCCCCAGGCATCGGCTAACAGGCCACCCAGCAACGGTGCCAGTGCGGGGACGATATTCAGTGCGCCATTGAGAAAACCGTAAGCGCGAGCAGCGGCATCACCGCTCAGTCGGTCGCGTACGCCGCTGAAGGCCACCACCGCGGTGCAACATACCGCGCAGCCCTGAATTAAGCGTGCCAGCATAAATATCGGCCAGACGCTGGCGGTGGCCGCTACGGCGCTACCGATGATGTAGAGCGCCAGCCCGATCAAGGCGATGGGTTTACGGCCAAAATTATCGACCAATGGCCCGGTGACCAGTTGACCGATCCCCATTACCAGTAAAAACAGTGGGATGGTGGTCTGAATCAGACTCACCGGGCTGTTTAGCCCCTCGGCAATTTGCGGTAGCGTTGGCAGGTAGAGATCAATGCCGAGCGGTGCCAGCAGCACCAGGCTTAAAAGCAGCAGGGTAAATTTTTGCATCACAAACCAGAAACATCCTGTTAATCGAGCGGGAAGGGTAATGATTCGGAGGGCAAAAGGAAAGGATTAAAAAAGGCGATGTCTGCCAGACTGCAACAGACATCGCGTCGAGGGTATCAGTAGGCACCGTCGCGGCGCAGAACCACACCAGCGGTCTTGAACAGGATGGCGATGTCTGTCCATAACGCCCAGTTCTTCACGTACCAGGAGTCAAAATAGACGCGGGTATCGTAGTCGATATCGTTACGGCCGCTCACCTGCCATAACCCGGTAATGCCTGGTTTCGCCATCAGGTAGTAGTCCACATCTCCGGCATAACGCTCCAGTTCGGCCTCAATCACCGGTCGTGGTCCCACCAGACTCATTTCACCGCGGATCACGTTCCATAGCTGAGGTAATTCATCGAGGCTGGTTTTACGCAGGAAGCCCCCGATTTTGGTGATGCGCGGATCGTTTTTCAGCTTAAAGTCGCGGTCCCATTCGGCTCGCGCTTCCTCACTGGTCGCCAGCAGGGTTTGCAGCACTTCCTGTGAATTGGTCACCATCGAACGGAATTTCAGACAGTGAAACTTCTTGCCTTCGAAACCGACGCGCTCATGACCATAGATGGCGTTGCCGCCGTCACGTTTCACCATCCAGCACAGCAGCGCAAATACCGGGGCGAGGAACAGCAACAGCAATGAAGCGACGATAATGTCGAAGCTACGCTTAAGGAAGCGCGAAGAACGTTTTGCCAGGTTGTTGCTGACGCGCAGGATCATCACTTCATGACTGAAGATAAACGACATATCCGTGCCGTACAGCGGCACACCGCGCAGTGTCGGGATAACGGAAACCGAACGGCATTGCATTTTGGAAAGGAACTTCAACCATTTATCCCGCACCACCTGCTGTTCGAACTCAGTGGCGACAATAAATTGGGTGTTATCACGATCCATGGTTTGCCAGTTAATATCTTCCCAGGTAATCACTGGCACGCCATTGACATGCTCCGGGTGCTTGTCGCTATCAAGGGCAATAAACGCCTGCACGTTATAGCCAAGAATCTCTTCACTTTGCAGGGCTGCATAGGCTTCCAGCGCATTTTTACCGGAACCGATAATAATGGTTTCTTTTTGCCATTGACCGGCGCGATTAATGGCTCGCTTCACTCCGGCACGCATCAGCGGCAGCAGCAGCAGGGCATAGCTCCAGCTAAACACCCACACCATGCGCGAGAAGTCCCATTTCGAGAAGGCAATCAGCGCCAGGTCGAGTAGGGAGAAAACGAAAAGGGTTTTGACGATCTCTTTCAGTTCAAACCAGAAAGGCTTGCGGTAGGTGTAATGACGGAGGCGCACCCAAAACCATAAAGTGCAAAGTAGTGAAAGGCCTAACTGCGCAACGAAGCGGTATTCAATTTGATGCGGAGGAATAAAGGTGTCCAGTTCTCCCCAAATCCCCTGGATGGTGGCGGCGGATAAAAAAAGTGCCAGATTCAGTGCAATTAAATCAGAAATGCTTAGGGCTATTTTCGCAATAATGTTTTTTCGCAAGCCGCTCCATGAGCGGGCTGCATTGTTTATTACCAATGTACTTGCCATAAAACCTGCTCTCTTTTCTTAAGTAAAAGATGGCCTGACCAGAATCAAGTACGCGCTCAGGTGTGGACCGCCGAAAGAAGAAGGCTTGTTATTTCAGCGAGATATAAATCAGCGTTGCCATAAGCGCTGCACGATAAGGACCGTTTGTGGCGTGATTTTCGTCACAAAATAATGCAGCAACGTTTATGAGTATGCAGGAGATATTTGATGGCGTTAATATGGACATAGTCTGAAAAGAAAAGAATTGCCTGCGGAAATGCCTATGTAACGCATTGAATAGAATGGATAAAATCAAAAAAAACATCAGATATAGCGCTTGATTTTAAGACTGCTTTTAGGAATAACCGCCATATGAGGTGCATGGCGGTAATAAATTAACTCAGGCGGGTTTCTTTAATACCCAACGGTCTTGCTGTTTGTCGTAGTGTCCGATCTCCAAATCGACGGGTTGGCCGTCAATCCACGCCGGTACACTGGTTTCATGATCCCAGCCGTCGAGCTGATAACTCAGGCCGGGATTGGTGAGGCAGGGAATGCTGACGGTTTCGAGCTTTCCCGCGTTCAATTCCGCATCGATGATCTCGTAACGACCAATCTTAACCACATGTCCCATCGTATTCTCCCGTTTGAGCAGGGTGGAATAGTGATCATAGTCGGTCCAGCGGGCTTTACTAATCGAATGCGCTCGGATTATTCCTTCTCTTCTGTCGGTCGCACACCAATTTTCAGGATATGGTTGTCCTCTTTCTCCGCCACCGTCCAGGTTAGCTGGTTCCATTCAACCTGGTCACCGACCACCGGCGTGCTGCCCAACAACGACATCACCAACTGCCCCAGGGATTGTTGATCGTTGGTTTCTTCATCCAGATCCAACCCGTAAATTTGCGCCACATCGCGCAACCTGGCGTCAGCATCCAGGATAAAGTCACCAAAGAAACGTTGGTCGAGCGCCACCGGCGGTGACTGGCTGAACATCTTGCCGAGGGCAGGGAGATCGCGCTCGCGACCAATCACGCATAACACGTCACCTTCCTTCAGGCGCGTGCTGCCGTTGGGATGCATCAAGACGTTGTCACGGAATAACGCCGCGATGCGGGTTTCGCGCGGCATTTGTAAGTCTCGCAGGGCGGCACCAATACACCATTTATCGGCGCTCAGCTGATACACGAACTGCTCCCACGGGTTCTCAGGATGAATATCCAGCCCAACCCGGCTGATTGGTGAGGCCGTCGGTGGAACCACCACTTTGGCTTTTCGCGCGGCGAAACCCAGTGACGTCCCCTGCAACATCAGCGATACCAGCACCACAAAGAAGGCGATATTAAAGTACAGCGATGAGTTCTCCAGCCCGGCCATCATCGGGAACACCGCCAGGATGATCGGCACCGCACCGCGTAATCCAACCCAACTAATAAAAATGCGTTCACGTCCGGTAAAGCCCTTAAATGGCAACAGGCCGACCAGAATCGACAACGGACGCGCCACCAGAATCAGCCACAGCGACAGCAGCATCGCCGGAATGGCGATATGCCACAAATCGGATGGCGTTACCAGCAGACCCAGCACTATGAACATGCCAATCTGGCTCAACCATGCCATACCATCGAAGGTTTGCAGAATGCCATGACGGTTGCGAATTGGGCTGTTACCCAACAGGAAACCACATAGATACACCGCCAAAATGCCGCTACCTTCCATCACCGTGGTCAGGGCAAATACGATGATACCGCCACTCAATGCCAGCAGGGGATAAAGTCCCTGCGCCAGATTGATGCGGTTAATCAGTTGCTGCAACGCCCAGCCACCGCCCAGTCCCAGCACGATGCCCAGACCAAATTGCTGCACCAGATGCACGATAAACATCCAACTCAGCCCCGTTTGTCCCTGTTGAATCATGTCGATCAGGGTGATGGTCAGAAACACCGCCATCGGGTCGTTGCTGCCGGATTCGATTTCCAACGTTGCGCTGACACGTTCGTTTAATCCTTTATCGCCGAGCAGAGAGAATACCGCAGCAGCATCAGTGGAGCCGATAATGGCGCCAATCAGAAAACCCTGCATCAAATCGAGGTGGAACAGCCAGGCAGCGGCCAGACCGGTCAGACCGGCGGTGATCAACACCCCAACCGTTGCCAGCGACAACGCCGGGCCAAGCGCCACTTTGAATGAGCTGGCCTTGGTGCGCATACCGCCGTCAAGCAGGATAATCGCCAGCGCCAGGTTGGATACCAGGTAGGCCACCGGATAGTTATCAAAAGCGATACCGCCGATACCATCGACCCCGGTTAGCATCCCGAGCGCGAGGAAGATCACCAAAATCGGTATGCCCAGGCGTGAGGAAAAGGAGCTTAGCAGAATGCTTGCTGCAACCAGCACTGAACCAATAATGAATAAACTGTAAACCATGCTGGCATTCAACGGCGTTCTCCTGCGGCGGGTGGTGATCCAGGTGTAGTGCGTAAGCTTCACGCGAACAAAGACAAAAGATAATGCCTTATCAATAGCTTGTCAGCGGAAAATAACATATTTTTTTATATCGGCAGGTGTTGAGGCATCTGTAGTTAAATTTGCCAACAAAATCTGTATGGTGCAGAGGGTTTTAGCGGAAAGCAGGGAGTAAAAAGCCGGTCAGTGACCGGCTGCTTTTATCAGGATTCTGCCACTTGTTTGTGGAAAAGCTCCCTAAATACCGGGTAAATATCTTCCGGCTCGCGGATGTGCTGAATAGCGAAGTTATCAAACATCACCTGCAAATGCTCATACTCACGCCACAGGGTTTGGTGTGCGCGGCGAGTTATCTCGATATAGCTGTAATAACGCACCACCGGCAGGATATTTTTCGCCAGAATCTCATGGCAGAGCGGGGAGTCATCCGCCCAGTTATCACCATCCGATGCCTGGGCAGCATAGATGTTCCACTGCGCCGGGTCATAACGCTCTTTTACCACCTCATCCATCAGCTTCAGGGCACTGGAGACGATGGTGCCGCCTGTTTCCTGTGAGTAGAAGAACTCCTGTTCGTCTACCTCTTTCGCCTGAGTATGGTGACGGATATAAACCACATCGACGTTTTTATAGGTTCGGCTCAGGAACAGGTAGAGCAGAATGTAAAAACGTTTTGCCATATCTTTGGTGGCCTGGTCCATCGAACCTGAAACGTCCATCAGACAGAACATGACCGCCTGACTGGAAGGTTCGGGACGTTTCTCAAAATTTTTGTAACGCAGGTCAAAGGTATCGATAAACGGCACCCGTTCAATACGGGCACGCAGTTCGGCGATCTCTTTGCGCAGCCGTTCCTCTTCCAGCAGTTGCGCCGGTTCGGATTTTTCCACCTCGGTCAGCGTGGCTTCCAGTTCATGCAGCATGCGGCGTTTACCCGCCGTCATGGCAGTCCGACGCGCCAGCGAGTTTTGCAGCGAACGCACCACGCTAATGTTGGCAGGTACCCCGTTAGAGGTGAAGCCAGCGCGATGAGTTTTATATTCATTTAATTGACGATGCTGATTTTTACGCAGGTTAGGCAGCGCAAGATCCTCGAACAGCAAATCGAGGTATTCATCTTTCGAAATCTGGAAGACGAACTCGTCCTGGCCTTCACCATCCTGACTGGCATTGCCCTGGCCGCCACCACCGCCTCCGCCGCCACCTTGTGGGCGTTCGACGCGGTCGTTCTGCACAAAGTGATCGTTACCGGGATGCACGCGATGACGGCTGCCACCCCGGCCCTGATGGAAGATAGGTTCGTTAATATCTTCAATCGGAATGGAGACAGACTCACCGCTTTCCACGTCGGTAACCGAACGCTTATTAATGGCCTCGGAGATCGACTGCTTGATTTGCGACTTGTAACGGCGCAGAAAGCGTTGCCGGTTGACCGCGCTTTTGTTTTTGCCGTTCAGACGCCGATCGATGAAATAGGCCATAAAGTTCCCCCAAACTACAGTGCAAGCCAGGTCGGGACTTGCCCGACCTTCCTCTTCCGGCGTCTGGACGCCGTTTAGCTTACAAACCTAATTATGACGATTTACGCACCCGGAGATACCATTCGCACAGCAGGCGAACCTGTTTGCGGGTATAGCCTTTCTCCATCATGCGGTCGACAAAATCATCGTGTTTTTTCTGTTCGTCCGTTGAGGTTTTGGTATTGAACGAAATCACCGGCAGCAACTCTTCGGTATTCGAGAACATTTTCTTCTCGATGACCGTGCGCAGTTTTTCGTAGCTGGTCCAGTTCGGATTGCGTCCGCTGTTCTGCGCACGGGCGCGCAGCACAAAGTTGACAATCTCGTTGCGGAAATCTTTCGGGTTACTGATCCCGGCAGGTTTCTCGATTTTTTCCAGCTCGGCATTCAGTGATTCACGGTCAAACAATTGTCCGGTATCGGGATCACGGTATTCCTGATCCTGAATCCAGAAGTCGGCGTAAGTGACATAACGGTCAAAAATGTTCTGGCCGTATTCGGAGTAGGACTCCAGATAGGCGGTCTGAATCTCTTTGCCGATAAACTCCGCATACTTCGGAATCAGGTAACCTTTCAGGTGCTCCAGATATTTCTCTGCCTGCTCCTGTGGGAACTGCTCACGTTCAATCTGCTGTTCCAGCACATAGAACAGGTGTACCGGGTTGGCGGCCACTTCCGCATGGTCGAAGTTGAATACGCGTGACAAAATTTTGAAGGCAAAACGGGTAGAAAGACCGTTCATTCCCTCATCCACGCCAGCGTAGTCGTGATACTCCTGCCATGACTTGGCTTTTGGATCAGTATCTTTCAGCGTTTCACCATCATAGACGCGCATTTTTGAGTAGATGCTGGAGTTTTCCGGCTCTTTCAAACGCGACAGGATGGAGAAACGGGCCAGGGTTTCCAGTGTGCCTGGTGCGCATGGCGCGGTTGACAGTTCACTGTGATTAAGCAGTTTCTCGTAGATTTTGATCTCTTCGGAAACTCGCAGGCAGTAAGGCACTTTGACGATGTAAACACGGTCAAGGAACGCCTCGTTGTTTTTGTTGTTACGGAAGGTGACCCACTCAGATTCGTTAGAGTGCGCCAGAATGATGCCGTTAAACGGCAGCGCCGAAATACCTTCCGTACCGTTGTAGTTACCTTCCTGAGTGGCGGTCAACAGGGGATGCAGCACTTTAATCGGTGCTTTGAACATCTCAACGAATTCCATGATGCCCTGGTTGGCGCGGCACAGGGCACCGGAGTAACCGTAGGCGTCGGGATCGTTCTGTGCGTGGTTTTCCAGTTTGCGGATATCCACTTTACCTACCAACGCAGAAATATCCTGGTTGTTCTCGTCACCCGGTTCAGTTTTGGCAATCGCCAACTGTTCGAGGATTGACGGCCAGACTTTCACAACTTTGAAACGGGTAATATCGCCGCCAAAATCGTGCAGGCGTTTAGCTGCCCACGGCGACATAATGGTGCCGAGATACCGACGTGGAACGCCATACTCTTTTTCGAGAATGTTCGCGTCTTCCTGTGGGTTAAACAGGCACAACGGATGGTCATTGACCGGGCTACGCTCACCGTCAGCGCTTAACACGTAAATCGGTACGCGCTGCATCAGGGATTTAAGGCGTTCAGCCAGGGATGATTTACCGCCACCAACCGGACCCAGCAGGTAAAGAATCTGTTTCTTCTCCTCCAGCCCTTGCGCAGCATGTTTCAGGTAAGAGACGATTTGTTCAATCGCTTCTTCCATGCCATAGAACTCTTCAAACGCAGGGTAGCGTCCAATGACGCGATTCGAGAATATTCTGGAAAGGCGTGGCTCCTGAGCAGTATCAACCATCACCGGCTCACCAATGGCCATCAACAGTCGCTCTGCAGCGTTGGCGTATGCACTGCGATCCTGCTTACAAATTGCGAGGAATTCCTGCAGTGTGAACTCTTCGTCCTTGGCAGCTTCATAACGCTGACGATAGTGATCGAATATATTCATAGCGATGCCCGTCCTTTCGTTTTTAGCACAGGTAAAGGAGCGTAATTAAGATGCTCTTGCAGCTCCCGGAAGATATTCTCTATTGAGTACAGCAACCCTTATGCCAACCTGACGATTTTTTATCGGGATACACAATTCTTATGGTTACTCTGCTCGTACAAAAAGTCTCGTCTTACTTTTAACTGTAGAAGGCATTTAAGAAATTTCCTCCGTTTCTTCTCCTTATTTAGCGATATATCAATAACAAAGTCTCATAAGGGACAGGGAACCGATCTCTCAAATCACAGCGGTATTGATGGTTTCAGACAATTCTGCTGCGGCTAACAACAATCCTCATTAAAAGTTAAACCCTGTTGAGAAATTGGTTAGACTCTGCGTGTGATTGTTATATTTATGGACTGAATAAATTGTGAACCATTTCAAACTTAAAGCGCTTGCTCTGCTCGCACCCTGCTATTTTGCGGCTTTCAGCACGTATGCCGATCCCTTATCTCTTGGGGCCTCTGTTATTTACGCCGAATCGCCCTACCGCGGGGGGCAGGACCGATATATACCGGTGCCGGTGATTAATTATGAAGGCGACAGCTTCTGGTTCCATAGCCTACAGGGGGGGTACTACCTGTGGAAGGACCCGCAGGATCAACTGTCGTTGACGGTGCTCGGTTCGCCACAGCAGTATGACCCGAAAGACAATGATCTGAGCGATATGAAGCGACTCGACAAGCGTCGCATGACGTTGATGGCGGGTGCCAGCTATCGCCATATCTCACAGTGGGGCATCTTACGCACCGCGCTGTTAGGGGATGTACTCAACAACAGCAACGGTGTGATGTGGGATATGACCTGGTTGTATCGTTTCGATTTTGGTGCGTTTAGCCTGACGCCGGGCATTGGTGCCTTGTGGAACAGCGCCAATCAAAACCGCTATTACTATGGCGTCTCATCACAGGAAAGTGCGCGTACCGGTATCGCGCGTTATCAACCGGATGACAGTTGGTCTCCCTACCTGGAAATGAACGCCAGTTACCAGATCAGCCAAAGCTGGAACGCGACGGTTTCCGGACGTTATACCCGATTTGGTAGTGACATCAAAGACAGTCCAATGGTGAATAAGAGCGGGCAAGTGACGCTTTGGACAGGTATCAGCTACAGCTTCTGATGGTTGCAATGATATGCCCCAAAATGGGGCATTTTTATTGCTGCGCACCAAGGTTGCGCACCGTTATGGTTCATTTGGGGGGGTTATGACAAAGATGATTCAGTTCAGGGGAGAAGCACCCATCCCAGCCATTGGCCAGGGTACCTGGTACATGGGGGAGAGTCCGGCGTCACATCAGCAGGAAGTTGCCGCGTTGCAGGCAGGCCTCGACCTTGGGCTTAAACTGATTGATACCGCCGAAATGTATGCGGAAGGTGGTGCCGAAATGGTTGTCGGCGAGGCGCTAAAAGGACGGCGCGATCGAGCCTGGCTGGTGTCAAAGGTCTATCCGTGGAATGCGGGAGAAGTTGATGCGATAGATGCCTGCGAACGCAGCTTGCGTCGTTTACAGACTGATTATCTGGATCTTTATTTGTTGCACTGGCGGGGCAATGTGCCGCTGGAGGAAACCATTCGCGCCATGGAGACACTGCAACAGCAGGGCAAGATTCGCCACTGGGGTGTCTCCAACTTTGACACCGAGGATATGCAGGAACTGTGGGGAGAGCCGGGTGGAGAGGCCTGTTTAACCAATCAGGTGCTTTACCATCTTGCGTCCCGTGGTATTGAGTATGATTTACTGCCGGAATGCCAGTTACGTGATGTGCCGATCATGGCGTATTGCCCGTTGGCCCAGGCTGGACGCCTGCGCCAGACGCTCTTCAGTGACCCGCGCGTGCAGCAGATTGCACAACAGCAGGGCATTAGCGTAGCGCAATTGCTGCTGGCGTGGGTGATTCGCAAAGAGGGGGTGATCGCCATACCGAAAGCCAGCAGTGTGGTGCATGTCCAGGAAAATGCGGCAGCGCTTAATGTGGTGTTAAGTGGTGAACAACTGGCCATTCTGAATCAGGCCTTCCCACCACCGCAAACTAAACTGCCGCTGGATGTGGTCTAACGGCGCATGTGCGCCGTTTTATCAGGCTTTATTGCGTACCCGGAAAGTTGTGGCGAGGCGAGCAGGGGATTCACCGGCGCTTACCAGTGGCTGGTTAATGCGTGCAGTTTCGACACACACCATAGTTTTGTAACCGTCGTTAGCCATATCTCCCATGCTGCACGACAGCTCCGGACCAGGATTCCAGGTGACAACGTCACTTTGATAGTGATGGTACACCTCGATCTGTCGATTGCCCGCTTTATCATGAATCACGCTGCAATCTTCGGGCGCGGTAAAGACGCGATCGATACGACCCGGATAGGTCTGCTTACCATTGGATGTGCCGACCGCACTGTCATTCACTTTATCCACGAAGCTGTTACCCAGACCGCTGACTTCAGTTGCCGCAATATCGCTCACCTGGAAGTAGCTGTGCAGCGCGGCAGTTGCGGCGAAGTCGCCATGCGCTTCCAGCTCAATTTCGCAATGGGCACCAATACGGAAGCGAGCGAGCAGGGTAAAATCGTGCGGCCACAGTTTCAGCGTTTGTGCGTTACTCTCCAGCGCAAAGGTCAGAATGACGCCTTCTTCATTCTCGTCATGCGCGGATAACGTCCAGGATTGATTACGGGCGAAACCGTGCGCAGGTTCACCCGCCGGGCCAAACCACGGCCAGCAGATCGGTACGCCACCACGAATCGCCTTGCCGACAGCAAAAGGCGTCTTCTCACTGAGCCAGAGGACCGGCTGTTGTCCACTGGGTTGCCAGGCGAGCAGATGCGCACCTTGCAAGGTAATGGCTGCGCGCACGCGGGGATGGCTGACAATAATAACCGGCAGTTCACCAATCTGACGTTGTGACAGATAAGGGGTGATCTGCTGCACTACGGGTAGCGAAAAAAGCGACTCTTGCATACAAAATCCTTCTCTTAAGCTAGCCAAATAAAAAGGGCGACCTAAGTCGCCCCTTGTCTGATCTGTCTGTTGTGCTGGTTAGCTTATTTAGCAGAAACCAGAGCAATCAGATCGAGAACCTTGTTGGAGTAACCGGTTTCGTTATCGTACCAGGAAACCAGCTTCACAAAGTTGTCATTCAGCGCGATACCTGCTTTGGCATCGAATACTGAAGTCAGCACTTCGCCGTTGAAGTCGGTAGAAACCACGTCATCTTCAACATAACCCAGAACGTCTTTCATTTCGCCTTCAGCAGCGGCTTTGATCGCTGCACAAATTTCTTTGTAAGAAGCCGCTTTTTCCAGACGAACAGTCAGGTCAACAACAGATACGTTCGGGGTCGGAACACGGAACGCCATACCGGTCAGTTTGCCGTTCAGCTCTGGCAGAACTTTACCTACTGCTTTAGCAGCACCGGTAGAAGACGGGATGATGTTCTGAGAAGCGCCACGGCCGCCGCGCCAGTCTTTGTGAGACGGGCCATCAACGGTTTTCTGAGTCGCGGTGGTAGCGTGAACAGTGGTCATCAGACCTTCAACGATGCCGAACTTGTCGTTGATCACTTTTGCCAGCGGAGCCAGGCAGTTGGTGGTGCAGGATGCGTTAGAAACGATGTCCTGGCCGGCATATTTGTCGAAGTTAGCACCACGAACAAACATCGGGGTGTCATCTTTAGACGGGCCAGTCAGAACCACTTTCTTCGCACCCGCAGCGATGTGTTTACGTGCGGTTTCGTCGGTCAGGAAGATACCGGTTGCTTCAGCAACAACGTCAACACCCACTTCGTCCCATTTCAGGTTAGCCGGGTCTTTCTCAGCGGTAACACGGATTTTTTTACCGTTAACAATCAGCGCGCCGTCTTTAACTTCTACGGTGCCGTCAAAACGACCGTGCGTAGAGTCATACTTCAGCATGTAAGCCATGTAATCGGCGTCCAGCAGGTCGTTGATCGCGACGATTTCGATGTCAGAACGCTGCTGCGCAGCACGGAAAACGATGCGACCGATACGGCCAAAACCGTTGATACCTACTTTGATAGTCATATATTCCACCAGCTATTTGTTAGTGAATAAAAGGTTGGCTGTAAAATTACAAAAACCTTACCAGGCGTCAAGCGGAATCGTGTCAATTGTTGCGACAGGTCAATTCCAATGACAGGAATTATTCGTTGCGCAAACGCTTGCGCAACAGGGATTATTCCAAAGCCAGATTTGCCGATCGCCGACTATAAAGGGATGTGGGATCTAAAGGGTGATCGGCATCACAAATTCGTGCTGTCGTCAGCAGGACGGATGTGTTCGCACGAAAAAAGACCCGGATGATGTTATTCATTTGTTAGAATACTAGTCGATTTTTTCAGAATGACACTCCGGAATCCCAAAATGGCTAAAGACACCGCATCCGCGGAAAAAATCGCGCAGCTGTCGGAAATGCAGCGCTATGTAACTCAGCATCGCGGAACCGAACCCCCTTTTACAGGAGCCCTGCTGCATAACAAGCAGGAGGGCATCTACCACTGCCTGGTTTGTAACGCACCGCTGTTCCTCTCTGAAACCAAGTATGACTCGGGCTGCGGTTGGCCGAGTTTCTATCAGCCGGTTAGTGATGACGCTATCCGCTACCTCGAAGATGATTCCCACGGTATGCACCGGGTTGAAATCCGCTGTGGCAACTGTGATGCGCATCTGGGGCATGTGTTCCCGGACGGCCCACAGCCAACAGGCGAGCGCTACTGTGTGAATTCGGCCTCGCTCAACTTTACCGACGATCAGGGCAATCAACAACAGGGGTAAGCATGAAACAGGAACTGGAAGCGATGTTGGCGGCGATGACGCCAGAAGTTTACCAGCGTCTTGCCACGGCGGTGGAAACCGGCAAGTGGCCTGATGGGGTAGCGCTGACGCCCGAACAAAAAGAAAATTGCCTGCAACTGGTGATGCTCTGGCAGGCGCGCCATAACGATGCGCCGCAGCATATGACCATCAGCAAAGGTGGTGAGATGGTGACAAAGTCAAAAAAAGAACTGAAAGAAGAGTTCGGTATTGAGACGGATATCACCCGCATCAACCTGCACTGAATAAAAAGCAGGGCTGTAAAACCAGCCCTGCTTTTTCAGATAATGACGGCACCCTGGTTACGCATTTGCTCGATGGCAATGGCGCTGTCTTCAGGGTTGAGATTGACCCCACGACAACCTTCCTCCACCACCTCGACCTGGTAGCCCAGTTCCAGCGCATCCAGCACGCTATATTTAACGCAATAATCGGTTGCTAAACCCAGCACCACCAGATGGCTGATGTCACGCTCGCGCAGCCATCTATCCAGCTCAGTTTTGCGCCGGTGGCCGTTATCGAAAAAGGCGCTGTAGCTGTCAACGTCAACATCTTCGCCTTTATGGAATACGGCATCGATCAGCGTGCGATCAAGATCAGGGTGGAAATCGGCACCCGCCGAACCCTGAATGCCATGATCCGGCCACCAGATCTGCGCCAGCCCGTTCAGCTCACCCAGGGTATAAACCGGCTCACCCGATACCGACGCAAAGCTGCCATGATTATTCGGATGCCAGTCCTGCAATGCCACCACACACTCGCCCCGGGCACGAAACTCACGCGCGTAGCGATTCGCAACGGCAACGGTCAGGTCACCTTCGCGTACGGCCATGGGGCCGCCGGGGCAAAAATCGTTCTGTATATCGATGATTATCAGTGCCCGCTTCATCACATCTCGCTCCGTATCAGTCTTCTGTCAGTTCGCCACGTAAATTCTGTTGCATTCTGGCACGAATTTCCGCGCTGGTGAGGTTTTGACTCAGTAAAAAGTGAAGTTTTGTTAATGTTGCTTCCACCGTGAGATCAAAACCACTGATCACCCCGGCATGCTCCAGCGCATTCCCTGTGGCGTAACCCCCCATATTCACCTTACCGGACATGCATTGCGTCAGGTTGACCACCACAATGCCGCGCTCGCTGGCCTGTTGCAGTTCAGCCAGAAACTCCGCGTTTTGTGGTGCATTGCCAACGCCGTAAGAACGCAGGATCAGGGCTTTCACCGGCTGACGCAGGAAGTTACGTACCACCTCGGCAGAGATCCCCGGATAAATCGTCACCACACCAATTGGTTGCGGGGTGATCGGGTGAACAATCAAGTCACCTGTACCCTTGGGAGCTGGAGGGGTATTCAGGCGGCGAATATGGATACCGGCTTCCAACAGCGGCGACAGGTTAGGGGAGGCAAACGCATTAAAACCATCGGCGTGGGCTTTGGTGGTGCGGTTGCCACGGAACAACGTGTTATTAAAGAATAGCGCGACTTCATTAATCGGATAATTGGCCGCGACATACAATGAGTTAAGCAAGTTTTGCTGACCGTCTGAGCGTAACTCGGCCAGCGGGATTTGCGAGCCGGTCACAATCACCGGCTTGGCGAGATTCTCCAGCATAAAGGAGAGGGCCGAAGCGGTGAACGCCATGGTGTCTGTGCCATGCAGAATCACAAAGCCGTCGTATTGATCGTAATTCTGTTTGATATCATCGGCGATGGCCTGCCAGTCCTCCGGCGTCATATCGGAAGAATCCATCAACGGTTGGTACTCGTGGATGGTGAAATCGGGCATTTCCGGGCGATGGAACTCGGGCATATTTGCCAGTTGCTGTTGCAGATGGCCAGAAACCGGAATGTAGCCGTGTGCCGAACGCTGCATACCAATGGTCCCGCCCGTGTAGGCTACATAGATATTTTTCTTTTGCATGAATGAACTCAGACTTGCCGTAAAACGCGCAGTATAAGGGGATTACCGGGGAAAAGCAGCCCGACCAGCGGCCGGGCTGTAAAGATTATTTTACCTGGCCACAGTTCAGGCAGAACGCGTAGCGATTTTGCGGATCGTTAAGGTTATCAAACAGACCGGGCTGTTTTTTCATTGCGCTCATAACATCCAACATCGGCGCAGGCAGCCATACTTTTAAGGCTTCCGGCATGATGGCGCTGGCAGACGCGCTCATCTGATTCAGCAGCAGATCCAGCATGCCCGGATCATCCTGATACCAGCTCAATTGCGGCGTGGTGATTTTCGCCAGTTCAGCGGCTTTGCTGACGGCATCATCAAAGTCGCCCAGCGCATCCACCAGCCCGTTAGCTTTGGCATCGCTGCCGGTCCAGACATGGCCCTGGGCTATCTCATTGATCTGCTCTGGCGTCTTATGACGCGAAGCCGCCACTAAACCGACGAAGTTACGATAGCCATTCTCGATAGTCAGTTGCATCAGTTGCTGCACTTCCGTCGGTAACGCTTTGGTGGTGGCGACGTCAGCCAGCGGCGAGGTGGCAACGCCATCGGTATGCACACCAATGGTGCTCAGGCTGTTCTCAACGGTATTGATCACGCCGAAGATGCCGATCGAACCGGTCAGCGTGCTGGGGTTAGCCACAATGTAATCCGCCGGGGTGGAGATCCAGTAGCCACCAGACGCGGCCATCCCGCCCATCGACACCACTACCGGTTTACCCGCCGCATGGGCAGCAGCCAGTTCTTCGCGGATGGCTTCTGACGCGGTCACGCTGCCACCAGGACTATTGACGCGCAGAATGATCGCTTTGATTTTCGGATCGAGACGCGCATCGCGGATCTGTGCAGCGGTGGTGTCGCCACCGACGTTTCCGGCGGTCTCTTCACCGTCCATAATCGCGCCACTCGCCATCACCACGGCGATATTGCCATCCTGCTGCGTGGGTTGCTTAACGGTGTAATCGTAAATGCTGACGTTACGATAATCGTTATTCTGTTTATCCCAGCCGAAGGTTTTGATCAGCTCCTGATCAGCAGAAGCACGGCTTTCCAGCGCGTCGACCAACTTGTTGTTCAGCGCATATTTTGCCGTATCACCCTGTACCGCCTGCAAACCGCTGATGATACCGGCGGCACCCGGGAACAACTGTTCCGGGGTAATCTGACGGTTCGCGGAGACGGTGTTCAGATAGTTCTGCCACAGCTGACCGATCCAACGGCTATCGGCATCGCGTGCTTCTGGTGACATATCGTCACGCAGGAACGGTTCGACCGCCGATTTATAGGTGCCGACGCGGAAGACATGTGAGTTAACCTTCAGCTTGTCGAGCAAGGTTTTGTAGTACAGGCCGTTAGTGGCGAAACCGTGCAGATCAACGGTGCCCTGCGGCGAGAGATAAACTTTGTTGGCGTAACTCGCCAGATAATATTGTGCCTGGCTGTAGCTATCGCCAATCGCGTAGACCGGTTTGCCGCTGTCACGGAATTCGCGCAGCGCTTTACCGACGTATTGCAATGACGGCTGATCGCCACCGGCAAAATCACGCAGATCCAGCACGATGCCGGTGATGTTTTTGTCACTTTTTGCCTGACGAATGGCATCGACCACATCAAACAGCGAGTTTTCCTGGAGACGATCACTACTGGTACCCAGCAACTGACGGCCAATCCGGCTCAGACGGTTGCTGACCGAAGGTTTGTCCACCAGCACCCCGGTAAGATCGACTTTCAATGCGCCCTGCTGGACCGGTTCGCTGCTGCCGGAACCGCTCACCTGTAACCAGATCCCCACACCCGCCAGGATCAACACAATCAGAAATAAATTAAGGATAAATTCCCGGATAAAATTCAGCACCCGCCAGCCCCAGCGGAACAGGCCAGCAATAATTCGCCACAATGTGCGCATAGACTCTCCATATTCACGTAGCCGAAGACAGCCAGCACGCCAGCCGCCTCGATATCGACCACATCCTAAAGAGCAGCGTGTTAAAAGTCAGCAGGAAATCGCGCCAGACTGTTACAAAAGATCGTGGTATGCCAGGATTAGACAACGTTTTTTTCCAAGGGAGAAGATAATGGATGCACTTGATTTGTTAGTTAATCGCCGTTCAGCCTCACGTCTGGCGGATCCCGCCCCGGCAGGTGAGGTGCTGGAAAACATCCTGCGCGCCGGTATGCGCGCGCCGGACCACGGCACCCTGCAACCCTGGCGCTTCATCATCGTCGAGAAAGAGGGACGTGAGCGCTTGAGCACGCTGCTGGAGCAGGCCGCGCGTGCCAGCGCGATGGATGACAAGGCCATCGAGAAAGCCAGCTCATCGCCGTTCCGGGCACCGATGATCATCACGGTGGTCGCACGTTGTGAAGAACATCCTAAAGTGCCACGCTGGGAACAGTTGATTTCCGCAGGCTGTGCGGTGATGGCGATGCAGATGGCGGCAGCCGCGCAGGGCTTCAATGGCATCTGGCGCAGTGGTCCCTGGACCGATCATCCGCAGGTGCGTGACGCCTTCGGCTGTCGGGAGCAGGATGCGATTGTCGGTTTTCTGTATCTCGGTACGCCGCAGTTAAAATCCAGCACCACGGTTCTGCCCCCTGACACGGCGGAATTTGTCAGTTATTTCTGACAGACACCCGCGGGTTTCTCCGTCAGGCTGAGCGGCGTTGCAAATATTGCACACCGCGTGTGCGATTGATCGAGCTGTGATTGCGCACCACTTACCTCAGGCTGGCAGCCAGGCTAACATAGCGCTATCTGCCAGTGCATAAGGAACCCGCCATGAGTGACCCTGTTCGCCTGACCCAATACAGCCACGGCGCTGGCTGTGGCTGCAAAATCTCACCCCAGGTGCTGGAAACCATCCTGCATAGTGAACTGAGCGCCTTCCACGATCCCCATCTGCTGGTGGGGAACGAAACCCGCGATGATGCCGCCGTTTATGACCTGGGCAATGGCAGTGCGGTGGTCAGCACCACCGACTTCTTTATGCCGATTGTTGACGATCCCCACACCTTTGGCCGTATCGCTGCCACCAATGCCATCAGCGATATCTATGCAATGGGCGGTAAGCCGATTATGGCGATCGCCATTCTTGGCTGGCCGGTGAATGTGCTGAGCCCCGAGGTCGCGCAGCAGGTGGTTGAGGGCGGTCGTGCGGCATGCCAGGCCGCCGGCATTGCGCTGGCGGGCGGTCATTCGATCGATTCACCTGAGCCGATTTTTGGCCTCGCCGTAACGGGCATCGTTGATGTGGCGCGGGTGAAGAAAAATAGCGCAGCCCAGCCTGGCTGCCAGCTGTTCCTGACCAAACCGCTCGGCATTGGTATTCTGACTACCGCCGAGAAAAAAGGGCTGTTACGACCGGAACATCACTCGCTGGCGGCGGAAGTGATGTGTCAGTTGAATAAGGTGGGTGCGGAGTTTGCCCAGCTCGCCGGAGTGACTGCAATGACCGATGTCACCGGTTTTGGTCTGTTGGGGCATTTAAGTGAAATCTGTCAGGGTTCCGGTTTACGTGCTGAGGTGAACTCGACCCAGGTGCCACGCCTGCCGGGTGTGGACGGGTATATCGCTGCCGGTGCCGTACCGGGAGGAACCAGTCGTAATTTTGCCAGCTACGGTCACCATGTGTCGCCGTTGGATGACGCGACGCGTGCGCTACTGTGTGACCCACAAACCTCCGGTGGTTTACTGGTGGCGGTACAGCCTTCTGAAGTTGAAGCCTTTCACCGCTGTGCCATGCTGGCCGGTGTGACGCCCACCGCGATTGGCGAATTGTATGACGCCGAACCCAATCATCCGCTGATTACCGTAGTTAACTGACGTTTAAGGATCGACGCCATTCATGCGTTTGTTTATTGCAGAAAAACCGAGCCTCGGACGTGCCATCGCCGACGTGTTGCCTAAACCCCATCGACGCGGCGATGGTTATATTGCCTGCGGTAATGATCAGGTTGTCACCTGGTGCGTCGGGCATTTGCTGGAACAGGCGCAACCTGATAGCTACGACAGCCGTTATGCGCGCTGGAATCTGGCTGACTTGCCGATTATCCCTGAGAAGTGGCGGCTCCAGCCGCGGCCCTCGGTGGCGAAACAACTTAAAGTCATTGAAGGCTTGTTGGCGCAAGCGTCCGAAGTGGTTCACGCGGGCGACCCGGATCGCGAAGGACAATTGCTGGTGGATGAGGTGATTGATTACCTGCAATTGCCTGCGGAAAAGCGCCAGAAAGTACAACGTTGCCTGATTAACGACCTCAACCCGCAGGCGGTGGAACGCGCAGTGAGCCGCCTGCGTGAAAACCGTGAGTTTATCCCGTTATGTGTTTCGGCGCTGGCACGCGCCCGTGCCGATTGGTTGTATGGCATCAACATGACCCGTGCCTGGACGCTGTTAGGGCGTAATGCAGGCTATGACGGTGTGTTGTCGGTCGGTCGGGTACAGACGCCGGTGCTTGGGCTGGTGGTACGACGCGATGAAGAGATTGAGAACTTTATCCCGAAGGACTATTTCGAAGTCAAAGCACATATTGTCACGCCAAAGGATGAGCGTTTTGTCGCCAGTTGGGTGCCGAGTGATGCCTGTGAACCCTGGCAGGATGAGGAAGGGCGCTTGCTGCACCGCCCACTGGCGGATCATGTGCTGGAGCGCATTAACGGCCAACCGGCGCTGGTCACCGCCTATAACGATAAACGGGAATCAGAAATCGCGCCGCTGCCGTTCTCCCTCTCCAGTTTGCAGATTGAAGCGGCAAAACGCTTCGGCCTGAGCGCACAAAACGTTCTGGATTGCTGCCAGCGTTTGTATGAAACCCACAAGCTGATCACCTATCCGCGTTCAGATTGCCGTTACCTGCCGGAAGAACACTTTGCCGGGCGTCATGCGGTGCTGAACGCCATTCAGGCCCATCAACCGGATATGACACCACCGGCTGATTTCAACCCTGAACAGCGCAACCGTTGCTGGGACGACAAGAAAGTCGATGCTCACCATGCCATCATCCCGACCGCACGCGCCAGTAAGGTAAATCTCAGTGAAAATGAAGCCAATATCTACGGCCTGATTGCGCGTCAGTACCTGATGCAGTTCTGTCCCGACGCGGTGTTTCGCAAGTGCGTGATTGATCTCGACATTGCGGGTGGCAAATTCGTTGCTAAGGCACGTTTCCTGGCGGAAGCGGGCTGGCGAGCGTTGCTTGGTAGCAAGGAGCGCGATGAAGAGAACGACGGCACGCCATTGCCGGTGGTCAGTAAAGGCGACGAACTGTTATGTGAACGTGGTGAAGTATTGGCAAAGCAGACGCAGCCACCCCGTCCGTTCACTGATGCCACGTTGCTTTCAGCCATGACCGGCATCGCACGCTTTGTGCAGGATAAAGATCTAAAGAAAGTGCTACGTGCGACCGATGGTTTAGGAACGGAAGCGACGCGAGCCGGCATTATTGAATTATTGTTCCGGCGAACATTCCTGGTGAAAAAGGGCCGCTATATTCACTCTACCGAGGCGGGCAGGGCATTGATCCATGCGCTGCCGGAAATGGCGGCACGGCCTGATATGACTGCCCACTGGGAATCGACGCTAACCCGCATCAGTGAAAAAGCCTGTCGTTACGATGAGTTTATGCAACCGCTGGTCAGCACCTTAATTGGCCTGATTGGCCAGGCGCGCCAGCAGCCATCGCTACAGGCATTTCGTGGCATTGCCGCAAGCGGGGGCGCGAGTGAGAAAAAACGGACACGCAAACCTGCCCGGCGCAAAATGAAGGAGACCGAGTGATGCGATATCTGATGGTGTTGCTGAGTGGCGTTCTGTTGTTGAGCAGCGCGGCACAGGCGAATCGCACCCCTGATTCTGGCCGCACGGGTAACACCGACGTGGTGGTGGATATGCCGCCAGAAGTCTGGACGCAGGGGCAAAATAATCAGCAGAGCAACTGTCTGCAATGCTGTACCTATGAGAATCGGAGCTACTCGGAGGGGGCGGTAGTCAAAGCGGAAGGTGTGCTGCTGCAATGTTCGCGCGATGAGAAAGTGATGGGTACTAATCCATTGATTTGGAAAATTATCAAATAAGTCGCGTGGCCTGAGCAGGCCACGCAGCGTCATCACAATTTAAAGGTTGACCATACCGGCGCATGGTCCGACGGTTTTTCCATGCTGCGGATGTCGTAATCAATACCGCTGTCGATACAACGCGATGCCAGAGGCTGACTGGCCAGCAGCAAATCGATACGCAGACCGCGGTTATCATCAAAGCCTTTGGAGCGGTAATCAAACCATGAGAAACGGTCAGTTGTTTCCGGGAATTGTGCACGCCAGGTATCAACCAGCCCCCAGTTAAGCAGGCGGTCCATCCACTCACGCTCTTCCGGCAAGAATGAACATTTACCGGTGCGCAGCCAACGCTTACGGTTCTCTTCACCGATGCCGATGTCGAGATCGGTGCTGCTGATATTCATATCACCCATAATCAGCACCGGTTTGTCTGCTGCCAGTTGAGTTTGCAGGTAGCTTTGCAGATCCTGATAAAACTTCTCTTTTGCCGGGAATTTGATCGGATGGTCGCGGCTTTCACCCTGCGGGAAGTAACCGTTGATCACCGTGATATTACCAATCGGGCTGGGGATTTCAGCCATAATCAGACGGCGCTGGGCATCTTCGCCATCAAGCGGGAAGCCGCGATGTACCGCGACCGGCTCGGCTTTGGTCAGTAGCGCGACCCCGTAATGGCCTTTTTGTCCATGATAAAAGACGTGGTAACCGAGTTTACTGACCTCTTCAAGCGGGAACATGTCGTCATGGACCTTGGTTTCCTGCAAGCCAATCACGTCCGGCTGATGCTGTTCCACCAGCGCTTCAAGTTGATGAGGGCGCGCACGCAAACCATTGATGTTAAATGAGACAAATTTCATTTCGCTACCATTTTTATCCGCAAAAGTATGGCGGGATGGTAGCGAGTTTTGTGGTAAATGTCATGGTCAGAAGCGGCATTGCGTAGCGGCGCGATATATCGCGCGGTTTTTCCGTGCTGAAAATGCGCGATAAATCACGCCGCTGTGCTTCAGAATCTGACAGCCCGGGCCAGTGCGGCAATCAATTCACTGCTGTTCATTCGCACGCAATAAGACGGCATGCCGCGTTCAAAACGCCACCCTTCAGCCAGTGGTCCGGCATCAACGGCATCGAAGCCGAAGGCGTCGTATAACGCGACCGCGATTGCTTTACCTTCTGCATCGTCACCGGCTACCGGCAGGGCGCGTCGACCGGATGTGGCTGCGGCCTGACCGTCACTCTCCAACTGGGTCATTGGAATGGCGTTGAAGGCTTTGGTGATCCGTGCCTCTGGCAGGTAACGGGCCAGCAGTTCGCTGGTGGTAGTGGCGCGGGAAGATAATTCGGCGATGTCGCCGTCGCGTTCGCGATAGTAATTCACCGCATCAAGGACGGGCTTGCTGCCAATCTCAGTGGCAGGCAGAGCATCAATGGCGGTCAGCGGCACCGCGATAATGACGATATCACCGAAGCTGGCGGCTTCCCGTGCTGTGCCAATCTCACAACCGATCATCGGGCGCAGGCTGAACAGCGTTTGCGGGTCGCGTGAGTTACTGAGCATGACCTGATGACCGGCCTGAATGGCTAATTTGGCGATCGCCCGGCCTACGAATCCAGCACCAATAATTCCTGTCTTCATTTTTCACTCCATCGGGTTGTTGTGAGTTGTAATATGATTCCCTCCCATAAGAAGATAAATCGCATTAATGTTGTTTTAAAAACAACTCTCAGGAGGGAATCATGGACAAACTGGCCGGGATGAAGGTGTTCGTCAAAGCCGCTGAATTAGGGTCATTTGCCGCTGTTGCTGATGCACTGGAGATGTCACCACAGATGGTGGCTAAACACATTGCAGCGCTTGAGACACGACTGGGTGCTGCACTAATCAATCGTACCACGCGACGTCAGCATTTGACTGAAATCGGCCGTCGCTACTATGAGCGTTGCCGCGTGGTGCTGACCGAAGTGGAGGAGGCGGATGCCGTAGTGTTGAATATGCAGGCCACGCCTTCCGGTATTATCCGTGTGAATGCCCCGGTGACCTTTGGGTCATACACACTCTCGCCTTTCATCAGCCGTTACCTCGCTGCCTGGCCACAAGTACAGGTCGAACTGACGTTGAGTGACAGAATCATCAATGCCACGGAGGAAGAAGCGGAGGTTTTGATCCGCATTGGGGAGTTGGCCGACAGCGCTATGGTAGCCTGGCCGCTGGCACCCTATCGATTGATTGCCTGTGCAGCCCCGTCTTACATTGCGCGTCATGGCATGCCCCAGACACCGGCAGAACTTCAACACCACGCCTGCCTGGTTTATGGCTACTGGTCAGCCACGATGCCCTGTCGCTGGATCTTTCATAAAGCGGGTAAGATTGAAGAGGTCAGGCCGGAAGGGCGCTTACGCTCCAACGACTGGAAAGCCCTGATGCATGCTGCACTTGAGGGTTATGGTGTGACTCTTGGACCAGAAGATGTGCTTAAAGAGGAAATCGATAAAGGACGTCTGGTGCGGGTGCTGCCGGATTACAGCGGACCCTCTCGCCCAATGCATATACTGGTGCCATCGGCGCGTAAGCAAACGACCAAGATACGTTGTTTTGTTGATGCGGTGAGGACTGAGTTTGCGAATAAATAAGGGTGAATATTCGGATGGTGGTGGGAGAAGGATTATTCGGCGCAAAGCGCCTCACCCTTCGGGCCGCGCTAAAGCGCGTTGTCTCGCGTGGCTCGACCCGAACCTTCGGTCGAAGCTTCTCATCCTTCTCCAATCAGCGATATGGGGAATGTGAGTGAAAGTCAGGAACAAGGGAGAATATTCGGATGGTGGTGGGAGAAGGATTCGAACCTTCGAAGTCTGTGACGGCAGATTTACAGTCTGCTCCCTTTGGCCGCTCGGGAATCCCACCAGGGATAAGGCATATTGTGGCAACAGGTCGCGGCGATTCAGATGGTGGTGGGAGAAGGATTCGAACCTTCGAAGTCTGTGACGGCAGATTTACAGTCTGCTCCCTTTGGCCGCTCGGGAATCCCACCACTGGCCTGAATCATTACGCCTGAAAGCGGGGCGCATAATACCAAATGCGCTTCATCTGTAAAGCGCCCGCACTAAATTTATGAATCGATTGCCCACTTTTTACTCGTGGCGCTGAAGGCTTGCGCAGTTCAGCGCCAAAGTGGTTAAAGAATGATCGTGCGGTTGCCGTATACAAACACGCGTTGACCCAGCACTTTATACAGTGCACGGCTCAATACATTCTTCTCTACATCGCGACCGGCGCGCATCATCTCTTCAGCGGTGTAGCTGTGATCAACGTTGATCACATCCTGCATAATGATCGGACCTTCATCGAGATTGTCGTTCACATAATGCGCGGTCGCGCCGATGATTTTCACACCACGCTCATACGCCTGATGATAGGGGCGTGCACCGATAAACGCCGGCAGGAAGGAGTGGTGAATGTTGATGATCTGGTTCGGGTAGCGTTGCACAAACGCGGGCGTCAGGACGCGCATATATTTCGCCAGCACCACATAATCGGGTTGATAACGATCAATCTCATCCGCCATGCGGTTGTCGTGTTCTTCGCGCGTCAGACCTTCATGGCTGACCAGCACAAAGGGAATATCAAAGCGTTCAACCAACGAGCGCAGCGTTTCATGGTTGCCAATCACCGCAGCGATTTCCATATCAAGACCACCAAAGGCGCTTTTCATCAACAGATCGCCAAGGCAGTGCGCCTCTTTGGTCACCAGGATCACCACACGACGGCGACCTGCGCTGTTCAGTTCGCGAATTGAACCCGCCGGTAAGGCGCTATCAAGATCCGCAAGCAGGGTGTTGTCGTTGAAAATGCCTTCAAGCTCTGTGCGCATAAAAAAGCGCCCGGTACGGTGATCGACAAATTCGTTGTTCTGCACGATGTTGAGTTCATGCTTGTAACAAATGTTGGTGATTTTGGCGATCAGACCTTTCGCATCGGGGCAAATGGTACGTAAAACTTTTCGTTGCATGGTTTGCGCTTGCATCTCGATCAGAGTCCTGTCAAAGCGATGAATGGTAATGCTGTTGGGCAGATGTCCACATCAGCCACAACATTTTTTGTATTTTTTATCGGAGCCACAAGGACAGCGATCGTTTCGCCCCAGTGGGGGCGTTGTTCCGTCCACATAGTACCAGCGTTGATCCTCACGAAGAAAGCGTGAACATTCATAGATGGCCGATGTGCGTCCTTTTTCGAGGTATCGCGCAAAAAAGGTCACGAATGCTTCATTCTGATGGCTTCCCTGATTACAACGGGTTACATTCAGGCCCAGCCATTCAGTACCGGAAAAACTTTCAGATAATAACGTCTCAAGTTCGGCCACACGTTGGCTGGAGTGCCAGGTTGCGACCAACCATGCCGCGTTTTTCTCCACGTATGCCGTGTAGCGTGAGCGCATCAGCTGTTCGGCGCTAGCCGGGGTAGCCTGCCCGGTCAGAAAGGGTTGGCAACATAGGCTATACTGCTTTCCGCTACAGCAGGGGCACGTTTCGGACACGTCATCTCCACAAAGTGATTAAAGTTAAAGATTGCGCGCTATGGTAGCTGACTGTCGGGCGCGAAGCTACGTACCAGGTAAATCCCGAGGTGAGATGAGAAAGGTGAGGATCGGGCTGGCCCTGGGTTCAGGTGCCGCCAAAGGCTGGTCGCACATTGGCGTGATCAATGCGTTAGAACGGGCCGGGGTCGAGATTGATGTGGTTGCCGGCTGTTCGGTGGGGGCGTTGGTGGGATCAGCGTATGTCAGTGGCCGTCTTGGTATGATGGAACGCTGGGTCAGCGCCTTTCGCTACTGGGATGTGATTCGCCTGATGGACCTTTCATGGCAACGTGGCGGACTATTGCGCGGTGATCGCGTGTTCAGCCATGTTCGGCAGCTGATACCCCATGAATTAATTGAGCAATGCGAAAAACCTTTCGGTGTCGTTGCCACCAATCTTAGTACCGGTCGTGAGTTGTGGTTAACCGATGGCGACCTGCATCAGGCGGTACGCGCATCATGCAGTATGCCAGGCTTATTACCACCCGTTGGCTACAATGGGTACTGGCTGGTCGATGGTGCGGTGGTCAACCCGGTACCCATTTCGCTTACGCGTGCGTTAGGGGCTGACATCGTGATTGCTGTCGATCTCCAGCATGATGCGCATCTGATGCAGCAGGATTTACTGTCAGTGACGCCGCAGAGTGGTGAGGAGCAGGCGGCAGCAGAAGCATTGAGCTGGGGTAAAAAATTACGTCAGCGACTACTGGGACTTACCCAGCGTCGTGCAAATCAAACGCCTGGTGCTATGGAGATTATGTCGACCTCCATCCAGGTGCTGGAAAATCGCCTGAAGCGCAATCGTATGGCAGGCGATCCGCCGGATGTGCTGATTCAACCCTTTTGTCCGCAAATTTCTACGCTGGACTTTCACCGGGCTGAAGAGGCCATCGCGGCAGGCAAGGCCGCCGTCGAGAAAAAAATGGATGAACTATTACCGCTGGTCCGTAGCAGATAGTCAGGTTGTTCATTCACAGGTGTTGTGACTTCGGTTAATTCTGAAAGGCACAACTGCGTTTTATGAACCACTATTGAAATGTCTGGTACGCAGGGGGAGAGAATGGAAAAACCGCTAATCGGCAAAAAGATACTCATTGTCGAAGATGAGGTCGTTTTCCGTTCGTTGCTTGATAACTTTTTAATCAGTCTTGGCGCGCAGACCATGCAGGCCGGAGATGGTCTTGATGGGCTGACGCTGCTCACTGCACAGGCGGTTGATCTGGTCATTTGCGATCTGGAAATGCCGCGTATGGGTGGGATTCAGTTCGTGGAACGCATCCGCAGCCGGGGTAACAGCGTGCCAATCCTCATCATATCCGCTACCCAGAACATGGCGGATATTGCCCATGTGTTACGCCTTGGCGTTCAGGATGTACTGCTTAAACCGCTGAGAAATCTCGATCGTTTTCGCGAAGCGGTGTACGAATGCCTCTATCCTTCGATGTTTACCTCAAAAGTTGAGGAAGACGAACAACTTTTTCAGGACTGGGATGCGCTGGTGAGCGATCCTCTGGCGGCGGCAAAGTTACTGAAACAATTGCAGCCTCCGGTCCAACAAAATATTGCCAATTGCCGAATCAATTACCGACAACTCACTATGGCAGAACAGCCGGGCCTGGTGTTGGATATTGCTGCCCTGTCAGATAAAGATCTGGCGTTTTATTGTCTGGACGTCACCCGGGCGGGCGATAATGGCGTACTGGCGGCCTTGTTGCTGCGTGCGTTATTCAATGGCTTGTTGCAGGAACAACTTTCCGGTCAGAAGCAGCGGTTGCCTGAGTTAAATGGTCTGCTGCGTCAGGTCAATATGTTGTTGCGGCAGGCAAACCTTAATGGTCAATTCCCGCTGCTGGTGGGTTATTACCATCGGCAGCTGAAAAACCTTATTCTGGTGTCAGCCGGTCTGAATGCCACCCTGCACATTAACACCCATCAAATTCAACTCAGTAATGGCGTACCGCTTGGCACTATGGGGAGTACGCATCTTAATCAAATTAGCCAACGCGCCGAGTCCTGGCAGTGCCACGTATGGGGCGCTGGTGGCCGACTCCGCCTGATGTTATCGGCTGAAGAATAAACGATTACATTTATATTTTTCGCGGGTTGAAGACAGGACCAGGGCTTAGCTTTACACTTGGGTAATAGTCTTAAATTCCGCGGATTAACTTCATCCAGGATAAATCCGTCAAAGAGTAACTGATATACTCAATTTCGATTTTTAAACCGACATATCAAGTATTAACTTGAGCGGCCTATAAGAGAGGTATCTTGATGTCTGCCTTTAAGTCAAAAGTAAAAAAAGCGGTAATCCCTGTAGCTGGCCTGGGCACGCGTATGCTGCCAGCCACCAAAGCTATCCCGAAAGAAATGTTACCGCTGGTTGATAAGCCGTTGATCCAGTATGTCGTGAACGAGTGTATCGCTGCCGGCATTAATGAGATCGTGCTGGTCACCCATTCCTCTAAAAACGCCATCGAGAACCACTTTGATACCAGTTTTGAGCTGGAGTCGATGCTGGAAAAACGTGTTAAGCGTCAGCTGCTGGATGAAATCCAGTCTATTTGCCCGCCGCATGTCACCATCATGCAGGTTCGTCAGGGTATCGCCAAAGGTCTGGGCCACGCTGTGATGTGTGCACACCCGCTGGTTGGTGATGAGCCGGTTGCAGTCATTCTGCCGGACGTGATCATCGATGAGTACGAGTCCGACCCGACGAAAGACAACCTGGCAGAAATGCTGTCTCGTTATGAAGAAAGTGGCCGTAGCCAGATTATGGTTGAGCCGGTTGCAGACGTGACGGCATACGGCGTGGTTGACTGCAAAGGCGCCGATCTGGCTCCGGGTCAAAGCGCACCGATGGTCGGTGTGGTTGAGAAGCCGAAAGCCGCTGAAGCCCCGTCAAATCTGGCGGTAGTGGGCCGTTATGTACTGTCTGCTGATATCTGGCCTCTGTTGGCAAAAACCCCTCCGGGTGCAGGTGGTGAAGTTCAGCTGACTGACTCCATTGCCATGCTGATGGAAAAAGAGACCGTTGAAGCTTACCACCTGAAAGGTGTGAGCCACGACTGCGGTAACAAATTGGGTTATATGCAGGCTTTTGTTGAATACGGTGTTCGTCATCCGGTTCTGGGTAAAGATTTCACCCAATGGCTTGAAGGCGCTGTAGGAAACAAAAAGTAATCCATTAAAAACAGGATAATTCAATGAAAGTCACTGTATTTGGTATCGGCTATGTCGGTCTGGTTCAGGCTGCGGTGTTAGCCGAAGTCGGACATGACGTTCTCTGTATTGATGTCGACGCGAAAAAAGTCGAAAACCTGAAAAAAGGCATCATTCCGATTTATGAACCCGGTTTAACCCCGCTGGTGATGTCGAACTATGAGGCAGGTCGCCTTAAGTTCAGCACCAACGCGGAAGAGGGTGTCAACCACGGTGTGATGCAGTTCATCGCGGTGGGGACGCCCCCGGATGAGGACGGTTCTGCCGATCTGAAATATGTGACTGCGGTTGCGCGTACCATTGCGCAACATATGAATGATCACAAAGTGGTTATCGATAAGTCGACAGTACCGGTCGGTACTGCTGATAAAGTGCGCGCAGTGATGACCGAAACCCTGAAAAAACGTGATGCTAATATCGCGTTTGATGTGGTTTCAAACCCGGAATTCCTCAAGGAAGGTGCAGCGGTTAATGACTGCATGCGTCCTGAGCGCATCGTTATTGGCACCGACAATGACGACGTGGTTGAGCTGTTACGCGAGCTGTATGAGCCGTTCAACCGTAATCACGATCGTATGATTTTGATGGACATCCGTAGTGCAGAGCTGACCAAATACGCAGCAAACTGCATGCTTGCCACCAAAATCAGCTTTATGAACGAGATGTCTAACCTGGCTGAACGACTGGGTGCGGATATTGAGAAGGTGCGTCAGGGTATCGGTTCTGATTCCCGTATTGGCTACCACTTTATCTATCCGGGCTGTGGCTATGGTGGTTCCTGTTTCCCGAAAGATGTGCAGGCGCTGATCCGCACAGCAGAGTCTATCGGTTACAAACCCCGTCTGTTGCAGGCGGTTGAAGATGTGAATGATTCACAGAAAAGTAAACTTCCCACCTTTATCAAACGTCACTTCGGCGATGATTTGCGTGGTAAAACCTTTGCTCTGTGGGGTCTGGCATTTAAACCGAACACTGATGATATGCGTGAAGCCTCCAGCCGTGTACTGATTGAAACGTTATGGGAAGCAGGTGCTACCGTTCAGGCGTTCGATCCGGAAGCGATGGATGAAGCACAGCGTATCTACGGACACCGTAGCGACCTGAAGCTTATGGGTACCAAAGAAGCGGCGTTGCAGGGAGCTGATGGCCTGGTGATTTGCACTGAATGGCAAAACTTCCGTGCCCCTGATTTTGATGTGATTAAAACAGCATTAAAACAACCCGTGATTTTTGATGGTCGTAACCTGTATGATCCGGAGCGTATCAGCAAACGCGGTTTCGTTTATTATGCAATCGGCCGCGGGGCTTCAATTCAAATTGCGTAATAGATGAGGGATGTATGAAGTTTCTGGTTACCGGTGTAGCAGGTTTTATTGGATTTCATGTGAGTCAGCGTCTGCTGGCTGCCGGTCACCAGGTTGTCGGCATCGACAACCTTAATGACTATTATGATGTCGGCCTGAAACAAGCTCGCCTTGACCAGATAGCGCAACATCCCGCATTCAGCTTTAGCAAAATGGACCTGGCAGATCGCCAGGCCATTTCTTCTTTATTTGAGCAGCAAGGTTTCGATCGGGTTATTCATTTAGGCGCGCAGGCAGGGGTACGATATTCCATCGAAAACCCACATGCCTATGCCGATGCAAACTTGATCGGGCACCTGAATATTCTTGAAGGTTGTCGCCACCATAAAATTGGGCATTTGCTTTACGCCTCGTCCAGTTCAGTTTATGGTCTGAACCGCAAAATGCCTTTTTCAACTGATGATTCGGTTGACCATCCTGTTTCACTTTATGCGGCGACCAAAAAAGCCAATGAGCTGATGTCGCACACCTATTCGCATCTCTACCAATTGCCCACTACCGGTTTACGTTTCTTCACGGTATACGGTCCGTGGGGACGTCCTGATATGGCGTTGTTTAAATTTACGCGCGCAATGCTGGCAGGTGAGCGCATTGATGTTTACAACAACGGGCAAATGAAACGCGACTTCACCTACATTGATGATATTGCCGAGGCCATTGTGCGTTTGCAGGATGTGATTCCGCAACCCGATGAGCAATGGACGGTGGAGACCGGAACGCCAGCAAGCAGTTCAGCACCTTATCGCGTGTATAACATCGGAAATAGCCAGCCAGTGAGCCTGATGGATTATATCAAGGCACTGGAGAATGCCTTGGGCATCGAAGCAAATAAGAATTTGATGCCGATGCAGCCGGGAGATGTGCTGGAGACCAGCGCGGATACGCAACCATTGTATGATGCGATCAATTTCCGGCCACAAACCAGCGTCGCTGAAGGCGTGCAGCAATTTGTTGACTGGTATCGTGAATTTTACCACGCGTAATCATGCATGAAAAAAGGAAGCCTCAGGCTTCCTTTTTTTTACCTGGTGAATTCACCAAATGGGTGTGTAATCACAAAAATTGCTAAGCACTGGTGGGGTTACAGCAGGAAATCGTCCAACTGTTTGCCTTGTTCTTCAATCGCTTTTTTAATCACGGCTGGTGTACGACCCTGACCAGTCCAGGTGCGGGTTTCACCATTTTCGTCAACATACTGATATTTTGCCGGACGAGCTGCGCGCTTGGTTTTACCCGCAACTTTAGTTTCTGATAAAGCCTGCAATAACTCATTCGGGTCGATACCATCAGCAATCAGCATCTCACGATATTGTTCGAGTTTACGCGTACGCTCGGCATTTTCTGCTTGCGCATGAGACTCTTCTTCACGACGTTCATTCACCACAACTTCGAGTTTCTCCAGCATCTCTTCCAGAGTTTCCAGAGTGCATTCCCGAGCCTGTGCGCGCAATGTACGGATATTATTAAGAATTTTAAGTGCTTCGCTCATTGTCCTAATCTCAAAATATATTTAATGGGAGTTGTTCTGCCAGCTCATAATAGTGGCGGAAAAAAATAACTGCAATAGCCAGATTAAAAAGTAAAACGTAAATTAAAACGCAGAAGGCATTTTAGCGACAGATGTAGTCTATTTAACTTGTCACATTGTATTCGATAGCCCTTAAAGTTTGTGGTTCAAAGGTGCGCTGAAGGCATGCAGTTGATCCGCTAAAGGAATAAAAATGAATAAAAAGTCGACATGGCCACTCCTTTATCATTGAGTGCTATTTGCGTGCTCAAGTGGCATTCTGTTAAGTGAACTTATGCTGTTAATTTGAGCAAATGATAAAAACAATCCTGCGCTACAGCGTGATACCTTTATGGTAGACTTGCGCGCATCTGATTTTGGCCCTGAAGAGATTTACCAATGGCTCAACTCTATTTTTATTACTCAGCGATGAATGCGGGCAAATCAACGGCGCTGCTACAGTCATCCTATAATTATCAGGAGCGTGGTATGCGCACCCTGGTCTATACCGCTGAAATTGACGATCGCTTTGGTGCGGGCAAGGTAAGTTCACGTATCGGTCTGTCATCACCTGCCTGCTTATATAATGCAGAAACTCAACTCGATGTGGAAATAGCCGCAGAACATGCCCGTCAACCGCTTCATTGTGTATTGGTCGACGAAAGCCAGTTTCTGACGCGCGAACAGGTCAGGGCGTTGTCGGATGTGGTCGACAATATGGATATTCCGGTGCTGTGCTATGGATTACGCACTGATTTCCGTGGCGAATTATTTGTCGGTAGCCAATATCTGTTGGCATGGGCTGATAAGTTGGTTGAGCTGAAAACCATCTGCCATTGTGGACGTAAAGCCAGCATGGTTTTACGCCTCGATGCTAGCGGTAAGCCTTTTAGTGAAGGTGAGCAGGTGGTGATCGGTGGAAATGAACGATATATATCTGTCTGCCGTAAACATTATAAGCAGGCGATTGATGAAGGATCATTAAAAGCCATTTATGGGAATCGCCAGCCCGAATTATAAAATTGCATGCATAAAAAAACCCGCCGAGGCGGGTTTTTTTATTATTCAAACTCAGGCTTTTTTGGTTTTTTTCTCTGCTTTCACCACTTTCACCGGTTGTAAGTCAACGGCTTCCGCCACTTCGGCTGTCGCTTCGACAAACTCACGGCCGTAGAAGGTATCCAGCATGATTTGTTTCAGCTCAGCAATCAGCGGATAACGCGGGTTCGCACCGGTACACTGGTCATCGAAGGCATCGTCAGCCAGCTTATCCACTTTCGCGAGGAAATCGGCTTCCTGTACCCCGGCTTCACGAATTGAGGTCGGAATACCCAACTGGGTTTTCATCTCTTCCAGCCACGCCAGCAATTTCTCAATTTTCTGCGCGGTACGGTCGCCATCGGCACTCAGACCCAGATGATCAGCGATTTCAGCGTAACGACGACGTGCCTGCGGGCGGTCATACTGGCTGAAGGCGGTCTGCTTGGTTGGGTTGTCATTGGCGTTGTAGCGAATGACGTTACAAATCAGCAGGGCGTTCGCCAGACCATGTGGAATATGGAACTCAGAACCCAGTTTGTGGGCCATTGAGTGACATACACCAAGGAAGGCGTTAGCAAACGCGATACCGGCGATGGTGGCCGCATTGTGCACACGCTCACGCGCTACCGGGTTTTTCGCACCTTCTTTATAACTGGCTGGCAGATTCTCTTTCAGCAGTTTCAGTGCCTGGAGCGCCTGGCCGTCAGAGTATTCATTGGCAAGGACGGAAACGTAGGCTTCCAGCGAGTGGGTTACCGCATCCAGGCCACCAAAGGCGCAGAGTGAACGCGGCATATCCATCACCAGGTTCGCATCGACAATCGCCATATCCGGAGTCAGCGCATAGTCAGCCAGTGGGTATTTCTGGCCGGTCGCGTCATCTGTTACCACAGCAAACGGCGTTACTTCAGAACCGGTACCGGAAGTGGTGGTGATGGCGATCATGCGTGCTTTCACACCCATTTTCGGGAATTTATAGATACGTTTACGGATGTCCATAAAGCGCAGGGCCAGTTCTTCAAAATGGGTTTCCGGATGTTCATACATCACCCACATGATTTTTGCCGCATCCATCGGTGAACCACCACCCAGGGCGATAATCACGTCAGGTTTAAAGCTGTTCATCTGCTCAGCGCCTTTGCGCACAATGCTGAGCGTTGGGTCAGCTTCGACTTCGAAGAACACTTCAGTCTCGATACCATGTGATTTCAGCACGCGGGTGACCTGGTCAGCATAGCCATTGTTGAACAGGAAACGGTCAGTAACGATGAAGGCGCGTTTGGCCCCATCCGTTGCCACTTCTTCGAGTGCAATTGGCAGAGAACCACGACGGAAGTAGATGGACTTCGGAAGTTTATGCCACAACATATTTTCAGCTCGCTTGGCCACGGTTTTCTTGTTGATGAGATGTTTGGGTCCCACGTTTTCAGAAATGGAGTTACCGCCCCATGAACCGCAACCGAGCGTCAGTGACGGAGCCAGTTTGAAGTTATACAGGTCACCGATACCACCCTGTGAGGCCGGGGTATTGATCAGAATACGCGCCGTTTTCATCTTGTCGCCGAAGTAGTGTACGCGCTCACCCTGGTTATCCTGATCGGTATAGAGACAGGAGGTGTGGCCGATACCGCCCATAGCAACCAGTTTTTCCGCTTTACCCACCGCGTCTTCGAAATCTTTGGCACGATACATCGCTAACGTTGGGGACAATTTTTCATGCGCGAAAGGTTCTGATTCATCAACCAGTTTTACTTCACCAATCAGGATCTTGGTGTTAGCAGGGACGGTGATACCGGCCATTTCCGCAATTTTAGGCGCTGGCTGTCCAACAATGGCGGCATTCAGTGCGCCATTTTTCAGGATGATATCCTGAACGGCTTTCAGCTCTTTACCCTGCAACAGATAGCCGCCGTGGGTGGCAAAACGCTCACGCACTGCTTCATAAACGGAGTCAACGACAATCACTGACTGTTCAGAAGCACAGATCACGCCGTTATCAAAGGTTTTGGACATCAGGATGGAAGCAACAGCACGTTTAATATCCGCTGTTTCGTCCACTACTACCGGGGTATTACCGGCACCCACACCAATGGCAGGTTTACCTGAGCTGTAAGCGGCTTTCACCATGCCCGGTCCACCGGTTGCCAGGATCAGGTTGATATCCGGGTGATGCATCAGCTGATTTGACAGCTCAACAGACGGGGCATCGATCCAGCCGATAATGTCTTTCGGTGCGCCTGCGGCGATAGCTGCCTGCAACACGATATCTGCGGCTTTGTTGGTGGCATCCTTAGCACGCGGATGTGGTGAGAAGATAATACCGTTACGTGTTTTCAGGCTAATCAGTGCTTTGAAGATGGCGGTAGAGGTCGGGTTGGTGGTTGGAACAATACCGCAAATCAGGCCGATAGGTTCAGCGATGGTGATAGTCCCGAAGGTGTCATCAGTTTCGAGCACACCACAGGTTTTTTCATCTTTATAAGCGTTGTAGATATATTCAGAAGCAAAGTGGTTTTTGATTACTTTATCTTCAATGATGCCCATGCCGGATTCGGCAACGGCCATCTTAGCCAGAGGGATACGTGCATCAGCAGCAGCGAGCGCGGCAGCACGGAAGATTGCATCAACTTGTTCCTGACTAAAGTTGGCGTATTCACGCTGTGCCTTTTTAACACGTTCTACCAGTGCATTAAGTTCGGCGACATTAGTTACGGCCATGGTGTTCTCCTGAAGGAAGTTAAACTTTTTTAGTAAACAAGCCTGGATCCAGAAGTATAGTCGTGCACTGGTCAGGAGAAGCGAGGGAACTCGCAGTTGCTTACTAAAAAGGTTTTCCGGTCTGGATACTAAAGCCTCAGGATTCTGTTTCGATGGGGTAAGATTACCCCCGATGAGGTAGGAGAATTATGATGCAGATCAATTTTGCCCCAAGCTGACACCTTTCAGCACCCACTTTCGCAAGTAAAGTAATCGCGGACGCCACAAAATGACGACTGCTCAGCAGCAAAGTGGTAACTCGCCATTAACGCCAGTCAGATGCACTGGATTAAAGGTGAAAAAGCAGCATAGTTTTCTGCTTAAACCACTGGTTTTTCTCCCGGCTTTTGCACTACATTAAGCGCGATTTTCACTGTGACCATTTCTGGAGCTGACTGTGACCCCCGTGCTACTTGATCTATCCGGCTATATTAAGTTTTTTGTCGGTTTGTTCGCCCTGGTGAACCCGGTGGGCATCATCCCGGTGTTTATCAGCATGACCAGCTATCAGGGGGCTGCGGAGCGCAATAAAACCAATCTTACCGCTAACCTTGCGGTGGCGATCATCCTGTGGACCTCGCTGTTCCTTGGTGATGCGATTTTGCATCTGTTTGGCATCTCCATTGATTCCTTCCGCATTGCTGGTGGCATCCTGGTGGTGACCATCGCCATGTCGATGATCAGCGGTAAGTTGGGTGAGGATAAGCAGAACAAACAGGAGAAATCAGAAACCGCGATTCGCGAAAGCATTGGTGTGGTGCCTCTGGCATTGCCGCTGATGGCCGGTCCCGGTGCCATCAGTTCCACCATCGTCTGGAGTACGCGTTATCACAACTGGCAAAATCTGCTGGGATTCACCGTCGCTATTGCCATATTCGCCTTTTGCTGTTGGCTGTTGTTTCGAGCGGCACCGTTAATGGTTCGCGTACTTGGCCAGACCGGAATCAACGTTATTACCCGTATTATGGGTTTGCTGCTGATGGCGTTAGGAATTGAATTTGTAGTCACCGGACTAAAAGCCATTTTCCCCGGTTTATTAAGTTAAAAATTGGCTTAATTTTTCGCACGTCATCAATGGATGATCCTGAATGGTGCAACCAGGTAAAATATTGCACCATTTAAGTGCTTTTATTCATCGTGCTTAACAGCGCAGTGCTGATATCAATTTTGCTACTGCCGTCTCCTTCCCTTGTGTGATTCTCGTTTTTTATTGTGATAATTATCACAGCATCATATCTGGCATAATTGCCAATGATATAAATAAAACCTCTGCATGGGGTTATTTTAGTGAATTGATATGCCATTGGAATGCTAAGTAATGGCATATGACGCATTTAAGATATAAGCCAGTCGCGCATGCGCAGAATGTCAGCAGAAATTGATAAAAACAAATCAAAATCAATGAATTATGTGATAATTCTGGTTAAGAATTAACACTTTTCCTTCGCACCAGGACGTGATAAAAGAGAATTAGCTAACATTTTTGCGGTTTAGCTTTGGCGTGCGGGTATTTGTTCTGATAATTTTCGGACCATCACAATTTTTTTATCTGATAGTCAAAAATGTGTACGGTTCTTGCTTACACGCTATCAGGTTTATGTTTAGGGTTGATTTCTGTTGATGAAATGGAAGGTAGCGAAGGTCACGGCGTTTTCACCTCTCGCCTTTTGCCTGTGGGGTTTGTTTAGCCAAAGCCAGGCGGCTGAGATTCCTGTGGGGACACAATTATCCGACACCCAGCGCATTGTGATTAATAATGGCAGCGAAGTGGCGTCCCTTGATCCGCAAAAAATCGAAGGCGTACCGGAATCCAATGTGATCCAAAGCCTGCTTGATGGTCTGGTCAACACTGACAACAACGGGAAGATTGTGCCCGGCGTCGCGGAAAAGTGGCAGAACGATCAGGGACGCGTCTGGACTTTTACCCTGCGTGATAACGCGCGCTGGAGCGATGGTGAACCCGTAACGGCGCAGGATTTTGTCTACAGTTGGCAGCGTCTGGCTGACCCCAAAACCGCTTCCCCTTACGCCAGCTATTTACAGGCGGCGCATGTGGAGAATATTGATGCGGTGATGTCGGGGAAAACCAAACCCACCGCGCTGGGCGTCAAAGCACTGGATGCCCGTCATTTCCAGGTTACGCTCTCTGAACCGGTTCCCTGGTTCCTTTCAATGGTCGCCAACACTGCGATGAAGCCGGTTTATCGTCCGGCGGTGGAGCAGTGGGGCGAACAATGGACTCAGCCTGAACACTACGTCAGTAATGGTCCTTATACCCTGAGCCAGTGGGTGGTGAATGAAAAAATCGTGGTGAAGCGTAATCCACTTTACTGGGACAACGCCCACACGGTGATTGAAGAGGGTGTTTATCTGCCCTTGTCGTCGGAAAACAGCGACGTTAATCGTTATCGCAGCGGCGGCACGGACATGACCAACAGCGTTGTGCCGCCCGATATGTTCCATAAATTGCAGCAGGACCTGGGTGATGAGGTCAAAGTCAGCCCGCTACTGTGCACCTTCTATTACGAAATCAATAACAAGAAAGCACCGTTTACCGATGCACGGGTGCGTACTGCGCTGAAGCTGACGCTGGATCGTGACATCATCGCGCAGAAAGTAATGGGGCAGGGGCAAATTCCCGCGTATAGCCTGACGCCGCCGTTTACCGATGGCATCACGCTTTCCCCGCCCGCCTGGTTTAAGCAGACGCAGGCGGAACGGAATGCCGCAGCCAAAAAGCTGTTGGCTGAAGCCGGCTTTAATGATCAGCACCCGCTGCGTTTCACGCTGTTGTACAACACCTCCGAGCAAAATAAAAAACAGGCGATTGCTGCGGCTTCTATGTGGCAGAAAAACCTTGGTGCGGTGGTGACGCTACAGAATCAGGAGTGGAAAACGCTACTCGAAACACGTCATCAGGCGCAATACGACGTGGTGCGCGCGACCTGGTGCGCTGATTACAACGAACCATCGACCTTTCTGAATATGTTGCTGACTGGTGCCTCAATTAACACCGCGTTTTACAGCAGCCCGGCTTTTGACCAGTTGATGAATAAAACCCTCACGGTGTCGGATGCGGCAGCGCGTGCGGCGCTTTATCAACAGGCTGAGACGCAACTGGATAAAGACTCGGCGATCATTCCGGTCTATTACCGTGTCAGCGTGCGACTGGTGAAACCCTGGGTGGGGGGCTTTACCGGCCAGGACCCGCAGGATCTCATCAATCTGAAATACTATTACATAAAGAAACATTGAGTAATGGGCTGATCCGGCGCTACAGTCGGGCGGCACGTTACCGTGGCAACACCTGAAAAGGTGATTGCGATCTCTGACCAGACAGGGCTGAGATCTCCCGGATACGGGGTACGCCGGGCGGTGTTAACTTCCCGGTGACGATAATAAAACTGGAGCGTAATAATGAACAACATCACGAAAAAAAGCCTGATCGCCTTAGGTGTGGTTGCGGCGATTGGCGCGCTGGCAGGGAATGCCGCGCTGGCAGCAAATGTGCCAGCAGGCGTTGAATTGGCAGCAAAGCAGGAGCTGGTGCGCGGTAATGGCGACGAAGTCCAATCTCTGGACCCGCATAAAATTGAGGGTGTGCCGGAAGACAACGTGGCGCGCGATCTGTATGAAGGTCTGTTGGTCAGCGACAGCGATGGCAAACCGGTTCCGGGTGTTGCTGAAAGCTGGGAAAATAAAGACTTTAAAGTCTGGACTTTCCATCTGCGTAAAAATGCCAAATGGTCCAATGGCGCGCCGGTAACAGCGCAGGACTTCGTTTACAGCTGGGAGCGTCTGGTTGATCCCAAAACCGCGTCACCGTACGCCAGCTATCCGCAATATGGTCACATCGCCAACGTTGATGACATCATTGCCGGTAAAAAACCGATTACCGATCTGGGCGTAAAAGCGCTTGACGATCATACGCTGGAAGTGACCCTCAGCGAGCCGGTGCCTTATTTCGACAAACTGCTAATCAACTCCGTGATGTCTCCGGTGTACAAACCGGCAATTGAAAAGTTTGGCGACCAGTGGACGCAGCCGCAAAACTGGGTGGGTAACGGTGCCTTTAAATTACAGGATCATGTGATCAACGAGCGTATTACGCTGGTCCGTAACCCGGAATATTGGGACAACGCACATACCGTACTGAACAAAGTCACTTTCCTGCCGATCAACTCAGAAGTCAGTGATGTGAACCGTTTCTTCTCCGAGAACGGCAGCGACATGACTTACAACAACATGCCGATCGAGCTGTTCAAAAAGCTGCAACGTGATAACCCGAAAGAGCTGCACGTTGACCCGTATCTGTGTACTTACTACTACGAAATTAACAACCAGAAAGCACCGTTCACTGACCCGCGTGTGCGTGCTGCGCTGAAACTCGGCCTTGATCGCGACATCATGGTGAACAAAGTTCTGGCTCAGGGCCAGCAGCCAGCCTACAGCTTCACCCCGCCAGCCACCGATGGCATGGAAATTCTGCCGCCAGACTGGTTCAAGTGGCCACAGGAAAAACGTAACGCAGAAGCGAAGAAACTGCTGGCTGAAGCCGGTTATACCGCTGATAAACCGCTGACGTTTAACCTGCTGTACAACACCTCCGATCTGCATAAAAAACTGGCGATCGCCGCGGCGTCTATCTGGAAGAAAAACATTGGCGTGAACATCAAACTGGAAAACCAGGAGTGGAAAACTTTCCTGGATACCCGTCATCAGGGCAACTTTGATGTGTCCCGTGCCGCCTGGTGTGCAGACTATAACGAACCAACGTCGTTCCTGAACATCATGGTATCTGACAGCAGCAGTAACACCTCGCATTATAAGAGCGCAGAATTTGACAAGGTGATCAAAGACGCAATTAAAGCGCCTGACGCCAAAGGTCGTGCTGCCGATTATCAGAAAGCCGAGCAGATCCTGGATAAAGACAGCACCATCGTGCCGGTTTACTACTACGTGAACGCGCGTCTGGTGAAAACCTATGTGGGTGGTTACACCGGCAAAGATCCGCTGGATAAAACCCTCGATAAGAACTTTTATATAATTAAACACTAATAGCACACAGGCTATCAGACAGAGGCGGTGCTGCGGCACCGCCCATTACTTTGTGAAGCAACAGCCTGGTAGGTACGGCAATGTTAAAATTCATCCTGCGCCGGATTCTTGAAGCGATTCCGACGCTCTTTGTTCTAATCACCATCTCCTTCTTTATGATGCGACTGGCCCCCGGCAGCCCCTTTACGGGTGAGCGCACCCTGGCGCCCGAAGTCATGGCCAATATCGAAGCCAAATATCATCTCAACGACCCCATCGGCAAACAGTACGTTGATTACCTGATCCAGTTGGCGCATGGCGACTTTGGTCCCTCCTTTAAATATAAGGATTACAGCGTTAACTATCTGGTGGGACATGCCTTCCCGGTATCAGCCAAGCTCGGGCTTGCCGCCTTTGTACTGGCAATGGTGCTGGGCATTGCGGCGGGCGTGATAGCCGCGTTAAAACAGAACAGTTTATGGGATTACGCGGTGATGGGGGTCGCCATGACCGGCGTGGTGATACCCAGTTTTGTGGTAGCGCCATTGCTGGTGCTGATCTTCGCCATCACCCTGCGCTGGCTGCCTGGCGGCGGCTGGAATGGTGGGCAACTGCAATATATGTTGCTGCCGATGGTAGCACTGTCGTTAGCGTATATCGCCAGCATCGCGCGTATCACGCGTGGTTCAATGATTGAAGTGATGCACTCCAACTTTATCCGCACCGCGCGGGCGAAAGGGCTGCCGCTGCGTCGTATCGTGCTGCGTCATGCGCTGAAACCGGCACTGCTGCCCGTCATCTCCTATATGGGACCGGCTTTCGTCGGCATCATCACCGGTTCAATGGTGATCGAGTCGATTTACGGCCTGCCGGGTATTGGTCAGCTGTTTGTGAATGGTGCGTTGAACCGTGACTATTCGCTGGTGATGAGCCTGACCATTCTGGTTGGTGTGCTGACTATTGTGTTTAACGCGGTCGTTGACGTGCTGTATGCCGTTATCGATCCGAAGATTCGCTACTGACGCCGGAGTTCGCCCATGATGTTAAGTAAGAAAAATAGCGAAGCTCTGGATGCCTTCAGTGAAAAGCTGGAAGTGGAAGGGCGCAGCCTGTGGCAGGATGCGCGTCGTCGCTTTATTCATAACCGCGCCGCGCTACTCAGTTTGCTGGTGCTGGTGCTGATCGCGCTGTTTGTGATTTTTGCGCCGATGCTGTCGCAATTCCGCTACGACGATACCGATTGGGGCATGATGTCGGCTCCGCCGGATACCACTTCGGGTCACTGGTTCGGTACCGACTCTTCCGGGCGTGATCTGCTGGTGCGCGTGGCCATCGGTGGCCGTATCTCGCTGATGGTGGGGATTGCCTCTGCGTTGATTGCGGTGCTGGTCGGCACTTTGTACGGTTCGGCTGCCGGTTATCTTGGCGGTAAAACCGACTCGGTGATGATGCGTATTCTCGAGATCCTCAACTCCTTCCCGTTTATGTTCTTCGTCATTCTGTTGGTGACCTTCTTTGGCCGTAACATCCTGCTGATTTTTGTCGCCATCGGTATGGTGTCGTGGCTGGATATGGCACGTATCGTGCGCGGGCAAACCCTGGGCCTGAAACGCAAAGAGTTTATCGAAGCCGCGCAGGTTGGTGGGGTATCAACGATGAACATCGTGTTGCGCCATATCGTACCTAACGTCCTCGGGGTGGTGGTGGTGTATGCCTCGCTGCTGGTACCCAGCATGATCCTGTTCGAATCCTTCCTCAGCTTCCTCGGCCTGGGTACGCAGGAGCCGCTGAGCAGTTGGGGGGCATTGTTAAGCGACGGGGCAAACTCGATGGAAGTTTCCCCCTGGTTGCTGATGTTCCCGGCGGGTTTCCTGGTGATCACGTTGTTCTGTTTTAACTTTATCGGCGATGGCCTGCGTGATGCCCTCGACCCGAAAGATCGTTGAGGAGTTTCCCGATGACCATTCATGAATTTCAGCCAGCAATGGCGGCCCGTGCGGGAAGCAACCTGTTGTTAGATGTTAAAGATCTGCGTGTCACCTTTGGTACGCACGATGGCGATGTCACTGCGGTCAACGATCTCAACTTCTCGCTGCGAGCTGGTGAAACCCTCGGTATCGTTGGCGAGTCGGGTTCCGGTAAATCGCAGACCGCGTTTGCGCTGATGGGGCTGCTGGCGAAAAACGGTCGCATTGGCGGATCTGCCAAATTTAACGGCCAGGAGATCCTCAACCTGCCGGAAAATACGCTGAATAAACTGCGCGCCGAGCAGATCGCGATGATCTTCCAGGACCCGATGACCTCGCTGAACCCTTACATGCGCGTTGGCGAACAGCTGATGGAAGTACTGAAGCTGCATAAAGGGATGAGCAACGCCCAGGCGTTTGAAGAGTCAGTGCGTATGCTCGATGCGGTAAAAATGCCGGAAGCACGCAAACGCATGAAAATGTATCCGCATGAATTCTCAGGCGGGATGCGCCAGCGCGTAATGATTGCTATGGCGTTGCTGTGTCGTCCGAAATTATTGATTGCCGATGAACCCACCACCGCATTAGACGTGACGGTACAGGCGCAAATCATGACGCTGCTGAACGAACTGAAGCGTGAGTTCAACACGGCGATCATCATGATTACGCACGATCTGGGCGTGGTTGCCGGGATCTGCGACAAGGTGCTGGTGATGTATGCCGGGCGTACTATGGAGTATGGCCGGGCGCGTGATGTGTTCTATCAACCGGCGCATCCGTACTCGATTGGTCTGCTGAGCGCGGTACCGCGTCTCGATGCCGAAGGGGAGTCGCTGATGACGATTCCGGGTAACCCGCCCAACCTGTTACGTCTGCCGCAGGGCTGTCCGTTCCAACCGCGATGCCCGCATGCGATGGATGTCTGTGCCAAAGCCCCGGCACTGGAACCTTTTGGTGAAGGTCGTCTGCGCGCCTGCTTCAAGCCGGTGGAGGAGTTAGTATGAACGCCGTAGCTGAGAAAAAAGTGTTACTGGAAATCGCCGATCTGAAGGTGCATTTCGATATCAAAGATGGCAAGCAGTGGTTCTGGCAACCCGCCAAAACCCTGAAGGCGGTGGATGGCGTGAGCCTGCGCCTGTACGAGGGGGAAACCCTCGGCGTGGTGGGTGAATCCGGCTGTGGTAAATCGACGCTGGCACGCGCAATCATCGGGTTGGTGAAGGCCACTGATGGTCGTGTGGCATGGCTGGGACGCGATTTGCTGGGACAGAGTCAGGAAGAGTGGCGCAAAGCGCGCAGTGATATCCAGATGATCTTCCAGGACCCGCTGGCGTCGCTCAACCCGCGTATGACCATCGGCGATATCATTGCGGAGCCGCTGCGTACCTATCATCCGAAGATGCCGCGTCAGGAAGTGAAGGACAAGGTCAAAAACATGATGATGAAGGTTGGCCTGCTGCCCAACCTCATCAACCGTTATCCGCATGAGTTTTCGGGTGGTCAGTGTCAACGTATCGGCATTGCACGTGCGTTGATCCTCGAACCGAAGCTGATTATTTGTGATGAACCCGTTTCCGCGCTCGATGTGTCGATTCAGGCGCAGGTGGTGAACCTGTTGCAGCAGCTACAACGTGAGATGGGGCTGTCGCTGATCTTCATCGCGCACGATCTGGCGGTGGTTAAACACATTTCTGACCGTGTGTTGGTGATGTATCTCGGTCATGCGGTGGAGCTGGGGACTTACGATGAGGTCTACAGCAATCCGCAGCACCCGTATACGCGTGCGTTGATGTCAGCGGTGCCGATTCCCGACCCGGATCTGGAGAAGAACAAACAGATTCAGTTGCTGGAAGGGGAACTGCCGTCACCGATCAATCCACCATCAGGCTGCGTGTTTCGCACTCGTTGCCCGATAGCCGGGCCGGAGTGTGCCAAAACGCGTCCATTGCTGGAAGGCAGCTTCCGCCATGCGGTATCTTGTCTGAAGGTTGATCCGCTATAAAACAAAACGCCGGGCAAGTGCCCGGCGTTCATTGTCATGCTGCGATCATTCGCGCCAGAGAATATGACACAACTTATGGTCTTTCTCGCGGCACAGCAGAATACGCGCGAACACATCGGTAATCGGCTCACCATCGGCTTCACCGAGACCAATCACCACCTCAGAGAAAAAGTCAGGGTTCAGGTCAAAATCGACATGCTCCTGCCAGTCTTCTGACGGATCGAACAGCTCTGCGCCACCGCGTTCCTCAAATTGCAGGTTGAACAAAATGATATCTGCGGGATCGAGATTGTCGCCTGCCAGCTCAAGAAAAATATCGTAAGCCTGCTCCAGCGTTTCATCTTCGGTAAGGCGGTTATTTAAATCCATAGTCATTGGCGTGCCCTGCGGCGGTAAATATTTCCGCTCGTTTTACAGTAAAGGACTGAAGAAGTAAAACAGTCGTTCGACGATGCGTTGCCACCAGGCACGTTTTGCCCAGCGAGCGCCATCCAGCAGGCGTGAACGCGCGATGTAATCATCCTGTACGCAGGCGAGATCGCTACCAAAACCGGCGTCATCCACCACCAAAGTAATCTCAAAATTGAGCCACAGGCTGCGCATATCCAGATTCACCGTACCCACCAGGCTGAGCTGACCATCAACCAGCACGCTTTTGGTATGCAGCAGGCCATCTTCAAACTGGTAAATCTTCACCCCCGCCTCCAGCAGCTCGGTGAAAAAGGCACGACTGGCCCAGCCCACCAGCAGCGAATCATTATGGCGCGGCACCACAATGCTGACCTCGACCCCGCGCAGTGCGGCGGTACAAATGGCATGCAGCAAGTCATCGCTCGGCACGAAATACGGCGTGGTCATGATCAACTGATGACGAGCCGAGTAAACGGCAGTCAGCAACGCCTGATGAATCATGTCCTCGGGGAAGCCTGGACCAGAAGCGATCACCTGAATGGTGTGGCCGCTCTCTTTCTCGAACGGCATGATATTGGTATCGGGTGCCGGGGGCAGAATACGTTTGCCGGTTTCAATCTCCCAGTCGCACGAGTAGACAATCCCCATGGTGGTCGCCACCGGGCCTTCCATACGTGCCATCACATCAATCCATTGACCGACTCCAGCATCTTGTTTAAAGAAGCGCGGATCGACCAGGTTCATGCTGCCGGTGTACGCGATGTAGTTATCAATCAATACTACTTTGCGATGCTGACGCAAATCCATCCGGCGCAGGAATACACGCAGCAGGCTGACCTGTAACGCTTCCACCACGTCGATACCGGCATTGCGCATCATGCCGACCCACGGGCTACGGAAGAAGGCGACGCTGCCTGCGGAGTCGAGCATCAGGCGGCAATGGACACCACGGCGTGAGGCGGCCATCAGCGATTCTGCCACTTCATCGGCGAGGCCGCCCGGTTGCCAGATATAAAACACCATCTCGATGTTATGGCGTGCCAGTTGGATATCGCGAATTAACGCATGCATGACATCGTCGGAGTTGGTCAGCAACTGCAACTGATTACCTTTTACCCCGGCGATGCCCTGGCGGTGATGACAAAGCTGAAACAGCGACAGCGCCACGTCGCTATGTTCGGTGGCAAAAATATGGCGACATTGTTTCAGGTCGTTCAGCCATTTGGCGGTAGAAGGCCACATGGTGCGTGCGCGTTCCGCACGGCGTTTACCCAGATGCAGTTCACCAAATGACAAATACGCAATGATACCCACCAGCGGCAGAATATAAATGATCAGCAACCAGGCCATTGCGGAGGTGACGGCACGGCGTTTCATCAGAATACGCAGCGTCACCCCGGCGATAAGCAACCAGTAGCCAAAAAGCAGCAACCAACTGATAAGGGTATAAAATGTGGTCATTAAGTGGACGTCCCGTTCGCGCTTTGATGAGCAAAGTTTACGTGTTGCTGAACGGTAGCGAAACCTTTAATCATTACGGGGTAACGATAAGCGATTCGAATTGGCATTTTATGGCAGATCACTATAATGCGTGCCGGTGATTAGCCTGTCTGAGAGGATGTGATGAGACGAAGCAGAAATGAAGTGGCTCGCTGGAGAATGTTACGTCAGGTGCAGCGTCGTCGTGCGCGCTGGCTGGAAGGGCAGTCACGTCGTTACAAGCGTATTCACGCTATTCGTCATCAGGTCGCGCAGCAGCATCGCCGCTCCATCCTGTTTATCACCCAGAATGCCTGACAAGAAAGTGTTAACACAGGCATCTGATGTTCGGATGAATAATAAACAGCGCGATTAACCGCGCTGTTTTCCAATTTTGTATCTCTTAATGTGATCGTTATCGATTATTTATTGTATCAGCATTGTTGTGGTCGCATTTAGGATTGCATGAAATTGCAGTTTAGTAGTTCCAGGGATAACTTTATAAAAAGCCCCTCTGGAAGCAAAATCATGTTAAACAAAATCAAGTCAAATCTTCTCGTTACAACATTATGTCTAATGTTGTCATCCCCATATGTATTTGCAAATCCGGGTAATGGTAATGGTAATGGTAATGGTAATGGTAATGGCAATGGACACGGCAATGGGAATGGACACGCAAACAATAGTGGGAATAGTAAGAAAGGATATAATGACAGCAGTTATAGTTCGGGTGTAAAAGGAAAAAATCCACGTAATGCAGACACGGAAGTTTCATTTTCATTTGCAAGAGGTTTAGCCATTGATATGGGGATGACGGGGTATAAGTCGTTGCCTCCGGGAATTGCGAAAAATCTGGCGAGAGGTAAGCCGTTACCGCCAGGAATCGCGAAGCGGTATGTTCCCAAATCAATGCTCAGTGAACTGCCTTACTATCCAGGTTATGAATGGCGTATTGTTGGTGACGACCTTGTTCTTATTGCGCTAAGTACTGCGGTGGTGACTGCAATTATAAATGGCGTTTTTGATTAACTGTCCCTCAGCACATTTACCCATAATAGAAAAGAGGGGGGATAAATATCATCCCCTCTTATCTTCAGAAAATGGTTGCGGAACCGAACTGTGGTCTCTCCACAATCTCAATAAACCCATGCTATTACTTAGGGTAATAAATGGCGCACTCATGGGCTAACGGGCCATCTGTCAGAGTATTACCACTACAGCAGTCTAAACCATCTCTTCCAACATAAGTGTTATTTCTGCATGCGGCGGGTAATAATTTTCTCCATGTTTTACCATCGCTATTTTTTCCCGTACCATAGCGTTCATAGGCACACTTTTCTGACCGCATATCTACCTTAGTCACCCCTCTATTGTAAGATGTCTCGCCCTGGGTGAGGCATTGTTTATATTTCTCAGTATCTTTGGTTTTTTCCTTATTTGCACTCATCATAATGTTTACACAAACATCTTTGCTGGGGTTTTGTATGCAATTGATTCTTGTGTTGAGTCTACTTGCACTCTTTTGCATAGATGAGCACATCTCAAGTAATACTCGTTGCATTGGGTTTTTACCACAAGCTTGTATGTAGAATGCAGGTGTGAAATCGAACGTGTTTTTGTGGGGGCCAGGTCCGCGATACATTACATTCAAGCATTGCTTTCCTCCTGACTCCAGACAAATACGACATTCGCTGTTAGGTTTACACGGTTCATATTGAGTATTTGGCTTGTAAGCGAATTCAGTACCATTCATTCGCTTATCAAAGACAACATGTGCATCGCAATTTGCAGGGCAGGAAACACCATCTGAATAAATTGTTATCTTCTTTTGCTCTGCATGCGTAAATGTCGATGATGAAAAAAAGAAAGCAAAGCAGATGATCATGCGTATAACCATGATTACATCTCCGATGTGTGTTGAGATGAATTCATAGTAGCAAATGAGTATGGTTTTCGTGTTTATTATTTTTTATTGTGTTTTAATTTTTCTGATAATTATTTAATTATAAATAATTAGCAAGGTGCTTATTGCGTATCATTTCAAAATGAACGGTTGCAATTTCCATGCAACCGTTTGTTCTTTATCGTAAAAGTATATTTAGAATACCCGCTTAAACGGCTTTACTGCCACCTGCTTGTACACGCCCGCCGCGATATAAGGGTCGTCATTGGCCCAGGATTGTGCCGCTTCCAGTGACGGGAACTCTGCAATCACCGTAGAACCGGTAAAACCGGCCGCGCCAGGATCGTTGCTGTCGACGGCGGGCATTGGGCCAGCCACAATCAAACGCCCTTCATCCTGCAACAATTGCAGACGTGCCAGATGGGCAGGGCGTACAGCGGTGCGTTTTTCGAGCGAGTCAGCATTGTCTTCCGCATAAATGACATAAAGCACGATAGGGAACTCCCGTTAGACTGGTCTGATTTGCCGAACACGTTAAGTGATCGTTAATCAGAGTGCAAACGAAAGATAATCCCACTGCCATCCAGCGCAAATGGGGCTAAAAAAGGCATTTACGGTACACACTTAACTCTGCTTGTTGAAACTGATTGCTATTTGCATTTAAAATCTGCGCTTCACTCAATGAACATGACTGTTATGACGACGCTGACTACGCCTTTTCCCAAACGTACCCCGGTTTCTGTGCTGTTATCTGTGGTTCTTCACGGTACGGTAATTGCCGGCATTCTTTATGCATCGTTTCATCAGGTCATTGAGGTTCCGAAAGCATCCCAACCGATCAGCGTTACCATGGTGGCGCCTGAAGTGCAGCCTGAACCTGCGCCGACCGTGCAGACCCCGCCGCCACCAGAGCCAGAACCCACTCCTGAGCCAGTACCAGAAGTCGCGCCGGAACCACCAAAAGCCGAGCCAGTTCCGATCCCGATTCCAAAACCTGAGCCGAAGCCAAAACCCAAGCCGAAGGTAGAGAAGAAGCATGAGCCGAAACGTGAGGTGAAACCACGCGAAGAGGCGAAGGCGCAGGCTCCGGTGAAAACTGACGCCCCAACTACCCAGACGCGCCCGACGACCGCACCGCGAACCACGCCAACCTCCACGCCTTCGGTTTCTGATGGCCCGAAAGCGATGAGTGTCAGTAAGCCAGCCTATCCGGCACGCGCCTTCGCGCTGCGCGTTGAGGGGCGGGTGCGGGTACAGTTCGATGTGGATAGTGACGGTCGTGTCGATAACATTCAGATTCTGTCTGCGGAACCGCGCAACATGTTTGAACGTGAAGTGAAGCAGGCGATGAAGAAATGGCGCTATCAGCCAGGGCGTCCCGGCACCAACCTGACGATGAATATCGTGTTCCGCATCAACGGTGGCGCGAACATCGAATAAGAAAAAAGCGGTCAATGACTAATGCTGGTCAGTTAAGGCCATATTCGGAAAAGGCTGCCATTGTTTAAAGAATGGCAGCCTTTTTTCATGCGTACTCTGCTGTAGGCCATCGCCCCTCTGCGGCTGCCGGGCAGTCCTCGCGCCGCTGACGCGGTGCCTTCGGCTTCAACGTCGTGCCGACGGACCGTTCGGGGAAGTCCATCCCTGTCCACCCCGAACTGACTCACGCATCCCTGCGTGAGTCTCCTGGCACAACGTCAAAGCCTCAGCGCTGCGGATAGCCCTTTGCACCAGCCTTCACCATTGTGCCCTTTCTGGCAACACACACCGAAGCTTTGGAGCAGACTGGGCCGCTCAGGGGCAGGCAATCCGCAGCGCTGAACAGAATGAGTCTGCCAGGAGAGCGCGCATGGATGCGCGTGAAAGGCGGGGTGGGACAGGGATGTACCATCCCTGCCGGTCCGTCAGGCAGACGAATGAGGTGAAGGTACCGCGTCAGCGGCGCGAGGACCGCCAGCCCCTGAGCGGCACCAGACTGCGTCATCACCGATTGCTTAACTGACCAGCATTAGTCAATGACCGCTTTTTTTAGCGCTGTTAATCACTCAGATTGGCTTTACCCGGTGGCAGTGGCCGTGACTTGCCGGAGTTATCAATAGCGACATAAATAAACACCGCTTCGGTCGCACAATATGTCTGACCAATCGGTTCGGACGAGACTTTTTTGATCCACACTTCCACGTTGATGGTCATCGAGCTGTTACCGGTGCGAATGCAGCGGCAATAGCAGCTCACCACATCACCTACCGCCACGGGTTTCAGGAAACTCATGCCATCCACCCGTACTGTTGCGACACGGCCCTCAGCAATCTCTTTTGCCAGGATGGCACCGCCCATATCCATCTGCGACATCAGCCAGCCGCCAAAAATATCACCGTTGGCGTTGGTATCTGCTGGCATCGCCAGCGTGCGCAGCACCATTTCGCCTTGCGGCAATTTATGTTTTTCGTCCATTGCTTCAGTTCTTATGCAGGTGAGGCGGCAAGCGCCAAAAAACCCGGCAGAGCCGGGCATCAGAGATTATTTTTCTTCTTGTTGTGGCATGTGTCGCCAGATGTATGCGCCACTTAACAGGGTAAACAGCAGGGTAAGACCTGTCAGACCAAACACCTTAAAGTTAACCCAAAACTCCTGCGATAACCAAAATGCAACATAAATATTCGCCAGGCCACAGGCGAGGAAGAAAATCGCCCAGGCAATATTCAGACGACGCCAGACCGTATCCGGGAGCTGCAACTCTTTACCCAGCATGCTTTGAATCAGCGGTTGCTGCATAAACCACTGGCTGTAGAGCAACGCCAGCGCAAACAGAGAGTAAATCACCGTCACTTTCCATTTGATAAATTCATCGTTATGGAACACCAGCGTCAGCGTGCCAAACACGGCAACCAGTACGAAGGTGATGATGGTCATTTTTTCCAGTTTGCGGTACAGCACCCAACTGGCGATCAGCGCGATACCCGTGGCAACCACCAGCGCGCCCGAAGCGACAAAAATGTCGTAAAGCTTGTAGAAAACGAAGAACACGACCAAAGGGAGAAAATCGAGTAACTGCTTCATAGAATATCCAGTCAGGGGCGTTAATTCAGGCGCTCAACGAGCGCCATAAGGTTAACGTAACAGCATATACAGCCGGTACAGGTAGATAATCAGGATGGCGGAAACCATGTTCCCCAACGCGTTCAAAACCACAGACGCGACATTGGCGGGCAGTACCGTCAGCGAGGAGAAAAAGAACATCAGCGCAATTTTCGCCAGCAGCCAGACAATAATGGCAGGCGCGATCAGTTTCATATTTTTCCATGCCATGCGCATACTGGCGCGCATCGCACTCATCACACCCATCTTCTCATTGACCAGCATTACCGGTGCCAGCGATAGCAGGATCGCCAGCATCACCCCTGGCACCATCAGCACCATAAAGCCGAGTTGCACCAGCAGGGTGATTAAAAAGGTTTGCAGCAGCAATTTGGGCAGCGTTGGTGCTGAAGCACCGATGGCACGCAGCGCGCTCACACGCTGACCGCTTGATACCATCGGGATCAGGCACAGCATACCGCCTAATAACAAGGTATTTCCCACCAGCGCCGCGAAGGTGCCTGCCGCCGAGGCGCGCAGCAAAATACGCTGCTGTTCCGGCGACATATTCTGTACCAGTTCAAACAGCGAAGAAGCGCTGTCATCGCTCTGACTCAACAGCGACAACTGGTCAGCACCAGGCGTCAGGGCGTGGCCGATAATCACGGTTATAAATGAGGTAAGCAACGCCATCAGCACAATGGTAATCAGCTGATGGCGCAGAAAATTTCCTGTGTCACGGTATAACGAGCTTGCCGTGATAGACATGTACACTCCTTGGAGAAACCGGGTTAATTAACCCGGCGATTGTACATGTTCTGCGGGCAGGCTGGCACCCGGATTAGGACATCTTTCTGTCATCTCAGGTAAAGAAGGGTGAAAAAGAGCAGGTAAACCATAGCGCGCTCTGGCCCGATCGCAGGCTTCGTTCAGCACGCCATGTTCACCCGACATCTCAAATTCACGGCAAGGGGAAGGACGGTGTTGATAAATGCCGCAAGAGACGCAGCCGCCGATCTCGCCCTGCAATGCCACACAACGCGGTTCGCGTACGTTAGTGCCGCGCATATTCCGCATCAACAGGCTGAGGGGTTCGGTTAGTTCAACGGGAACGAGACCGCCCGCATCGTTAGCTTCGGCCCAATAGAAAGAAACACGGAAATGGGCGCAGCAGGCGCCACAGGTCATACAAGGGTTAAGTGAATCGCTCATTTGATCGCCCGCTTCTCCTAAGCATCGAACCAAAATCAACGGAAGAGAAATAGCAAAGTAGTCACGCTGTGAAATTTTCGCAAGGGGATTTTTATTACGCTGTGTAAGGCCAAAATTGATCTGAATCAATTCATTGTTTTATAAGTGATTTATTTGAATTGATTCACATGCATTTTGCCTGAAAAAGCGTTAGATCTTTGCCACCAACGCTGATCAATAACATCAACAATTCTGGCAAAGGAGTGAATATGAAACTGGCAAAATGCGCGCTGCTGGTGGCACTGGCGATCCCACAATTGGCACTGGCCCATGAGGCGGGTGACTTCTTTATGCGTGCGGGTAGCGCGACAGTACGTCCGACCGAAGGCTCTGACAATGTGCTGGGTATGGGCGGTTTTAACGTTAGTAATGATACCCAACTGGGTCTGACTTTTACCTATATGGCCACCGATAACATCGGTGTCGAGTTGTTGGCTGCGACGCCATTCCGTCATAAGGTTGGTCTGGGACCAACGGGTAATCTGGCAACAGTACGCCAGCTGCCACCCACCTTGATGGCGCAATATTATTTCTTCGACAGTAAAAGCCAATTCCGTCCCTATGTGGGTGTGGGTATAAACTACACCACATTTTATGATGCCAAATTCAACCAGACCGGTCGTGATGCGGGTCTGACCGACCTTAGCGTGAAAGATTCCTGGGGAGCGGCGGGTCAGGTGGGCGTAGATTATCAAATCAACCGCGACTGGATGCTGAATGCTTCACTGTGGTACATGGATATCGATACCACCGTAAAATTTAAAGCGAATGGACAACAACAGAATATTGATACCCGTATCGATCCCTGGGTGTTCTTCTTTGGTGTTGGTTATCGTTTCTGATTGGCGATGGGATGACAGCTCCAGGTCGCCATATATGGCGACCTGATCTGAATATCAGTGGGTAAGCGGCAACGTTTGCGATGCTTCCTGCTGTCCATCGGCTGTCATTGGCGTAAACATCACCTCTTTTTGCAGCGGCAGATGGTGTGGACAGGCACCGTAGACGATGACGGTTTGTCCCGGAAGTACTGTGGTTTCATTCAACGCCACAAGCGCATCATCCGGCAGCAGTTTGATATCTTTGTCGAGTTGGATCGGCACTTTACCGTTATTCGTCACCGTCAGTCTTTGCTCTTTTATTCCCCATACCAGTGGCAGAGGGGCAGATTGTACTGCCTGAGAAAACAGCGAGCATAGCAGCAGAGCTGAAGGCACAAGGCAAAGAACCTTAATTGTCCTTGTCATATACGACTTCCTGAGCATTCGCCTCCTGACGAAACAGGAGGCGATGAGATAATCAACACGCCTTGATAATTACAAGGCGTGTGACAGGTGATTAACGGCGAACTTTAACCGTCTGGGTGGCAGTTGAAGAAAGGCCAGTGTTGGGGTCGGTAATTTTTACCTGAACGTCAACATCGAAATCTTCCATTACTACTGAGGCCGGATAATCGAGAGTCGCAATCTGACCGTGGCGATGTTTGAACACAATCTTATTCGCGTTGTTCAGCACCGACCACTCAAACTTAGCGGTATCGAGTGAAGCATTACCCGGTAAGATTGAATTGGCCGCACTCAGGGTTGCACGCAGGTTTCCTGTTGAAATGGTGTCGTTACCCTGAATTTCCAGATTGGCGATCGGTTTGGTTTCTGTCGCTTTTACCGTCACAGTGATATCACTGCTATCGGTTTTATCACCTTTTTTCACTGTCAGGCGGTAGGTAACCTTACCGGTTGTGCCAGGTTTGATCAGCGCACGGGCTTTCGCTGTGCTGACGCTCTGCACCCATGCTCCATTGTCCAGGGTTTGCATTGCGCCGATATCGTGACCCGAGACAATCGTCCACTTATAGCTATCCGCATTCTTACTGGCAGAGCCATCCAGTGGATAATTACGGGATTCTTTATTGCTCTCAACGGTAAAGTTGGTCCCTGCCACCGCAACCGGTGCATTCGTTGCTTTTTCAACAGTCATAACAACTGACTGCATATTATCTTGTAAGAAGATACCGTTATTACGAAGATCGGTTGGGTCAAATGAAATACTGCCGCTGGTGCTTTGCTTACCGATCAGAACAAAATTGGAATGGTTGGTGTTAATTTCAGTTGCCAGCTCAGCAATCCATTTATCATTAACGTTAGCAGCAGTAATCTCTTTTTTAATATCAACCAGGTTGGTACCTTTAGTGCCACCCATCAAACGGAAGTGAACATACTCACCGGCTACCGGTTTATGCTCGTGGGCAAATTTACTGTATTCAAACCAATCGGTAGTTTGACCGCCATCCTCACCACCCGGATTCTCGGGTTCAGTCGGTAATTCACCACTTCCAGGCTGATCGATTATCACATCACTACAGTTGTAAAAGCCTTCACCAGCGGGGTCATTACGCTGCCAGCGTGAAAAAATCACGGCACGGCCGGTACGGTCTGCCGGAATGGTGATATTAAAATCTTCGTAGCTGGAGTAAGCGCCCGGAACGTCTCCTGGTCTTTTTTGAGTTGCTTTGGAAGAAACAACGGTATCCAGTAATTCCACATCGTCCCAGCCCAGGGCTTTCTCTGCCGGATTGTACCCTTTTTTACTGATATAGAATTCAATCCATGAAGGGTCATGAGGTTGCGTATAGCCATAACGCATTTTGACCTTACCGTTGCTGTCTGGCTTGATCAGCGTGGTGTGCCATTCGGCGCGCGGTGAACTGAATCCTCTCCCTTTATCGGTACCTGAGCAAATGAGGGTGCTGGGGATCTCTTTTCTGGCTTGTTCTGCGCTGTGATTACCACCAACAAAACCTGTCAACTCTTGCCAGGTATAAATCGATTGACCACCATCATTGCTTTCTGCGGAGGCTTTTTTGCAGACATCAAGATTCTGGTTTTGGTTGCAATAATATTGACGTGCTGGTGGCTCAACTAAGCCACCATGACCAAATACACTGGGTACGGAGCCAGCACAGATGCTACCAATTACTAAAGATAGCAACGTCCGATGTTTAAGTTTCATCAGGGAATATCCTTTTGATTATTCATTTGCTGTGTGATTAACAAGAAACGGTGGTTATCACCTTTTTCGTGTGAATTATAAAAACGACACAGACGGGATAAAATAATCAAAGGATGAGAAAGAAGACGGGTTGATTTAGAAATGTCCTGATAATTTTAAGATGTAGTGCAATAAAATCGGGCGACCAGATAGTCGCCCGATAACTTATTTGATTTGCATATTATTTACGACAGATTTAACACCGGCGACGGTGCGTGTCACCGCCACGGCACGGTTCGCCATTTGCGGTGAACTGACGAATCCACTCAACTGTACGCGCCCTTTGAAAGTTTCCACATTGATTTCCGTGGATTTCAGCGAGTCATCTTTCAACAACTCTGTTTTCACCTTGGTGGTAATCACCGTGTCATCGATGTAACCCCCGGTTCCTTCCTGCGTTGACGTAGGTGCACATGCGCTGAGTGCCAGCGCCATCACCGCAGCCATCACCAATCCTGCAACGACTTTGAACAATTTCATCGGTTATCTCCTTGTCATACATGATGTTTCACCGCGATGTGACGGTGCGATTAAAGTGTGGTGTGGCGGTTGGGAATGGTCAAATGACCGGGTGGAAAAAACACGGAATATGGCGTTTTTTGCCACTTATTGATCCCATTGCTTTATTTGGCAATCGGTTACGCTGTGAACACCTCAGCAGCTGCCTTCAGGGATCAAACAATGAAAAAAACCCTTATCCTGATTATCGCCACCGTTGGCTATCTTTCCTGGTTACAACTTTTTGCCAGCCAGACATTGCCGGTGCCACGCGCGCAGGCGGAATCCCGGCTGATTAATCCGCACCTGGGCACCATCTGTAAGGCGACCGCCGCCATTAGCTTCGGGCGTAATTTCCGCATCATGCAACTGGATAAAGTCGATGAACAGGGCGTTGCCTGGGTGCATTATCTGCGCCCGTCGGATCATTCGCGCTGGGCGATTCGTTGTCGTTTACAGGAGGATCGGGTGATTTGGATGGCGGATAATCCCGACAGTGATGCACGTTGGCGCATCGGTCCGGACGATGAGAAGATCACCTGGCGTATCAGCGAAGATAATCTCACTCTCAGGCTGGTTTATCCGGATGGCTCTGGTGATGAGCAAACCTTTCAACTGGAGTAGGGAGAACGCCTTATCCGCCGTGCGGCAGATAAGGCGGGGCGATTAACGGGTTGCGGCCTTCAGATTGCTGACAAAGGCTTGCAGTTCGCTCAGCAACGTCTCTGGTTGATGTTGATTACGTTCAATAATCTTCACAATAGCAGAACCAGAAATGGCACCGGCAGCACCGGCGCTGACGGCTTCTTTCACCTGACCCGGTTCAGAGATACCAAAACCCTGCAACGGTGGAGCAGCATGGTATTCACGCAATTTGTCGATCAGGTGCTGCAACGGCACATGGGCACGGTTTTCAGAACCGGTCACTCCGGCGCGTGACAGCAGGTAAGTATAACCACGGCCATGCGAAGCAATTTCACGCAGCAGGTCATCATCGGCATTCGGCGGGCAGATAAAGATCGGTGCCACATTATGGCGCATTGCCGCCTGACGGAACGGGGCGGATTCTTCCACCGGCACATCGGCCACCAGGACGGAATCGACCCCAACGGCTGCGCACTGGGCGTAGAAGTTATCGATCCCTTTGCTGAACACCAGGTTGGCGTACATCAACAAGCCAATTGGCAGCTCAGGGTATTTCTGGCGTACGGCTGCCAAAATTTCAAAGCATTGTGCGGTGGTGGTTCCGGCGGCAAAAGCGCGCAAAGTGGCGTTCTGGATGGTCGGACCATCGGCCAGCGGATCGGAGAACGGAATGCCTAATTCCAACGCATCGGCACCGCCCGCGACCAGCGCATCAATAATTTTCAGCGACATCTCTGGCGACGGATCGCCCAGCGTGACGAAAGGAACGAACGCACCTTCTTTGTTCGCCGACAGACGTTTAAACAGCTGATTGTAACGTTCCATCAGATCTCTCCCTTCGCTTTCAAAATATCGTGAACGGTAAAAATGTCTTTATCGCCGCGGCCAGACAGGTTAACCACCAGCAACTGCTCTTTTTCCGGGTTTTCACGGATCATCTTCAACGCATGGGCGAGGGCGTGTGAAGACTCCAGTGCCGGGATAATCCCCTCGGAACGGGAGAGTTGCTTAAAGGCGTCCAGTGCTTCGTCGTCGGTGATCGACACATATTCAGCACGACCAATGCTGTTGAGATGGGCGTGTTGTGGTCCCACCGACGGGAAATCAAGACCCGCCGAGATAGAGTACGACTCCTCAATCTGGCCTTCTTCGGTCTGCATCATCGGCGCTTTCATGCCGAAGTAGATGCCTACACGACCATGCTTGAGCGGTGCGCCATGCTCACCGGTTTCGATACCGTGACCTGCCGGTTCAACGCCGATCAGGCCAACGCTGGTTTCATCGATAAAGTCAGCGAACATACCGATGGCGTTCGAGCCACCGCCGACACAAGCCAGAACCGCATCCGGTAAGCGACCTTCTTTTTCCAGAATCTGTGCTTTAGTCTCTTCGCCAATCATACGCTGGAACTCGCGCACAATGGTCGGGAAGGGGTGTGGACCTGCCGCGGTGCCGAGCATGTAGTGTGCGGTTTCATAGCTGCCGGACCAGTCACGCAACGCCTCGTTACAGGCATCTTTCAGCGTGGCGGAGCCGCTGTGCACCGGAATCACCTCTGCACCCATCAGGCGCATACGGAACACATTAGGTGACTGGCGCTCCACGTCTTTCGCGCCCATATAAATGCGGCACTTCATACCCAGCAGCGCACAGGCCAGGGCAGAGGCGACGCCGTGCTGACCCGCACCGGTTTCCGCGATGATTTCATTTTTGCCCATGCGCTTTGCCAGCAATGCCTGACCAAGCACCTGGTTAGTTTTGTGCGCGCCGCCGTGCAGCAAATCTTCACGCTTCAGATACAGGCGGGTTTTGGTGCCTTTGGTCAGGTTGCGGCACAGCGTCAGCGCCGTGGGGCGACCGGCATAGTTTTTCAGCAGGTCAGTAAATTCGGCCTGAAAATCCGGATCGCGCTGGGCTTCGACAAATGCCGCTTCCAGCTGACGCAGAGCGGGCATCAGGATTTGCGGCACATATTGCCCGCCAAACTCGCCAAAATAGGGATTCAGTAACGTCATCTTCTCATCTTCCTTATCCAGCCCGCTCCCGGCGGGCAAGAGAAATTAATAGGCGCGTAAGGTGCGGAACACTGCGGCAATTTTGCTGGCATCTTTAATGCCCGGCGACGATTCCACACCAGAATTGAAGTCCAGACCGGCGCAACCCAGTTGTGCCGCTTCGACACAGTTGTCGGCGCTTAATCCGCCCGCCAGCAGCACATTGCTGAGATCCTGTCCCTGCAACAGTGACCAGTCAAAACGCTGGCCGGTACCGCCCTGACCATTATCAAATACATAGCGGTCAACATGCGGCCAGTCGCGCGCAGGGAGCGCATCTTTGATACTCAGCGCTTTCCAGATCTGCACGGTTTCCGGCAATGCCTGACGCAGTTCGGCAACAAATGCCGGGTTTTCATCGCCATGCAACTGGACGGCGAACAGGTTGAGCGCAGTGACTTGCGTGACAATGTCACTTATGCCTTGATTGCGAAACACGCCAACGTATTTCAACGGTGCAGCGGCGATCACCGCCTGCGCCTGTTGCGTACTCACCTGACGTGGCGAGCCTGCGGCAAAAATCACCCCACCATAAATGGCACCGGCCTCATGGGCGCTGCGCGCATCTTCCGCACGGGTCAGGCCACACACCTTGTTGTCACCCAGCAATACGCGACGCACGCCTGCGTTGAGGTCATCTTCTTCCATCAGCGCCGAACCAATCAGGAAACCATTGGCAAAATGGCTGAGTTCACGGATCTGCGCATAGTTATGAATGCCGGACTCGCTAATCACCGTTACGCCGTGGCTGAGGCGTGGGGCAAGCTGGCGTGTACGATTCAGGTCAATCGACAGGTCGCGCAGGTCGCGGTTATTGATGCCGACCACTTTGGCTTCCAGCGCGATGGCGCGTTCCAGCTCTTCTTCGTTGCTAACCTCGGTCAGCACACCCATTTTCAGGCTGTGGGCCACCGCGGCCAGTTGGCGGTACTGCTCGTCATCTAACACCGACAGCATCAGCAGAATGGCATCGGCCTGGTAATGACGCGCCAGGTAGATCTGATAAGGGTCGATGATAAAATCTTTGCACAGCACCGGCTGCGTGATCGCTGCACTGACGATGGGCAGAAACTCGAAGTTGCCCTGGAAGTATTTTTCATCGGTCAATACGGAAACGGCGGAGGCATAGTTCCGATAAATACCGGCGATGGTCGCGGGATCAAAGTCCTCACGAATCAGTCCCTTCGACGGTGACGCCTTTTTGCATTCCAGAATAAAGGCAGTTCGTGTACCGCGCAGCGCATCGTAAAAATGGCGTTCGGCCGGTTGCAGGCTGTTCTGGAAAGTGGTCAGCGGCTGCTGCGCTTTACGCGCCTCGACCCAGACGGCTTTATCCAGCACAATTTTTTCTAACACGGTTCCCTTAATGCTCATCTCATCCTCTCGCTGCCAGTGCGACAACGCGTTCATAGGCCTGACCGCTGCGAATGGCGGTGATGGCGCGTTGTGCGTTGTCACGCAAATCTTCATTACCAAATACTTTCAGCAACATCGCCACGTTCACCGCAACGGCTTCCTCGTGCGCTTGCTGGCCTTTACCCTGGAGTAAACGCGTCAGAATGTCACGGTTTTCTTCCGGTGTACCGCCCGCCAGCGCTTCTTTGTCGTGGAAGCGGAAACCAAAGTCTTCTGGCGTCAGCTGATAGCCGGTAATTTCGCCGTCACGCAGCTCCGCCACCTGGGTTGGGCTATGCAACGCCACTTCGTCCATTCCGCCACCGTGCACCACGGCGGCGCGCTGGTAGCCGAGCACTTTCAACGTCTGGGCAATCGGCAGCACCAGCTCCGGGCTGTACACGCCGATCACCGCCAGCGGTGGACGCGCCGGGTTAATCAACGGACCGAGTACGTTGAACAGGGTGCGGGTTTTCAGCTGCTGACGTACCGGCATCGCGTGACGGAAACCGCTGTGATATTGCGGCGCGAACAGGAAACAGACGTTCAGATCATCCAGCGCCTGGCGCGCTTGCTCTGGCGGCATGTCCAGATTGATGCCAAACGCCGCCAGCAGGTCGGACGAACCGGATTTGCTCGATACGCTGCGGTTGCCATGCTTGGCGACTTTCAGGCCACAGGTCGCCGCAACAAAGGCGCTGGCGGTGGAGATATTAATGCTGTTGCTGCCGTCACCACCGGTGCCAACGATATCGGCAAAGGTGTAATCCGGGCGCGGGAAGGGTTTGGCATCTTCCAGCAGCGCTGACGCAGCACCAGCGATCTCTTCCGGGCGCTCGCCACGCACTTTCATGGCAATCAGCGCAGCCGCCAGTTGGGTCGGTTCCAGTTGGCCGGTAATAATGGCGCTAAACAGCTGATGGCTTTCTGCCTGAGTCAGCGTCTGGGCCTGATAAAGTTTTTCCAGAATAGCTTGCATCATTATCTCCCTATTACTTCGCCAGCGCCCAGGCCAGCGTCTGCTCTAACAAACGTGCGCCCTGGGTGGTCAGAATTGATTCAGGATGGAACTGGAAGCCGCATACGCGATCGGCATCGTGACGTACCGCCATCACCATGCCGTTGTAGCTGGCGTTCACCGTCAGCTCGGCTGGGGTATTGCTCCCCACCAGTGAGTGATAGCGCGCGACGGGCAGGGGATTGCTCAGACCGGCAAACATGCCAATCCCGTCATGGGTAATGGAGGAAGCCTTACCATGCAGAATCTCACCGGCCTGACCTACCTGGCCGCCATAGGCTTCAACAATCGCCTGATGGCCGAGGCAGATACCGATAATCGGCAGACGGCCACGCAGGGTGCGCAACAGTTCCGGCATACAACCGGCATCTTTCGGCGCGCCCGGTCCGGGAGACAGCATCAGCACCGGGTTTTCCATCTGCTGTAAGCGTTCAACCAACAGCTCCGCTGGCAGGTTATTACGGTAGATCACCACGTTGTGGCCGAAGGTCCGCAGCTGATCAACGAGGTTGTAAGTAAAGGAGTCGATATTATCGAGCAGCAGGATATCGGCCATCAGAAAATCTCCTTGCAGTGATGGGCGGTGGCAATCGCGCGCAGCACCGCGCGGGCTTTATTACGGCTTTCATCGGCTTCCGCCTGGGGCTGAGAATCCAACACGATACCGGCACCGGCTTGTACCGTGGCGACGCCATCTTCCACCCAGGCAGAACGAATGACGATACAGGTGTCAAGGTCGCCGTGCGCAGTGAAGTAACCGACCGCACCGCCATAGCTGCCGCGACGGGTGCCTTCGGCGTTGGCAATCAGTTGCATGGCACGTACTTTAGGCGCGCCGCTCAGGGTGCCCATGTTCATCACCGCACGATAGGCATGCAGAACATCCAGGTCATGACGTAACGTACCCACCACGCGGGAAACCAGATGCATCACATAGGTGTAGCGGTCAACGCTGGTCAGATCGGCGACATAGCGGCTGCCCGGCACACAGATGCGTGCCAGATCGTTACGCGCCAGATCGACCAGCATCAGATGTTCAGCCAGCTCTTTATGGTCGGTACGCATTTCCAGCTCGATACGGCTGTCCAGATCGCGATCCAGCGAGCCATCGGCATGACGGCCACGCGGCCGTGTACCGGCGATTGGGTAGATTTCAATCTGACGACTGGTGGCATCGTATTTCAGCGAGCTTTCCGGCGAGGCGCCGAACAGCGCGAAATCCTGGTCCTGCATAAAGAACATATACGGGCTGGGGTTGCTGTTTTTCAGCGTGTCATAGGCCGCCAGCGGTGACGGGCAAGGCAACGAGAAACGACGCGATGGCACCACCTGGAAGATCTCACCAATGCGAATGGCTTCCTGCATCTGGCTCACCACGTTGCAATAGACCTCATCGCTTTGGTTGGTGCTGAGGACCATATGTTCTACGGTTTGCACCGGCAGGGCGGGTGCGGGCTGCGTCATCTGTCCACGCAACTGTTCAACACGGCTTTGCAGACGCTGGAACTCGCTGGTGGAAGGGCAGAACAGGCTGGCCTGTAGGCGCGCACTGCGCGTCTGATGGTCAATCACCAGCAAGGTTTCTGCCAGGTAGAAGCAGTAATCCGGGCAGCGCTGATCATTGCGAAGCTCAGGTAACTCTTCAAAACCGGCCACCAGGTCATAGGCGAATAATCCACCGAGGAACATCGCTTCGCGCTCTTCCTCCGGGCTTTGCACCAGTTGCGGAATCAGACGTAACGCATCAAACACCGACAACGCTTTCAGGCGCGAATCTTCATCCTGTAAATCCTGGGGTTGCGGGAAGTGCAGCTCACGGCCATCGGGACGTACAGCAATCTGCACCGCCTGCGGTAATGCTTCATCCAGCAGCGCCAGCAATGAGCGGCCATTCTCAGACAGCGCCTGAACAGTGACCACATTGCCGGTAGCGCTGATACGCAGGGCGCTATCCACAATTAACAGGCTTTTCAGGTTACGTTTGCTGTCGATATCGGCGGATTCAAGCAGCAGGGTTGCCGGACGTGCGCCGCATAATTGATGAAACACTGCGGCCGGATCTTCGCGATAGGGCGCGGTGCCGGTAATCAACTTCAATGTAGGTTTCGCATTTGGCATGATGAATTCTCTGAATTTAGCTCAAAAAAAAGCCCGCTCGGTGGCGGGCTCAGGTATCTGCACAGCGTTTACGCAAGTTGTGCACGACGACGTCGCCCGTGTTCGGGAACATCGCGCCACCAACCATTTGAATGCGTGTGAACAACAGCCATGATTAAATACCCGTTACGTGTGAACTTGTGTACTAGTTAACTGGTTCGGCTGAAAAAAGTCAATACCCTTTTTCAGTTAAGGGCAAAATCGGTATCATGCCTGCCGGTTTATGCAGTTGCTGGAGCTATCCTTGTCGGACATCCCCCGTTTTCCCCTTTACGATTTACACAGTCATACGCTGGCTTCTGACGGCGTGCTGACTCCTGCGGCGCTGGTGCAGCGCGCAGTGGAGATGCGCGTCGGCGTGCTCGCCATTACCGATCACGATACCGTTGCCGGGGTGGCGGAAGCGCAACAAACGGTAGCGCAGCACAACTTGCCGCTGAAAGTGGTCGCCGGACTGGAAGCCTCAACGTTATGGGAAAACCATGAAATCCATATTGTCGGATTGTATGTCGACTGCCAGCATCCGGTACTGACCCAATTCCTGGCGCAGCAACATCACTGCCGTGAGCAACGGGCGCTGCTGATCGCCGAACGGCTGGAGCGCGCGCGAATTCCCGGTGCGCTGGACGGAGCGCAGCGTCTGGCACAGGGTGGGGTGATCACGCGCGGCCATTTTGCCCGCTATCTGGTTGAAATCGGGAAAGCGGATAACCTTGCCCAGGTGTTTAAGAACTACCTGGCGCGTGGGAAAACCGGTTATGTGCCCCCGCAATGGTGTACAATTAAACAAGCCATTGATGCAATTCATGATTCTGGTGGCTTTGCCGTGCTGGCACACCCCGGACGTTACGGTCTTTCCGGCAAATGGCTGAGACGACTGATCGCCCATTTCACGGATGCAGGTGGCGATGCAATGGAAGTGGCGCAATGCCAGCAGGCACCAAACGAACGCAGCCAGCTGGCAACGTATGCCCGCGAACATCAGCTGGCAGCGTCGCAGGGATCTGATTTTCACCAACCCTGTCCGTGGATAGAACTGGGTCGCAAGCTGTGGTTACCAGGCGGTGTGGAACCGATCTGGGAACGCTTTCCCGTGCTTGCGCCTGAGCTGAACCCCAGCGACAGGTGATATGAGGTTTTTATGAGTCAATTGTTCCATATTCATCCGGAAAATCCGCAGCCACGTCTGGTCAACCAGGCGGTTGACTATCTCAACAAAGGTGGGGTGATTGTCTATCCGACCGATTCCGGTTACGCGCTGGGTTGCCGTCTCGAAGAGAAAAATGCCATGGAGCGTATTTGCCGCATTCGTCAGCTGGATGGGCACCACAACTTTACCCTGATGTGCCGTGATTTATCGGAGCTTTCGACCTATTCACAGGTGGACAACTCGGCGTTTCGCATCATTAAAAACAACACGCCGGGAAGCTACACCTTTATTCTGAAAGCGACCAAAGAGGTGCCGCGTCGCCTGATGAACGACAAACGTAAGACCATTGGTCTGCGTGTGCCGTCGAACCCGGTGGCTCTGGCGCTGCTGGAAGCGCTGAACGAACCGATGATGTCGACCTCGCTGATGCTGCCAGGCAACGATTTCACCGAATCCGATCCGGAAGAGATTCAGCACAGCATCGGCAAGCTGGTGGACCTGATCATCGATGGCGGCACGCTGGGACAGCAGCCGACCACGGTTATCGACCTCACCAGCGATGCTCCGGTCATCGTGCGTGAAGGGGTGGGCGATATTCGCCCGTTCCAGTAATTATGTGTGGTCAGGCACGCTGTCAGGTGTCTGACCAATATTTCTCTCCAGCCAGCTCCTGAATTCACCGTACGGTATATACAGCGACACATCTTTCAACACCGCCTGACCGCTACGAATATTATCAATCCGGTGGCTATAGCCGACAATAACGCCGGCCATTGTCTGGTCTGCATTATAAACCGCGCCGCCCGACATTCCCTGTACAACACCGGCATTGGTTGCCATTGCGACACAAGGTTTTTTATTCCAGCGATTGTTAATTGCAGTGCGCGCTAAATTAACGCCACTTGATTCCACTGGCATGGCAGAAACAAAACTGTAACCGTACATCTTAATCGGTTCGCCAATGTTGCTTTTGCGGAATTTAACCAGGGTACTGGGATCGTTCTTGTGATAAATAATTGCCACATCACAATACGGATGATAAGCCTTCACACGCTGGACGGCAGTGGTTGCAACGTGCGCAGCGGTCAGGCTGTATTCTGGCGTTAAGGGAATGGTTGTGCCAAGGACACCTAAACCCAGTACAGTCGGGATGCCGGTCACGCTCATATCAACGTGTTGCAGCGCCGCACGGCTGTACTCAGTATGGCCCACGGAACAACCGCTCAGTGCCAGCGCGGCGAGCGCAGGCCAAAGCAGTGACGTTCTCATAATAGTCATCTTTATTCAGGCATGCCGGCAAAATCCCTGGTGAAGATTTTTGGCATGCAAGTTTAATTCGTACCTGAATGAATTAACGCAACAGCTCCCGCGCGCGCCGGTTTATAATATCAATGAAATTTCACAGTGCTCGTTAATGATTTGTTGGTAAATCGATAATAAAAAGTAAGACTTAATTTTTTTATTTTTACGATGCACTGGATTTCAGGCTCAAATTTTACACAATTTTTAATTCAGAACAATTCAGAAATTTAACCTTTCTCAAAAAAATCGGAAAATATAGATATAATCCAATCCACGATATTATTTGGCTGAGGATTTACATTTAATGCGCTTACGAAACTTACTTAACCTTTTTGAGTGGAGTTTTATCCTGTTTTTACCTTAAGGTTTGGTCTTTGAAATGGCACTTTATCATAAGTACAGATAGCTCTGCTGCGATATGAGCCTTGAGTCTGGCTAATGTATCAGTTTGTTTAAGTGAGGTCGGTTTAAGCCAGGGAAGTCTTAAGCTAAAAAGACAAAAATTCAGAGGGTTGAGTCAACGTCGCTGCGTAGCGCAGAACGTGATTTATTAGTCTGGCGAATGGATGGGATTTTTGACCCCAGGGTGATGGAAATCTGCGCGACCATTGTTATCGGCAGAAAAGTAAAAGGTTTTAACGCTGCTATGCTTAGTGTAAAATCGCGGGCCGCCTGAAGGTCTGGCGGTTAATCCGAATTCCGATATGGGAACTGGTAATCCCTGTATCTGTACCTTCTTACCACGACGCCTGGGAAGGCGACAACGAGGCTGCTCAATGAGCGAGAAATTACAGAAAGTGTTAGCGCGCGCCGGTCATGGCTCGCGCCGTGAAATCGAAACCATGATTTCAGCCGGACGCGTCAGCGTTGACGGCAAACTGGCGACGCTGGGCGATCGCATCGAAAGCGACAAATCCCTGAAAATCCGCATCGATGGTCATCTGGTGTCCATCGCTGAATCCACCACCGAAGTATGCCGGGTGTTAGCCTACTACAAACCTGAAGGCGAACTCTGTACGCGTAATGATCCGGAAGGTCGTCCGACGGTGTTTGATCGTCTGCCGCGCCTGCGCGGTTCCCGCTGGATTGCCGTTGGCCGTCTGGACGTGAACACCTGTGGCCTGCTGCTGTTCACCACCGACGGGGAACTGGCGAACCGCCTGATGCATCCCAGCCGTGAAGTCGAGCGTGAATATGCCGTGCGCGTGTTCGGTGAAGTGGGCGACGATAAAATTCGTCAGCTGAGCAAGGGCGTGCAACTGGAAGACGGTCCTGCTGCGTTCAAAACCCTGCGTTTTGCAGGTGGTGAAGGGATCAACCAGTGGTACAACGTCACGCTGACCGAAGGACGTAACCGTGAAGTTCGTCGTTTATGGGAAGCGGTAGGCGTGCAGGTGAGCCGCCTGATGCGTGTGCGTTATGGTGATATCCAACTGCCGAAAGGGCTTCCGCGCGGTGGCTGGATGGAGCTGGAATTACCGGCGGTCAACTATCTGCGTACCCTGGTGGGGATGCCGGAAGAGACGGTGACCAAAGTTGCGGTGGAGAAAGATCGCCGTCGTACCAAAGCCAACCAGATTCGCCGTGCGGTGAAGCGTCACAGCCAGGTGAGCAACTCACCACGCCGTAGCAGCAAACGCGGCGCCTGAGAATAAAAAGACGCCAGTGCGGCGTCTTTTTTTACCAGTCAATACCCTGCTGGGCCTGAATCCCGGCATCAAAGGCGTGTTTCACCGGACGCATTTCCGTCACGGTATCCGCCAGCTCGGTTAAGCTGCGATGGCAGCCGCGGCCGGTAATGATCACGCTCTGTCCCGTGGGCCGTTGCTGCAATGCGGCGACCAGTTCATCCAGATCCAGATAATCCATGCTAACCATGTAAGTGATCTCATCCAGAATCACTAAATCCAGTTGCGGATCCGCCAGCATACGTTTTGCATGTTGCCACACCTGCTGGCAAGCGGCGGTATCGGTCGCCCGGTTCTGGGTTTCCCAGGTAAAGCCGGTCGCCATCACCTGGAATTCCACTCCGTGCTGTTCCAGCAGATTACGCTCGCCGTTGGGCCATTCACCTTTAATGAACTGAATAGCAGCAACTTTTTTACCGTGACCACAAGCGCGCAGGGCTGTGCCAAACGCGGCGGTGGTCTTGCCTTTGCCATTGCCGGTAAACACCATCAGAATGCCGCGCACCTCATTCGCCGCTTTGATGCGTGCATCAACCTGTTCTTTCAAACGCTGCTGACGTTGTTGATGTCGTTGTTCACTCATGCGCTGGCCGGTCCGGGTTTGCGTCCTGGCTGAGCATCAAAACTGATGCCAGTCTTGCGGCGGCTGTCATCACCCATTAAATAAAGATACAACGGCATCAAATCCGCCGGGGTTTTCAGCAGGCTGGCATCTTCCTGCGGGAAGGCACTGGCGCGCATTTTGGTGCGGGTGCCGCCGGGATTGATGCAGTTCACCCGTAAATGGCGGTTTTTGTATTCATCTGCCAGCACCTGCATCATCCCCTCGGTGGCGAATTTCGATACCGCATACGCCCCCCAACCGGAGCGACCAACGCGACCGACGCTCGAGGTGGTAAAGATCAGCGATCCGGCATCGGATTTCAGCAGCAATGGCAGCAGGGCCTGAGTGAGGTAGAAGGTGGCATCAAGGTTAATCTGCATCACCTGACGCCAGATATGCGGCTCCAGCTCTGCCAGGGGGACAATCTCTCCCAGGATGCCCGCGTTGTGCAGCACCCCGTCGAGCCGTGGCACTTGCTGCGCCAGTTGTTGCGCCAGTTGCTGGCAGCTCTCAGGCGTGGCATGGGCAAAATCCAGCAGCAGGGTGGATGCCGGTTTTTTTTGCAGCTGATTAATCGCCTGTTCAGTTTGCTGCAAGGTGTGCGGGTTGCGCCCCAGCAGGATCACCTGCGCGCCATAGCGCGCATAGGTTAACGCGGCTTCACGGCCAATGCCATCTGAAGCGCCGGTTACCAGGATAATACGGTTTTCAAGCAGATCGCTTTTCGGTTGATAATGCACAGCGATGTCCTTTGCACAGGTCAGAAGGTTTTTTGGCTTTATGCCTTAATTTGCGGTCTGGCGCAATCGCTCAACCGCGCTTTCTGTGCCGCCTGCGGGCAATTCAGGCGACGAATGCCACTAAAGCGGGTAAACTCGGGCTTTGTTTGTAATTCACTGTTTAATAAGGCGGCAGAATGGATTTACTCTCCAGTTATGGATTATTTCTGGCCAAGGCCGTCACCTTAGTGGTGACGATCGCAGCTATTGTTCTGATTGTGCTCAATGCGGCGATGCGGAAACGTCACAGCGGTGGTCAGCTGCGCTTAACCCATCTGGATGAAGACTACCGCCAGATGAAAGAAGATTTGCAGTTGGCGAAGATGAAACCGCAAGCGCAAAAAGTTTGGTTGAAGCAACATAAAAAAGAAGAGAAACAAAAAGCCAAACTCGCCAAACGCCAGGCGAAAACAGGCGTGACGGAGACCGAAAAGCCGACGCTTTACGTGCTGGAATTTAAAGGCAGCATGGACGCCGGAGAAGTCAGTTCGTTGCGTGAAGAGATCTCCGCCGTGCTGGCGGTGGCCACGCCTGGTGATGAGGTGCTGCTGAAGCTGGAAAGCCCGGGCGGTGTGGTGCACGGCTACGGCCTGGCGGCTTCGCAGCTGCAACGTCTGCGCGATGCTGGCCTGACGCTGACGGCAGCGGTAGATAAGGTAGCGGCCAGCGGTGGTTATATGATGGCGTGCGTGGCCGATCGTATCGTTGCCGCGCCTTTCTCAATCATCGGCTCAATCGGGGTAGTGGCGCAGATTCCTAATTTTAATCGCCTGCTGAAGCGAAACGATATTGATGTTGAACTGCATACCGCCGGGCAATATAAGCGCACCCTGACTTTGTTCGGTGAAAATACCGATGAAGGGCGTGAAAAGTTTCGTGAAGACCTGAATGAAACGCATCTGCTGTTCAAAGATTTTGTCCATCAGATGCGCCCAGGGCTGGATGTGGAAAAAGTCGCTACGGGTGAACATTGGTACGGGCGCCAGGCGCTGGAACTGGGGCTGGTGGATGAGATTGGCACCAGCGATGCGTTGATTATCAATCAGATGGAACGATTCACCGTGCTGGGTGTGCATTATGCGCGCAAACGTAAAATGATCGATCGTATGACCCATAGCGCCAGTCTTGCCGCAGAGCGACTGATTCTGAAAATGTGGCAGCGTGGTAATAAGCCGCTCTTGTAAAACTACTCTATCCTGTAGCGGCGCGATTTATCGCGCTGCTACAAATAAGGGCGTTTTACTCCAGGTGATACTGCGACGAGAAGGTGATAGCCAGGTATTTAAACACGTTAAACACGGCGGTGGTTTTGGCGGTCGGTAACTCGTCGTTATCGAGAAACAACGGGCCGCGAAACACCAACACATCGCGTTGCTGGATGACGTCCGTCGCTTCCATACCGGCAAAATAATCATCGTGTTCTTTGATCAGTTGATTGGCCTTTTCCAGTAACGCCTGGCGCGAAATGGATTCCGTAAATGCTGACATTATTCACTCCTTTTTTGACAGTCTCTTTTCTCCTTCTATATTACTTGCCAGTGAGCATAAGGTGCAAACCCGCGCGGGAGTGTTAAGTTGGCGCAAAATTAACCAGGATGCTAATTAAGTTGCGTAACGGATTTTATCAGGTAGAGTGTGGGCGATTCAGATTTCAGGGAGATCACACTGGGATGTGTGATATTGTCAGATGGAAAACTCGCTCCTAATCATAAAGTTGCATAAGTCGATGCAATCTGACCTGAGATTGTCCCGGTTGCCTTGAAAAGTGAAACAGTGGCAGCAATATTGAACCCATTGGGTTTTAGGGTCTTCAATCCTCTCCCGTTTATCAGGACGTTTCAATTAGGTAAAGGTACATATGGGTAAAGCACTCGTCATCGTTGAGTCCCCGGCAAAGGCCAAAACAATCAATAAATACCTCGGTAATGACTACGTGGTGAAATCCAGCGTCGGTCATATCCGTGATTTGCCGACCAGTGGTTCAACTGCCCGTAAAACTGCCGATGGGGAAAAAGCGAAACCGGCTGGCAAAAAGGTCAAAAAAGATGAAAAAGCCGCGCTGGTCAACCGTATGGGCGTGGATCCCTGGCATGGCTGGCAGGCAGATTATCAAATCCTGCCAGGCAAAGAGAAAGTGGTCTCTGAGCTAAAAAGCCTGGCTGCCGATGCTGACCATATCTATCTCGCAACCGACCTTGACCGCGAAGGGGAAGCCATTGCCTGGCACCTGCGGGAAGTGATCGGTGGTGATGACAAGCGTTTCAGCCGCGTGGTGTTTAATGAAATCACCAAAAATGCGATTCGTCAGGCGTTTGAGAAGCCTGGCGAACTGAATATCGAACGTGTTAATGCCCAACAGGCGCGCCGTTTTATGGACCGCGTGGTGGGTTATATGGTTTCTCCGCTGCTGTGGAAAAAAATCGCCCGAGGCCTCTCTGCCGGCCGTGTGCAGTCGGTGGCAGTGCGCCTGGTGGTTGAGCGTGAACGTGAAATCAAAGCCTTCGTTCCGGAAGAGTACTGGGAAGTTGATGCTGATCTGGTGACGCCGAAAGGTGATGCACTGGCTATGCAGGTGACTCATCAGGGTGACAAGGCGTTCCGTCCGGTTAACCGCGAGCAAACCTATGCCGCAGTGGCGTTGCTGCAAAAAGCGCGTTACGACGTACTGGACCGTGAAGACAAACCGACCAGCAGCAAACCTTCTGCGCCCTTTATCACTTCCACGTTGCAACAGGCGGCCAGCACGCGTCTCGGCTTCGGGGTGAAGAAAACCATGATGATGGCACAGCGGCTGTATGAAGCGGGCCACATTACTTATATGCGTACTGACTCCACCAACCTGAGTCAGGATGCCATTGCTATGGCACGCGGTTATATCGATAAAAACTTCGGTGCCAAATATCTGCCGGATGCGCCAAATACCTACGCCAGCAAAGATAACTCGCAGGAAGCGCACGAAGCGATTCGTCCTTCTGATGTGGCTGTGGCAGCAGACCAACTTAAAGATATGGAAACAGATGCGCAGAAACTGTATCAGCTGATTTGGCGTCAGTTTGTCGCCTGTCAGATGGTACCGGCGCAGTATGATTCCACCACCCTGACCGTTGGCGCAGGTGATTTCAAACTGAAAGCCAAAGGACGCACACTGCGTTTTGACGGCTGGACGCGCGTGATGCCCGCGCTGCGTAAAAATGATGAAGATTTGACGCTGCCACCGGTAAACGTGGGTGATGTGCTGGATCTCAAAGAAGTGCTGCCAAGCCAGCATTTCACCAAGCCGCCAGCCCGTTTCAGCGAAGCTTCGCTGGTACGTGAACTGGAAAAACGCGGTATTGGTCGTCCTTCGACTTACGCTTCGATTATCTCGACCATCCAGGATCGTGGTTATGTGCGGGTAGAAAACCGCCGTTTCTATGCCGAGAAGATGGGTGAGATTGTGACCGATCGTCTGGAAGAAAACTTCCGCGAGCTGATGAACTACGATTTCACAGCCCATATGGAAGACAGCCTCGACCAGGTCGCGAATAATCAGGCTGAATGGAAGGGCGTGCTGGATTCGTTCTTTAGCGATTTTAGCCAGCAGCTGGACCAGGCGGAAAAAGAACCGGAAGAGGGCGGCATGCAGCCGAACCAGATGGTGCTGACATCTATCGATTGTCCAACCTGTGGACGTAAGATGGGGATTCGTACTGCCAGCACCGGCGTGTTCCTTGGCTGTTCAGGTTATGCCTTGCCGCCGAAAGAGCGTTGCAAGCAAACCATCAACCTGATCCCGGAAAATGAAGTACTCAACGTGCTGGAAGGTGACGACGCCGAAACCAACGCGTTGCGCGCCCGTCGTCGTTGCCAGAAATGCGGCACCGCGATGGACAGCTATCTGATTGATAATCAGCGCAAGTTGCACGTCTGCGGTAATAACCCGGAATGTGACGGCTACGAGATCGAGCAAGGTGAGTTCCGTATCAAAGGGTACGACGGCCCGATTGTTGAGTGTGAAAAATGTGGCTCGGAAATGCACCTGAAAATGGGGCGTTTTGGTAAGTACATGGCCTGTACCAACGACGAGTGTAAAAATACCCGTAAAATCCTGCGTAATGGTGAAGTGGCACCGCCGAAGGAAGATCCGGTCCCGTTGCCAGAACTGCCGTGCGAGAAGTCAGACGCTTACTTTGTGTTGCGTGACGGTGCCGCTGGCGTGTTCCTCGCAGCCAACACCTTCCCGAAATCACGCGAAACCCGTGCACCACTGGTAGAAGAGTTGCAGCGTTTCGCCGATCGCCTGCCTGAGAAACTGAAGTACCTGGCGGAAGCGCCGGCAGCCGATCCGGAAGGTAACAAAACTATGGTGCGTTTTAGCCGTAAAACGAAACAACAGTATGTTGCTTCGGAGAAAGAGGGCAAAGCGACCGGCTGGTCTGCCTTCTATATCGATGGCAGTTGGCAGGAAGCGAAGAAGTAATCCCCCCAGGCCAGCGTCAGCTGGCCTTTTCACCATCCTTATAGCTAATCGTTCTACATTCTTTCTTTAACTGATATAGTGGTTATAGATTTTACGTTTCGCTGACACGCTTTCCCTGAATACCTCGCTCAAGGCGAAAATACGCTCGCCGGGATTGCTCCTCTGTCGCCTACCGGGAAGATATAACTATGAAATTGCAGCAGTTGCGCTACATCGTTGAAGTGGTCAATCACAACCTCAATGTTTCTTCGACGGCAGAAGGTTTATATACGTCGCAGCCGGGCATCAGTAAGCAAGTCAGAATGCTGGAAGATGAGCTGGGGGTGCAGATTTTTGCCCGTAGCGGTAAGCACCTGACGCAGGTGACACCAGCCGGTGAGGAAATCATCCGCATTGCCCGTGAAGTGTTATCAAAAGTGGATGCCATCAAATCGGTGGCGGGTGAGCATACCTGGCCTGATAAAGGCTCTTTATACGTCGCCACCACCCATACCCAGGCACGTTATGCGCTTCCCGGTGTAATCAAAGGCTTTATTGAACGCTATCCTCGTGTTTCCCTGCATATGCACCAAGGCTCACCGACGCAAATTGCGGAAGCAGTTTCAAAAGGTAACGCTGACTTTGCCATCGCCACCGAAGCGCTGCATCTTTACGATGACCTGATTATGCTGCCTTGCTATCACTGGAATCGTGCGATTGTCGTGACGCCCGACCATCCGCTGGCAGGCAAAGCGCAGGTGACGATTGAGGAATTGGCGGAGTTTCCGTTGGTGACATATACCTTCGGCTTTACCGGGCGTTCTGAACTGGATACGGCGTTTAATCGTGCGGGGCTGACGCCGCGAATTGTGTTTACTGCAACCGATGCTGACGTCATTAAGACCTATGTCCGTCTGGGGCTGGGGGTTGGGGTGATTGCCAGCATGGCGGTAGATCCGGTTTCTGACCCTGATCTGGTACGCATTGAAGCATCAGAGATCTTTACCAATAGCACGACAAAAATTGGCTTCAGACGCAGCACCTTCCTGCGAAGCTATATGTATGATTTTATTCAACGTTTCGCACCGCATTTGACCCGCGATGTGGTGGATACTGCGGTGGCATTGCGCTCCAACGAAGATATCGAAGCGATGTTCCGTGATATCAAGTTACCCTTCAAATAGCCTGTAAACTCATTATGTTAACAGGGTGCCCATTGGGCACCCTTTGTTTTTTGTGCCGTTGCTTAGCGCCATTGGTAGCTCAAAAATTAGATTAATTTTATGTAAATGAAACATCGGTCACATGTTTTTTCATTGTTAGTTGTTAAATGCGAATTAGTACACATTTTTTACTTTACCGCTTTGCGTGATCCCAGGAATATTCCCATACTCCAGTTAAGAGTTGATGGCGAAGGGCTTTTTAGCTGCCTCGCTAATTTAAACTTGAATTTAGAATGGATCTAATTTTGATTTAACCCAAATTTACAAAGTTAGTTTTTAATTAATAGTTTGCTTAGTTATTAAATTTATCTCATCATTTTTCGGTGTTTTGATAAATAGCATTAATCGTTGTGCTCAATAAAAATAACTGGATTTTTGGACTTAAGGCGTTTAGGATTCGTCCTAAATCTTAATCGATGTTAACAATCGTTTTATTGAGAGTGATTATCAAAAACTATGGCTACGAGATTAACTGTACAACCGGACTTCCGGGCTAAAAGCACCAAGGTTGAGCGTTCAGGGAACATCCGTCGCAAAGCCTGGTTGACTGTCTTCGCTGCTTCAGCCTTGTTCTGGGTAGTGGTGGCATTAATGATTTGGCGTATGTGGGGTTAAGCCATGTGGGCAAATACACTCAGTCGTAAATCTCCGGTTTCTGCACGTCAGCCCAACACGCCTGCGTGTAAAGCTAAAGACGTTGCCAGCACAGAACAAGATGTAGCGATACCGGCATCCTGGGAACTGAGTGAAAAGCAGCGCGGTTTTATTGAATCATTCATGGATCCGAAGTCCAAATAACGCAGTCTGCGTTCAGTTCTTTATATAGACGAATAGTCCTTCTCTTTACCGGGTTATCCGGTGGGCAATTTGAACGCCCTTCCTATAACACTCAGCATATAAAAAATGGTGTCATCAGCTAAGGCTGAAGACCGTAGCCCTTTTTTACCCGGAATCCGGGAGGGAGTGACTTAATGAACTCAATGAATAGTACAATTACCCTGTCATGGTTCAGCGTATATGCCTTTTCATTCGCTGTTTGGGCTGCTGCCGTGTGGACGATGATGTAATTTAATAACTCAAATTATTTCTTTTTTTAAATGCCCTGGCCAATATCCAGGGCATTTTTGTTTCTGGATCAATGTGTCAATTCGTGTTGTTATCAAAACGTTAACGAAAATGTGGTCTATCTTTAAGCTAAACCTTGCGGTTACTGAGGTTAAGAGAAACCCATGAGGAGGAGCTATGTCGTTAACGTTGCGCGAGCAGAGCCGGGAGACGCTCGAAGTTGGTAACCATACTTATCACTACTACAGCCTGCAAAAAGCATCCCATCACCTTGGAACCCTTGAACGCCTGCCTAAATCCATGAAAGTCCTGCTGGAGAATTTGCTGCGCTGGCAGGATGGCGATTCGGTAACGGCGGAAGATATTCAGGCGCTGGCCGCATGGCAAAAAGATGCGCACGCCGACCGTGAAATTGCCTATCGTCCGGCACGCGTGCTGATGCAGGATTTTACCGGCGTACCCGCGGTGGTTGACCTGGCGGCAATGCGCGAGGCGGTGAAACGTCTTGGCGGTGATGTCGCTAAAGTGAACCCGCTCTCTCCGGTTGACCTGGTGATTGACCACTCTGTCACTGTTGACCATTTTGGTGACGATGAGGCATTTGAAGAGAACGTGCGGTTGGAGATGGAGCGCAACCATGAACGTTATGTCTTTCTGCGCTGGGGGCAAAAAGCCTTCAATCGTTTTCGCGTGGTGCCGCCAGGCACCGGCATTTGTCACCAGGTAAATCTTGAATATCTCGGCCAGGCGGTCTGGCATGAAAGCCAGGATGGCAACGAGGTGGCGTATCCCGATACCCTGGTTGGCACCGATTCCCACACTACGATGATCAATGCGCTCGGTGTATTGGGGTGGGGGGTTGGCGGTATTGAAGCTGAGGCGGCAATGCTCGGACAGCCGGTATCGATGCTGATTCCAGACGTGGTCGGTTTTAAACTGACCGGCAAACTGCGGCCAGGGATCACGGCGACCGACCTGGTATTGACCGTGACGCAAATGCTGCGTAAACACGGCGTCGTAGGCAAGTTCGTTGAATTCTATGGCGATGGCCTGGCGGATCTGCCGTTGGCTGACCGTGCAACTATCGCCAATATGTCTCCCGAATATGGTGCCACCTGCGGCTTTTTCCCGATAGATGACATTACTCTTAGCTACATGACGCTGACAGGACGCGACAGCGAGCAGATTAAATTGGTTGAAGCCTATGCCAAAGCGCAAGGTATGTGGCGTAATCCGGGTGATGAACCGATCTTCACCAGCACGCTGGCGCTGGATATGAACGAGGTTGAATCCAGCCTCGCTGGTCCGAAACGTCCACAGGACCGTGTCTCTCTGGCGGATGTCCCTGCGGCCTTCGCGGCGAGTAATGAACTGGAGGTGAACCAGGCACAGAAACCGCATAAAAGCGTCAGCTATCGTGACAGTGAGACGGGGGATAGCCATCAACTGGATGATGGGGCGGTAGTGATCGCGGCGATTACCTCCTGCACCAACACCTCGAATCCCAGTGTGCTGATGGCTGCGGGACTGTTGGCGAAAAAAGCGGTGGAAAAGGGATTGATGCGTAAGCCGTGGGTCAAAGCATCACTGGCTCCCGGCTCTAAAGTGGTGTCCGATTATTTGGCCGTGGCAGAACTTACGCCCTATCTGGATGAGCTGGGTTTTAATCTGGTGGGTTATGGATGCACCACCTGCATTGGTAACTCCGGGCCATTGCCAGACAGCATTGAGAGCGCCATTAAGGAGGGCGACCTGACCGTCGGCGCGGTGCTTTCGGGTAACCGAAATTTTGAGGGTCGTATCCATCCCCTGGTGAAAACCAACTGGCTGGCGTCGCCGCCGCTGGTGGTGGCCTATGCACTGGCGGGCAACATGAAACTCAATCTGCAAAACGATCCCATCGGCCAGGATCAGCGCGGGAAGGATGTTTATCTGAAAGAAATCTGGCCGTCGCCGGAAGAAATTGCCGAGTATGTGCAAAAAGTCACCAGTGATATGTTCCACAAAGAGTATGCCGAAGTGTTTGATGGCACCCCGGAATGGCAGCAGATTAAAGTCAGTGAAGCGGCCACCTATGACTGGGATGAAGATTCAACCTATATCCGACTTTCTCCGTTCTTTGATGATATGGAAAAAACACCGAAACCGGTGCAGGACATCAAAGGAGCACGCATTCTGGCAATGCTGGGAGATTCCGTCACCACCGACCATATCTCCCCGGCGGGAAGCATCAAGGCAGAAAGCCCGGCAGGGCGTTATCTGCTGGCGCACGGTGTGGAACGGACGGACTTCAACTCATATGGATCAAGACGCGGCAACCATGAGGTGATGATGCGCGGCACTTTTGCCAATATCCGTATTCGCAATGAGATGGTGCCGGGCGTGGAGGGGGGTTACACCAAACATTTCCCCAGTAATGAACAATTGGCGATCTACGATGCAGCCATGAAGTATCAGTCCGAGGGTGTTCCGCTCGCGGTGATTGCCGGGAAAGAATATGGATCGGGATCCAGTCGTGACTGGGCAGCCAAGGGGCCTCGATTGCAGGGGGTACGTGTGGTGATTGCCGAGTCATTTGAACGTATCCACCGTTCCAATCTGATTGGCATGGGGATTCTGCCGCTGGAGTTCCCACAGGGTGTCACGCGTAAGACTCTCAACTTAACCGGAGAGGAACACATTGATGTGGCGAACCTGAATCAGCTCAAGCCTGGCGGTACAGTTAAGGTGACGCTGACGCGCGTGGATGGTGCTACAGAGACGCTGGAGACACGTTGTCGCATCGATACCGGCAATGAACTGACCTATTACCAGAACGACGGCATTCTGCACTACGTGATCCGCAATATGCTGAACTAAGAAAAAAGCCGGGATAATTTCCCGGCTTTGTTTTATTGCTTCGGCAGCAAATGGCCCATTTTTTCAGCTTTGGTATCGAGATAATGCGCGTTCTTCGGGTTACGCCCGACAATCAGCGGGACGCGCTCAACGATGTTGATGCCAGCTTCGCTGAGAATTTCCACTTTACGTGGGTTATTGGTCAGTAAACGCACTTCGTTGACACCCAGCAGTTTGAACATATCTGCACACAGGGTGAAATCACGCTCATCGGCGGCAAAACCTAACTGATGGTTGGCTTCTACCGTATCGTAGCCTTTGTCCTGCAAGGCGTAGGCGCGAATTTTGTTTAGCAGGCCGATATTACGACCTTCCTGACGATGATAAAGCAGGATACCGCGTCCTTCTTCAGCGATAGCGGTCAGCGCGGCTTCCAGCTGAAATCCGCAATCGCAACGCAGGCTGAACAGTGCATCACCGGTCAGGCATTCGGAGTGGACGCGTGCCAGTACCGGATTGTGGTCGCTAACATCACCGTAGACCAGCGCGACATGGTCGTGACCGGTTGCCAGTTCTTCAAAACCAACCATGAGGAAATCTCCCCAGGGCGTGGGCAGTTTGGCTTCTGCTACCCGTTTAAGCTGCATGTGACTCTCCAGAACCTTCAGAGGATGCGCTATCATCATGATAACGCACGGGCCTGATTGGCCCGAAAACTGACAATATTGTGCCACAACCTGGGTGCAGGCAGTTAATCAGTCAGAGTTATTGTAGTGATAAAGCACAATTATCCAAGCTGCAACGGTTATGTTATTCTTTTTTCAGCTAAAGTTATGCCCGACACAGTGTTTTGCGCGGTTTTAAGGACGATGGATGTTAAAGATTATACAACGCACCACCCTTGGCACGCTTCTGTTGCTGATTATGCCGCTGAGCGTCTGGCTTTCTGGCTGGCAGTGGCAACCAGGAGAAAATGGTGCGCTGTTAAAGCTATTATTCTGGATGACTGAAACGGTCACCAGCCCGTGGGGAATCCTCACCAGCCTGATCCTCAGTGCCTGGGTACTCTGGTGTCTGCGTTTCCGGCTCAAGCCTGCCATCCTGCTGCTTGTCATCATGAATGGCGCGATTCTGGTCGGTCAGTACACCAAATCCTTCATCAAAGATCAGGTCCAGGAACCTCGACCTTATGTGGTGTGGCTGGAAAAAAGTCATGGCGTTAATGAGAGCGCATTCTATGAATTGAAGCGTAAACAGCGCGGCAAGTTGGTAGAGCAACTGGTGGCGGATGATACGCAACTACCAGGATGGTTAAAAAAGCATTGGGCTTTTGAAACCGGCTTCGCTTTTCCTTCCGGCCATACGATGTTTGCTGCCAGTTGGGCGCTGCTGGTTATAGGCCTGCTCTGGCCCCGTCGGCATACCCTGACGATTGTGGTGTTATTTGTCTGGGCCACGTTGGTGATGGGAAGCCGCCTGATGTTAGGGATGCATTGGCCACGCGATTTGGTGATGGCGACACTGATTTCCTGGTTGCTGGTCACGGTGGCGACCTGGTTAGCACAACGTTTTTGCGGGCCGTTGACGGTGCCGCCAGCAGAGGCAAAAGAGATTGCACAGCGTGAAGACGGATTGTAATTTTTGCATCCGGCCCCATATTATTGATTGCACTTGCCTAAATCAGGCGGTTTGATGCGCTGATAAGCAGCATCGGCGCGGCTTTTTTGGCATACTCCTACTGGATAACCTCACGACAGGATGCATTGTGAAATATTTGCTGATTTTTCTCGTGGTATTGGTCATTTTCATCATCTCCGTGACGCTCGGAGCACATAACGACCAAATCATCACTTTTAACTATCTGCTGGCGCAGGGCGAATTTCGTATTTCCACATTGCTGGCTGTTCTGTTTGGTGCGGGATTCTTGCTGGGATGGGCGATCTGCGGCCTGTTCTGGTTGCGTTTACGGGTATCGCTGGCACACGCGCAGCGTAAACTGAAACGTATGCAGGCGCAGAATGAACAATCGACGGCGGTGACAACGTCGCCTTCTGCCGGTTGTCGGGATTAAGCTTAGATGCTTGAATTGCTGTTTCTGCTTCTTCCTGTGGCTGCGGCGTATGGTTGGTATATGGGCCGACGCAGTGCGCAACAGGATAAGCAACAGGAAGCCAATCGCCTGTCGCGTGAATACGTTGCGGGGGTTAACTTCCTGCTGTCCAATCAACAGGACAAAGCCGTTGATCTCTTCCTCGACATGTTGAAAGAAGACAGCGGCACGGTCGAAGCCCATCTCACCCTGGGTAACCTGTTCCGTTCACGCGGCGAAGTTGACCGCGCCATCCGCATTCACCAATCCCTGATGGAAAGTGCCTCGCTCAGTTATGACCAGCGTCTGCTGGCGGTGCAACAACTTGGCCGCGATTATATGGCGGCTGGTTTGTATGACCGCGCAGAAGATATGTTTAGCCAGCTGGTGGATGAGACGGATTTTCGTATCGGTGCGTTGCAGCAACTGCTGCTGATCCACCAGGCAACCAGTGACTGGCAGCAGGCCATTGAAGTGGCGGAAAAACTGGTCAAGCTGGGAAAGGACAAGCAGAAAGGCGAAATTGCCCATTTCTACTGCGAACTCGCCTTGCAGGCACTCAGCAGTGACGATCTTGAACGGGCCATGACGCTGCTGAAAAAAGGTGAAGCGGCGGATCGTCAAAGTGCGCGCGTGTCGATAATGACCGGCCGCATTTTTATGGAGCAGGGCGAATACGCAAAAGCGGTCGAACGTTTACAACGGGTGCTGGAACAGGATAAAGAGCTGGTCAGTGAAGCCTTGCCAATGCTCGAAACGTGTTATCAGCGCCTGGATCAACCCGAACAATGGGCGCAATTCCTGCAACGTTGCGTGGATGAGAATACCGGAGCGGTCGCTGAACTCTATCTCGCCGATATCCTTGAACAACAACAAGGCCCGGAAGCGGCGCAACTCTATATTAATCGCCAGTTGCAACGTCATCCGACGATGCGGGTTTTCCACCGTTTAATGGATTTTCACCTGCATGAAGCTGAAGATGGTCGGGCAAAAGAGAGTCTGATGGTGTTACGCGATATGGTGGGGGAGCAAATCCGCACCAAGCCGCGCTATCGCTGCCAGAAATGTGGTTTCACTGCGCATGCGTTGTACTGGCATTGTCCTTCCTGCCGCACCTGGTCTTCGGTGAAACCGATTCGTGGACTTGACGGCCAATAACGGCCGTCTTTTCTAAAAAAAGTCATTTTATAGTTACAACATACTAAAAATCTAAACTATTTATTCAATGCAGCATCGTGCAGGGCTCAGTCAAACAGATTACAAATCCTGGCACCGTGATTGTCGTCATCATGTCGCGCAGGTAGAATGCTTGCCGTTTGTCTAACGCGCCTGCGGGTGCCTGTAACTGAGGAAACGTTATGCCTGTTACCACTTCACCTATTCTGGTGGCACTCGACTATCATAATCTCGACAGCGCACTGCAATTTGTCGATCGCATCGACCCGAGCCAATGCCGCCTGAAAGTGGGCAAAGAGATGTTCACGTTGTTTGGGCCAACGCTGGTGAAAACGTTGCAGGATCGTGGTTTCGAAATCTTCCTCGATCTGAAATTCCACGATATCCCGAACACCACGGCGCATGCGGTTGCGGCGGCGGCAGACCTTGGCGTATGGATGGTTAACGTTCACGCCAGTGGTGGGGCACGCATGATGAACGCAGCGCGTGAGGCGCTGGTGTCGTACGGTAAAGATGCGCCGTTGCTGATTGCGGTCACCGTACTCACCAGCATGGATGAAGAGGATCTGAAAGGGCTTGGTATCACCTTGTCTCCTGCGGCACAGGCCGAACGTCTGGCATGCCTGACGCGTGACTGTGGTCTTGACGGCGTGGTGTGCTCCGCACAGGAAGCGGCACATTTCAAACAGGTGATTGGCAAAGACTTTAAGCTGGTGACACCAGGAATTCGTCCGGCAGGCAGTGACGCGGGTGATCAGCGTCGTATCATGACGCCACAGCAGGCGCAGCAGGCAGGGGTGGATTATATGGTAATTGGGCGTCCGATCACCCAATCTGCCGATCCTGCCGCCACCCTGCAACAGATTCTGCAAAGTTTACAGGAGGGCTAATGGCTCAGGACAATCCGCTGGTTTACTCCACCGAAACCGGCCGCATTACGCCAACCGAAGAGAAAGCTGTACGCCCGAAAGGCGATGGCATCGTACGTATTCAACGTCAGACCAGTGGTCGTAAAGGTAAAGGTGTTTGCCTGATCACCGGTGTCGATCTCGATGATGACGCGCTGACCAAACTGGCCGCCGAACTGAAGAAAAAATGCGGTTGCGGTGGGGCGGTGAAAGACGGCGTGATTGAGATTCAGGGCGATAAGCGCGACCTGTTGAAATCGCTGCTTGAAGCTAAAGGCATGAAGGTCAAACTGGCTGGCGGTTGAAATGACCAGGCCACTCGGTGAGTGGCCTGTTTATGTAGATGCGCTGCGTAAGCCTTTTGTTATGTAGTCGGAATTAATGAACCTGATGGCCGATAATGCCACCAACAGCAGCACCACCAATGGTGCCCAATGCGCTTCCGTTAGTCAGAATAGAACCGCCAATTGCACCCGCACCCGCACCAATCGCGGTATTGCGGTCACGCTTGGACCAGTTTGAACAACCGCTCAGGGCAATAATCAGGGTGGTAGCCAGCACGGCGGCGGTCAGACGTTTCATTGTTGTTGTCATAAACTTCTCCTTGATTGTACATACAGGGACAACCTTTTAAGTATAGGTGTTGTTTCCTGCAATCGTTTCACCCTGTGGTTTCATAACGGTTCTCATCCCTGAGCCTGCAATCCGCAGCCCGCATGCAAAAACAGCGTGATAGCCGCATCACCGGGCAATAAAATCGTCCCGTGGTTGGCTGGAGACAGTCTAATCATTACGGGATTTTTCCGAAGATGGAAAACTCCGAATTCACGCCACATTTTTACGCCCTCAGCCACTTTCCGCAGCTTTTACAGCGATTCCTTCCATAACGCTTTTGCGCCAGGCTTTGCACAATTTCTCCATCACATCTAACGGGAGAAAAAACATGCTGGAAGCGCTGAAACAACAGGTGCTGGAAGCCAATCTGGATCTGCCACGTTATAACTTGGTGACCTTTACCTGGGGCAATGTCAGTGCCCTCGATCGTGAAAGCGGTCTGCTGGTGATCAAACCTTCCGGGGTGAAGTACGTTGATATGAAACGTGACGATATGGTGGTGGTGGAGCTGGAAAGCGGGAAGGTGGTGGAGGGTACGATGCGCCCCTCATCTGACACCGCTACCCATCGCGCGCTGTACCTCGCCTGGCCGGATATTGGCGGCATAGTCCATACCCATTCACGTCATGCTGCCATCTGGGCGCAGGCAGGGCGGGATATTCTCGCCTGGGGCACCACTCATGCGGATGACTTTTACGGCACCATTCCTTGCACACGGGCTATGCAGCGTGAAGAAATCGAGCAGGAATATGAGTGGAATACCGGACAGGTGATTATCGAAACTTTCGCTAAGCGCGAAATATCGCCCACCGCGATTCCGGCGGTGCTGGTGAATTCGCACGGCCCTTTTGCTTGGGGGAAAGATGCGGATGCGGCAGTGCACAGCGCGGTGGTGCTGGAGGAGGTAGCATATATGGCGTTGCATACCGAGCAACTACACCAGGCACTCCCACCGATTTCGCAAACGTTGCTTGATCTGCATTACCTGCGCAAACACGGCAAAAACGCCTGGTATGGGCAGAAGTGATAAACAGGTGCGCTTGATCGCGCAGCTCTTTCAGGCGCCATCTGGCGCCTTTTTTATTGCCTTCAACCAACTGGTATGGCGACGTCGATCAAAAAATAAAATGATAATCCAATAAAAATAAAACAACGTTTCATAAATATATTTGCGATCACTTTTTTGTCTGTGGTGAGCCGGTATCTTGCCCGTAATGCCTGACGGCAACAAATAACGCACCTCCCTCTGGCTTAGTACAGGTGATACTCAAATGCATATTAAACGTGCAATCGATAAAATTCCTGGCGGTATGATGTTGATCCCGCTGTTTCTCGGCGCGCTATGCCATACCTTCTCCCCTGGCGCGGGCAAATATTTTGGCTCCTTTACCAATGGATTAATGACCGGCACCGTGCCAATTCTGGCGGTGTGGTTCTTCTGTATGGGGGCATCGATCAAACTCAGTGCCACCGGTACCGTGCTGCGTAAATCTGGCACCCTGGTATTAACGAAAATCGCCGTTGCCTGGGTAGTTGCTGCGATTGCCTCGCGCGTCATGCCTGAAAATGGCGTTGAAGTGGGCATGTTCGCCGGTCTTTCCACCCTGGCGCTGGTGGCGGCGATGGATATGACCAATGGTGGCCTGTACGCGTCAATCATGCAGCAATATGGTTCGAAAGAGGAGGCGGGCGCGTTTGTGCTGATGTCGCTCGAATCAGGACCACTGATGACTATGGTTATTCTTGGCACCGCAGGTATCGCCTCATTTGAACCTCACGTCTTCGTGGGTGCAGTTCTGCCATTCCTGGTTGGCTTCGCCCTGGGCAACCTTGACCCTGAATTACGTGAATTTTTCGGTAAGGCGGTACACACCCTGATTCCGTTCTTTGCCTTTGCCCTCGGCAACACCATTGATTTAGCGGTAATTGCCCAAACCGGTTTGCTCGGTATTTTGCTTGGCGTTGCGGTCATCATCATCACCGGCATTCCGTTAATCCTGGCGGATCGTCTGATTGGGGGCGGCGATGGTACGGCGGGTATTGCTGCCTCCAGCACCGCTGGCGCAGCGGTAGCGACACCTGTGTTGATTGCCGAAATGCTGCCGCAGTTTAAACCGGTTGCGCCTGCCGCCACCGCCTTAGTGGCCACATCAGTAATTGTCACTTCAGTATTGGTGCCGATCATTACGGCGCTTTATTCACGCCGCGTTAAGCGTTTTCATGCTGCGGTGGGCCAACGCGCCGCTATTAAGTAAGCCCGCTAATCTTTCCCCGACCCCTGTGTCGGGGAAATCTCTGGAATTTGCTTTATAAATCAATCTCTCATTTGGTCTGGCCTCACTCTGGATTACGCTGATATTGCGTTTAACGCATCACATAACTAGAGGATGAGACTATGACAGTGATTAACCAACCGACATGCCGACTGTTCACCGAAGTCGGACAAACCACTCAACTGGCTGCCTATTATGAAGAAGGGCGTCACACCATGTGGATGATGCTGCGGGCGCAACCTCGACCCAGTTTCAACCACGAGTTAATCGAAGAGATCATGAACCTGAGCTACGCGGCGCAGCGTTCCGGTTTACCGATTGATTTCTGGGTGACGGGATCGTTAGTTCCTCAGATGTTTAACGCCGGGGGCGATTTACGCTTCTTTGTTGAATGCATTCGCAACAACCGGCGCGAAGCACTGCGTGCCTACGCCCGTGCCTGCGTGGATTGCATCCATTCAGCCGCCCGAGGTTTTGATACTGGCGCGGTGACGCTGGCAATGATCGAGGGTAGTGCTCTCGGCGGAGGATTTGAAGCCGCCCTGGCGCACCACTTCATTCTGGCGCAAAACAGCGCACGCATGGGGTTCCCGGAAATTGCGTTTAACCTGTTCCCCGGCATGGGCGGATACTCGTTAGTGGCGCGCCGCGCGGGGATGAAGCTGGCTGAAGAGTTAATTTGTGAAGGGGAGTCACACAGCGCGGAGTGGTATGAAACCCGTGGTCTGGTCGATAAAGTGTTCCAGCCTGGTGACAGCTATCGCACTACACGCACCTTCATCGACACCTTACGTCCCAAACTCAATGGCGTACGGGCGATGCTGAAAGCACGTCAACGCGTGTTGCAACTCTCAAGGGCGGAACTGATGGATATAACGGAAGATTGGGTGGATTATGCCTTCACGCTGGAACCGAAAGACATTGCTTATATGGAACGTCTGGTGCAACTGCAAAACCGTCATAGCGCATCCTTGCGCAAAGCCGGATAATCTCGCAGTTCAGCGTTAAACGCGGGCAGGATGCTTAGCCAGCCAATGCCCGAGCTGGTCTGCGGGCATTGGTTTTGCGTAAAAATAACCCTGACGCCCATCGACGCCGTTAGCCATCACAAATTTTTCTTCGGCTTTGGTTTCAATACCCTCGGCAATCACCTGCAACTCCAGGGCTTTGGCCACAGCCATAATGGCACGCACCAGTGACTGTGCCACCGGTTGCTTATTGATATTACGAATAAAACTCTGGTCCAGCTTGATGGCGTCAATCGGTACTCGCGCCAACTGCGACAGGGAAGAGTAACCGGTCCCGAAATCGTCAAGATGCACCTGTGCCCCCAGCTCCTGAAACTGTTTCATCAGTTTCAGTGCATCGGCTTCGTTCTCGATCAGGCAGCTTTCAGTCAGTTCGATATCAATCGGGCAATCCTTGATGCCACTCTCAATCAGGGCCTGCTTCAGATCGCTATAGATACTCTGATCAATCAATTGCTTGGCTGAAACATTCACTGCCACCCGCAACCAGATCCCTTCTTTGCGCCACGCAATCACCTGCTGCAACACATTCAGCATCACCCAGCGCCCCAGCGGCACAATCAGACCGGATTCTTCCGCATAAGCAATAAAATCACCTGGCGGCACCAGGCCACGCTCCGGCGAATTCCAGCGTACCAGCGCTTCGGCACTGCGCACCTCGCCATCACGGTCGATTTTCGGTTGGTAATACACCACCAGGTGATCCTGGTCCAGGGCTTTACGCAGATTGGTATCCAGCCACAGATACTCAAACACGCGTTGATTCATTTCGCTGGCAAACACGCAAAACTTACCGCGACCATTTTCTTTGGCGTGATACATGGCGGTATCGGCATTGCGGATCAGGCTTTCACGGTCTTCGCCATGCAAGGGGGCAAGGGCGATACCGAGCGAGCAGCCGCTGTAAACCTCAATCAGTCCGATGCGAAAAGGCTGACGCAGCCGTTCGAGGATCCGCGAAGCCATCGCTTCCAGCGCCGCCTGGCTGGTATTTTCTGCCAGTACCACAAACTCGTCACCGCCGAGGCGTGCCAGGGTTTGATCTTTGCCGAGGCAGCTAAGGATCGCCAGCGAAACCGCCTGAAGTAACTGGTCACCGAACATGTGCCCGTAGGCGTCATTCACCTTCTTGAAATTGTCTAAGTCGAGATACACCACGCCGGTTTGCGTGCCTTTCGCCGTTTCAAGTGCCAGGCTAATTTGCTGATGGATGGCATTGCGATTGGGTAACCCGGTCACCGTATCGGTGTTGGCCAGCACGCGCAGACGCTCCTGGGCCCGGCGCTCCTCGGTAATATCCGTTCCTGAACAGATGAGGAAAATTTCATTTTTTCCGCTGCCGCTGTGAACGAACTTATTACGAAACAGAAACAGTCGCTGACCTTTCTTGGTTTTGATCCAGCGTTCCACTTCATAAGAGTTGCCGTCGCGAAAAAATCCGGCGATGTTGCGGCGGGAGGCCTGGGCTTCCTGTTTGGTCATGAATAGCTGGAACACATTACGGCCAATCACTTCGTGTTCTTTCAGGCCAGTGTATTCTTCACTTAACCGATTAAAACGTTGAATGTTACCTCGCTGGTCGAGGATAACGATCACCGAGTTGGCCTCGGAAACTACTTGCTCGGCAAACGACAGGCCCAGCGTCAAATCGCGTGCGACAGAAGAGGTGTCTCCCCAGGCTGATGCGGTGCCTGCCCACGTCGCCTGGTTCACTTTACGACCGACAAAATGCATCGGTACCGGTACGCCATGCAGCGACAGCGTCAGGTTGATGCTGGAGGTAATCACGGTCATGGCGCGCAACAAACTCGCCTGTGCCGGGGTTAGCGGAACGGCCAGATTGGTATGAGCATTTTCCTCTTCGGCAAAATGTAAAGCATCGCTGTCCGCAGTCAGACGCCAATGAGGGCTGGTGGTGCCAAACAAGGTGTATAGCAACGTTTGCCCTTGTTCATCGGTCATGGAAACTTCCTCCAGGGAGTTCTCAGCAGGCGGTATCTCATTATTTTAGCAACAGTATTCATCCTCTTGCGTAAGCACAAGATGCAATCCAAATATATTTTTGTTTAGATAAATGAATGGCACGAAAAAGCCCCAAAAATTTGGGGCTAAACAGGATTAACACGGGCACTTACCCAATTTTCCTGGCTGGCTGGGAAAGCGGGCGTCGAGGCAGTAACGATAAAATTCGCGTTCACTCATCGGGGGCTGTTCGGGATGATGCAGACGCATATGCTGTAGATAATTTTGATAATCGTGTACGCCGACCATTAAGCGAAAGCTCTGCTGCAAGCCACGCCAGATTTTTTGCCAGCGGGTGCGCGGCGGCTCGCCCAGCGGCAGACACTGATTTATCTGCCAGCGCCCGGCCGGTTTACGCCAGGCTAAAATCGCTTCAGACATTACGCACCTCCTTACGCAACGACACCGGTGCCTCATGCACGGTCGGCACGTCACTGTGCAGCGCCCGGCGAATGACAAAGAAGGCCGCGATCAACATGGTGACAGCCACCAGCATGAAGAAACCGCACAGCAGGGCGTTAATCTGGTTGCTGAACACGATGGTTTGCATATCAGCGACGGTTTTCGCGGGTGCGATAATCACGCCCTCATCCAGACCTTTGCGGAACTTATTCGCCTGGGCAAGGAAACCAATCGACGGTTTTTCATGGAAAATCTTTTGCCATCCGGCGGTCATTGAGGTGATAAACAACCAGGCAGTTGGCAGAATCGTCACCCACGCGTAACGCTGTTTCTTCATCTTAAACAGCACCACGGTGCCGAGAATCAGCGCCATCGACGCCAGCATCTGGTTACCAATACCGAACAATGGCCACAAGGTGTTGATGCCGCCCAGGGGATCGACCACGCCCTGATAGACAAAGAAACCCCAACCCGCAACAGCCACGGTGGTTCCCGCCATATTGCCGAGCCATGAACGGTTATTGGCAAGTGAAGGCACCACGGTGCCGACCAAATCCTGCACCATAAAACGGCAGGCACGCGTACCAGCGTCCACGGCGGTAAGGATAAACAAGGCTTCGAACAGAATGGCGAAGTGATACCAGAACGCCATCATGGCGCGGCTGTTGAACACCTCAGTAATGATATGTGCCATTCCTACGGCGAAGGTTGGCGCACCACCCGCACGGGACAGGATGGTCTTCTCACCCACTTCAGAAGCGATGGTGGTCAGCATTTCCGGTGTGACGACAAAACCCCAGCCATTAATCACCTGCGACGCGTTTTCCACGGTGGTGCCAATCAGCGCCGCCGGGGCGTTCATGGCAAAGTAGACGCCCGGATCCAGCACCGACGCGCAAATCAGCGCCATGATGGCGACAAAGGATTCCATCAGCATCGCGCCATAGCCAATAAAACGAATATGGCTTTCACGTTCCACCAGTTTCGGCGTGGTGCCGCTGGAGACTAACGCATGGAAACCAGAAATCGCGCCACAGGCGATGGTGATAAACAGGAACGGGAACAGCGCCCCGGAAAACACCGGGCCGCTACCATCGATAAATTTAGTCACCGCAGGCATTTTCAGTTCTGGCATGGCAAACAAAATGCCGATCGCCAGACCGATAATCACACCAATTTTCAGGAAGGTAGAGAGATAGTCACGCGGTGCCAGCAGCAGCCATACCGGCAGCGATGAGGCAACAAAACCATAAATCACCAGCACCCAGGTGAGTTCCGTGCCTTTCAGGGTGAAGAACGGTCCCCAGAAGGGATGTTGTGCGATATCACCGCCAAAAATAATCGCCGCCATCATCAGTACAAAACCAATAATCGATACCTCAGCGATTTTTCCCGGATGCAGAAAGCGCATATACACGCCCATAAACAGCGCAATCGGGATAGTCGCGGCGATGGTGAACAACCCCCAGGGGCTGTTCGCCAGCGCTTTGACCACCACCAACGCCAGGGCCGAAAGAATAATGATCATCACCCCGAGTGCGCCAAGCATGGTGATCACCCCGGCAAAACTGCCGAGTTCCTGGCGCGCCATTTCACCCAGCGAACGCCCATCGCGGCGGGTGGAGATAAACAGCACGAGGAAATCCTGTACTGCGCCAGCCAGCATCACACCGACCAGAATCCAGATGGTGCCTGGCAGGAAACCCATTTGTGCCGCGAGGATCGGGCCGACCAGCGGGCCAGCACCGGCAATGGCGGCAAAGTGGTGGCCGAACAGCACCCACTTGTTGGTAGGCACGTAATCCAGACCATCGTTAAAGCGCTCCGCCGGTGTACGGCGGCGATCGTCCAGTTCGAAAATACGGCGGGCAATAAACAGGCTGTAAAAGCGATAAGCGATGCTGTAGCACGCCACGGCGGCAATCACCAGCCAGACGGCATTGACGTGTTCACCACGGCTTAGCGCCAGCATGGCGAACGACGCCGCACCAATTAACGCCACCGCTAACCAGATCAATCCGGTTTTGACGTTGTTCATGAGTTAACTCCTTGTAGGGACCGGGAAAAATAAACGATCGAATACAACAAGTTAAAAATAATGTAATGGAATGTAAGCGACAGCGAATCGATGAAGAAGTGTGAAGCGAGGAGCAAATTTAACAATTACTTAAAAGCAGGAATCCGTAGCGGCGCGATTTATCGCGCAATTCCGTTGGCGTTTCCAGAAAAAATGCGCGATAAATCGCGCCGCTACGGTTAGTGCAATCTGCGGGATAACGTTGTTATCCCGCAGGTTTTCATACTCAGGCAGCGGGACGTGCCACGACACTACGCGTTTCCATACGCACTTCGGCGATGGTCACGTCGATCACATCGGTGACGCGATAAACGACTTCACCTTTGATCTGCACGGTGCCGTTTTCCTGGGAACACACCAGCTCATCACGCACCGCGTGGATGAACGGGGCAGGGATAAAGGCTACCGCGCCATTCTCCAGCAGACGCACACGCATACCACCACGGGAAACGTCGATGATTTCTGCGCTGAACTTGCGATCGCCACCGGCAAACGGCGCGAGGAAACGCGCGTACAACCAGTCACCGACATCGCGCTCGGCCATACGGTTCAGGCGGCGACGTTCGCTCATGGTCACGGTCACATCATCCTGCGGGCGATTGATCGCTTCACCGCGAATAATGGCTTTCAGCAGGCGATGGTTAATCATATCGCCGAACTTACGGATGGGTGAGGTCCAGGTGGCGTAAGCCTCAAGACCAAGGCCAAAGTGCGGGCCTGGCTCGGTGCTGATTTCAGCAAAGGCCTGGAAACGACGGATACGGCTGTCGAGATACTGGGTCGGCTGGGCATCCAGCTCACGGCGCAGCTGACGGAAACCGTCCAGCGTAGTGATGGCCTGCGCATCAACGGTGATACCGTGTCCGGCCAACACGCCTGCTGCCTGTTCGGCGTTGGCGAGGTCGAAACCGGTATGCACGTTATAGATACCGAAGCCCAGCTTCTGTTGCAGCACGCGGGCGGCACAGACGTTCGCGAGGATCATCGCTTCTTCTACGATACGGTTCGCGATGCGGCGAGGCTCGGCAATGATATCCAGCACTTCACCTTTTTCACCCAAGACAAAGCGGTAATCCGGACGGTCTTTGAACACCAGGGCGTGAGTTTGACGCCAGTCGCCGCGCGCCAGACACAGACGATGCAGCAGACGAATCTGTTGGGCAATGGCATCACTGGCGGGCTGCCAGCTACCGTTGTTTTCCAGCCAGTCTGATACTTCGTCATAGACCAGCTTAGCTTTGGATTCGATCCAGGCGGCAAAGAAATGGATATCGTCGGCGAGGCTACCGTCTTTCAACACGGTGACGCGGCACGCCAGCGCCGGACGGCGTACATTCGGGCGCAGCGAGCAAACGTCATCGGACAGTTCACGCGGCAGCATCGGGATGTTGAAGCCCGGCAGATAGTTAGTGAAGGCGCGTTTCGCGGCCAGTTTGTCCAGCGCGCTGCCTTCCGGCACATAAGCGGTAGGATCGGCAATGGCGATAGTCAGCAGCAGGTTACCTTCGGCAGTCTCTTCTGCGTACAGCGCATCGTCCATATCTTCGGTGCTGGCGCTGTCGATGGTGACGAAATCGAGCGCGGTCAGGTCTTCACGCGTCAGATGCTCATCAATCATCTCACCAAAACCGACTTCCGGCGCTTCACGCTCCAGGTTGTGGCGCGACAGCGTGACCCACCACGGTGCCAGATGGTCATTCGCAGTGGTAATAAATTCGGTCAGTTCGGCATAAAAGCCACGATCGCCTTTCAGAGGATGGCGACGCATTTCAGCCACGGCCCAGTCACCGGCCTGGAAATCGTGGGTCACGCCACGGGCAGCACGGCACTGGATAGCATCTTTCAGCAGCGGATGATCCGGCACGATAGACAGGCGATCATCTTTCTTCTGTACGCGGCCGACAAAACGCGTCAGGAATGGCTCAACCAGGCTTTCCGGCTCGGCACTTTCGCGATCTTTATCGGTGTGGATCACAGCAACGATGCGGTCGCCGTGCATCACTTTCTTCATTTGTGGCGGTGGAATGAAGTAGCTTTTCTGAGCATCAACCTCCAGAAAGCCAAAACCTTTTTCCGTGCCTTTCACCACGCCTTCGGCGCGCGGCGTCTGCGCGTGGAGCTTCTCTTTCAGCTGCGCGAGCAGCGGGTTATCCTGGAACATAATTTATTTAGTTTCGTGGCCTAAGAGCGGCTGACAGTTTTACGCGAATCATGCCCGCGCGGCAAGGCCAAAACAGGGTAAAAAGCCGCTTAACGCGGCTTTTTTACCTTCTGATAACCTTCAGATCAGGCAATACGTTGGGTGGGTACGGCGGCAGTTAACGCCAGTTTGACCGGCACCGATTTTGAGGTCGGTGTGCCGCTGCCGTCACCGTAGCTGGAAAGCGGGACAAGTGGGTTGGTTTCCGGGTAATACGCCGCCAGGTTGCCACGCGGAATATTGTAGGGCACCAATTTAAAACCGCTGACGCGACGGGTCAAACCGTCGTTCCACAGGGTTTCGATATCCACCAGTTGGCCTTCAGTGAAGCCCAGTGCCTGCATATCATCCGGGTGAATAAACACCACTTCACGCTGGCCGTAGACACCACGATAACGGTCATCGAGGCCGTAAATGGTGGTGTTGTACTGGTCATGTGAACGCAAGGTTTGCAGCGTAAACGGCACTTCCACATCGCCCAACTGCGGGAACAACGAGCTGGGCAGGGCGGCATTGCTGAACTCCGCCTTCTGCGACGGAGTGTTGAAACGCAATTCGGCGGCAGCGTTACCGAGGTAGAAACCACCCGGGAGGTCGCATTTGGTGTTGAAGTCGGCAAAGCCAGGGATGGTGGCGGCAATATGATCGCGGATCAGATTGTAATCCCCGGCCAGCGCCAGCCAGTCCACTTTATCGCTGCCGAGAGTGGCATGAGCGATACCAGCGACAATCGCGGTTTCAGAACGTTGGGTATCCGCCAGCGGAATGCCTACGCCCTCAGAAGCGTGCACCATGCTGAAGGAGTCTTCCACGGTGATAAACTGGTTACCGGTTGCCTGACGATCGCGCTCGGTGCGGCCCAGCGTCGGCAGAATCAAGCCCTCATGGCCCGGCACCAGATGGCTGCGGTTGAGCTTGGTGCTGATATGCACCGTCAGACCACAACGTTGCAGCGCTTCTTCCGTCAGCGGCGAGTCCGGTGCGGCGGCTGCCAGGTTACCACCCAGCGCGATCAACACCTTCACTTCATCACGCAGCATGGCGTTCAGCGCCTCAACGGTGTTGTGGCCGTGCTCACGCGGTGGTTCAAAATCAAAATGCTGACCTAACGCATCGAGGAAGGGTTTACTCGGCTTCTCGTCAATGCCCATGGTACGGTTGCCCTGCACGTTACTGTGGCCACGAACCGGACACAGGCCCGCGCCTTTTTTGCCGAGCTGACCAAATAGCAGTTGCAGGTTAACGATTTCACGCACCGTATCCACCGAATGCTTGTGCTGGGTGATGCCCATCGCCCAGGTACAGATCACCCGGTCAGCACTTTGGTAAATGGCGGCGGCTTCGCGGATCTGCGCTTCGCTCAGACCGGACTGACGCACAATATCTTCCCAGCGGGTGTTATCCACCGCTGCCAGGTAAGCTTCAACGCCCTGTGTGGCGGCGTTGATAAAGGTTTCGTCAAACAGACCTTTTTCCCCGGCGGCAAGCAGCGCGCGATGGGTTTCCAGCAGCGTTTTCACCATGCCGCGAATCGCAGCCATATCACCGCCGAGATTCGGCTGGTAATAGGCGGAGCTGATGGTGCCGGCCATCGAGGTCACCACTTCCAGCGGTTTTTGTGGATCGGCAAAACGCTCCAGACCACGCTCACGCAGGGTATTAAAGGTGACGATGCGTGCGCCGTGGTCGGCGGCATGGCGCAGGCTGTGCAGCATACGCGGGTGGTTAGTCCCCGGATTCTGACCGAAGACGAAAATCGCATCTGCATGATCAAAATCGTCGAGACGAATGGTGCCTTTACCCACGCCGATACTGCGTTTCAGGCCGGAGCCACTGGCTTCGTGGCACATGTTGGAGCAGTCGGGGAAGTTGTTGGTACCCATCAGGCGACCAAACAATTGATACAGCCAGGACGCTTCGTTACTGGCGCGACCGGAGGTATACAGCTCCATCTGGTCGGGATTGTCCATCGCCTGTAAATGGCTGGCAACCAGCGCGAAAGCGTCGTCCCAGCTGATTGGCTCATAATGGTCGGTTTCGCGGTTGTAACGTAACGGGTGGGTCAGACGGCCCTGATATTCGAGGAAATAATCACTTTGTTGATACAGCGTGCTGACGCTGTGCTGGGCAAAGAACGCCGGCTCAACCACACGGCGGGTTGCTTCCCAGGTGACCGCTTTGGCACCGTTCTCACAGAAACTAAAAGTACTTTTGTTGTCATCGCCCCACGCGCAGCCGGGGCAATCAAAGCCGCGCGCTTTATTCATGCGCAACAGGTTACGCATGTTTTTCAGGGCAGCTTTACTGTCAAGGACAAAACGGGTGGTCGCTTCCAAAGAGCCCCATCCACCAGCAGCAGCGCGGTAGGGCTGAATTTTACGTTTAAATTTCATAGTAGATGCAGGCTTATTGTTTAGGAGTTGTTATCAGGATATGACGACTGTTGGCAAGAAGTTTGCGACTGACAGCAAAAGTTGTCTAATTGATTGACTTAATGGTGCGATAGGTGGCGTTTATCGCGTAAAACGGACAGAAGCGTGAGCCAGTTCAAACTTTGGCGGATCGCCAACGCGGTGCGGTTACGTGCGATGTCGATAACTGGCTAATAATTGTACTTTCAATTATTGCAAGGAACTGAACCATGAAGCCTTTGGCCAGCCAAATTCACGCTTTCGGTAAAGCCTTGATGATGCCCATCTCGGTGATTGCCGCTGCCGGGATCTTCCTCGGACTTGCCGCCGCCATGCAGAATCCGGCGATCACCGGTGACGCCTTCGTGCAGATGCAGGTGCCGCAGTTGATCATTGGTTTTATCCGTAAAGTGGCGGGCGCGTTGTTCGCCAACCTCCCGGTGTTCTTTGCTGTTGCCAGTGCGATTGGACTGGCAACAGCAGAGAAGCCCACCGCCGCCTTTGCCGCCGTGATTGGCTATATCGCCATGAATGTCGGCATCAGCACCACGCTGGCTGCCAAAGGGCTGACAGCCGCCACCACCACGCCGCAGGCGCTGCAACAGGCGGGGATGGATCAGACCACCGCGATGATGACCTCAGCGGAATATATCGAGATGCTGGGCATCTTCACCTACAACATGAGCGTGCTGGGAGGCGTGATTGCGGGGCTTACCACCGTGGCGCTGCACAACCGTTTCTATACTCAGCAACTCCCCACCGCCATTAGCTTTTTTGGCGGGCGACGCTTTGTACCGATTGTCACCATCGTGGTGTTGCCGTTGATCGGGGTGTTGCTGGCGTTGATTTGGCCGACCATCGGTGCCGCCATCGCCTGGGTGGGGCAGATGATTGGGAAAAGCGGCCAGTACGGTGCGTTTTTACTGGGCGCTTGCGAACGCTTACTGATCCCGACCGGATTGCACCATATCCTCAATGAAACCGTCCGTTTCACCCCAATTGGCGGCATGGCGACGGTTGATGGGCAAACCATTGTCGGTGCGCTAAACATTTTCAACACCTCGCTGACGAATCCCGGCGCGATCTCGGATGCTACCGTGCGCACCGCGACGCAATTTCTGGCGCAGGGCAAAATTCCGGTGATGATGTTTGGTTTGCCTGCGGCGGCGTTGGCGATCTACCACACCGCCCGCCCGGAGCATAAGCAGCGCGTCAAAGCGCTGATGCTGGCCGGTGCGCTGACCTCCTTTACCACCGGCATTACCGAACCGCTGGAATTCTGCTTTATCTTCGTCTCGCCGGTGCTGTATATCCTGCACGCGCTGCTGATGGGGTTGTCGTTTATGTTGATGTCGATGCTGCACCTGATGATCGGAAACGTGCAGGGTGGTGCCATCGATTTGGTGGTGTTCGGCATTCTCGGCGGCAGCAAAACCCATTGGTGGTGGACGCTGGTGTTGGGGGTGATTTACGTACCGATTTACTACTACGGATTCCGCTTTGTCATCACCCGTATGGGGGTGGAAACACCGGGACGTGAATCTGACGATGAACACAAACCTGTACAGGTGGCAGCCGATGAACGTACCCGGGTCATCATCAGCGGGTTGGGTGGTGAAGCCAATATCGAGGACGTTGATTGCTGCTTTACCCGGTTGCGCGTGCGCGTCAAACAGATGAATGAAGTGGTGGACCAGACACTGATGACCACCGGTGCCAATGGCGTCAATCGAGTCAGCGAGCATGACGTGCAGGTGATTTACGGTCCCCAGGTGGAAAAGATTGCCAACGAGGTGAAAAGTGCGCTGGGTGTCGCCTGACCGGAAAGCGCTTGAGAATATTCAGCGCTGGCAGGATGATAGCCAAATTGATGGTAGTCAGGGATATACCATGCTGTTAAGCACTGAAAGTTCCAGAACTTACAATACCGACCGCCGCCTCGCTTGTACCCTGGCGGCGGTGGCCGGGGCACTGAACACCGCGGCGTTTGAAACCGTGGGTTTTTTCTCCGCCAATATGACCGGCAACGTCTCGCTGTTGTCGGATCACCTGGCAAAAGTTGATCTCCACATCGGCCTGTTTTTCCTGGTGATTATCCTGCTGTTTATCGCCGGTTCCTCCGTCTCGACCCTGATTATCAATGCCGGGCGGCGGCGTGAAATTCGTGGCATCTATGCCATTAATATCTTTATTGAGGGCATTGCCTTGCTGGTGCTCGGCGTGCTGGAGAGTTGGTTTCCCAATAACGATTCTGGCGTGCAACTGATCTTCAGCCTGAGTTTTTTGTTGGGATTGCAGAATGCGGTGGTGACGCGGATTTCCAACGCGCGCGTCAGAACCACCCACGTTTCCGGCACTTCTACCGACATCGGTATCGAGTTGGCGATGCTGCTGGATGTGCTGCGGCGCAAAGAATCCCCCAAGGATGCCCCGTTGTACATTGAACGGCTGAAGCTGCATCTGTTCACGGTGTTGGCGTTCCTCGGTGGCGGCGTAGTGGGTATCGTGCTGTTAAAAGCCATTAGCTTTAAATTGTTATTAATGATTGGCCTGATGTTGACGATGATGTCACTGACCGCCTTGCATCGCGCCCGCCAGGTGGCACGATAATCCTTGTGAAAAAGTATGGATATCAAACAGTTAATCTATCTTTGCAATCTTGAGCGCGAGCGCCATTTTGGCCGCGCGGCGGAGGCGAGCTTTGTCAGCCAGCCCACGCTGTCGATGCGCCTGAAAAACCTCGAGCGCGAGCTGGGGTTATCGCTGATCAATCGCAGCAACAATTTTGATGGCTTCACCCCGGAAGGGGAACGGGTGCTGGCGTGGGCGCGCGAGATCGTTTCCGTCTATCAGGGACTGAAGCTGGAAGTGGAATCGCTAAAACACGGCGTGAATGGCACCCTGCGTCTCGGCGTGATGCCGCAGTGCAGCGTGGCGTTACCGGCGTTGTTGAAGGCGGTGGAAGCCCGCTATCCGCAGCTTGACTACCGGGTGTCAGCCATGAGCGCCGATCAACTGCTGGATGCGCTCAACAGCCATACCGTTGATGGCGGGATTGGTTTTTTTGAACTCAATGCCCTGCGCGAGTTGCATTTCCAGACCGCGCTGCTGAAGGACAGTGGTGTGGAGGCGGTGTTCAACCCGGACTTTTTTCCGGCGTTGCTGGAACATCAGACGCTGGATCTGCCGCTGCTTGCCAGTCAGCCTTTATGTCTCGCGGAGCCAACTCGCTATTTCCGACGTTATCTCGACAGCCAGTTGCGAGCGCGGGAGTTGCTGCCACGGGTGATCGTCGAAAGCGCGTCAATTATGCAGCTATTGCAAAGCGCACAGGTTGGATTGGGGGTGATGGTGTCACCGTGCGGGCATCTGTTGCCGGAAATGCTGCAAAACCTGCAACGCCGCCCGATTGACATCGCCCCAATGGGACGACAGGCGGCGTTGGTGATTGCTGAGCCGGGCAGGGCGACGCCGCTGGCTCAGCACTTCTTCGATGAGGCACGCGGGCATTTGCCCGATTAACGCGTCTCGCCCAACGCCATCGACAGGCGGTCCTGCCAGTTTGCCAGTGCCACCGCCTGAAGCAGGGTAAATATTCGCTCTGCGCTCCAGCCCGCGTTCAACAGCGGTTGCAGATGGGCAGCACTGAACCTTTCAGGTAAACGGGTCAGCTGGGCGCTCACCGTCACCAGTGGATTGTCACCGGCAACCTCCCTGAGCAGCGTCTGTCGTGCGCTACCCGCGAAGCGGTCGAACTGGCGCTGGCAGCCGAGGATGCGTGCGCTCACCGCCTGCACCAACGCTTCATCTTGCGCAAAATGATCGTTGAGTCGCTGCTGTAACGTTGCCCAGCCATACAACGTCTGGGCGTCATGCACCAGCAGCCAAACCGCGTCTTCCAGACCTTCCATCCCCTGACAAAAGGTGATGGCCGCCAGTTGTTCTGCGCTGGCGTAACGCAGTTCTACCGGTTTTAACGCATGCTGCCAGACCGGAGACGGTTGAAACAACGCCGCATCGGCATCGGGTGGCGGTGATACGCCAGGGATCCAACGCACCGGCAGGCCCATGATCGCCTGCAAGGCGGCCACCACGCGCGCCTGATAGCTGACAAACCCCACCAACTGATTCAGGGTGACAATATCCGGTTCGGTCAGTCCAACGGCGTCCAGTGCGCTGATGCTGTTGGCGGTAATTAACGCAGGTTGCATCGCCAGCTGGCGTGCATATTGGGTGATTTGCGTCAGCCGGTTATTGCTTTCACGCGATGAATCAGGGCCAGGCAGTGGATTTAAACGTGCCGCATAATGATTGCACAACCGTTGCACCCCGGCGACCTGCGCCACGGTCAGCGCGGTGCTGAGGCGGTCGTACAACGTCAGCGTATGGGTCAGGCTGGGGGTTAATGAATCGGGAAACAGGATTTGGCTCAGATCGCGCGCTGCCAGCAGCGCCGGCTGAAAACGCAGCAACAGCGGCTGTAACGCACTGGCTTCTTGCTGCAAACCCAGCAGAAAACGATCGTCGAGATAAGCAGCCTCGGGCACCAGCGGCGCGGCGGCGCTATGCTGCGGGCGCGTCTGGCTTTCGTAAAACCACTGGTCATGGCCTGGAGAACGCCGTTGTTCCATGGTCATTCCTTTTGCAAAAAACGGACTCGGTGTCGGTCGCCACAATCTGAAAATTCTGGGCGCACCAAAGGGCTAGCTTATCGTCGCCGAAGGGCGGTCCGGGGCAAAAGAATGATCGGTGATAATTAATAGCAAGAATGTATAAGGGGGGCGTGTAGCGGCGCGATTTATCGCGCGGATTTAAAAAGAAAAGGGCGAGCCAGGCTCGCCCTCAGGAACTTATTTCAGTTCCAGCTCGTTCATCGCGGCAATGCTGAAGCCGCCATCAACGTGTACCACTTCACCGGTGATACCACCGGCCAGGTCGGAGCACAGGAAAGCCGCAGAGTTACCCACGTCTTCGATAGTCACGGTACGACGAATCGGGGTAACCGCTTCGCAGTGTGCCAGCATCTTACGGAAGTCTTTGATGCCTGAAGCAGCCAGAGTACGGATCGGGCCAGCAGACACGGCGTTAACACGCACGCCTTCCGGACCCATCGCGTTCGCCATATAACGAACGTTGGCTTCCAGAGACGCTTTCGCCAGACCCATCACGTTGTAGTTCGGGATAGCGCGCTCTGCACCCAGGTAAGACAGGGTCAGCAGTGCTGAATTCGGGTTCAGCATCGCACGGCACTCTTTGGCCATCGCGACGAAGCTGTAGGCGCTGATGTCGTGAGCGATTTTGAAGCCTTCACGGGTAACGGCGTTGACATAGTCACCATCCAGCTGGTCGCCAGGGGCGAAACCGATGGAGTGAACGAAACCGTCAAATTTCGGCCAGGTTTTTGCCAGTTCGGTGAACAGCGCAGTGATGCTCTCGTCTTCTGCCACATCGCACGGCAGAACAATGTCTGAACCCAATTCTTTAGCAAACTCTTCCACACGACCTTTCAGTTTGTCGTTCTGGTAGGTGAAAGCCAGTTCTGCGCCCTGTTTGTGCATCGCCTGCGCAATACCGTAGGCGATGGAAAGTTTACTGGCAACGCCAGTAATCAGAATGCGCTTACCGGAAAGAAAACCCATAGCTGTAATCCTTATGGTCATTGTTGTTGGCGGTCGCAATGATTAAAAAGTGTGCGACCGACGTTAATCGACGTGCGGATTCTAGCACGTCTCTGTCAAATGCGGTAAATCGCACCGCGTTTTCCGCGATGCAGCGAACAATCAACGTTCACGCCGCCAGGCTTCGGCGGTGAGTGCTTCACCAAAATGGCTGGCAATTAACCGTTTGGTCAGCTCGTGCAGCGGAGAGGCCAGTACATCGGCGGTGCCGCCACGTTCCACCACCTCGCCCTGATGCATCACCAGCACCTGATCGCTGATGTGCTTCATCATGCCGATATGCTGCGTGACATAAATATAGGAGATGCCGTGCTTCTCCTGGAGTTCCAGCATTAAATTAACCAACTGCGAGCGCATGGTCATATCCAGCGACGCCAGCGCTTCATCGGCGATAATCACCTTTGGTTGCAGGATCAGCGCACGCGCCAGTGCCAGGCGTTGCTTCTGCCCCGGAGCCAGCATATGCGGGTAATACCCGGCATGATCGCGCAGCAAGCCGACCTGGCGCAGCGTGGCGATAATGCGCTTCTCGCGCTCTTCATCGTCCAGCTCGGTGTTCAACCGTAAGGGGAAGTCCAGGATCTGACTGACGCGCTGGCGTGGATTGAGTGAGGTCGACGGGTCCTGAAAAATCATGCGGATGCGCTGGCTGCGATAACCGTAGTCACCATACTCCAGCGGATGATCGTCAATCAGGATCTGTCCTTCAGTCGGCGCGACCATGCCACTTAACATCTTCGCCAGCGTAGATTTGCCGGAGCCGTTCTCACCAATAATCGCCAGCGTCTGTTTATCGCGCAGGGTAAAACTGACATCTTTCACCGCTTCCACATGCTGACGGCGGAATAATCCGGTGCGATAACGGAAGGTTTTGCTCAGGTTGCGCACTTCAAGCAGCGTTTCCATGCTTACTGGCCCTCCATATTCAGCGGGAAGTGGCAGGCGTAGAGATGCGCTTTGTTACCATTGAGGCGCGGTGTTTCAATGCATTTGCGTTGTGCATAGGGACAGCGCGGCCCGAGACGGCAGCCAATTGGCAGATGCTCCAGCGAGGGAATCGCTCCGGTCAGGGTATTGAGACGGCTTTTATGCGGCAGTGCGCTACCGAAATCGGGCATCGCGCGGATCAGCGCTTGGGTGTAAGGATGGTGGGGCGTTCCCATCAGGTCTTCACTTTGCGCGGTTTCTACCGTCTGGCCGCAATACATCACGTTAATGCGATCGGCCCACTGGCTCATGGTGCGTAGGTCATGGCTGATCAGCAAAATGGTGGTGTTGTTGTTCTGGTTAAGGCGGCTTAACAGGCGGAAGATCTGGGCCTGGGTGGTGGGCTCCATCGCGTTAGTCGGCTCATCGGCGATCAACAGACGTGGCTGATTCGCCAGCGCGATGGCAATCATCACCTTCTGACACTCCCCCTCAGTCAGCTCATAGGGGAAACTGCGCATAATGTCTTTATGATCCTTGATGCCGACGCGGTGCAACAGCTCAATGGCGCGCGCTTTGCGCCAGAACCACAGCCGTTGATACCAGTGACCTTTAAAGGTCCAACGTGGGATGGCCTGCATCAACTGGCGACCAATACTTTCTGAGGGATCAAGACAGGATTGCGGCTCCTGGAAAATCATCGACACGTTATGGCCGACGATGCGACGGCGCTCGCGCGGCGAAAGGCGCAGTAAATCGATATCATCGAAACGCATACGGTCGGCGGTGACGCGCCAGTTGTCTTTGGTGACGCCACAGATGGCTTTCGCTACCAGGCTTTTGCCGGAGCCGGATTCGCCCACCAGACCGCGCACTTCGCCTTCGGTGAGGGTAAGGTTGATGCGGTCGACGGCTTTTACCGGCCCTTCGGCAGTCATAAATTCGATGGTCAGATTGCGGATATCAAGTAACGGCATTATTCAGCTCCCGCTTCTACGGCGCGACGGATGCCATCGCCCAGCAGGTTAACAATCAACACACTCACCATCAGTGCCGCGCCGGGCAGCATCACGGTCCAGGGCGCAACGTAAATCAGTTCCAGCGAGTCACCCAGCATCGCGCCCCATTCGGGCGAAGGCAGCTGTGCGCCAAGATCGAGAAAGCCGAGGGCCGCGATATCAAGGATCGCCATCGACAGGGCGCGGGTAAATTCCCCGACCAACAGCGGCAGCACATTCGGCAGCACCGCGTTCCACAAAATATTCAGATTGCGCGCACCATCAAGGCGCAACGCCACCACATACTCTTTTTCCATCTCGTCATGCACGGCGGTGTAGATTTCGCGCACCAGTCGCGGGATCAGCGCCAGCCATACCGCCAGCATTGCATGTTCGAGGCGCGGGCCAAGAAACGCCACCACAATGATCGCCAGCAGCAGCGACGGAATCGACAGCAGGGTATCCAGTACGTGATTCATCACCGCTGAACGCAAACCGTGGGTAATGCCCGCCAGCACGCCGAGTAACAAGGCGCAGAAGCTGGCCAGCAATGTCACCAGAATGGCGGATCCCACGGTGGGCGCGACACCGCTCAGCAGACGGCTCAATACATCGCGGCCCAGATCGTCAGTGCCGAGAAAGAACGACACATCGCCATAGCGGGACCAGGACGGCGGTAGCAACTGGTAGCCCAGGAACTGCTGGTCGATGCCATAAGGGGCCAGCAAACCGCCAAACAGACACAAAAACAGCAACGCGCCGAAACCGTATAGACCAATCATCGCGCTGGTGTCGTGGTAAAAACGCTGCCAGCTAAGGCGGAAGGTGCCGGGCTGCCGTTTTTCGGCGTAGATATTATCGTAGGGCATACCATTCCTTATGTTTCAATGGATTAAGTGCGGCACCGACAATGTCAGATAACACATTAACCACAATCACCAGGCTACCCACCACCATCACGCCAGCGGAAATCGCTGCATAATCCTGCTGGCGAATGGCGTTGATCAACCAACGGCCCAGCCCCGGCCAGTTGAATACCACTTCAGTAATCATCGCCAGCGTCAACATGGTGGAGAACTGCAAACCCAGACGTGGGATCACTGGCGGCAACGCATTATGCAGCACATGGCGACGGATAATGGTAAAGCGTGACAAACCCCGCGTGGCCGCTGCTTTGACATAGTTCTTATCCATCACTTCGCTGGTACTGCCGCGCAGCAGGCGAATCACTTCGGTAGTGGGTGCCACCGCCAGTACGATCACCGGCAAAATCATATGGGTCAGCGCGCTCATCAACATTTCATGACGCCACGGTGAATGGCTTATCCAGGCGTCAATCAGCGCAAAACCGGTGACGTTCTGCACCGGGTAGAGCAAATCAAAACGCCCTGATACCGGCAGCCAGCCGAGGGTTAATGAGAAGAACAGGGTAAACAGCAGCGCCAGCCAGAACACCGGCATAGAGAAGCCAAGCAGTGCCAGCGCGCTGATGGCCTTGTCCTGCCACTTATTACGCATCACCCCGGCGCAGATCCCCAACGGAATACCGACCAGCAGGGCCAACATAAACGCCAGAATGCACAGTTCAAGGGTGGCAGGAAAAACCTCGCGCAACTGGAGATCAATCAATTGGCCGTTGGTGCTGGAAACACCAAAATCGAGCTGCAACAAACCCTTAAACCAGAACCACCAGGCATCAAACAGCGACGCACCTTCCAACGGGGCATTCGGGGTGAAGTAACTGAGACTGAAGCTGACCAGCGACAGCAAAAACAGCGTAATGATCAGTAGCAGCAGACGACGCAAGATATAGATGATCATGATTATTCCTCGCTGCGTTCGTCACGATAAACGCCTGCGAACGAGGCGTTGCCAAATGGACTCAGTACCAGACCTTTAATATCGTGGCGATACGCCTGCAATCGCAGCGATGACGCCAGTGGCAACACCGGCAACTCTCGCGCCAGGATCTGCTGTGCTTCATCATAACTCTCAATGCGAGCCGACAACTGTTGTGACAGCAGGGCGCGTTGCAACACTTCATCAAATGCTGGCGAGCACCAATGTGCATAGTTGGTTTGCGAACGAATCGCCGCACAGCTCAACAGCGGGCGGAAGAAGCTATCAGGATCGTTGCTGTCGGTGGCCCAGCCGGTCAGGGTGATATCATGGTTCATCGCCATCAGTTGCGCTTCCTGAAAACGCCCCTCAACCGGCACGATGGTGACGCGTACCCCCACCTGTGACAAATCGGCCTGTAACAATTCAGCAGTTTTTAGCGGGCTGGGATTCCACGCCTGCGATGCTGTCGGCACCACCAGCCGCAGATGGAGATTCTCCACCCCCAGCGCTTTCAATTGCTCCCGCGCTTTGGCCGGATTGTATTCGGTCACCCGCGCATCATTATCATACGCCCAGGACGCGCGCGGCAGAATCGAGGCCGCCGTTTCGGCGGTGCCGTAATAAATCGACTCCATCAGACGTTCATTATTGATTGCCAGCGCCAGCGCGTGGCGGACTTCGGGGCGATCCAGCGGCGGTTTACGGGTATTAAATGCCAGATAGGCGATATTCATCCCCGGACGTAACGTCATGCGCAGGCGGGGATCGTCACGCAGAATGCTGAGCTGACTGGCGGCAGGATAGGCCAGCACATCACACTCGCCGGTCAGCAATTTTGATAAGCGACCGGTCCCGCCGACACCGAGGTCAATGACCACCTGTTGTAAACGCGGCACGCCTTTCCAGTAGTGGGGATTGCGCGCCAGGCGCAGGTATTGCCCGGTACGGTATTCGCTAAGCTGGAACGGGCCGGTGCCGACCGGTTCCCGATCCAGTCGCTCCTGCTGGCCTTTAGCAGTCAGCTTGTCAGCGTACTCTTTGGAGAGCACCGGTGCGTAATGGGTGGCGATATGCCACAGGAATGATGCATCCGGGCTGTTCAGGCGAATTTCGACGGTATCGTTGTCGAGTTTTTTCACGCTCTGCACTGAGTCAGCAAATTGCAGGCTATCGAAATAGGGATAGCTGCCACCGTTGACGTTATGCCAGGGGTGCTGGCGATCGAACATGCGGGCAAAGCTGAACACCACATCGTCGGCATTCATATTGCGGGTAGGGGTGAACCAATTGGTGTGCTGGAAGGGCACATCTTTGCGCAGATGGAAACGGTAAGTCGCGCCGTTATCCCGCACCTCCCAGCTCTGCGCGAGGTCAGGCACCAGGCGATAGGTGTAAGGATCGACATCCAGCAGACGGTCGTAAAGCTGCGCGGCGAGGGTATCGACCACCAGACCGCTACTCGCCATTTGCGGATTGAAGGTATTTACCGTGCCGTTAACGCAATAAACAAAGCCGCTTTGACGAATGTCGTTCGCAGGTGCAGCCCAGACAGACGCACTCAATACGCTGAGACCGAGCAGCAGCGTGGGGATTAATTTTGGCATAGAACTCAACGATTCTGAGGCAATAGCGAGAGTGTATCGCAAACGCCGGGTACTCCCCAAATTAAGGCGAATTGTGCTGTCTTTTTCGCCATCCCGACGCCGGGGTAATCACACCGTTAGTGTGGAAATGAGAAAAATTCTCAATTAGGGCTTTACAGATGATAATAAGAATGATTATTATTCTTCTGCGCTTCGACGGTGGCTCTACCGAAGAAGAGCACGACATTGCTCACATTGCTTCCAGTATTAAGTTGCCCGCTTCTGCGGGCTTTTTTTTCTTCATATTTTGCACTGTACCGGCGTTGTCTGCGGTTGCTCACCCCGGTCACATACTCCGGTATGCTCCCG
>NZ_ASZC01000004.1 GCF_000468095.1 Pantoea sp. AS-PWVM4
CCCGCTTCTGCGGGCTTTTTTTTCTTCATATTTTGCACTGTACCGGCGTTGTCTGCGGTTGCTCACCCCGGTCACATACTCCGGTATGCTCCCGGGGATTCGCGCCCTTGCCGCCTTGCTACAGCACAAAATATTTCGAAAAAACCTGTTTACAACAACGTAGCGGCGTTGGCTGCGATTGCTCACCCCGGTCACATACTCAGGTATGCTCCCGTAGCGGCGCGATTTATCGCGCGCCTTTCCAAAACAGCGCGATAAATCGCGCAGCTACGAGTGGGACATGCGCGGGAGTTACCCCTCGTCCCGCACCTGAATCCCGTGCTTCTTCATCATCGCCCGTAGCTGGTGATAGGTCACCCCCAGCAAGTCGGCCGCACGGCGTTGATTATATTTCGCCTCTGCCAGGCTGCGATCGACCAGTTGGCGCTCCTGCTGATTTTGCCATTGACGCAAATCGAGTGGCAGGGCAGGCACGCCACTTTCTCCACTGACCACATCGGGCGCAGGCGTATTTCGCGGCGCAAACGGATTGATAATGATGTTATCCAGTTGAGCGTCGACGCTGTGATGGCGATAAACCGAACGTTCCACCACGTTTTTCAGCTCACGCACGTTACCCGGCCAGCCGTAATTTAATAGCGTCTGCTGCGCCTGTTCGGTGAAACCGGGAAACAGCGGTAAGCCCAGCTCACGGCACATCTGAATCGCAAAGTGCTCCGCCATCACCAGAATATCGCTGCGCCTTTCGCGTAGCGGCGGTAGCTGCACCACATCAAACGCCAGTCGATCCAGCAGGTCGGCGCGAAATTTTCCCGCCGCCGCCAGCGCAGGAAGATCCTCATTGGTGGCACACACCAGACGTACGTTTACCTGCAACGACTGGTTGCCACCCACGCGTTCCAGTTGGCCATATTCAATCACCCGCAGCAGTTTTTCCTGTACCAGCATCGGTGCTGTCGCCAGCTCATCCAGAAATAATGTGCCACCATCGGCACGTTCAAAGCGGCCAAGATGGCGCTTTTGTGCGCCGGTGAATGCTCCCGCCTCATGGCCGAACAATTCAGAGTCGAGCAGGTTTTCATTTAATGCGGCACAGTTCAGGGAGACAAACGGGCCTTGCCAACGGTCGGAGAGAAAATGCAGGCGGCTGGCAATAAGTTCCTTGCCGGTGCCGCGTTCACCAATCACCAGCACCGGTTTTTCCAGTGGGGCAAGGCGGGAAACCTGTTCCAGCACTTCAAGAAAGTTGTTAGATTCGCCCAACAGGTTGTCGTTGCCATTCGCCATGATGAATTTCACTATCAGTTAATCAATTTCACTACCTTAAGGGAAAAAGTGGAGAGTGTAAAATAATCAATTGCAGTTAATTCAATAAGATAAAAATTGGCACGCCTTTTGTATTAGTGATGAGCGCCTTGCGCCAACCTATGACACTTAGAGGAACATCATTATGGGTATTTTTTCTCGTTTTGCCGACATCGTGAACGCTAACATCAATTCACTGCTGGAGCGCGCCGAAGATCCGCAGAAACTGGTACGCCTGATGATTCAGGAAATGGAAGACACGCTGGTGGAAGTGCGTTCCACCTCAGCCCGGGCGCTGGCAGAGAAGAAACAACTGCTGCGCCGCATTGAGCAGGCAGATATTCAGCAGGCCGAATGGCAGGAAAAAGCCGAACTGGCGCTGCGCAAAGATAAAGATGACCTGGCGCGTTCGGCGTTGATCGAAAAACAGAAATTGACCGATTTAATCGCGGCGTTGCAGCAGGAAGTGACGCAGGTAGAAGAGACGCTGGAACGGATGAAAGGCGAGATTGGTGAGCTCGAGAAAAAACTCAGCGAAACCCGTGCCCGTCAGCAGGCGCTGACCCTGCGTCATCAGGCCGCCTCTTCATCGCGTGATGTACGTCGCCAGCTCGACAGCGGCAAACTGGACGACGCGATGGCACGTTTCGAATCATTCGAACGTCGTATCGACCACATGGAAGCCGAAGCTGAAAGCCAGCGTTTTGGTAAGCCGAAAAGCCTGGACCAGCAATTCGCAGAATTGAAAGCTGATGACGAAATCAGCCAGCAGTTGGCTGCACTGAAAGAAAAAATGAATCGCGGCGAATAATTGGGCTGCCCCCGCGACCGGTTAAATGATTAAGGAGAGTCAATGAGCGCACTTTTTCTGGCCATACCGCTGACCATCTTCGTGCTGTTTGTCGCACCGATTTGGTTATGGCTCCACTACAGCAACAAACGCAACGGCGGTGCGGAGCTATCATCAAACGATATGCAGCGTTTGCAGCAGCTGACCCAGGATGCACGCCGGATGCGCGAGCGTGTTGAAGCACTGGAAGCGATTCTGGATGCAGAACACCCGAACTGGAGGCAGCCATGAGCGGAAACAGCCTGAAGGGGCGCAAGCTGTGGCGTATTCCTCAGCAGGGCAAAGTGCGTGGCGTCTGCGCGGGCGTGGCCGAATATCTCGACATTCCGGTGACGCTGCTGCGAGTGATTGTGGTGTTGTCGATGTTTTTTGGTTTGTTCGGCTTCACCCTGATCATCTACTTTATTCTTGGCTTTGTGCTGGATGTGAAACCCGATGATGAACCGGCTGACCGCGCGCCGAGCGCCAGCCAGTTGCTGGATGAGCTGGATGACGCGCTCAAATTCGATGAACGCCATGTGCGGGATATTGAACGCTACGTCACCTCGGAAACATTCAGTGTGCGTAGTCGTTTTCGTCAAATCTGATGCTGGAGGTTGCCTTGTCTGACCAACGTTTTTCTACTCTGCGCCGCCGCGCAGCACCGGCGTTGAAGTCGGCGGGGAAATTTATCATTATCAGTGCAGTCACTTACGCGCCTGGCGGCATTGCGGGCTGGGCGGTAAAATCGGTGGCGCGTCGTCCGTTACGTCTGTTACTGGCGGTCGCGCTGGAACCGTTGCTGAGCAAGGTGTTTAACCGCCTGTCAGCACGCTTCATCAGGGAGAGCGATGAAAAGACTGCAAAATGAATTGATGGCGTTGGTGAATCGCGGTGTCGATCGTCATCTGCGCCTTGCCGTGACCGGTCTGAGCCGTAGCGGCAAAACCGCCTTTATTACTTCGCTGGTTAATCAGCTTCTCCATGTTCACAGCGGCTCCCGATTGCCGCTGTTCAGCGTGGTGCGCGAAGAGCGTCTGTTGGGCGTGAAACGGGTGCCGCAGCGCGAATTGGGTACGCCGCGTTTCACCTATGACGAAGGCCTGGCCCAGCTCTATGGCACGCCACCCATTTGGCCCACACCTACCCGGGGTGTCAGCGAAATCCGTCTCGCGCTGCGCTATCGTCCGGATGAATCGCTACTGCGGCATTTCAAAGATACCGCCACGCTGTACCTGGAAATTGTCGATTATCCGGGAGAATGGCTGCTCGATTTACCGATGTTGGCACAGGATTATGCGGGCTGGTCGCGGCAGATGCTCGGTTTGTTGCAGGGCGATCGCGCGATATGGGCGCAGCAGTGGCGCAGCCTGTGTGCCGATCTCGATCCCTATGCCCCTGCTGATGAAAACCGGCTGGCGGCGATTGCCGCTGCCTGGACCGATTATCTGAATCAATGCAAAAACCAGGGTCTGCATTTTATCCAGCCTGGCCGCTTTGTTTTACCGGGAGACATGGCAGGCGCACCGGCGTTGCAGTTTTTCCCGTGGCCGCAGGTGGAGGACATCCAGCGCCAGGCCCCGGCAGGCAGCAACTACGCGATGTTGCAGCAGCGATTTAACTACTATTGCCAGCATGTGGTGAAGGGCTTCTACAAGCATCATTTTCTGCGTTTTGATCGTCAGATTGTCCTGGTCGATTGTTTGCAACCGCTGAACAGCGGGCCGCAGGCGTTTAATGACATGCGACTGGCACTGACGCAACTGATGCAGAGTTTTCATTACGGTCAACGCACGCTGTTTCGCCGCCTGTTCTCCCCGGTGATCGATAAGTTGTTATTCGCGGCCACCAAAGCCGATCACATCACCGCCGATCAGCACGCCAATATGGTGTCGCTGTTACAACAACTGGTGCAGGATGCGTGGCAAAACGCGGCGTTCGAAGGTATCAGCATGGATTGTCTTGGCCTGGCCTCAGTGCAGGCGACCGAGAGTGGGCTGGTGGATCATCGGGGCGAAAAACTGCCAGCGCTGCGCGGGCATCGTCTTGAAGATGGCGAAGCCCTGACATTTTATCCCGGCGAAGTGCCGCCACGTTTGCCTGGCCACAGTTTCTGGCAGCAACAGGGATTTCAGTTTGAACAGTTCCGGCCGCAGCAGCTCGATGTTGATCGTCCACTGCCGCATATTCGCATGGATGCCGCGCTGGAATTTTTACTGGGAGATAAATTGCGATGAACGATGAAACCCCGTTAAAACCGCGGATTGATTTTGCCCGCCCACTGGAAAGCAACGTGGAGAAACCACTGCGTGCCGCGCAGACCTTCGACGCTGATGCCGAAGGAGCCTTTCTTGCTCTGCGTGAAGAGGAGCCGCTGGAGGAGGGCGCGGGTGAAAAAGCGGTGGAAGCCGCCCTGCGTCCGAAACGCAGCCTGTGGCGCAAAATGGTGGGGGCAGGCCTGGCGATTTTTGGTGTTAGCCTGGTGGCCCAGGGGGTGCAGTGGATGCATGATGCCTGGCTGACGCACGACTGGTTTGCGCTGGGCAGCGGCGTGGCGGGTGGCTTGATTGTCGCTGCGGGTGCCGGAGCGTTGGCTGGTGAGTGGCGTCGGTTGTATCGCTTGCGCCAGCGCGCGGAGGAGCGCGATGTGGGGCGCGAGTTGCTGCACAGCCACGGCATCGGTCAGGCGCGCGCGTTCTGTGAAAAACTGGCGCAGCAGGCCCAACTCGATCAAGCGCATCCGGCGTTGCAACGCTGGCACGCGGCGTTGCATGAAACCCATAACGATCGCGAGATCGTCACGTTGTATGCCCAACTGGTGCAACCGGTGCTGGACCGCCAGGCGCGGCGCGAAATCAGTCGCCATGCCGCAGAAGCGACGCTGATGATCGCCGTCAGCCCGCTGGCGCTGGTGGATATGGCGTTTATCGCCTGGCGCAACCTGCGGCTGGTGAACCGCATCGCCACTGTTTACGGCATTGAACTGGGCTATTTTAGTCGTCTGCGCCTGTTCCGTCTGGTGTTGCTGAATATGGCGTTTGCCGGTGCCTCTGAACTGGTGCGCGAAGTGGGTATGGATTGGGTGTCACAGGATATTGCCGCTCGCCTGTCAGCCCGTGCCGCACAGGGGATTGGTGCCGGGCTGTTGACGGCACGCCTTGGCATCAAAGCGATGGAGTTGTGCCGCCCGCTGCCGTGGCTGGAAGATGATAAACCGCGACTGGGTGACTTCCGCCGCGAGCTGATCGGCCAGTTGAAAGAAACCCTGAGCAAAAGTGAGGGCAAAGCAGGGCAGAGTGCTAAATAATCGCTGCCTGCTCACCTTTCACACTAAAAAGTCTGTGAAAGGTGAGATTTTCTTTGTTAATTGTGATTTTTGACGGGATTAATCGTGGTTGTTCCGTTACAATTTTGCCCATCGCCTGCCTCTGACTGTCAACTTTTCCTGACAGGCCCCTTCTGAGGCGTCGCAAGTTAGCGTATTATCACTAAAATCAAAACCTGATTAAGGCCATCGCAATGCGTTTGGAAGTTTTCTGCCAGGACCGTATCGGTCTGGCGCGCGAGCTGCTCGACCTGCTGGTTGCACGCAATATCGACCTGCGCGGCATTGAAATTGCCCCGCTTGGCCGTATCTACCTCAACTTTTCTGCCCTGGAATTCGAATCTTTCAGTTCGCTGATGGCGGAGATCCGCCGTACACCTGGCGTGACAGATGTTCGTACCGTGGCGTACATGCCGTCAGAACGCGAGCACCGTGCGCTCAGCGCCTTGCTGGTGGCGATGCCGGAGCCAGTGCTGTCTATCGACCTGAAATGCAAAGTCGAACTGGCTAACCCGGCAGCACAAAACCTGTTTAACCTCGACGAACAAAAGATCCGCAACCAGAATGCCGGTTCCTTAATCAGCGGTTTTAACTTCCAACGCTGGATTGAAAACGATCGCGTGGAAGCGGAAGTGCAACATGTGGTGATTCAGGGGCGTGATTTCCTGCTGGAAGCACGGCCAATCTATCTGGCGGAAGAAGAGGGCCAGAGCGATCAGCCGGTTGGCGCAATGATCACCCTGAAATCCACCGCCCGCATGGGACGTCAGTTGCAGAATCTGACTGTGACGGATGAATCGGAGTTTGATCATATCGTCGCGGTGACGCCGAAAATGCGTCAGGTGCTGGACCAGGCGCGCAAGCTGGCGATGCACGATGCCCCGTTGCTGATTGTGGGTGACACCGGCACCGGCAAAGATATGCTGGCGCGGGCCTGCCATCTGCGCAGCGCGCGCGGCAAGAAGCCGTTCCTCGCGCTGAACTGCGCCTCGTTGCCCGATGACGTGGCGGAAAGTGAACTGTTTGGTCACGCCGCAGGCGCTTATCCCAATGCGCTGGAAGGCAAAAAAGGCTTCTTCGAGCAGGCTAACGGCGGTTCGGTGTTGCTGGATGAAATCGGTGAGATGTCACCGCGTATGCAAACCAAACTGCTGCGCTTCCTTAACGATGGTACTTTCCGCCGGGTGGGTGAAGAACACGAAGTGCATGTGGACGTGCGCGTGATCTGCGCGACGCAAAAGAATCTGGTGGAACTGGTGCAGCGCGGCGAATTCCGTGAAGACCTGTTTTATCGTCTCAACGTGCTGACGCTCAATCTGCCGCCGCTGCGTGAGCGCCCGCAGGATATCCTGCCGTTGACCGAGATGTTTGTCGCGCGCTTCGCCGATGAACAGGGGTTGCCAAGACCGCGGCTGTCACCGCAACTGACGGCTTTCCTGACACGCTACAGTTGGCCCGGCAACGTGCGACAGCTGAAAAACGCGCTGTATCGCGCGATGACGCAGTTGGAAGGGTACGAGTTGCGCCCACAGGATATCGTCCTGCCGGAACAGGCGTTGGATGTGTCCATGGGGGAAGAGGCGATGGAAGGTACGCTGGATGAGATCACCAGCCGTTTTGAGCGTTCAATCCTGACGCGGCTGTATCTTTCTTATCCCAGTACGCGCAAGTTGGCGAAACGACTCGGTGTATCGCATACCGCGATTGCCAACAAGTTACGTGAATACGGCTTGAGCCAGAAGCGTAACGACAGCGAATAACCTGGAATGATCCCGTAACGGTGCGATTTATCGCGCGATTCTTTATCAGACGCGCGATAAATCGCGCCGCTACGGGTCAGTGCCGTGACTTAGTTCAGTGCAGCCAGCGCCGCATCGTAGTTCGGCTCGCTGGTGATTTCGTTCACCAGTTCGCTGTAAATCACTTTATCGTTTTCATCCAGTACCACCACCGCACGGGCGGTCAGGCCTTTCAGCGCGCCATCGGCAATCGCCACACCGTAATCTTCTTTAAATTCTGCACCGCGCAGCGTTGACAACGTCACCACGTTGTTCAGGCTTTCAGCACCACAGAAACGTGACTGCGCAAACGGCAGGTCAGCGGAGATGCACAGCACCACGGTGTTGTCAGCTTTGCCAGCCAGTTCGTTGAACTTGCGCACAGAAGCGGCACAAACGCCGGTATCAATGCTCGGGAAAATGTTCAGGACTTTACGTTTGCCTGCATACTGAGAAAGGGTCACATCAGCGAGATCTTTAGCTACCAGAGAGAACGGTTTAGCCTGTGCGCCTGCCTGTGGGAACTGGCCTGCTACTGGCACCGGGTTGCCCTGGAAGTGAACATTCTGAGACATACGATTTCCTTTTAACGATGAAAAAATCTGACTTTTACTTGGTCAGAACAGGTATAGCCGTTGTTTATGACATATTTTTTAAGGGTTTTCGAGGGCAAATCGTAGCGGAAACTGCGCCAGCTCGCATTTAAGTGATGGATTTAAGGAGAAATAATGAGAAAGGTAAAAAGTTATCCGGAAGCCTGGCCGCTGCATTCCCCTTTTGTGATTTCGCGTGGTAGCCGCACCGAGGCGCAGGTGGTGGTGGTGGAAATGGAAGAAAATGGCGTTCGCGGCATCGGTGAGGCCACGCCTTACGCGCGCTATGGCGAAAGTGAAGCCTCGGTGCTGGCGCAGATTGCCTCGGTGCTGACGCCGTTGCAGAACGGTATGACGCGCGCGGCGTTACAGCAGGCGCTGCCGGCTGGCGCAGCACGTAACGCGATTGATTGCGCCCTGTGGGATCTGGAGCGCCAGCAACAGCAGCAAAGCCTGGCTGAGTTATGTGGCGTCACTCTGGCATCGCGCATCGTCACCGCCCATACCGTCAGCATCGATACCCCTGACGCTATGGCCAGTAGCGCGCTGGCGCTGTGGCAACATGGCGCGCAGCTTTTGAAAATCAAGCTGGATAATAACTTTATCAGCGAACGTCTGGTCGCCATTCGCAGCGCGGTGCCGGAGGCCACGCTGATTGTCGATGCTAACGAATCGTGGCAGGCAGAAGGTCTGGCGGCGCGCTGCCAGTTGCTGGCCGACCTCGGGGTGGCAATGCTGGAGCAACCATTGCCCGCCGCGCATGACGCCACGTTAGCGAATTTTATCCACCCGCTGCCGATTTGCGCCGATGAAAGCTGCCACACGCGTGACAGCCTGGCAGCCCTGCGCGGGCGTTATGACATGGTGAATATCAAACTGGATAAAACCGGTGGCCTGACGGAAGCGCTGGCGTTGGCGGTCAGTGCGCGGCAGCAGGGCTTCGCTATTATGCTCGGCTGTATGCTGTGCACCTCGCGTGCAATTCGGGCGGCCTTACCGCTGACGCCGCTGGCGCAATTCGCCGATCTCGACGGCCCCACCTGGCTGGCCGCAGATGTGGAACCGTCGTTACGCTTTGCCAACGGTGTGCTTATGCCTGCGGCTGCCAGCGTAGCAGATTGATCATGGTTTCCAGATAGACTTCGGTGGCTTCGTCCACCGAAATCGGTGGCATTTCGGCGGTGATGCACAACAGGCCGATATCGTCGCACCAGCTACCGAAGGAACCTGGCGTGGCATAACCGACGCTGCTCACCACCGGCAATTGGGTTTGCTGCGACAGCCACTGCGCCAGCTCGCTGTGATGGGGATCGTCAATGCAGGCGAGTGGTTCATGCCATGTCACCACCCAGCGCGGTTTAAGTTGATGGATTAGCTGGCACAACGCCTGGGTTTCCGGTTCGGAAGAGGGATGCTCGCCAGTCGACAACACCACATCGCGCTCATCCGCCACGCTGTTCCAGCGATACACGGTGTCACCGCTTTGCCAGTTGGCGGCCGGGAAATTACGGTTGAGATCGACACCGCGTGCATTGGCGCGCAGCCCCAACTGACATCCGTCAGGATTCACCGCCAGAATAACGTGATGACGGCGCAGGGATTCCGGCAGGGTACGCATGGCACCGGACAAGGTGGCGACCGCCGCGTTCTCATCGCCGTGGGTACCGGCAATGATCAAACCGCTATCGGCGTCTGCCGCTGGCGCAGGAAACCACAGCAGCGGGGCACCCAATACCGATTGCCCATATTGTTGCCAGACAGCATCCAGCTTGCCGCGCAACGGGCGCGGGTGTAGTGACGACATAAGCAAACTTCCTCGTAGCAGCGCGGTTTATCGCGCGTGTTTTAATGTGCCAACAATTCAAGACATGACGCGAAGTGTGACCGTGGCTCCAGCCTCAACATAACGGTAAACAGCACATCAGAAAATAGCTATTTATCAATCATCAATCTGCGATAAAGTGCCAAAAGTCGCTGGCGGCGCCTCCCTTTTTCGCAGCCGCCTTTTTTCGGGTAAAAGGAGTGGTGATGAAAATAGCGTTTCGCAAGACCCTGGCCGCCTTAATGGTTATCGGTGCTATCACACCGGCGTTGGCCGCTTCCGTGCCATCCGGGGCGCAGTTGGCCCCGGTGCAGGAAATCGTGCGCCACATCAAAGATGAACCCGCCTCGCTCGACCCGATGAAGGCCGTCGGTCTGCCGGAAATCCAGGTGATGCGTGACCTGTTCGAAGGACTGACCAATCAGGATGCGCAAGGTCATATCGTGCCGGGTGTGGCGCAAAGCTGGAGCAGTAACGACAACAAAACCTGGATTTTCAACCTGCGTAAAGATGCGCGCTGGTCCAATGGTGATCCGGTGACCGCCCAGGATTTTGTGTACAGCTGGCAGCGCCTGGTTGATCCGAAAAACAGCTCCCCCTCCGCCTGGTTCGCGGCCCTGAGTGGTATCGAAAATGCCGAGGCCATCACCAAAGGCCAGATGAGTGCCGATAAACTTGGGGTGACGGCACTGGATGGCAATCGACTGAAGGTGACATTGTCACGACCAGTCCCCTGGTTCCCGAGCATGGTTGCCAATGCCGCTTTGTTTCCGGTGCCGGAAAAAGTTATCGCCGAGTCCGGTGATGGCTGGACGGCGCCGGGCAAGCTGGTCGGCAATGGTGCCTATCAGCTTCAGTCGCGGGTGGTGAACGAGAAAATTGTGCTGGTGCGCAACCCGCATTATTGGGATGACGCCCATTCGGTGCTGACCAAAGTCACCTTTATCCCCATCAATGAAGAATCAAGCGCCACCAAACGCTACCGTGCTGGTGATATCGATATCACCGAATCCTTCCCGAAAAACATGTATGCGTTGTTGAAGAAGGAGCTGCCGGGCCAGGTCTATACCCCGGACCAGCTAGGCACTTACTATTACGCCTTTAACACCGAAAAAGGCCCAACGGCGGATGTACGGGTGCGCAAAGCGCTGACATGGACTATCGATCGCCGCATCATCGCGGAAAAAGTGTTAGGTACCGGTGAGAAACCGGCCTGGCATTTCACGCCGGATGTCACCGCAGGTTTTACCCCGCAGCAGAGCTACCTGCAACAGCACAGTCAGCAGGAGTTAAACGCTCAGGCCAAAGCGCTGCTGAGTGCCGCCGGGTATGGTCCGGCTAAACCGCTGCACCTGTCGTTGTTGTATAACACCTCAGAAAGTCACCAGAAGATCGCTATCGCGGTGGCGTCGATGTGGAAAAAGAATCTGGGGGTTGATGTCACGCTGCAAAACCAGGAGTGGAAAACCTACATCGACAGCCGTAACAGCGGCAACTTCGATGTGATCCGTGCCTCCTGGGTGGGGGACTATAACGAACCGTCCACTTTCCTCAGCCTGCTGACCTCCAGTCATACCGGTAATATCGCGCGTTTCCGTAACGCGGATTATGATGCGGTGATGGCAAAAGCCAGTAACGAGACGAGCGCGCAGGCGCGTAATCAGGACTACAACCGCGCCGAGCAAATTCTGGCGATGCAGGCCCCGATTGCGCCGATTTATCAGTACACCAATGGGCGTCTGATTAAGCCGTGGGTGAAGGGCTACCCGATCACCAACCCGGAAGATGTGGCCTACAGTCGCGAACTGTGGATTGCTAAACACTAAGTTACCTTTCTGGCGGCCTTTCTGGCCGCCTGTCATGTTTGCTCACAGCCTGAAGATTGCAACTCGTCGCCGCCACGCTAGACTGTATCGTATTGATTTTGATAGAGAGGCGAGTACGTGAACGTCATTGAAGGTAAAGCATTGCAGGTTTCGGATGCCATTGTGGCTTGTCAGCTTGACGGTCAGGGGGGATTGATCGCCATTGAGGACACTGACGTCGTCAATTGTGAGCGCCCCTGCTGGTTGCACCTCAACTACACCCAGCAGCAAAGCGCTGAATGGTTGCAAAACACCCCGTTAATTCCCGACTCGGTGCGTGATGCGCTGGCGGGCGACAGCATGCGCCCGCGTGTTACACGTCTGGGTGATGGCTTTATGATTGTGCTGCGCAGCGTCAATCACAACAGCGACTCGCGCCCGGATCAACTGGTGGCGATGCGGGTGTTTATTAATGACAAACTGATTGTCTCGACGCGACGTCGCAAGGTGTACGCGATTGATGAAGTGCTTACCGATCTGCAAAACGGTAACGGTCCGGTGGACGGTGGTAGCTGGCTGGTTGACGTTTGTGATGCACTTACCGATCACGCCAGCGAATTTATTGAAGAGATGCACGATAAGATTATCGAGCTGGAAGATGCGCTGATGGATCAGCAGATCCCACCACGCGGTGAGCTGGCGCTGCTGCGCAAGCAATTGATTGTGATGCGACGTTATATGGCCCCGCAGCGCGATGTCTATGCGCGACTGGCGAGCGAGAAGCTCGGCTGGATGGATGATGATGAACGGCGGCGTATGCAGGATATCGCCGATCGCCTGGGTCGTGGACTGGACGATCTGGATGCCGGTGTGGCGCGCACCGCCGTGCTGACCGATGAAATTGCGTCGGTGATGGCGGAAGCGATGAACCGTCGTACTTACACCATGTCTCTGCTGGCGATGATTTTCCTGCCGACCACTTTTTTAACCGGCCTGTTTGGTGTCAACCTTGGTGGAATACCGGGTGGCGCGTGGCATATGGGCTTCAGCGTTTTCTGTTTTTTACTGCTGGTGTTGGTGGTGGGACTCGCCTGGTGGTTAAGACGGCGTAAATGGTTATAAGTGCATTGCGAATGTTAACAATGGGTTATCGAAAGGTAACTCGCTGTAAATTAAGGCCAGAAGGGCAAAAAAGCGGAAAAAAACTGATCGACGTCAATATCCGCAACCGACAACAGGGGCAAACTCTCTCTCGCAGGTGAATGCAACGTCAAGCGATGGGCGTTGCGCTCCATATTGTCTTACTTCCTTTTTTGAATTACTGCATAGCACATTTGATTCGTACAACGCCGGCTTATCCGCCGGCTTTTTTTTGCCCGTTTGCCAGTGCCGGTGACCTTTTCCTATGCTTAAAGGACATTCGCAACCAGGAGAAGGGCATGCAAACTTTCCACGCCACCGATCCCATTCCAACCGATCCACCTCCCATCCCGGAGCCGATTCCGCGTCCACAACCGTTGCCGGAACCTGATCCGCCATACGATCCCGAATATCCACCGATCATTGATCCACCGCCACATCGTTAATAAAAAAGGCGCGTAGCCGAAGCGACGCGCCTTTTTTTGTGCCGGGAGAAATTACTTAATCTGCAACACGTCGAGACGGGCGCTTAAATCGGGTGCGTCTTCCTCTTCCGGCTGCCAGCCCGCAGGTTGTACCGGCAGCGATTCGCGGTCAAACGCCAGATCGCCACCGTCAACCACCGCATCACCGTGCTGAATACCTTTGAAATCAAACAGATTAATATCGGCCATATGCGAAGGGACGATGTTTTGCATCGCGCTGAACATGGTTTCGATCCGTCCCGGATAGCGTTTATCCCAGTCACGCAGCATATCCGCCACCACCTGGCGTTGCAGGTTAGGCTGAGAGCCGCACAGGTTGCACGGAATAATCGGGAACTGACGGGCTTCGGCAAAGCGGATGATGTCTTTCTCGCGGCAGTAGGCCAGCGGGCGGATCACGATATGTTTACCATCGTCGCTCATCAACTTCGGTGGCATACCTTTCATTTTGCCGCCGTAGAACATGTTCAGGAACAGGGTTTGCAGGATGTCATCGCGATGATGTCCGAGCGCGATTTTAGTACAACCCAGTTCCGTCGCGGTGCGGTAAAGAATGCCACGACGCAGGCGTGAACACAGCGAACAGGTGGTTTTTCCTTCCGGGATTTTCTCTTTAACGATGGAGTAGGTGTCTTCGTTAACGATTTTATACTCAACGCCCAGTGCATCCAGATAAGCTGGCAGCACATGTTCCGGGAAACCGGGTTGTTTCTGGTCGAGATTGACCGCCACCAGGGAGAAGTTAACCGGCGCGCTTTGTTGCAGATTGCGCAGAATTTCCAGCAGGGTATAGCTGTCTTTACCTCCAGACAGGCACACCATGATGCGATCGCCTTCTTCAATCATATTGAAATCGGCAATCGCTTCGCCCACGTTACGACGCAGACGCTTTTGCAGTTTGTTCAGGTTGTACTGCTCTTTTTTTGTATTATCTTGATTATGTTGCATTATTTACTGTCTCAGCCAGCGATTTTCAGCAAAAGGGGCATGACGGGGGCACTATCCACTACCAGGCGACTGTAGCGTTCAGTATTTTAACCTGCTTGCTATTCATCTCTTCAATCCCCGTAGCATTAATCTGGTACACCCTCTGCGCATTCTCGAACCCCATCTGATTCGCAATAAACGACGGGACCGCACCTGCTGGCATCAGCCAGCAGGCAAAAAGTATGCCGCGTATGGTACGGATTACGGCGGCGAATGCCAGCACGTTTTATAGCAGCATTCCAGGCTGCCTCCGATCATGCTCGGTGCTGAAGGGTGACGTTAACGATAAGCCGTTTGGTAACGTGGAATACACCCTTGCAAAAAGTAATAAGTATCATTATCTTTCGCGATCTGCGCGCATAGAATGTAGTAGTAAAGCGAAAAATACAGGCAAAAAAAGCAAGGTTAATTTCAATTTGTCGATGATTGTCCGGCAAGGTAATCTCAATTTAAAGCAATGAAATATAAATATTTATTTGTATTGTTAACATCCATTTTGTTGCCAGAGGAGTGGAGAGGGCATCTGTAGCGGAAAAGCTAAAATTTATATTTACTACTACATCCCCTCATGTTTGAATGATTATCAATTACATTATCAACTGCGCCTTGTCTTGATAACAATACCGGACCTGCCGATCACGCACTTCCGCGCAACAACAGCCGGCAGCATGACAGGATTGCGTCAGAGTATGAAAAATCAGTTTGTGATAATTGCCAGGGAAAAAAATCAGAAATGAATGAATATAAAAATATTCAACACCACAAGCGCCCTTTGGGGAAAATATGGCTTGCGGTATATAGTGGTGCGTTAATTTCTTCAGGTGGCAGCTATGCCGCTACCGACAATAATACCTTGACGGTGACTGCCGCCCAACAGACCGAACAACCCGACACCGGATATTCCAGCCCAACTACGTCGGTCGCCAGTAAAACGCCCACCTCTAAACTGAATGAAGCGCAGTCGGTGAGCGTGGTGACAAATAAACAACTGAGTGATTATCAATCCACCACCCTGTCCGATGCTATGCGTTTTGTTAGTGGCGCTGCGCAGGCGAATACGCTGGGCCAGACGGAAGATGGTATTGTTCGCCGCGGTTTTGGTTCAAACTCCGATGGTTCTGTGTTCCGTGACGGTATCCGTAGTAGCCAGGGACTTAATCTTGATGCCACCACGGATCACGTTGAAGTGTTGAAAGGGTCGTCTTCGCTGTTATACGGTATTTTAAATCCCGGTGGGATGATTAATGTCGTGAGTAAAAAACCGCAATATGAGTGGCACACCATTGTTGGTGGACACTACAACAGTACTGGAGGCGGTGCAGGAAATATTGATATTACCGGCCCACTGGGCAATGGTTTTGCTTTCCGTCTGATTGCCGAAAAACAAGCGCAGAATTACTGGCGCGGATACGGCAATGAAAAGCATAATCTGCTGGCACCTTCATTACAGTGGTATGGCGAAAAAGCCAGTTTTAATATCAGCTATGAAAGTTATCAGTATGATATTCCGTACGATCGCGGCACGGCATTTATTAATGGGAAACCGATCAATATCGGTTATAAAACCCGGCTGGATGATTATTCCAACCATGCGTGGGGGCGTAATCAGACCTTCAACAGCTACTGGGATTATCAGTTCAATGACATTTGGTCGACCCGCGTTACCGTAGGGATGAACCAGCGCAAGTACAACAGCAATACCGTGACAACCACCGCCATTAATACAACCACCGGTGTCGTTACGCGACGTCCAGATGCCTTCCGCGGCTTTAACCACAAAACAAAATATGTTTCGTGGGATGCCATCGGTACGCCCGAAATATTTGGCATGACGCATAACCTGGTGGTCGGTACTGATTATGAAATGAACCAAACCTACCGTGCACACGCTTATAACGGTACAAAAAATACTGACTTCACTCTGAGCAACCCGGTTTATGGATTAGCAACCATCACCGACAGCAGTACGGAAAAAACTGCCGACAGTAATCTGCTCAATCGCATTCACAACCGCTCGGTCTATTTTAAAGACAATATTGACCTGACGTCGCAATGGACCGTGGTAGCTGGCGCCCGTTATCAGCACTTCGAACAACGCGAATCAAGAGGCAGTGATTCCACACTGACTTATAGCGATGAAGGTAATAAGTTTTTGCCTCAAACAGGGCTGATTTATAAGCTGACACCGACAGTATCTTTCTATGGCAGTTTGAGTAAATCGTTTACGCCATCGACTAATCCGGATGACAACGGCGACGTTGAAGCTCCTGAACAGGGTACGACCTATGAAGTCGGCAGCAAATGGCAGATGACACCGGCACTGCTTGCCACGGTTGCGCTCTACCGTATAGATGAGCGCAATGTTGCCTTAGCATTAAACGATGGAACCTATGCCGTAGATAAAGCTCGTTCCAGTGGCATTGAATTAGAGGTTAACGGTGAGATTTATCCTGACTGGGATATTAGCGCCAATTACAGTTACAACGAGGCGAAAATCGTTAACGATAAAACCGACCCGACTAATAATGGCAACCGTCTGCAAAACGCACCACGAAATTCCGGTGCGGTCTATTTAAGCCACGATCTGCGCTTCAATCTGTTGCCGGGCAGTTTCCGTATCGGCGGCGGGGTTCGTTATATGGGCACGCGTGCGGGTGATCCGAGCAACAGTTTCACCCTGCCTGCTTACACCGTCGCGGACAGTTTTATTGGTTGGGACAATCAACTGCTGGGTAAAAAAACGCATTTACAATTAAACCTCAACAACTTGTTTAACAAGCATTATTACACCTCCAGTGGTGGCAATTTGCGCGTTGCTGAAGGTGAAACGCGCAACCTGGTGCTCAGCGCAAGCGTCGAGTTCTGAGGCTGAGGTTCTTCACCGTTATTGCAAAATAGTTCAGGAATACCAAACGGCTCTGTCGGATCGGGAGCCGTTTATTATTACGACCATGACGTCATGGGTGGACATTAAGCCCCGCAGCACCAATCGCTATACACAAATGATAATTATTATCATAAACTCTGGTGGTGCTGACCAAGGAGCGATAATGAAGCCTGAAGCGAATGCGATCCTGAACACCGATTGCTGCATTGTTGGCGGCGGTCCGGCCGGGTTGATGCTGGGGTATCTGCTGGTGCGTGCCGGTCTGCGGGTGGTGGTGATTGAAAAACATGCCGATTTTCTGCGTGATTTTCGTGGTGATACCATTCATCCTTCGACCCTGGAGATCATGCATCAGCTTGGTCTGGTGGAGGAACTGCTGCAACTGCCGCATCAGCGTGCCGAAAAGTTACAGGCGGAAATCGCCGGTCAGGAAGTGACGATGGCCGATTTCTCCCGCCTTCCCGTCCAGTACCGTTTTATCGCCTTTATGCCGCAATGGGATTTCCTCAACTTTCTCGCACAGCAAAGCGCGCGCTTTGCCGGATTTACCTTGCTGCAATCCACCACGTTTGATCGCTTCATCGACAATCAGGGGCGCGTGGGTGGCATTCACGCCATCACCGAACAGGGGCCGGTGGAGATCCGATCGCAGCTGGTGGTCGGCGCTGATGGACGAAACTCCGCCGTCCGTGCCGCTGCCGGGTTAACCAGCCAGGCGTTTGGTGCGTCGCGCGATGTGGTTTGGTTCCGGCTGGATAAGCAGCAGGGCGATCCCACCTGGGGCATGGGGCATAAAGGGCCACGGCAAAACTTTATCGTTATAGACCGGGGTGAGTATTGGCAATGTGGCTACACCATCCCCAAAGGAGAGTTTGCTGCGCTGCAAACGGCGGGTCTGGAGCCATTCAAGGCGGCGATTGCGCAAGTCGCGCCCTTTGATGTGGCACGACTGTCTCAGATTGACGACTGGCAGCAATTTAAGTTGCTGTCGATCCGTATTGACCGCCTCGATAGTTGGATGAAACCCGGCGTACTCTGCATCGGTGATGCGGCGCACGCCATGTCGCCGATTGGCGGTGTTGGCGTGAATCTGGCGATACAGGATGCGGTCGCCGCCGCCAATTATCTGACGCAGCCGTTGCGCAGGGGAGATGTCACCCTGCGTGACCTGGCGAGAGTCCAGAAGCGGCGTCAGTTCCCGACGGTGGCCACCCAGTTCCTGCAAATTAAAATGAGCAGCAATAAACGCAACCCCGGTAAGAAAAGCCCGATGCCGACCCTTATCCGTCGTTTCCCGTTCCTGCGTTTTGTGTTTGGTCGCCTGATCGGGCTGGGATTCCGTATGGAGAAGCCGCGTTTTTCCGGTTAATCACCGCTCAGAATAAAGATCAGCATTCTTTGCCCGAATTATTTGTGCATTTATTGATCTGCGCGAAGATTTTGCATGCGCCACGCTGACAGGATGAAGGCATGAGTTACTTTAGTTTCTAAAGGGTGAGGAGAGGCGGATGCAAACTTACGATATGGTTTTTGAAGAAGCGTGCCGGTTAGTCGGTCAATGTTATCTGGAACTGGCACAGCGTGGCGTGGCAACAGAAAAAGATGTGTTGGCAACGGAGTTACAAAATCTGCAACTCCGTTACCGCGAATTAACCGGTTCCCCCAACCGGGCGGTGGAGATGGCAATCACCCAACTCAAGCCCTGTTAATCATCATCAAGCCCGGCCATCTGTGCCGGGCTTTGTTTATCACTCGCTTTTCTCCGCTTTGCCAGCCAGCTCCGCTAACCGCTGATAACGTTGGTTAGCGGCCTCGCTGGCATCCCGCCACAACTGCGCAGCGGCTTCCGGTTGTTCGGTTTGCAACTGGCGGAAGCGCTGCTCATTCATCAATGCCTGCTCCAGCTCGGAAGTCGGTGGGCGCGAATCCAGTGACAACGCAGCTTTTCCCTGTTCCGCGCGTTGCGGATCAAAACGATACAATGGCCAGAATCCACTGGTGGTCAGCAGGCGCATCTGTTCATGGCTATACGCCAGGTCATAACCGTGTTCTTCGCACGGGCTGTAGGCGATGATCAGCGAGGGACCGGGCCAGGCTTCGGCTTCCTGTATCGCTTTCATGGTTTGATTCAACTGCGCGCCGAGGGAAATCTGCGCCACATAAACATGCCCGTACAACAATGTCGCCATGCCGAGATCTTTACGTGCCTTGCGTTTTCCCTGCTCACCAAATTTGGTGACCGCGCCGAGCGGGGTGGCTTTTGACGCCTGACCGCCGGTGTTGGAATAACATTGCGTATCCAGTACCAGCACATTGACGTTCTCGCTCAGGCTCATCACATGATCCAGCCCGCCGTAACCGATGTCGTAGGCCCAGCCGTCCCCGCCGATTAACCACACCGATTTATCGACCAGCGCATCGGCCGCAGAGATTAACGCCTGAGCAGCGGCGTGCGGCGCATTCTTCAGCTCAGCACGTAGCTGACTAATCTGTTCGCGACGTTGCGATGTGGTGACATTGTCACTTTTCAGAGCCGCCACCAGCGCTGCTGGCAACGCAGAGGCGCACTGATCCAGCAAGCGCAGGGCACGCTGGCGCTGCTGATCAACACTCAGGCGGAAGCCAAGGCCGAATTCGGCGTTATCTTCGAACAGCGAATTGGCCCACGCCGGGCCGCGCCCTTCGGCGTTGGTGGTGTAAGGCGTGGAAGGCAAATTGCCGCCGTAGATGGAGGAGCAACCTGTTGCGTTGGCAATCAACAGTCGATCGCCATACAGCTGCGTGAGGATCTTGATATACGGCGTTTCACCGCAGCCGGAACAGGCTCCCGAATATTCAAACAGCGGGGTAATCAGCTGTGAGGTACGGATATCAATACGCTCCAGTTGTTCTGCGGTGATCTCCGGCAGGGCGAGGAACGCGTCATAATTGATTTTCTCCGTTTCAACGTGTTCCAGCCGCGATTGCATATTGATGGCTTTGATTTCCGGGTGCTGGCGGTCGCTGGCGGGACAGACTTCGACGCACAGATTACATCCGGTGCAGTCCTCGGGAGCGACCTGCAACACGTATTTTTGTCCGCGCATATCACGCGATTTGACATCCAGCGACGCCAGGCTGGCGGGGGCACCCTCCAGCGCTTCCGGTGCCACGACTTTAGCGCGAATGGCAGCATGTGGGCAGGCGGCGACGCAATGGTTGCACTGGGTACACAGGTCGGGCTGCCAGATGGGGATCGCTTCCGCAATATTTCGCTTTTCCCACTGCGTGGTGCCGGTAGGCCAACTGCCATCCGGCGGCAGGGCAGAAACCGGTAACTTATCGCCCAGTCCGGCCAGCATGGCGGCGGTGACGGTTTTAACAAAGTCGGGGGCATTGTCGGCAACCACCGGTGGGCGATGTGGGCTGCTCGCATCCACCGCCTGCAACGGCACTGCTTCCAGCGCCTGTTGTGCCATTGCCAGCGCCTGCCAGTTACGCTGCACCAGCTCCTCGCCTTTGCTGCGATAACTGCGGGCGATGGTGTTTTGCAGTTCGGTCAGGGCGCTGTCGCCTGGCAGAATTTGTGTCAGTTGGAAGAACGCCATCTGCATTACGGTATTGATACGCGCGCCGAGCTGGCATTCCCGCGCAATTCGCGCTGCATTAATCACATAAAAACGCGCCTGTTTATCGTTGAGCTGCGTCTGCACCTCCTGCGGCAGGCGATGCCACACTTCATCGGCGGCATAAGGGGTATTCAGCAGAAAAATGCCGCCTGGTTTCAGTTGATCGAGCATCGAATATTTGTCGATAAATTGTAATTGGTGGCAGCCAATAAAATCGGCCTGCTGAATCAGATAGGCCGACTGAATCGGTTGCTGGCTGACGCGTAAATGTGAAACCGTCAGCCCGCCTGCCTTTTTCGAGTCGTAAACGAAATAGCCCTGCACCTGCCACGGTGTGGCGTTGCCGATAATTTTCAGGTTGTTTTTGGTGGCACTGACGCTGCCATCGCTGCCCAGCCCGTAGAACAACGCTTCAAGATGGGCGCGATTCGGCACAATGTTGGCTTCAGGCGGCAACGAGAGATGGGTGACATCGTCATAAATCCCCACGGTGAAGCGTGCAGGCGGCTGTGGGCGTTGCAGAGCACGAAACACCGCCAGCACCGCGTCGGGGGCAAACTCTTTCGACGACAAGCCATAACGCCCGCCACACACCTGCGGCAGGGTGCTGCGCTCGCCACGACTAAAGGCTTCTGCCAGCGCGGTCATCACATCCAGAAACAGCGGTTCGCCCAGCGCGCCAGGTTCTTTGGTGCGATCCAGCACCGCCACACGTTGCGTCGTTGTCGGCAACACGCTTAACAGATGCTGAGCCGAGAACGGTCGATACAGACGTACCTTGACCAGCCCGACTTTCTCACCGCGTTGTAGCAACTCATCAATGGCCTCTTCAGCGGTACCGCAGCCGGACCCCATCATGACAATCACCTGTTCCGCCTGCGGATGGCCATAAAACTCAAAGGGTTGGTAGCGGCGGCCCGTTTGTTCCGCAAACGCCATCATGGCGTTTTCGACATGTCCGGTGCAGGCGTCATACCAACGGTTGGTTGCTTCACGCGACTGGAAGTACGTGTCCGGGTTGGCCGAGGTGCCGCGAACGGTGGGGTGATCCGGCGTCAGGGCGCGGGCGCGATGCTGCGCAATCGCCTGCTGCGGCATTAGCGCCAGCAATGTTTCGTCACTGAGCGGCACGATTTTGTTGATTTCGTGTGAGGTACGGAAGCCATCGAAGAAATGGATAAACGGGATGCGGCTGTTGAGTGACGCCATTTGGGCGATCAGGGCAAAATCCTGCGCTTCCTGCACGCTGGAGGCGCAGAGCAGCGCACAGCCGGTCTGGCGCACTGCCATCACGTCGGAGTGGTCGCCAAAGATGGATAACGCATGGGTGGCAACGGTACGCGCAGCGACATGCAGCACAAACGGCATCAACTGCCCGGCCAGTTTGTACAGGGTGGGGATCATCAGCAGCAAACCCTGCGATGAGGTGAAGGAGGTGGATAACGACCCGGTTTGCAACGCGCCATGCACGGTGGCTATCGCCCCCCCTTCGGATTGCATCTCAACCACGCGTGGCACATCGCCCCAGATATTGCGGCGGCCTTCCCCGGACCAGCCATCGGCCAGTTCAGCCATGGTTGAACTGGGGGTTATGGGATAAATGGCGATAACTTCGCTGGTGCGGAAGGCGACAGAAGCCACTGCGCCATTGCCGTCGACGGTAATCATAAATCGTCCTTTGCTTCGCTGAGAATGCCCGTAAACATTACGTCATGCTTTATCGCGCGATACGGATTGCCATAAAGTTTCCGGGGTTAATTATCTCAGTCTAGCAAAGCGGGCAGGCATCACTTTCTCATCCGTGTGATGTCAGTAGCTCGCCGCACCACTGACTAAGGTTGCTGCTTTTTACATCATGACGGGTGCGGATAAGAGGTGAAAAAAGGCTAATCAGGATAATTCTGGTTGCAAAGTGTGAAAGAAAATTTTGTAAAAAGCTGTGTCGCCTCTCGACCCCTTGCTGCGCCTGACATATGCTGGTTCGAATTTTTCCCCCGAACCGCCCGGAGCCTGATCGATGAAAGCCGCTTCCTTCCTGCTGGCCGGTGTTGCGCTGTTACTTTCCGCTTGCAGCAGCAATAGTGATAATGAACCGCCACAACAGGCGACCGCTGCGCATATTCAACCGCAGGTGGTGATGTCGTCATTGGCTGAAACTAACTGTGCCAATGCCGGGGGAACACTGGCGTTTTCACGCCAGTTAGATGGTTCGCGCATCGGCATGTGCCAGATGGCGAATGGCCGTCGCTGCGATGAGCAGGCGCTGATCGGTGGAAGCTGCGCCCGCTAACGCAGGCGCCGGGTGTCAGGCTTTCACCTGGTTAGGGCAAGTTTCACCGCGTTCCAGCTGCCCCAGATTGTTTAACGTGGTTTCGGAGATGGCGGTCAATGCTTCCGCCGTCAGAAACGCCTGATGGCCGGTAAACAGCACGTTATGGCAGGCAGAGAGACGACGGAACACGTCATCCTGAATCACATCATTCGATTTATCTTCAAAGAACAGATCGCGTTCGTTTTCATACACGTCCATCCCCAGTGAACCGATTTTCTGCTGCTTCAGCGCATCGATTGCCGCCTGTGAATCAATCAAGCCGCCACGGCTGGTGTTGATAATCATCACGCCATCTTTCATCTGGCTGAAGGCCGCGGCATTCAGCAGATGGTGGTTTTCTGGCGTCAGCGGGCAGTGCAGGGTGATGACATCCGATTGTGACAGCAGGGTTTTGAGATCAACATATTCGGCTCCCAATTCCAGTGCCTGGGCGCTGGGATAGGGATCAAACGCCAGCAGGCGCATACCAAACCCTTTCAGAATACGCATCGCCGCCACACCAATCTTGCCGGTGCCGACGATCCCGGCAGTTTTACCGTACATATTGAAGCCGGTTAAGCCATCCAGCGAGAAGTTCGCATCACGCGTACGTTGATAAGCGCGATGGATACGCCGGTTGAGCGTCATCATCAGGCCAACTGCATGTTCCGCAACGGCTTCTGGCGAATAGGCGGGAACACGCACCACCTGCAAACCGAGAGCGGCGGCAGCCTCCAGATCGACGTTATTAAAACCGGCACAGCGTAGCGCGATATATTTCACGCCCAGCGCGGCCAACTCCTCCAGCACCACTTTGCCGCCATCATCATTCACGAAGATGCACACCGCATCACAGCCTACGGCGTTCTTGGCTGTGGTTTCCGTCAGCAGAAAGTCGAAGAACACCAGCTCGAATCCATAGCTGGCGTTAACATGTTCAAGATACTTCTGGTCATACTGTTTGGTACTGTAAACCGCAACTTTCATTGTTTCGCTCCTGAAAAATGGCATGTTGGCAGAGGACAGGATAACGTTTTCTGGTCGAAACAGCGCGCAATGATCGCATGCCACCGGGTAAAACCTTCATTTACCCGGCATAACATGCCATCATCTTCGTCAGGATTTTGTAAGGAACAGGAACGTTAGCTGCCATGACGCGGGGCCTTCGCCGAACACTTGCTGCGCTACTGGCGCTGATACTGCTGCTACTGGGACTGCTGCTGACGGTGACGCAATGGTTACCCCGGCTGGCAGGCATCTGGCTGCCGGAAGATACCCGCGTGGAGCTGAACGGCGCGCCAGGCTGGCAGCAGGGTGGCCTCTATTTCCCGGCAGTGCGTTACCTGGCGGGCGATTGTGAGCTGGCGAAAGTCAGCAATGTCAGCCTCGGTTGGCATCAGCATCGCTGGCAACTGCACGCCCGGCAGGTACAACTCGACAGCAACTGCCTGCAATCGCTGCCGCAAAACACCACCCCGAACGATGCGCCACGTACGCTGGCGCAGTGGCAGGCATTGCTGCCCGGCGCGGATATCCACCTCGACCAACTGGTGTTACTGCCGTGGCAGCAATATGCCGGGCAGTTTGATCTCACTCTGGATAAATCCGCACAGCAACTGCGTTATCAGGGCGAGAATCTTACCGTTGACGCCCGTCTGCAAGGACAACAACTGCAACTCTCGCGGTTGACGCTAACGCAACCGTTGCTCCCCAAACCGCTGGATCTACAGGGTACGCTGACGCTGCCCACCTTTGCCGACGGCCTTCCGGTCGCGGGTGAGTTAACGGGGGATGCAAGTCTGAGCCAATGGCCGCAGCCACTGCGGCTGGCGCTGAACTGGCAGCAGCAGCAAGGGACGTTAACCGTGAGTCAGCAGGGCGACGATCAGCCGTTGCTGCAACTACCGTGGCAGGTCGATCAACAACACATTCGTATTACCCAAGGACACTGGCGCTGGCCACAGCCCGATCAGCCGTTGTCGGGCGGTCTGGCATTGACCTTAACCGACTGGCAGCAGGGACTGGATCTCACCCAGGTTCAGGGACGATTTAACCTGCTGACACAAGGCAAAGGGGGCAAGGGCAACCTGGTGTTGAGTGTCGGGCCAGGGACGCTCAGCCTGAATAACAGCGCCTTGCCGTTCCAGCTTACTGGCGAAAGCAAATTCGCCCGGTTGCAATTATATGGCGCCATCCCCGGCGAGTTGCAGGGGATGCTGACCGACCCGCAACTGGTGTTGAAACCGGGTGCCTTGTTGCGCCTGCGTGGTCGGTTGTTGTCAACGCTGGAGGTGGATGAGGCGCGCTGGCCGCTGGCGGGCGTGACCCTGAGCAGCAAGGGGATTAACGGACGTTTGCAGGCGATTCTGCAAGCCCATGACCCCAGCTTTGGCCGTTTGCGGCTGCACCTCGACGGGCGCGCCACGCAATTCTGGCCGGACAGTGGACGCTGGAACTGGCGCTACTGGGGCGATGGCATGATGCAGCCGCTCAACGCCAAATGGGATGTCAAAGGGACCGGCAGTTGGCAGGATACCCTGATTAGCCTGGATACGCTGGACACCGGATTTGACCAACTGGCATATGGTATGGCGCAGGTGAGCAAACCGCGTTTGACCCTGACCGCACCGGTACGCTGGCAGCGCGATGCGCAGCAACCCAGCTTTGCTGGTGGCTTTGTGTTGAAATCCGGCCAGACGCATTTCAGCTATGGCGGCTGGTTGCCGCCGTCAGAGCTTGAGTTTGCGGCCAAAGGCAGCGACCCCAGTCAGTTTATCTGGCATGGCCAGCTTAAGGCGGGTGAGATCGGTCCGTTGCGGGTGAATGGTCGCTGGGATGGTGAGCGTCTGCGCGGCCAGGCCTGGTGGCCAGCACAATCGCTGGCGGTATTTCAGCCGTTGCTCAGTAGCGATTTGAAGATGCGCATTCAGTCTGGTCAACTTCAGGCACAAGTGGCTTTCTCCGCCGCTACCGATCAAGGTTTCGAGGCGGGTGGTCACTGGACAGTGAAAAATGGCGGCGTCTGGATGCCGGATAGCGAAATCAACGGCATCGATTTCTCGCTGCCGTTTCGACTGAAGGCCGACCAGTGGCAGTTGGGACGACGTGGGCCGGTTTCTCTGCGCATTGCCGAGATAAAAAACCAGTTTGCCTTGCAGAACATCACCGCCGATTTACAGGGGCATTATCCGTGGCAGGAACGTCAGCCGTTGCGGCTATCTAACGTCAATCTTGACCTGCTGGGCGGCCATGTCAGCCTGCCAGAACTGCGCCTGCCGCAGCACGAAGCGGCGCTGATTTCTCTGCGTGACATTGATCTCAGCCGCCTGATCACCGCCATCAAACCAAAGCAATTTGCTATGTCCGGCAAGGTGAATGGCGAGCTGCCGCTGTGGGTCAACAATCCGCGCTGGCTGATTGAAAAAGGCTGGATTGCCAATGGGGGACCACTGACGTTTCGCATGGATAAAGATATGGCCGATGCCATCACCACAAACAACATTGCCGCAGGCGCGGCGATGGACTGGCTGCGCTATATGGAGATCTCCCGCTCATGGGCCACGCTGGATCTGGATAACTTTGGCAATCTGACTCTGCAATCTGAGGTAAAGGGCACCAGCCAGTTCAGCAACCGGCGGCAGTCGGTCAATCTTAACTACCGTCATCAGGAAAACCTGTTCCAGCTGTGGCGCAGCCTGCGCTTTGGCGATAATTTGCAATCCTGGGTGGAGCAAAACGCCACCCTGCCATCCAAGAAGGATCCCCAACCATGAGCCTGAGGGCATTACTGGTGCTGGCAGCCGGGCTGCCGCTGATCGGCTGTGTGCCGCGCATTGAAGTTGCTGCGCCGAAAGAGCCAATCACCATCAATATGAATGTGAAAATCGAGCATGAAATCCACATCAAGGTCGATAAAGATGTGGAAGCGCTGCTGAAAAATCAGAGCGGTTTATTTTGAGGAGGGCAGCGATGAAACAAAAAGGAATCGCGTGGTTGCTGGCGATGCTGTTGGTACCTTCCGCCTGGGCACTGACGCTTGATCAGGCACGTCAGCAGGGGCGCGTAGGCGAAACCCTGAGCGGTTATATTGCGGCGCGTCAGCAGGACAGCGAAACCCTGGCGCTGGTGAAACGTATCAATGAGGGACGCAGCCAGCAATATCAACGCGTGGCGCAGCAGAACAATCTCACCAGCGGTGAGGTGGCACGCATTGCCGGGGAAAAACTGGTGGATCGTGCCGGTGCTGGCGAATATGTGCAGGGCATCAATGGACAATGGTTGCGCAAATAGCCAAAAAAAACCGGGCACTCAGGCCCGGCAAAAAGATAGCATTCTTTTTTAAAGCTTACGCAGCAACAATCTCTTTGATCGCGTCTTTCGCATCGCTGGCCGCTTTGGTCGCCACTTCCGGACCGTAAGCGATACCTTCTGCGAACACGAAGTTCACATCAGTGATGCCGATGAAGCCGAGGAACAGCTTAACGTACGGCGTCAGCAGGTCAGTCGGGGTATCTTTGTGGATGCCGCCACGGCTGGACAGAATCACTGCACGTTTACCTTTCACCAGACCTTCCGGGCCTGCTTCGGTGTAACGGAAAGTCACGCCAGCACGGGCAATCAGGTCGAAGTAGTTTTTCAGCTGAGTCGGGATGTTGAAGTTGTACATCGGCGCAGCGATAACTACGACGTCATGAGCTTGCAGTTCAGCAATCAGTTCGTCTGACAGAGCCAGCGCTTCTTGTTGACGCGGAGACAGCGGTGCATCAGACGGACGCAGCGCACCCACCAGCTCACCGTCCAGAACCGGGATCGGATTCGCGGCCAGGTCACGAACGGTGACGGTATCACCTTTGCTCTGTGCCTGTTCAACATAGAAATCAGCCAGTTGGTTGGACTGAGAGTAACCGGCTAGGATGCTGGATTTCAGAACTAATACTTTGCTCATGGTGTTTTCCTGTTTGTTACGCGGAAGGCTTACCGCTCAATGCGTTACACTCTACGGAGATCCCCCTGCGGTGAAAAGCGCAATATTTCGAGAGCTATGTTCGAATTTATTGAATAAGGCCGCACGCGCGGTCAGGGCGGCAGGGGCAAATTATGCTATGATGCCGTCCATTATTTGATGGAATCCGCCGTGATTTTCGGCCGGCAGCGCACCGGTTGCCCTGCCACAACAGGTAACTCATTACTATGTCATCATCCGTTACTTCTCCTTTAGCGCCGCTCTGGACGCGACTTGATAACCTGATGTTACGCGATCGCCAACGGTTACAACGGCGACTCCAGGGCGCGACAAAAGTAAAAAATCCTGAAGCACAACAGGGGATTGCGACCGAACTGGCCGCCGAGTTCACCCTCGCGGAGCAGCGCGTGGCGCAACGTATGGCGGCTACGCCGCGCATTACCTTTCCGGAAAATCTGCCGGTCAGCCAGAAGCAGCAGGCGATCGCTGAAGCGATTCGCGACCATCAGGTGGTGATTGTTGCCGGTGAAACGGGTTCGGGGAAAACCACGCAGTTACCGAAGATTTGTCTGGCGCTGGGCCGTGGGGTTAAAGGGTTGATTGGTCATACCCAACCCCGCCGTCTGGCGGCGCGCACCGTAGCGAACCGCATCGCGGATGAACTGGAGACGTCACTCGGTGGTTGCATCGGCTACAAGGTGCGTTTTAATGATCAGGTCAGCGACACCACCCAGGTGAAGCTGATGACCGACGGTATTTTGCTGGCAGAAATCCAGCAGGATCGCCTGTTGTTGCAATATGACACCATCATCATCGATGAAGCGCATGAACGTAGCCTGAACATCGATTTTCTGCTCGGTTATCTACGCGAATTGCTGCCACGCCGTCCCGATTTGAAGGTGATCATCACCTCGGCGACCATCGATCCCCAGCGCTTTTCACGCCATTTTCACAATGCGCCGGTGATTGAAGTTTCCGGGCGCACCTTCCCGGTGGAGGTGCGTTATCGTCCTGTGGTTGAAGAAGCCGAGGATACCGATCGTGACCAGCTTCAGGCTATTTTCGATGCGGTGGATGAACTGGGACAGGAAAGTCGGGGTGATATCCTGATCTTTATGAGTGGTGAACGCGAAATTCGCGATACCGCCGATGCGCTGATGAAGCGCGACTTGCCGCATACCGAGATTCTGCCGCTGTACGCGCGATTGTCGAATGCCGAACAGAACCGGGTGTTCCAGTCGCACAGTGGACGCCGCATCGTGCTGGCGACCAACGTGGCGGAAACCTCACTGACCGTGCCGGGTATTAAGTACGTTATCGACCCCGGCACGGCACGTATCAGCCGCTACAGCTACCGCACCAAAGTGCAGCGCCTACCGATTGAGCCGGTTTCCCAGGCATCGGCTAATCAGCGTAAAGGCCGCTGTGGTCGCGTCTCGGAAGGTATCTGTATCCGTCTCTACTCAGAAGACGATTTCCTCAGCCGTCCTGAGTTTACCGACCCGGAGATTCTGCGTACCAACCTCGCGTCGGTTATTTTGCAGATGACTGCGCTCGGGCTGGGCGATATCGCTGCCTTCCCGTTTGTCGAAGCACCGGATAAGCGCAATATCCAGGACGGGGTGCGTCTGCTGGAGGAGCTGGGGGCGATCACCGTCAATGAGGATGGTCACTACAAACTGACGGCATCAGGACGGCAACTGGCGTTGCTGCCGGTCGATCCGCGTCTGGCGCGCATGGTGCTGGAAGCGCAGAAATTTGGCTGCGTACGTGAAGCGATGATCATCACCGCTGCGCTGTCGATTCAGGATCCGCGTGAGCGTCCGGTGGAGAAACAGCAGGCATCGGACGAAAAACATCGGCGATTTGCTGACAAAGAGTCAGATTTTCTCGCTTTCGTTAATTTGTGGAACTATCTCCAGGAACAACAAAAGGCGCTGTCGGGCAATCAGTTCCGTCGCCAGTGTAAAAGCGACTATCTCAACTATCTGCGTGTGCGTGAATGGCAGGATATTTATACCCAGTTGCGTCAGGTGGTGCGTGAACAAGGTATGCCGGTCAACAGCGAACCTGCGCTTTATCGAGAAGTACACTGCGCGATGCTGACGGGCTTGCTATCACATATCGGGCAGAAAGACGCAGAAAAACAAGAGTTTACCGGAGCCCGCAACGCCCGCTTCTCCATCTTCCCCGGTTCCGGGCTGTTTAAGAAGCCGCCCAAGTGGACCGTGGTGGCGGAGCTGGTGGAAACCAGCCGTCTGTGGGGACGCATTGCGGCACGCATCGATCCTGAATGGATCGAACCACTGGCGCAGCATTTGCTGAAGCGCAGCTACAGCGAACCGCACTGGGAAAAAGCCCAGGGCGCGGTAATGGCCAGTGAAAAAGTGACGCTGTACGGTTTGCCGATTGTACAGGCGCGCAAGGTCAACTACGGCCAGATTGATCCGCAGCTAAGTCGTGAATTGTTTATCCGTCACGCGCTGGTGGAGGGGGACTGGCAGAACCGTCACGCCTTCTTCCGCAGCAACCAAAAACTGCGTAGCGAAGTGGAAGACCTGGAACATAAATCACGCCGCCGCGACATCCTGGTTGATGATGAAACCTTGTTTGCTTTCTACGACCGACGTATCGGCAGCGAGGTGGTTTCCGCGCGCCATTTTGACAGTTGGTGGAAAAAGGCCAGCAAAGAAAACGCGGATTTGCTCAGTTTTGATAAGCAGATGCTGATCAAAGATGGCGCGGAAAAGGTCAGCCAACTCGATTACCCGAATTTCTGGCATCAGGGCAACCTGAAGCTGAAACTCAGTTACCAGTTTGAACCGGGCGCAGATGCTGACGGGGTGACGGTGCATATTCCGCTGCCGCTACTCAATCAGGTGGAGGAAGGTGGCTTTGAGTGGCAGATCCCGGGCGTACGCCGCGAGCTGGTGATTGCGTTGATTAAGTCATTACCGAAACCGGTTCGACGTAATCTGGTGCCCGCCCCGAACTATGCTGAGGCCTTCCTGGGACGCGTTACGGCGCTGGAGCTGCCGTTGCTGGATGCGCTGGAGCGTGAGTTCCGCCGCATGACCGGTGTCACCATTGACCGCGAAGCCTGGCAGTGGGATCAGGTGCCCGATCACCTGAAAATGACATTCCGCGTGGTTGACGAACACAACCGTAAGTTGCAGGAAGGCAAGGACCTGCATCAGTTGAAGCAGGCGCTGAAAGGCAAAGTACAGGAAACCCTGTCGAAAGTGGCGGATGACGGGCTGGAGCAGAGCGGCCTGCATATCTGGAGCTTTGGTGATTTGCCACAAAGCTATGAACAGAAGCGGGGCAGTTATCAGGTCAAAGCCTGGCCTGCGCTGGTGGATGAAAAAGACAGCGTTGCCATCCGCCTGTTCGACAGTGAACAGGAACAACAAAAGATGATGTGGCGCGGTCAGCGGCGTTTGCTGCTGCTCAATATCCCGTCACCGATCAAATATCTGCATGAGAAGCTGCCGAACAAAGCCAAGCTCGGTCTGTATTTTAACCCTTACGGCAAAGTGCTGGATCTGATTGATGACTGCATCGCCTGTGGCGTGGATAAGCTGATGGGTGAAGCCGGTGGTCCGGCGTGGCAGCAGGAGAATTTCGAGCAGCTACGTGACAAAGTGCGTGCCGAACTGAATGAAACGGTGGTCACCATCGCGAAGCAGGTGGAGCAGATTCTGACCTGCGTATTCAATATCAACAAACGCCTGAAGGGCCGGGTGGATATGTCGCTGGCGCTGGCGTTGGCTGATATCAAAAATCAGATGAATGGCCTGGTATACCGTGGTTTCGTCACCGGCAATGGCTGGCAGCGGCTGGCGGATACCTTACGCTATTTGCAGGGCATCGAACGCCGTCTGGAGAAGCTGCCGGTGGACCCGCACAGCGATCGGGCGCGGATGTTGAAAGTGCAGGCGGTGGAGCAGGCGTGGCAGAGCTGGCGTAACAAGCTGCCGCCGCAACGTCAGGATGATGCAGAGGTGCTGGCGATTCGCTGGATGCTGGAAGAATTACGTATCAGCTACTTTGCCCAGCAACTGGGCACCCCTTATCCGATTTCGGATAAGCGTATTGTGCAGACTATGGAGCAGATGGGATGACCTTCGTATCGGCGCGATTTATCGCGCCGATACGGGGCATTAGCGCAATGCTATTGCGCTAATGCTTCCAGCTTGTCCCGGAACGAGGTGACGGCAATCGCACGGTTATCCGCACGATAACGGTCGGCCGGGGCAGGTGCCGAGCTTTGTACCGCAATCAGCTGCCAGCCATCATCTTTCTTCAGCAACAACGGTGAACCGCTGTCGCCGGGCAGGGTATCGCATTGATGCGATAGCACCGCGCGTTGCGCCCAGCCAGTCACCAGGCAATCGCTGTGTGAATACAGCGTATCCAGATGATCTTCCGGGTAACCCGCCTGTGTCACTTTACGACCGGTGGCTTTCAACGCATCGGTTAAATCGCCGCGTGATCCATCAAACAAGGGAATCGGGGTAATCGCCGAGGGTGGATTGTGCAGAATCACCAAACCGTAATCATAAGGGGCGGCGTCAGGCGGGACGATCCAGCCTTCGCCATCGGCTTTTAACTTACGCGCCAGCGACGGTTCGACGCGGGCGTCGATATCATGGATTTCATAACGCCAGCCTTTGCTGCCTGCCATAAAACGCAACGCCACCGGTTTATCGAACTTACCGGGCGGGGTGAGCAGGCAATGACCGGCGGTGAGCGCCAGATGGGCAGAGATCAGCGTCGCGGTGCACAGGTTGCCACTTTCGGTCTCCAGTTGACCAATGGCGTCCCAGGGGGCAGCGCTGACATCGCTGATCGCTTTGCGGTGATCCTTGCCAAAGAACAGGGTTTTGATGTCATCAGGGCTTGGCCCGTCTTCATCATCGGCATGTGCTGCGAGGTTAAAGCTGAAAATACCAACAAATAACAGGATAGCCAGGCGCATAGTTCTCTCAATGGCGAGAATAAGTAGAGGTTTTTGTCATCACGCTTGAGCGATAACTATAGTCGGAGAGCGGTAAAAAAGGGAGAAATATTGGAATAATCAGCACGCTACAACGACTAAATAAAAAAACTGGCTGCGACAATGCCGCACAGGATCACCACAATCAAAATGATTTCGAAGCGATAGCGACGCACCATATTCCGCTACTCCAGTAAACAAACACCCGGCAGAACCGGGTGTTTTCAATCATTAATGCAAGGTCGGGCGCGCGAAGGCAACCTTATTTAGCGGCTTTTTTGGTCGCTTTTTTGTGGTGCTTTTTAGCAGCCTGAGCTTTCTGTGCAGCTGGTTTAGTTACTTTTTTGTGGTGCTTTTTAGCAGCCTGGGCTTTCTGTGCAGCCGGTTTGGTTGCTTTTTTGTGGTGCTTTTTAGCAGCCTGGGCTTTCTGTGCAGCTGGTTTGGTTGCTTTTTTGTGGTGCTTTTTAGCAGCCTGAGCTTTCTGTGCAGCCGGGGCTTTCTTAGCTACTTTTTTGTGCTTCTTGGCAGCCTGAGCTTTCTGAGCAGCGGCTTTCTTGTGTTTGTGCGTAGTTGCTTTGTGCTTAACCGGTGCAGCAGTAGTGGTTGCAGCAGCAGCCGGAGCCGGAGTAGCAGTGGTTTCAGCTGCGAAAGCTACAGAAGACAGACCCATAGCAGCGGCGATCACCAGCGCAAATAATTTTTTCATTGCAAATTCCTCGAACTATTTTTTCATGTGTAGCCCACTGCGGGGCCGGTGAAATGACTATATGTAATCGCAACAGTTCTTTCCGTGAGGGATTGGTATCGGCGTGTAACGGAATGTACAAAGGTAGCGGCGCGATTTATCGCGCGGGTGTTTATACGGCGAAAAAGGCGCGATGAATCGCGCCGCTACGAAAACGCCGCGCAGTTTAATCAGTCAGGTAACGTTGTTCAAGATGCTGACGGAAATAGGCCGGATTTAAGGTTTCTCCGGTGGCGTTCACCAGTAACTGTTGGGTGGGGAAACGACTGCCGTGTTGCCAGATGTTTTGTTGCAGCCAGTCAAACACCGGTTGCAGCTCGCCGTGCTGAATCAGCTCGCTAATCTGTGGAAGCGCGCGTTTAACCGCCTGGAACAGTTGAGCGGCATACATTGCGCCCAGGGTGTAAGTCGGGAAGTAGCCAAAGGCACCGTCTGTCCAGTGAATATCCTGCATGCAACCGTCGCGGTAATTACCCCGGGTGTCGATACCCAGCGACTGCTGCATCTTTTCGTCCCACAGCGCCGGAATGTCATCAACTTCAATCTCGCCTTCAATCAATGCGCGTTCGATTTCGTAACGCAGGATGACATGCGCCGGATAGCTCAGTTCATCGGCATCGACGCGAATGAAACCAGGCTTCACGCGTTGGGTCAGCCGAATAAAGTTTTCACTGCTCAGGGCAGGTTGATCACCTATCAGGGCAATAACCTGCGGCTGGATATGCTGGAGAAACTCGCGGCTGCGTCCAAGTTGCATCTCCATAAACAGGCTCTGCGATTCATGCATCGCCGTGGAACGCGCAAGCGCGACCGGCTGGCCGCGCCACTGCTGCGGCAGGTTTTGCTCATAACGGGCATGACCGGTTTCGTGGATCACCCCCATCATGGCGCTGAGGAAGTCATTCTCGTTGTAGCGCGTGGTGATACGCACATCTTCGGGTACCCCGCCACAAAACGGGTGAGCGCTGACGTCGAGGCGGCCATGATTAAAATCGAAGCCCAGCGTCGCCATCAGGCTCAGGCCAAGCTGCTTTTGTGCCTCAATGGCAAAGGGACCAACCGGGGCGAGGGTGGTCTGATGCTGTTGCTTTGCCACCACCTTTTGCAGCAGATCCGGCAGCCAGCTTTTTAAATCACCAAACGTCTGGTCGAGTTGGGCGCTGGTCATCCCCGGTTCGAACACATCCAGCAGGGCATCGTAGCGCGAGATACCTGACGCTTCGGCGCGCAGTTGCGCTTCTTCGCGGCTTAATTTCACCACTTCCTTCAGATTGGCGGAGAAACCTTGCCAGTCGTTGGCCGGACGCTGGGTACGCCAGGCATGTTCGCAGCGTGATCCCGCGAGAGACTTGGCTTCCACCAACGAGGCGGGCAGCAGGGTAGCCTGCTGCCAGGCACGCTGCATTTCCGTCAGGTTTGCCTGCTCAACATCGTTGAGCGACTCCTGCTGCGCCGCCGCGAACAGGCCACCAAGGCGTTTATCGGTCAGCAGTTCGTGCATAAACACGCTCAGTTCCGCCATCGCTTCACCCCGGGCACGGCTGCCTCCGGCTGGCATGGCGGTTTGCATATCTACGCCAGCAATGGCACCTAAATGACCAAAACGAGACAGGCGCAGAAAAGTGCGGCTAAGTTCCTGATAAGCTGAGGACACAGGCAAACTCCTTGTTAAGTTAAGCGCGAGGGGATTTCCCGCAACGGTAAGTCAACCGGCCAGCAAAAGCGAACGCTGGCTCCGCCCAGCGGGCTGCTTTCAATGGTGACGTTGCCCTGCAACGCCAGCGCGATGGAGTGGACAATCGCCAGCCCCAGACCACAACCCCCGGTGGCGCGATCGCGGCTGGGATCGAGTCGTACAAAGGGTTCAAACACGCGTTCGCGTTCTTCCTGCGGGATGCCGGGGCCATCATCCTCCACCTGCAAACAACCAACGCTGCCGTCAAACCACAGGCTGACACGCAACCGTGACTGGGCGTAGCGCAGCGCATTGTTGACCAGGTTATCCAGTACGCGTTCCATCAAACGGGTGTCGGCAACGCCGTAGTTTTCACGTTGCGGAATGTCGAGATCGATTTGCGCCTGCGGATTGATCGCCTGTACATCTTCAATATGCAGCCGCAGCCATTCGGCAAGATCGAACGATTTCAGGCTCAGGTCGACCCGAGGGCGGTCAAGACGTGCATAGGTGAGCAACTCTTCAATTAGACTCTCCAGCTGCCCGATGTCACGATTAAGCGCGGCAGATTCGCTTTCGCTGAGGTTTTCGCTCATCTCCAGGCGGTAACGCAGGCGTACCAGCGGGGTGCGTAATTCGTGGGCGATGCCGTCAATCAGCTGCTTTTTGCTGGCGACCAGCGTGTTGATGTTATCAGCCATCTGGTTGAAAGCCACGCCGAGACGGAACAGGCTGGAGGTGCTGTCGAAATGGGTACGTACGTCCAGCTCGCCGCGGCCGAAGCGCTGCGCGGCTTTTTCCAGCCGCAGCATCTCTTTCCAGTGCGGGCGCATCCAGATAAACACCGGCAATGCCAGCGACATGCCGATAAACGCCAGCAGCGCGATATCCAGCAGGCGCATCTGGTGCAGATAAAACAGATAAGGGATCGGGCCGACCGACAACACATAGTGGCTGCGCGGGATGTGTTGCAGGAAGGTGTATTGATCGTCGAGCGCGACGATTTCCCCCGCGCGCAACCGCTTCATATTCAGCTCATCAAGTTCATATTTACTCATTGGCTCGATGTGCAGGTCAAACGAGAGGTTGAGATCGAGACTACGAATGGTTTTGTTCCAGTCATGCGGCGGGATCTCGCGCAACTCGCTGCGCATCAGAAACAGTGAGCTGGCCATCAAATCGTTCATCGACTGGCGTCCGGCGCGTTCGGCCGTGAATTTGTACACCAGCCCAACCAGCAGGGTCATCACCAGAAAACAGACAAACAGCAGCAGATAGAACTGGATAAAGAGCTTTCTCATGCGGTTCGGGTATCCCAGGCCTGCGGCGCGAACAGATAACCTTTGTTACGGATGGTTTTGATGCGAAACGGCTCGGTTGCGCTGTCGTACAATTTTTTGCGCAGGCGCGAAATTGCCACATCAATGCTGCGATCCATCCCGTCATAGCTGACGCCACGCAGGGTTTGTAACAGCGCATCGCGATTGAGGATCTGTCCGGCGTGGTTCGCCAACTCCCACAGCAGATCGAAATCAGCGGTCGACAGGGTGATGTTTTCATCAAACAGCGTGACCTGACGATTCAGCGCATCGATGGTCAGCGAGCCAAAGCGCAACACTTTTTGCGAGCTTTGGACCGCCGGCGTGATTTCCGGCTGGCCGATATGCGCCTGGCGTAAATGGAGACGCAGGCGTGCCAGCAGCACAGCGGGTGGGGTGGTTTTGAGAATATAGTCGTTGGCACCCATTTCCAGCGCCAGAATGTGGTTCATATCGCTATCCAGCGAGGTCAGCAACACAATCGGGCCTTGCCAGCTGGCGCGTAAGTCGCGACACAGGGTCATACCGTCTTTCCCTGGTAACATGATATCCAGCATCACCAGGTCAGGATCCGCAGCGGCAATGGTGGCTTCAGCGCGATCGCCGCGCGTTTCCACGATCACGTCAATATCATGACGCCCAAGGTAGGCGGCAATCAGTTCGCCGACTTCCGGTTCATCTTCCACATATACAATCTTGTTCATAATCCACTGCGACTGGTGAGTATGGACAGCAGCATAGCTTTTTCGGCCTTTCAGCTCTATGCTACAGCACGAAATATCCTTTGCTCTCTGGTATCCGCACGGTGAAATGTGCCATTATTACCGACGCGTTGTAGCGCAAGGTTCGGAACCGTAATGAAAAACAGGAGGAGTGCGAGGGTGTCTGATAAAGAGCTGGCTTCAGCCGGATACAGTGACCGCATCTGCTTCAATTACAGTGATTTCCTTTCCGCCTCGTGTAAAAAACGCTGGAGCTTCGTCGACGCTATCTATGGCGTGTTGCCGATTTTCGGCATGGTCACCCGTAAATCAGCGCACAGTTTACAGGCCAGCGATGACCATCTGAAAGAATTAGCATTACAAATCATTTCAACCCAGGTCAGTGACGAGATTAACATTGCTCGCCTGATTACCCTTGCTGAACAGCAGCACATCAGCCGCTTTGATATCCAGTTACCTTATCCGCTGTCGGCGGAGCAGCTTGACGCTATCCATCATGAATACCGTAAGCCGCTCAACCTGACACAGCAGGGCGACCTGCTATGTGTCACCATTCCCGGCAAGCCGCATTAATTCGCCAGCTGCCACACGGCGGGCAGGGACGCGGCCATCAACATCATAATCGCGATACGTTCCAGCTGTGACAGCGCGTTGCTGGCACGGCCGCCACGGCGCGCATAGAGAAACAGCAACACGCCCGGCGCGTACAGCACCACCGAAAGCAGCAGATGCAGTGGACCAGAGGCGTACAGCAGCCAGATGCCATACAGGCTGGCACCGATGCCGGTCAGCATCAATAACGGTTTCTGCTGGCCGCGTACCACCTTGATCAGGTAAAGGCCAACCAGCAGATAGGGCACGAGGATCATCTCGGACGCGATGGTCAGCAAGGTATTGTAATCGGCGCCGGTGACGGCAATCAGAATCAGACAGACCTGAACGCTAGCGTTGGTGAGCCATAGCGATGCCGCAGGCGCGTTGTGGCGATTCTGGCGGGCGATGCTGCGCGGGAAGGCCCCTTGCTGCGCCGCGAGGAACGGCACTTCGGCTGCCATAATGGTCCAGCTCAGATAAGCGCCGCACACCGAGATAATCAACCCGATGGCAATCACCGCGTCACCCCAGTGGCCGATCAGATGCTGCATTAAGCCCGCCATCGAGGGATTGCGCATCTGCGCCAGTTCGGCACGCGGCACCACGCCAAGCGACAGCAACGTCACCAGCAGATAAACCAGCAGCGCCGCCAGCACTGCCAGCAGGGTGGCGCGTCCGACATCTTTCTTATGGCGGGCGCGAGCTGACACCACCACTGCACCTTCCACGCCGATAAATACCCACAAGGTAATCAGCATGGTCTGCTTCACTTGTTCCCACAGCGGTTTGCCCAGGGCAACGCCAGTGAAATCGAGACGGAAACGGTCGAGGTTAAACGCCAGCACAGCCAGCACCACAAACAGCAGCAACGGCACCAGTTTACCCAGAGTTGCCAACAGATTGATGCTGGCTGCCGTCTGCACCCCGCGCAGCACCAGGGCGTGGACCAGCCACAGCAGCACCGATGCACCGAGCATCGCCTGCCAGGTGTTACCGTCACCAAAGACCACATGACCCGGACTGTCAGTGAAAAAACTCAGGGCGGAAAAGACAATCACCAGATAGGAGACATTGGCTATCACTGCGCACAGCCAGTAGCCCCACGCCGAGCAGAAGCCCATCAACTCGCCAAATCCGGCACGCGCATAGGCGAAGATGCCGCCATCCAGTTCCGGTTGCAGACGCGTCAGAAACAGCATCGCCAGTGAGAGCAACAGAATTCCGACGCCAGTGATTAACCAGCCAATCAGCAATGCCGCAGGACCGGCAACTGCGGCCATATTTTGTGGCAGGCTAAATACCCCTGCGCCGAGCATTGAACTGAGCACCAGCGCGGTGAGCGCGCTAAGACCTAATTTTTTATCCAAAACGCCATTCCTGAACAGCAGAGTCTGCTGGGTAAAAACGATTCCGCTGGAGATTAATGCGACGAATTGCCGTCATTAACACGGAATACCCTGAAAATCAGGCGGCAGATTCTACGGAGTGCAACACGGGAAGGCAATGCATGATGATGCAGAGATGCTCAGCATTTATGCAAATAGCAGGGCGACGGGTGTCGCCCTGTGGGGAGATTACTTGAACAGATCAGCCGTGACGGTCAGGTTACCGCCGCTCTGGTTCTGCCACTGACGGGTGACATGGTAGAACTTCGCCCCTTTATCCGCGGCGCGTTTTGCCACTTCTTCAGAGATCTCAGTCGGTGAACCGAAGTGGCCAGTAAAGGTCACGGTATCAAACGGCTGCATTTGCGCTGCCGTGATAGCGTTCACTTCCTGAATTTTGGTGCCGTTTGGCAGGGTGACGGTATAGCGCTGCCCGGTGGAGGATTGGGTTTCAAAGAAACGACCTACACTGTTGCTTGGCGTTTCTGATGAAGCAACACCCGGGATCTCCACTTTCTTCGCTTCTGCGCCACCGGCTGCCAGCGCAGCTTTACCGGCTTCAGAATCGGCCGGAATCAGGTTCGGGCTTTGTACCTTACGTTCTTTGGCATCGGCCTTGTAGACATAGGCCGTCACGTACTGGTTGCCGCCGTTGTTGGCGTCAATTTGACGAATAATAAAGAAGGAAGCCGCACCTTTCTCTTTGGCCGCTTTTGAAATGGCATCGTTGACGTCCGGCTGGCTGGAAAAGAAGCCGTTGACGGAAACGGTATCGAACGGTTCCAGACGGTAGGCTTCCGCTTTCGGCAGCGCTTTAACGCCATTGTAGGTCAGGTATTCCGTCGTTTTGGACGCTTCTGGGGCATCGGCATGATACAGGTCAGCCGTCACACGCCAGTTACCACTGTTACCGGTGGCATCATTGATACCCTGGATATAAAAAGAGGCTGCGCCCAGTTCGTCTGCACGTTTTGAGACAGCGTCAGCAGCGTCGCCAATGGCGTTGAAACGGCCGGTGATATTAATACGTTCGAATGGCTTCAACGCGGCCGCTTTTTCCGGCGTCAGTTCCTGCGCAGCAAACGCATTGGCTGCCAGCAGAGATAACAAGGTGGACGCCAGAATGGTGTTCTTCAGCTTCATAAAAATGATCCTTCGCCTTACGCAAAAATGAGTACGAAAACGTGCTGGACTCTTGATGTATAACAGATTAGCCGCTGATTATTGCATGTAATAATCAGCCTGTCTCAGCCAATTTATGCGGCCTGAATTGACAATCATCCCGAATTATTCATTTGGTTGTCATCACTATCTGCTATGGCGTTTTTTTGTGCGCGTTACCACTAAATCTGGTAACACTTAGTACCGCAATAGTTAAAGTATTGTTAAATAAAGGTTTTTAATAACACTTAATTCGCCGTGACACGATTTTGCTCAGCATATAATTTTTTATTATGGCCGAAATCTAGTGGCAAAACGCGGCAATCAATCTTTGCTTCTGAATATTTGTGTGAATGTCATAAGTATGCATTATCGCTGTGGATCGCTATTCATATTTTCAGTAGGTTATAAAGACTTTGTTACATTGCGCATTTCGCTCATAAGTAGCTGAAACATTGTTTCAGTTGCATGAGCTTGTGCCGCTTACAGACCCTCATCCTTTAACCGATGAAAGGAAACAGTATGTTAATTGGGATACCCAAAGAGCGGTTAGCCAACGAATCGCGCGTGGCTGCCACGCCGAAAACCGTTGAGCAACTGATCAAGCTGGGATTCAGCGTAACCATCGAACAGGGCGCAGGTATTCGGGCCAGCTTCGATGATGACAGTTTTGTTGCCGCAGGCGCGACCATCAGCAACACCGAAACGGTGTGGCAGTCTGATATCGTGCTGAAAGTGAATGCACCTGATGATGACGAGATTGCCCTGACGCGTGCAGGTAGCACGCTGGTGAGCTTTATCTGGCCTGCGCAGAACCCGGCGCTGCTGGAGAAACTCGCGGCACGTAACGTGACCGTAATGGCAATGGATTCAGTACCGCGTATTTCGCGTGCTCAGGCACTGGACGCACTCAGCTCTATGGCGAATATTGCGGGCTATCGCGCTATCGTTGAAGCCGCCCACGAATTTGGCCGCTTCTTTACCGGACAGATCACCGCCGCAGGTAAAGTGCCGCCCGCCAAAGTGATGGTGATTGGTGCAGGCGTGGCGGGTCTGGCTGCGATCGGTGCGGCGGGCAGTCTTGGCGCTATCGTGCGTGCCTTTGATACCCGTCCGGAAGTGAAGGAACAGGTGCAGAGTATGGGCGCCGAGTTCCTTGAGCTGGACTTCGAGGAAGAAGCGGGCAGCGGCGACGGTTACGCTAAAGTGATGTCAGAAGCCTTTATTAAGGCAGAGATGGAGCTGTTTGCTAATCAGGCGAAAGAGGTCGACATCATTGTCACCACCGCCCTGATCCCTGGCCGTCCGGCACCGAAACTGATCACCAAAGAGATGGTCGCCAGCATGAAACCGGGTAGCGTGATCGTCGATCTCGCGGCACAAACCGGCGGTAACTGCGAGCTGACCGTGGCGGATCAGGTCACACTGACCGAAAACGGCGTGAAGATCATCGGTTATACCGATCTGCCAAGCCGTCTGCCGACCCAGTCATCCCAGTTGTACGGCACCAACCTGGTGAACCTGCTGAAGCTGCTGTGTAAAGAGAAAGACGGTCAAATCACCGTTGATTTCGAAGACGTGGTGATTCGCGGTGTCACCGTCATCCGTGAAGGCGAAGTCACCTGGCCGGCTCCGCCGATTCAGGTATCTGCTGCGCCAAAAGCGGCACCGGCTGCCGTCGCGCCGAAAGAGAAAGTCGAGCAGAAACCGGCGTCACCGTGGCGTAAGTTGGTGCTGCTGGCGCTGGCCGTGGTGTTGTTCGCCTGCCTGGCGAATGTAGCGCCACCGGAGTTCCTGTCGCACTTTACCGTGTTTGCGCTCTCCTGCGTGGTGGGTTACTACGTGGTGTGGAACGTCAGCCACGCGCTGCACACGCCGTTGATGTCGGTCACCAATGCGATTTCCGGCATTATCGTGGTCGGTGCGGTGTTGCAGATGGGCCACGGTGGTTGGGTTACGCTGCTGGCGTTTATCGCGGTGCTGATCGCCAGTATCAACATCTTTGGTGGCTTTACCGTCACCCAGCGCATGCTGAAAATGTTTCGTAAGAATTAAGGGGTAACAACATGTCTGGCGGATTAGTCACTGCAGCATACATTGTTGCCGCGATTCTGTTTATTTTCAGCCTTGCAGGTCTCTCGAAACACGAGACGTCAAAGCAGGGTAACATTTTTGGTATGAGCGGGATGGCGATTGCGCTGCTCGCTACGATCTTTGGCCCCAACAGCGGCAACGTTGCGTGGATCCTGCTGGCGATGGTGATCGGTGGTGCGATTGGCGTACGTCTGGCGAAGAAAGTCGAGATGACCGAGATGCCGGAGCTGGTGGCGATTCTGCACAGCTTCGTGGGTCTGGCGGCGGTACTGGTGGGCTTCAACAGCTACCTCGACCACGCACCGGGTCTGTCGGCGGTGATGGAAAATATCCATCTGACCGAAGTGTTCCTCGGTATCTTTATCGGTGCGGTGACCTTCACCGGTTCGATTGTCGCCTTTGGTAAGCTGCGCGGTAAGATTTCATCTCGCCCGCTGATGCTGCCACATCGTCATAAGCTTAACCTGCTGGCGTTGGTGGTATCGTTCCTGCTGCTGGTGTGGTTTGTTCGCACCGAAAGTACCGGCGCACAGGTGTTCGCGCTGTTGCTGATGACCGTGATTGCGCTGGCGTTTGGCTGGCATCTGGTGGCTTCTATCGGTGGTGCCGATATGCCGGTCGTGGTGTCGATGCTGAACTCCTACTCAGGCTGGGCAGCCGCAGCCGCCGGTTTTATGCTGAGCAACGATCTGCTGATCGTCACCGGTGCGTTAGTGGGGTCGAGCGGTGCCATCTTGTCGTACATCATGTGTAAGGCGATGAACCGTTCCTTTATTAGCGTGATTGCCGGTGGTTTTGGTACTGACACCAGCGTCGGTGGTGAAAGCGAAGAAGCCGGTGAACACCGCGAAATCAACGCAGAAGAAACCGCTGAACTGCTGAAAGCGTCATCTTCGGTGATCATCACCCCAGGCTACGGCATGGCAGTGGCGCAGGCGCAGTATCCGGTGGCGGAAATCACCGAGAAACTGCGTGCGCGCGGCATCAAGGTGCGTTTCGGTATCCACCCGGTGGCAGGGCGTCTGCCTGGTCATATGAACGTGTTGCTGGCGGAAGCGAAAGTACCGTACGACGTGGTGCTGGAGATGGATGAAATCAACGATGATTTCAGCGATACCGACACCGTACTGGTTATCGGCGCGAACGACACCGTCAACCCGGCCGCGCAGGAAGATCCGCGCAGCCCGATTGCGGGTATGCCGGTCCTGGAAGTGTGGAAAGCGCAGAACGTTATCGTGTTTAAGCGTTCCATGAATACCGGCTATGCCGGGGTGCAGAACCCGCTGTTCTTCAAAGACAACACCCAGATGTTGTTTGGTGATGCGAAGGCCAGCGTAGAAGGCATTCTGCGCGCGTTATAAAACAAAAAGGGCGACATACCGTCGCCCTTCATTATCCGTAACGGCGCGATAAATCGCGCACCTTAATCCGTAGCTGCGCGATTTATCGCGCGGCTTTTTCTGCCAGCGAGCACAGCACGTTAGTCGTCATCATCCTCTTCGTCATCATCATCAAGCTCGATCGGCGATTTAAAGTCATCAGGTTTGATGGCCAACAGATCGCAGCGCAGATGATCAATCACCTGTTCCGCTGTATTTCCCAGGAACGCCGCCGACAACCCGGTGCGACCGATGGTGCCAAGCACCACAATACCGGCACTAAGATGGCTGGCGATATCCGGGATGACTTCTTCCGGTAAACCTTTCGCGACGTGGGTAAACTCTTCGCTAATCGAGAACTTCTGCCGCAGCGCTTTCATCGCCACCAGATGCTGACCGCGAATGGCGTCGTTATATACGCTGGGGTCAAAATCCGGCAGTTCGATAGCGATATTGATTGGGGTAATCGGGTAAGCACCGACCAGATGCACTTCGGTATGGTTGACCATTTCGGCCAACTGGGTGGTTTCGCGAATCAATTTTTGATTGAGGGCGTCATGATGGGGTTCTTCGCTGGCGAGGTTCACCGCCACCAGCGCTTTACCGCCTTCCGGCCACGGCTGATCTTTTACCATCCATACCGGGCAAGGGCATTTACGCAGCAGATGCCAGTCGGTGGGGGTAAAAATTACCGCTTCCAGCCGATCGTGCTGATGCGCCATCTTCAGCACCAAATCGTGATGATGGGTCATCACCTCATGAATAATCGCTTCGTACGGACGGTTGTGCCAGATAACCTTAATTTCAATATCAACGCCCGCCTCCAGATAAGCGTGGGCCTGCTCGCGGATCCATTCGGTACGCTGGCTGATCACGCCTTTACGCATGTTGGCGCGCTCATCCGGCGACAGTAGGGTGGTCATTTCGTAGGAGAAATCATAGATAGGCAGGAAAGCTTTGATTTTTCCGCCGATACGTTGATTGAGATAAACCGCACGCCGCAGCGCGGGTTGATCATCCTGTTGTGCGTCAATCGCGACCAGAATATTTTGGTACCGGGACATAGGGCAATCTCCTCAAAACCAAAGCAAGTTGGGTTAAAGATAGCCTAAGTTATGACAGTGCTGAAAGGAAAAAGTTGTTGCCGGATCAATAAAATAACAATTATTGATCCGGCTGAGTATCAGGCGGCTTGCTCAGTCTGACCAGCAAGTTCTGCCAGCATTGAGTGGTTTTCGATAGTGATATATTTGCCTTTTACCGCCAGCATGCCACTTTTCTGGAAACGACCGAGTAAACGGCTGATGGTTTCTACGGTTAGTCCCAGATAGTTACCAATATCGCCACGCGTCATGGTTAAGCGGAACTCACGTTGGGAGAAGCCACGTTGACCAAAACGGCGCGACAGGTTCCAGATAAAGGCGGCGAGACGCTCCTCAGCATTCTTCTTGGACAGCAACAGAATCATGTCCTGGTCGCCTTTGATCTCACCACTCATCAGACGCATCATCTGCTGACGCAGTGCGGGCATTTTACCGGAGAGATCATCCAGGGTTTCGAACGGGATTTCGCACACCATCGCGGTTTCCAGTGCTTGCGCAAAGCTGGGATGATGGGCGCTAACAATGGCGTCAAAACCGACCAAATCACCTGCCAGATGGAAACCCGTAATTTGCTCGTCACCCTGTTCGGTGATGGTGTAGCTTTTGATGGTGCCCGAGCGAATGGCATACAACGATTTCAATTCATCACCGGCTTTGAACAACGTCTGGCCTTTTTGAATTGGCTTTTTGCGTTCAATAATATTATCCAGCTGATCCAGTTCGTGTTCGTTCAGCGTGAAGGGAATACACAACTGGCTGATACTGCAATCCTGGCAATGGATGGCACAACCGCCAGACTGAATACGTCGAATGCTGCGTTTTTCCGGGATCATAATATGTACGCTCGATGATTATTGACTGCCGTCAATTTTAACATTTTTTCATGCAAAGGGCACTCGTCCGAGCTGTAATAATCCTCAAAAAAAGTGTGGCTGGCGCAAAAATAGTTGATCAGCGCTAACTCCGCTATTTGCGGATAATTTCTACAACGGGAATATTGATCTGGAACGTTTTGTTGACACCGGGTGCGCAAAACGCGCGGATATTTAGCGCGAAAAGTGACAGATGTGATGCCAGAAAGCATTTGCTAAGCTTGCATCGCAAAATTGTACTGTGGGAGAAGACCATGAACCTCGATGATGATGACCTTTTCCGGGATGCCATGGGTGACGTAACCCCGTTGAAAGATTGCGCCAACACCCAGTGGTTGCGCGATCCCTCGACAAAAGCGCCGCGCGCGCTGCAACGCAATGATGCAGAAGAGAACTTTTTAACGCGGGGTTTTCTGGAGATCATTCCGTTAGCGACGCCGCTGGAGTACAAAGCAGATGGGATCCAGCAGGGGGTGCTGGACAAATTGCGGTCAGGGAAATATCCGCTGGACGCCAGCCTGAATCTGCTACGTCAGCCGGTTGAAACCTGCCGTCAGTCGCTGTTCAACTTTATGATGCAGGGGCGCAAGCAGGGGTTGCGTAATTTGTTGATCATCCACGGCAAGGGACGTGATGACGAGTCACATGCCAATATCGTGCGCAGCTATGTGGCGTGCTGGCTGACACAATTCGACGAGGTGCAAACCTTCTGCGTCGCGCAACCCCACCACGGTGGGGCCGGGGCGCTGTATGTTGGCTTGCGTAAAACCGAACAGGCCCGCCTGGATAACCGCGAACGGCACGCCAAGCGCAGCCGTTAGCTGTGGAACTTACGGATGGTGGCCATCAACACCTCTGCGCTCAGGCTCAGGGTATTGCCGGTTCGGGTGATAATACCGACCGGCTCGCCTGGCCCGGCTGACGAGATGGGCAGGGCGCACAACGCATTATGATTTAAATCCTCTTTAACCGCCCCGGAAGGCACAAACCAGACATAGTCGTAGCGTAGCGCCAGTTGGCGTGCCAGGGACGTTGAGGACGTTTCCACGCAGTTGGCGGGGAGTGAACAATCTTGTTCATCCAGCATTTGTTGCGCGATACGACGAGGGGCCGTGCCCTCCGGGGAGATCACCACGGGCCACTGCATCGCGCGCGATAGCGTGACGTTGTCACTTAACAGCGGATGCTCCGGGCGTACCACCAGCTTTAACGATTCAAGAAACAGCAACTCGTAAGTCAGGCCCGCCATCATTTCACTGTCGGCCATACGGCCAATACCGATATCAAATTCGCCAGCCCGCAGGCCCGCTAACAACACATTATTATGCAGCGTCGCCACCTGTACCGTGGTGTTGGGTTGCTGCTGGTGAAAGCGATCTAAAATTTGCGGCAGCATACCCATTGCGGCGGTGGTCAGCGCGCCGAGGCGGATGACCATCGGGCGTCCGGGTAACGGTGAGTTAAAGCTTTGTCCGGCATGATTCAGGGCATCCAGCACCTTAATCGCGTGGGTCAGGAATTGTTCGCCCAGGGTGGTCAGTTGGGCGCCGAGACGACCGCGTTCAAATAAACGTGCTCCAGCCAGTTCCTCCAGCTCATTAAGGGTTTTCGAGAGTGCAGGCTGGCTCAGGTTCAGCGTTTCTGCTGCCCGACCCAGCGTGCCTTGTTGCGCGACGGCAACAAAGGTATGTAAATGGCGCAAGCGAATGCGCTGATTGAAAAGGATATTTTTGTCCATAACCTCACACTTAATGAGATTTCCGGGTTGCAGGCAACTGGCAAAACGAAATTTTGTTAACTTACCTGCAAAATTATATTAACAATTTTAGCTTGCGATACGGCAAACGCATAAGCTGCTGTTATCACAATAAATCCCGAATATTCATCTAGTTGAGTCGTTATCAGCTTCTTAAGTTTCAGATGCTTAAGATGGCTAAGCCTGAATAATTCTCAGTTACATCCAAAAATCCTGCCCGTTATTATTAACAATGCGCTATCATAAGCGCCGTTTTTTTTACCAAAACTGATGTTTAAAAGCAGGAGTTCGGCCGTGACCAGCGTTGAAGCAGTAGATGTACGCCAGCTGATTAATCAGAGCACGCTGAGTCGCTGGCAAAAGCGCTTAATTGCGCTCTGCTTCCTCGTCGTGGCGCTGGATGGCATGGACATCGCGCTGATGGGATTTATCGCGCCGACGCTGCGCGCGGCCTGGGGTGTCAGTAATCATCAACTGGGTATGGTGATCAGTGCGGCATTGATTGGACTGGCGCTGGGCGCGGTGTTCGCCGGGCCGCTGGCGGATCGCTATGGCCGCCGCATGATGATTCTGCTTAGCGTCCTGTTCTTTGGCTTGTGGACGTTGGCCACAGCGATGGCGCAGAACATCGAACAGATGATGCTGTTTCGTTTTCTCACCGGGCTGGGATTAGGCGCGGCGATGCCGAATGTCGGTACCCTGGTGGCGGAATACGCGCCGGAACGCCGCCGCTCCTTCATTATTACCGTGGTGTTCTGCGGGTTTACCTTTGGCGCGGCCTCCGGTGGTTTTGCCGCTTCCTGGCTCCTGCCTCGTTATGACTGGCACTCGGTGATGTTGTTGGGCGGCTTGCTGCCGCTGGTGGTGTTGCCTTTTCTGCTGCGCGGCCTGCCGGAGTCGGTACGTTTTCTCATCAGTCGTCAGGCCCCGGCGGCACGTATCCACGCCATTCTCGACCGCATGTTGCCGGGCGCGGTGCAGGCCAACAGCCATTTCCACAGCGTTGAACCCACCACCGTGCGTGCTGGCGCAATTGCCACCGTCCTCTCACGCCGTTATTTGTTTGGCAGCCTGATGCTATGGGGCGGCTACTTCATGGCGCTGTTTCTGGTCTACCTGGTCGGTAGCTGGTTACCGTCGCTGGTCCATACCCTTGGCATGTCAGTGACCGCAGCCGCGATCATCACCGCGATGTATCAGGCGGGCGGCACCCTCGGCTCGCTGTTTACCGGTTGGCTGATGGACCGTGTTAACGCGAATCTGGCGCTGGCGGTGATCTACTTCTGTGGCGGCATCGCCATTGTCGCGATGGGTTTCTCACCGGCGCGGGTCGACCTGATGAGCGCCATCGCTTTTTGTAGCGGTTTTTGTTTTAACGGTGCCAACACCGGGATGAATGCGTTATCCGCCAGCTATTATCCCACGCATGCACGCGCCACGGGTTCCAGTTGGATGCATGGCGTGGGGCGGGTCGGGGCGATCCTCAGTGCCTTTATCGGCGCGGAACTGCTTTCCCTCGGCTGGTCATTCAGCCATATCTTCCTGATGCTGGCGCTACCGGCGCTGCTGACCACCGTGATGCTGTTGCTGAAATGTCGCTTTGGTGACCCGCGAGCCGCCGACGAGTGACAGCGCGATCACACTTCGAGGAAATTGTTACCCGGCGCTAAAGGGTTGATCTACATTAGCATCACCCCCGTAGCACAAGGTGATGACCATGGACAATTTCCTCACCAGCGATGCCATCCGCACGCTGTTTTCCCAGGCCATGTCGGCGATGTACCAGCAGGAAGTGCCGCAGTACGGTGTGCTGACCCAACTGGTCAGCGCCGTGAATGAACGCGTGCTGGAAGCCAATCCTGATCTGAAAAACCGTCTGGCGGCGGCGGATGAACTGAGCCGCCTGAGTGTGGAGCGCCACGGCGCGATTCGCGTGGGCACCGCAGCAGAGTTAAGCATGTTGCGCCAGATGTTTGCGGTGATGGGGATGTATCCGGTGGGTTATTACGACCTGTCGCAGGCCGGTGTTCCGGTGCATTCCACCGCGTTTCGTCCGGTCAGTGACAGCGCGCTGCGACGTAATCCGTTCCGGGTATTTACCTCGTTGCTGCGGCTGGAGTTGATCAATGATGAGGCGTTGCGTGCGAAAGCCGCCGACATTCTGGCGGTACGCGACATCTTCACGCCACGTTGCCGGGCGTTAATCGCCCAACATCAGCAGCAGGGTGGTCTTAACGCGGCGGATGCGGCGCAGTTTGTCAAAGAGGCGCTGGAAACCTTCCGCTGGCACGCCGATACCACGGTCGATAGCGCCACCTATCTGGCACTCAGCCATCAACACCGTTTGATAGCCGACGTTGTCTGCTTCCGCGGCTGTCATATCAACCACCTGACGCCCCGCACCCTGGACATTGACCGGGTGCAGACGCTGATGCCGACACGCGGTATCGATCCCAAAACCCTGATTGAAGGTCCACCACAACGTCAGGTGCCGATCCTGCTGCGTCAGACCAGCTTTAAAGCGCTGGAGGAACCGGTGCATTTTCGCGATGGTTTTCAGGGTACCCACACCGCCCGCTTTGGTGAAATCGAACAACGTGGTGTGGCGTTAACGCCGAAAGGTCGCGCCCTGTACGACAAACTGCTGGCGGAAGCAGGTACCGGTAAGGACAACCAGCAGCATCAGCAGCATCTGGCGGAGGTGTTTCGCGCCTTTCCCGATGATGAAGTCAGCCTGCGCCGCGAACAACTGGCGTGGTTCAGCTATCGGCTGACGGAAAAGGGGATTCAGTCACCGCCCGGAGCTGAAGAGAGTATGGAACAGTTGATGGCAGAAGGGCGCTTGCTGGCGGAACCGATCACCTATGAAGATTTTTTGCCGGTCAGCGCGGCGGGGATTTTTCAGTCCAACCTGGGTGATGAGGCGCACGTCCGCAGTGCCGGTCATGCCAGCAAGGCGGCGTTTGAAACGGCGCTCGGTGCGACTGTGCAGGATGAAATGGTGTTATATCAACAGCTGCAACAGCGCAGCCTGGCGCGTTGTGGCCTGGCATAAGATAAAAAAAAGCCGGTCTGCGTCAGGCAGACCGGCGGTTTTTTTCATTATTGCAGGCGCGGGTTGCGCACCAGCGTATACTTCCCGGCACCCAAAAACATAATGGCGAGTGCGCCTAGCGTGTAAAGGGCTTCCGTCTCCAGGGACCATGCACCGACATCCGTCAGATGCCAGACAACCCCCATTTTTACCAATAGCGTGGCGACAATCATGTTGATCACAATAATGAAGGCCGCAGGGCGCGTCATTAAGCCAACGATCATCATAATGGGTGCCAAAATTTCCCCGATGTAAGCACCGTAAGCGATGAAACCTGGCATGCCTCTGACGGTGAGCAGATGTTCGATCCATGCCACTCCGTGGACCACTTTAAATTCACCGTGGAACAGCAGCAAACCGCCAAATGTCAGGCGGAGCAGCAGCTTAGCGAAATCCGGGTGATCACACATCCGGGTAAACAGTTGGTTAATTCCACCAAACATCGCGCTTCTCCGTCTCGCCAGGTTAACGTGTAACCTTAATGTAGACTGCCAAACGTTTGCCAGCCAAAAAATTTGAACGAGATGTTCAGCATTTCGCGTGATGATTCAGCTTAATCTGCAAATTCCTGAGCGACATGGACATTCGCCCCGGTCCTGCAAATAATGGAGAAATGATGATCAGGGAAGCCGAAATGAAAAACCAACGACGTCTGAGGATCTTGACTGCGGAAGGAGAACTCAGAGGCTCAATGGATGATGAGCTGTTTGTCTTCAAAGGTATACCCTATGCCGCGCCCCCGGTTGGCGCGTTGCGCTGGCGGCCGCCGCAGGCGCTGCAACCCTGGCAGGGCGAACGTGACGCCACGGCATGGGGGCCGGCCAGCTGGCAAAATCGGGACTATTGTCTGCTTGCCGGTGGTGGCGACCCGGGTCATTTCAGCGAAGATTGTCTCTACCTTAATGTCTGGACGCCAGATATTGAACCCGTGCGCCCGCTCCCGGTGATGGTGTGGCTGCACGGCGGTGGATTCAGCATCGGCGCAGGCAGCCTGGATCCTTATCGCGGCAAGGCGCTGGCAGCGCAGGGCGCGGTGGTGGTGACGCTCAACTATCGCCTCGGCCATTTCGGCTTTTTTGCCCATCCGGCGCTGGATGCAGAGTATCCCGGCGACAGCGTGGTGAATAATTTCGCCCTGCTTGATCAGATCGCGGCGCTGCAATGGGTGCAACGTAATATCCCGGCGTTTGGCGGCGATCGCCGCAATATCACGCTGTTTGGCGAATCGTCAGGCGCGCGTAGCGTGCTGTCCTTGTGCTGCTCGCCATTGGCGGAGGGGTTATTTCATAAGGGCATAGTACAGAGCGCCTACAGCCTGCCAGATACGCCGCGCGTGCAGGCGCAGCAGGTAGGTCAACAGGTGGCGGCCCATTTTGGACTGGCTGCGAATGCCAGCGCCAGCGATCTCCGTGCGTTACCGGCGGATGGATTCTGGCCGCTGCAACGCCCGCTGGCGCTTGGTCCGGTGCCGATCAGCGGCGATATCGTCCTGCCACAACCGATGTTGGCGACCTTTATGGCTGGCAGGCAGCATCGGGTTCCCTTGATGATCGGCAGCAACAGCGATGAAGCCAGCGTTCTCGATTTTTTTGGTGTGGATGCCACCCAGGTTCTGCAACAGCTACGCCAAAAAAATCGCCTGAGTTATCAGTTGATTAAATGGTTATATGATATCCACGATGATGCCCTGCTCGGGCGCGCCGTGGCCCGTGATATGGCCTTTTCCGTGCTGCCATTATTGGTGGTGCAGGCACAACACAATATTGGTATGTCTGGTTGGCGCTATTGGTTCGATTACGTTTCCGAACAGTCGCACGACCTCTATCCTCACGGTGCCTGGCACGGTAATGAAGTCCCCTATGTGTTTAATACCTTAGATACGCAGACGCCAGCCGAGGGCCGCAGTTACACCGCCGCTGATTATGCTGTTGCGACGCGCCTAAGCGCCCTGTGGATCACCTTTGCCCGCGATGCCAGCGAATTCAGTTACCAGTTGCGCAGTGAGATTGACTGGCCGGTGTGGCGTTCAGATAACGATGTCACCCTGATGGTTGGCCGTGATGCGGAAAAACCGTTCAGTTTGCAGCACCGGTTTATGCGCGGGCGGCTGCGTCTGTTCCGCCTGATGATGCGCAGCATGGTGAAACTTTAGTTCACTGGCTAATGGTTAAATTTCGCAAACCTTTTTTTAAAACAAATTTTCCTGCATCCCCCTGATTTCATTAATACAATCTTTTCCTTTGCCCGTGCGAACCAGCAATTTATTAGCTTACGAAAGCGGTACATTTTCTGAATCTGCTGCCGATAAACGCAATATGCCCGATTTTATCGGGCCTCCATTGCGGTTCACATCAAGGGATTTCGTATGGGTATCTTAAAAAATTTTACTATTCGCGCCGTTATGCTGACCATTCTCGGGCTGTTTTGCCTGTTATGGTGTGCCGTCGGCTTATTTAGCGTCCATTCTCTCAATGCTCTGGGTGAGGGTAACGAAGTGGATCGTCAACTGGTGAATCAGATGACGGTGCTCAGTAAAGGTAATGATCAATATTTCCGGGTGGTGACGCGTCTTTCTCGCGTGATGGAAATGCGTGCGGCGGGCACCGAGTTGCCTGCTGATGCGTTTGCTACGGTCCAGCAGGCGCTGGACAGCATGAAGCAGCAGCTCGAACAATTCAAAGCGATGGCACCCGGTCCGATGGATGCCGACACCGCCAATAGCGTGATTGCCAACTGGCAAAAGTTGTTGGATGAGGGGATTGCCCCGCAGGTTTCACTGGCCCAGCAAGGGACGCTGGACGCTTACCGCGCCCAGGCCAATAAAGTGACCCCGGCCCTGAGTCGTGCCTTTGGTGCCAGCGCCGAGAGTTTCAACCAGGCGGCAGGCATCAAGCTGGATGACACGCGCGTCACCGTGGACAAACTGACCAATGTCACTAAGGTGATCATTCTGTCAGCGGTGGTGGTGGGACTGCTGATTCTGCTGTTCACTGACCGCTACCTGGTTGCCATGCTGGTGAAACCGTTGGATCGCATCCGCGATCACTTTGCGATTATCGCGCAGGGCGATCTCAGCCAGCCGGTGCAGGAGTTTGGTCGTAACTGTGTCGGTAAACTGGTGCCGTTATTGCGGGCGATGCAGGACAGCCTGCGTGAAGCGGTCAGCGCGATTCGCAGCGGGACAGAAAATATCTATCGCGGCGCGGCAGAAATCTCGGCAGGTAACAACGATCTCTCCTCGCGTACCGAGGAACAGGCTTCCGCCCTGGAGCAGACGGCGGCCAGCATGGAACAGTTAACCGCCACGGTGAAATTCAACGCCGATAACGCGCGTCAGGCCAGTTCACTGGCGGAAACCGCCACCGGCACCGCACAACAGGGTGGCCGTCTGGTGGGTGAAGTGGTCACCACGATGGCTGGCATCTCCGGCAGTTCGAAGAAAATCGCCGAAATCACTAACGTCATCAACAGCATCGCTTTCCAGACCAATATCCTGGCGCTCAACGCCGCGGTAGAAGCGGCGCGTGCCGGTGAACAGGGCCGCGGCTTCGCGGTGGTGGCAAGTGAAGTGCGTAACCTCGCACAACGCAGCGCCAACGCGGCGAAGGAGATTGCGACCCTGATTGAAGATTCGGTGCAGCGTGTCGAAAAAGGCTCGGATCTGGTGAACAGCGCCGGTCATACCATGAACGACATTCTGAAGTCGGTGCAGGATGTGAATGAGATCATGAAGCACATCGCCTCGGCGTCAGAAGAACAAAGCAAAGGCATTTCCCAGGTGGGCACGGCGGTGACGGAGATGGACAGCGTCACCCAGCAGAATGCTTCGTTGGTGGAAGAGGTGTCGGCGGCGGCCAGCGCCCTGGAGCGTCAGACGGAAGAACTTCAGGCATCGGTCGCCAAATTCCGTCTCGCACCCGCGACGGCGGCTATCGCCTCTGCCACGCCACCTGCGGCACCGTTACGTCGCCCGACGTTAAGCGCACCGCCTGCCAATCAGCCTAAATCGGCCAGCGCAGACGAGTGGGTTTCTTTCTGAGGCTGACAAAGCCACGCCACCAGTTCCTCAAGGAACGGTGGCGCATCCCGCTCTGCACGATGGAGCAAGCTGTAACTCGCCCCGGTAGTGACGCAGTGGTCAAACGGGGCGATCAGTCGGCCATTCGCCAGATCGTTCTGTACCAATGACATATCCGCCACCGTTACGCCAAATCCCTGAATCGCCGCGCTGATCGCCAAATCCATAGTGGCAAAGTGTTGGTTACGTGCCATCGGGACGCTGACCTGCTGCGCATTCAACCACAACTGCCAGTCACGCGTGTCATTAGTGGGGTGCAGAAAGGTAAAACGCGCTAACCCGGCCACGTTAGCGGGTGGCGTCACGCTGCTGGCCAGCACCGGTGTCAGGCGCTCATCAAACAAGAGGATGGCCTCCGCCGGCGCACTGCCATAGACGATTGCCGCATCAAAATTATCCAGTTGCGAGGCATGGTCGAGGGTGGTGGTGAGCGCCACATGGATCTCCGGCCGTTCCTGCTCCAGCGCCACGAGGCGCGGCACCAGCCAGCGCATCGCGCAGGTTGGGGCTTTCAGCCGAATCGACACATTGCTGCGGCTGGCTTTCTCTGTTGCATTCACCAGCATCGCAAAACCTTGTTGTAACTCCGGTAGCAGGGCTGCGCCTTGCGATGTCAGATGCAAACCTCGCGCATGGCGCTCGAATAACGCAAAGCCCAGCCAGCTCTCCAGGGATGCAATTTTGCGGCTCACCGCCCCCTGGGTGATGCATAACTCGTCGGCGGCACGCGTCAGATTGAGGTGACGTGCCGTGACCAGAAAGGCGTGAATGGCGTTGAGCGGCAGAGCGGAGCGGGACATAACAGCCTCAGCTATGATTAAAAGTCATGGCTATTATGACAACAATTCGCTTGTCGACTCAAGTGACAGACCGTTGAATAGAAATCTGATTTCCTTACGTGGTTATGCAATCCTTTAGGCGGAGTTACCATGTCCATCCAATCCAGTGTTCAGACTTCTTCAAAATTACCCGATGTTGGTACCACCATTTTCAGCGTGATTGGGCAGCTTTCGGCACAACACAAAGCCATCAACCTGTCCCAGGGCGCGCCTAACTTCCCGTGCGATCCGCAACTGGTTGAACTGGTCAGCAACGCGATGCGCGAAGGACATAACCAGTATGCGCCGCTTACCGGTTTGCCGGCGTTGAAAGAAGCGCTGGCGCAGAAAGTACACACCCTGTATGGCCAGCAATATGATGTGGGCAGCGAAGTGCTGATCACCGGCAGCGCCAGCCAGGGTATCTACATGGCGATCTCCGCGCTGGTGCATCCGGGCGATGAAGTAATTTTCTTCGAGCCGGCATTCGACAGCTATGCGCCCGTGGTGCGTTTACAGGGCGGTAAGCCGATCGGCCTGAAATTGCAGGTGCCGGATTTTGCCATCAACTGGGACGAACTGCGCGCCACCATCACGCCACGTACCCGGATGATCATCATCAACACGCCGCACAACCCGAGTGCGCAGGTGTTAACTCCAGCGGATCTGGATCAACTGGCTCAACTGACGCGTAATACCGATATCGTGGTGCTGTCGGATGAAGTCTATGAACACATCGTGTTTGATGGACGTCCTCATTGCGGCATGGCGACACACCCGGAGCTGGCGCAGCGCAGCGTTATCGTCTCATCATTTGGCAAAACCTTCCACGTTACCGGCTGGCGCGTTGGCTATGCGTTGGCACCTGCCGCGCTGATGACCGAAATCGTCAAAGTGCATCAGTTTATGATGTATGCCGCTGATACGCCGATGCAGGTTGGTTTCGCCCATTACCTGCAGCGGCCGGAAAACTATTTGCAGCTGTCTCCGTTCTATCAGCAGAAACGCGATCGTCTGATGTCGCTGATGAAGGATTCGCCGTTTAAGCTGCTGCCGTGCGCCGGTTCCTTCTTTGTTTTAGCCAGTTATGGACATTTCAGTGACGAGAGCGACAGTGAAATGGTAAAACGTCTCATCGTCGAACACGGTGTGGCAACCATTCCGTTGTCGGCGTTTTATATGGACGGCACAGACAATAAATTAATCCGTTTGTCGTTTGCCAAAGACGATGCGACATTACAGGCCGGTGCAGAAGCGCTCTGCCGGGTCAAAGGGTAACTCAAGGGTATAACAATGAAAAAATTAAACGCACTTTTTATCGCGCTGGGTATGCTGACCTCTGCTCATGCGTTGGCGCAGGAAACATTACGCTACGGCCTGGAATCACAATATCCGCCGTTTGAAAGCCGTAATGCACAGGGCGAGCTGGAAGGTTTCGATATCGAGCTGGGTAAAGCCATTTGCCAGACCGGCAACTTCAAATGTAGCTGGGTAGAAAGCAGCTTTGACGCGCTGATTCCTGCGTTGCAGGCGAAGAAGTTTGACGCCATCAACTCGGCGATGAACATCACCGAAGCACGCGCGAAAAGCATCGATTTCACCAAACCGATCTACCGTATCCCAACCATGCTGGTGGCAAAAGCGGGCCAGGGCCTGCTGCCGACCGCGGAGTCACTGAAAGGGAAAAACATCGGCGTGTTGCAGGGTTCCATTCAGGAAACCTATGCCAAGAAGCACTGGGAATCACAGGGCGTTACCGTCACCTCTTACCAGGATCAGAACCAGGTTTATAACGACATGGTCGCCGGTCGTCTGGATGGCACACTGGTGATGTCAGCCGCAGGCCAGTCAGGCTTCCTCGATAAGCCGCAGGGCAAAGGTTTTGCGTTTGCCGGTAAACCGGTGGAAGACGACACCATCCTGGGTTCAGGCATCGGTTTTGGCCTGCGTAAGGGTGATGCCAAACTGAAGCAGGAGCTGGATGCAGCCATCACCAAGGTGCAGGCTGACGGCACGGTTACCAAGCTGGCCGCCAAGTTCTTCCCTGGCATCGACGTTAGCGCCGCGAAATAAAGTTTAAAACCGCGCGATGAATCGCGCCGCTACAACCCCGTAACGTTTCGTAGCGGCGCGGTTTACCGCGCAATGTTTTGTTCCGTAGCGGCGCGATTTATCGCGCAATGTTTTGTTCTGTAGCGGCGCGGTTTATCGCGCAATGTTTTGCGTTATTTAGCCGCTAAATAACACAACGCCTCCGCCACCTGATATGACTTCACAAACGACGGCACCGGCAAAAACTCAAAGCGAGAATGGAAGTTGTGCGCGCCGGTAAAGAAATTCGGCGTCAGCAATCCACGGGCTGACAATGCGGCACCATCCGTACCCCCACGCATCGGGATCACCTTCGGTTCAATGCCCAATTGCGCCAGCGCGCTAAAAATCAAATCAATCGCGCGGCGGTCTTCACCAATCGCATTGCTGATATTGCTGTAGGTATCATTGATACTCAGGGATACCGTACCGGTGGGATAGCGGGCGGCAATCTCATCTGTTACCTCCACCAACTGCTGTTTCTTCGCATCAAAACCCTTAAGGTCGAAATCGCGGATGGAGGCTTTCAGCACCGCGCGGCTGGCGTTGGCCTGCATATCGTTAAACCAGATATATCCCTCGCGGCCTTCGGTATGCTCCGGTGTCGCCAGACGATCAAAATGGTCAATAAAGTCATGCGCCATCAGCAGCGGATTGACCAGTACGCCTTTGCCAGACATCGGATGTGCCGCCACGCCGGTAAATACAATCTCGGCAGCGGCAGCGTTAAAGTTTTCGAAAACCACCTCACCCAATTCGCAGCAATCGATAGTCCAGGCGAAATCGACGTTAAAACGTTGCTCCAGATCGAGCGCTTTGGCTCCCCGCAAGCCAATCTCCTCATCCGGCACAAACGCGACCCGGATATCACCGTGGTCGCCGTGCAGGTTCTCAAGCAACGTCATCACCACCGTGACCGCCGCTTTGTTATCGGCGCCGAGTACGCTGGTGCCGTCGCTAAAGATAATCTCCTGACCGAGGTAAGGGGCAATCTCAGGATGTTCCGCCACGCGCAGCCAGATATCCTGCTGAAAGTTCAGACACAGATCTTCCCCCTGAAAAGTTAAGGTTTGTGGATGGATGTCTGGTGATAACCCAACATCGACGGTATCGATATGGGTAATAAAACCGATACGCGGTGCATCGGGACGATTGCCGCGCTTCAGCGCTGTCACCGTGGCATGCTCATCTATGATGATGTCTTCCAGCCCCAACTCGCGCAGTTCTGCGGCCAACAGCTCGGCCATGGCGTGTTGTGATGCGGTGCTCGGCAATGTGGTGGATTTGGCATCGCTCTGGCTGGAGACCGCCAGGTAACGATAGAAGCGCTGAGTCAATTGGCGGGCGAGTTGGTCTGTCATCACAATTCCTTATCAGTCTCATTGCGTGGTTGAGGGTTCGCAGCGCGACTAAATCATGTTAATTATTAATCAGATGAACGACTGATATACCGATGCTGGCTCATGGAAGTCAATAAAAAGCGAGAAACAAGATGAAAAATGTGATGGCAAAATTGGCGCTCACCGCGCTGGGTCTGGCGATCGCCAGCAGCGTTTCAGCCAAAACCCTGGTGTACTGTTCCGAAGGCTCACCAGAAAACTTCAACCCACAGCTTTACACGGCAGGTACCAGCGTCGATGCCAGTGCGGTGCCGGTGTTTAACCGGTTAGTCGATTTCACGCCAGGCACCACCGAGTTGGTGCCGAGCCTGGCGCAAAGCTGGGATATCAGCCCGGACGGCACGGTCTATACCTTCCACCTGCGCCAGGGCGTGAAGTTCCACAGCAACAAATTCTTCAAGCCAACGCGAGATTTTAACGCTGATGACGTCATCTTCTCGTTTATGCGGCAGATGGACCCGAACAATCCGTACCATAACGTTTCCGGCGGGGTATATTCCAACTTCAACAGCCTGGAGTTCGCCACGCTGATTAAGAAAATCGATCGGGTTGATGACCACACGGTCCGTTTCACGCTGGCGCATGCTGAAGCGCCTTTCCTCGCCGATCTGGCGTGGTATTTTGCCTCCATCCATTCGGCGGAATATGCCGACCAGATGCTGAAAGCCGGGACACCGGAAAAGGTGGATATGGAACCGATTGGCACTGGCCCGTTTGAGCTGGTGCAGTATCAGAAAGACTCCCGCATTCTCTACAAAGCCTTCCCGGAATATTGGCAGGGCAAGGCGAAGCTGGATCGCATCGTATTCTCGATCACGCCGGATGCGTCAGTGCGTTACGCCAAACTGGAGAAAAACGAGTGTCAGATCATGCCATTCCCCAATCCGGCTGATCTCGACAAAATGCGCAAAAATCCTGACCTGACCCTGATGCAAAAGTCCGGTCTAAATACCGGCTTCCTCTCCTTCAACACCACCAAAGCACCGCTGGATAACGTGAAAGTGCGCCAGGCGCTGGCGATGGCGATCAACAAACAGGCGATTATCGATGCGGTGTTCCAGGGCACCGGTACGGTGGCAAAAAACATTCTGCCGCCCGGCGTCTGGAGTGCGGATAACAATCTGAAAGATTACGACTACGATCCTGAGAAGGCGAAAGCCTTACTACAGGAAGCGGGCATCAAACCGGGCACCGAGATCTCGCTGTGGGCGATGCCGGTCCAGCGACCTTACAACCCCAATGCGCGACGAATGGCTGAGATGATTCAGGCTGATTGGGCGAAAGTGGGTATCAAAGCCAATATCGTCAGCTATGAGTGGGGCGAATATCTCAAACGTATCCGCAATGGCGAGCACCAGGCGGCGCTGATGGGCTGGACCACCGCTACCGGCGATCCGGATAACTTCTTCGGCCCGCTATATAGCTGCACCTCGGCGAAGGACGGTTCGAATTCGGCGAAGTGGTGCTATGCACCGTTTGATAAAATCATCACTGAGGCGCGTGCCGAACAGGATCACAACAAACGCATTGCGCTGTACCTGGAGGCACAGCAAATCATGCATGACCAGATGCCTGCGGTGATGATTGCCCACTCGACCATCTTCGAACCGGTACGCAAATCGGTTACCGGTTATCAGGTGGACCCGTTTGGCAAACACATCCTCTATCCGGTGGATATCCAGCAGTAAATCTCAGGGCTTCCAGCGCTGGCGCAGGGGTTCCTCCAGCGCGTTGAGCTGCTGATGGAGAAAGTCCAGCAACAGATTCAGGGCGGCACTACGGGGCCGCCCTGATTGCGTCTGGAGTTGCAGGGTGCGTTGATTTAACTGGTCGATCCCGACCGAACGCAGGATCAACCCGTGCGTTTCCGCTTCATATAACACGGTAAACGGGCTGCTGATGGTCACGGCCAGCGGGGTGCGCAGCAGGAAGTGATAGAGGGTGGAGAAGTTATCGCAGGTCAGCACCGGTTCTACCACGTTCCCGCTCATATGGCAGGAGAGGTCGAACAGTTGGCGCACCGTGGTGTTTTGCTCTGGCAGTGCCAGCGGGTACTGGCTGAGATCCGCCAGCGAGACCTGATTGGCGTGGGCCAGTGGATGACTGTGATGCATGACCAGCAATACCGGCGCGGGCCAGGAACCAATCACCTCGACACCGCGTTCGGCGTGCAGGCTGAACTGTAACGCCAGATCACATTCGCCGTTGCGCACCCACTCGGCCACTCCCTGAGTGCTGCCAACTTTCAGGCTGAACAGCACACCGGGATTGCTGAGGCGAAAATCGGCAAACAGGCGTGGCAGCAAGGTGAAGGCCATGCCATCGGTACAGGCAACGCGGATCTGTGTGCGGCGTACCGCCGTTAAGCCCTTAATCTCCGCCAGCGCATACTCCATCTCCAGCATATTTTTACGTACCTGATGCGCAAAAATTTCCCCCGCTTCGGTCAATACCATGCCGCGGGCATGACGCTCAAACAACGGCACGCCAACCTGTGCCTCAAGGCGTTGAATCTGACGGCTGATGGCGGATACCGCCACAAACAGTTGTTCACTGGCGGCACTTAGCGATCCGGCATTCACGACGGCGAGAAAATATCGAATTTCACTGCTTTGCATATTTCTGCTTCCTGGTGGTGCATGCCTCAAAATCGGGCAGCCAAGCTTTGCTTTCAAAGCAAATCTTACTCGATAAATTGATAATTGTGGCAAATCAGCCTTTCCGCAAAGATAAGGATGATGATAAAACCAACAACAGACAGGCAAACATGACAGCACAACAGGCCGTACAACAGGCCAGCGACTATTTTGACAGCGGGGAATTCCAGCAACTGCTCACGCGCCGGGTGGCGCAGGTCACCGAAAGCCAGCGTGCGGATCGTGACCAGCAGCTGCATGATTATTTGCACAAGGAGATTGGCCCACAACTGGTGGCGCTCGGTTTCACGCTGCACTTTATCGACAATCCCGTCACCACAAATCGCCCGTTCCTGGTGGCGGTGCGCATCGAAGATCCGGCGCTGCCAACGCTGTTGAGCTACGGTCACGGCGATGTGGTGTTTGGCGATGATGAAAACTGGCGTGACGGGTTATCGCCGTGGCAACTGAAAGAAGAGGGCGATCGCTGGTATGGTCGCGGTAGCGCAGATAATAAAGGCCAGCACTGCGTCAATCTGGCCGCGCTGGAGCAGGTGTTTCAGGCGCGCGGTGGACGCCTCGGTTTTAACTGCAAAATGCTGTTTGAAATGGGGGAAGAGATTAGCTCACCGGGTCTGGCGGAGCTGTGCGAGCAATACGGCGATCTGCTGAAGGCCGATTTGTTTATCGCCTCCGATGGCCCGCGCCTGAATGCGGTGCGTCCGACGTTGTTCCTCGGATCGCGCGGCTGCGTCAATTTCCGCCTGACCATCAACGCACGCGACAATGCGTACCACTCCGGTAACTGGGGTGGCTTGCTGACCAATCCGGGAACACAACTGGCAAATGCCATCGCCACGCTGGTCAATGGCCAGGGCGTGTTGCAGGTTGAAGCACTGAAACCGACCTCTCTGACCGACGACGTGCGCGCCATCCTCAGCGATATCGAGGTGGGTGGCATGCCCGGCGATCCGGCGATCGAGGTGAACTGGGGTGAACCGGGCCTGACACCGACCGAACGCCTTTATGGCTGGAACACGCTGGAGGTGCTGGCGTTTCTCACCGGCAACCCGGCACGTCCTATGAACGCCATTCCCGGCAGCGCGACCGCCGTGTGTCAGTTACGTTTTGTGGTGGGAACAGATTGGGAAAATTTGGCACAGCACATTGAAGCGCATCTGCAAAACCACGGCTTTGACCAGGTGAAGGTCGAGTTTATGCGCGGATCGCCAGCTACCCGTCTCGACCCCACCGATCCGTTGGTGAGCTGGGTGCTGGAGAGCATGGCGCAAACCAGCGGAAAAAAACCGGCGTTGTTACCGAATCTCGGCGGTTCGCTACCCAATGAAGTGTTCTCCGACATCCTCGGCTTGCCGACGCTGTGGGTGCCGCACTCCTATCCGGCCTGCGGTCAGCACGGCGTTAACGAACATATGTTGAAATCCATCGCCCGTGAGGGGCTGCAAATCATGACGCGTCTGTTGTGGGATCTGGGTGAGCAAGGCGCAGAACTGATTGCCCGTCACCAGGCGCATGCCGGAGGTGCCAAATGAGTAGCATCAGTCACAGCGCACCAACCAGCGCGGTTAAACCCAATCTGCATAAAACCCTGTTCGCCACCTGCATCGGCAATGCGCTGGAGTGGTTCGACATTGCGGTGTATGGCTTCTTCGCCAGCTATATCGCCCATGCCTTTTTCCCGACCAGCGATCCCTCGGTATCGCTGCTGCTGACCTTTGGCAGCTTTGGCGTCTCATTCCTGATCCGCCCGCTGGGGGCGATTGTGCTCGGTAACTACGCCGATCGTCATGGCCGTAAAAAGGCGCTGCTGCTGTCGATCAACCTGATGATGCTCGGCGGGGCGATTATCACCTTTATGCCGGGTTATGCCTCAATTGGCCTGGCTGCTCCGGTGTTGATTCTGTTGGCGCGCCTGATCCAGGGCTTCTCCGCCGGTGGTGAATTCGGCAGTTCCACCGCGTTCCTGGTGGAACACTTCCCGGAGCGTAAAGCCTTTATCGCCAGCTGGCAGTTTGCTACGCAAGGGGCCAGTACCCTGATGGCATCGGCGTTTGGCCTGGGTCTGACGCAGATTCTGAGCGAAAGCCAGATTCAGGACTGGGGCTGGCGTATTCCGTTTGCCTTTGGCCTGCTGATTGGCCCGCTGGGTATTTACATCCGTCGTCATGTACATGAACCGGCCAGCTTTGCACAGCAGCAGCCGGAAGCGGCACCGCTGAAGCGTCTGTTTGGTCGTCAGAAGGAGCTGATGCTGCTGGCGATTGGCTTGATGGTGATCTCCACCGCCGTTAACTACATGCTCAACTATGTGCCGACCTATGCCACCAAAACGCTGCATCTGCCGGGTTCGGCGGCGTTCAGCGCCACCTTGCTGGCTGGGGTGATCCTGACGGTGGTGACGCCGCTGATGGGGCTGTGGGCCGAGAAGGTCGGTCGGGTGCCGTTGATGTGGGGATCGTTAATTCTGCTGCTGGTGACCATCTATCCGGCGTTTACCCTGGTGGTCAATCACACCACGCCGCTGACGCTGATGTTGCTGGTGGGCTGGATGGCACTGCTGAAATCGGTTTACTTCTCGACGGTGCCCTCGGTGATGGCCGATCTGTTCCCGATTGGCACCCGTGCCAGTGGCATGGCGATCAGCTATAACATCGCGGTGACGGTATTTGGCGGTTTTGCACCGTTGATTTGTACCCTGTTGATTAGCGCGACCGGCACCAGTCTGGCACCGAGTTATTATCTGATGGCAGTCGCATTGCTGAGCGGCATTGCGCTGGTCCGCAGTAAGCAGCGCCTGAGTTAATCCACTGCACGAACCGTAGCGGCGCAATTTATCGCGCGTTTTTTGCAAAACATGCGCGATAAATCGCGCCGCTACGGGTTATCTCTTACGCAAATTGCAAATACGCCACATGGGTTTGCAGATACTCTTCCAGACCGTGGCGACCATCCGCGCCGCCAACCCCGGATTTCCGCCAGCCCGCATGGAAGCCCTGCATCGCTTCAAAATTCTCGCGGTTAATGTAGGTTTCACCGAATTTCAGCTGACGCAGCGCAATCATCGCGGTGTTCAGATTCTGGGTATAAATCGATGAAGTCAGGCCATATTCGCAGTCGTTTGCCAGGCCAATCGCCTCATCCAGCGTTTTAAAGGTCATCACCGGCAGCACCGGACCAAAGATCTCTTCGCGCATGATCTCCATCTCCTGACGCACGTCAGTGATGATGGTCGGCTCAAAATAGAAGCCCTGTTCTCCGACACGCTTTCCACCGAGAATCACTTTCCCGCCTTGCTCCAGGGCTTTCGCCACTTTTTGTTCGACACGACCGAGCGCCGCCGCCGTGATCAGGGGGCCCATATCAATATCGGTACGCTCGGCAGGATTGCCGAATTTCACCTGTTTAAAGGCATCCGTAAGGGCGCTGATAAAGCGATCGTAAATACCTTCCTGCACATAAACGCGCTCAGCGCAGTTACACACTTGTCCGGTATTGATGACGCGGGAACTGACAATGGCTTTTACCGCCAGATCGAGGTCGGCATCATCCATTACAATCGCCGGGGCTTTGCCACCCAACTCCAGCGACACTTTGGTCACATTCTTCGCTGCCGCTTCCATGGTGGCGATACCGGCATTCACGCTGCCGGTGAGGCTGACCAGTCCCACTTTCGGGTTAGCTGCCAGCTCCTGACCGACCTCCGGCCCATAGCCGTAAACAAAGTTGATCACTCCAGCCGGCAGACCGATATCATGCAGGATCCCGGCGAAAATGGCGGCGTTATTCGGTGTCAGCTCACTCGGTTTAATCACGATGGTATTGCCGGTGACCAGCGCCGGTGCCGCTTTACGCGCAATCAGGAAGAAGGGGAAGTTCCACGGCAGAATGCCGGTAGTCACGCCGATAGCTTTCTTAAACACGAAAATGTTTTCGTTCGGGCGGTCGCTGTTGACGATTTCGCCCTCGTAGCGGCGTGCCCACTCGGCCATATAGTCGAGATAATCCGCGGTGAACAGCACCTCGGTTTGCGCCAGTCCCTGAGTTTTCCCGCCCTCAGCCACGATAGTCGCGGTGAGTTCCGCCTCGTGTTGACGAATACCATTGGCGATTTTGCGTAGCCAGTTACCGCGCTCAATTGCCGGTAACGCTTCCCAGCCGGGTTGTGCCGCTTCTGCGGCAGCAATCGCCTGACTGGCGATCTGTCTGGTGCCTTCTGGTACGCGTGACAGCAGCGCTTCGGTGGCCGGGTTAATCACTTCAATCCATTTGTCGTTCTGATTGGCAACAAACTCGCCATTGATGAAATGTTGATGGTGCGTTGTCATCTGTAGGGTCTCCGCGATCGGTTTCGTTAAATTTGTGTGAAATGCAGAGTGAAGCAGATCAAGGTGTAGCACCTTTTTGTCATTGCCAGGGTAGGGGGGCAGATGGCAGCGAAGGGAAGAAACAAATGACAAGCGCAGCATATCTGGCGAAATGCTGCGTATTCAGCAGGTTAGCTGGCAGAACGGCGAAGTCTGAAAAAGGTCACGACCCCGGCATCATCGCGCCACTGGCGATAAACCAGGCGAGAAAGCTGACACCGGCAATGATAATAGCGATGGGGAAAAGCAGTCCGATTTTCATGATTATCCTAAAGTGAAAGCGGGTTCAGGTAAGCTGAACCAGTGCGCGATGCGTTTTCATCATACTGAACAGCTGGAACTGCGTGGCATCGTCAATTTCACGCAGATGTTCACCTTTCTGATAATGGATACTGTGAATATGACCCAGTTGCCGCCACACCACAATCGCTGAGGCCAGCAGGGCGCAGTTATCTTCGCTCTGCACGCACTCAAGACGGGCATAGTGTATATCTTCCAGCCCGTTAATAAAGATGTTGAGTGACTCGGGCGGCACAATGGCGCGGATATCATCCAGCATTACGCGACTCACCGGACGTGAGAGCAACAGCGTCAACCTCTTGGTATTCATCCCAATCCTTGTCCTGATGATTTTTCTCAACGTTATACGGATTAATTGCAGTCGGGGGAAGCCACGATCCGTGCTTTGTGTGATTGCCATGTTAACGATGCGCATGGCAGTCAGGTTAAAACTGTGCTGATCAACACAACATTTCCAGAAAATATCGATAATAATAAACAGGTTATCTTTTTTTCTGACGTGCCTGCCTGCAAATGCGATTTTGTGATCCTTATGTTGAAAACCCACCGGATATTGCCAATTCCGCCCATCCTCCGGCAGCCATTCAAAGGCTGAGGAAAAGCTGCCCGCCGTAGACTGCCGGGTAATCGGGAGACCGCCGGTTTCCTGTTGGCCTCAACCTTACGAAGGAATAACAATGAACAGTGCCATCATTGCAGGTATCTTCTGGCATCTGGTGGGTGCCGCCAGTGCTGCATGTTTTTATGCTCCGTTTAAACAGGTGAAAAAGTGGTCATGGGAAACCATGTGGTCGGTCGGTGGCGTGATGTCGTGGCTGATTCTGCCCTGGGTCGTGAGCGCGGTGCTGCTGCCGAATTTCTGGGCCTACTACGGTAGCTTTAGCTTCTCCCAGCTGTTGCCGGTGTTTCTGTTTGGTGCCATGTGGGGTGTCGGCAACATCAACTACGGTCTGACCATGCGCTATCTGGGGATGTCGATGGGTATCGGTATTGCCATTGGCATTACGCTGGTGGTGGGCACGCTGATGACGCCGTTGTTACAGGGGCGTTTTGTCGAACTGTTCAGCTCAGAAGGTGGTCGGCTGACGCTGTTGGGCGTATTTGTTGCGCTGATCGGCGTGGCGATTGTCTCCCGGGCCGGATTGTTAAAAGAGCGGGCGCTGGGGATTAACGCGGAAGAGTTTAACCTGAAGAAGGGGCTGGTGCTGGCGGTAATATGCGGCATTTTCTCCGCCGGGATGTCTTTTGCGATGGATGCGGCCAAACCGATGCACGAAGCAGCCGCCAGCCTGGGTATCAATCCGTTGTACGTGGCGCTGCCCAGTTATGTGGTGATTATGGGCGGCGGGGCGCTGGTTAACCTCGCGTACTGCTTTATCCGCCTGGCGGTGAAACCTGAACTTTCCGTTCGCGCTGACTTCTCCGTAGCCAAACCGATGTTGCTGGCCAACATCGCCTTTGCGGTGCTGGGCGGTACCATGTGGTATCTGCAATTTTTCTTCTACGCCTGGGGCCATGCCAAAATCCCGCCACAGTATGATTTTGTCAGCTGGATGCTGCATATGAGCCTGTATGTGCTGTGTGGCGGTTTGGTCGGATTGGTGCTGAAGGAGTGGAAGGCCGTAGGACAACGTCCGGTGCGCGTGTTGTCACTGGGCTGCGTGGTGATTATTATCGCGGCCAACATTGTCGGGCTGGGGATGGCATCCTGATGGGGCGTGATTAATAACGTATATCCGCTGGTCTGATTTGCAGCGGCGCGATAAATCGCGCCGTTACGAGAGTTAATGCGGCTCACCCATCAACGCCGGGCGGTGCGGTAAAAATCGCTGCCGCCAGGCGCTCGGCGTCAGACCGGTTTCCCGCGTGAACACCACCGAAAAGTAATTGCTGTCATCAAAACCGCAACGCGCGGCCACTTCACTGATTAACCAATCCTGCGTGCGCAGCAGGTATTTTGCCTGGCACAACTGCAACTGACGCAGATAATGACCAACGGTCATGCCGGTTTGCTGACGAAACAACTGCTTCAACGCGCGTTCACTCAAGTTATTCTGCTGACAAAAAACGGCGAGGTCGAAGGGGCGGTCAATCGCACCCTGCAACGCTGACATCAGCAGATCCAACTGTTCACCTTCCGGTAACGCCCACGGCCGATCCGCGGCGTAACCGTGGCGACGCAATATCAGCGCCAGCTGCAAAAACAACGCTTCGGAGAGCTGGATCGACAGTGAGTCGCTTTTGCGGCTTTCGCGTTCCAGTTGAGTGATTACGCCGCGAGCCAGAGCCATGCCGCGCGTGGTTAAGCGCCAGCAGCCGGGGCAGGCGGCATCTTCCGGTGGCAGCAACTGGCTCCAGTCCAGCCCAAGCTGGAAACGGTCGCGGCAGTAGAGAATATTATCCAGTGCCAGATCGTTGACGCTGTCGTAGCTGTGGCAGTCGTTATCGCGGATATAAAAGACATCGCCACAGGTGATCAGCCACGGTCGGTCATTGAGAATATGCAGACCGTTGCCGCGCCAGACGATAACGATCTCACTGAACTCATGTCGATGCGGCGGGAAGGAGGGTTGCGGCAGGCGTTCGGCCACCGCAATCGGCAGATTCGGGGCCGGGAAGTAGTCTTCGCGCGTCAATATTAGCGACATGAGGGTGCACTCCAGGTTACAACATCTGCTGGCGCTCCGCTCGGGGCGCACAGCCAAATTCCCGCCGAAACAGCGTGGAAAAATGGTTACTGTCACCAAATCCGCACTGATAGGCGATATCCGTAATGCGCATATCACTGTGCCGCAGCAAGTGGCGCGCCTGCAACAAACGCAACCGATTCAGATAACGTTGCGGCGTATTGCCGGTTTGCTGCTTCATCTGCCGATGCAGGGTACGCAGCGACAGCGAAAACTGGTCAGCCAGCGCCTCCCAGGCAATTTCTTCACTGTAATGTTCATTCAACCAGTCGAGCAAACGATGCAGGCGAGCTTCCTGGTCCTGCGCTTCTTCGTTATGACCGGCCTCGCGCAGCAGCACCAGCAGTTGCAGGAAAGCTTGCTCCTGGCGCGCCTGTTTCTCCAGTGACCAGACGCCCGGCTGGTTCATCTGCGTCACGATCTGCAACGCCTGGTTCATCACCTTGTGGTTAATGCGCCAGTGCGAGCTGTAGTGGCCCTCTTCCTCACGCGGGAGCAACGCCTGCAAACCGGAGAGAAAACGAAACGAAGCCGGGCTGCGATACAGCACGTTAGTCAGACATAAATTGTCGGTTTGTTCATACAGATGACGATCGTGATCGCGTACGAAACACACGCACCCGGCACACAACGCCTGCGGCTGACCATTAAACACATGGATGCCGGAACCCTGTTCCACCAAAACGATCTCATGAAAATCATGGTGATGTTCGGGGAAGGCCAGCTGTGGCACGCGCGGCTCGACGGCAATGGTGTACTCCCCGGCGGGGAAAAAATCTGCGCTGTGTAACACGGTCATGGTTCGCCTCTCATTATTAACAAAACCGTAACCGAGTCTACTCAGGCGATCAGCACCTTACCTTGAATTTCACACCGGGTGATGCAGGAAAATGGTTAATTTTTCAAGATCTCCGGGCTTGATGCAGAAAATGCGGCAAAGCTCACAACTCGGCGCTTGTGTGGTTCTGTGAGCTGTCTCACGAACATCTTTGCCACGGTGCCAGCGGGTCTGACGCGCTGGCAGTAACGGGAAGGTGAGGAAAAGGCGGGATTTTTACTCTGTACGCATCTCATCACAGGAAGAACACGCCATGAGTATGCGTAACATTGTTGCCATTGATTTAGGCGCATCCAGCGGGCGCGTGATGCTCGCGCAATGGACCACAGAAACCCAGCGACTCACGCTGCGTGAAGTGCGTCGTTTTGCTAATCAGCGCGTACGGCGTGCCGGTTATGACAGTTGGGATCTGGAGGGGCTGGAGCAGGAGATCCGTCAGGGACTGCAACAGCTGGATGAGGAAGGCATCGTGCCGGACAGCATTGGCATCGATACCTGGGGCGTGGACCTCGTCCTGCTGGATGCCGACGGCCAGCGGGTCGGCGAGGCCGTCAGCTACCGCGATGCTCGCACCGACGGCCAGATGGCGCAGGCGATCAACGAGCTGGGTAAATCCAACATTTATCAGCGCACCGGTATTCAGTTTCTGCCATTCAATACCCTGTACCAGCTACGCGCGCTGCATTTGCAACAACCTGACTGGCAGGCGCAGGTCAGCCATGCGTTGATGATCCCTGATTACCTGCATTATCGCCTGACCGGTCAGTTGAACTGGGAATACACCAATGCCACCACCACGCAGTTGCTGAACATCACTCATGGCGACTGGGATGACGAGTTACTCGCCTGGGCAGGCGTACCGGCCAGTTGGTTCGGCAAACCCAGCGCACCGGGTAACACCGTCGGCCACTGGGTCAGCCCAGGCGGTCATCATATCCCGGTGATCGCGGTGGCGACCCACGACACCGCCAGTGCGGTGCTGGCGACGCCGCTGATGCTGGACGACGCCGCCTATCTGAGTTCAGGCACCTGGTCGTTGATGGGCATTGAAAGCCTGCAACCCTGGCTCAGCCCGGCGGCGCTCGACGCCAATATCACTAACGAGGGTGGCGCAGAAGGTTATCGGGTGCTGAAAAATATCATGGGCCTGTGGCTGTTGCAGCGCGTATGCAGCGAGTTGCACATCAGCGACTTGTGCGCCTTGATTCAGCAAGCCGCCGATGAACCCGCCTGTGTCGCGCTGATCAACCCCAATGACAATCGCTTTATTAACCCCGCCAATATGGTGCAGGAAATTCAGGATGCCTGTGCGGAGCAGCAGATGCCGGTGCCGCAAACTGCTGCCGCGCTGGCGCGTACCATTTTTGACAGCCTCGCGTTGTTGTATCGCCAGGTGATGGGTGAACTCGGCCAGTTGCGTGCGTCACCGTTGCGTCAACTGCATGTGGTGGGCGGTGGTTGTCAGAATCCGCTGCTGAACCAACTGTGTGCTGATGCCTGCCAGTTACCGGTGTTCGCCGGGCCGGTAGAAGCGTCAACGTTGGGTAATGTCGGTTGCCAGCTGATTGCCCTCGGTGAATTGCGCGATGTGGCGGATTTGCGTCGCTGCATCAGCCAGAACTTTCCGTTAGAAAAATTTGCCCCGCTTAACAACAGCGCTTTTGCTGCCAACCTGGCACGCTTCGCCGCGCTGAGCCAACCCGCTAAGGAACTTGCTTATGACAAAGCTGATTGAACAGGCCTTTGACCTGGCGAAACAACGTTACGCTGCGATTAACGTCGATGTAGAACAGGTGATGACACAACTGGACCGCATTCCAGTCTCGATGCACTGCTGGCAGGGCGATGACGTACGCGGCTTCGAGAATCCGCACGGCGCGCTCACCGGCGGGATTCAGGCCACCGGCAACTATCCTGGCCGGGCGCGTAATGCCGAGGAACTGCGTGCAGACCTCGACAAAGCCTTGTCGCTGATCCCCGGGGCGAAGCGCCTCAATCTGCACGCTATTTACCTGGAAAGCGATCAACCGGTGGAGCGCGATGCGATTGAACCGGCGCACTTCAGCAACTGGGTCGCATGGGCGAAAAATAATAAGTTGGGGCTGGATTTCAACCCCACCTGTTTTTCCCATCCGCTGAGTGCCGACGGCTTTACCTTATCCCACGCGGATAAGGGGATTCGCCAGTTCTGGATTGATCACTGCAAAGCCAGTCGCCACATTTCGGCCTTCTTTGGCGAGCAGTTGGGGACGCCTTCGGTGATGAATATCTGGGTGCCGGACGGCATGAAAGATCTGACGATCGATCGTCTGGCCCCGCGTCAGCGTCTGCTGGCGGCGTTGGATGAGATCATCAGCGAAAAACTTAATCCTCAGCATCATATCGATGCGGTGGAAAGCAAGCTATTTGGTATCGGTGCGGAGAGCTACACCGTGGGTTCCAACGAGTTCTACCTCGGCTATGCCTGTAGCCGCCAGACGGCGCTGACGCTGGATGCGGGCCATTTTCATCCGACTGAGGTGATCTCCGACAAAATCTCTACCGCCATGTTGTATGTGCCGCGCCTGCTGCTGCACGTCAGCCGTCCGGTACGCTGGGACAGCGATCATGTGGTGATTCTGGATGATGAAACCCAGGCGATCGCCCATGAAATCGCCCGCCAGAAACTGTTCGACAAAGTGCATATCGGCCTCGACTTCTTTGACGCTTCCATCAACCGCATCGCCGCCTGGGTGATTGGTACGCGCAATGCCAAGAAAGCGTTGCTGCGTGCCTTGCTGGAGCCGACGGATCAATTACGCCAACTGGAGGCAGCAGGGGACTACACCGCCCGTCTGGCCTTGCTGGAAGAACAAAAGTCGCTGCCGTGGCAGGCAGTCTGGGAGGCCTGGTGCCTGCGTCACGATGTCCCGGCCGACGCCAGTTGGCTGAGCGATGTCCGTCACTATGAACAACAAATTCTGGCTCAACGTTAAGGGACACACCATGCAAAGTATTCTTTCTTCTGCGTTTGTACAGGGAATGGTTAAAGCGACCAGCGATATGTGGCTGAAGGGCTGGGATGAGCGCAACGGGGGAAACGTCAGCCTGCGCCTGCTGCCGGACGAGGTGCAGCCCTATGCTGCCGACTTTTATGCTGAACCGCGTTGTATCGAACTGAGTAAACCCGCCCCGGCGCTGGCAAACGACTGGTTTCTGGTGACCGGTTCCGGCAAGTTTTTCCGCAATGTGCAACTGGATCCGGCTGACAGCCTGGTGTTGTTGCAGGTGGATGATAAAGGGCTGTCGTACAAAATCCACTGGGGGCTGAGCAATGGTGGGCTGCCAACCTCAGAGCTGGCGGCGCATTTCCAGTCACATAGCGTACGCAAACAGGTGAGCAATGGCGCCGACCGCGTGATTATGCATTGCCATGCAACCAACTTTATGGCGCTGAGCTATGTGGTGGAACTGGATGCGGCGCGTTTCACCCGTCTGCTGTGGGAAGGCAGCACCGAATGTCTGGTGGTGTTCCCGGATGGCGTGGGTATTCTGCCGTGGATGGTGCCAGGCACCGATGGTATCGGCCAGGCCACGGCGGATGAGATGGCGACGCACAGCCTGGTGATGTGGCCGTTCCACGGCATTTTTGGTGCCGGACCGACGTTGGATGAAACCTTTGGGCTGATCGACACCGCCGAAAAGTCGTCAGAGGTGGTGGTGAAGGCGCTATCGATGGGCGGGATTCGCCAGAGTATCACCACCGAGCAGTTGATTGCGTTGGGTGAGCGCTTTGGGGTGCAGCCGTGGCAGGCGGCTTTACAGGTGGAGCGCGCCAATGTTGCGTAGAGCCTTTGTGATGCAGGTGCATGCGGATTGCCATGATGAGTATCTGCGTCGCCATTCACCCATCTGGCCGGAACTGGCGGCAACGCTGAAGGCGCATGGCGCGAGTAATTACGCCATCTGGCTGGATGCAGAACGCAATCTGTTGTTTGCCAGTGTCGAAATCGAGTCGGAAGCCCGCTGGCAGGCGGTGGCGCAAACCGAGGTTTGCCAACGCTGGTGGGCGTCCATGAAGGATTTGATGCCGTCGAACGCGGATAACAGCCCGGTCAGCACTGAGCTAAAACCGATGTTTTTCCTGCCTTAAACCACAACCATCCCACATATTGCACGTCTCCTTCTCCCTCAAGCGGGAGAAGGCCCTATTGCACGTCTCCTTCTCCCGCTTGCGGGAGAAGGCCGGGATGAGGGGACGGATGTAAGCGGCAGGTTAGTTAATCGCACAATATCCCGCCAAAGCGGGCCAGATTGCCATCTGCGTATCCACAATCTGTTCTAAATCCTCGCGACTGGCCCCTTCACGGGCGCGCACCGACATGCCCTGCAACACGCAGGCAAGGAAACTGGCCAGCGTTGCGGTATTGCTGCACGCGGGTAACTCACCGCGCTGCTGGCGTGCGGCAAGGAACTGCTGCAAGGCCCGTTCCTGCGCATGATGCTGTTGTTCCAGCATGTGCGCCACTTCTTCAGAACTGGCCGACAGGGCGCTGGAGGTGCAGATAAAAAAGCAGCCAGCGGGTTTATCACATTCGGTAAAACAGGCTGCGGTGGCGCGAAAATAGGACTCAACCGCGGTTTTCACATCAAGCGAGGCATCATTCAGCACCGCGTTACGCTGCGCACTAAACCTTTCGATATAGCGCTGCATGGCGGCTTTAAACAAACCTTCTTTGTTAGCAAACTCCGCGTACAGCGTCGGCGCTTTGGCGCCAGTGGCACTGACCAGATCCGCCAGAGAGGTGCCTTCATAGCCGTGTGCCCAGAACAGCATCAGGGCTTTATCCAGCGCATCGTCACGATCGAAGACTTTAGGTCTGCCACGACTTTTACGCAGGGTCGGTTCAGTTATCTGGCTCATAGATCCTCACCACAGCTCAACATGCTTATTAAATTACCGATCATTAAATTAATATGCAACACCACTTTGTCCGTTTGTGCCTTCCCGAGCAAAATCCCCTGAATGGTAAAGTCCCCGGACGCGCTGAAGCCCATACTTACGCCACTTCCCATTAAAATAACGACCGTTAATAAAATAGTTGACGCGCATCCGACTTTGGATTTAGTATTTATTTAACGGTTGTTAATTAAATAGCGACCCACCCAATTTCATCTGCAAAGAGAGACGATCATGAAAAGCATTAAACTGACCCTGGCCGCTGTGGCCCTGTCATCAATCGCATTCGGTACAATGGCGGCTGACCTGGTAAGCGAAGCACCGGTTAATCAACAGCAAATCGGTGTGGTAAGCGCATCTGGCAGTACGGATCTGACTTCACTGGAAAATCAACTGGCGGAGAAGGCGAGCGCGGCGGGAGCAAAGTCTTTCCGCATCACTTCGACCTCTGGCAACAACAACCTGCATGGCACCGCAGAGCTTTATAAATAAATAGTAGGGATAACGAGAGGGGACAGGCTTCAGATAGCGGCTATCTGAAGCCCCTTTTTTAACCGTTGGAACGTAACTGCGGATAACGACGGAAGATATAGATACACCAGAACAGCGCTACCAGGCCGATTAACCCACCAATATTACCCACATCCGCCATTTTCAAATGCAGGCTGACCTGATTTCCGAGTAGCGCACCCGCACCGATGCCGATGTTATAAATTCCGGACATCAGTGACATAGCAACGTCGGTTGCGTCCGGTGCCAGCGACAGCACACGCACCTGCATTGCCAGACCAATCATCATCATCGCCATGCCCCAGAAAATACACAGGGTTGTAATCGCGGCAGGGCGCACGGCGGCAAAAATCAGCAGACCCATACATAAGGTGATCACCGCAATCGCAGCAATCAGCAGCGCCGAAGGATATTTATTGCCCAAGGTGCTGAACAGCACGCTACCGATAATTCCTGCCGATCCAAACAGCAGCAGCAACAGCGTGGTGAAGTTTTCCCCGGCGTTCGCCACCACCTGCATAAAGGGTTCAATGTAGCTGTAGGCGGTGTAATGCGCTGTCACCACCACCGTGACCAACACATACATGCTGACCAGCGCCGGGCGGCGAAACAGCATCGGCACGCTGCTGAGTGACCCGGTATGCTCACTGGGCAGGCGCGGCAGAATACGTGCCAGCAGCACCAGCAAAACCAGCGCAGACAAACCAATCATGCCGAAGGTAGTTCGCCAGCCGAGATACTGACCGACAACGCGACCAATCGGCACGCCCAGCACCATCGCCAGCGCCGTGCCGGTCGCCAGCATACTGAGCGCCTGGGTTTTCTTACCTGCCGGCGCGACACGAATGGCCAGCGAGGCGGTAATTGACCAGAACACCGCATGTGCCAGCGCGATACCAATGCGGGAGATAACCAGCGAGGTGAAATCCCAGGCGACCGAGGAGAGCACATGGCTGGCGATAAACAACACAAACAGAATCGACAGCAGCAGACGACGCTCAATATTGCGCGTCAGCAGCATCAGCGGCAGCGACAGCAGCGCCACCACCCAGGCGTATATGGTCAGCATGATGCCGACATCTGCCGTTCTCATTCCATAACTGGCGGCGATATCTGACAGTAAGCCGACCGGCACAAACTCGGTGGTATTGAAGACAAAAGCGGCGATGGCCAGCAACACGACGCGTAGCCAGGCCGTTTTACGGGAGACGGTTGTTGATTGCATGAAATTCAGATCAGTCAGGCAGCAAATGAGGGGCGAAAGGCCCGATGTAAAGTGACCTTTGTCACAAATTATGCCTATTGTGGAGGATTAATACGCTGAGGGAAACCATCTAACCGTATTTTATTGCTGAATATTTTTTATCACCAACGCCCAGGTTGATAGCCTGGGGTTATCGTCAGAACCATCGCGCCGCTACGGGTTGCGCTTGCGCGCAGGCATCATGCGGATCAGCGTGTTGTCCTTCAGAATATAGTGATGCAGCAGTGCGGCGACGGCATGCAGGCCAATCAGCCAGTAGCCGAGCGGTGCCAGGGTTTCATGCCAGCCAATCAAGGTATCGGCGAGGTCAAAATTCGGTGTGCTGCTCACCGGCATCGACAAGCCAAATACCTGCCAGGGACGACCATTGAGATATTTCGAGGCAACGCCGAGAGTCGGTAACGCCAGAAACAGCGCGTACAGCAGGAAATGCATCAGATGGGCGAGCATATGCTGCCAGCGTGGTGGTGCGGGATTGATATCAGGCGATGTATGACGATGACGTAATGCGGCACGCACCAGCATCAGCACCCACACCGATACGCCACAGCTAAAGTGCGTCATGATCATCAGGCTGCGCGTAACCGTACCGCGGGCCGCCAGACCTCGTAGCTCAATGGTGGTATAGGCAACCGCGATCAATAACAGGGTCAACCAGTGGAGGGCGATTTGCGACGTTGCGTATTTTTCCCGCATGAGCGTTCTACCTGAAGCAATATTATTGGTGTCTAACATAGCGAAATGCCACAGGAAAACTTAACAAAATGGCGCAACGTCGCGGTCCGTCTCAGACCGGGAATATCAGAGTCAGGCCATGTGTTTTAGCGCCACGCTATTCTGTGTGGTCAGGTTTTTTTTTACCGTAATTGGGCAACAATGTTCACAGCCCAGTGCAGAAGGATAAAACTTGCGCGCCTGTTGAATGGCAGCGTTAGCGGTATAAAAAGTGCCAAGAAAGCGCCTTGCGGCGTCGGGAGGAAGGAAAGGGCAACCCGTTGCATGTACCACATGATTGTCGTTATAGCCGGCGTATTTATCGACGTAATAGTAAAGTTCCATTTGGCTTCCTCGTTGCTGTGAAAGAAAAAATCTAACTATTTTTGGAATAGAATAAATTATAGCTAGCGATTGCTATTTTGTTTTCACTGGCACTAAAAGTTTGCCGACAGGTGTGATTACCCGAGGGGAAACGGGGCACCGTGGCCCCGCATACTGATGGAGAGAATTACAATTGGCGGCACTGCAAACGCCAGCCGACCAGCAAGGCCAGCACCAGCAACACGCTGATAAACGCGGTCACACCGCCCCAGCCAAAACTGTGCCAGAACACGCCACCTAACGTACCGGCAACGCTGGAACCCACATAATAACTGAAAAGATAGAGCGACGAGGCCTGGCCTTTTGCCCGACGGGCGCGTGGGCCGATCCATCCGCTGGCAACCGAGTGGGCGGCAAAAAATCCGGCGGTAAACAGCATCATACCCGGCAGGATGATCCACAAGGTATTGAACGCCGTCAGCAGCAGGCCGCACAGCATGATCGCCGTGGCGGTAATCATCACCGGCCCCCGGCCAAAGCGGCTGGTCATGGCTCCGGCTTTGGGTGAACTCCAGGACCCGGTCAGATACACCACCGACAACAAACCGACCACGGCCTGGCTGAGGAACCACGGTGCACTCAGCAGGCGATAGCCAATGTAGTTAAACAGGGTGACAAATGCGCCCATCAGCAGGAAACCTTCGGCGAACAGCAGCGGCAGGCCTTTGTCACGCCAGTGCAGGCGGAAGTTAATCAGCAAATTATGTGGACGTAATGATGCCGGACGGAAATGACGGGAAGCCGGCAGGATTTTCCAGAACATCAGCGCCGATGCCAGCGAAAAGCAGCCGATCACACCAATGGCGATGCGCCACGAGAAGAGGTCGGTCAATACCCCGGTCAGCAGACGACCGCTCATGCCACCAATCGAGTTGCCGCTGATATACAGGCCCATGGAAAAGGCGATCACTCGCGGATGAATCTCTTCACTCAGGTAGGTCATGCCCACCGCAGCGACCCCACTCAACGACAAACCAATCAGCGCACGCATCAATAGAATGCCGTGCCAGCTGGTCATCATGGCGGAAATCACAGTGCATAACGCGGCGAGCATCAACGCGGTAACCATCACCGACTTACGACCAATGGCGTCGGAGAGCGGCCCGGTGACCAGCAAACCCAGCGCCATCAGTCCGGTGGATAACGACAGCGAGATGCTGCTGGCCGCAGGCGAAACGCCAAACTGCTGGGAGAGCACCGGCAGAATCGGCTGGACACAATACAACAAGGCAAAAGTGGCAAGACCAGCCGAGAACAGGGCAAGGGTAACACGCATAAATTGCGGCGAACCGCGTTCAATCCATGTTACTGACGCTGGAGCAGAAGCAGGCACGACGGACACTTCGTCCTCATCGAGTGTCACCGCCTGAGAAGAGCGACTCACGGAAAATCCTCAAATTTCAAAAGGTATTGCTATCGTAGGAAAGTGATAATAGGTTGTACAATATATTAATAATCTCGAATGAGACGTTTAAAATATGAATGTCGAACTCCGTCATCTTCGCTATTTCATTGCAGTGGCTGAAGAGCTGCATTTTGGTCGCGCGGCCCTCCGCCTCAATATTTCGCAACCGCCACTCAGCCAACAGATCCAGCAACTGGAACAGGAAATTGGCGCGCAACTGTTCACCCGCACCAATCGCAGCGTGCAGATCACCGCCGCCGGGCAGCAATTTTTGCAGGATGCGCGTGGGATTTTGCTTCAGGTCGAACAGGCGGCCAGCCGTGCGGCGCGGCTCCATAACGGTCAGGAAGGGGAACTGCGCATTGGTTTCACCTCCTCAGCACCCTTTACCGGGCTGGTATCTGATGCGCTCTACCATTTCCGCCAGCGCTGGCCGGCCGTGCATATCCAGATGCAGGAGATTAACACCCGACAACAACTGGCGCCGCTGCACGAAGGGCGTCTCGATCTCGGTGTGATGCGTAATACGCCGTTACCGAGTGATTTGCAGCATCAGCTGTTGCTGCGCGAACCCTTGTGTGCAGTGGTGCACTGGGCGCATCCACTGGCCGATGCCGAGGCTATCTCGATTCAGGCGTTGGCGAACGAACCTTTTGTCTTTTTCGATCCACTTGGGGGCACCGCCTTATATGGCGAGATTCTGGCGTTGCTGCACCGCTACCAGATCAAACCCTTTATTACCCAGGAAGTCGGGGAAGCGATGACCATCCTCGGCCTGGTCGCTACCGGATTGGGAGTGTCGATTTTACCGGCCTCATTCCGTCGAGCACGGCTCGCCGATGTGGTGTGGTTACCGCTGCATGAGGCTGATGCGTTGTCTGAAGTGTGGCTGGTGTGGTCAGCGACGCGCGAGCCGAGTGCGCAAATGGCAAATATGATGAAGCTGTTACAACGTAACGCTGAAACTTAAGCCAGACGGTGCGAAAACAGCCCGACAATATGTGCGACAAATCACATATCTAATCAAATATTTGGCGCTATCCGCCAATCTGCCGCACCATAGTTGCTATTTATTTAGAAGCGCGAAAATAACCGGGAGCAGGGCGTGAATCTGGACAGTCAACCTGGCCACATTGACCAAATAAAGCAGACCAACGCAGGCGTGGTTTACCGACTGATCGATCATTTCGGCCCGATTTCGCGTATTGAACTGTCCAAACGTGCTCAACTGGCTCCCGCCAGCATCACCAAAATCGTGCGTGAAATGCTGGACGCGCATCTGGTGCAGGAAACCGAGTTTCAGGAGCCTGGCAGCCGTGGCCGTCCGGCTATTGGTCTGGTTCTCGATACCCTTGCCTGGCACTATCTGGCAATCCGCATTCAACCGGGTTACATCACCCTGACATTACGCGATCTCAGCAGTCGCGCTTTACAGGAAGATCGTCTGCCACTGATTGCCAGCCCGGACAAACCGCTGTTGCAGGAGCTACAGGAGCTGGTTGATGCCTTTTTTATTCGCCATCAGAAACAACTTGAGCGTCTGACAGCCATCGCCATCACCTTACCCGGCTTGATCAATGCGGCCTCGGGGGTGGTGCATCGTATGCCCGGTTACGCCATTCAGGATATGCCGCTGGGCGAAACCCTGTCGCAACGCACCGGCGTGCCGGTGTTTGTTCAGCACGATATTTCCGCCTGGACGCTGGCCGAATCGCTGTTTGGCGCGTCGCGCGGTGCGCAGGACGTCATCCAGATTGTGATTGATGAAACCGTGGGTGCCGGGGTGATTACTGGCGGGCAACTGCTGCACAAAAGCGGGCGGGCGCTGGTGGAAATTGGCCATACCCAGATTGATCCCTATGGTCAGCAGTGCTACTGCGGTAATCATGGTTGTCTGGAAACCGTGGCCAGTATCGGTAGCCTGCTCGGCCTGGCAGCGCAGCGTTTACCCGCTCAGCCGGAAAGCCGTTTGCACGGTGTGCCGCTGACCATTGAAGCTCTGTGTCAGGCCGCCCAGGAGGGTGACCGTCTCGCGAGTGATGTGATTGCCGGTGTCGGGCACCATATCGGTCGCATGTTGGCGATGATGGTGAATATCTTCAACCCGCGACAAATTCTTATCGGCTCGCCGCTGAATCTGGCCGCCGACGTGCTATTTCCTGCCGTGAGTAGCACCATCCGTCAGCAGGCGTTACCGGCCTATAGCGATGAAATCCAACTGGCTCCCACCGCGTTTAACGATCCCGGCACATTAGGTGCCGCGGCGTTAGTGAAAGATGCCCTTTATTCCGGTTATCTGCTGATAAAACTGCTTCAGGGCTAATCCGCCCGCCTTAAGTTTGTTCTAACGCAATCTGTCAGGTACGACATTTCCTTAAACTGCTCCTTCGTCACCTCTGGTTCACATCGCTAAACGAAGGAGGAAGGGTGAAAACACTCTTTATCACCGGTACCGACACCGCGGTGGGCAAAACCGTGGTTTCTCGCGCGCTGTTACAGTGCTTTGCACAGAATGGTCAGTGCGCCGTAGGTTATAAACCTATTGCCAAAAGTGCTAAACCCACCCCTGAGGGTTTACGCAACAAAGATGCGCTGCTGTTGCAGCAGGCTTCGGGCCTGGCATTACCTTATGCCGCTATTAACCCCATTACCCTGGAAGAGGATGAAATCAGCACCAGCCCAACGCACCAAATTGATTACCCGTTGCTGAGTAAGGGACTGGCCGCATTGCAGGAACGTTCGCCGCATGTAGTGGTGGAGGGCACAGGCGGCTGGCGCAGCCTGATGAATGATCTGCAACCGCTGTCAAATTGGGTCAAAAAGGAGCAATTACCGGTTGTGCTGGTGGTGGGCATCAAAGAGGGATGCATCAGCCACGCTTTACTGACCGCAGAGGCAGTGGCTCAGGATGGTTTACCGCTGGTCGGTTGGGTGGCAAATCGTATCAACCCCGGCCTGGCGCATTATGCTGAAATCATTGATGTACTGAGTGAAAAACTGCATGCCCCTTTGTTAGGTGAGTTGCCTTACTTACCCCGTGCCGAGCAACGAGAGCTAAGCGGCTATCTCGATCTATCCTTGCTTGCGACGCATGTTGCGCACAGCGACAGTGCAAAACCTGCGGCATGATGAAACGAAAAGTGGCAAATGATAATCGGCTGAATCTAAGGTTGCAGATTCAGCTGTATTTTTTTGTTGATTAATCTCTTTTAAATTCAATGATATGTTAAAAATATCACTGAATCTTATTGCTCTGGCGTGATTCATGCATCAGCTGGTCTGATGAATTTACTGCCGGAGCACCGTTATGTCGCACTCAGATGAAAAAGGTTTGCTGTATGGGCTGGAACAACGCATTGGCCCAGCCCCCGCATTTTTTGCCGCACTGCAACATGTGCTGGCAAGCGTGGTGGGCATTATCACGCCACCACTGATTATCGGTTCGGTATTGGGGTTACAGGCTTACATTCCTTATCTGATTAGCATGTCGTTATTGGTTTCAGGCCTGGGAACCTTTATTCAGGCGCGCCGTTTTATGGGTATCGGTGCCGGGATGATCTGCCTGCAAGGCACCAGTTTTGCGTTTCTTGGCGTGATCTTATCCGGTGGCTTGATGGTGAAAGCGCGGGGCGGTTCACCAGAAGACATTATGGCGATGATTTTCGGCTGTAACCTGATAGCCGCATTAATCCCGATGTTGATTAGCCGCTGCATTGCGCCGTTGCGTAAGGTACTGACGCCGGTAGTCACCGGTACGGTGATTACCCTGATTGGTATCAGCCTGATCAAGGTCAGCATCACCGACTGGGCGGGTGGTCACAATGCTGCCGATTTCGGCGCTCCGTGGAATCTGGCGTTGGGGGCGTTGACCTTGCTGGTGATTGTGGCGTTGAACCGTTCGCGTAATCGCTGGGCGCGCTTAGTGGCCGTGGTAGCGGGCATTGCAGTGGGTTGTATCGCCGCCGCCCTGACCGGCCATCTGCAACTTAAACCGATGGCCGAAAGCAGTTGGTTGGTGATGCCGGGCTTCTTCCGCTTTGGTTTTAATTTTGACTGGGCGATCTTTGTGCCGATTGCGCTGGTATCGGTGATCAGCGTGATCGAAGCGGTCGGGGATTTAACTGCCAACTGCCTGTTATCGCGTCAGCCGATTGAGGGTGAGGGTTTTCAGCGCCGCCTGCAAGGCGGTATCCTGGCGGATGGTATCAGTTGCGTGCTGGCCGCGATGTTCTCCGCATTTCCCAACACCACGTTTGCCCAAAACAACGGCGTGATTCAGATGACCGGCGTCGCCAGTCGTTATGTGGGGATGGTGATTGGTTTGATGCTGGTGCTGTTGGGTATTTTTCCGGTGATTGGCAACCTGTTGCAGCAAATTCCCGCCCCCGTGCTGGGCGGAGCGACGTTGGTGATGTTCGGTAGCGTGGTGGCTGCCGGTATCCGGGTAATGACACAGTCGCCGCTGGGTCGCCGCGAAATGTTGATTGTGGCCGTCTCTTTTGGCCTGGGTCTGGGAGTGGAAGCCGTGCCGGATGTGCTGAAACAGTTCCCGATGCTGGTAACCAATCTGTTTGGTCATGCGGTGACAACCGGCGGGATTCTGGCGATTGTGCTGAACGTGATTTTGCCCTCGGAGCAAACCAGACCCGCGTTGGCAACAGCCGCCGTGGAGGATTCACAATAATATTCAAAATGCGTGATGAATCACGCCGCTACACAATGGCGATGTACAATTGGCGTAGCGGCGCGATTTATCGCGCAGTCCAGCAGCGGTTAAGGATTTAACCGCCGCCGCGTCCGGCCGGAGCTCAAATAATCCGCAATATAATCCTGCGAAATTTCGCCACTGTAGCGGCCCTCTTCATCGACAATCGGCATCCAGACCAGATTGTGTTCATACAACTTCGACAGCACCACGCGCAGGTTTTCTTCCGCCTTGCCGGTGACGGTGAAGGTATGCAACATCTCTTCACAGCGACCACTGGCACCACGCGCTTCGCGGCGTTTGACAAATCCCAGCGGTTTACCGTCGTTATCGACCACCGTCACTGAACGCATATCGTTGTCGTCCATAGTGGCAAAGGCCTCAGCGAGTGGCGTGCTGCGCTGCACGGTGATGGTCGGTTGTTGATCGGTGACATCGCCCGCCTGTACCAGCAACAAACGTTTCAGCGTGCGGTCCTGGCCGACAAAAGATCCAACAAAGTCGTTGGCGGGCTTTGCCAGCAGCTCATCCGGGCTGGCGCACTGAACGATTTTACCCTGACCAAACACCGCGATACGGTCGCCCAGCTTGAGCGCCTCATCAATGTCATGGCTGACCAGCATCACGGTCTTTTTCAACTGCCGCTGCATATCAAGAAACTCGTTCTGGATCACCTCACGGTTAATCGGATCGACCGCGCCAAAAGGTTCGTCCATCAGCAGCACCGGTGGATCTGCTGCCAGTGCGCGGATCACGCCAATACGCTGCTGTTGACCGCCCGACATCTCACGCGGGTAGCGATGCAGAAACTTAGTCGGGTCGAGCGCCACCATGCTCATCAGTTCAGTGGCACGCTCACGGCAACGCTTTTTATCCCAGCCCAACATGCGTGGCACCACGGTGATGTTTTCTTCAATGGTCATATTCGGGAACAGACCAATTTGCTGAATCACATATCCGATGTTACGGCGCAGCGTCACCGTATCCTGGGCGCTGGTATCTTCACCGTTAATCAGGATGTTGCCGCTGGTCGCCGGGATCAAACGGTTGATCATCTTCAGCGTAGTGGTTTTGCCACACCCGGAAGGGCCGAGCAGCACGCACATTTCTCCGGCGGGAACGTCAAGGCTGACGTTATCAACGGCGTTAAAGGTCGTACCGTTTTTCTGGGTAAAGGTTTTCGTCAGGTTTTCCAGTTTAATCATTAGCGAATCCCCTTTGGAGTCAGCGCTGACTGCAAACGGTGCAGCAGCCAGTCAAGCACAATAGCCAGCAAACAAATCATCAACGCACCGGCAATTAACATACGAACATCACTGCCGCTGATACCATCCAGCAGCTGTAAACCCAAACCACCCGCGCCGATCACCGCAGCAATTGCCATCACACCGACATTCATCACCACGGCGGTGCGGATACCGCCAAAAATCACCGGCAGCGCCATGGGGATTTCAACCCAGCGCAAACGCTGCCAGAATGTCATGCCAATACCACGACCTGCTTCACGCAGACCCGGCGGCAGGTTTTCCAGTGCGGTGTGAGTGTTGCGCACGATGGGCAGCAGCGAATAGAGAAACACGGCGGTAATGGCAGGCAGGGCACCAATTCCCTGACCGATCAGCGAAAACAACGGGATCATCAAACCAAACAGCGCGATAGTTGGGATGGTCAGTACAATGGTGGCGATGCCCAAAACCGGCGTCGCCAGCCATTTAAAGCGCACGATCAGAATGCCGAGTGGAACACCAACGAGGATGGCAAAACCGACCGCCACCAGTACCAGCCAGGTATGTTGCCATGTCAGAGCCAGCAGGCTGTCCCAGTTATCCATGATGTAATGCAGGGTATCCATCACGCCTCCTTACAGCATGTTTTTTGATTTGAGGAAATCACGCGCCACCTGTTCAGGCGACTGGTGATCGATATCGACGCGCTTATTCATTTCGGTAATCGCTGCGTCGGTAATCAGCGGTGACAGCTGATTCATCGCCGCCGCCAGTCCGGGATGGCTCTCCAGCACATCTTTACGCACCACCGGCGTGACGTTGTAACTTGGGAAGAAGTGCTTATCATCTTCCAGCACCTTGAGATCAAAGCCTTTTACTCGCCCGTCGGTGGTGTAGATCAGCCCCGCATCGACAAAGCCTTCTTTGACGGCGTTGTACACCAGCCCAGGATCCATCTGCCGAATCTGCGGGCGGTCAAGCGGCATGTTGTAGGCTTTTTGCAGCGGAACAAGGCCATCTGAACGCCCGGCAAACTCCAGGTCCAGGCCCAGTTTCCAGTTATGGTCCGGGTCGGTTTTACGAATCTGCTCCAGCTTTGCCACCAGCTGCGACATCGTACTGATGCCTTCCTTGTCAGCCCTGGCGCGCTGCATGGCAAAGGCGTAGGTGTTGTTCATGGGTGCCGGGTCGAGCCAGACCAGTCCCAGCTTGCCGTCGAGTTGTTTCACCGTGTTATAGGCTTCCTGCGACGACATCGGTTTGGTGATGTGATTGAAGATGATCAGTGAAGTGCCGGTATATTCCCACGTCATATCAATCTGTTTGTTAATCATTGCGTTACGACCGATAGTGGTCGCGATATTGGTTTTCGGGATCACCTGAAACCCTTTCTTTTCCAGCCACATTACCGTCATGGCAGAAAGGATGTGTTGCTCGGTAAAACTTTTGGTCGCCATCACCAGCGGTGTGGCAGCAGCAGCCATCTGGCTAAGCGCCAGGGTGGCGGTCAGAACCAGCGCGCTGGGTTTTATCCAGCGCGCAAATCGGTTGGCAGTGGCCATCACAAAACTCCTGTTGTTATGCCGCTGCATGCGGGCTGAGGTAACGTCCCAGCGCCGCTAACAGCATGTCCAGGATCAGGGCGAACAGGGCGGTTGCCACTGCCCCGAGGATCAACGTCGGGAAGTCGTTGAGGTAAATGCCGGGGAAAATCAGCTCGCCGTAGCTGCTGGCGCCAATCAGAAACGCCAGTGGTGCAGTGCCGACATTGATGGCGGTGGAAATGCGTACCCCGGCGAGAATGACCGGCAATGCGTTGGGGATTTCCACCTGACGCAAACGCTGAAATTTCGTCATGCCAATACCGTTGGCGGCTTCCAGTAGCGAGGGGGGAACCGCGCTCAGTCCGGCATAGGTATTACGCACGATGGGGAGCAGAGAGGCGAGAAACAGCGCAATCAACGCCGGACGATCGCCGATGCCGACAATCACCATCGCCAGTGCCAGCACCGCTAACGGCGGCAGCGTATTGCCAACGTTGAAGATTTGCATCACGTATTCAGCCCACCCGCGGGCAAACGGGCGGCTTAGCAAAATGCCGCTGGGGATGCCGACCAGCAGCGCAAAAAACATGGACCAGAACACCAGAAACAGGTGCTGCTGCCCAAGGTAGATCAGATCGACCCTACGGGCGCGCAGAGTATCCAGCCCAAGCCCCCAAACCAACAGGCCCACCACCAGCACAATGGCAAGCACGGCTAACCCGGTGCGTCGGGCGAGCGATGCGTTTTGCATAGCGAATGTCTCCCTGATTCGTGAAAAACAACCAAAATTGCCTGATTACAGATAAAACGACTATCTAATGCCACTTTTCCAGTGAGAATCGGGAAGTGGTTTTAGACCTATAGCAACGTTAATCGCGACATGCCAGTTTTTAGGGGAAAATCAGACAGATAGAAAAGAGGAAAAAACCGGCTTAAACCGCGTGAAATAAGGCACAATCCTCAATAAAAAAAATTCATCGATTTTTTGTGACACCGTCACACACGCGGAGCACGCAGAGGAAATCGACGGCTAAAAAATTCGGCCAGGATTACGACAAAGGAAGGAAGAAAAATGACTGAGAGCGCAGAAATTCAAACGGGTAACCGCCACTGGATCCTGATGGCCTGCATGCTGGCGATGTTTATGGCGGCAATTGAGGTCACCATCGTCGCCACCGCGATGCCAACCATCATTGCCGACCTGGGCGGGTTTTCGCATTTTGGCTGGGTCTTTTCTATCTATCTGCTGACACAGGCGGTCACAGTGCCGCTTTATGGTCGACTGGCGGATTTGTGGGGGCGTAAGACGCTGTTTTTTATTGGCGTCTCGCTGTTTCTTATTGGGTCGGTGCTGTGCGGTTTCGCCCATACCATGACGTGGCTGATTCTGTTCCGTGCGTTTCAGGGTTTAGGCGCGGGTGCCATCATGCCGTTGACCACCACCATCGTGGCGGATATTTATTCACCGCGCGAGCGTGCCAGCGTGCAGGGTTGGCTTTCCAGCGTCTGGGGCGTGGCGGCGATACTCGGCCCGTTAAGCGGAGCCTGGCTGGTGCAGCACTTTAGCTGGGCGGTGATTTTCTGGGTCAACGTACCAATTGGCCTGATCTCGATGCTGTTACTGGCGCGTTTTCTGCCGGCGCGGGAACGGCGGCAGCACAGTTCGCTGAATATAACCGGCTGTGCCTGGTTGATGATCAGCGTCAGCGCGCTGTTAATCGCCTTATTGCAGGCCGAAGTGCTGGGCTATTGGTTGCTGCTATTTCTGCTGCTGGCGTTGATCGCCGCTGTGTTCCTCAAACGTCATGAACAACGCGCCAGCGCGCCGCTGTTTCCGCTGGCTATCTGGCGCAGTCGATTGATTGTGGCGGGGAATGCCGGAAATCTGATCATTGGCGCAGCGATGATGGGGATCAGTGCCTTCCTGCCAACCTGGATTCAGGGAATTACTGGCGGTACGCCGTTGCAAGCGGGCAGTGCGCTGGCAATGATGTCAATTGGCTGGCCGCTTGCCAGCACCCTGAGTGGTCGTTTGATGTTGGTCACGTCTTACCGATTTACCGCGCAGTTGGGCGCATTGCTGCTGATTGCCGGTAGCGCCTTATTGCTGTTGCTGCGCGCCGAAAGCGGGCTGATGCAGGCGGGGCTGACAGCCTTTGTCATCGGTACCGGCATGGGGATGACCAGTACGACCTTTCTGGTCTCGGTACAGAATCACGCGCATTACGAAATTCGCGGTATTTGCACTGCCTCAATCATGTTCAGCCGGATGCTGGGATCGGCGATTGGTACGGCGTTGATGGGGGCGGTGTTGAATTACAATCTGATGCGGCGCTTACCGGAGGCCAGCGATCCGATGCAAAAAATCATGTCGCACGAGAGCCGTCAGGCGTTACCGCACGGCACTTTACAGGAATGGATTACGCAAATTGCCAGCTCATTGCACTGGGTTTTCGTGGTGGCGTTGTTGATTGCCGCATTGACGCTGTGGATCGCCTGGCTGATGCCGCACCAGCGGCCGGAGAACGAGGATTAATCCGTAGCGGCGCAATTAGTACGCGTTACTGGAAAAAACGCGCGATAAATCGCGCCGCTACGATCGTTTACTGTGGTGTATCGTGTGAGCTGCCAGCATCATTAGGGACGTTGCTTTGTGCGTCGCGACTCAGCTTCTTGTAGACAATCTTCTGGGTGTCATTTTCACAATGGCCCACCACCTGACCACCCGCCTGGTCGGCCTGATCGTTAGGGACGATTTCCAGTGTAAAATCCGATTCAGCCAGCCCGTTACTGACCAGTTTCTTGCTGATCTCTGCTTTAACGCTTTCGCAGGAGGCCTGCGCCAGCATCGGTAACGCCAGCAGGGACAGCAACATCACGGCAAGACGCTTTTTCATCACACACTCCTTTGGTTTGAACTCCCTTGATAACTATAGCAGCGTCAGCAACTTATGGTGTGACGATACGACCGGTGCGACGGTCAAGGCAGCGCAACGTGTTGGGTTCCCAATAGGCGTTAACGTTGTAGCTTTTCTCGCAGGCATCACGGCTATCAAACGCTTTATCGGTTTTATCAAACTCTTTCTCGACGCGGGTATTCACTTTATTGCGCAGGTTGCGGGTGTCATTCCATTGCTCCTTGCTTTGACGTGCCGCCTCATTGCTGGACGCGCTGTTGCCGTTTTCAATGATCAGGCGTTCGGTCTGCGCTGAAGCCAGTGGGGCAGCCAGCAACACGCTGGAAGTCAGTACCGCGGCAAGCAGTGCGGGAAACAATTTTTTCATCGTCTTTTCCTTTAGTTAACGCCAGCACCATCGCGATGGTGGCTGTAACAACAATGCCCGGTAGTATATCATCGCTGCTTCTTTACTCACCAGCGGTGAGGCATTTGTTGAGACTTCTGAGAGACTTTTTATGCTGGTGAAAACCACCTTGCTGTTTTTTTTAACTGCGATTGCGGAAATTGTTGGGTGCTTTCTACCGTGGTTATGGCTGAAGAAGGGCGCGACAGCATGGTTGTTACTGCCTGCGGCGGCCAGCCTGATGCTGTTTGTCTGGTTGCTGACCCTGCATCCGGCGGCCAGTGGTCGCGTTTATGCGGCTTACGGTGGCGTTTATGTGTTGACCGCGTTGATCTGGCTACGTGTGGTGGATGGGGTAAAACTCAGCCCGTGGGATTGGGCCGGGGCGCTGATTGCCTTGAGCGGCATGCTGATTATTGTCGCGGGTTGGGGACGGGCCTGAGTTTCGCGTAGCGGCGCGATTGATCGCGCCGCCAGGGATGTTTAGTCCTTATGTACCTTCAAACCCGCCAGGGTTTGCGTTACCGGCATCATTTCCAGCGTGTTGATATTGACGTGCTTCGGTAGCGTCGCCACCCAGTATACCGCTTCGGTGACATCCTCGGCGGTCAGTGCGGTAGTTCCTTCATAAACCTTATCGGCTTTACCGTCGTCACCTTTGAAACGCACATTAGAAAACTCCGTACCGCCCACCAGACCCGGTTCGATATCGGTCACGCGCAACGCGGTGCCGTGCAGATCGGTACGTAAATTCAGGCTGAACTGGCGCACAAAGGCTTTGGTTGCACCATAGACGTTGCCACCGGCATACGGCCAGCTTCCGGCAATCGAACCAATGTTAATGATATGACCAACGTTGCGTTCCACCATAGCGGGCAGCAGGGCGCGCGTCATGTACACCAAACCTTTGTTGTTGGTGTCGATCATATTTTCCCAATCTTCGATATTGGCTTTATGCGCGGGTTCGATACCGAGCGCCAGACCGGCATTGTTGACCAACACATCGATATTGCGCCATTCAGCCGGCAGTGCGGCGATAGCTTCTTCGATAGCGGCACGGTTGCGCACATCCAGTTGTACGGTGTAGAGATTGTCGCCCAGTTCGTCTTTCAATTCCTGCAAACGCTCAACGCGGCGTCCGCTGGCGATCACTTTATGACCTGTAGCAATGAAGCGGCGGGTGATACTTTGACCAAAACCGGCCGTCGCACCGGTAACAAAAATAATCATCTCACTGTTCCTTAAACGATTGCGTGTCACAATTAATCTATTGATTCAAATTGGAAAAATCCACTTAAAATTAGAAAGAGGGCAAAACAAAACTGCCAGCAAGGTGTTAAGCATGGCGACCTGATCGCCGCTTAACGCCAAAATCCATGAACCTTAAACATCATAAACCATCTGTGCATTTTCATGGCCCATCTGGGTCACGTTGCATGTTGGACAGGTACATCCATCACGCATAAGTGTCACAGGGCTGATATATTCGCTGTAAGGCGATACGTTACTCATTCTGAAATTCTTAAAATGTGGATAGCCAATATCTTTATCGAATTGAACAGCCGGAATATAATTAACATTGGGCGTCAAATGGGAATATCTATATTTAACATGAAGTTGTGCAATTGATATTTATCAACATTATCGGCATAAAACAGATTTAAATTAAAGGCGTGTGATACGCGAATGTGACACGCTTTGCTTTCATATTATATGTGAGCTTTTAAGTACCAACCCTAATCACTGCTTCATGCTATTAACCCGCGCAAGCGGGTTTTTTTTGGATGATATTCGATAAAGCCGTCGGGAAGCCTGATTGTTACAAATCTGCGTATTCAAGAATTTCTTCGCCCATGAGCGTGCAATCAAGGTCGGAATAGTAACTGAAACGCATTCTGTATTTGCCTTTGTAGATATAACCCCACGCTTCTAATACATCGAATTTTTGTGATGGATTCTGAGGATTACTCACTTTCTCCAGCGGAGTTACTTTATTGTCTATAGAGATTCGGTCATCATTATCCCGATAAAAAGACAGGAGTTTTTTTGCATCTTTAAGAGCCGTATCTTTGCACGTCATTGACGATTGTTGTCCGGCTGCGTATGAGCTGAAAGCCGAGAGCAGCAAAACTAAAGAGAAAACAAATTTAAATTTTAACATTGTCAAATACCCATCTCATTCTTGATCCGATCAAGTGCACGCTTCCTCTCAACAAGTCCGTTATAACCACCGTTAACGGCATAGGTTACTGCTTTGAAATCATCTCGGTCGGCAGGTATGTTTACGTGTCGCTTGTGCCAGAATTCACAGGCAGTCCTGACGGCTACATCAGGATTAGATGAAACCAGTCCAGGGTGATTAACCAAATCCTCATGGAGAATACGTCCATATTGATCGTAATTTTCTCGACCAGTGAGATGGAGCATACCTCTGCCGATGTATTTAGGACCATCACCCGGATATTTGTTACCGAGCGCCCGACCAACAGCGGTGTTGTATTCGTACTCCTTACCGCCGTTTCGGGCTCTTTCCGTCAGCGATGAAAAGTTTGCAGTTTCAACACAAGACTGTGCCAGAAAGTGTGCGAGTCGGAGGTCTGAGTCGATTTTGTAAAACGGCAACCATTGGTTGAGGGAGGGGACCAGAGCACTGACATTGTGCTGTTGAGAATTTAGAAGGCTTCTTTCATGAAGATAATGCTGAGCGATTTTCCATAAAAAACCGGGTGTGATGCGGAACATTGAATGATTTCCTCCATTTAACTGAAACTTCCATCCATTCAAAAAAGCATTGAGCACATCAGTTCTTTAGATACTCATTGTAACGTGACTTTAAGAAATTTTAACAACTGATTTTGTCCAGAAATGTTTCCGTATCATCAGCACAAGCCCTCTGGCCATCCAAAGCCTTTGCTTAATTCCACCTGCACGATTTCAGCGCACAACTGCACCAACATGGCACAAATCATTGCCGCGCAAAGGGTGCAAAAAGCCCGTCTCACCGGCAGTTGTTAAATCGCAACCGATTGCGAAGCATGGCAACCGTTTGCGCATTCGGTTGCCTGGGTATGCTGCCATAGAAATCCCTTATAGCAACCTAATATATTGAATATAAACATAAAAATAAGTTATTTGCGTTGGCATGGTGTTTGCAAAACTCCTTAAAGGCCATCACCTGCCATAACAAAGATAACGCAAGGAACTACTTTATGCCTTTTGCATCCGAAACCACGCTGCGCGCCAGTTTTTTTGATTTTACCGGCGTGGCACAACAACCCGATACCATTGCTGAGCAGGCGCGCTACCTCGAAGATGGTGTATTGACGCTGCACGACGGCAAAGTTGTCAGCCTGGAGAGCTGGGAAAGCGCACAGTCGCGCATCAACCCTGCCACACTGATCGACCTGCGCGGCAAACTGATCGTACCGGGGTTTATCGATACCCACATTCACTATCCGCAAACCGAGATGATAGGGGCGTTTGGTGAGCAACTGCTGGAATGGCTGAACCAATACACTTTCCCGGTCGAGAGCCAGTACCACTGTCCCGATCATGCGGCACAGATGTCAGCGTTCTTTCTCCATCAGTTGCTGGCGAACGGTACCACCACCGCGCTGGTATTTGGTACCGTGCATCCGCAATCGGTGGAAGCATTGTTTAGCGCCGCGGAGCAGCTCAATATGCGCCTGATTGCCGGTAAGGTGATGATGGATCGCAACGCACCGGCTTATCTGACCGAAACCCCGCAGGCAAGCTACCTGCAAACCCGCGCCTTGATTGAACGCTGGCATAATCGTGGCCGTCTGAGTTATGCGCTGACGCCACGCTTTGCCCCGACATCGTCGCCACAGCTGTTGGAAAAAGTCCGGCAGCTACGGGCAGAGTTCCCCGACACCTGGTTGCATACCCATCTGAGCGAAAATCCGCAGGAAATCGCCTGGGTCAAAGAACTGTTCCCGGAGCATGACGGCTATCTCGATGTGTATCACCAGCATCAGCTCACCGGCAAACGCAGCGTGTTTGCCCACTGTCTGCATCTGGATGACCATGAATGGCAGTGCCTGCACGATACCGATTCATCAATTGCTTTCTGTCCGACCTCCAACCTGTTTCTCGGCAGCGGGTTATTTAACATCAAACGCTGCTGGCAGCAGGGCGTACGGATGGGGATTGGCACTGACGTCGGTGCTGGCACCACCTTTAACATGTTGCAAACACTTGGTGAGGCTTACAAAGTCGGCCAGCTTCAGCACTATAAACTCAGCGCCTGCGAAGCCTTTTATCATGCCACGCTCGGCGGAGCGCATGCGCTGGATCTCGATCATGCCATCGGTAACTTCAATCCGGGTAAAGAGGCGGATTTCGTGGTGCTCGACCCTGCTGTTTCAGCATTGCAGCAATTGCGTTACGCCAACAGCAAAGATATCTGGGAAAAATTGTTTGTGCTGATGACGCTGGGTGACGATCGCAATATCGCGCAGACCTGGGTCAATGGTCAGCCGGTCTGGCAACGGGAAAGCGGGGTAAAAGCGGCATGATTCAGTTTCTGCTTAATAATCGACTGGTGACTGAACGCGATCTCGATCCGAACCTCACCGTATTGAATTATTTGCGTAATCATCAGCAACGTCGTGGCACCAAAGAGGGCTGCGCCTCGGGCGACTGCGGTGCCTGCACCGTGACGCTGGGGAAGGTGATGGATGGACGCATGCATTATGAGACGGTGAACAGTTGCCTGACGCTGGTCAGCAGCCTGCAAGGCAAGCAACTGATTACCGTCGAGGATTTACGCCAGGGGGGCGATCTGCACCCGGTACAGCAGGCAATGGTCGATTGTCACGGTTCGCAGTGCGGCTACTGCACGCCAGGTTTTGTTATGTCGTTGTTCACATTACAGAAAAACAGCCACGGCTGGGACCGCCACCAGGCGGAACAGGCGCTGGCGGGCAATCTGTGTCGCTGCACCGGTTATCGGCCGATTATGGATGCGGCACAGCAGGCCTGTGAACAGCCGGTCTGCGACAACTTCAGCCAGAGCGAAGCCAGCGTGGTACAACGCTTACAGGCGTTGGTCAGCAACGAGGTACAGATACTGGAAGCCAACGGTAACCGCTGCCTGGTGCCAAAAACCCTGGATCAGTTGGCAGCCCTCTACCAACAACATCCGCACGCGCGTTTGCTGGCGGGCGGCACCGACCTGACGTTACAAATTACCCAGCAATATCAGCAGATTCCGCTGTTGATCGCGCTGGAGCAGGTCGCAGAGCTGAAGGTATGCAGCGAAGATGAAGCGCACTGGCGTCTGGGCGCAGGGGCGTCACTGCATCAATGCTATCAATTTCTCGCAGCACGTATTCCGGCGTTCAGCCGTATGCTGGAACGCTTTGCCTCGTTGCAAATTCGTCATCAGGGCACGCTGGGCGGCAATATTGGCAACGCTTCGCCGATTGGTGATGCAGCGCCGATGCTGCTGGCGCTTGATGCCCGACTCGAATTACAGCAGGGGGAACAGTGCCGGGAAGTGCCGCTGGATCAGTTCTTTACTGGTTATCGCCAGACGGTGTTGCAACCCGGCGAGTTTATTCGCACCATCATCATACCTCGCGTGACAGTGTCACCTGACTTTGTCGCCTGGAAGGTATCTAAACGCCTCGACGATGATATTTCTGCGATTTTTGCCGCCATCAACCTTCAGGTTGAGCACGGCACGGTGCAGCATGTCCGCATTGCGTTTGGCGGCATGGCGGCTACCCCCAAACGTGCGCTCAATGCTGAAGCGGTGCTCAACGGTGCCACGTTTGACCTGACAACTATCGAATCGGCCTGCGCCGCCCTGAGCCAGGATTTCCAGCCGCTGAGTGATTTCCGCGCCAGCGCTGCCTACCGTTTGCAGGTGGCGCGGAATCTGTTGCGTCGCTACTACGCACAGGCCAGCGGCGAACTGACTATCGCAGAGGTGACGCGCTATGTCTCATAATCGCCCGCAACTGAATGAAACCCTGTTAAAAACCCAGTTTGACGCCGGTATACAAAGCGGTGTCGGGCGTAGCCGTAAACACGAAAGCGCAGATAAACATGTCTCCGGCGAAGCGATTTATATCGATGACAAACCCGATCTGCCGGGTTTACTGCATCTCTGCCCGCTGCTGAGTCCTCATGCTCACGCGCGTATTACCAAACTGGATGTGCAGCCCTGTTACGCAGTGCCTGGCGTGGTCAGCGTACTGACCTGGCGTGATGTGCCGGGCAGCAACGATGTTGGCCCGTTAGAACCGGGCGATCCGCTGCTGGCACAAGATAAGGTTGAATATCTCGGCCAGGTGGTGATAGCCGTTGCAGCAGATTCACCGGAAGCCGCGCGCGCCGGTGTCGAGGCGGCGATTATCGAATACGAAGCGTTACCGGCGATCCTCGATGTTTGTCAGGCGCTGGAGCAGGGGCTTTTTGTCCAGCAGCCGCACGTCCACCAGCGCGGCGATGCTGATGCAGCGTTGGCCCGTGCACCGCACCGTATTCAGGGCAGTTTCCATATTGGTGGTCAGGAACATTTCTATCTGGAAACCCAGACGGCGTTGGTGATCCCCGGTGAAGACCATGCGCTTCAGGTGTTCTCCTCCACCCAGAACCCGACCGAGGTACAAAAGCTGGTGGCTGAGGTGATGGGGATCAGCATGAATAACGTCACCATCGATATGCGCCGGATGGGCGGGGGTTTTGGCGGCAAAGAAACTCAGGCAGCGGGCGTTGCCTGCCTGTGCGCCATTGCCGCACGTCAGACGCGACGACCGGCGAAAATGCGCCTCGCACGCCGTGACGATATGCGTATCACCGGCAAGCGTCATCCTTTCTACGTGCGTTACGATGTCGGATTTGATGACACGGGACGCTTTTGCGGTGTGAAGATCGATCTGGCAGGAAATTGCGGTTTTTCGCTCGATCTTAGTGGATCGATAGTCGATCGAGCTATGTTCCATGCAGATAATGCTTATTACTTCGGCGATGCGATGATTACCGGTTATCGCTGCCGCACCAACATCGCGTCTAATACCGCCTACCGTGGCTTCGGTGGGCCACAGGGCATGGTGGCGATTGAGCAGATCATGGATCACATCGCGCGCGAGTTGCAGCTCGACCCACTGGAACTGCGCAAGCGTAACTACTACGGCAAGCAGGATCGCAACATCACTCATTATCACCAGCAGGTAGAGGATAACCTGCTGGATGAGATCACCAACCAACTGGAAACCAGCAGCGATTACAGGGTGCGGCGCGCGGAAATTCAGGCATTTAACGCCGCCAATCGCGTGATGAAGCGCGGGCTGGCACTGACGCCGGTAAAATTTGGCATCTCCTTTACCTCCAGCTTTCTGAATCAGGCGGGCGCGCTGATTCTGATCTACACCGACGGCACGGTGCAGCTCAATCACGGTGGCACTGAGATGGGACAGGGGCTGAACACCAAAGTGGCGCAAATTGTGGCGGAGGTGCTGCAAATCGACATCAGCCACATTCAGGTTACCGCCACGGATACCGGCAAGGTGCCCAACACCTCGCCAACGGCGGCCTCCAGCGGGGCCGATCTCAACGGCAAAGCGGCACAGGATGCGGCGCAGACCTTGCGTGATCGCTTAACCGCGATGCTGTGCAAGCTGCATCAATGTGAGGCTGAGCAGGTCAACTTCAGCAACGGTATCGTGCGCGTCAGGGAGCAGCATTTCACCTTCGCCGATGTGTGCCAGCAGGCGTGGCTCAACCAGGTGCCGCTGTCGGCTACCGGTTTTTATCGGGTGCCGGGTATCCATTATGACCGCAACGCCGGACGCGGCACGCCGTTTTACTACTTCTCTTACGGTGCCGCCTGCTGCGAGGTGTTGCTGGATACCTTAACCGGCGAGTACCGCTTGCTGCGCGCTGATATTCTGCATGATGTCGGGGCATCACTTAATCCGGCCATCGATATTGGTCAGGTGGAAGGCGGTTTTGTGCAGGGCATGGGTTGGTTGACCTGCGAAGAACTGGTGTGGAATGACCAGGGCAGACTGCTCACTGACAGTCCGGCCAGCTACAAAATTCCGGCCATCAGCGATGTGCCTGCCGATCTGCGCGTGACTCTGGTGGAGAACCGCAAAAACCCGCAGCAGACGGTGTTCCATTCCAAAGCGGTGGGCGAGCCGCCGTTTATGCTGGGGATTGCCGTATGGTGCGCGTTGCAGGATGCGGTCGCCAGCGTCGCGGATTACCGTCAACATCCGCTGCTGGATGCGCCAGCCACGCCAGAACGGGTTTTCTGGGGCGTACAGCGCCTCTCGGGAGCGGATGATGATCTACCATGACTGGATTAGCGTGCTGCATCGCCTGCGGGAAAAACGGGAAAGTTGTGTGCTGGTCACCGTGCTGAGCGAGCGCGGTTCGGTGCCGCGTGACAGCGGCAGCAAAATGGTGGTCACCGCCAGTGACAGTTTTCTCACCATCGGCGGCGGCCATCTGGAGTATCAATGTATCGCTCAGGCACGCGAGATGTTGCAGCAGCAGCGCGCTGCGCCGCATACGGAAGAGTTCGCGCTGGGCGCGCGGCTCGGTCAGTGTTGTGGCGGCATGGCGACCATTTTGTTTGAACCGCTGATGCAGCAACAACCAGAAATTCAGGTGTACGGTGCCGGGCATGTCGGGCAGGCGCTGGTGCAGCTATTGGCGACGTTACCCTGTCACATAACCTGGATTGACAGCCGTGCGGCGCAGTTCCGCAACGTGCCGGAAGGCGTCACGGTATGTCAGGTGGATGACCCACTGGACTGCGTGGCGGAAGCCGCCCCAGGCAGCTATTTCGTGGTGATGACCCATCATCATCCGCTCGACCTGGCGTTGAGCGAAGCCATCCTGCGACGCGGCGACTTTCGTTATGCCGGGGTGATTGGTTCAGAAACCAAAGCACAACGCTTCCGTTACCGGCTCGAAGGTAAAGGTATTGCGGCAGATACGCTGGCGCGCCTGCGTTGTCCGTTGGGGTTGCCGGATGTCAAAGGCAAGCTACCCGCCGAAATAGCCGTAGCGGTGGCGGGTGAGATCATCAGTGTTTATCAGCGGCAGACGTGAGTTGTTGAGACGCGCTGAAACTGCCAGGATAGAAACATTCCGCCGGGGCTTGCTCCGGCGTTGCTGATGATCAGGAGCGATAATGAATTCAAGAGCCAATCCTTTCTTCACTGCCAGCACCTTACCGTATCAAACCCCACCGTTTGACCTTATTCAGGAAGACGATTTTCTCCCGGCGCTGGAAGCCGGCATTGACGAAAAACGCCGGGAAGTCGCGGCGATCGCCAGCAATCCAGAGCCTGCCAGCTTCGAAAACACCTATGAGGCGCTGGAGCGCAGTGGTCAACTGCTCAGTCGTGTCAACCTGGTGTTTGGCGCCATGACCTCAGCCAATACCAGCGAACGACTCCAGGAAATTGATGAGCTGATCACCCCTAAACTGACCGCGCTGACCGATGAGATCACCCTCAACAGCCAATTGTTCAGCCGACTGGATTATGTTTATCAGCATCGCGGTTCACTCTGCCCGGATGCGGAAGCGATGCGGCTGACGGAAGTCACCTGGCAACATTTCAAACTGGCCGGTGCGGCACTGAATGACGCAGATAAAGCGCAACTGCGCGCCTGCAATCAGGAGCTGGCGACGCTCGGCACCAAATTTGGTAACCGCCTGCTGGCGGCCACCAAAATGGGGGCGTATACCGTCAGCGACCCCGCAGCGCTGGCTGGGTTGAGCGCCGAAGAACTGGCTCACGCTAAAGCAGCGGCCGAGGCGCGCGGCTTATCTGGCGAGTGGTTGATCCCGTTGCAGAACACCACTCAACAGCCCGCGTTGCAGTCACTGAGCGTACGTGCCACGCGTGAAGCGTTGTTCCAGCGGGCGCTGTCACGGTGTGAGCAGGGCGACGATAACGACACCCGCACGCTGGTGCTACGGATGGCGCAGTTACGTGCGCAGCGTGCCAGCCTGCTCGGCTTTAAAACCTATGCCGAGTGGGGGTTGCAGGATCAGATGGCGAAGACCCCGGAAGCCGCGTTCAGTTTTATGCGCAACATCGTACCCGCGGCGCGTCAACGCGCTGAACGTGAAGCGGCGGATATCCAGCAGGCGATTGAACAGGCCCATCACAGTTTTCCGCTGCGCGCCTGGGACTGGAATTTCTACGCTGAGCAGGTGCGTAAAGCCAAATATGACCTGGATGAAAGCCAGATTCGCCCGTACTTTGCGCTGGAAAACGTGCTTGAGAAAGGGGTGTTCTGGTCAGCCAGTCAGCTGTTTGGCATTCGCTTCAGCGAACGCCACGATCTGCCGGTCTACCACCCTGATGTGCGCGTGTATGAAATTTTTGATGCAGACGACACGCCACTGGCGTTGTTCTACACCGATTTCTTCAAGCGCGATAACAAAAGCGGTGGCGCGTGGATGAGCAATTTTGTCGATCAGTCGACGCTGCTCGACACCAAACCGGTGATTTACAACGTGTGCAACTACACCAAACCCGCCAGTGGTCAACCTGCGTTGCTGAGCTGGGACGAAGTCATCACCTTGTTCCACGAGTTTGGTCACGCGTTGCATGGTTTGTTCGCGTCGCAGCGTTATGTCAGCATTTCCGGTACCGCGACACCGCGCGATTTTGTCGAATTCCCGTCGCAGATTAACGAACACTGGGCCAGTAACCCGCAGGTGTTTGCCAACTATGCCCGCCACTATCAAAGTGGGGAACCCATGCCTGCCGAACTGCGCGAAAAAAAGGTGCGTGCGGCAACGTTCAACAAAGGTTATGACATGACCGAGCTGCTGGCGGCGGCACTGCTCGACCTGCAATGGCATTCGTTGACCACGACGGATAACCCGGAAGATGTCAGCCATTTCGAGCTGCAAGCGCTGGCTGCGGAGAATATCGCGCTGAGTGCGGTGCCACCGCGCTACCGTTCCAGCTATTTCCGCCATATCTGGGGCGGCGGCTATGCCGCAGGTTATTACGCCTATATCTGGACGCAAATGCTGGCTGACGATGGCTATCAGGCGTTTGAGGAGCGGGGCGGCTTAACCCGCGAAAATGGGCAGCGATTCCGCGAGCAGATTTTGTCGCGCGGCAACAGCACCGATTTGCAGTATCTGTGGCTGGCCTGGCGCGGCAAAGCGCCGGAAATCGGCCCGATGCTGAAAAACCGCGGATTGTCGTCGTAGCGGCGCGATTTATCGCGCGCCCTGGCTTTTAGATGCGCGATTTATCGGTTCAGCGCGTGCGGTTGCCCTCATCCCGGCCTTCTCCCGCCAGCGGGAGAAGGAGGAGGGCACGATGCCAGCGGGGGAAGAGGATCAGCCCAGCGGCCCGCCTTCAATGGTGTCACACATCCCGGCGAGCACGCGCTCGCCGGTTTCATTTTTCAGTTCCTGATACCAGGCGGCGGTAATCGCTGCATCTTTGGCGTGAGTAACGTCACAACGCTTACGCGCCTTCAGCACCAGATCTTTCGTGCGCTCCACCCGACGCGCCTGGTAACGCAGTAAGCCATCCTCAATCCCCAGCGAATGTGCCGCCAGCGTCTGCGCCAGCACAATCGCGTCTTCCATCGCCGCACAACCGCCCTGACCGATATCCGGCGTCGTGCTGTGCGCCGCATCGCCCAGCAGCGCCACCCGCCCTTTGACGAACTGGCTGAAAGGTTCGATATCGTGAATCTCCACGCGGTTGGTGGTTTCCGGGTTGATCGCATCGATCAGTCGCTGCACCGGATCGGCCCAGCCAGCAAAGTAACCGCGCAGATCGTCTTTCAACGTGCTGCGATCTTCCGGCAAACCTTTCGGCAACGGCACATCAAAGAAGAAGTAAAAACGGTTGCCGCTCACCGGCATCAGCGAAACGCGTTTGCCTTCGCCGACAAAGGTGGTCCACTGATCCGCCGGGGCGATGCTTTCGTCAATGGTCACCAGCCCGTTCCAGTTAACGTAACCGGCATAGCGACGTTCGACGCTTTCGCCCAGCACGTAATGGCGAATGACCGAATGGGTGCCGTCGGCGGCAATCAGGAAATCAGCTTGCTGCTGGCTGCCATCATCAAACCATGCCGTCACGCCAGTGGCGGTCTGCTCAACCTGGGTGACGCGCTTGCCGAAGCCAATGCGTGAACGGCCATAAGTATCAATCAGCATTGCCTGCAACTCGGCGCGTGCGACCGGGTAAGGATGTTCGCCAACCTGCTGCACCAGCGGATCCATGCTAAAGCGGGTCAGGGTAGCGCCGCTATGGGCATCGTTGTAGGCCATAAACGCCATATTGCCGCCCAGCGCCCGCAGGGATGCTTTCATACCCAGCGCATTGAGACACTTCACCCCATTGGGCCAGATTGAAATGGCTGCGCCTACCGGTTTCATCTCTTTGACCGCTTCAAACACGGCAGTGGTAAAGCCTGCTTTTTCCAGCGCAATTGCCGCGCTCATCCCGCCGATACCGGCACCAATCACAATCGCTTTCATAACCTTCTCCTTTGCTATACCGGAACAAGCTTGCAACTTTTGTACCAATAACGGAAGGTCAGGCTACCAGGCAGCAATGCGCTGATATTTATTGATATTAATCAATTTATATCAGGGTGATTTCACAAGGCTGCACAACGATGCATCATCAGCTTGCACCGTATTGGTTCAATTCTTGCTGAAGCGTGAATCAATGGTTTCATTCGCAGCGGCGCGATTTATCGCGCAATATCGCACAACGACAAAAAGCCTGCGATAAATCGCGCCGCGACAGCCATACTCTTTCCGATCAACCACACGAGGGTAAGGCGATGAAGTGGACCATCCTGTTGCTGCTGCTCGTCAGCATTGGCGCAGCCGCTCAAACCCGCTGGCAACCAGAAGGCAAATCCCCGATCCCGCAGCTCACGCCTGCGGCGGCGAAATGCGATGTGTCGGCCTGTCAGCAGAATTGTTATATCCAGCAGTCGCAATGCAACAACGACAAAAACGGCGCATGTGGCTCGCTGGCACAAATTTGTGTACAAAACTGTGCCAGCCAGTGTCGTTAACTGAAATAAAACTGTCATAACAGGGTGCTAGCGTGTTTCCCCGGCAAGGTAATATTCTGATAACAGGGGAAAATAATGAAAACCCGCTTCACTCTGATCGCAGCCCTGATGCTGCTGGCGCAGCAGGCGCACGCGATTTCACTGCCGGACGCCGCTGCGCTCGCCAGTCAGACTTCCATCGGTTCTGCTCAGGCAGGTTACAACGATCTTGAACAGCAGATGCAACAAGCGTTGCGTGCGGCGTTACAGGGTAACAACTCGCAGCTCACACGTAATCTGCTGGAAAAAGCCAAACAATCCCCCACGCAGGCGGATTACGCCTGGCTGAAAAGCAGTGGCTACGATTTCCAGACCAAAGCCAATCAGCAGGCGGGTATCGCGCTGCTGGCGGGGTTTAGTTCGCTGCCAGCCAGCGTGCTGGATGCGAACCGCGCCACCGTCACCCAAATCAACCTGAATGCCACGCAGGGCACACGCCATCAGGCGCTGGCTGATGCCGAAGGCATCAACCATCTCTATTTCCTCGCCGATGCGCTTGGCCCGCGCCTCGGAAAAGCCTTTCTGACCGCCTATGACAACGGAGAACTGGGCAAAGCGGCGGCGCTGATTAAAGCCAGCGAAGTCAGCACCAGTGCGGCGAAAAAACACTTCAACTATCCGCGTCCGTTCCTGCATGAAGGCAACACCATTCACCTGGTGCCGGACGATGTGGTGGTGAAGGATAACCACCCGTACACCGCCGATGGCGGTTCTTTCCCGAGCGGGCATACCAATACCGGTTATACCGATGCGCTGTTGCTGGCGGAGATGGTGCCGGAGCGTTTCGAAGCGCTGGTCACCCGTGGTGCGCGTTACGGTTACTCGCGTCTGGTGCTGGGGGTGCATTATCCCCTCGACGTGATGGGTTCACGCATGGTGGCGGAACGCAATGTGGCGAATTATCTCAACGATGCCCGCTATCAGGCATTGTTCAGTGAAGCTCGCGAGCAACTGCGTGCGGCACTGGAGAAAGAGTGTGGCACCTCACTGGCGGAGTGCGCGCGTAGTACCGGCAAGGATGATCCGTATCGGTCACCGCAGATGAAACAATTTTACCGTTTCACCCTGAGCTACAACCTGCCGCAAACAACCGGCAAACATGTCGCGGTGACGGTACCTGCCGGGGCTGAAGTGCTGCTGAACACCGCGCTGCCACAATTGTCTGCTGCGCAACGGCGCGCGTTGATGGTGAAATCGGCACTGCCCGGCGGTTATCCGCTTTCCGGCAATGCGGAGCAGTCATTCTGGCAACGTCTGGATTTGACAGCGGCTTACGCGCTGGCAACTCAACCTTAAGTATTTCATCACGTAGCGGCGCGATTTATCGCGCGGATTTGCGCGATAAATCGCGCCGCTACGGGATAATGACATCAATCAACGATAAACAGCTTCGCCCCGGTTTCCGTTGAGGAACGGTGCGCTTCGGCATTATCCGCCACCTGATAACTGACACCGGGCGTCAGGGTAAAACGGCGACCATCTTCCAGTTCTGTCACCATTTCCCCTTCGAGACACAGCAAAATATGTCCCTTCAGACACCAGTGATCGGCCAGATACCCCGGCGAGTATTCCACCATGCGCACACGAATATCGTTGAAACGTTGGGTACGCCACAACGCAAAGCCGCGATCGCCGGTGTGGGTTTCCGGTTCAATCTGATCCCATTGGGTAATGCCAAAAGGTAACTGGTTAATCTGCATGTTGCCGATCCTTTCATCAGGTAGATGATTGTTTATACATGCATTTCAACCCGCTGCAAACCCTTACCCCTGCTGATAAATCTCCAGCGCATCCGGGCCACTCGCACCCTGATGGATGATCGCCATCAGTGCTTTCACCACCCGTGATGGATTATCGTGCTGATAAACGTTGCGTCCGTAGACCATGCCGCTGGCCCCTTGCGCCATCAGCGCGGCACTTTTTTGCAGCACTGCGCCCAGCTCACCTTTTCCGCCGCCGCGTACCAGCGTTGGACAGCGAGCGGCTTCTACCACACGGTGAAAATCTTCCACGTTATCGGTGGGGTCGGCTTTGACAATATCCGCACCGAGTTCACGCGCCAGTCGCACCAGCGGCACGATTTTTTCGACATCGCCCAGCGAACCGTAAGCGGCACCTTGTCCGGCCGGGGCCATCACCAGTGGCTCAATCATTAACGGCATGGCGTAGCGATCGCAGGCCTGACGCAGACGGCCAATGTTCTCGACACACATACGAAAGATACCTGGCTCATCCGGGATCAGATAGAGATTGACCACCACTGCGGCAGCATCCATCTGCAACGCCGCCAGAATCGGTTCTTCCGGGTTGTGCAGCACCGCCCACATCTCGCGATGGCGGGCCGCGTTGTAGGCATTACCGACATCGGTGCGCATCACCAACGCCGGTTTGCGTCCTGCTTCGCGTTGCAACAAGTCGGCCTGACCATAGTTGACCTGAATAGCATCCGGCTGGGCGGCAATCAGGTTGCGCATCACGCCTTCAATATTCTCCAGCCCAATCAGAAAATCCGGTTCATTAGCAATGCCGTGATCGATCGCCACATCGAGGCATTTGCCCTGTTGAAACAGGCGATTCATGCGTACTTTCGGGGTGACTAACATGACGTGTTTCCTCCTGAAAAACCGCGAGATAAGAAAATCATTGTAAGTCCCGCTGCGTCTCAGCGACTAATTGCGGTGACGCAGTTGTGAAGTTGTTCACTTAATTGGAAAAGGTTCTATAGTGGTGCGTCGTTTACAGAATGATCAATGCAAAACAGGAGAATGAATCATCATGGAAATTCGCGCGTTAAGTTTTGACGATCGTTCTGCGTGGCAAAAGTTATGGAAGGGCTATCAACGTTTTTATGCAGCCAGTATCAGCGATGTCGCCACCGAACAGACTTTTCGTCGATTTATGGCCGATAGCCAACCCATGTACTGCCTGGTCGCGGAAGAGAACGGGAAGCTGATTGGCCTGGTGCATTATCTGACGCACCGCACCACCTGGACTGTCGGTGATTACTGTTATCTCCAGGATCTGTTTGTCAGTGAAGCGGCGCGGGGTAAAGGGGTAGGGAAAGCGCTGATCCTGGCCGTTTATCAGCAGGCTGAAGCCTTGGGTTGCTCGCGAGTCTACTGGACAACGCAGGAGTCCAATGCCACCGCGCGCAAACTTTATGATCAGATCGCCAGCAAAACCGAATTTATTCAATATCGCAAATTGCTGGGTGCGTGATAACAGGAGCGCAAGGATGTTTGCTATCAAAACCACATCTGCCCATGACCGCCATTTCCAATCGCTGGTGGCCGAGCTGGATGCCTTCCAGAGCGTGCTTTATCCGGCGGAGAGTAACCATTGCCTTGATTTGACCACCGTCGCGGAAGATGGGCTGCATTGTGTCATTGTCACCGATGATGCAAATCAGCCGGTTGGCTGTGGCGCGGTGTTGATGCAGCAGGATGGCAGCGCGGAACTCAAGCGTATCTACGTACGCAGCGCCTGGCGTGGCAAACAATTGGGCGAGGCGATTGTACAGCGGCTGGAAAAGATCGCCATCGCACAGGGCTGCGACCAGGCCCGACTGGAAACCGGCAATCAGCAGCTCGCCGCCATTCGTTTGTATGAAAACCAGGGCTATCGCCAGTGCGAGGCCTTCCCGCCGTATCAGCCTGATCCGCTGAGTGTCTTTATGATGAAACCACTTTAAAACTGACAAGGGAGTGAAGTTATGCGCACGCAAAAACGTTGCATGGGATATGTGGCAATTGTTGTGGATGATTACGACCGCGCGATTGAATATTACACCCAGAAACTGGGTTTCCATTTAATCGAAGACACGCCGCAGCCCGGCAAACGCTGGGTGGTGGTGAATCCCAACCCGGAAAGCGACTGCAATTTGTTGCTGGCGAAAGCCTCCAATCCACGTCAGGAACAATTTATCGGCAACCAATGCGGCGGGCGCGTATTTCTGTTTCTGCAAACCGACGACTTCTGGCGTGATTACCAGCAGATGAAAGCCAATGGCGTCACGTTCTGCGAAGAACCGCGCGAAGAAGAGTACGGCATGGTGGTGGTGTTCGAAGATATTTACGGCAATCGTTGGGATCTCTACCAGAACGCATAGTTGCAGACCGGCCATAAATAACTCCGATAGTTAATTATTGTCCGTTAAATCAATAATGAGCGATGAGCCTGTGACCTTGAGGATGTTGTATGCGCGTAAAGATTGATGCAGTACCGGACAGCCCGTCGTTTCCTGAGGCGGTTGACGTGGTGGTAATTGGCGGCGGAATTATTGGCACCTCGGTCACCTACGAACTGGCGAAACGTGGTGTAGCGGTGGCGCTGTTTGAGAAAGGGGTGATGGCCGGTGAGCAATCCAGCCGTAACTGGGGTTGGGTGCGACAACAGAATCGCGATCTGTACGAGTTGCCTATGGCGATGTACAGCCTGCAACGCTGGTCCGAACTGGGTGAAGAAATGGGTATGGACCTGGGTTTTCGCCGTAGCGGTATCCTGTATGGCACCACCGAAGCCGCCGACCTGGCGAAATGGGAGAACTGGGGCAAACAGGCAAAAAATATCGGTTTCCATAGCCAGATCTTATCTGCCAAAGAGGCGCAGGAACGTATTGGTGGTAAGACATCCTGGCTCGGCGGCGTCTGGTCCCCCACCGATGGTCGTGCGGAACCTTCCCAGGCAGTACCGGCGCTGGCGATCGGGGCACAAAAGCTGGGGGCCAATATTCAACAGCGTTGCGCGGTGCGTGGCCTCGACATCAGCGCTGGACGGGTAACCGGTGTCTGGACTGAACGCGGGCTGGTTAAGGCCAGCAAGGTGATCCTGTGCGGTGGCGCCTGGAGTTCACGGTTTTGTACCCGCTACGGCATTGATTTGCCGAGCGCCAACATTCTGGGCACGGCATTTAAAACCACGGTTGCGGCCCAGGTGACAGAAGGGTGCCTGAGTGTGCCGGGTCTGGCGATTCGTCGTCGGCTGGATGGCAGCTACACCGTGGCGATTTCCGGGCGTGGACAGCTCGATCTGGCGCCGCAAAACCTGCGCTACGCCACGCGTTTCTATCCGATGTATCGCAGCAAAATCGCCAAAAAGCTGAAAATTCGCCTCAATGGATCCTTCTTCTCCGGCCCGGAAGCTGCCGGATCCTGGTCAATGGACGCGATCTCACCGTTTGAAAAGATCCGCGTACTTGATCCGGCGGCGGATAAGCAAATTCTGCGCGAGGCGATTGCTAAAATGGTGCACGAATTCCCGCAATTGCAGGGGATTGCGGTTGATCACGCCTGGGGCGGCTGGATTGATACCACCCCGGATCTGGTACCGGTAATTGACGAAATCAGCCAGATTCCGGGGTTGATTGTCGCCAGCGGTTTTAGCGGTCATGGCTTCGGTATCGGGCCGGGGGCCGGTAAGTTGTGCGCGCAGATGGTGATGCACGATCAACCCTATACCGATTTGTCGCCTTACCGCTTAAGTCGCTTTGACCGGGGCAATGCAATTCGTGAACCGCAGATGATGTAACGCTTATTGCAGCAGGTGGCCCAGCATTTCCACCAGCAGATGAGCAGCAAGATATGAGGTGACACCCGTAGCAACATCCAGTTGCGGGTTAACCTCCACCAGGTCAATCCCCACCACCTCCATGCGTGCCATCAGCGCCAACAGCGACCGCAGCAGTTCGTCATATTGCATCCCACCCGGTTCGGCGGACGCACAGCCGGGCACCAGCGCCATATCCAGCACATCAATATCGATACTGATGTAGCATTTTTCCCCGGCGGGCAGATGGTTAAACAGCGCCTCGGCTGAGCATTGGCGGAACTGTTGGTGCGTGATAATGGTGCTGCCTTGTGCCGTGGCATCGCTGAATTCCGAGGGGCGCACACGTCGGCTGCGTATGCCAATCTGCGTCAGGCTTTGTACCTGTTCCAGCGCCATGATATGGCGGAAAGGTTGCCCGTTGCTGTAATGCACGCCGTTGGTGACCGGGGCGAAATCGAGATGAGCATCGAACTGCACCACATGCACCGGCTCCTGAATGCCGCGAATCAGCGGCCAGGACACCGAATGATCGCCGCCGATGGCGACGGGAATCGCCTGACGCTGGCGAATCGACTGCGTCATAGCGCTGATATTGTCATGGGTACCCATCACATTGGTTGGCAACACATCCACATCCCCGACATCCACCAGACGCCCCTGCGTCACCACATCGGTCAGGAAATGTTGCTGACGCTCAACATCAAAGAAACCCGTCGGGGCAAAACGCATTGAATGTTCGCGAATGCTGCGCGGGGCAAAACGGCTGCCCGGTTGCCAGGGGGAACCTTCATCAAAGGGCACGCCAAATACCGCCACCGCCGCATTCAGTTCGCTCAGGCTGGCGCAATAATCCGCGCGCAGAAAGGTGGGAATACCGGTAAACGCGCGGTTCAGCCGTTCGCTGCCGCGCAGATTAATGCTCATGTTTTTCTCCAGCGGAAATCAGCGCATGCTGCAACAGCGCACGGGTGCGCGGGTGAGTCGGGGAGGAGAACAGCGTGCGGGTCGGACCTTGCTCGACAATCACACCATCCTCCATCACTACCAACCGGTCGGCAACTTCACGGGCGAAGTTCATTTCGTGTGTGACGATGATCATCGTCATTCCGTCCTGCGCCAGTTGCTTCATCACCTCCAGCACTTCCCGGGTCAGTTCCGGGTCGAGGGCCGAGGTAGGTTCATCAAACAGCATCACCTCGGGCTGCAATGCCAGTGCGCGGGCAATCGCTACGCGTTGTTTCTGACCACCGGAAAGGCTGGCAGGCATCGCCTGTGCCTTATGCGCCAGCCCGACTTTTTCCAGCAGTTCCAGCGCCAGTTGCCGGGCGAAGGCGCGTCCCTGTTTCAGAATTTTGTGTGGGCCAATGGCGACATTGTCGAGAATTGACAGATGGGGAAACAGGTTGAAGGACTGGAACACCATCCCCGCCTGACGCCGCAGGATATTCAGGTCCGGCTCGGTCAGCAGTTTGCCATCCTGCAATAACTGCTGGCCACACAGGCGGATACTGCCAAGCTGTGCGACTTCGAGGCCGTTGCAGCAGCGTAAAAAGGTGCTTTTACCGGAGCCGCTGGGGCCGATAATCACCACCACCTCACCGCGAGCCACCGACAGGCTGACCTGCTTCAGCACATGGTGCTGGTCGAAATACTTATCGAGGTTAAGCGCCTCAATGATGGCGGTACTCATTGCACCATCCCCCCGGCACGCAGTTTTTTCTCCACCACGCGCAGCAGCAGCATGGTGCTGCTGGTCATCAGCAGATAGATAAAGGCAATCACGATGTAAACCTCCAGCGAGCGGTAGGAGACGCTGATCACTTTCTGCCCCTCATGCATCAGGTCGTGAATGGTCACCAGCGAAACCAGTGCGGAGTTTTTGGTTAGCGCAATAAATTCATTAGCCAGCGGCGGCACCATGCGTACCAACGCCTGCGGCAGGATAATCAGGCGCATCGCCTGGGCACCGGACATCCCCATTGAGCGCGCCGCTTCGGTTTGCCCACGATCGATCGACAAAATTGCACCGCGTACCAGCTCAGAGACATACGCCGCCGAGTAGCATCCCAGACCGATAATGCCGCAGACGAAGGCCGGGATAACGATGTTAAAATAGGGCAGACCGAAATAGAGGATAAACAGCTGCACCAGCAGCGGCGTGCCACGGACGAACACCACGTAACTGTTGCACAGCCACCACACCAGTTTGCGCTGGGGATTGAGCCTCCCCAGACCGATTAAGGTACCGAGACAGCAGCTGATCAGCAGGGCGCACAGGGTGACCTCAATCGTCACCCAGGCACCTGACAACAACTCCGGCCAGGCCGCAAGCGCGGGGGTAAAATCAAATTCAACCATGCTTACCCCGGCTTATTGTGCGGCGGTGCCAAACCATTTTTTCTGCAACGCATCGTAAGTGCCGTTCGCTTTGATGGCTTTCAGCGCGTCATTGAGTTGCTGGCGCAGTTCCGGCTCACGTTTGCTCACCGCAATGCCGTACTCTTCGTGGGTGAGCGGTTCCGGCAGGATCTGCGTGGTGCCACGGGTTTTGCTGTAAAGCAGCGCGGCCGGTTTACCGGTCACCACCGCATCGGCACGGCCCGCTTCCAGTGAGTTGAACATCTCTTCGTTCTTTTCCACTTCTACGGTTTGTGCGCTGGGGAACTGATCCGCCAACACCTTGACCGATTTGGTGCCGACCTGCACGGCAACGCGTTTACCCGCCAGATCCTGTGGTGTTTTGATGCGGGTGTCGCCTTTTTTCACCATCACCACCAGTCCGGCAGAGAAATAGGGGTCGGTGAAATCCACCACTTTTTTGCGGTCGTCGGTGATGTAGATGGCAGATAACACGATGTCCTGACGTCCCGCCAACACCGATGGCACCATCGCTTTAAAATCCATATCGGTATACACCAACGGACGGCCCATCTGTTTCGACAGGGCGGCCGCTAAATCCACATCAAAGCCGGTGCGCTGGTTGTTCTGGATATATTCCATCGGCGGGAAGGTGGGATCAATCGCCACCCGAATAGGGTCAGCAGCCTGAGAAACAGATGAAAACAGCAGCGCACTGAGCAGAAGCGAGCGAAGAGTCATAGGTCCTCCAAAAGGTTAAATATTGCTGTCGCAGTAACCGGCGCGAATTGCCGCACCAATCAAATTGAGCACCAGACGGCCTGCGGTCATGCAGGAGAGCTGATGAACATCTTTGGCCGGCTGGATTTCAACGATATCCATGCCGACCACCCGGCCTTTTTTCACTAAACCGTGAATCAGTTTACGTGCCTGAACAAAGGTCACGCCGCCCGGTGCCGGGCCAGCCACGGCAGGCATCACCGCCGGATCAAAACCATCAGCATCAATGGTCAGGTAATAGCGACCGCCGTCCGGGATCTGCGCCAGCACGGCGTCCATACCCTGATCATGCAGCTCATAAGCGGTGATGATTTTGGCTCCCCATTCACGGGCATAATCGGCTTCTTCCTGGCGGGCACTCCCTGAAGCACGCATACCGATTTGAATAATGTCTTTGATGAACGGCAGTTCAGAAGCACGGCGCATCGGGCTGGATAAGCCGTCAGTCACGCCGTTGACGTCATCACGCCAGTCGAGATGCGCATCAAGATGGACAATAGTGATCGGCCCCTGATCGTCAAAGGCGCGCAGGATCGGGTTGGTAATGCCGTGATCGCCACCCAGGACGATGGGAATCGCACCGGCGGCAAGAATCTTACGCACGGCCTGCTCGGCGCGAACGAAGTGACCGCGTGGATCATTGAGGTCAGCCGGGACATCGCCACAATCGACAAAACGCACGTCATCCCGGCCCTGCAATAACGGACCATCTATATCGAAGTCGTAGCGTTCGGGGCTGCGAATGACACGATCGGAGGCCTGACGAATGGCGGTCGGGGCGCGAACCTGGTCATTGTTGTAGTCCTGCGGGGTGTAGGCCGCGCCGTAAGGCATCCCCAGCACGGCAAAATGTGCTTGCAAATTATCGAGATCGAGGGCTAATTCGGAAAACAGCAGTGATTTATGATTAGTTTGCGGTGGCACTGTTAACGGTAAAGACATAATGATTTCCTGGTATTGGCGAAAAACGAACTGAGGCGAGTGTAGGGATGCCGGTTTACCAGGAAAACTGATCTTATTTGTAATCACGGTTACGGAAACAGCAACCATGAAACCCCGGACATTGAATGAGAAAGACCTGCGCGCCTTGCGAATATTCTGCGAAGTGGCGCAATCTGGCGGATTTTCTGCTGCTGAGAAATCCCTGAATATGACCAAGGCGACCATCAGTCGTCAGATCAAATCGATCGAAGAAACCCTCGGAACGGCGCTGTGTACGCGCGGGCCGAAAGGCTTTGAGCTGACGGTGGCGGGGGAGTCAGCGCTGCTGTATGCCCGCGAAGCGTTAGGCGCGCTGGATCGCATATTCCCGGCGATGGATGCCAGTCGCGGCGTGATTTCCGGGCCGCTGGTGATGGGGATCACCGACAATGTCATCAGCCACAGCGGTTCGCATCTGCAACAGGCGTTGCGCGCGTTGCGCCACCATGCACCGGGAGTCCAGCTATCGTTAAGCGTTATGGCGGGATCGCAGTTGATTCAGGCGTTGCTGGACAGACGACTGGACATTGCCATCAAAGGGGTGATGGATTACCAGAAGACCCCGTCACTGCACTATGTCGATCTGTTTGACGAGTCGCACGGCCTGTATACGCTGGCTGGCAATGAGTTGCGCGCGCGGCAGTTACCGTTGGTCTGGCGTGCACAGCAGCCGTTTGTTGAGGACGCGTTGGCGCGTCTGCACCTGAGCCGGGGACCGGAGGCGGTGGGGATTGAGGCGGTAGCGATGCTGATTGCCGCGGGCGATGTGGTGGGTATCCTGCCGCACCATTATGCACAGTTGATGCAGACGCGCTTTCCGCTGGTCAGCGTACCGGACTCACCGACATGGACAGTGACTCATTATGCCGTCACCCATGCCGCCTATCCCGTCTCCCCGGCAGCAGAACAAATGATCAGAGAACTGCGCCAGGCACAGCAGATGATGTAATGGCGGGGTAATCGGCTTTGGTTATGGTTAGCTGCGGCCTGACGGTGGCAGAGATAGATAATTCATATCAAAAACGCGCGATAAATCGCGCCGCTACAAAAATGTGCTCAGCCGTAGCGGCGCGATTTATCGCGCGTCCTGAGCAACAAATCAATTATCCCTTCGTATACCTATCCATTTGTATAACTACCTTTTCCAGCGCGCATGACTGATATTGTCACCCAATCTCTGCAAAGCTGGGTGTGATATGAATGCTATCACTGCTGTAAAACCGTTTTTGCCGACCTTTTATCCAACGCAAGACAAAATGATTTATTCGGTGGTGGATGACATTATTCACTGGATCGAAGAACACCTGTATGACGAAACGATTCGTGTCAGTACCATCACCGGCAAAAGTGGTTATGGTCACTGGCATTTTCAACGTATTTTCCGCGAGGTGACCGGCTATAACCTCGGTGAATATATGCGTCTGCGCCGGGTTATCAGAGCTACTTTCGCCATTATCCACAGCGACAAAACCTTGCTGGAAATTGCGGTGGAAAATGGCTTTACCAGCCAGCAAACCTTCACCCGCGTCTATAAAAAATATATGCATGCCACGCCGGGTGAAATCAGGCTTTTACATGCTAACGATAAGCATGCCTTTTTCAGGATCACCAGGAACCTGATGAAAAAATAACACTTTCATTCAACCTGCCAACACCCGCCGCCAGGCTGGTGTTTTTTTGCGCACAGAATGTGTGGGGCAAAGGCCGCAGTTGCGTTAATTTAATTGTCATCTTTCCCGGTTGTTATTGAATTCCTCTTCACCATTGGCAAGGACTTCTGTTATGAAAAAAATCGGTATTAACGGCTTTGGACGTATCGGTCGACTGGTTCTGCGTCGCCTGCTGGAGCAAAAAGAACCCGTTGAAATTGTTGCCATTAACGATCTCACCTCACCAGAAATGCTGGCTTACCTGCTGAAGTATGACTCCAACTATGGCGCATTCCCGGCGACCGTGAGCGCGGAGGGGCAGAACCTGGTGGTCGGCGGCAACAACATCAAGGTGTTTGCCGAAAAAGAAGCGAAGAACATTCCCTGGGGCGATCTCGGTGTGGATGTGGTGATTGAATGTACCGGCTTCTACACCTCGGCGGAAAAAGCCCAGGCGCACCTGGATGCCGGGGCCAAAAAAGTGCTGATCTCAGCCCCGGCCGGGGAGATGAAAACCATCGTCTTCAACGTCAATGACGACACCCTGACCGCCGATGACACCATTATCTCGGTGGCATCCTGCACCACCAACTGCCTGGCTCCGATGGCGAAAGCGTTGAACGACAGTTTTGGTATTAAGGTTGGCACCATGACCACCGTGCACGCCTATACCGGTACCCAGGCGCTGGTGGATGGGCCACGGGGTAAAGATTTCCGCGCTTCCCGCGCAGCGGTGGAAAACGTGATTCCGCACACCACCGGGGCGGCTAAAGCCATTGGTCTGGTGATCCCGGCGCTGTCCGGCAAGCTAAAGGGCCATGCGCAGCGCGTACCGGTCAAAACCGGTTCTGTGACTGAGCTGGTGTCGGTGCTGGATAAAAAGGTGACGGTGGCGGAGATCAATGCCGCGCTGAAGCTGGCATGTGAAAACAACGAATCCTTTAATTACACCGAAGACCCGATTGTCTCTTCCGATGTGATTGGTCTGCCGTTTGGCTCGATTTTTGATGCCACCCAGACGGAAATCAGCGAAGCGGGCGATGTCCAGCTGGTGAAAACCGTGTCGTGGTACGACAACGAATACGGATTTGTCACCCAGTTGGTGCGGGTGCTGCATAAGTTCTCTAATCTGTAATTGCCTGACGCGCGATAAATCGCGCCGCTACAAACTGGCAGGCTTTCAACGCGCGATGCATCACGCCGCGACAGACTGGCAGGCTTTCAACGCGCGATAAATCGCGCCGCTACAAACTGGCAGACTTTCAACGCGCGATGCATCACGCCGCGACAGACTGGCAGGCTTTCAACGCGCGATGCATCGCGCCGCGACAGACTTGCAGGCTTTCAACGCGCGATGCATCGCGCTTTTTTATCACATGATTGTCCACTAAATCGTTACACTGATTGCAGATTGACGTAATTGTTCGGCAAATTTGTTTACCTTAATCTGTGTTCAACGAAGGGAAACAACCCCTTTATCCGGTTAAACACAGAAGATTAAGGAGCAAATCATGATTGAACAACGCCTGTCAGAACAACGTGGTGTCGGTGCCCACGGCTGGTTGCATTCACACCATACCTTCTCATTCGCCAACTATTGGGACCCGAAACAGGTGGGCTTTTCTGACCTGCTGGTGATTAATGATGACCGGGTGGCAAAAGCCCGTGGATTTGGCGCTCACCCGCACAGCAATATGGAGATCATCTCCTATGTGCTGGCAGGGGCGCTGGAACATAAAGACTCAATGGGTACCGGCTCGGTGATTGTCCCCGGTGATGTGCAACTGATGAGCGCCGGTAGCGGCGTGACGCACAGCGAGTTCAACCACTCCAGCGAAGACGGGGTGCACTTCCTGCAAATCTGGGTGGTGCCGGATGAGAAAAATACCCCGCCGGGCTACCAGCAGATCTCGGTGCCAGAGAATGAAAAACGCGGCAATCTGCGGCTGATTGTGTCACCAGAGGGTGAGCAGGGCGCACTCAGCATCCGTCAGGACGTGCGGATTTATGCCGGGTTATTCGATGCCGGCGAGCAGCAAACCATCACGCTGGATGATGATCGTTACGCCTATATTCATGTGGCACGCGGTAACGTTACCGTAAATGGCGTGACCTTCAAAGCCGGAGATGGCGCGCGAGTACGTAATGAGAAGACACTGACGTTTAGCGAGGGTGAGGCCGCAGAAGTGTTGTTGTTTGATCTGCGCCCGCTGGAAGTGAACCATCCTTCCCGTTGATAATGTTCCGTGGCGGCGCGATTTATCGCGCCGCCACGTATCAGACCTTAACGTTGCAGAAACGCCAGCAGGTCTTCATTCAACTGATCCTGATGGGTCACGGCGAAGCCATGTGGGCCATTGTCGTACACCTTCAGTTCAGCACCGGGAATCATCTCCGCCGCCACTTTACCGGTCGTCGCAAACGGCACAATCTGATCGTTACTGCCGTGGATCACCAGCGTCGGCACATCCACTTTGGCGATATCGGCGCGGAAATCGGTTTCAGAAAACGCCGTGACGCAATCCAGCGTGCCTTTCAGCGAGGCCAGCAGGGCGATATTCAGCGTCTGGGTCAGCACCCCTTCAGAGACAGTCTGGCCAGCATTGGTGCCATAGAAAGGTGCAGCAAAGTCTTTGATAAACTGGGCGCGATCTTTACGCAAACCGTCGCGAATACCGGCAAACACCGACAAATCGACGCCTTCCTGGTAATCTGCCGCTTTACCGAAAATAGGGGTCACCGCGCCCAGCAGCACCAGGCTGGTGACGCGCGCGCTGCCGTAGTTGCCGATATAGCGGGTCACATCGCCACCGCCCATCGAGAACCCCACCAGCGTCACTTTATCCAGGCCCAGATGGTTGATCAGATCGTTAATGTCGGAGGCGAAGGTATCGTAGTCGTAGCCCTGCCACGGTTGATCGGAACGACCAAAACCGCGACGGTCAAAAGCGATAACGCGATAGCCACGTTCGGCCAGGAAATTCATCTGGCTGTCCCACATATCTGCATCCAGCGGCCAGCCGTGACTGAACAGCACCGGCTTACCCTTGCCCCAATCTTTAAAATAAATCTGCGTACCATCTGTGGTTTTAAACGTGCTCATTGCATGGACCTCTTATTGCTGTTGTGGGTTGATATGTCAGGGTTGCGGCGTCATGCCGGAGCAACCAGATAACGAACTTCGGGCAAACTTTCGCCCTGATGGAAGGCGTAAACCCGGCTCTGGATTTTGCGGTCGTTCATGGTGTAGCGCTCCTTTTCACGCAGGTGCTCCATCCACGAACCGACGACAAAGGTTTCCACGAAAATGCCCGGTTGCAGCACGTCTTCATAAATCGACCAGTTGATGGCCCCGCCTCGACGGCGTACCCGGCGCATATCCTGCATACACACCGTGAAATCATGGGCATCTTCATTGCGGATCACATATTCATAGCTGACCATCACCGGGCCACGGTTGTGGTGGATCTCGGGCGTCGGGTTGTTGTCGGTGTCGTTAAGGATCTCCAGATTTAAATCCGGGTCCTGATCGAGCCGCCAACGCCAGACGGTCGCGCAGGAAAGAAACATGCCGACGGCGGCGAAGGTCAGCGACAGCGGAATGGAGAAATGGGCCGCCAGTTGTCCCCACACCGCACTGCCGACGGTCATTGAACCGAAAAACACCGTCAGGTAAACCGCCAGCGCCCGCGCTTTCACCCACTTTGCCGCGCTCCGCTGCGCGCCGAGGTTGAGGGTAGAAAGCACCGCAATCCAGGCAAAACCGGTAAAGAACTCACAGGCGTTAAGCCACCAGAAATGGCGGATAAAGGCCAGCGCCAGCATTGTCAGACCAAACAGCATGCTGGCGAGCACCATCAGGCGGTCGGCACTGAATTTTTTGCGTAAGCCTGGCAGCAGCACCGCGCCACAGATGGCACCAACGCCGATACAGGCCAGCATAATGCCGTAACCGCCAGGCCCCAGACCGAGTTCACGCCGGGCGACCAGCGGCAACAATGCCCATCCGGCGCTACCAAACAGGAAGAAGGCAAAGGTGCGTACCAGCACGTTACGAAACACCGGGGCAGCGTGGACGTAGCGCAATCCCACCCGCACCGCCGGGAAGAAGTGTTCTGGCGGCAGGCGTTGGATGCTGGCGGGCGCTTTCCAGCGATACAACACCCAGGCCACGCCCAGCACCGACAGGGCATTGAGCAGGAACACCATCCACGGACCGGCAAAGGAGAGGATCAGACCACCAAGCGCCGGACCAATGGCGCGGCTGATATTAATGCCGAGCGAGTTCAGCGCGATGGCCGGTCCCAGTTCATGTTTCTCCACCAAATCCGGCACGATGGCCTGAAAGGGTGGTGAACTCATCGCGGCACCGGTACTGAGCAGGAAAGCCGCCACCAGCAACACCCACGGCGTCACCAGACCCAAAAAGGAGAGCAGCGTCAGACCGGCGGCAGCGATAAACACCCACAGTTGCGAAAACAGCAGATATTTACGGCGATCGACGATATCGGCCATCACCCCGGAGGGCAGCGCGAACAGGAACATCGGCAGGCTGCTGGCGGCCTGCACCAGCGCCACCGACAGCGGATCGGCGCTTAACGTCAACATGCTCCAGTTAACGCCGACATCGTTCATCCATGACCCGATGTTGGAAACCACTGTCGCCAGCCACAGCATACGGAAAACCGGCTGCTGCAACGGTTGCCACGGCGAGGCGGCTTGTGCCGGGAGTTCCGTTACCACCGCGCTGTGCATATCATTAACCTGAGCCATGACGCAGCTCCTGTTTTGCTTTGACGCCGATACGCCAGCCACCCGGCCCGGTGAGCGCCAGGGTAGTGAAGATGATCAGCAACAACCAGCCAAACTGACCGTCAGCAATCGTCCAGTCCGGGTGCACCACCAGCATCGCCACCAGCAGCACGCCGATGATTGGCAGGCAAGCCAGTCGTGACCACCAACCCAGAATGATCAGGATCGGGCAGACAACCTCGGCGATGATCGCCGGGATCAGGCTCATATACGGCCCCATGCCGAACGGGTCTTCAATGCGCGTCAGTTCCTGCTGGAAATGAAACACCTTGGGCAGACCATGTACATGCAGCAGCAACAGGCTGCCGGTCAGGCGCAGGAAGAACAGCCCCAGATCGATCCGGGGCGGGAATGAGAAAACCGATGACGTTTTCATAAGTTTAAAATGCAAAGCAGCTGCAACCGAGCGCGCCCCAGAAGGCGTTGTCTTCGGCTACCGGAACGTTAGCGCCACGGGCGATATCATGCTGGTGGCTGTGCACACCGCAAGGGCCGCTGCAATGGTGCGCCTGCGGCATAATGCCAACGCGGGTGGTGGCACCGGGAGGCGCACTGCGGTAGTGGCCCGGTACCTTCACCACCGGCGACCACTCCGGCAGTACCGGCAGGGTCGGTGGCGCTTCGCTGCTGAACGTCCCGGCGGCATACACTACGTTACCATCCACCACCGTCAGCACGGATTCGATCCCTTTGATCTCCTCCTCGGGCACGCTGAAGAAGTCTTTGCTCAGCACCGCCATATCCGCCAGTTGGCCGACTTTGATCTGGCCTTTTTTGCCTTGCTCACTGGAGAACCAGGCACTGCCTTGCGTCCACAGCATCAGCGCGGTGTCACGGTCGAGACGCGCGTTGACGTCATACATCTGCATGCCGCCCACGGTACGACCAGAAACCAGCCAATACAGCGCGGTCCACGGGTTATAACTGGCGACGCGAGTCGCATCAGTGCCCAGGCCAACCGGTACGCCGGTTTCCAGCATGCGCGCCACCGGCGGGGTATGGCGGGTAGCTTCGATGCCATAACGTTCCGCAAAGTATTCCCCCTGGAACGCCATACGATGCTGCACCGCAATGCCGCCGCCGAGGGCTTTGATACGGTCGATATTTTTCTGCGTCACCGTTTCGGCATGGTCAAAGAACCAGTGCAGGCCGTTAAACGGAATCTCGCGATCCACCTTCTCAAACACATCCAGCATACGGCTGATGGATTCGTTGTAGGTAGCGTGCAGGCGGAACGGCCAGCGGTGTTCCACCAGATGACGCACCACGCGCTCCAGTTCATCTTCCATACCGGGAGCCAAATCCGGGCGCGGCTCAAGGAAATCTTCGAAGTCGGCGGCGGAGAACACCAACATTTCACCGGCACCGTTATGCCGGAAATAGTCGCTGCCCTGGCCTGGCGTCAGCATATCGGTCCATTTTTCAAAATCTTCCAGTTCATGACCGGGACGCTGGGTAAACAGGTTATAGGCGATTCGCACCGTCATCTGCTTTTTGCTGTGCAGCTCGGCGATCACTTCATAATCATCGGGGTAGTTCTGGAAACCGCCTCCGGCGTCGATGGCGCTGGTCAGGCCAAGACGGTTCAGTTCACGCATAAACTGACGGGTGGAGTTGATTTGCAGCTCCAGCGGCAATTTCGGCCCTTTCGCCAGCGTGGCGTAGAGGATCATCGCATTCGGACGCGCAATCAGCATGCCGGTCGGGTTGCCGTTGCTGTCGCGCTGGATTTCGCCACCCGGTGGGTTGGGGGTGTCTTTGGTGTATCCCACCACTTTCAGGGCGGCGCGGTTGAGCAGGGCGCGATCGTACAGGTGCAGGATAAACACCGGCGTGTCGGGTGCAGCTTCGTTGATCTCTTCCAGCGTCGGCATGCGGCGTTCAGCAAACTGAAACTCGGTCCAGCCTCCCACTACGCGTACCCACTGCGGCGATGGCGTGCGCAGCGCCTGTTCTTTCAGCATACGCAGTGCGTCGGCCAGTGAAGGCACGCCTTCCCAGCGCAGTTCGAGGTTGTAATTGAGACCGCCACGGATCAGGTGCAGATGCGAGTCATTCAGGCCAGGCACCGCAGTATGACCTTTAAGGTCGATCACCTTCGTACCTTCGCAGTGATGTTCCATCACTTCCGCCTGACTGCCCACCGCCAGAAATTTTCCTTCGCGAATCGCTACAGCGTCGGCTACCGGGTTGGCGCGGTCGACGGTGTGGAATTTGCCGTTGATTAAAATCAGCTCTGCCTTACCGAGCGTCACCATAGATCCTCCTGAACTGAGATGTCCGGGTTGGCCGGACGGGAAGTGCGCGGTCGCACCATCAGCTCAGGATTATGGTAAGCGGGGAGAAACACCGTCTAGTTATACAAAGGGATACCTATACGAACGTATACCTATACACAGAGATAATGGTCCGGCCCTCCCATGCCGCCTAAACTCAGATCGGACAGTGACCAGCCGGTGACTGCCACTTTTGCTCCGTATCTTTGTTCGCGGAAATCCAGTTACTAACCTCAATGGGTAAATTCATGTCCAACTCAAAACTTGAAGTTCTGACCCCGCTTAACAGCCAGATTATCTTTATCGATCAGCAACCGCAGATGGCGTTTGGCGTGCAGTCAATCGACCGTCAGGTGCTGAAAAATAACACCGTCGCGCTGGCGAAAGCGGCCAGGGTTTTTAACATCCCGACGATTATCACCACCGTCGAAACCGAAAGTTTCTCCGGCTATACCTACCCTGAGCTGCTGGACGTGTTCCCGGGGCTGGATATTCTGGAACGTACCTCGATGAACTCATGGGACGACCAGAAAGTACGTGATGCGCTGGCTGCAAACGGTAAGAAGAAAGTGGTGGTGTCTGGCCTGTGGACTGAAGTCTGTAACAACAGCTTTGCGCTGTGCGCCATGCTGGAAGGCGGCTACGAAATCTATATGGTGGCTGATGCGTCTGGCGGCACCTCAAAAGAAGCCCATGACTATGCCATGCAGCGCATGATCCAGGCAGGCGTGATCCCGGTGACCTGGCAGCAGGTGATGCTGGAGTGGCAGCGTGACTGGGCACACCGTGATACCTACGACGCAGTGATGAAGATCGCCAAAGAGCACTCCGGCGCATACGGCATTGGCGTGGATTATGCCTACACGATGGTGCACAAAGCACCTTCACGTCAGGAGAGCGAGCACCGCACCCTGGCACCGGTTCCGGCACGCTAATTCCCTGCGATTGACCGGCACCTGTTGTGCCGGTCACAGGAGGATCATGATGAATCCGTTGATCATTTCTCTTGGGGCGGGCGTGCTGGTGGGGCTGTTTTACGCGCTACTGCGGGTACGATCGCCAGCACCGCCTGCGATTGCGTTAGTCGGCCTGTTGGGCATGATTATTGGTGGGCAGATTATGGCGCATGTCAAGCCACAGCCGCAGGCCAGCACCATCACCACCCACGTTGATAAGGTCGGCTGAACATGTTGAAATCCTACGTTATCTCGTTGGGGGTAGGTGTTCTGGCCGGTGTGATCTACGGCCTGATCGATGTGAATTCCCCGGCGCCACCGGTGATTGCCTTGCTGGGATTGTTTGGCATGCTGGTGGGGGAGCAACTGGTGCCGCTGGCGCAACGGCTGATTCGCCGTCAGCCGGTGACTCTGGCCTGGTTCCGCCACGAATGTGTGCCAAAAATCAGTGGCACACCGCCGCCCGAAGGAGAGAAGGAACCCTAAGGAACATCCTCACGCTTGCGTGAGGATTATCGGAGGATTACAGCATGACGCTGCCACAGCATATTGTTATCGTTGACGACGAACGCTCAGTCCGTAATGGCCTGAGCAATTTACTGCATTCTGACGGATACACCACCAGCCTGTACGAATCAGGCGAAGAACTCCTCTGCGATGACAAAGCGTTAACCGGCGCGGCCATGTTGATCATCGACGTCAGACTGAAGGGGATGAGCGGTTTTGAGCTGTTCGCCATCCTGCAACAACAATCCGTGACCTTGCCCGTGATTTTTATCTCCGCGGAGCAGGAAGAGGCGGTGCAATGGTATGCCATTGCGCTCGGCGCGGTGACCTTTTTGCGCAAGCCTATTGATGTTGATACGCTCCTGACCATCATACGTAACGAACTGTCTCACGGGGAAACACGCTAATGGGCATTATCTCGCTCCCGCAGGAAGGCAACGAAGAACAGAAAATCACCTTGCCGGACGAGATGGTGCTGACCCCACTGGCGCAGGATGGCAGCATCGCCTGGCTAATGGGACGAGAGACGACCGGTGAAGCCTTTATAATCGCTACCGCCGCCAGTGACGAACTGGCATTTCAGGGGACGCAGCTACTTAAAAATGAGCTGACGCTGGCCCCGCATCTGGCAACCCGCTGGGCGGTAAAACCCCTCGGCCACACCCGCTATCAGGGACACTATGCGCTGGTGTACCCGGCGTTTCCTTATCGCACGCTGGCGGGGATAATTGCGATGCCGCCCGAGCAGATTGCCGATTACCTGCGTAATGCCATCCAACTCTGTCTGCCATTAAGCCAGGCGCATCATCAGGGCATTGTGCATGGCGATATCAAACCGGCGCATCTGTTCCTGAACAACGATGGATCTTTTCGTCTCGGGGGCTTTGGCCTTGCCTCGGTGACGCTGGATTCGCAACTGAAAAATTCGCTGCGCGCCTCCGGTGGCACGCTGGCATACATGTCGCCAGAACATACCGGGCGCACCCCTTTTCCGGTCAGCAATCTGAGTGATCTCTACAGCCTCGGCGTGGTGCTGTATGAAATGCTGACCGGAAAGTTACCCTTTGGCTCACCGCAGGCTGGCCAGGCGGAGTGGATCCATCACCATCTGGCCACCGCACCGCGCCCACCTGAAGCGATTCGCCCCGATGTACCGGCCATGTTGTCGGCCATTATCCTGCGTTTGCTGGCAAAATCGCCGCTGGATGGCTACCAAACCATTGATGGTTTACTGGCTGACCTGCGACGCTGCAAAGCGACCCTGACGCCACAAGGCACCATCGCTGCCTTTACCCTCGGACTTCAGGAGCGTTTCACCAGCAATTATCGTGTCGAAACGCTGTTTACCGGCCATGCCCAGGCTCGGGTGTTACTGGATGCGCTGGATGAAGTACAACGCAGCGGCACGCATCATCTGGTGATGATTGGGGGCGCGCCGGGGGCAGGGAAATCAGCAATTATCGCGTCGGCACTGAAAAAGCTGCAACACAAGCCGATTCTGCTCACGGTCGGCAAAGCGGATCAACATTCGCCGCAGGTGCCTTATTCGGCGCTCAGCGCCGCGTTCCGAACGCTCACCTTATATCTGCTTGGCTTGTCTGCCGCCGACGTGATGGTCTGGCGCGCGCGTCTGCTGCGCGCGTTGGGTGATGATTGCGATCTGGCTATCGAACTGGTGCCGGAATTGCGTCAACTGCTGGATATCCCTCAGCCGGTGCTGACCACCGATACATTAAGCGATGCGCGCGAACGTTTTCATCAGATGGCGTGCGCATTGATCAAGGCGTTTGCCTCATCTGGCAAAGCGCTGGTGATGTTAATTGACGATGTACACTGGGCCGATCAGGCCAGCCTGCAACTGCTGGAAAATGTGTTTCAGCGTAATGATCATCTGCCTTTTTTGCTGGTGATCGCCCACCGTGACGCAGAATCGATGCCTTGCCCACAGGTAGCGGATTTTCTCACACGTATCCGTGGCGCGGCCGCACGCCTGACTGAGATCACCCCTGAGCCGCTGAATGCCAAAATGGTGGCGCGCTGGCTGGCCGGGATGTTGCATACCCGCAGCAGCGGAACGACTGAACTGGCGCAGCTGATCCATGAGAAAACCGGGGGTAATCCGCTTTTTTTACAGGAATTTTTCAAGCAGGCGATCGCTGACGGGTTGATTTTCTATACCCAGGACCCGCTGAAGTGGCATTACGATCAAGGTGCTTTGCGGGCACGTCATTACACCGATAATGTCGCCAGTCTGGTGGTACGACAACTGGAACGGATGCCAGAGCCGACACGCCAACTGCTGGGGAGCATGGCCTGTCTCGGTGCCAAAGGGCAACTGGGACTGCTCAGCCAGATTCTCGGCACCCGCCCGCATCATGTTCAGCAACGGTTAAGACCGGCGCTGGCGGCACGGTTTATCACCATTACCGATAATGACTACGCCTTTACCCACGGGCGAGTTCATGACGCGGCGTTTTTATTGATCGGTCCCAGACAGAAATTGCTTATCCATCAGCAGGCGGCAGCGCTGCTGGCTGCATCCGCACCGCGTGCCGAAGGCAATGAGATGCTGTTCCGCGCGGTGCATCATATTGCGATGGCGACGGATATGCCGGTAGACGCGGTGCAACATCGTAACTACTTTCACCTTAGCCTGACGGCAGCGCAGCGCGCCAAACGGGCAGGGGATTATGCCTCTGCGTTACGCTATTTGCGCACCGCGCGTGTGTTGAATGATCAGCGCGGCGAGGGCGAGCATTTCCTGCTCGGCTTTGAAGAGGCGGAGTGCCAGTTTTTGCAGGGTAATCTTAACGAGGCGCAAACGCGCTGTACCGCGCTGCTCGGTATGCCCGGCAGTTTGACCGAGAAATCGGCCGCGGCCTGCCTGTCGGCGGAAATTCATATGCGCCAGTCGGACAACTTTCTGGCGCTGGAGACAGCCCTGGCATGGCTTTCGGTATTTGGTGTGCACTTTAATCGCTATCCCGACGAAGAGGAGTGCAATGCGGCCTGGTATGCCCTGAAAGCCCGGCTGGGGCCAGACCCGGCGGCCACACTGGGCGTATTGCCGCTGATGGCGAATCGCGAAAAAGAGTCGGTGCTGAACCTGATGGCCAGCACCATCTTTGCGTCGTCGTACGATTGTCCCCAACTGCACCTGCTGCTGGTGTGCAAAATCCTCGATATGACGCTGGATCATGGCATTGCCGGGGCCTCGGTGTTCGGCCTGTCGTGGTTTAGCGTGCTGATTACTGACCGCTACCAGGAATATCATTACGGCTTTAAGTCCGGGCTGCTCGCCAGCCAACTGGCTGAGAAACATAATTTTTTACGTTTTAAAGCCCGCACGTTGCTGCCTCTTGATCAAGTGGGGATCTGGACGCAACCGCTGGCCTTCGCAATCGATTGCGCGAAGAAAAGTTTCAATGTGGCGCTGGCGCATGGCGACAAATCCTTTGCCTGTCTTTCATTGCGTCATCAGGTGATGAACTACCTGACGCGTGGCGATCATCTGGAGTCGGTGCAGACCACCATTGAACGGGGGCTGGCGTTTACGCAGAAATCGTTTTATCCCGATGTGGAAAACGTGTTGTTGATGCAAAAGCATCTGGTGATGCATCTGCGCGGCAGCCGTCGGGAAAAATTTAGCGGTGTCGATGCCTTTCCAACTCACCTGGTCGGCAGCGAGCCTGGCCCCGTTTCCGGGCCAAAAGCGATGGTGTTGTTCTGGTCGTGGCTGTATCGCGGTATGGCGCATTTCTATGCCGGTGAATATACGCAGGCCACCCCCTGTTTTGCCGAAGCCGCGCACCTGGTCAACGCCGTACCGGGTTATATCTACCTGATGGATTTACATTTCTTCAGCGCCCTGACGCTCACCGTCCCACTGGCAAGCGGCCAGGCGAATGCTGCGTTGCACAAAACCGTCCACGCGCATTTTGAGCAGCTGGTGCAGTGGTCGGTGCTGAATCCCGAATTGTTTGCTGACAAGGTAGCGCTACTGGCTGCTGAACTGGCGCGTCTGCGTGGTGAAGTGGGCGAGGCGCTGAGTCAGTACGAAATGGCGATCAATCTGTCGCGCAAAGCAGGTTACGTGCATATCAATGCATTGGCTTACGAGCTGGCGGGGGATTGCGCCAAGACCTGGAACCTGAATGTCCCGGCCGATGCCTATTTAAAAGGGGCCATCAGCGGCTGGGAAAACTGGGGGGCGCTCGCCAAAGTGCGGCAGCTTGAGCAACGCTATCCCCAACTGGCGACGCAAAAACCGGGCAATGCCTTCACCACCATTCCGTTTGAGGATGAATCGATTCGCGACCTCGAGAGCGTGGTCACGGCGGTGCGCGCCCTGACGGAGGAGATCAATCTCGACCGGTTGATCCATATCCTGATGCGTATGCTGCTGGAACGCGCGGGCGCACAGCGTTGCCTGTTGATTCGCGTGCTGGATGGCAATATCCCGGAAACGGAAGCCTGGGCGGAAGCGAATGCCGATGGCGTCAAAGTCAGGATCGTTAAACAACGCCCGACAGCCAGCGATTTACCGTTGTCGGTGCTTTCCGCGGTGATCCGCACCGGGCAGGAGATCCGTACCGGCAAGCCGGAGGATTTCAGCCCCTTCAGTCAGGACCCGTATCTGGTTTCCTCGGGAGCGGCGGTGATGTGCGTTCCGATGTTCAAACAGGCCAATATGGTGGGGGTGTTGTACCTCGAAAACCGCCTGATGCCGGATGTGTTTACCGCCGAGCAATCGCATATCGTGAAAACCCTGAGCGCCCAGGCCGCCGTTTCAATCGAAACCGCCCGTTTATATGCGGAATTGCTGGAGGAGAACATCCATCGCCGCCGGGTGGAGAAGCAATTACGCGCCAGCCAGACCTCGCTGATGCTGGGGGAGAAAATCAGTCATACCGGCACCTGGAGTTGGGAGATCGAGCAGGATTTAATGTCGGTATCGGATGAGTACCTGCGTATTCTCGGCTTGCCGGAACAACCGAAAACGCTGTCGATGGCGGATTTTATGACCTTCGTGCACCCCGATGACCATCAATGTATCAACGACCTGGTCAGCGACAGCGTACAGAACGGCATCAGCATGCAGGCGGAATTTCGTATTATCCGCCCGGATGGTGAATGTCGTTACATCAAAGGGATCGGCGATCCGGTGAATAACTGGCCGGAGGTGAAAGAATATTTCGGCACCATTTCGGACATCACGGTACAACGCCGGGCTGAAGATGCCGCCCGGATGGCGCAGGCGGATTTGGCGCGGGTTTCGCGCGCCACCACCGTCGGTCAGTTAACCGCGTCAATTGCGCATGAAATCAACCAACCGCTGATGTCGATTGTCGCGCATGCCGGTGCCAGCCTGCGCTGGCTGAAACGTGAGCAGAGCCATATTGAGAATGCCTGCTTCAGCCTTGATGAGATTTTGCAGGAAGGCAAACGCGCCGGCGATATTATTCGCGGCTTGCAGGCGTTAACCCGGAAACATGACTCGGTGTATGCCAAAGCCAACCTGCATTTAATTGCACGCGATATCCTGGCGCTTTCACGGGCCGAGATTGAACGTAAATGGATCTCACTGGAGCTGAAGCTGCACGCCGAGCACGCGGAAGTCTATTGTGACCGTATCCAGATTCAGCAGGTGCTACTGAACCTGGTGGTGAACGCCATTGATGCTATGACCGGCATCGAAGATCGTGGACTGGTCCTGACGCTTGCCACCGCTAACCCCACACCGGATACCATCCGTTTTGAGGTGCGGGACACCGGTTCAGGTATTCCTGACGCGGTGAAGGAACATATCTTTGATTCGTTCTATACCACGAAAAAAGAGGGCATGGGCATGGGCCTGACCATCAGTCACGGCATCATTAAAAAGCACTGTGGTGAGCTGAAAGGGGAAAACCGGGCTGACTGCGGCAGTGTGTTCTGGTTTACCTTACCCACCGAACCGCCAGCCAGCGTATAAGATTAGCGACGGCGCGTGCTGAGAATATTCAGACGTTCGGCAGCACGCACCAGGTCGGATAACGAACGGACATTCATTTTTTCCATCACCCGACGTTTGTGTACCTTGGCGGTGATTTCACTGATACCCATCTCAGCGGCGATTTGCTTATTGAGCAGGCCGCTGATCGCCAGCAACATCACCTCACTTTCACGCGGCGTCAGCGATTGATGACGAGACGTGATATCGTATTTTTCCTGCGAGGAAGCCAGATTCTCTTCCGCGATCGCCAGCGCCTCGGCCACCGCTTGTAATATGCGATCCGGATCGACCGGCTTGGTCAGGAACTCACAAGCGCCGGTTTTCATCGCCCGCACCGTAACCGGAATGGTGCCGAAACCGGTGAGAAAAATGGTTGGGATAACATGACCACGCGCATTCAGCGCATTCGCCACGGCAAAACCATCGGCACCCGGCATATTAATATCCAGAATCAGACAACCGGGAACCTGTGGAAACGCATAGTCAAGAAAGGCCTGGGCGGTAGAAAAAACGATAACGTCATAATTTTCTGAGCTAAGCAGGTTACTCAGAGCAGAACGTACCGACTCGTCATCATCAACAACGTAAACTATGTGATTCATAGAAGGTCTCTTCTCAACCTGAATTTCACGGATGTTTAAAAGTCGTGCTCAATAGCCAATATAGTGCGAAAAAAGGCAGGTTCAACCTGCGCGAGATGTATGGTAGTTAGAATACCTGTGTATGTTAGCACAATTGTTAACATTATCATCAGGTAATGTTGATAGCGGCGTGAATTATCGCGCTGTTTTCTGGCGGGTTTTAATGCCCAGGATAAATCACGCATCAAAGGCCAGGGCGCGCGATAAATCGCGCCGCTACAGGGGAGGTCAACTGTTTTTACTGAGGGCCAGGAATCCGGATTTGAATTTCACTTTACCCACGGTGCGATTGTAATTAATGACCAGTTGCGCTAACTGAAATTGTATGGCGGCATTCAGGTTATCACTATCTTCTTGTGATGGTTTGTTTTTTTCAATTTCAATCGCCATCTTTTGCATTGCCTGAGAAATGTCATCAATACAAACCTGGAAAACGTCTTTATCCAGATTCAAATATTCAGCCTGCACTTTCGCCATATAATCATCAGCGAGTTTACTTAACTCCAGGACTTCAATATTGGTTATGGTTTCATCTTTTTCATATTCAGCAAGTTTTCCTTGCAATGCGGGCACGTCTGACTTGAGAGAAAGTCTCATGTTACACCTCTGGCTTCGGTTATATTTCAACAGCGACACATATTGAAATTTAGTCGGGAAAGGGTGTTTGTCAATCAGGCTTTTTATTGAAAAAATAGTCTATTTTTCATCTATTTAATCAGCTTGCCATGTATTGCAGGCTTATCATATCAATTGCTATTAATTCTTATCATGATAAATAAAATTTGATGCCATAGCGGAATGTTATTTACAGGAAAACACAATAAAAAACAGGCAGGGAAATATGATTAACTTCCTCTGCCTGATTCATCTGAATTAACCGCTTCGATAATAAAACTAGGCGCGAATAAACGCCAGCAGGTCGGCGTTGATCACATCAGCGTGGGTGGTGTGCATACCGTGAGGGAAGCCGGGGTAAATCTTTAAGATGCTGTTTGGCAGTAACTCATCCTGCAACAAGGCGGCCGCTTTATAGGGCACCACCTGATCGTCATCGCCCTGCAACACCAGGGTGGGAACGGTGATGGCCTTTAAATCTTCCGTCTGATCGGTTTCCGAAAAGGCTTTGATCCCTTCGTAATGCGCTTTGGCGCTGCCGATCATCCCCTGACGCCACCAGTTCTGAATCGTTCCCTGGGAAATCTCTGCACCTGGACGGTTGAAACCATAGAAAGGGCCGGAAGCGACATCAAGGTAGAACTGCGCACGGTTTGCCGCCAGCGCGGCGCGAAAACTATCGAACACCTCCAGCGGGGTGCCATTGGGATTGCTGGCGGTTTTTAACATCAACGGAGGCACCGCGCTGATCAACACCGCTTTGGCAACACGCCCCTGCGGCTGGCCATATTTGGCAACATAGCGGGCCACCTGACCACCACCGGTAGAGTGGCCGATATGCACCGCATTATGCAGGTCAAGATGTTCCGCTACCGCTGACGCATCTGCTGCGTAATGGTCCATATCATGTCCGTCACTGACCTGGTCCGAGCGACCATGACCGCGACGATCAATCGCAATCACCCGGTAACCTTGCGCCAGAAAGAACAGCATCTGATTGTCCCAGTCATCCGCCGTTAACGGCCAACCGTGATGGAAAACAATCGGTTGAGCCTCTTTGGGGCCCCAGTCTTTAAAGAAAATATTCACGCCATCTTTTGTCGTTACAAATGCCATAGAACAGACTCCTCATTGATACTTAAGGTTTTCTTCATCAGCCCCGGGGGTGGCACACGATTTTTCCCCCGCGAAAGTATAGTCAGAGAAGCCTGTCACTGTCGGGCCACAAGCCTGTCCCGGCGGCCTTGATTACCGGTTGGCTTAAGGATTTTTCAATTGCATTTCATAAGGTTGCATCGATTAATGCAGGGCGGGAGCACGGCTCAATTTGTACATGAGAGACGGTGTTACCGGGTGTATTTAATCAACTCTGCGCCAGGCTCGATATGATTCACATAACGCTCACTGTCGACTTTCCAGGTAGCTCCGGCTTCTTTCGACTGCATCACGACCCGAGCGGCGGCATCATCCAACAGGGTGCTGCGGGCCGGTGCGCTTTGTGCCACATTGACCACCAAAAATAGCAGGGCAAGACTGGCAATAATAATGTTGAAAGATTTCATGATGATTTCCTGTGTGATCCAATTTATAAGCAGGTTTGTCTGCGATTGGATAAATTGTAAACACCGGGGCGAAGTAACAAAATAGCGGATACCTGGCGAAGTCTTTCAGATAATTTGAAGGAATAACGGATCATCAGGGCAGCGTGAGCAATTATATCTTCGTATAACTATCCTTCTGTATAACTTACTTTTTTTCCATCCCCCTCAGATAATTGACGCGTTTCTTTCAGGGGAGGGGTAAATGAAGCTCACAACACTGGCGCTGTTAGCACCTTGGATTTTTATCGGCAGCCACGCCTCAGCGGCCGAAATTTATAACAAAGATGGCAAAAAATTAGACTTATATGGACTCGTGTCCGGCTTGCGCTATTTTAGCGATGATAAAAGTCAGGACGGCGATCAATCCTATATGCGCGTCGGCTTCAAAGGGCAGACACAGATTTCTGATCTGCTTATCGGCTATGGACAATGGCAAAGCCAGTTCAATACCAATCAGGCCGAAAGTGAAAGCGATTCGATGTTTACTCGCCTGGGGTTTGCCGGGATCAAAGCCGGTAAATATGGTTCCTTTGACTATGGGCGCAACGTTGGGGTGCTATACGACGCACTCAGCCTGACCGATATGCAGCCCGAGTTTGACGCCCTGACCTACAATACCGACCAGTTTATGTTCCGGCGCGGCAACAGCCTGGCGACATACCGCAATACCGGTTTCTTTGGTGTGGTTCAGGGGCTGGATTTTACCCTGCAATATCAGGGTAAAAATGATGGCGGTGAAGAACCCGGCGCGCGCGATGTCCTGCGACAAAATGGCGACGGCTACGGGATGTCAGTTGCCTGGGCGTTTGGCGATGGCTTTAAAGCCGTCGGTGCCTTCACTCATTCCGACCGCACCCGCGAGCAGAACAGCACCGCCAGCGGCATCATGGGGCGGGGCGATCATGCGGAAGCTTACTCGGCCGCACTGAAATATGATGCGCATGGCTGGTATGTCGCCACCATGTACACCCAGGCGTACAACGCTTCACGCTTTGGTTCCCGCAGCGGTTCTGACATCTATGGCTATGCCAACCAGTCGCAAATCTTCGAAGTTTTTGCTCAATACACCTTTGACTCAGGCTTTGTTCCGTTTATCGCCTATAACCAGGCTCGGGCTAAAGATCTCGGTCTGGCGGGTAATGGCAAGCTGTATGGCAATCAGGATCTGGTGAGATTTGTCGATTTCGGTACGTCATATCTTTTCAATCAAAATATGCTCGCCTATGTCGACTATAAGCTGAACCTGATCGATAGCAGCGATTTCACAACCGCAGCGGGTGTCTCAACTGACGATGTCCTCGCCATCGGTCTGGTGTATCAGTTTTAACCTTAAGGAGAAAACGATGAAGTTTGTCACATTAACCTGTAGTTTGCGCAGTGGTTCGGTGAATGCCGCCATCGCCAGTACCTTACCGGAACTGGCTCCCGAGGGCGTGGTGTTTGAGGCACTGGGTTCGCCTGGCGAATTCCCGCATTACAGCATGGACACCGAAATGGCCGGATTCCCGGCGGCGGTGGTCGCGATGGCTGAACAGATTAAGCAGGCCGATGGTCTGGTGATCATTACGCCGGAATACAACCATTCGATACCGGGTTTGCTGAAAAACGCACTCGACTGGCTGTCACGGGTCAATCCCCAGCCACTGGCCGGGAAACCGGTGCTGATTCAATCCGCTTCGCCGGGCAAATTAGGCGGGGTGCGGGCGCAGATGCATCTGCGGCAAATCCTTGGCTATTTCGACGCCAAAGTTCTGAATAAGCCAGAAGCGATGATCGGCGATGTCGGCCATAAGGTGATTGACGGTGTGCTGGTGGATGAAGACACCAAACGCTTCCTGACACGGCAACTGGTGGCCTTTACCGAGTTTGCCGGACACTAATTTTCGTCAATGATGGGTTATGTTGGTGCATAATCCCTGATTTCCTGCCCCATATTGGTTCAATCCCGCCTCCGTTTTTCAACTGCGCCGGTTCTTTCTGACGTGAATTATCAGCAAAGATAAAATTGGCACACTTAATGCTTAATCATTGTTGAACAAACAACACCAGAGGCTCCACTATGAAAACGATGTTACGCATGGCCTGTCTTGCCGCACCTGTGTTTTTCAGCGTGGCCCAGGCTGCCACCCTTGTGCCCGGTAGTCTGACCATTGGCTCTGACCTGACGTATCCGCCGTATAACTTCCTCAAACAGGATAAACCAGCGGGCTTTGATGCCGAGTTTATTGACCTGATCGCCTCACCGATGAAGCTCAAGCCGGTGGTGAAGGACACCCGTTTTGCCAGCCTGATCCTCGGTCTGAAAAGCAACAAATTCGACGTCGTGGCTTCCACGCTTTACGTCACACCTGAACGGGCGCAGCAGGTGGATTTCCTGCCGTATATGAAGACCGGGGGTTCGCTGCTGGTGACCGCCAGCTCCAGTTTTGCTCCGCAGAAACCGGAAGATCTGTGCGGTAAGCGGGTGGCATCGATCAAAGGCGGAGCCTGGATCGCCCGGTTGAATAAGGTGTCTGTTGACTACTGTCAGCCTAAAGGGCTGGGGGCTATTTCGGTACGTGAATTCCCGACCTCGCCGGAAGCCACTCAGGCGTTGCTGTCAGCCGCGGTGGATGTGCAGTACGAAGATGCTGCCGTCGCCAAAGCCACCGTCGAAAAAACCGGTAACCGCCTGAAAATCTCTTCTCAGCAGATGATTTATCCCGTGGTGGTGGGACTGGCGGTGAATAAAGACAATCCACAGCTGTTAAGCGCGCTGAAAGCCTCGTTTGCACAGAAGGTGAGCGACGGTAGCTATCGGGCGCTGTTGCAGAAATACAACCTGCAAATGCCGGATGCCGATGAAAGCGCCAAAGCGCTGGCAGGCACGCTGTAACAAGGGTTAGCACTGGAGGAAGCATGCAATTTGACTGGCCTTACCTGATAAGTTTATTTCACTACGCAGACTTCTGGCGGGCCAGTTGGCTGGTGGTACAACTCAGTGTGCTGACCTGGTTAGGCGGAATCGTGCTGGGGCTGGGAGTCGCGCTGGCAAAACAGTCGCGCAATGCCGTGCTGCGTAACGCCGCTGCCTGTTACATCTGGCTGTTCCGCAGTTTGCCACTGTTGGTGCTGCTGATTTTTATCTTTAACCTGCCGCAAATTTTCCCGGCAACCAGCGGCGTGCTTTCTAACCCATTCGCCGCCGGTTTGCTGGCGTTGATTATCAGCGAAACCGCTTATATCGCTGAGATTCACCGTGGCGGCTTGCTGTCCGTGCAGCGCGGGCAGTTTGAAGCGGGCAGGGCGTTAGGACTCAACAACGCCCAGATCCGTTTGAGCATCATCATTCCCCAGGCGCTACGCATCTCACTGCCAACGCTGGTGAACGAGTTTATCACCATCGTGAAGATGACCTCGTTGGTGTCGGTGATCTCGCTGTCAGAAATTCTGATGGTGGGTGAGCGTCTGTATACCGACAACTTCAAGGTGATGGAAACGCTGCTGGCGGTGGCCTGTTACTACGTTCTGATTGTCACCCTGTTCGAACGGCTGTTCGGCTGGCTGGAGCGTCGTTGGGATGTGCAGAATCGCACCCCGGCAGCCTTTGATGTCGCCCAGGCCAGAGCCCGTTTACCGGCACCGCAGGTGCAGACACGTAAAAGCCATAGCGCGTCAGCCAAACCGATTCTGCAATTAACCGGCCTGAGTAAAGCCTTTAATGGCAAGACGGTGCTGCGGGATATCAACCTTAGCGTCCAGCCCGGCGAAGTGATCTCAATTATCGGTCCTTCAGGCTCCGGCAAAACCACCCTGATCCGCATGGTCAATGGTCTGGAGACGATGGACCAGGGCAGCGTTGAACTGCTGGGGCAAGAATTTATCCGTGCCGGTCAGCGTGAAAATGCCTTGCCATATCGGGCGCAGATCACCCGACTTGGCATGGTATTCCAGGGCTTCAATCTGTTCCCGCACAAAACGGTGCTGGAGAACCTGATGTTGGCTCCGCGTCTGCACAACCTCGATAGCCGTGAAGATCTGCATCAACGCAGTCTGGCGATGCTGGATAAAGTCGGCATGCTGGAGCATGCCACCAAATATCCGCATCAGTTATCCGGCGGCCAGCAGCAGCGAGTGGCGATTGCCCGTACTCTGGTGATGAAACCGGCGGTGGTGTTATTTGATGAGCCGACCTCCGCGCTGGACCCGGAGCGCGTCAGCGAAGTGTTGCAGGTGATTGAAAAGCTGGCAGAGGAGGGGATTACCATGCTGATCGTCACCCATGAGATGAAGTTTGCTTTTGCCATTTCCGATCGTGTGGTGTTTATGGAGCAAGGGCGCATTGAAATTGACGCTTCACCGGCTGAGATTCGTCAAATGCGCGATCACCGCATCTTCCGTTTTATTGACGATATGGCCACGGCCTGAGGGCAAAGCATGAAAGGTTCTGCCGGAGAAACCCGCACCTTAACCATTGAAATTCCAGAACATCTTGATTTGTCGGGTTTGCCTGCTTTTGAGCGGATTTCGATTTTGCTGCGAGAAAATATCATCAGCGGCAACCTGGTTGCGGGACAGGCATTGGCGGAGATCGAACTGGCGGCATTATGCGATAGCTCGCGTAACACGCTCCGCGAAGCGCTGCGCTTTTTACATGGCGAAGGGCTGGTGAATTATCACCAGAATCGCGGGGTGTTTGTTCGTCAGCTCGATAAGCGCGATGTGCGTGACATTTTCAAGGCGCGTCGTCATCTCGAGGTGCTGGCGCTGACGGTTAACAGCCCGATCAGTGATTTTCACCTGGCGCGTATGGCGCAGCATCTGGATAACGCCGCCCAAGCTGCGGCGAATGAGGCGTGGCGCAGCGTCGGTACCCACAGTCTGCGTTTTCATCAAAGCATCGTGCAGATGCTGGGTTGTGCGCGTTTTAATGATTTTTTCAGCGTGCTGCTGGCGCAATTACGTCTGCTGTTTTGCAGCGGAGCCGGCGAACGTGACTTTCAGTTGCCGTGGATTGCGCGTGACCGCGAAATCCTGGCATTACTGAGCCAACAACAAAGTGAGGCGGCGTGTCGTGCGCTGATTGACTATCTCGATTACTCGGAGCGTCAACTGACTGCCACCTTCAGCCATCCTCTTTCTCAAGGAGAATCATACTGATGTCGAATTATCCTGCCGCTTATCAGAGCACATCCGGCTCTGCACTGGATGTTGATCGCGCGTTTTATCAGGCGCTGGCCGAAGGGCCACGCGAGTTGACCGCATCCCATTTGATCCCGATCCGTACGGGTTTTGCCTGGGAAGTCCCGGCCGGGCATCTGTTCCGTATCACCACGCCAGAAGGCCCGCAGGTAGGGGATTTGAATATCTGGAACCGCCGCGATCCGCGTGAAAGAATGTGGGTTTCCCGTACACGCCAGCTACAACGGGCGCATCTTTCTACTTATGATCGTCTGTGGTCAAACTTGCCGTTTATCCGGCCTATGGCGACCATTACCGCAGATTCACTGGCGGATTATGGTATCGATAACGACGGTGGGCGCGTGCATGATCTGCTGGGCACGCGTTGCGATCCTTATGTTAACAAGCTGCTGACCGGTGAGGATTTTGATTTCCATTGTCATTCAAACCTGGTGCGTGCCGTGCAGCCGTGGGGGCTGACGGAATTTGATGTTCATGATGTGATGAACGTTTTCCAGTGCACCGGTCTGAATGATGATGACCAATATTTTATGAAAGCCTGTCCGGCGCAGAAAGGCGACTACCTTGAGTTCTTTGCCGAGATCGATCTGTTATGCGCGCTGTCAACCTGTCCGGGTGGCGATCTGTCATTGCCAATGTGGGGTGATGAAGCAGAGGATACGCTGAAAGTGTGCCGTCCGTTGGGGGTAGAAATCTATAAACCGCAGGAAGCGTTACTGGCAAACTGGAAGCCATCAGAATCGCCGAATTACCAGGGTAATCATGGTATGCAGTTGAAGCCGGTGAGCTGGTAATTGCCACAAGCAAGAGCCAGCCGCGGGGGCTGGTTCTTAACATAATCTGAATTTCTGGTCTGGGGATAGAATTACGATTAATGGCGCATAATGTATATTATGTTAAATACGATATCCGGCTAACCCCGCAACACCACCCCATCCCGTAACGGCGCGATTTATCGCGCGGATTTTACGTCACCACCGCTGGATGATGCGCGATGAATCGCGTCGCTACGCAAAATCTCCCGCCCAATCCCTATGCGCTTCTCTCAGAATTCACGTAGCGACGCCTGATCTAAACCTTATATCTCATCACTTCCCTGATATTTTTCTGAACGGCAATGGAGACAACTCATCCTCATGCTATGTTTTCATGTCTCTACATAAACCAATGGAGAAAAATAATGAGGTCATCATTTCAATTCCTCCTGATGCCCCTTTTGGCTGTTACACGTATTGCCAGTCAGCCCAATGAGAATAATGATGGCAATATGGTTTCATCTATGAAGTTTATAAATAATGATCGTGGTAACAGCATGGTGTCTAATCAGGGCGTGGCTTCCTGCTCCACATCATATTCCGAATTTATTAAGTCTTTTGGTATACCCCAGGATGTTTGCGAACAAAACATTAAAACCACCCAGGAATGGGTGTCGCGTAAAGAGTCAGCAAAAGTTGACGCAACGTCAGGCATCCTGAAAAAAGCCAATAAGATAGTAGAAAATGAGATAACGCAGCGCTGCACCAGGTCAACAAAAAATGAAAGGGATGTCTTAACCACCGCAATGCGACATAAGACAATAGCCTGCGATATCTTACGGGAAATCATTAGCGAAATAAAAAACGTCAGACTCACCAACGTCAGGCTTCCTGACGGGGAAATTGTAAATGCCAGTCCGGACTTAAAAAGCATCTCATTCGAAAGATGTTTCAACACCTCAGGCGATGAAATTAATAATAAAATACTGGAATGCAGGAAATACCTTCAGACATTCAAAGCGAATAATAAGTATGGCGACCAGTCCATCGTAAAACAAAACAATGTTTTCATAAATAATATTATCGATGACCTTGATTTATTGTCGAATCTATTTCGACAAGTTGAGAGTAAGGAGGCGGATATCGTGAGCAATTTACAGAGGCATTGCAACAGTGAAAGATTTAGTCCCGTCTGGGATCAATTCGACGCGGCGACACTCACGCTTAACAAGCTAAATAAGGTTGTTACCCAACTGGAAGAGAATCTCCAGTCGTTAAACACCCTCGTCATCCCACCTCCTGGCCCAATACGTGCGTAATCCCCTCGCCCACTTCCGGCGCGATCAATCGCGCCGTTACCCATCAGCGCAATTACGCAGTAGCATCAAAAATCACATACAACTTACGCATTGGCGTCTCCATCACCCAGGTGCCCTGCGTGTTGGCTTCAAAGAAAAAGCTGTCGCCCGGTTTGAAGGTTAAAGTAGCCTCACCGTCTGGCGTAAAGCTGCCAATCCCTTCGAGGAAATGCATGACCTCCGCCTGTTTCACGCCACGGCGATAACTTCCCGCGGTGCAGGCAAAGATGCCGCAATCAATGTCTTCCTTACCAGCAATCACCGTCTGAATACCGGAAAGCTGAATGGCGGCAGTGCCGGGTAAACCCTCAACGCTGCCCCAATCTTCCAACTGTTTAATGGACGCTGGCTGCGTTAATTTTTGCACTTTCATATAAAAAATTTCCTCATTTTCAACTTGTTAGGCTGAAGTCAGCTTAAACAATGCATGCGCGAAATGGCGGCAGTTTTCACGCGCCAGAAGAAACTTTTGGGTGTAAAACCGCAGGGGTTTAGCAGAAACTTTTGTCAGGCGACAAAAAAGTCATAGCCCTCGAGCTATGACTTTATCAATGACGTTTACAGCGAAGAGATTACGTCAGTGCGCAGGTTAATGATGTGCTTACGAATTGAAGCGAGGCTTTTTTCCCGGTCGCCCTCACGCATGGCATTCAACAGATCAAGGTGCTCAGCGTGATTTTCCTGCTGCCGGTGCAACGGGCTGTGCAGACGAAACAGACGCACGTTAACCCGCAATCCCTTCAATACCTGCGCCAGCACCAGATTGCCGCTGGCTTCGGCAATGGTGTTATGCAGCTTTTCATCGAAGCGCCAGTAAAGATGCTCCTGCTCAGTTTCGCTGGCGATCAACTCCTGCAACTCTTTAATCAGGTTGTCGAGGGTGGCGGCACTGATTTTGTCCAGCGCCTTACCCACCGCCTCTGCCTCCAGCACCTCACGCAGCGCCATAGTATCCAGATACTCTTTGATATCGATGGTGCGCACGGTATAAGAACGGGCACCGCGGCGTTCCAGCAGATTTTCACCTGCCAGGCGCACCAGTGCCTCACGCATCGGCGTGCGGGATACCTGTAACTCTTCCGCCAGGCGCGACTCCAGCATTTCACTGCTGCCAGGGATCTTACGCTCCAGAATTAACTCTTTCAGCAATGCATAAACCTGTTCAGACAGACTGGCTGATTTCATATACAACGGCTTCGCAGCCATAATCGCAGCAAGAGTATGATCCTGATAGTCGGTCATCTTTATGCAGTTTCCAGGAGTAAAATTGGGTGTGAGTTTACCGGATTATCCTCTCACAGGGAAAGGCACCGCGCAGGGCAGAAACGCCCCACTGCCCGCTCTGCCGTGATATTGCCCTTCTGACCAGACTTTTTCACCGCGCGAAAGCGTGATGGCGGGCCACGCCTGCACCCGTTTGCCTTCATACGGGGTGTGATCAGCATTGGTATGCAAATCATTGTTAGTAATGGTTTTATCGAGATCGGTATCCCAGATAACCAGGTCCGCATCTGAACCCACCGCGATGCTGCCTTTCTGCGGATAAAGTCCGTAGAGTTTTGCCGGTGCGGTGGCGGTCAAATCGACAAAACGCTGTGCCGAGATACGGTTTTGCAACACGCCTTCACTCATCAACAGCGGCAAACGCGTTTCCAGCCCGGCAATACCGTTCGGCACCAGGGCGAAAGAGGCATTGTCGCCGTGTAATTTCTTGCCGCGAGGATCATCAAAATTAAACGGGCAATGATCCGAGGAAAAAATGGTAAAGGTGCCGTTGGCTAAGGCATTCCACACCGCCTTCTGGCTATCGGTATCCCGCGGCGGCGGGCTACAAATGCATTTCGCGCCGTGGAAACTGTCATCAATACCGAGATCTTCAGCGGTCAGAAACAAATATTGCGGGCAGGTTTCCGAGAAAATATTGATGCCCTGACCCCGCGCCCAGTAAATCTGTTCTATGGCGGCACGGCTTGATACATGAACCAACAGAATTGGCACATCAACCAACTCCGCCAGAGAAATTGCGCGGTGCGTCGCTTCGCGCTCACCAATGGGCGAATGCGCCAGCGCATGATAACGCGGTGCAGTTTTCCCCTGTTTTTTCAGGCGTTCCGTCAGCCAACTAATGCAATCATCATTCTCTGCGTGAATCATCGAAATCGCACCCGCCTCGCGTGCGGCTTCCAGCACATTGAGGATGTGATGATCGGTCAGTTTTAACGCGTCATACGTCATATAAATCTTGAACGAGGTATAACCCTGCGCAATCACTTCCGGGATCTCGTCAATCACCGCCTGGCTGGCATCGGTAATAATGACGTGGAACGCATAATCGATACTGGCTTTGCCTTCCGCCCGTTGATGATAATCGGCGATCGCCTGCTTCAGGCTCTGCCCCTTAAACTGCATAGCGAACGGAATGATGGTGGTGGTGCCGCCACAGGCTGCTGAACGGGTACCGCTGATAAAGTCATCGGCCCCCACCGAGCCATCGGTGGAAGGTTGGTCGAGATGGCAATGGGCATCGACACCCCCTGGCGTCACCATGCGGCCTTCAGCATCAATCACCTGCTCTGCCTGCGCGGCATCCAGCTCAGCCGCGATCACGCTGATGCGACCATTATTGATCCCAATATCACCGCGATAGCGATCGGCTGCCGTCACGATATCGGCATTTTTCACAATCAGATCAAAGGATTTCATGGCTGCGTCTCCCTGGTGTAAGCGCTGGACACTTCTTTAAAGCTCGGCTGTGCCGGTTCACTGGTGTGGGTGGCACTCTGGTAGGCTTTGGCGTAATGACGTTCGATCTTGCGCTGAATAAAGTCCCACAAGGTGGTGAGGAGCAGGTAATAGGTGGCGGCAACCATAAATAGCTCCAGCACCATGAACTGTTCCTGCATCAGGATTTGCGTACGACGTAACAACTCCTCCACGGAAATCACCGAGGCAATCGAGGTGGTTTTCAGTAACCCGTTAAAACTGTTCCCTAAAGAGGGCAGAATTAAGCGCATGGTTTGCGGGAAAATCACATAGCGCGCCACATTCAGATGGTTAAAACCAAGCGCTTTGGCAGCATTGATTTGCCCTTTCGGCAACGCCTGCACACCACCGCGAATGATCTCCGCCAGGTAAGCGGCTTCATTCAATACCAGGCCCATCACCACCGCCTCAATCACGCCAAAGCGGATACCGATTTGTGGCAGGCCGGTATAGATAATAATCAGCTGCACCAGTAACGGCGTGCCGCGAAAAACCCAGATATAAGCCCGTGCGATCTGATTAATCCAGGACCAGGGCGAGAGCCGGGCAAAGGCCAGTAATATTCCCAGTACCAGCCCGCCAGCCATACCCGCCAGGGTTAACAGGACGGTGTTCACCGCCCCCATGAAAATGAAATAGTTGGTGAGATAATGGAAGTACCCTTCCCAGCTCCAGCCCTGAATCATAATGAAATTTCCTTCGCTTAAGAGTTAGGACCCTGAACACTAAAGGTTCCGGTGATCATCTTCGCGCCATACTTATTAAACAGCGCAGGTAAGCTGCCATCGGCATTCATCTGGTTCAGCACTTTGGCGGTGGCGTCAGCCAGATGGGCATCTTTAAAGGCGATGGCCACCGGCGTGGGTTCGAGGCCAGAGAGCACCTGTTTGAACATGCCTTTGTGCTGATAATCGGCTGCGACTGCATCGATACTGATCACCGCGCTCACCTGTTGTGCACGCAATGCCTGGAACGCCACGGTAAAGTTATCGAAGGTATGGATATCTACCGGTTTCAGGCCTTTCGCTTCCAGTTCTTTGCTGATCTTACGGATGGTAGTCTCTTCAAAGCCGCCGATTTCTACCCCGACGCTTTTACCTGCCAGATCTTCAACCTTCTGGATCTTGCCGCTATCGGCTGGTGCCACCGAAACGCTGATGGCCTGGCTTTCATACGGGATCATGTACATCATTTTGGCGCGCGCCGGGGTGAAGAAAATGCCGGTGTTGATCATGTCCCAGCGGCCACCCTGCAAACCGGGCACCATTGCGGAGAATTCGATGCGGGTATAGTCAGGTTTCAGGCACAGGCGCTTGGCAATCTCCTCGCCCAGCTCAATACGCATTCCTTTTAATTGTCCTTCACCGTCAACATATTGCAGTGGCGGTAGTGTCGGGTTGGTGGACATTTTTAACTCACCCGCGGTCACCAGCGTTGCGCCCTGCACCGGGGTACAGGCGGCAAAACTGGTCTGTGCAAACAGGCTACCGGTCAGAAGAGACGCAGCCGCAATCAGGGTTAATTTCGCGTTCATTTACATTCTCCGAATAAGTAACAATCAGGCCGGTTATCAGTGCTTGAAGCTGTTCAGCACGTTGAGTTTTTCTAATTCATGTCGCAGCACCTGTTCCAGGTTGCTGGCGAGCGGCAGACGTGGAGCGCGCGGGATCCCCACCTCCAGTCCCATCATCGCCAGACCCGCTTTGCTGGCGGCCACGTAATGTGGCCCGCCAACGGCACGCACCACGGGCAGAATTTTGTGGTACAGCGCCAGCGCTTCATTGCGGTCAAGACGATCGCACGCGGCTTCAAACATCTGTGCGCATTGCGCCGGTAACAGGTTGGACGCCACCGCCACCCAGCCGCAGGCACCCAGCCAGAAAGATTCGTAACCCAGAATGCCCGCGAAAACGTTCATGCGATCGCCGCACAGTTCGATGATGTCGCGTACACGCGTCACCTCAAGGGTGGATTCCTTGATGTAGCTGACGGTGTCGATTTCCGATAAACGCGCCACGGTTTTCGGCAGCAGATCGACATTGGCGGTGGCCGGGTTGTTGTAAATCATGATCGGAATCGAGATGGCCTCACCCACGGCACGATAATGGGCAAACAACTCATCTTCGTTCGGGCAGCTATAAAACGGCGGGATAATCATCACGCCATCCGCGCCCATCGCTTCGGCTTCTTTACTCAATTCAACGCATTCCGGCGTCCATTCTGCGCCAGTACCCATCAACACCGGCACACGCCCTCTGGCGGTGCGAATCACCGTTTCGGTGACCAGTTGTCGTTCCTCACGCGTCATGGATAAAAATTCACCGGTACTGCCCAGCGGGATAAGCCCATGAATTCCTTGTTCAATTTGCCAATCGACTAATTTTTCCAGGGCTGGCACGTCAATTGCTAAACCATCCTGAGTAAAGGGGGTAATCAACACCGTATAAGTACCGCGAAACGCTGCCATATTGAGTTCCTTAAGAAAATACTTGATGCATACCGTTTGTATACCGTATACATACTGTATACACAAGCGTTGCTGGATCACAAGCGTTATGGAACTCAAATCACCAAATATCACTCCTGCGGGCGACCGCCTGACCATCTGGTTTGATGGCAAAGCCGTACCGGCGCTGCCTGACGAAACCATTGCCGCTGCCCTTGCGCGGCAAAATATTGTGGCAATCCGCGAGGAAACACCGGGCGAAAAACGCGGCTTATGGTGTGGCATGGGGGCGTGCTACGAATGCGTGGTACAGGTGGATGGCAAAGGATCGCAACGCAGTTGCATGACGTTAGTGCAGGACGGTATGCAGGTGCACAGCCAGCGCGCCGACCAACCCCCGGCCATTCCTCTGACATCGGTGCCAGACAACATCGCACCGGAAACACGCGAGTACGATTTGCTGGTGCTGGGTGCCGGACCCGCCGGACTTTCAGCCGCCCGCGTCGCGGCCAGTGCGGGTGCAACGGTGCTGGTGATTGATGAGCGACCACAAAGCGGCGGCCAGTTTTTTAAACCGCTGGCCCCTTCTCATACCTTGCACGGCAAAGCGCCGCAGCAGTGGCGTGATGGCGAGCAGTTATTGTCAGCAACCCTGGCCGCCGGGGTTGAGATCCTGCAACAGGCCACGGTCTGGGCCGCCTTCTCCGCACAGGAAATTGGGGTTATCTGGCGTGACACGTCATTATTGATTCGCCCGAAGCAATTGATTATCGCTACCGGTGCGTATGAACGCCCGGTGCCCTTTCCCGGCTGGACTTTGCCTGGGGTGATGACCACCGGCGCAGGTCAGACGCTGGCAAAAGCTTATCGGGTGATCCCCGGCGAAAAAGTGGTGGTAAGTGGCAACGGGCCGCTGAATCTCCAGTTTGCCGCTGAACTGGTTGCCAGCGAAGGTCAGGTGGTTGAGGTGCTGGAACGCGCAGCAAAACCTGGCATCCGCTTGCTGCGCCAGATCCTCACCATGACCAAAGTAGCCCCTGAGTTGTTGCTCAAGGGCCAGCACTATCTCTCCATCCTGAAGAAAAACCGCGTGCCGGTAAGCTGGGGTTATGAAGTGGTTGCCGCACACGGGCAGGATCGCCTCGAACGCATCACCGTGATGCAGGTGGATGCAGCCGGGCAACGCATTCCCGGCTCCAGTCGCGAAATCCCGTGCGATGTGCTGTGCCTGGGTCACGGTTTTATTCCCTCCACCGATTTAGCGCGTTCGCTGGGTTGTGAACAGCAACTCGCCAGCACACCTTTCAGCACCCCGACGATCAAAACCGACGCCGAGGGCGCAACCAGCGTGCCCGGCGTGTACGTTGTCGGTGACGGCGCGCGGCTGGGTGGCGCGCAGATTGCCCAGGCTCGCGGTCAGTTGGCCGGTTATCGCGCACTCAGCGCGCTGGGGAAAACGGCGAGCGGCATCGATACGCATAAGTTGAAAAAACAGGTTGCCCGTGCCGAATCATTCCAGCAGGCATTGTGGCAGGTTTACCAGGCACCGCCGGTCAGTCTGCAAGCGCAGCCCGATGAGACGGTGATTTGCCGTTGTGAAAATATCACCCTTGGCCGTTTACGCAGCGCGATCCGTCAGGGTATCGACACGCCCGCCGCGCTGAAACGTAACCTGCGCGTCGGGATGGGGTTATGCCAGGGGCGCACCTGCGCCGGGATGGTGGCGCAACTGGTGAGCGAAATGACCGAGCGTCACCACCACACCGCCGGGTTTTATGCCCCGCGCTTCCCGGTCCGTCCGGTGCCGATCGCCGCGCTGACGTTTGAGAAACAGGAATGGGGCGGCCACAAACCGGCTATCACCCCTAACCTGGCGCGCCCGGTCGAAAATTCACCAATAGCGCCGCAAAAAACGGATGTGCTGGTGATCGGCGGCGGCGTCATGGGCAATTGTCTTGGCTATTACCTTGCCGCTGGCGGCGCGGATACCCTGGTGGTGGAGCGCGACGACATCAATTTACAGGCTTCCGGCGCCAACGCGGGCAGCCTGCATGTCCAGCTGCTGTCGTTTGATTTTGGTGCCAAAGCCGAGCAAGGCGGTGGTCCCGCTGCGCAAACGCTGCCACTTGGGCCGCTCTCGGTGCGGCTGTGGCAGGAACTGGAAGCGGCGAGCGGTGAGTCGCTGGAGATCAAAATCACCGGTGGTCTGATGGTGGCGGAAACCGCGCAGGAGATGCGTTTTCTTGAGCAGAAGATCGCGCTGGAACGCCGCTTTGGCATCGACGCGACGCTGCTGGATGCCAGTGAACTGGCACGGCTTTCCCCTCACCTTTCCCCGCAGCTGATCGGCGCTGAATTCTGCCCAATGGAGGGCAAAATCAACCCACTGCGCGCCACTTATGTGGTGAACAAACTGGCGCGCGCCCAGGGGGCACGCTTTCAGCGCGGCACCGATGTGACGGCGATTGAACGCATGACGCATGGCGGGTATCGGGTACAGACCAGCCGTGGCGTGATTGAAGCCCAACGCGTGATTAACGCAGCCGGTGCCTGGGCGGCCAAAGTGGGTGAAATGGTTGGCATCAATGTGCCGGTGAAAGGCGCTCCGCTGCAAATGATCGTCACCGAACGTGCCGTGCCGCTGGTCGATCATCTGATTGCCCACGCCGGGCGTCACCTCAGCCTGAAGCAAACCGCCCACGGCAGTTTATTAATTGGCGGCGGCTGGAGCGCGCAATTTAACCCGGCGATGCGCCTGAATCAGCCGTGCCGCGAAAGTATCGAAGGCAATTTATGGGTCGCCAATCGCGTCCTGCCTGCCTTAAGTGGCCTGCATATGGTACGTAGCTGGGCCGGGATGAATATCAATATTGATGGCGCGCCGATCATTGGCGACGTCCCCGGCCTGCCCGGTTTTTACAACGCCGTCACTTCTAATGGTTACACCCTGTCGCCAGTGGTGGCCCACAGTCTGGCGCAGCTCATTTTGCGCGGCAGCAGCGACATCGATCTGTCGCCTTTCCACCTTTCCCGTTTCGATAATCACAGGACCGCAGTCAATGAGTAAACAACGTGTCGCCACATGGATTGAAAGTCACTTCTCCCAACAGGTTGAGATGTTAAAACGTCTGGTGCAGACGCCTTCCGACAACCCACCGGGCGATTGCACCCCACATGCGCTGGTCACCGCGCAGCTACTGCGCGACGTTGGACTGGAGGTTGAAACCTTTACCGTGCCGGATGAGGTGGTACTGGCAGCCGGGATGCGCAGCGCCACTAACCTGATCGTGCGCCATCGTTTCGGACCGGGGCCGACGGTCGCGCTGAATGCGCACGGCGATGTCGTGCCGCCGGGCGGTGGCTGGAGCAAAGATCCTTACGGTGCGGAAATTGAAAATGGCTGGCTGTATGGACGCGGTGCGGCGGTGTCTAAATCGGATATCACCACCTACACCTATGCCTTGCTGGCGTTGATCCACAGCGGGGCGGCGTTAAACGGCACCATCGAACTGCACATCACTTACGATGAGGAGACGGGCGGCGCCACCGGTCCCGGCTGGCTGCTGGAGAATGGCATCAGTAAACCCGATTACGCGGTGTGCGCCGCGCTGAGCTACTTTGTCGTTACCGCACATAATGGGTGTTTGCATCTGGAAATTGCCGTGCAGGGCAAATCCGCCCATGCCGCCTTCCCGTCCAGCGGCTGTGACGCCATTGAAGCCGGTAACCGTTTAATGACCGCGTTGTATCGTTATCGCGACACGCTGGCGGAAAAACATTCGGCGGTAGCGGGTATCGATTCCCCCACGCTGGTGATTGGCCTGGTTGAGGGCGGCATCAACACCAACGTGGTATCAGATAACCTGATGATCCGCCTCGATCGTCGCATTATCCCGGAAGAACAGCCGGAAGCGGTTGAAGCGGAGTTGCTGGCGCTGATTCGCGAGGTGGAACAACAGCTCAGCGGTATCACCTGTGATGTGAAACGTATTTTGCTGGCGCGTCCGTTCACCTCATCGCCTGCCAGTATCGAACTGGCGAACATTTTCAGCCAGCAGGCCGAAGCTATCCTGCAAGAACCGATCCCGTTAGTGGGTCTGCCGCTGTATACCGATGCCCGTCTGTATAGCGCCGCCGGTATTCCCACCATTATGTACGGGGCCGGGCCGCGCAGTTTCCTTGAGGCCAACGGACATCGCGCCGATGAGCGCGTACACCTGGATGATTTACATCGTGCCACGCAGATTGTGGCGAATAGCCTGTTAACCCTTTTGCAGGAGAAATCTGCATGATCGCCATTAATAATCTGTCGAAATATTATGGTCAGTTGCCGGTGTTGAAAAATTGCACCCTCAATATCAAAAAAGGCGAAGTGGTGGTGATTTGCGGCCCGTCCGGTTCCGGTAAATCGACCTTAATTAAATGCATCAATGCGCTGGAACCGTTTCAGCGCGGCGAAATCAATGTTGATGGCATGATGTTAAGTGATAAAAAAACCAATCTCACCAGCCTGCGTCAGCAAGTCGGTATGGTGTTTCAGTCGTTCGAGCTGTTTCCACATATGACGGTGCTGGATAATTTGCTGGTGCCGCAGATGCGGATTTTGAAACGCCAGCGCGCGGAGGCGTTAAATAAGGCCCAGGAATTATTGCAACGCGTCGGACTGGAGCGGCACGGCCACAAATACCCGGCGCAGCTCTCGGGCGGTCAGCAGCAGCGTGTGGCAATTGCCCGCGCGCTGGCGATGAACCCTAAAGTGATGCTGTTTGATGAGCCAACCTCAGCGCTGGACCCGGAAATGGTCGCCGAAGTGCTGGCGGTGATGGCGGAACTGGCGGCGGAAGGCATGACCATGTGTTGTGTCACCCACGAACTGGGCTTTGCGCGTAAAATTGCCGATCGCGTTATCTTTATGGACGGCGGCGAAATTATTGAAGATGCTGAGGCAGAAACCTTCTTCACCGCACCGGTATCACCCCGGGCGAGGAACTTCCTCGATCAAATCATCCAACATTAAATAGCACAAGGATCAGCATGAAAGTACGCCACTTGCAGGAAAACTCGGTACGTTACTTCCTTGAAGTGGTGCGCTCCGGCTCACTCAGCCTGGCGGCTCAGAAACTGAATGTCGCCGCTTCGGCGATCAGTCGCCAGATTAGCGGGCTGGAGGATCGGCTGGGCGAAACACTGTTTGAACGTCGCAAGGAAGGGATGATCCCCACCGTTGCCGGTGAACTGCTGGCGGCGTGGGCGATCCGCACGCAACTGGAAAGTGAAAAAGTGCTGCACGAGCTGGCGGAACTCAATGGATTACGGAAAGGCGAGGTGCGTATCGACAGCTCCGCCGGTTTCAGCGTCGATTTTTTGCCGATGATGATCGCCTCCTTTCGCCGCCACTATCCCGATATCCATTTTCGCCTGCATGTTACCCACGCCGAAGAGGTGGTGCGGCGATTACGCGAGGGGGAAAGCGATCTCGGGCTGACCTTCAGCCAGATCCCGGAAGAGAATATTCACGTTGCCTGGCGTTTGCAGTCACGGCTGGTGGCGGTGATGCCACCGGACCATGTGCTGGCGAAACGCAGCGGCCTGCAATTGTCGCAGCTCAGTGGCTATCCGCTGGGTTTGCCGGAACGTCCGATCATGTTGCGCCGCCTGTTTGACGCCTGCTGTAGCCGCCAGGGCATCACCATCTCCCCGGTGTTTGTCACCAACTCCATCAGCGCCCTGCTGGCTTTTGTGCGTTATGAGCAAGGCGTGGTGGTGGCCTCCGAAATGACGGTGCGGGAATATATTCGTACCCATAATTTGTGTGCCGTACCGCTGGTGGGTCAGGATCTGCACGGCATCAATATCGAACTAAATACCCTCGCGGGACGCAGTATGCCGAAAGCGGTAACCGCGTTTATCGATCATTTTATTCGCGAAATGGACGCCTTTCCGTTTATTTCCGCCGTCACATCATAACCGCCACTTATTAAAAACCGCGCTGAGGGGCTGATTTTACCCCTTCAGGATAACCATGACTTATCATGGCGTTATCTTTGCCTTTTTGATATCGCTGGCGTGAAAAAGTTGAAATGGTGATAACCCTGAACGCATGGCAGGATGAATTTGCGTTGCGAAATTCAATTCACCGGTTATTAAGGAACAGCCATGCGAGATTCATCGTTCTACCGGCACTGGGTGGTTATTTTGCTGTATATCGCCTGGTGTATCGCTTTTATTGATCGCGTTGTCTTGAGTATGGGCGCACCGGCGCTCACCGCTGAGATGCATCTCAGCCCGTCTGAGCTGGGTTTGGTGTTAAGTGTGTTCTATTTTGGCTTCTGGCTGATGCAACTGCCGGGCGGCTGGCTGGCCGATCGCTACGGAGCCAAGATGGTGGTGATTATGGCAATTGGCTTCTGGTCGCTGTTCACCCTGCTGACCGGACTGGCCTGGTCACTGGCCTCGCTGTTGGTGATTCGCCTGCTGTTTGGTCTGGGCGAAGGTGCCTTTCCTTCTGCGGCGATCAAAAACGCGGCGGAAAACTACACCACGGAACAAAAACCGAAAATCACCTCGCTGCTGGTCTCGTCAAATTACATCGGCAGCATGATCGCCCCGCTACTGATTGCCCCACTGCTGCTGCATTTTCACTGGCGTCACACCTTTATGCTGATTGGGATTTTGGGCCTGGCGTTTGTCCTGATATACAGTCTGACGGTGCGTAACACCCCGGCCAGTGACAGTCAGCAATGTAGCCGCATCAACCTGAGTGACGTCAAAAGCGTCATGAAACATCCGCTGTTGTGGAAGATTGCTGCGGTGTGGTTTGGCCTCAGCCTGATCAACAAAGGCCTCGACTCCTGGATGCCGGTATATCTGATGACGGAACGCCATCTTGACCTCAAAGCCGTCGGCGTATTGTTGCCGATCCCCTATCTGATGGCCGGTATCGCCACTGCCATCGGCGGTTGGGTGATGGTGAAATTCTTCAATGGCCGCGAAAACCTGATGTTGCTGTTCAGCGCGTTATTTACCGCCATTGCCATCGGCTGCATGTACCGGGCGGAAACCCTCACCGGGGTGATTATCGCCCAAGCGTTTACCTACTTCTTTAAATCCTTTGTGCTGGCGATCGCCGTCGCGCTTCCGACCAAAATTCTGGCGCCGCGCATGGTGGGTTCGGGCATCGGGGTGATCAACTTTGGCGGCCAGGCGGCCGGATTTATCGCCCCACTGGCGATCGGCCTGATGGTGCAACATTTCAGCTTCGGGTCGGCATTTCTGTTCCTGATGGGTGCAGCGCTGTTCTCAACCCTGATGAGCCTGACCATCCGCACCGAGAAAACAAGCACCCAGGCAATTATGCCGACTCCGTAACGGCGCGATAAATCGCGCGGGTTTAATTGATAAAGGATCTGACGATGGAAACGTTATGCGATCTCCCGGCGAGCGAAGCCCGTCGGTTAATAGGGGAAAAAAGCATTGCCCCAAGTGAATTACTGGAAAGCTGTATCAACCGTATTGAACAGGTCAACCCCGCGGTTAACGCGATGGTCGCCTGTGATTTCGCCGCCGCGCGTGCCACGGCGCAGGCGCAGGACAAGGCGGTACTGCGCGGCGAACCGCTTGGCCCGCTGCACGGTTTACCGCTCGGCGTCAAAGATATGATTGATGCGGCCGGCCTGCCTACCACTTTTGGCAGCGTGGCGAAGCGCCACAACCTCGCCCCCCAGGATGAACGTCTGGTGGCGGTGCTGCGTGCCGCCGGTGCCAACGTGGTGGGTAAAACCAACGTTCCAGAATGGGGTGCAGGCGGTAACTCGCGCAACGCGGTGTATGGCACCACCGGCAACCCGTTCGATACCACCCGTTCAGCGGCAGGATCGTCTGGCGGTTCAGCGGCCGCGCTGGCCTGCGGCATGGTGTCGCTGGCGACCGGTTCCGATACCGGCGGTTCGCTGCGTAACCCGGCGGCGTTTAATGGCGTGGTGGGATTTCGCCCCACGGCAGGTTTGATTCCGGCAGAAAAACGCGGCTGTGCCTGGCTGCAAATCTCCACCCTTGGCCCGATGGGACGCACGGTAGCGGATGCCGCACTGATGTTAAGCGTGATGCAGGGCGAGGATGCGCGCGATCCGCTCTCCCATGTGGTGCCGGGGCGTCAGCTACGCCAGCCACAGGAGTTTTTCCCGCTACCCGCAACCGATTTGTCGTCGCTGCGCCTTGCCTGGAGTAGCGATTTTGGTTTCGCGCCTACTGAGCAAGGCGTTGCTGACAGCTTCCGTCAGAAGATGACGCATATCGCCCCACTGTTCGCCAGTGCCGAGCAGGCGACGCCCGATTGTCACGGCACCAATGAAGCCTTTGAAACGCTGCGCTCGCTGCTGTTTCTCACCGGCACGCGGGAGCTATATCAGCAGAATCCCCAACTGGTGGGGGAAAATGTTCGGATGAACATTGAGGAAGGCTTGCGCTACAGCGCGCTGGATATTTCCCGTGGGCTGGATCTGCAAACCCAGTTGTATCGTCGTTGGGAAGCCTTCTTCCACGACTATGATTATATGGTGTCACCGGCGGTGACCATCAGCCCGCGTCCGTGGACCGAACTTTACCCGCGAGAAATCAACGGCCAGCCGACGCGCACCTATTATCACTGGCTGGCGTTGGCCTATGTCACCTCGCTGGCGGGGCTGCCTTCCCTCTCCTTACCCGTTGGCAAGGATGCACTGGGAATGCCATTTGGTTTACAGATTATCGGCAAGCGCGGTGATGACAGCGGTGTACTCCGCGTGGCGCAGGCGCTGGAACAGAAGTTTAAGCACGATACGCAGTTGGCGCGGCCAGTGCCGGACCTTGACGCACTGCGTCAGGCGCGCCCCATCGCCAGCATGGCGGATTTTTATCTCCCTTTAGGCCAGTAAACGAGGATCGTATGAATTTACCTTTTTCCAAAGTGCGTCTGGTCGGTGACCAGGTGTGGTTATCCGGCGTGATCGGTTTTGAAGAAGATGGCACGCTGGCGGCGGAAGTCAGCCGTCAGACCGACCGCGTCATGTCAACTATCGAAGCCACGTTGCAAGAACAGGGTTGCACGCTGGCGGATATCTTCTCCTGCACCGTTTATTTAACTGACGCGGACTTGTTTGCCCCCTTTAACCTGGCTTATGCCAAATGGTTTAGCGATCCATTGCCAGTGCGAACCACGGTACTGGCTGGATTAGTGTTGCAGGAGGCGCTGCTGGAAATTACCGTGGTGGCACAGAAACCCAAAACGGAGTGAAGCGATGGCACATGATGTGTTAGTGCTGGGCGCGGGAATGGTCGGCGTCAGTTGCGCCCTCCACCTGCAACAGCGCGGCTACGATGTGGCGCTGCTGGACCGGCGCGAACCCGGCGAGGAAACCTCTTACGGTAACGCGGGGATCATCCAGCGGGAGGCGGTACATCCTTACGCCTTCCCGCGTGATATCAAGACGTTACTTAGCGTGGCAGGTAACCGTCGGCTGGATGTACGCTATCATCCGCGTGCCATCCCGGCGCTGGCGTCACCGCTGCTGCGCTACTACGCTCGCTCAGCACCCCGCGCTTATGCCCCGATTGCGGCGGCTTACGCCTCGTTGATTGCGTTGTCGATCGACACCCATGAAGCCCTGCTCGATGCGGCTAATGCCCGCCATCTGTTAGGCGAACGTGGCTGGCTGATGCTGTTTCGCAGCGATAAACAGCGTGATGCGGCCTTTGTTGAGGCTGATAACCTGCTGGCGCTGGGGGTGAATCATCGCAAACTGGATGCAGCCCAGCTGCGCGCCACCGAGCCCGCGCTGCGGGCTGAACTGAGCGGTGCGGTGTACTGGAGCGATCCCCTGACGGTGCGCGATCCGGGCGCGTTGGTAAAAGCCTATGCCGCCTTATTATTTGCTCGTGGCGCAGCCTGGCATCAGGGCAACGCGCAGACGTTGCGTCCGACAACTGAGGGCGGCTGGCAGGTTGATAATCAGCATGGCGAAGCGGTGAAAGCGCGTCAGGTGGTGGTGGCACTCGGTCCCTGGAGTCCACAACTTACCGGTGATTTCGGCTACCGTCCGCCGCTGTTTGTGAAGCGCGGCTACCATCAACATTTCCAGCCGGTCGCTGGCGCTACGCCACGTCACTGGATGCTGGATGAAGAGCGCGGCTATCTGGTGGCCCCGATGGCACGCGGGTTGCGTATCACCACCGGGGCGGAACTGGCGCATATTGATGCCCCCGCCACCCCTCATCAGCTCAGAGCGGTGGAACAGGTGGCGCGGCAGTTGTTGCCGCTGGGAGAGGCGGTCGAAGCGGAACCCTGGAAAGGTGCCCGTCCCTGCATGCCGGATATGAAACCGGTGATTGGCGCAGTTCCAGGACAACGCGGCATGTGGTGCGCCTTTGGTCATGGACATCAGGGATTTACCCTCGGCCCGGCCACCGGGATGCTGCTGGCAGAGATGATGCACGGTGAACGCAGCAGCATTGCGATGGAGCCGTTTAGCCCGGCCAGACGCTTCTGAATCCGTCGCGGCGCGATTTAACACTTCACCACTTCCGTAGCGGCGCGATTTATCGCGCGGTTTTTTCTGGCAGCGCGCTCAGAATTGCGCCGCTACATTGGGGGGAATGGCTTTCAACAATTCCCGCAGAATATTCCTGACCCCGGCCACCGCCGGGTCCCTCAGGCTGTCAGTTCGCCAGGATAACTCGATCGGATAATCGGGTAAGGCAATTGGACAGTGAACCAGCCGCAAATCAAACATCGTCGCCATAGCCTGAGCGGCATGGCTGGGTAACGTCACAATCGAGCGCGAACCTTTGATCAGATAAGGCACCGCCGAAAAGTGGGTCGCCGCCGCTTCAACCGTGCGTTTCAGGCCCAGCTCAGCCAGCACTTCATCAACGATCCCCACCACGCCCCCCGAAGAGATCAGAATATGTTGCAGTTGGGTGTAGTCACTCAGCGTCAATTCACCCGTTGGTGGTGCAAAGTCCAGTACACAGGCGTAACCATTGACCCCGACCAACTCTTTACTCAACGCCGCTGAGTTGCCACTGCCAGAAGTCACGGCCAAATCGACCATCCGGTTCATCAACATCCCGGCAGCGATGCGGCTGTGAATTTGTCGGAAGATCAGCCGCAGTCCGGGATACGCCTCTGCCACACGGTTGATCAGCTGGCGTGCCAGCGCGATTTCATAATCGTCGGACCAGCCTAACACCAGGGTTCTGCCCTCGAATTCCGCCTGTTCCCGCTGCGCCAGCGCCAGACTCTGACGACAGCGATTTAACGCTTCACTGACGATGGGTTTTAATTCCTCCGCACGACGGCTCGGGCGTAAGCCGCGCCCCGTGCGTTCAAACATAGGGTCACCATAAATTTTCCGCAACCGGCCCAGCGCGGCACTGACGGCCGACTGGGTGATGCCAAGACGCAGCGCAGCCCGGCTGGCGCTGCCCTCTTCATACAACGCTTCGAAAACTTTAAACAAATTCAGGTCAAGCGACTCGATATTAATTGTATTCATATCTGATAGTTATTTTTGAGGATTGATTCATAGCACTATACCAAGGTATATCTTGGCTTCAACTCCCCGCTCACAGGTAAATTGCCATGACATCCTCAACCGTGGCGGTGCTACAAATTGGCTCCGCACCTGAAGGTAAAGCGCAGACGTTAGAGAAGATTCTGTCTTATGAACAACAAATTACTGCCAGCCAGGCGCGCCTGGTAGTGATGCCCGAAGCCCTGCTTGGCGGCTATCCGAAAGGTGAAACCTTTGGCACCCAATTGGGCTATCGTCTGCCACAGGGACGTGAAACCTGGGCAGAATATTTTGCCAACGCCATTGATGTGCCGGGTAAAGAAACGGAGGCGCTGGCCGCACTGGCACAACGCACCCAGGCCGCACTGGTGATTGGTGTGATTGAACGTGAAGGCAGCACCCTGTATTGCAGCGCGTTATTTTTCGAACCGGAACATGGTCTGGTGGCAAAACATCGCAAGCTGATGCCAACCGGAACCGAACGCCTGATTTGGGGCCAGGGCGATGGTTCTACGCTGCCGGTGGTGGATACTCAGGCTGGACGTATCGGTGCCGCCATCTGCTGGGAAAACCATATGCCGTTGCTGCGTACCGCCATGTATGCCAAAGGGGTAGAAATCTGGTGCGCGCCCACGGTAGATGAACGTGATGTATGGCAGGCATCAATGCGGCATATCGCCCACGAAGGTCGCTGTTTTGTGTTAAGCGCCTGCCAGTTGCAACCCTCGCCAGCCGAATTGGGTATAGAGATCCCCGGCTGGGACAGCCAACGCCCGCTGATTCAGGGAGGAAGCGTGATTATCGGTCCACTTGGGGATGTACTGGCAGGACCGTTGCGCGGCAGCGAAGGATTACTCACGGCCCAAATCGACACCGATGAGTTGATTCGCGCCCGCTATGATTTTGACGTGGTCGGACATTATGCCCGCCCGGATGTGTTCTCGTTGGCGGTTGACCAAAAACCCAAAAAAACCGTCACTTTTCAATAAATCACCGTAGCGGCGCGATTTATCGCGCGATCTTTTTCCGGCATCGCGCACGGATCTGCGCGATAAATCGCGCCGCTACGCCAGTTGTAGGCAACCGTTCTGCGCCATAAACTGATCCACTGCCGTATGCACCAACCTGCGCAACGGCAACGCTTGATCCACCTTAACTGCATTGTGCGCATTGCGTCCTCCCTGCGGCTGAACCGGCAGCATAACAAAACCGCCCGGTTCATTAAACCGCAGGGAATGTTATTCGCTAGTAGTCAAGCCACTCCAGGGGGTGAGGCAACGCATGTCCCATAATGCGCTCGATCGTCTGCGTCAAAATGTCAATATTGTTATCAAACGAACCGTGAGTCGCTGCACTTTGATCATTAGCACGCGTAATTCGCACTTTCGGATCGCTTATTTGTATTGCTAATTTATTGCCGCTACCGAGCACCCCCCAACGATTTTGCCATATCTCGAGCGATGCCATCTCCTCTTCCGCCCATTGCTTTTTGTTGGCGTTAAATTTCGGATCTAATGCCCGACACATGCCCAGAATCGGCATATTAGGGTGATCATCAAGCGCCCGTGAAACCAGATAAAGAAGTGATTTTCCATACATCGGTACGTCGGCAGTTGGTAATCCATCCGCCTTTTCATTGTCGTCGCTCAGGTAATAGAGCCACAAATTAGATAATGAAAACAGCGCGTTATCCGCCGCAGGTAAAAACTTTTCTACAGCGAAACGCACCGAACAGGCTGCGGCATAAAGTGTCAGGGTAGAAATTGGAGGGGCTTTAGCCAGCAGATCATCACGTATAAACCGTTCCAACAGATGGCCCAATAAAATTGAACCCGCAGAATGTCCGATGCAGTGAATCTCCAATTTTGTATTAGTGCTGTTGAGGTTTTCCTGCAATATGATTAACTTTCTTGCCAATAAATCCAGTAACCGATCATTCTGCACGCAAGAAACTGCTGCCTCTTCAGCATTTTCACGCATTTCACTCCAGACACCTTTGCCTAACACCCGGGCCAGTGCTTCGAGCGCTAAATCCTTTGTTTCACCCAACTCATTAAGCCAGCCTGATGAGCGCAACCAGTTATCCGGTAAAACCTTTTTAGCCCAATCTTGCATGATATCGGTTAATGTTTCACCCGCCCCCGTTTTCCAGGTAAGAAATAACGGATAAATCCCATTGACAACGAAGTAAGGGGCCAAAACCCGAATACGCGTGATGGAATCGTCCTGATTATTGAGACCACCATGCGCATAAATTACCAGTTTCAGCGTGTGTTGATTAGGTTGCGATTTCAGCCATGTCAGAGGGTTCTCAACCACAAGTTGATGCGCATAACCGTCGTTATCTATGGCGGAGCGCGTCATATCACTAACATCCAATTTTCCATCGTTGCCTGATATCAGAGTGTGCTGGTATGCCTCTGTCGTTGTCCAGGGTTGATAAGCCTGAGTCAGAAAGGGATGGGCCAGGGGTCATTCGGGGGATTACCAGGCTGACGAGTAGCTCGGTCCAGTTCTGTCAACGAACGACTGCTGAGTCGGAAGGGTGAGGGCTTAACGGTCTGCAATATCCCGTTAAGTCTGACTTTTATCGGAACGCCTAATGCACAAGCCCAGCAGTCTGTTCCGTTAACGATCCAGTCATCATAGGTCAGAATAGCGAAGCCGCCCGCTCCCCATTTCTCACCCCAGGAGTTTTGTACAACAAATCCACTGTCGTTGTAGCCCACCATGGCGAACGAATGGCCGGAGAAAATCGGCTTCTTTGCCTGGCCAATTACCGGTATCTCCGCATGGCTTTGTGGGGCGGAGATTTTACGTTTTTTCAACGAGTTGAGATTTTCCCAACCATCGTGGACTTTGCAAGAGACATAGATGGCCCCAATTTCACTTATTGCTGCCTGCATATCTGCAATAGTCTGTCGGTCAACTCGATAATAGATACCTAACGGACGTCGCGCAGCGTTGTCTGCCCAATCCTCAGCCGGTCGTTGGAAAACCGCATTACCTTCCTGATCCAGCGTAAACGGCCAGCATTGTTCGCTGCATACACCGTGTTTTTGCCACCCCTTTAATGCTCCCCGACAGCTCGACCCCTGATACTCAGTTCCTGGCCACTCGTCATATCGCTTAGCCATCTCATAAAACATACGCGGACTGACTTTTTCAAATTGCTCACTTTCTCCATTTTCCTGGTGACGAGTCCACAGTAGATAATTCGCGACACAGGCCAAACCAAAACCAGTACATGCCCCTTCCCTCCCCTGATTAAGGATCAAACCTTGTTTAACATATGCCGGCAATCGCTCTTTGATGATCGCATCATCTGGGAAAATGGTGTTGAGGGACTTCAGTTGTGGTCTGAAGGGTAAATCACGAAAGTCGAAGCGGTCTGCCCGTGCATCAAGGGAGTGTAATGCGCTTTTATTAACATCCTGCGGTACATCTGTATCAGTTAACCCAGATTTATCGGGCACAACGGTATGTGTAACCATTTTTATCTCCTGGTCTGACTGCTATGTGTGATTAATTACTTTTAGATTGGCTTGAGCAGTGAAATCCCTTAGCTAAGAAAACACTCATTTACATAATCAACTAAATAAATGCATGGCTCTAAATAACAATCAAAACGCATATTGGAAGGCAGTAAGCGCACTATTTAGCAATCCAGGGGCGTGTAAAAAATTATCAACCTGGAGAGTGGCGATATAATAAAAAGGTTAGTCGGTTAATCATTCATATTAAAATCATTATCCATGCAATGACTTTTCGTGGTCAACACAGGCAGGCGAGCATCTATTTTTACATGTCCATGATGCAATGCTTGTAATTTAAATTACAAGCACATTAATTAACACCCCTCTGAGAAGAAATCGCTAAAAATTATTCATATAAATAAAAGAGGTTTATATGCAGATTAGTAATGAACGGTTGATGTTAAGCATCGGTGTTATAGGCATCGCCTATTTGGTCTACCTCTCCGGTGTCCAGGTTTGTGAGCCGAGTTCCTTTCAGGCCGCGACAGTGCGAATCGTACTGAGTTTATGCTCTGCCCTTATAGCAACAGTGATCACTGGTCGGGTAATCGTTAATGCACCTATCCCGGGTGTTGTGAACATCAGAGCCGGAGGAGCAATTGCAATTTTTGTATTAGTTTTTATTGTGAACCCACTCAAATTATCTGAAGCAAAAATGGACGCTTCATTCTCAAATGAAACATGTCACGGAAAACTACCACCGGGTAAAAATGTTAATGGGAAAGAAATTATTAAAAAAGACAGCCTCCCCGAAAATCTTAATCCCGACACGAATCAATTATCCCCTGCCGATGCACTTGGACGACCTGTCAGATTTAACTTTTATTATCAATTCGACCCCTATCCAGGCACCCGAAACTGGGTGCAGGTGCAACGGGGAATATGGATAGAAATGTATCCCAACCCTGAGATCACAACTATTTTTCGCGAGATTGGTCGGGAAACTGTCGATGGCTGCCCGGGTACAATCGTTACACAGATTAAAACACAGCTATTTAAAGTGTTTATTCCTGATCTGGGATGTAAAATGATGTGGTTACGTTTTCAATATGATGATATTCAGTGGCGATGGTTAGGACATATGAACGATGTTACATAAAGGCTAAAAGGCGTTGCTACACGAAATCCCCGTTGTATGCGTAGCATACGCCTTAATATCAACGTAAAGCTAACTCAATAGCTTTATTAATTTCAGCACGTAGCTGCAATAACTTCTGCGCATCGGCCGGCCACGCTTTGAAGGTAATACGCATCCCCATCACGTCATCAACCAACGCCTCAACGGCCGCACGACCTTGCAACGCTTCCAGACATTGCAAGGCGCGCAAATCCTGCATCGCTTCCAGCAGCACCTTAAGGCGAATCGAAGGCAGCGGCGTGAAGTCTTTGCCGGGATAAACAAGGAATGGATCACCTGCCGGGAATGCCTGCAAACCATCGGTAACGGCAAAAGGATCGATTGCCTCACGCGACAATTCGCTGTTGTAGAAGTTAAAGCCCCAGTGCAGAAACCCTTCAATCCGGTATAGCCAAAGCTGCACCCCGAGGATACGGTTACGCAGCGACGGTTGCGCCATAAAACGGTTAGCCACATCGAGATACTGGGCGCAGCAATAATACGTCCACAGGCCTGGCACCTGATTTTCGAGGAACGGCTCCAGATGGTCAGAGGCGGTGACCGGTTTTTCCACCAGGCCAAGGCGATAAAAGTCATAATCGGACAAGGCATCCAGCGTACGGTAGCCGGGAATTAACGGCCGCAGCAGATCGCTGGCTTTACGGTAATTTTCCAGATGTTGATCGGTCGGTTCATCGGAAATATGGAACCACACCCGATCACGCAGACCCTGCTTGTCAAACCACGCCGTCAGTTGTGGTATGAAGGCGCTGAGGAATTGCCGCCACTGCTCACCAAAGGCATCGGTATGCCAGCCAAAACGTGCCTCACGGCTGCCATCCGGCAGTTGTACCGCAATATGCGGCGCATGCGCCGCTCCCCATTGGGTAAAAAAGTGGGCGATCTCAAAATCGCGGATGCCCTCGGTACGGCATAAATCTACCCAGCGGGCCAGCCGTTCAAAGCCAAAGCGATAGCCACCCTGCCCGTCATCAAAGACGTCAATCAGTTGCACCTCAGTACGCACCGTCCCTGGCGCGGTATCGAGCGGTGGCGTAAACAGCGGCGTCAACATCATATTGACGCCATGCGCCACGGCACTTTGCACAAATTTGCGCACCGCCTGCCAGTACTCCTCGCTGAACACTGTCAGTTGATAGTAATTCGCCAGGCAATCGGTATGAATCCATTCGGTATGGTAAAGCTGTTGTGCAGGAAGAGTGGCAGGTAACACCGTCACCACCAGTGCCGCTTCACTCATCACGCTGTTCTCGGCTTCTTCATATAAGCGCAGCGTCATTGTATGTTCGCCAGGCGGTAAACCTTCCGGCGGCGGTGTCAGGCACAGCCACAACGCGCCCTGATAATTGCAGGTGATTTGCATGGTCGGGCCGGTCACCGGCATCAGCAGATCGGGAAACAGACCTGGCTCCGTGGTCAGATAATGGTCATCCACGGTGTTGTAGCAGGGTAAATGTCCCGGCACAGACGTGACCTGATACACCTGCAACCACGGTGCTAACTCCCCTTCAACCGACCAATGCAAAGTGCGTCGCGTTTTGCGCTCGGTGGAAGGTAGAAAATATTGCGCCTGAAATGAGAGTGTCTCATTGGCGAGAATGCTGGTTGTTGCCAGTTGCTTTACGTCGGCAATTGTTTTTTGGTGAAACATTTTTTCCAGCGACGAAGTCAGCCGCAGATGTAACGTCATGGTTCATCCCTTACAGTGTCAGAAATTTTGCAATTTAATAACACGCAAACAGACAAGAAAAAATAGAAAAAAAAGGTAATAAGAAAATAAGATGACGCAGCTCGCAAAACATAATATTTTCCTGCCAATAGCGAAAGCAGTGCGGAAATAAAGGCGTCAGCCTGGTTTTAATTACAATTATCAACCTCCGGTAAAACCTCTTAACAGCGTCAAAAAAAAGCCTTGCTAATTAGATCATTAGCTGTCTCCAGACCTTTCGATTCATTCTTTTTGTTACGAAAACAGGGCTCAAAACCCGCAAAAAACCTTTCGATTTCGAAAGATCGAAAGGAAAATCATGGGTTGTGCTTACACTTTTTCGTTGTTGACAGCCAGATTACGGATGGTTTACAAAATCATTTATCCACACCGGGTCTTTCCAGAGAAATACTTCTTATTGATGAGGGTTGTGTCATGCTGTCTGCTAAAAACAATAAGTCTCACGCCAGACCAGTAATTTCCGGAATTGCATTAGCTGTCGCACTTTTAATTCCTGCACTCAGCCACGCCGCAGATAAAATAACCTTACGTTATGCAATATGGGATCGTAATCAACTTCCTGCGGAAGAAAAAATTGCGCAATCATTTGAGAAGGCCAACCCGGATATCAATATTGATATTGAAGTGGTGCCTGCATCTCAGTATTTCGTCAAACTGGACTCTGCCGTCGCAGGGGGCGTCGCACCGGACATCTTTTGGGTCAACATGCCCTACTTTATCCAGTATGCGCAGAACCACGTCCTGGCCCCGCTGAACGGCTACCTGAACGATAAATCGGTCGATCTTAACAACATCGTTGCCAGTTCGGTGAAGGCCTATCAGTTTGACGGCAACCAACTGGCGATTCCGCGTGATGTGGATGCCATCGCTGTCTGGTACAACAAAAAGCTGTTTGATCAGGCTGGCGTCAGCTATCCGAAAAAAGGCTGGACCTGGGATGATCTGAAAACCACCGCCACCGCGCTGAAAGCCAAACTGAAGGGCGATGCTTTCCCGCTGTATATGGACCTGAGCAATGACGGTCAGGAAAGCTACCTGAACCTGCTGTATCAGAAAGGCGTCCATATTGTTCCGACCAATGGCCAACCGACGGATATCGCCAGCGATAACGCCATTTGGGTTTACCAACAGTTGCAGCAAATGATGAAAGGCGGCCTGCTGCCGACTGCCAACCAGATGAGCGAGCTGAAAACCGACTCGGTGTTTACCTCCAACCGCGCGGCAATGGTGTACGCCGGTTCCTGGCAGGCGGCCCCATTCGCCAGCAACCCACAGATTAATGATCATATCGGCGTGATCGAAATGCCACGCATCGATAAAGAAGCGGGTGTGGCGCACAGCCTCGGCTTCGCCCTGTATGCCAACGGCAAGCATAAAGATGCCGCCTGGCGTTATGTCTCCTTTATGGCGCAGAAATCCTCACAGGAGGAGCTGGCCGCCGCGGTGATCCCCGCCAACAAACAGGCGATGCCTGCCTGGGCCGCCAATATTAAGCAGGTCGATGTTACCGCCTATCTCACTGCGCTGGACCACGCCACCGCTTACCCGACGGCAGGCACCAATACACCGAAGTGGCAAAACATGTGGATCAGCAGCCTGAAGAAAATCTTTATGGGTGCGGATGCCAAAGAAGAGATGGATAAATCGGTGAAGAAAATTAGCCGGGTGATGGAAAAGTAAGACGCAATCCGTAACGGTGCGATTTATCGCGCCGTTACGACAACCTGCGCGTTAAATCGCGCCGCTACCGAGCCGATAAAGATGGAAAATATCTCTCCCGTCACCGTAAATATTTCTGCGGTTAAAACGGTAAAAAATGTCAGTAGTCTGGAACGAGCCGAGCGTTTCTGGGGCTGGATAATGATCGCTCCGCTGGTTATCGGCCTGCTGGTATTTTATTTCATCCCTTTTCTCCAGACGCTATTTTACAGCTTTACCGACCTCAACCAGTTTATGAACTGGACTGAAGTCAGTCTGGATAATTATCGTGATCTGTTCAGCGATGATGATTTTTATACTGCTGCCTTCAATACCCTGTTCTATGTGGTGGTGTGCGTACCCGTCAGTCTGGCGCTCTCGCTGCTGCTGGCGATTGGCCTGAATCAACCCATTCGCGGCAAGACGCTGTTCCGCACCCTGCTGTTTCTGCCCGCCATCACCATGCCTGCGGCGGTGGCGATGGTGTGGCAATGGTTGTTCAACGGTGATTTTGGTCTGGTGAATCATCTGCTGGGATTTATTGGCCTGCCCTCGGTTGACTGGCTGTCCGACCCCAAAGTGGTTCATCTTAGCGTGTCGATTATTATCATCTGGTCATCACTGGCGCTAAAAATCATTATCCTGCTGGCCGGTTTACAGAATATTCCCCGTCAGGTCTATGAAGCCGCCGATATTGATGGCATTGGCACCTTACGCCGCTTCTTCTTTATTACGCTGCCGCTGATGCTACCCACGCTGTTTTTCGTCTCGATTATGAGTTTTATCGAAGTGCTGCAAATCTTCGACGTCATCTTTCTCATGTTCGACCGCTCGATGATTGAAAGCGATGCCATGACCGTGACCTTCCTGTTCTACAAATACGCGTTTTATTTACAGGAAAAAGGCTATGCCTCAGCGATTGCCGTGGTGCTGTTTGTCGTGACCCTGGTGATTAGCCTGGTTCAGATGTTTATTGGCAAAAAAATTAAAGTGACCTGAGGAAGCCAGTCATGAGCACGTTACCCCAATCCGAAGAACTGGCGTGGTTCCGCCGTCAACATCAGGAAAAATTGCGCCGCCTGACCGTCTATGCCCTGATGACGCTCGCCAGCCTGATTTCACTGGTACCCTTTATCTGGATGCTGCTGACCTCACTGAAAACGCAGCCGGAAAGCATTCAGATTCCTATGGCGATCCTGCCTGCACATCCCTCGATGCAGGCTTATCACCGCATTTTGACCGAGGTTCCGTTCACCACCTTTTATATCAACTCGTTTCTCTACACCTTCTTTACCGTCACGCTGCAAATGTTGATTGCTGCTATGGCCGCCTACGGCTTTTCGCGCCTGACCTTTCGCGGGCGCGATACGGTGTTTATGTTGTGCGTCTCGATTCTGATGGTGCCAGCACAAGCCTTTCTGATCCCACAGTTTCTGATTGTGCAAAAGCTCGGCCTGGTGAACACCCTGAGCGGTCTGATCCTGCCTGGCATTTTCAGTATCTACGCCACCTTTCTGCTGCGACAGTTCTTCCTTGGCGTACCGCGCGAGCTGGAAGAGGCAGCGTTACTTGACGGCTACAACCACTTCACCATTTTCTGGCGCATTTTGTTGCCGTTGATTCGTCCGGGTTTGATTGCCTGCACCATCATCAATGGTCTGTGGGCGTGGAATAACCTGATGTGGCCACTGATCGTCAATACCAGCGTCAATAAACTCACGTTACCCGTTGGCCTGGCGTCCCTTGCCAGCCGTGCCGGTGTGCCCTATCCGATGTTGATGGCAGGTGCACTGATGGCGGTATTACCGATGTTGATTTTATTCATCTTTTTCCAACGCTATTTCATCCAGGGCATCGCCAGCGCCGGTGTGAAAGGCTAATTCACCACTCAGAGGAAGCAGCTATGTCTGGTATTCAATTACATGATGTGAAGAAAATTTATCCCAACGGCTTCCAGGCGCTGCACGGTATTGAGCTGTCGATTCAGGAAGGCGAATTTATGGTGTTTGTCGGGCCATCAGGCTGCGCCAAATCGACGCTGCTGCGCATGATTGCCGGACTGGAAAGCGTCAGCGAAGGCGAGATCGTGATCCAGAACCGGTGCGTAAATCAGGTATTACCCAAAGACCGCGAAGTGGCGATGGTGTTCCAGAACTACGCGCTCTACCCCCATATGACGGTGTACAAAAACATGGCGTTTAGCCTGCAAGGCAAAATGCCGCGTGATGAGCTCGATCGCCGGGTGCGTGAAGCGGCAGAAAATCTGGAGATCAGTCACCTGCTGGAGCGTAAACCGGGCCAGTTATCTGGCGGCCAGTGCCAACGTGTCGCGCTGGGCCGCGCCATCGTACGCCGCCCCCGCGTGTTTTTATTTGATGAACCGCTTTCCAACCTCGATGCCAAACTGCGCGTCTCGATGCGCTTGCAACTGATCAATCTGCATCAGCAACTGAAAGCGGAAGGACTTCCCTCTACCATGATTTACGTCACGCACGATCAGGTGGAAGCGATGACGATGGGCGACCGTATCTGCGTCCTGGATCGCGGGGTGATTCAGCAGGTTGATAAGCCGGTGACCCTCTATCATCAGCCAGCAAACAAATTCGTGGCCGCGTTTATCGGCAGCCCGGCTATGAACCTGCATGATGTAACTATTATGCGTAATGCGGAAGCGTTAACGCTCTCCTTTGGCGATGCCGGACATTTACCGCTGCCAGCCAGCGTCGCCGAGCGTCTTAACGACTATCACGAGGAACAGATTTGCCTCGGTATTCGCCCGGAACATGTGGCAATCACCACGGCAGATGCCCCCGCCGCGCTGCCCGCAACGGTGCAGACGCTGGAACATATGGGGAATGAGGAGATCGTTCATTGCGATGTCGCCGGTCGTCACTTTGTCGCGCGCTTCCCCTCCTCGCCCGGCTGGTCGCTGCAACCCGGTGAGCGTATCGGCCTGCACCTGGCGCTGGAGCACGCGCATTTGTTTGATATCAATCACGGGCGCGTGCTCCGCCCGATGGCGAGATAACACCGATGCGCTACGGCTTTGATATCGGCGGCACCAAAATTGAAATCGCCGCCTTTGATGACAGCATGCAACCGCTGTTTCGCCAACGGGTGCCGACCCCTGGCGAGGATTACTCCGCCTTTATGCATTGCCTGGTGAAGCTCACACAGGAGGCGGATCAGCAATTTGGCGGGAAAGGGAAAGTGGGTATCGGTTTGCCGGGTATCACTGACCCGCATACCCGGCAGCAACTGGCAGCCAACGTTCCCTGTCTGACCGGACGCAACCTGAAACGCGATATCGAGACGCTGCTCAACCGCCCCGTGGCGATCGCCAATGACTGCCACTGCTTTGCCCTGTCAGAGGCGCATTCGCCGCAGACGCAGGATTATGCGGTGGTGTTTGGCGCGATTATTGGCACCGGCGCCGGTGGCGGTCTGGTGGTGGATAAGCAGTTGTTCCGCGGTAAACACGGCCTGGCCGGTGAGTGGGGGCATTTGCCGGTGCCCGCGCAGTTGTTCCGACGTTACGCACTGCCCTCGTTCAGCTGCAACTGCGGCCTGACCGATTGTTACGAGCGCTATGTCTCCGGTCGCGGCCTGCTGGCGCTGAGTCAGTACTTTGGTCATCCGGCCAGCAACCTGCCGGAACTGATGCATAGCTATCGTGACGGTGATGCGCTGGCGCAGCAGATATTCCAGCGCTTTATCGCCGTGCTTGCCAGTGCGTTGGCGGGGTTACAAATGCTGCTGGATATTGACGCCTTTGTGCTGGGCGGCGGTTTGTCGAATATTCCTGAAATCTACCCGTTGCTGCCGGAAGCGATGCGCGAAAATTTATTTGCCATCTGTCCTCCGGCGGCGATTCTGGCCCCGGTTTTTGGTGACAGCAGCGGCGTACGCGGTGCTGCCCTCCTCAACGATGCTGAAAGAGAGTCCCTATGATCAATACCGAGCAACGTCGTGAATCGATTATTGAGCAGTTGAGGCGCGAAGGTGTGGTACGGGTGGAAGATCTCAGCGCCCTGTACAACGTCAGTTCCGTCACCATCCGCAATGATTTGCGCTGGCTGGAGAAAAGTGGCTGCGCCATTCGCGGCTATGGCGGCGCGCAGCTCAATCGCCAGTTTGTCTTTGATCGCCCGCTGGAAGACAAAGGCAAAATCAATCGCGACGTCAAATTCGCTATAGCTAAAGCCGCCGCCGCCCTGATCAACGATGGAGAGGCGGTGATTATCGATTCCGGCTCCACCACCAGTCTGATGACCAAGCATCTGGAGAGCAAAAAGGAGCTGGTAGTGATGACCAATGCCATCAACATCGCTTATGAACTGGCCAGCCGCGAGAACATCCATCTGATGGTGCTGGGTGGCAACGTGCGCAGCGCCTCATGGTCAATTGATGGCCCCACCGCCGAGCAACATATCCGTCAGTACCGTTTCGACAAACTGTTTCTCGGTGTCGATGGCTTTGACCTCGCCGCCGGTATCACCACGCCACAGTTGGGCGAAGCGCAGATTAACCGGGCGATGTGCGATGTCTCGCGTGAAATCATCGCCGTAGCCGACTCCAGCAAGTTTGGCCGTACCAGTTTCTGTCTGATCCGCGAAGTGGAACGCATTCACCGGCTGGTCACTGACAGCGCCATATCCGAACAATACGTGCGCGCCCTGGAGAAAATGGGCGTCGACATCATTATCGCCGATCGCTAAAACGCGGGAGAACGTCATGAAAGTGGGCATTATTGGATTAGGATTTCGTCTCGGCTACCTCGGGCATGTGTTCAGCAGCCTGTCGCCAGACTTCACTATCGTCGGCTATGTCGACCCGGCTCCTGCCGGGCTGGCAACGCTGCAACAACATGGCATTGATGCCGGTGTTGCTTATGACACCCCCGAAGCCTTGCTGGCGGCGCAACAGCTTGACCTGCTGATGATTGGCTCCCCCAACCATCTGCATCTTGAGCATATCCGTATCGGGCTGGCGGCAGGTGTGAAGGTGTTCTGCGAAAAACCGGTGGTCGCCAGCATGGAGCAAAGCTTCCAACTGGCGGAGCTGCTGGCCCGGTATGGTCAGGAGCAGTTGTTGATCGGCCTGGTGCTGCGCTATGCCCCCATGTATCGCGATGTGATGCAGGCTCGTCAGTCAGGGGCGTTAGGCAATATCGTCTCGGTGGAAGCGTCGGAACATATCTATCCGTACCACGGCGCGTTTTTTATGCGTGACTGGCGACGCTACTCGCGCTACTCCGGCAGTTTTATGCTGGAGAAATGCTGCCACGACCTCGATCTGTACAACAGCCTGATCGGTTCGCGCCCGATGCGCGTCGCCAGCTTCGGTGGTCGCCGCAACTTTGTGCCGGAAAACGATCCGCGTCAGCAAGGGGTGGACGATATGGCGCTGTTTCACCAAAAACCCTCGGGTTGGCTGGGTGATGACAAGGTGTTCGACAGCGATGGTGACATTGTCGATCACCAGGTCGCGATTGTGGAATACGCCAACGGCGTCGCGCTGAATTTCCACACCAATCTCAACGCGCCGGACCAGTTCCGCCGCTTCTGTATCATGGGTTCACGCGGTCAGGCAGAGGGCGATTTTATTCGCGGCTTCCTGTGGGTGCACGACGTGATGAGCGGCAAGAAAACCGTCGACAACACCTATGCCACCCGCACCGCATTGTCGCAACATTATGGGGCCGATGAACAGATGGCGCAGGAAGTGATGGATCATGTGCTGCGGGGCGGCCCGCTGCCGGTGTCGCCGCAGGATGCGATCGAAGCGGGGATTCTGGCACTGGCGATGGATGAAGCACGCGAACAGCATAAGTTGGTGGACCTGGCACCGGTGTGGGAAACACTCGATCGTTTGCTGACTGCACCGCAGCCAGCCTGAGTCGTGACGCGGGCAGATCCATGCCCGCGCCATTTACTGGCTGACCAGCACTACATCAATCCCCGCTTTGCGCAGCCCTTCGAGGCTGTTTTGCGGAATGCTGTCGTCAGTGATGATCATATGGATGCGTTGGGTATCAATGATTTTGTGCAGGCTGGAGCGGTTAAATTTGCTGGAATCCGTCACCACGATGATGCGTTCTGCCACTTCACACATGCGGCGGTTCAGACGCGCTTCGTCTTCATTGTGGGTACTGATGCCGCGCTCCAGGTCGATGGCATCCACGCCAAGGAACAGCAGATCAAAATGGTAATTCTGCAACGATTGATCGGCCTGGTCGCCATAGAAGGACAGCGACTGGCGACGCAAATGGCCGCCGGTCATCAGCACCTCGACCCCTTCCGCTTCAACCAGCGCATTGGCGACGTTCATACCATTGGTCATGGCGATCACATCCTGATGCTGACGCATATGACGCGCAATCTCGAAGGTGGTGGTGCCGGAATCGAGGATCACCCGGTGGCCCGGTTTAATCAGCTCAGCGGCAACGCTGGCGATGCTGCGTTTCGCCGACACATTAAGCGCGCTTTTATCTTTGACCGAAGGTTCCGCCGCCGTGCCGTTATCGCAGATCAGCGCACCGCCATACACCCGCACCGCGATGCCCTGCTTCTCCAGAAACGCCAGATCGTTACGGATGGTCACGGTCGAAACACCGTATATGGTGGCGAGGTCATTCACCTGCACGCTGCCATGCTGGCGTAATTTCTGAATGATCTGCTCGCGACGCTCGCTGGTGGCCGCCACGCTTTTTTCCATTGGGTTATCGGAATGCTGCATTGAGTTTACCTGCCAGTTTGGTCTTTTAAGACTGGTAGCGGAGCGATTTATCGCGCCGCTACGGATTGTGCCATTAGTCAATCCAGTCTTTCGTTTTATTTCGATTGCGCTATTAACACCTTTCTTTCGGTGAAATGCAACCTCTGTCAGCGCAACAGTAAGCCACAATAACCTGCACACCTTGCGTTATCTTTTCCTTGCCTTTCTTCTGCGACCTCTGATAGCTTTCATTTTGTTTTCATAAGTCGCTACCCGGCACACAACGAAAGATTATGAAAGGTGAATGGGTGGCATCTGACCCTGTGGAGCCTAAAGTGAAACTATTAACTGAAATCATCGAACGTCACCACCAGGGTGAGCAGAACGGAATCTTCTCCGTCTGTTCCGCCCATCCGTTAGTACTGGAAGCGGCGCTGTGCTTTGCCCGTGACCATCAGCAACCGCTTTTGGTTGAAGCCACCTCCAATCAGGTCGATCAGACCGGCGGTTACACCGGGATGACCCCCGCTGACTTTCGAGATTTTCTCTGGCAACTGGCGGATAGCTGCCAGTTCCCGCGTGAGCAGCTGATTCTGGGTGGTGATCATCTTGGCCCGAATCGCTGGCAAAAACAGCCTGCCGAGGTTGCGATGCAGCACGCTGAGGTGTTGATTGCGCATTATGTGCAGGCGGGGTTCAAGAAGATCCACCTGGATTGCAGCATGTCCTGCGCTGATGATCCGGTGCCGCTGACCGATGCAATCGTGGCACAGCGCGCCGCCCGCCTGGCGGCGATTGCCGAAGCCACCTGCCAGCAGCACTTTGGTTGCCGCGACCTGGTGTATGTAATTGGCACTGAAGTCCCGGTACCCGGCGGCGCGCACGAAACGTTGACCGAATTAGCCGTCACCACCCCGGAAGCGGCACAGGCGACGCTGATGGCGCACCATCAGGCGTTTGAGCAGCACGGGTTGTCAGCGCTCTGGCCACGCATCATCGGCCTGGTGGTACAGCCTGGCGTCGAGTTTGACCATACCCATATCATTGATTATCAGCCACAAAAAGCCCAACAGTTGTGCCAGTGGGCGGAAAACGCCGGACGCCCGTTGTTTGAAGCCCACTCCACCGATTATCAAACCCCGCAAGCCTTGCGGCAGTTGGTGATCGACCATTTCGCCATCCTTAAAGTTGGGCCAGCGCTGACGTTTGCCCTGCGTGAAGCGCTGTTTGCCCTGGCGGGTATTGAAGAAGAACTGCTGAGCGCCAAAGCCTGCTCTCACCTGCGCACTGTTCTGGATGGCGTAATGCTCGACAAACCGGACTACTGGCATAGCCATTATCACGGCGACAGTGCCACCCGCCGTCTGGCTCGTGGCTTCAGCTATTCAGACCGCGTGCGTTATTACTGGCCGGATGCGCAGATTGCCGAGGCGTTTAAGGTGCTGATCCGCAATCTGGCCGATAGCGCGCTACCGTTACCGCTGATCAGCCAATATCTGCCGTTACAGTATGGCAAGGTGCGCCAGGGCCAGTTGGCGGCAACGCCCCATGCCCTGCTGATCGACCATATCCAGGACGTGTTGCAGCAGTATCACCAGGCCTGTCAGCCGGCATAAGGAGATCCACTGATGGAACAGATCATTCGCGCGCGGCGGTTGCTGTGTGAAGGTGGCTGGCGCGACGATCAGCAACTCCATATCGTTGATGGCATCATCACCGCCATTCAGCCGATCGCCGTGGGCGATAGCCGACGCGATGTCGAGCTGTTAAGTCCGGCGTATATCGATACCCACGTTCACGGCGGCGCGGGCGTCGATGTGATGGATGACGATCCGGCGGCGCTCACCACCCTGGCACGACACAAAGCGTGTGAAGGTGTGGGGGCATGGCTGGCGACGACGGTCACCGCCCCGCTGGCGGAAATTGACGCGGCGTTACGACGGATTGCCGGTTACCGGCATGATCCCCGGGGTGCACAGTTACTTGGCAGCTACCTCGAGGGGCCGTGGTTCACGCCCGAAAACCGTGGCGCGCATCTGCCTGAGTGGTTTCGCGAGCTGGCGGTGGCAGAAATTGATCAGTTAATCGAGGCTGCGCAAGGCACGCTGCGTATGGTGGCGCTGGCCCCGGAAAAACCGGATGCACTGACGGCGATTCGCCACCTGAAAGCGCGGGGTATTCGCGTGATGCTGGGCCACAGTGCCGCCAGTTACGCTCAGACGCAGTCGGCGCTGGATGCCGGTGCCGATGGGCTGGTGCACTGCTTCAACGGTATGAGTGGTTTACACCATCGCGAACCTGGTATGGTCGGAGCCGGGTTGAGTGATTCCCGCGCCTGGCTGGAGTTGATCGCTGATGGTCATCATGTCCATCCGGCGGTAATGCGTGTCACCTGCCAGTGCGCCGCGCCCCGCATCATCCTGATAACCGATGCCATGCGCGCCGCGGGTATGCCCGATGGGTTATACGCCATCTGCGGCCACAACGTGGAGATGCGTGCAGGCGTGGTGCGCAGCGCAGCGGGCGGTCTGGCGGGGAGTACACTGGCGCTGGATGCGGCGGTGCGCAATATGGTGAGCTATGGCGGCGTCAGTAGCGAACAGGCGATTCACATGGCAAGCCTGCATCCGGCACGTCTGCTGGGCCTGTCTCACCAGTTGGGCACCCTCGCGCCTGGAAAACAGGCCAATATTCTGGCGCTGGATAATCAATTGATTCCACAGCAGCTCTGGGTAAAAGGCGTTGCGGTTGCCTGACTGAATACGGCAAGGCGGGATAAATCACGCCGCGACATAACACTTTGTAGCGGCGCGATTTATCGCGAAAATATTTATTGAAGTTTGGGGCGATGATATTGATAGTTAATTTTTACCTGCAATCTGCGGGCACTTGAAATAAAATAGCCTTCCGCTTTGACTGACAGAATTAATGATATCCATGACCATGCATAACATGCTAACCCTCGCCGTTGCTGCTTTTTGTTCACTGTTGCTGACCAATGGTATTGCCGCGTTCCGTACCATCGTCAACGCCACGCACGAAGAGAAGCGTGAAAAAATTCAGGTGGGTCATATGCATATGACCATGCGCCGATATATGACGGGTGAAGGCATCGGCTATATTCTGACGTCGGCAGTCACTATTATGAGTTGGTTATTGTTCATTACCCGTTAATCAATACGAAATTATTATGGTGATATTGTTATCGCCAGGTTAAATATAATAATTTATTATTTTTCCTTTTCCTGCCTGTTAATTATTTTCTCTCCATTGGGCGTTGCGCGATAAATCGCGCCGCTACGGTTGCTGGCTGCATCTCACGGTATTGCGCGATAAATCGCGCCGCTACGGTTGTTGGCTGCATCTCACGGCGTTGCGCGATAAATCGCGCCGCTACGATTGTTGGCTGCATCTCACGGTATTGCGCGATAAATCGCGCTGCTGCGGTTGTTGGCTGCATCTCACGGTATTGCGCGATAAATCGCGCCGCTACGATTGTTGGCTGCATCTCACGGTATTGCGCGATAAATCGCGCCGCTACGGTTGTTGGCTGCATCTCACGGTATTGCGCGATAAATCGCGCTGCTACGGTTGTTGGCTGCATCTCACGGCTTTGCGCGATAAATCGCGCCGCTACGATTGTTGGCTGCATCTCACGGTATTGCGCGATAAATCGCGCTGCTACGGTTGTTGGCTGCATCTCACGGCGTTGCGCGATAAATCGCGCCGCTACGACTGTTGGCTGCATCTCACGGCTTTGCGCGATAAATCGCGCCGCTACGATTGTTGGCTGCATCTCACGGCGTTGCGCGATAAATCGCGCCGCTACTTCCGCATGATCCGTAGCGGCGTGATTTATCACGCGGTTTCTTCACGTCTTCATCCCTGGCACCTTTCGTTTTCTTCCTTTTTCATGTTGTGCTTTCACTTTCTTTCTTGTAGATTGCATTATCAATTGAAATAACAAAAACACCGCAAAAAGAAAGGTAGTGAAACCATCTGGTTGACTTTCTGTCACGGCTTAATCTTAAGGATAGTGTTATGAATGAAACCCTTGCGGCCAACACGTCGGGCACTCAAACCTGGACCGAAGAAGAGATTCGCCAGCAACCGACCAGTTGGATGACCGCCCTGCACCATCTCGACACCCAGCGTGCAGAACTGGATGACTGGCTGAACACCTTCTATGCGCAACCTGGCGGGAAAATTATTCTGACCGGCGCGGGTTCCTCCGCTTTTATCGGCGACATTATCGCGCCTTGCCTGGCACGTCAGCTACAAGCCAACGTGGTGGCCATCCCCACCACCGACCTCGTCACCAACCCGATGGATTACTTTCACGCTGAGCAACCCTTGCTGCTGGTTTCATTTGCCCGTTCCGGCAACAGCCCGGAAAGCGTGGCTGCGGTGCAACTGGCAAATCAGTTTGTGGCGAATTGCCGTCACCTGATTATCACCTGCAACGCGACCGGCGATCTGTATCATTACGCCTGCGAGCATGACAACGCGCGGGTGCGCCTGATGCCCGCAGAGACTCACGATCGTGGTTTTGCCATGACCAGCAGCATCAGCACCATGATGCTGAGTTGTCTGGCGATTTTTGCCCCTCAACTGTTCAACAGCCACAGCTTTGCCAGCGTAGCGGCATGCTGTGAGGCGATCATTGCCAGCCACGGCGATTTCAGCCAGTCGGCGTTTGGCGATCTCAACTGGCGGCGCGTGGTGTATCTCGGTAGCGGCGGCTTGCAGGGAGCAGCGCGCGAGTCTGCCCTCAAAGTGCTGGAGCTCACTGCCGGGCAACTGGCGGCCTTCTACGAATCGCCGGTGGGCTTCCGTCATGGTCCTAAATCATTGGTTGATGATGAAACCCTGGTGGTGGTGTTTGTCTCCAGCCATCCCTATACCCGCCAATACGATCTTGATCTGCTGGCTGAGCTGCATCGGGAAAACATTGCGCTGCGCGTGGTTGCGATTAGCGATACGCCCGCAACGGTCATGGAAGCCGGTCCACATCTCTACCTGCCTGCCTCGCGCACCTTTAACGATATCGAGCTGGCCTTCTGCTTCCTGGTTTACGCACAAATCTTTGCCCTGACCGCATCGCTGAAAGCGGGTATCACCCCGGACACCCCTTCTGCCAGTGGGACGGTGAATCGCGTGGTGCAAGGCGTGGTGATCCATAGCTGGCCGGAGGTACGCTGATGGGCATTATCTCCACCAAATATCTGCTGCTGGATGCTCAGGCCAATGGCTATGCCGTGCCCGCGTTCAATATCCATAACGCGGAAACCATTCAGGCGATCCTTGATGTCTGCAAAGAGATGCAATCGCCGGTGATTCTGGCGGGCACGCCGGGAACCTTTAAACACATCGCCTTCCAGGAGATTTTTGCCCTGTGCCAGGCTTACTCGCGCAGTTATGGCCTGCCACTGGCGTTGCATCTTGACCACCATGAAACGCTGGCGGATATCAGCAACAAAGTCCACGCGGGCGTGCGTAGCGCGATGATTGACGGCAGTCATGTCCCCTTTGCCGATAACGTTAAACTGACGCGCGAAGTGGTCAACTTCTGCCATCGTCATGATTGCAGCGTTGAGGCCGAGTTGGGCCGTCTGGGTGGCGTGGAAGATGATATGGCGGTGAGTGACGAAAGCGCGTTTTTGACCGATCCCGACGAAGCGCTGGAATTTGTCAATCAAACCGGCGTTGATAGCCTGGCGGTAGCGATTGGTACCGCGCATGGCCTCTATACTCATACGCCGAAGATTGACTTTGAACGGCTGGAAAAGATCCATCAGCGCGTCACTATCCCACTGGTGTTACACGGTGCCAGCGATGTGCCGGATGATTATGTGCGCCGCGCCATCGGCCTGGGGGTGTGCAAAGTCAATGTGGCAACCGAGCTGAAAATTGCCTTTGCCGGAGCGGTAAAAAACTGGTTCGGCGAGAATCCGCAAGGTAACGATCCCCGTTATTACCTGCGGGTCGGTATGGACGCGATGAAGGCTGTGGTGCGCGATAAGATCCTGGTATGCGGTTCTGCGGATCGATTGAAATAATAGAAAAGGCTGTTGACCGACACAATCTTACCGCAGGGTTCGTCTTTTGTAGCGACCGGAGTCGCGATCACGATATTTTTCGTCCCTCCGGTCGTGTCACTATTTCACTAACTTCTTTGCTCACCTATCTTTATATCCGAGCCTTGCAACTTAGAACCTCGAAAAATATTCTTTGGATTCACTTTCACTCGCAAGGGGCGAGTAATGAGCTATGTTCAGCTGATGCGCAGTCTGATTGGTCACCGTTTACTTCTACTGGCTGGTTCTAATGTCATTCTTACCGACCCCCGCCAAAGGATTCTCCTACAACTTCGCCTGGATGGTTCATGGGGACTCCCCGGAGGGCTACTTGAGCCAGGGGAGTCTCTTGAAGAAACTGCCGTGCGCGAAGTTAAGGAAGAGACTAATCTTGACGTCCTACAACTGACTTTGCTGGGTGTTTTCTCCGGACCAGAATACACATTCACACTTCGTAACAAGGATGAAATCAATGTAATAACAGCCCTTTTCTGGTCCAGAAATTGGTCAGGGGAAATGATCAATGATCCTGAGGAAGGCCAAGAACTCGCTTTTTTTTCTCCGAAAGAGTTACCAGACAACATGAGTGAAGAATACCGGGGATACATACGTTACTATCTGGAACAATTACAATGCCCTCATCAGAAATGAAACATACTGATGGGCTTGAGCAGGTTATGGTCCAATCTTTATCACGAAGATGAATCGGTTTGGGCCGCCAGTACTGGCGGCCTGCTTTTATCAGAAATCCACGGTCATCGACAGTTTCAGGGTGCGCGGGTCGCCCTGCGTCAGGTAGCCATCGCTGGCAGATGCCCAGTAGTTTTCGTTGGTGACGTTCTCCACCGTAGCGCGCCAGACGATGTTGTTTTTCGGCAGTTGCATATCGTAACGCACGCCAAGATCCAGACGTGTCCAGCCATCCACTTTCAGGGTGTTCGCTTCGTCAGCATATTGCGAACCGGTGCGGATCACGCGCCCGGTCGCGGTCACGCCCTGCAAGCCCGGAATATCCCATTCTCCGCCCAGCACCAACTGATAACGCGGTACACCAATCGCGTCTTTGCCATCATAGGTACCGTCCTGAGTTTTGGTCAGCTCCGGGTCCATCCAGGTGGCGCTACCGTTCAGGCGCACGCCGTACACCGGCTCTCCGAACAGGCTCAGTTCCAGACCACGGTTACGTTCTTCGCCGTAGTTACCGTATTCATATTGATCGGTGCCGCTGCTGTTGCCGAGATAGCGATAGGTCGCTACCGGTTTGCGGATCTCGAACACGGCGATTGAACCGGCGATACGGCCATAATCGGCTTTCACCCCTATTTCGTTTTGTTTGGAGGTTTCGATACCGGTGACCTGACCACCGTTCACCACCGTACCGCTGCCGTAGCTGCTGCTGGCGGTTTCACCGGCCTGCAACGCTTCAATATGGTTGGCGTAGAAGGAGATGTTTTTCCACGGTTTCAACACCAGACCAAATGCTGGAGTGACTTTCATCTGGCTAAAATTGGCCGACTGCACGCCATCGTAATCGTAATTGGTAACGTTGACCGACTGACGGCGCAGCGCGGTGATCAGCTGCACGCGATCATCCAGTATCGACATGGTATCGGCCAGTGACACACCGCTGTTGAAGGTGCGGCTGGTGACACGCGGGTCGTCCATATGGCCGCCGGTATAAGCCACATCGGTTGGCTCATCAACATAGGTTGGATCGTAGATATTGGTGCTGATGCTGGCGGAAGACATCGCATACGAGCTGCGGATGCGGCTCCAGGTGCTGGAGTAACCAAGGTTGATGCTGTGGTTTACAAACCCGGTGTCAAACTTGCCGCGAATTCCGGCCTGGCTTGACAGGCCGTCGGAGAAATACGGCACGCGCATCTGCCCCATAGTGGCATCACCGTTGCTGTCATTCACGGTCGGTGAGGAGTAAGAACCGTATTCATGGGTATGGTTGCCGCCAATGCCGCCGTATAGCGTCCAGTTGTCGCTGAGATCATATTCGCTTTTCAGCATGGCAAACTGGCTGCTGGTGTCGGTAAAGGCCCATTTCTGGCCGTAGTTGGTGGTGGCCGACGGCGCTTTGGGAATGCTGGTCATACCGCTGGTGTACACCACCGAACGCGCACCGTGCACCGTCTGCTTTTCCGCACCGGCATCCAGTGAGGCACGGAAGCGATCACCATGATAATCGAGGCCGATGGTGCCCAGCGTCAGGCGGCGTTTCTGATTATCCACCGCCGTTTCCCCTTCACGATGCACCGCGTTGACGCGAATGCCCCATTGATCGTTGTCGCCAAAGCGACGGGCAATATCCAGCGCCCCGCCCACCTGGGATTTCGAGGTGTAGTCAAGGGAGACGCGGGTCAGTGGCTCGCTCCCGGCCCGTTTCGGTTCCAGGTTGATGGTGCCACCCACGCCGGTGCCGCCCGGCGGCACACCGTTAAGGAACGCGCTCGCGCCTTTCAGAATATCCACGCGATCGGCCAGTTCCACCGGCATAAACTGACGCGGCAATACGCCATACAGGCCACCAAATGAGATATCTTCACTGGCCAGCTCAAAGCCGCGAATTTTATAGATTTCCTGGGTGTTGCCGTAACCGTAACCGGTCGCGACCGAGGCATCGTTGCGCACCACATCGCTCACCGAGCGCGCCTGCTGATCCTGAATGGCTTTATTGGTGTAACCCACGATGCTGAACGGCACGTTCATGGCACTTTGTTCGCCAAGGATGCCAAGGCGTCCACCGTTGGCAACCTGCCCGTCAAGATACGCCGGCACCAGCGCGTCGCCGCCCGGATTGAAGCGGTTAACCGGGGTGGCGGTGACGGTAAGGGTGTTTTCCTGTGGAACTTTTTTCGCCGGAGTCACCTGCGTGGTGGTGTCAGCCGCTGATGCATTGTGCACCGCAAAGTTACAGCAGACACTGATCATCATCGCCAGGCTGCTGGGCGCAGGGAACTTTTTCCCGCGCATAAGAACAGGTTTATTATTCATGAATAAAGTAATCACTGGTGTCAAAAAAGATGAATGATAATGAGAGTGATTAGCTTTATTTTCTGTTTTGGTCTGGTAATTTCTGCGTAATTTTTTTGCCAGCAAATATAACCGAATCGTTCAGTATGCCCCGTCGCGGCGCGATTTATCGCGCCGCGACGTAAACAAGTTACTGCCCATAATAGGCATTCGCGCCGTGCTTTCTGAGAAAATGTTTATCCAGCAGATCCTGCTGCATACTTTTGATCCCCGGCGTTAGCTGGCGCGAAAAAATTCCCATATAGGCAATCTCTTCCAGCACCACGGCGTTATGCACCGCGTTGTCGGCATCTTTGCCCCAGGCAAAGGGACCGTGGGCATTGACCAATACCGCCGGAATCGCCGTCGGACTGATGCCGCGGGTGCGGAAGGTTTCAATAATCACCTGTCCGGTGTTGTATTCGTAGTCATTGACGATCTCCTGCTCGGTCATCAGCCGGGTACAGGGGATGGTGCCATAGAAGTAATCGGCATGGGTGGTGCCCCAGGCGGGTAAATCCTGCCCGGCCTGTGACCAGATGGTGGCATGACGCGAATGGGTATGCACAATGCCGCCAATGTCGGCAAATGCGCGATAGAGCGCCAAATGGGTGGCAGTATCCGATGAGGGTTTTTTGCTGCCCTCCACGATACGCCCGCTTTCCAGCTCCAGCACCACGATATCCTCCACCGTCATGCCGTCGTACTCCACGCCGGAGGGTTTGATCGCCACCAGACCACTGGCGCGATCGATGGCGCTGACATTGCCCCAGGTAAAGGTAACCAGATGATGGCGCGGCAACGCCAGGTTGGCTTCCAGTACCTGTTGTTTCAAGGTTAATACGCTCACAATAATCCCCCTTCCTGCATTTTTTGTTCAATCCAGCGCCGTGCCTGCACAATCTCCGCCACCGGCTCCTCGGCTTTTTCGGTCCACATCTCAATCAGAAACGCCCCGCGATAATTCAGCTGCTTCAGGGTGCGGAACACGCTGACAAAATCGACGCAGCCCTGACCAAAAGGCACATCGCGGAACTGTCCCGGCGAGCTGGCGGTGACCGGTTGGGTGTCTTTCAGATGGATAGCGGCAATGCGATCAATACCGAGCGTCAGTTCGGCGGCAACGTCATTGCCCCAGGCGCTGAGGTTGCCAACGTCGGGATAGACGGAGAACCACGGCGACGCCTGTTGCTGCTCCCACACCTTCCATTTGCTGATAGCGTTGATAAATTCGGTGTCCATAATCTCCACCGCCAGCATCACCTGTGCGGCAGCGGCACGCTCCACCGCGCGGGACAACCCCGCCGCAAAACGCGCCACCGTGCCTTCATCATGCGGTTCGTAGTAGACGTCATAACCCGCCAACTGGATGGTGCGGATGCCAACATCCTTCGCCAGTTGAATCGCCCGATCCATCAGGTCATCGGCGCGCTGACGTGTCTGCGCATCATGGCTACCGAACGGAAAGCGGCGATGGCCGGACAGGCACATCGACGGAATGCTGACGCCGGTTTCAATCATCGCGTTGACCAGTGACAGGCGCTGTTCTTTACTCCAGTCCAGCCTGGACAGACGCTCATCAGTCTCATCGACGGACATCTCGACAAAATCGAAACCACAGGCTTTCGCCAGGGCCAGTCGCTCTGGCCAGGTGAGATGGGCCGGCAGTGCTTTTTCATAAATTCCCAGTGGATGCTGGCGTTTCATGCGGTTCCCCAGATGTTGGCAATGGCCTGATGAAATTGGTTAGCGGTGGCAATGCCGGTGACACTGTCACTCAATGCGCGTCCGGCAATAAACGCCTTGACGTCGATATTGCGGAACTGCGGCAGTTCTTCCGGGGTGATACCGCCGGTGATCGACAGGGCAAACCCCATATCGGATAGCGCCTGCATCGCCGCCAGATCCTGCTGGCTCCACTGTTGACCGCTGGCCTGCGCATCACGCCCGCGATGGTAGATGGCCTGCGTCAGACCCAGGCTGCGCCACTGGCGGGCATCTTCCAGTGTCCAGTGACCAAACAGCTCGATCTGGATATCGCCCTGATAGCTGCGCGCCACGTCCAGTGCGGTGGCAAAGGTCGCCAGCGGCGCAGCGCAGATCACCGTCATCCAGTTGGCTCCGGCGTCAAACGCCATCCTGGCCAGGGTGGCACCGGCATCGGCGACTTTAAAATCGGCCACCAGGGTTTTCTCCGGGTGCTGCTGACGCAGGCGGCGTACCGCTTCAATCCCGGCGCTAAAACACAAAATGGTGCCTGCCTCGATGATGTCGACCTCCTGATGGAGTTGCTGCGCGGTACTCAGCGCGGCATCGAGGTCGGTGTGGTCCAGCGCCAGCTGGAGCAAAGGAAGGCTCATGGGTTAACTCCTTGTGCAGCCGCCAGTGCATTGACCAGTTGCTGATAACGTTGATATTTCTGCTGATAACGGGCGTGCCGGGTGTCATCGGGTTGCCAGGTGACGATGTCGGGATTTAGCGCCTGCTGCGCCTGTTGCAGCGAGGCATAGGCACCGGTGCCGGTGAGCGCGACCAGCGCCGCGCCCAGGCAGCCACTTTCGGCAATTTGCGGCACCTCAACCGGCAAGCCACTGGCATCGGCCAGCATCTGCATCCAGGGGGCAGAACGGGTCGGCCCGCCGCTCAGACGCAACGCGCTGGCCTGCGGAAAACGCTGACGCATCCGGTTCAGATGGGTCAGATGCGAGAACACCACGCCTTCATAGATCGCCTGCACCAGATGCGCGCGGGTATGCCCCGCCTGCATACCAAAGAAACTGCCGTGCAGGTCGGCCCCGGCGTTGCAGCCGTAGAGGAAAGGCAGGAACAACAGCGAACTGCTGGCCGCTGGCAGACCAGCCACCCAGTCGTTCAGTTGCTGATAATCTTCGATGCCCCACTGTTGGCAGAACCACTCAAGGTTGGCGGCGGAAGTCGGGCTGGCATCATGGATAATGAACTGATCGTTGATGGCATAACGACCATAGACAAACGGGTAATCGGCCTCAGCGATGATGCGGTCGGTAATGCCGCTGGTGACGGACCAGGTCCCCATTACCGCGTTCAGGCGGGTCGCGTCATGCAATCCGGCGCACAGGGCCGTCGACACTACATCAAACAACCCACCAACCACCGGCGTGCCTTCCCGCAGTCCACACAAAGCCGCAGCCTGCGCGGTGACATACCCGGCCACCTCGGTCGGGCCGATAATCGGTGGTAAGGCCGGGACGATTTCGCTGATCGCTAAGGTTTCAGCCAACGCCGCCGACCAGCCGCCGCTTTGCATGTCATACAAATTGGATTCGGAGATATTGGTTTCTTCACAGGCCAGCGCACCGGTCAGGCAGAAGCGCAGGTAATCATGAGCCATCAGTACGCTGCCAATTGCCGCGTAACGCTGTGGCTCATGTTGTTTGATCCAGCGCAGCAACGACACCGGATGGCCGGTCCACAACGTCTGCCGCGTTTGCGGATAGAGTTGTTGTGGCATACCGTCACGCTGCCACTGCTGCACCAGCGTCAGCGCGCGACGATCCGAGGAGAGGATGCCATTACCCAGCGGCTGGCCCTGCTTATCCAGCAGGAATAGCCCCTTGCCCTGAGCAGAGATCCCGACACCCGCCACCTGCGCCGCCTGTTGCCCGCTTTGGTGCAGCACTTCACGGATCACCGCCGCCGCCTGTTGCCACAACTGGGTCATGTCGCGTTCCGCCCAACCCGGCTGTGGCACCAGCACCGGCAGGTTTTGTCGTGCCACCGCCAGCTCGCGCCCCTGGGCGTCATATAACCCGGCTTTGATAAAGGTGCCGCCGCAGTCCAGCCCTAACCAACTCTTCATGCGGCCTCCCCTTTGGCGGAGTCGCAGCGCGCCGGTAACGTCAGTGCCAGCAGCGAGGCAATCGCCAGCGAGATCGCCAGGCTGTAAACCCCGGCATCCTTGCTGTACTCCGCAATCAGGACGCCCACCATATACGGACCGCAGAACCCACCGAGATTACCCAGCGCATTGATCAGACCGCGCGCACCACCGGCGACCTCAGCGTTAAACAGGCGTGGCGGAATGCTCCAGAACACGCCAGCCGCCGACTGGATAAACACGCCGCAACCCACCAGGGCGGCATACGACCACCAGATGTGTGCTTTCAGCAGCACCGACAGCGCCATGCACAGGGCAAACCCGGCCAGCGGCAGTGCCACGAAAATTTTGCGACGACCGCTGGCATCGGACAGCGCCGAGAACAGGAACATGCCAAAAATCGCCCCGACATACGGCAGAATCGCCAGCATCCCTACCTTCTCGGCATTACCGTTGGTCAGCCCTTTGAGGATGGTCGGCAGCCACAGGGTGTAGCCATAAATCCCGGTCTGGTAGAAGAAGTTCACCAGGATCAGACGCCACATCACCGGCTCACGCATCACCCGGCTCAGCGAGGCTTTGCGCGTGTTCTGACCTTTAATCATCAGTTGTTCATCGTGCAGGGTCTTGATCAGATACTGCTTCTCGGCGGGTGAAATCCAGCGCGCTTCCTGCGGGCGGTTGCTGATGGTGAACAGCCACAAGGCCATAACGAACACCGACAACACCCCTTCAACAAAGAACAGCATGCGCCAGTCCCAGTTGGTGATGATCCAGCCTGACAGCGGTGCGGTAATGATCCCGGCAATCGGGACGAACATAATGACGATGGCGTTGGCGCGACCACGTTCTTTATCCGGGAACCAGTTGCCGATCATCGTCAGCACCACCGGCAACATGCCACCTTCCGCGACGCCGAGGGCAAAGCGCAGCGCCAGCAACTGATACTGGCTGGTGGCTAACCCGGTGAGGATCGAGATCACCGCCCATGCCAGTAACGACCAGCCAATAAAACGTTTGCCGTTGCCGTACACCGCCAGCTTGCCGCCCGGTACTTGCAGGAACAGATAACCAATAAAGAAAATGCCACCGGCTAACCCAGCCATCGAAGCGCTGATGCCCAGCTCTGCATCCATCCCGCCCGGCATGGCAAACGCGATATTGACGCGATCCATGTAGGAGATGATGCAGGTGATCAAAATCGGCGGGATGATGCGCAGCCAGCGCAGTGCCGGAACGCCTTCACGCGTCAGTGCGGTTGATGTCAGACTCATGCGACCTCCTCCAGCGCGGTTGTCGGGATCTTCACCACCACTTTGCGGATCGCACCCGGCAAATCCGGTGCGCAGTTGGGTCGGTGAATATCCTGCGGGAAGAACACCGCAAAGGTGCCTGGCACCATGCGAATCAGAGTTTCATCCGCTGCGTGCTGGTAAAAAATAATGTCGCGTTCGGGGTTGTACGGCTGGTGCACCGCCAGGCTGGCGGGTTGATTCGCCACGCCAATCACCTCCGCCCCCGACACCAGATATTGCACATCGATATGGTGGCGGTGCGCTTCAGGATAGTTTTCCTCAGCCGGTGCGGTTTGCAGATCCAGTACCTGCACCTGCCAACCGGTGGCGCTGTCAACATGGCGTCCGGCGGCCATCGTTGCCAGATCGTGACCGGCCAGATACGCAATGGCGCGGGCGATAGCGGGCGGATAGTGGCGTGCATCAGTGTTGGCGATATGTCCGGTAATCATGGGGTTATCCTCCGTTACAACGCCTGGATACGCGTCCAGACACGCTCATCCACCGGGATGCCGAGACGCAGGTTTTCCGCCCGCAGCACCGGGAAGCGCTCACCCGGCAGGCGTACCGCCTGTTGACTGTCGGCACGTTTGGCACCGGTAATCGAGGCGCGAATGCGTTGCAGTTTGTGGTCGCGGGTGGCGCCGTCAATCAGGCGATCGACATCAATAGCGATAAATACTTGCGAGATTCCAAATTCGTCACCGTTATCTTCGGTCACCTCGGTCACCGACGCGCCGTTGGAGAGCAGCGTGGCGAGCATATCCAGCACCACCGACAACGCGGAGCCTTTCCAGTAACCCATAGGTAAGATGCGACGGTTGTTTTCGATGGTGGCGGGATCGCGAGTGTAGTTGCCGTCGTTATCAAAACCGCCATCCACCGGCAGGGTTTTGCCCGCCAGGCGATTCACTTCCAACATGCCGTAGGAAAACATCGACATCGACATATCCACCATAGTGATAGGTTCACCCGGTACCGCAACAATCAGCGGGTTGGTGCCGATGGCACAGTTTTTCGCCCCCCACGGCGGCATCACCGCAATCGAGTTGGTCCAGCAGATGCCAACATAGCCCTTCTCTGCCGCTTGCCAGCCGTAGCTGCCGCCGCGCATCCAGTGGTTAGCATTACGCAAGGCAACCAGGCCGATACCGTGATCGGTCGCCAGTTCGATGGCGCGATCCATCATGCTGCGCGCGGTAATGTTGCCGATGGCGCGGTGCGCATCCCACTGCTCGATAGCACCCAGTGACAACACTTTATTGGCCGTGGCCTCCGGCACGATATGTCCGGCATCCAGTTGCTGAATAAAACGGGGAAAACGGTTCACGCCGTGGGAATAGACACCATTCAGGCTGGTTTCGGCAAACATGGCGGCACACGCGGTGGCCTTCTCCTCTGGCACCTTGCGACTCAGCAAGACGCGCAGGAATTCTTCATATAATTGCTGATAGCTGATTCTCATAACGGCTACTGTCTCCCCAGCGCTACGCTTTATATTTCATATGTTGGAATGTCGTTCCAAATAAATCGTATGGCGAAAGCAAAGAGGAGTCAAAGAAATGGATGGAAAATTTATCGTTTAAAATCAATCAAATAAAACTTTGATCGACTTTTGTGATCGGCCGCAAATCGGCCAGATTTCAGACGTGGGGAAGCCGGGACAGACGATCCTGCCCCGACATTTTCACCCATTCGTAGCTGCGCGATTTATCGCGCGATAAATCGCGCAGCTACGGGGATGTCTGGTATTACGCGAGGGTGTTACAAACGCACCCGATACAACGACGTGGTGGCGGTGATATACAGCTCGTCACCCTGCGGGCCGCCCAGCGTACAGTTCGATACCCGCTCCGGTAACGCAATTTTGCCGCGCGTCCGACCGCTGCTGTCGAAGATGATCACGCCGTCGGCACAGCTACAGTAGATATCGCCGTTCGCCGCGACACAGAAGCCGTCTGGAAAACCCGGTGCCACCTCGGCAAAGAATTGCCCCGCCACCAACTCGCGACCATCCACCTTGTAGACGCGCAATTGGCGACGCCCCAGCGTGGGGAAATCCACCACCGACATATCGGCCACGTACAGCAGGCTTTCATCGGGCGAAAACGCCAGGCCGTTGGGACGTTGCAGATCGCTGGCGGCGATACTGAGCTGCCCGCTGGCCGGATCGAAGCAGTAGAGATAACAACCGATCACCTGGCTGTGGGCGTGATACCCCTCCTCATCGTTGACGATCCCGTACGGCGGATCGGTGAACCACAGGGTGCCATCGGAACGTACCACCACATCATTCGGTGAGTTAAAGCGTTTGCCCTCGACCTTATCAATCAACAGCGTCACGCTACCGTCATGCTCGGTACGGCTGATGGCGCGGCGACCATGTTCACAACTCACCACTCGCCCCTCAAGGTCACGCGCGTTACCGTTGGCATAGTTGGCGTTGGCGCGCCACAGGCTCAACTCTCCGTTGCGCTGCCAGCGGAACATCCGGTTGCCTTTGACATCGCTAAACACCACCGCATCCTGCTGCGGCAGCCATACCGGGCCTTCGGCCCAGATGGCGGGTGAACAGAGTTTTTCCGGCTGCATCACTGTACGCCCCAGATGGTTTTGTAGTGTCCCTGATAGTTGTTCGCCGGGTCGTAGTTGTTTTCCGGGCCGCCGTCGTTGGCGATATTGTCTTTGGTGATCAGATGCGCCGGCGTTACATAGCCAGAGGAAGGTTGACCGGCAAAGGCGCGGTTGAACTCATCCAGCAATTGCCAGCCGTGCAGCTTGAGCGGCTCAGCTACCGTGGCGATCTGGCTGTCGCTGTTACGGATACGCTGGAAAGCCGAGATGGAACCGTCACCGGCAGAAATATTGAAAGGCGCATTGCTGCCTCCTTTACCTGCGGTTTTCAGCGACGGAGCCATAAAGTCAAAATAGAGATCGTTGATCGACAGCGCGTACTGAAAATGATCGCCGTATTTCTGCAACAGGCTGAAGGTCATGGAAGGCATACGGTTGGCGGTATCCGCCAGCGGCGTATCGATAAATTCCACCACCTTGCAGCCGCTGCACTTCTCAATCTCCTGCTTCATGGTATTGGCCTTGTCCAGCGCGATTTGGTACAGCGAGTCGGTGAAGATCAACACCTGCGCCTTACCACCGGATTTCACCACGGCATATTGCGCCGCCAGCCGCGCCACATCATTGGAATCGGAGGTGATATTGTCCGTCACGCCATATTTTGCAATCGGTCCCGGCTGCGGTTCAGCATGCCAGGCCATCAGCACGATCTTTTGTTCTTTGGCTTTCTTCAGCGGGATTTTTGCCACGTTCGGGTTCCAGCCACCAATCACGATGCCATCCGGGCGCTGGGCAATTGCCTGATTCAGCGCCGCGAGCTGGTCTTTCACCGAACCGCCACCATCCAGGGTTTCCAGTTTCCATCCCGCGACCTTCGCCGCTTCACTCAGCCCTTGCTGCACCCCCTGCACCCCACCGTTTTTCATATCAGAGGCGATAAAGATGATTTTCTTGTTCGGTTGCAGTTTGGGGCCGGTGGTCGGCCCATCCCAGGTGCTCGAGCTGGCGGTGGCCTTCGCCACGGCAGCGGTCGCCTGATCCAGGTAGCTGTCAGCCTGCGCGGAGGCGGAGGCCACCAGCAAAGCGGCCAAGGTAAGACTCAATGCCTGATTTTTCATAATGAATTCCCTGGTGTGATGGTTTTTTGTTTATGGTCAGGTGCAGAGGTCGGTGCGCTCTGACTGCGCACCACGGCTTTTTGGTTCAGCAGGCGGCGACGCTGGGCGTAACCGGCAAGCGTAATCGACAGCAACAAGGTCGCGCCGTTAAATAACGGTTCGACCCAGAAGTCGCCGCCAAATTGTTGGATCCCGGCAATACCGATGGCGAGGATGGCGATACCCACCACGGTGCCCCAGATGTTCACCCGTCCCGGACGAATGGTGGTGCTACCGAGGAAAGCCCCCACCAGCGCTGGCAACAGATAATCCATCCCGACGCTGGCCTGGCCTACGCCCTGTTCAGCCGCAATCAGCACGCCACTGAAACCGGTTAACACGCTGGAGGCGATAAAGGTCCCGATGATGTATTTATTCACCGCAATGCCGTTGAGGCGCGCGGCAGTGGGGTTACCACCTACCGCATACATGCAACGGCCCAACGGGGTATGTTCGGTGACGAGCCACAGCACCAGCGCAACGATCAACACATAAAACGCGCCGATGGGAATGCCGAACAACTCGGTATGATGCAGCGCGCTAAAGGCATCCGGCAGATCGCCAACAATTTGCCGACCACCGGAGTGCCACAGCGCCACGGCGTACAGCACGGTGCCGGAGCCGAGGGTGGCGACAAAGCTGTCAATATCCGCTAACGCTACCAGGATGCCGTTCAATAACCCGTAGAGCGCCGAGATCACCAGCACCGTCAGCACCGCCATCTGCCATGAGAAGCCGTACTCCACCTGAAGGGTAATGGCGAGGATATGCCACAGCACAATGCCGAAACCGACGTTCAGGTCGATCTTGCCGACAATCATTGGCAAGGTCGCCGCCAGCGCCAGCAGCGCAATCTTGGCTTTACTGGCGAGGATCGCCTGTAAGGTCAGCATGGTGGCAAACGACGGTGACAACGCCGAGAACAACAGGGTTAACACCACACATAACAGCAACAGGCCGTAGCGGGTCATTATCTGCATCGACCAGGGGGCAAAGCCATGTTGCGCAAGGCTGACCCGCTGCTCCAGCGCGGTGGATTTGACGGATGTTTTTGACATAATTTTTCTCCTGCCTTCCTTTTCAGACGGTGGTTAATGGGGCAGCGCTGCTGGCAGAGGCCAGCTCCAGCAAACCGGCAAAGGTAACCTGTTCATTTTTTAATTCGCCGACCACCTGACCACGGTTAAACACCAGCGCGCGGTTGCAGATATGGGCGATCTCTTCGAGGTCATTGGATATCACCAGTACCGCCACGCCCTCGGTCAGCGCTTTATTCAGCAGGTGATAGATTTCTTCGCGCGCGCCCACATCGACGCCTGCGGTGGGGTCTTCCAGAATCAGCAGCGGCGCATTGAGATGCATCCAGCGCGCCATCACCACCTTCTGCTGGTTGCCGCCCGATAAGGCGCTGATGTCGAGATTGACGTCTTTCGGACGCACATCGAATAACTGAACTTTCCACCAGCTGGCACCGATTTCGGCACGCCGTCCGTAGCGTGACAAAAGCCGATGACCACTGGCGCAGGGATTAAGAAACAGGTTTTCACGCACGCTCATCGACATCACCAGGCTCTCGCTGGTGCGGTCCCCCGCCACCAGCGACACGCCAGCCGCCATCGCCTGTTGGGGCGTCTGTGGCTGATAGGCTTGGTCACGGAAGCGCAGCGTCCCGGCGGTGGCCTGACGCAAACCAAACAGCAGGCGGCCAATTTCCTCTTGCCCGGCACCGCGTAAGCCAGCCAGCGCCAGCATTTCGCCCGGTTGCAGGCTGAAGCTGACCGGCCCGACTTCATCAATGCAGAGTTGATCCAACACCAGCACCGGTTTGCTCGCAGCCGGTAGCGGTTGCCGTTGATTCCCTTCCAACGCCTCCCCGACAATCATCTCCACCAGATCGTGCAGTTGATAATCGGCAGTGTTGCCTTCTGCAACGCGTTTGCCATCACGCATCACACAGATGCGGTCGGCAATCTCAATCACTTCATCAAGGCGGTGGGTGACGTAAATCATGCCAACTTTGCGACTTTTCAGTCGGTTGATGACTTCGAACAGGTGACGCACATCGTTGGCGGGTAACGAGGCGGTAGGTTCATCCAGCACCAGCACTTCGGCGTTGACCGCCACTGCGCGCGCAATCGCCAGCAGGGATTTCTCGGTGCGCGACAGTTCAAACACGCGGGCATCAGGGTCCAGCATGATGCCGACATCGTTCAGGGCGGCACGCGAACGCTCGCGCACCGCCCGCCAGTCGATCAAGCCGAGACGACGGGTAAAACCCATCACCAGCGCCATATTTTCCGCCACCGTCATCCATTCAATCAGCCCGAGATCCTGATGAATAAAGGCGATTGGCTGCCGGGTGGCGGTTTTCAGACTGGCGGCCGACGCGATGCTGGCGTCGTGAAAGCGGATATCGCCCTCATCCCGGCTATACACTCCGGCCAGCACTTTGATCAGCGTGGATTTTCCGGCACCGTTTTCTCCCAGCAGGGCAACCACCTCGCCGGGAAAAACCTCAAGACTGACATCATTAACGGCGGGATTACCGCCAAAGCGTTTGGTGATATGGCTCAGAGTAAGAACCGGTGTACCCGGGCTATGCTGCATTACCGCCTCCTGCAAACTCCTGGTGAGCATCAACAGCGGCGACAGCATCAAAACACCGCTAAATTTCAACATACGAAATACGATTCCAAAAAATACTATTCCTGGCGCGCAGGAAAAGCAAAGAAGTAGCGAGGATAAATTTCATTAATAAACAAATAGATATAATTCGTGTTGCGGATTTGTGATGCATCGCTCACTTCGGTAAGGGGTGGATTTTCGCCAAAAGTCACACTAAACCTGGCGAAGGATTCCCAGGCTGAAGTGCATGGGTTAACATCTGGCGACTGCTCTTTTATCGGAGTGGGAAAACTAAGAGGAAGCGTGGATGGTGGTTAAAGTAGCGAAAGCGAAGGAAGAGAAGAGTGACAAGCCACTGGGGACGCAGAGCTTGTTTCGTGGGCTGCAACTGATTGAATTACTGAGCAACTACCCGAACGGTTGCCCATTGGCCCATCTTTCTGAGTTGTCCGGGATGAACAAAAGTACCGTGCATCGCCTGTTGCAGGGTTTGCACAGCAGCGGTTATGTCACGCAGGCACCCTCGCCTGGCAGTTACCGTCTGACCACTAAGTTTATTTCTGTCGGACAGAAGGCCCTCTCCTCCCTCAACATCATCCATGTCGCTGCCCCGCATCTGGAGAAACTGAATCTGGAAGTGGGCGAAACGGTCAACTTCTCCAGCCGCGAAGATGATCATGTGATCCTGATTTATAAACTGGAACCCACCACCGGGATGATGCGCACCCGTGCCTATATCGGCCAGCATATGCCGCTGTATTGTTCGGCGATGGGGAAGATTTTTATGGCCTGGGGCAGCGAAGAATATCCGGCTCATTACTGGCAAAGCCATCAGGACAGCATTCAACAGTTGACCAAAAACACCATCACCACGCTCCCGGAGATGCTGGAAGAACTGAAGTCCATTCGTCAGCAGCAGACGGCAATGGATCGCGAAGAGAATGAACTGGGTGTTTCCTGCATCGCCGCGCCGGTGTTTGATATTCAGCAACGAGTGCCTTATGCGGTGTCGATTTCACTGCCCACCGCCAAGATGCAACAGATTGGGGTGAAAAAACTGATGGGTCCGGTGGTCGCCACCGCCCGTGCGATTTCGGAAGAGCTGGGATACGTGGTGCCGCAAAAGGCGTGTACCTTACCGTAAAAAAATCCGTACCGTAACGGCGCGATTTATCACGCAGGTTTTACCCCACAAAGGTCAAAAGCGCGCGATAAATCGCGCCGCTACGTCAGCATGCGAGCTCGCTTTCGCTACACTGCAAAACGCACCTTAGTGAAATCAGGGAAATCGGATGTCAGACGCAGCTCTCCAACATTTCTTACCCGCTACGCAGGCATGGTTCCGAGCCACTTTTGCTTCCCCCACCCCCGTTCAGGCGGAAGCCTGGCAGGCCATCGCCAGTGGTAAAAATTGCCTGGTGATTGCACCAACCGGGTCGGGTAAAACGCTGGCGGCCTTTCTGCATGCCATCGATGCGCTATTTCGCGAGCGCAGTCAGACAGATGCAGTTGCCCGCAGTCATAAAACCCGCATTCTGTATATCTCGCCGGTGAAGGCGCTGGCCGCCGATGTGCAGCGCAACCTGCAATTGCCGCTGGCGGGGGTGGAGGCACAACGCCGCCAGCAGGATGAAATGGAAATCACCTTGCAGGTGGGGATGCGTTCTGGCGATACACGCAGCGCTGAGCGGGCGCAGTTGCAACGCCGCCCGCCGGATATCCTGATCACCACGCCTGAGTCCCTGTTTCTGATGCTGACCTCCAAAGCGCGCGAAACGCTGCGGGGAATATCCACGGTGATCGTCGATGAAGTCCATGCGGTAGCGGGCAATAAACGCGGCTCGCATCTGGCGCTCAGTCTGGAACGACTCGATGCATTGCTGGCGCAACCGGCGCAGCGGATTGGGTTATCCGCGACCGTACGTCCCCCCGAGGCCGTGGCGCGTTTTCTCGGAGGGGTGGGCGAAACCCTGGTGGTCAATCCGGCGGCGAAGCGTCCACTGCAACTGACCATCACCGTTCCGGTGGCTGATATGACTGACATCCAGCAACGTCCGGACAGCCAGGCTGCGCAGGATGCCACGCTCGCCGCCGGGTCGATCTGGCCGCATATTGAAGCGGGCATTCTTGACGAAGTGCTGCGCCACCGCGCCACGCTGGTGTTCACCAACTCGCGCGGGCTGGCTGAGAAACTCACCGCGCGCCTGAATGAACGCTACGCCCGCCAGTTGGGTGAGCAGCCGACCGCACCGGAAGCCTCCTTTGATTACGGCTCCTTTACCGGCGGCACGGAAAAACGCACGCAGACGCCGGACAACCTGATCGCCCGCTCGCACCACGGTTCGGTGTCAAAGGAGCAGCGCCTGGAGATTGAAACCGCCCTGAAAGCCGGTGAACTTCGTTGCGTAGTGGCGACCTCCAGCCTCGAACTGGGTATCGATATGGGCGATATCGATCTGGTGATTCAGGTGGGTGCGCCACTGTCGGTCGCCAGCGCTCTGCAACGTGTCGGACGCGCCGGACATCAGGTGGGCGGCACGCCCAAAGGAATATTCTGGCCCCGTACCCGGCGTGATTTGCTGGATACTGCCGTCACGGTTGAAGCGATGCTGGCAGGCGACCTGGATGCTATCGCCCCGCCTCACAATCCGCTCGACATCCTGGCCCAGCAGACTGTCGCCGCCGCCGCGATGGAGACGTTGCAGCTTGATGACTGGTTTGCTCTGGTACGGCGCGCCGATCCGTTCCGCTCGTTGCCACGCGCCGCGTTCGAAGCGGTACTGGATATGCTGGCCGGACGTTACCCCTCAGACGAATTCGCCAATCTGCGCCCGCGCATTATCTGGGATCGACATAATCACACCCTGAGTGGCCGCCCCGGTGCGCAGCATCTGGCTGTCACCAGCGGCGGCACCATCCCGGACCGTGGCATGTTTAGCGTGATGCTGCCGGAAGGAGAAGAACAAACTGGCGCGCGGCGAGTCGGGGAACTGGATGAAGAGATGGTGTATGAATCGCGGGTGAACGACATTATTACCCTCGGCGCTACCTCCTGGCGTATCCAGCAAATCACCCACGATCAGGTGTTGGTGGTACCAGCACCGGGGCGTTCGGCGCGTCTGCCATTCTGGCATGGCGAAGGTGTGGGGCGTTCTGCCGCATTAGGTGAAGCCATTGGGCGCTATCTGCGCGAGGTTGATCAGGGTGCCCCCATAGCCGACACCCTGGATGACCATGCCCGTCATAATATTCAGACGCTGATCGCCGAGCAGCGCCAGGCGACCGGCGTGCTCCCCACCGACCGTACGCTGCTGATTGAGCGTTGTCGGGATGAAACCGGCGACTGGCGCGTCATCCTGCATTCACCCTATGGTCAACGCGTCCATGCCCCCTGGGCGCTGGCGGTGGCTGAGCGGATCACCCGGATCATGGGCATCGATCCCGCCGTAGTGGCCAGTGATGACGGTATCGTCGCCCGCTTTCCCGATAGCGACGGTCGCGTACCTGGCGCTGAATTGTTCCTGTTTGAGCCGGATGAACTGCAACGGGTGGTGAGCCAGTCGGTCGGTCAGTCGGCGTTGTTCGCCGCCCGCTTCCGCGAGTGTGCCGCCCGCGCCCTGCTGCTGCCACGCCGCAATCCGGGCAAACGCTCGCCGTTATGGCAGCAGCGACTGCGTGCCGGGCAGTTACTGGAAGTTGCCCGCCAGTTCGATGATTTTCCCATCCTGATCGAAACCGCCCGTGAATGTTTGCAGGATGTTTATGATCTTCCTGCCCTGCACCATCTGATGGCACGTCTGCAACAGGGAGAGATTCAGCTGGCAGACGTCACCACCGAATCCCCTTCGCCTTTTGCGGCACCGCTGTTGTTCGGTTATGTGGCGGAATTTATGTATGCCAGCGATGCTCCCCAGGCGGAGAAACGCGCATCGATGCTGGCACTGGACAGCAAACTGCTGAAGCGACTGCTCGGTGAAGTGGATATGCGTGAGCTGCTCGATGCTGACATGGTGGCGCGGGTGGAACAAGAGTTACAGCGTCTGCCTGCCAGCTATCACGCCACCAGTATCGAAGCGTTGTCAGACCTGCTGCGCGAGGTCGGTCCGTTAACCCACGCAGAACTGGCGCTGCGCTACAGCGGCGATGAGGCGTTAAGTGACGGTTTAGAGGCTTTGCAACAGGCACAGCGCATCTTTTGCGTCAGCATTGCCGGTGAGACACGCTGGGCGCTGGCAGAAGATGCCTCGCGTCTGCGTGATGCGCTGGGATGCCGCGTGCCGGATACACTACCGCCAGCCTTGCTCCAGCCCGTGACACGTCCGTTATATGATTTGCTCCAGCGCTATGCCCGTACCCACGCGTTATTCACCGGCAAAGACCTCGCCCGTCACTTCGGCCTTGGTGTCGCCGTGGTGACCGATGCGCTGGAAGAATTACGTCAGCAGGGCAAACTGATGAAAGGTGACTTCACCACTGCTGACGATGATGAACCGCAGTGGGTGGCGGAAAATGTGTTCCGTCGCCTGCGCCTGCGCTCGCTCCAGGCGGCGCGTGAGGCCACGAAACCGGTTGATCCGGCGGTCTATGTCACCCTGCTGCTGGAGCGTCAGGGAGTCATCAGCGATGCCAGCGCGCGTGAGGCTCAGGGGGCGTTGAGTGGCGTCAACGGCGTGGTGCGGGTGATTGAACAGTTAGCGGGAATTGCCCTGCCTGCCGCGCTGTGGGAAACGCAGATCCTCCCGGCGCGGGTGCGCGATTATCAGCCTGCGATGCTGGACGAACTGCTCTCCAGTGGCGAAGTGGTCTGGCATGGACAGCGTACCGCAGCAGCCGCAGAAGGGATGGTGTCACTGCATCTGAGCGAGTATGCCGCCGAAACCTTGCCACCCGCGGATCAAGGACAAAACGTCGCCCTGACGCCGTTGCAACAACAGATCCTGACGCTGTTACAGGATGGGAGCGGTTGGTTTGTGCGCCAACTGGTCCCGCGCCTCACGTCTGAGGAAGGCGATCCCACCCTGATTTACCAGGCCATGTGGGATCTGGCCTGGCGCGGTTATCTCACCACCGACACCTGGTCAGCCTTACGCAGCGTTACCGGTCATGCCAGCACACCGCGACCACGTACCCACCGCCATCGTCATGGACATCGGGGGTATGCTGCCCCAACCCGCCTCGTTGCCAGCGGTCCCGGCCTCAATAGCATGGCGGGCCGCTGGTCGTTACTGGCGCGCCCGACGCTGGCCGACACCGAGCGCGCCCTGGCACTGACGGAAAATATGCTCGATCGCTTTGCTGTCGTCAGTCGCGGCGCGGCTATCGCCGAGCAGGTGCCCGGCGGTTTTCCGGCATTGCAACCGGTGTTGCGTGGCCTGGAAGATAGCGGCCGTTTGCTGCGTGGCCGCTTTGTCGCAGGCATGGGAGCCGCCCAGTTCGCTGACCACAGGGTGATTGATCGCCTGCGCCAACTCGCCAATAGCCCACGCCAGGTGGGGACCCCGGTAGCGCTGGCGGTGCTCGATCCCGCTAACCCCTTCGGTGTGCAATTGCCGTGGCCGCTCAGCCTGGCCGGAAATCGCCCCACCCGCCGTCAAGGCGCACTGGTGGTGATCGCCGCTGGTCGCGTGTTGTTGTATCTGCCGCAAGGCGGTAAGGAACTGATGACGTTTGCCACCAACGCCACCTTCGATGAACAACATGCCGCAGTGCTGGCACTGGGCGTAGCCCTTCGACGGGAAAAACACCTCAGCTTTACCCTGGAACGTGTTGACGATCAACCCGCCGGACAATCCCCGCTGCTTGGCGCGCTGAAAGAAGCCGGCTTTTCTCGCGTGCCAAGGGGGTACAGTTGGTATGGGTGAAATCGACAACCTGAACTTGTTGAATGTCAGATTTTTTCATAAAATATCTGACAAACGGAGGTCACCATGTCCACAACTCAGGCAATCAGAGAGCTGATTGCGGCACAACCAACCGGGGAACCTTTCACTCCCTCACTGTTTGCCGAAGTGGGTTCCCGTGCATCTATCGATCAAGCGCTTACTCGTTTCTGCAAATCCGGCCATATTGAGCGAATTGGTCATGGGCTTTACCTCGTTCCCCGAATCAACCGTTTTGGATTAAAAGTTATGCCTTCCGCAGAAGTGGTCGCCAGAACGGTAGCCAAAGTAGAGGGTGCCCAAATTGAGATCCATGGCGCAGAAGCCGCAAGACGCTTTGGCTTCACCACCCAAATGCCGGTACAACCGGTGTTTTATACCAGCGGTACAACGCGCAATATTCAATTGGGTAAAATGACCCTGCGTTTACAACATGTTGCCGCGCGAAAATTGGTGCTGGCAGGACGTCTGGCTGGACAGGCGCTCTCGGCATTGTGGTATCTGGGACGACACCAGGTTTCACAGGAAACCATTGCCTGCATCAAAGAGAAACTCCCCGTGGAAGAGTTTCAGGCGCTTTGCAATGCAAAATCAGCGATGCCATTTTGGATGATCGAGGCACTAAATCAGTATGAAAAACAAGGAAGTTATAAATCATAGAGTCGCTTCAGCAACGCAATTTCACTTTTTACATCTGGAACTGGCCGATCAGGCAGACATTCTCAATGCCCTCTCTGCACAGACAGGCCGTCGGGCTGAGATTCTCGAAAAAGACATATGGTTGTGTGAAGTATTAAACCTGCTCTTTGATTTGCCGTGTCGTAAGCCTATGGCTTTCAAGGGCGGAACCTCTCTTTCGAAGGTCTACCAGGCCATTGAGCGTTTTTCCGAAGATATTGATGTCACCATTGATTACCGCAGCTTGTTGGATGAAGAGATAGCGCTTCAAACGCTTTCCCGCAGTAAACGTGAAAAGTTATCTGATACTTTAAAACACAGGCTTGCCGAACATATTGCAACTGCGTTAGCTCCCGCCCTGCAAACCTCCTTGAAGCGATCTCATCCAGGTAAAAGTATCAACCTTGAGGTGAGTACAAATGGCGAAGAATTGCGCATCTTTTATCCCAGCGCAGTTAATCACAGTAGTACCTACCTGCGCCCTCATATTCTGATTGAATTTGGTGGACGTAATGCGGTGCTCCCTCAGGATAAACTAACGATTACCGCTGATATCGCAACTTATTTACCCGACATGATTTTTCCTGTCGCCCGTATCTCCGTCTTGTCCCCAATGAGAACGTTCTGGGAAAAAGTCACGCTCATTCATGCCGAATGCCATCGTCCAAACATCAGGGAAAATGCCCACCGTCTTTCACGACATTGGTATGACCTGGCACAACTGGCCTCGCATAAAATTGGTCATTGTGCTTTGAACGATTTGTCACTGTTGCTGGATGTTGTGCAGATTAAGAAAACGTTCTTTTACAGTGGGTTCAGCAATTACGATGCCTGCTTATCTGGAGGGATAAGATTATTACCTGAAAAGGAAATGCTGAGTGCACTGGCGCGCGATTATAAAGCTATGCAGGCTGCCGGAATGTTTTATGGCACAGACCTGGCCTTTGACATCATTATCGATCGCTTACAAAACCTGGAAACCGTTGCCAATCAAAGCATATCATCAGCAAGGCACACATTTTAGCGCCTTGCTGATGATTAACGTTTTCAGTAACTCACCACCGTCACCCAGTTCGCATCGCCACCAGCGGGTGCGCTGCCAACGCGTTTGAGCACCCCACTGCGTCGATTAATGGCGTAGCTGCCGGTGACGTTGCTTTTCTCTCCGCTGGCAATCAACCAGCGTCCATCGGGCGAAATCGCAATGCCACGCGGCTGTTTTTCCACCGGCCAACTGCCGATTAAGGTTAATTTGCCATCCTGCTTATTAACGCGATAACCCGTTACCGTGCTACTGGTGCGTTCGGTCACATACAAGAAACGACCATTCGGGGTGATACGGATATCCGCCGACCAGATACGCGGTGTGGGATCGTTGTAATCGGCCAGGCGCTCACGACCATGTTGCAGATGATATTGTGCTGCCACAGCGTTGGGCCACTCGGCGATTTTTTTCAACGCGCCATTGGGCTGGCGCTGAAATTGCGTAATGATGCCGCCCATCTCACCAATGTTGTACAGATAACGGTTATCCGGCGACATGACGGAATGACGCGCACCATTCTCGGCTTCCGTTGCAACAAAACCGCTGCCAATCGGCGTCAGGCTGCCGTCCGGGGTAAGATTGAGTTGTAACACCCGATCGGTCCCGAGGTTGCCAACATAAACTGAACGGCCGGTTGCATCGCTAATCACCGAGTGCGCGGCATGGCCGGTTTTATACGCAGCCACCGGCGGTGCAATAACCTTGCCGTCAGCGGCCAGACGATAAACGTGCACCACATCGCCATCATAGGAAGAACCCAACAGAAAACGCCCCTGACTGTCGGTACTGATATAGGGATAACTGGCTGCGGCCGGGGTTTCGTTGGCCTGCAACAAATCGCCGTTTTGCGCATCAATCGTCCAACTCATCAACCTTAAGGGCTGGCTGCGGATCGCGGCGTACAAGCGATGATGATCGGCGCTCAGCGCCATCGGCATCACTTTCCCCCCTGCGGAGGTTTGCCCGAGTAAGGTCAGCGCGCCGGTTTTCTCATTCAGACTGTAACGGGCAATGTTGCCGTCACTGGCTTCGGATACATAAACAAAGGTTTGCGCCAGCAATGGCGCACTAAAAGTCAGCGCCGTAAGCAACGCCAGACGTAGAGCAATTTTCATTATTATCTCCGCGATTCAGGAGCAACCCCAGGCAGGCTGCTTCACCGCCTACAGATATAGGCGGCATTATGTCGCCGGGTAATGTGTGATTGCCCGACGCGCTTTGGGCATCCTGACAAAGGGCACAACATTTCAATGGGTTAGTGTTTTTTAGCGCAAAAAGTTTAATCCAGGATTGTGCACTGGCTCACTGGTGGCGGATGGCTTAACATCAGGCGCATTGATGATGGAAACGGAGTCCGGTATGACGAGTTTGCGCTTGTTAGTGTCCCAATCAAACGACCCCTGGTTTAACCTTGCGGTAGAAGATTGTATTTTCCGCCAGATGCCCACCACCCAGCGCGTGTTGTTTCTCTGGCAAAACGCGGAAACCATTGTGATTGGGCGCGCGCAGAATCCGTGGAAAGAGTGCAACACCCGGCGCATGGCGGAAGATCACATCAAGCTGGCGCGCCGCAGCAGTGGCGGTGGCGCGGTGTTTCACGATTTGGGTAACTGCTGCTTTACCTTTATGGCTGGCAAACCGGAATATGATAAAAGCGTCTCAACCGCGATTATCCTGCACGCGCTGGCGAGTCTTGGCATCAGCGCAGAGGCTTCGGGTCGTAATGATATCGTGGTCAATGTGGCGGGCGATGTGCGCAAGATTTCCGGCTCAGCCTACCGCGAAACACCCGATCGCGGTTTCCATCACGGTACTTTCCTGATGAACGCAGATCTGTCACGGCTGGCGGATTATCTCAATCCTGACATCAAAAAATTGCAGGCCAAAGGGATTAGCTCCGTGCGCTCACGCGTGGCAAATTTGATCGAACTGATGCCGGATATCAGTTATGCGAAAATTTGTGACGCGGTCACGCAGTCGTGGTTCGCGTACTATCAGGATCAGTGCCAGCCTGAATTTATCTCCCCTGAAGCCTTGCCTGATTTGCCCGGTTTTGCCGAACAATTTGCCAAACAAAGCAGTTGGGAGTGGAATTTCGGCCAGGCACCGGATTTCTCCCATCTGCTCGACCAACGTTTTAGCTGGGGCGGTGTGGAGATCCATTTTGACATTGAGCGCGGCAGCATCAGCCGTTGCCAGATCTTTACCGATAGCCTGAATCCGGCACCGCTGGAAACGCTGGCAGCACGTTTAAGCGGCGTAATATACCGCCCGGAAGCCGTTGCCGCGCAACTAACGCGTCTGGAGAGTGAATATCCACAACAGCAGGCCGAACTGGCGCAGTTGGGGCAATGGTTGCTCGCCAGCCTGCGTTGAGTACATTGCACTCCATCACCATATGGTTATAATTAACTCACCAAATGGAGGTGCACAATGAAACAATTCACTCTCCCGGCCACCCCTGTAACGCCAGAGCGTTTGTGGCAGTTCGCCGGGTTAACCAGTGCCGATGGCGTGCTATTGATGGGCCAGATTGATGCCGGTCTCGAGGGTTCCGTCGCCAGCCGTATCGTGTCATGGGCGCGTATTACGCAGGCTGATCTGCGCCATATGACCGGCATCCCCGGCACCACCTTTACCCGTGGGCTAAAAAACCGTTTTACTGCGGAACAGAGCGAACGTCTGGTGCGTTTTATTCGCGTCATGGATCGCGCCGTGGAACTGTTTGAAGGCGACAGAGAAAAGGCGCTGCAATGGTTGAACGAGCCTGCGCGCGCCCTCGGTAATCAAAAACCCGGCGATTTAGTCTCCTCCGAAACCGGCGCTTATGAAGTGCTGAAACTGATCACCCGCCTTGAGCACGGTGTCTATTCGTGAAGTTATATCGGATGACGAAAACGCGTTTTCTCAGCTCGGCGTGGAGCGGCTACGGTGCCAGGGAAGGTGGCGGTCGCTGGAACAGCATCGGCGTATCGATGGTGTACGCTTCCGAAACCGCCTCCCTCACCATGCTGGAAACCCTTATCCACCTGCAAAGCGCCAGCATTCTCGATTTCTTCACCCTGTTAAGCATTGAGGTGCCAGACGATTTAATTCAATGGGTTGATGCGGCGCAATTACCGCAGGACTGGGCGGCCGCGCAGGCCCCCGCTGCGTTGCGTGAGTTTGGTGATTTTTGGATCGACAGCCAGGCATCTGTTGCGTTACGTGTCCCCAGCGCCTTATCGCCGGTTGAGTTTAATTACCTGCTCAACCCCGAGCATCCGCAATTTGCGCCCCTGATTAAAAATGCGGTGGAGATCCCCTTCCGTTTCGATCAACGTTTTGCGCGATAAATCGCGCCGCTACGTAAACCTCTCCCGGACAAAGCCGGTGAGCGCCTTCAACGCCGGTGGCACCAGCCGGTGGCCCGGATAATAAAGACATAGCTCGCCAAGATTAACCTGCCACTCCGGCATTAAGCGCACCAACCTGCCAGCCTGTATATCCGCTACGACATGTCGCTGCGACAGACAGGCAATGCCCAATCCCCCGGTGACCGCTTTCTGCGCCGAAGCCAAGTCATTCACCACCAACTGCGGCTCGACCTGAACCTTATAGCGACGCTGCTGCTGGCTCAGTTCCCAGCGATAAATGCTGCCATCCGCCATACGCATGCAGATGCAAGGATGATCGCTCAACGCCTGCGGTTGCTCCGGTGCGCCACAGCGGGAAATATAGTCGGGGGACGCGACCAGAATCATCTGCAACGGTGGCGTCAGCTTCACCGCGATCATATCCGCCGGGATATCATCCGCCAGCCGGATACCCGCGTCATAACCCGCCGCCACAATATCCACTTTCTCCTTCTGACTGTGGATCTCCGCGCGAATACGTGGATAGCGCGCGAGAAACGGCAGCAGAATGTCGTCATACCACAGCGCACAACTTTCCGGCGGCACATTGATACGCAACGTCCCGGCGGGATCGGCGGGCTGGCTGGCAACTTCTTCAGATGCGCTGCGGATCATCTCCACCGCCGGAGCGATTTTCTGCGTAAAACGCCGCCCGGCCTCGGTTAACCCGACGCTGCGCGTGGTGCGATTAAACAGCCGCACCCCAAGACGCTTTTCCAGCGCCGCGACAGCATTGGTCACCGCCGAAGGCGAGATCTCCAGCTCACTGGCTGCGCCGCTAAAACTGCCACGCCGCGCCACTGCCAGCACAATTTCAAGTTCACTGATACCGGTTCGATTCATCGATTATTCCGTCAGACGCAATACCCTTTGCAGGGTTAGGCGGATTATAGCGCCAGTGCCCGCGTGCTACCTTGCTCTGCACACCCGCCTAACAAGGAGAAACCCCTGATGCGCTCATTCGAACACATCTATATCAATGGCCGCTTTGTCACTCCGACGGGCACCGAGTGGCTGGATATTATCAAACCTGCTGACGGTAGCGTTATCGGCAAAGCCCGGCTGGCAGATGAAAACGATGCATTACAAGCGATTGCGGCGGCCAAAGCTGCCTTTGCCGATTTTTCTCGCCTTAGCGTCGCAGATCGCCTGGCGTTGCTGGCCAATATGGTCGAGGTCCTGCAACAAAGCGAAGAGGCGTTGCACGAGGCGATTCGCGAAGAATATGGTGCCCCCGCTTCACGTTCGCAGTGGATGGCGCGCTATCCAGCGGATGTCGTGCAACAGGTGATGACCGAGTTGCGCACCTACCCCTTTGTGCAGCAGGCGGGTCGCGCCACGGTACAAATGCTGCCATTGGGGGTGGCAGGGTTGATCACGCCGTGGAACAGCAACGCCGGATTTATCTGCCATAAACTGGCGACCGCCATTGCCGCCGGTTGTACCACGGTGATTAAACCGAGCGAGTTCAGCATCTGGCAAACCGACGTGGTGACCAGGGCGTTAGATCGCGCCGGATTGCCGTCTGGCGTATTCAATATCGTCACCGGACGCGGTGCCAGCGTGGGCCACGCCATCAGCACCAGTGCTGATGTGGCGAAAATTTCCTTTACCGGTTCGACCGAGACAGGTAAAGCCATTTTGCGCAGCGCAGCCGACAGCTTTAAACGGGTCACGCTGGAACTGGGTGGAAAATCCCCCACCCTGATTTTACCTGATGCTGATGCCCGCCATGCCGCCGAGCTGGCGGTGCAGGCCGGCTTTATCAACAGCGGGCAAGCCTGTATTGCCGGTACGCGAATTCTGGTGCCGGAACATCGGAAAGCGGAGTTTGAACATGAACTGACCGCTGCCGTGCAGCGCCAGCGTTCGGGGCCTCCGGCAGATGCCGCGACCACCATCGGCCCGATGATTAACCAGCGCCAATGGGAGCGGGTCCAGCGCTACATTGATATCGGCGTGCAACAGGGTGCCCGTTTGCTGACCGGGGGCGTCGGACGACCAGATGCTCTGCGTGACGGCTGGTATGTCAAACCTACCTTATTCAGCGATGTCAGCAATGAGATGACGATTGCACGCGACGAGATCTTCGGTCCGGTGCTGTGCATGCTGACTTACCGTGATGAGCAGGAAGCAATCGCCATTGCCAACGATACCCAATATGGCCTGTCGGCGTTGGTAATTGGCGCAGATGAAAACCATGCCCGCCAGATTGGTGAGCAGATTCTGGCGGGACGCGTGATGATAAATACCCTGACACATGAACCCCGTGCGCCCTTTGGTGGATTTCGTTGTTCGGGTATCGGACGCGAGATGGGACAAGCGGGGATCACCGCGTTTCTGGAATCGCGCGCGCTCACTGTCGCGTAGCGGCGCGATTTATCGCGCGGGTTTTTACCGCCCCGCGCACGTAGCAGCGCGATAAATCGCGCCGCTACGTCAGGCTTTTGCCTCCTGCAACAGTTGCTGAATCACCTTTTCCTGCCCGGCGTAATCCCCTTCGCCAAACGCGGTGTAACGCAACTGACCATGAGCATCGAAAATGTAATGTGCAGGCCAGTACATATTGCCGAAACGATTCCAGATGGCGTAGTTATTATCGGCCACCACCGGATACGGTAATCCCCACTGCTTGATGGCGCGTGCCACCGCCGCCGGGTCGCGTTCCCACGGATACTCTGGCGTGTGAACGCCAATGACCGTCAACCCCTCCGCCTGGTATTTCTTCGCCCAGTCACGCACATGCGGCAGCGTATGCTGACAATTGATGCAGTCATAGGTCCAGAAATCAATCAACACCACCTTACCTTTCAGATCGGCACGATTGAGCGGCACGCTGTTGAACCAGGAGGTTCCCCCCTCCAGCCCAGGGAAGCCGCTGTGTGTCTGCTCGACCACCGGCACCGGGGTGATTTTGGGGGCGCTGGCCGGCAGGAAGTGGCTTAAGCGCTGTTCAAGATTTTGCGCCAGCTGCGGCCCTGCCTGTAAAACGCCCTGCCTGCCGCTGGCCAGTAACGCCACCGAAGCCAACATCAACACGCCCGCCCCCTGACGTATACGTGTCATTACCGCCAACCCTGGACGCAGGCGGGCCAGCAATCCCCGCCCGGCAAACCACAGCAGCGCCAGCATCAGTGCGCAACCGCTGCCATAGGCAATCAGCAGCGAGCCAACGGAGAGGGGATCTTTGGCGGTGATCGCCAGGCTGAGAATCGCCCCCAGCACCGGCCCGGCGCAGGGCGACCACAACATGCCAATCGCCAACCCCGCCAGCAGCGCTGCGGCGAGGCCGCTACGTCGATTGCTGGCGTCATTGATACGGTTACCCAACTGCGTCAAGGGTGCGGTGATTACCTGGGCCGCCCGCGTCGAAAGCAGCGTGACGGCCGTCAGTGCCAGGAATAACAACGCCAGCCAGCGCCCCGCTTGCGTCACCTGCACCACCCAGCTACTGGCGACCGAAATCAGCAGAGACACGACGGTGAAGACCAACACCATCCCCACCAGCAGAGCGACCATCTGACCTTTTTTACCGCGCACGCTGGCAAACACCAACGGGATCACCGGCAACGTACAGGGACTCAGCAACGTCAACATCCCGGCGAGAAACGCAATAATGAATGACATAGGTTTTTTCCCCTGTGGGTTATTGGGCGTTACTGCCATCGACCGCTTGGGTGATGATCTGCGCGACGCTGGTGGGATGGCTCAACATTGAGGTATGACTGGCGGCCACGCTGCGGGTGTGGGCGTGAATGTGCTGTGCCATCGCCCGTTCCAGATCCGGGTTGATCATGCGATCCTGGGTACTGACCAGATACCAGCTCGGTTTTTGCGTCCAGGCAGCCTGGCTGACTTTGTCACCAAAAGCCGCTGCGCGGATCGGTCCTTGTGTCACCGTCAGGGTTTTCTGCCGGGCAGCCGGGCTATCTTCGGCAAAGTCCTTCGCCACCGTGGCGGCAGGCAAATAGAGGAAACCGTCCGGCGTTTTGGTGATATCCGCGCTACCCGCCGGAGGTGGATAACTCCCTGCCAGCTCACCGGTGGATTGCCCGGCGTTTGGCGCGAAGGCTGCGATATATACCAAACCTTTGACGCGTGCATCGTTCCCGGCTTCGGTGATCACCGTACCGCCCCATGAATGCCCCACCAGCACCACATTACCCGGCGCACGCGCTATCGCACGCCGGGTTGCGGCCACATCATCTTGTAATGAGGTCAGCGGCAGCTGAACGGAGATCACCTTGAGATGATGGGATTGCAGTTGCGGGATCACCTGATTCCAACTGCTGCCATCGGCGAACGCACCGTGTACCAACACCACGGTGTCAACCGGCGCAGCCAGCGCCGACCAGGACGAAGAGAGGATAACGGCGGCGAGTGTACTAAACAGGAACTTTTTCATCAGAAACCTCGTGAACATGATTGAGTGAAATTAACCACTGCGTCATCTGGCAGTGACGTTATTTAACCCGTTGGTTGTGTTCACAACGTTTCCGCTCCCCCCGGTTTTTGTCGTCTTGCATGTCCGGGGGTGGCGTTGATACATAAAGCTACAAAGTGGTTACGCTTCAGGGGGTGACCGTCACCGCGACAGATTCACCTATCAGGCTAAAGAGATAGTAATCATGACGACCTGCACTTTCCGGCGGAGCCTGATACTGGATGGTAAGGCCCTGATCGGCATCATGACGGGTAAAGGTATCCGGTCCGTTATTTTTTACTCCCTTATAATCCAGTTCATTTTCTTCCTGATTGAGGTTATAGACATAGAGGGTATCTTTTATCGCGACTAACAGGTGATTATTCACCAGGCCAAAACCGCGTGGTACATATATACCGTCGCTAACCGTGAACAATTTTTCGGAGGTTTTCCCATCAGGTGAAAAGCGCCAGATATCGTGTACATTATCCCGTGAATCCTTACGGAGTTTAAAAGAGGAATAGCTGTATCCCATTCCGGTCTGATTATCGAAAACCGCAGAGGCAATAAATTCAGGACGGGTATCAATGTCCATTGAAGGTGGGAAAATAAACGAAATGCGCTCACCGGTATTAGGATCGAGTTGCCAGATGCCCGCGCCGTTCACCGTGGTTGCGCTGCTAATAAAGAGTGAATTATCAGGCGCAACGACCGCGCGGCTGAAGACATCGTGGGTAAGATCTTCTGAGTAAGGAATCAGCCATTGCAAAGGCGCAGGTGAGGATGAAAATGGCTGGAGTTTTGCCATAAATACGCGCCCCTGCTTACCGTTAAGGTTGCCAGCATAAACGTTACCTTTATCATCGCTAGTGGCCAGATTAGCGCCAATTAACGACTCACTTTCATAGATGATCGTATTATTGACCAGGTCAATTAGCTGTGCTTTATCCTCACCCAGCAGATAAAGTTTAGACCGATCATGGCTGGCAATGCTCCCTTTGGATGCATACAGATAACGCTCATGCCACTGCGTGGCACCGGTAGTTATGTCATGCGCCATCACCGTGGTGTGATGCCGATCGGGCGACCAGATTGGTGCCATTGTGGCATATAAACGCTTGCTGTTTTTATTCAGGAACAGACTGTTGATACTGGTATCCTTGTGGCTAAATACCGTCTCACTCTGCTGTTGTTTAAATTTCACATGATGGATGGAGCCATAATTACGGCTTTCCAGGAAATCAGGATCATAACTCCATTCGGCACGAAAATAAAAATCATCACGGTCGCCAGGTACAATGTTTTCCCGTGAGTCGCATAATATATTGCTATTATAGCGGCTTTTCACTTCACCGGAATAGAGGGTCTTGAAATCATTTTTGACCACGGTGTAGCGTATTACTTTGCGATTGTCATTCATCAGACCCAATAGATAAACATCCCCGACTGGCGTCACATCGAAGGCACATATGGAATCAAAACCGAGGTTGATTTCTCTGAGTGCCGATATTTCCGATAACAATGCAGCAGATGCCAATGGCGTAATAGCCAGTCCGAGACTGGCGGCTATCACATAATTCGATATTTTCATATTCAACCCGTTCCCTTAGGTTTAGGCATAATAGTGGCGATTGAGCACCGGTACCCTGTCACGGCCATGAGGTCAGGAAAATAGAAAAAGAATAATTTGATTATGAATTAATGATGATCACAACAGAGGGGTGAGATAAAATGCACACTTATCCCACCAACAGATATGAATTAATACTGAGAATCAGGGACAACCACCTGAGAATACCGCCGCTCATCCCCTTAATATAATCTGAACCTCCAGCCCTCCCTGCGCGCGATTACTCAATATCAGGCTCCCTGACATCTGATTGATCAATTGCGAAGCGATCGCCAATCCCAGCCCGGTACCGCCGGTGTGACGATTACGGGAACTTTCCACCCGGTAAAATGGTTTCAGCACCGCTTCCAGTTCGTCTTCCGGAATGCCGGGGCCGTTATCACGCACATGAATGTTCATGCCGCCTTCCGCCGTTCCGGATAACGCCACCTCAGCCTGAGAACCAAACTTAAGCGCATTATCAATCAGGTTGGTCATAATGCGGCGTAACGCCTGCTGACGAATGCTGAAATTATCCGGCCCCGTGCAGGGCAAAAAGCTGACCGCTTTACCCACATCCTGGTAATCACAGGCAATGCTATCCAAAAACGCATTGAGGCTGACACGCTGCGGCGTCTCATCCGGTATTTGTGCGGAGCGTGCATAGTCAATGCCCTCGCGTACCAGGCGGCTCATATTGTCTAAATCGCCCAGCAACTTGTCGCGCAGTTCGGGCTGTTCCGACATCTCAACCCGCAACTTCATACGGGTGATAGGGGTTTGCAGGTCATGGGATATCGCCGCCAGAATCTGTGCTCGTTCCTGCAAATGATCCTGAATCCGCAACTGCATTGCATTAAATGCCCGCGCGGCCTGTTGCACCTCTGCCGGACCATTTTCCGGCATGATGCTGGCACTGGCGCTGGCCGGTTTTAATCCTTCCACTGCCTGGGTGAAACGCATAAACGGCCTGACCACCTGACGTACCGCTATCCAGGCACAGACCGCCAGCAAGATCAGTTGGGCAAACAACACCACCGGCAACCAGCGCGCAATCGCCGGCATGCGCGGCCAGAGATCCAGTGTCAGCGGCGCACCATCGTGTAAGGTGATATGGGCCTGAATATGCAGACGCGGGCCGGGTACATTGGTAAAGGTCAACGGGTACTGGCCGCCCAGCGTCTCCTGCAACGAGCGGATGGCATCCCGCGCCCGCCAGCTATCCGGCCAGGGGCCTGGCTGCCCCGCCGACAATTCATAGCGATAATTGCCACGCGCCAGCTTCGCCAGCCAACCGGGACGCTCTGACGGGGAGAGGTGATCCAGGATTGCCACGCTGGTCGCCACATCGTATTCAAGATTGCCGAGCATCACGGTTTTGGCGCTGCTCATCCGTTCAATCATCAGGCTGACCACCGTCATACCGTTTGCCAGCACCAGCCCGAGCAGCACAATCAACACCAGACGCGATAACAGCGAACGCGGCCAGAGCCTCATACATTGACCTCTTTAATGGTGACCGGCGCAGCCAGCACATAACCTTCACTGCGTACCGTTTTGATGTACGCGGGTTCGCGCGCGTCCTCGCGCAGCCGCTGGCGCAAACGGCTGACCAACAGGTCAATCGAGCGTTCAAACAGTTCGGCATCGCGCCCCTGAGTCAGGTTCAGCAGCTGGTCACGGGTTAATACCCGTTGCGGATGATCGAGAAACACCCGCAGCAGACGGTATTCCGCCCCGCTCAACGCGACGATGACCCCGTCGGTATCCAGCAGATGGCGCGCCGAGGTATCCAGTTGCCAGTCACCAAAAGCAATCAGGCGACCAGTTTCGGTGATTTGCAGGTTGGGCGGCAGCGCGCGGGTACGGCGCAGAATCGCTTTGATCCTTGCCAGCAATTCACGCGCGACAAAGGGTTTGATCAGATAATCATCCGCGCCCATCTCCAGCCCGAGGATACGGTCGCTGTCTTCGCTGCGCGCCGTCAGCATCAAAATCGGCAGATTACGTTGTGGATCGCTGCGTAGCTGGCGGCACAAGGTCAGACCATCATCACCCGGCATCATAATGTCCAACACCACCAGGTCTATCGCATTCGCTGCCAGCACCGCACGCATCTCACGGCCATTGGCGGCACCGGTGGCGCGATAACCCGATTTCACCAGATAGTCGGTGATCAGTTCGCGGATGTCCCGGTCATCATCAACAACCAGGATGTGATCAATGTGCTCCAAAACAACCTCCTGTCAGCGGGCCAGACAAAAAAGACCGGTCATAAAATACCGGTCCGACAATAACTTATTACCACAGAATTACATTTTTGCCGCATCAACGACAGCTTTCACAAAATCCTGCGGGTCTTCGGCGGGCGGGTTATGACCAATATTGCCGCTGAAGGTACGATGCTCATATTTGCCGCTGAATTTTGCCCGATATGCCGCCGGAGCCGGATGCGGCGCTCCGTTGTTATCCCCTTCGATGGTAATGGTCGGCACGCTAATCACCGGCAGCGTCGCCAGTTTTTTCTCATAGGCGGCATATTTCGCTTCTCCCGGTTCCATCCCGATACGCCAGCGATAGTTGCTGACCGTCACCGCAACCTGGTCCGGGTTATCCAGCGCCTGCGCGCTTTGGTTAAAGGTCGCATCGCTGAATTTCCAGCCCGGTGACGCCTGCTGCCAGATTAATTTGGCAAAATCATGGGTGTTCTTCGCATAGCCTTCACGGCCACGTTCGGTGGCGAAATAGAACTGATACCACCATTGCAGCTCCGCCTGCGGCGGCAGCGGTTTTTTACCGATCTCCTGGCTGCTGATCAGATAACCGCTGACGGAAACCAGCGATTTCACGCGCTCCGGCCACAGCGCCGCCACGATATCGGCGGTACGTGCACCCCAGTCAAACCCGGCGAAGACCGCCTGTTTGATCCCCAGCGCGTCCATCAATGCCACGGTGTCAGCCGCCAGCGCTGAGGGCTGACCGTTACGTGGCGTACTGGCAGAGAGGAAGCGGGTTGAACCATAACCGCGCAGGTAAGGTACGATAACGCGATAGCCCTGTGCCGCCAGCTGTGGCGCAACCTGAGCATAGCTTTGAATATCGTACGGCCAGCCGTGTAACAGAATCACCGCCTGGCCATCACGCGGGCCAATATCGACATAGCCGACATTCAGCACCCCGGCTTTCACTTGGTGGATGGTGTGGAAGGCCTGGGCGTAATCGGCTTCAGTCGGGGCAGCCACCGCAGCAGTGGTAGCAAACAGGGCGGTGGCGGTCATCAGGGTCGCTAACAGTGATTTACGTAACATGGCGTTCTCTCCAGAAAATTTGATGTGTAAGTGACAACGCCTGAATTACACCACCCCGATGTATAGCGCTTGTTTCTGCTCACCCGGATTTTTGCCTCGCGATGTATTGGGGAGCGAGGCAGATACAGTGCGATACAAACCTGCGCGATAAATCGCGCCGCTACGGTACTGGCATTATTCGATTTATCACACCGCAAAAATTTTCCTTTCAATCTGTGCGCTCGATCTCCTATCCCGGCAACATTATGAGATATATCTATTAACACGATATATCTAAATTTATTACAACAACACTGAGCGGTACCCCTTTTATCTGAAAGAGAGAACATACCCATGCCACAGATCGATGAGTTGGTTTTGGAGCCACCTTTCAACGTGACGCGTGCCAGTCATGTTGTCCTGAACGTTCGCGACCTTGAGGCCAGCAAACGCTTCTACACCGATTTAATCGGATTGGTGGTCAGTGATGAGGATGCGTCCAGCGTGTATCTGCGCGGATTAGAGGAACGTGGGCATCACAGCCTGGTGTTAAAAAAAGCCAGCGATACCCACTGCGCCCGTATCGGGATGCGCGTGTGCCGCGATGACGATATCTATAAAGCGGAAGACTATTTCGCCGCACAGGGTAAGGAAACGCGCATTGTTGAGGTGCCCTTTCAGGGCTTAACCCTGCATGTCACCGACCATGTTGGCGTCCCGTTGGAATTCTGCGCGTCGATGGATGCCTGTGAGCGCATGCTGAAAAATTACCAGCATTATCGCGGTGCCAGCGCCCAGCGCCTTGACCACTATCAGTTACAAACCAGCGATGTACGTCAGGCCTGGTCGTTCTATCAGCCACTGGGTTTTCGCGTCAGCGAATACACCTGGTCGCAGGTCGAAGACAATCAACATCTGTGGGGCGTCTGGCTACAGCGCAAAGGGAATCCGCACGATATCGTCTTCACCCAGGGGCCGGGGCCGCGCCTGCACCATTTTGCCTACACCCTGCCTGATACCAACGACATGATCCGCGCCTGTGACGTGGCCGGTGCGCTCGGTTACGCACCGCAACTGGAACGAGGTCCGGGTCGTCACGGCATCAGCGGTGCCCTGTTCGTCTACTTCCGCGATCCCGACGGCCATCGTATCGAGTTGTTTAATACCCACTATCAACATATCGACATCGAACCGGCGCTTGGCTGGAATCTGGCCGATCCCAAACGTGCCGACCAGTGGGGACTCCCGGCGCAAAACAAGTGGTTTACCGAAGCGACGCCCTTCGCCAACGTTCCGGTCATCCAGCCGGAAACCCCGATCGATCCGCCCACGCTGGAGCGCTTTCTCGCCCTTGCCAATGATGGCTAAGCGCCTGCGTCAGTCCATAACGCTAAATCCTGTGTGAAATCAGCTATTGGGAGAACGGATCGTGAGTACATTTATTCAAAACCCGCTGGTGCGGATTCTGGTCGCCTACGCGCTCGGCGTGATGGCAGCCATGACGGTCAGCGAAGCGGTGACTGAGTTAGGTTCGATTGCCAAAGAGTTTCATGTGTTTGAACACAGCCAGATCGGCCTGATTATGTCGCTGCCATCGTTGATGGTGGCTCTCGGCGCGCTGCTGGCGGGTTATATTGTCGACCGCGCCGGGGATCGGGTGGTGTTACTAATCGGTGCCGTGGTGATTGTGCTGGGGGATATCTGCGTGGTTGCGGCACCGTCGTTTAATCTGCTGCTGGGCGGGCGCATCGTTACCGGCATCGGTTATGTGTTAACCGCCGTGGCCGCCGTGACCTTGCTGATCCGCATCACCACCGGTAAGCAACGTAATATGGCGATGGCGCTGTGGTCCACCTTTGTTCCTGCCAGTTTTCTGCTGCCGTTCCTCTCAGCCGGTCTGGCCGACCATTTTGGCAACTGGCGTGCTGCCTTCCTGGCGCACTCGGTCCTGACGCTGGCCCTGGCGTTTGTCGCCACCGTCAGCCTGCCGCGTCGCACGCCAGAAGAGAAGGCACAATTCTCACGCACCCGAGGCTTACGCTCCGTGCTGCGTAGCCCGTTGATCTATCTGTTGGGTATTTCCTTCGGTGCTGATGCCTTTTTGCAAACCGGCATTATCTCCACCCTCGCCCCGTATCTCGCCAAACGCTACAGCGTGCCTCTGCTGGAAGTCGCCCACTGGAACGTGGTGGCGATGGTATGTAACGGCATTGGCTGCCTGATGGTTGGCGCATTGCTGAACCGGGGTGTCAGAGCTGCCGCGATTGGCGTGGTGGGCCTGGTACTGACCGGCGCACCCGCGCTGGCGATTTTCACCCTGCCGCTCGGCTTTATGTTCTCCATAGGTGCCTCCTGGTTGTTTATGTTCGGCAGCGGTTTGCTGGTGGGCATGTGGGCGCTGGCTCCGGTGGTCGCGCCATCACGCGAAAGCATCGGAGCCACCAGCGGTCTGATCACCCAACTGACGCTGGTCGGTGTGTTCTTAGGTCCACCGCTGTTTATCGCCGCGCAGAACAGCGAAGACCCGCAGTCGCTGGCACTGCTGGTTATCGGTGGTCTGGTGGTCTGCCTCGCCGGATTACCGATCTGGCTGCGCGATGTACAGCGCCAGCCCGGTCACGGGCTCAAAGCTAATACCCTGAAAAGCCACAGTTAACTCTGAATAACAAGAGGAAGTCATTATGTTGGATATCGTCATCATTGGTGCCGGCCCGGCCGGTTTGGCTGCCGCCCTGCGCCTGCATCAACAGGGTTTTCGCCCGCGCCTGTTTGAAGCCGTCGTTGAAATCAAACCGCTGGGAGTCGGCGTAGATATCAAGCCATATGCGGTGAAAGAAATTACTGAAATGGGTTTGTACGACGCCTTTGTCGACATCTCCGTAGAAGCTAAAGAGTCCATTTTCTATACCGGCTACGGCCAGCAAATTTTTGGCGAGCAATGCGGCAAGCATATGGGCTACGAATACGACCAACGCTTCGTCCATCGCGGCCATCTGCAAATGATGCTGTACAAAGCGGTACAGGAACGCCTCGGTGCGGATGCCATCACCCTTGGTTGCCGTTGCAGCCATTTCGAACAGGATGACAGCGGCGTAACCGTGCATTTTGATACCCGTCTCAATCCCAATGCTCCGCAAAGCGTGCGCGCCGATGTGGTGATTGGCGTCGATGGTATCCGTTCGGTGGTGCGCAGCAAACTGCTGCCGGAATCAGCCCGCAGCCACTTCTCCGGTCTGACCTTATATCGCGGCGTCACCGTGATGCCGCCGTTCAAAACCGGCGGCAGCATTCTGCATATCGGCGATCCGATTCGTCAGGGCACGCTGATCGTCTATCCGATCCAGAACAACGTCGATGACCAGGGCAATCAACTGGTGAACTGGGTGATTGAGCAGAACGAGAAACCACAAAGCGAAGAAGACTGGAACCAGGAAACCGGCGTCAAAGAGATTGAGCATGTGTTTGACGACTGCCAGCTCGATTTTATCGATGTCAGCGCCATGATCCGCAACGCCCGCGAATGCTATCTGTTCCCGTTGATCGACCATGACCCGTTACCGCAATGGTCATTTGGCCGCATCACCCTGCTCGGCGACGCAGCCCATGCCATGTATCCGCGCGGTGGCAATAGCGTCTGCCAGGCGTTTGTCGATGCCCGCGTCATCGCCGAGAAACTCGCCACCATCGCTGACCCGGTCGCCGCGTTGCAAGCCTATGAGCTGGAGCGCCGCGAGAAGGTGAACTGGCTGGTGCTGGCATCACGCGGCGAAGGCCCGGAAGTGGTGCGCCGTATCGTCGAAGAACGTAGCGGTGGTAAGCCGTTCGACGACATTGAAAACATCTTCCCGCACGAAGAAGCCCTGTCGATTTTCAGCGAGTACCACGCCAAAGCCGGTATGCGCATCCCGACAGAAAAAGAGACCGACCAACCGACGAAATACAAATCGGTTTTTGCCACCCAAAAATAATTTATCCCCTTAATTGAGACAGAAAGGAACTGACTATGAGCAAAATTATCGATGCCAACATGCACTGGCTGCCGGGCGAGCTGTTTTCTGACAAGAAACTGCTGAATTCATTTCTCGACTGCGTGCCAAAACAATATGGCGTGCACACCCGCGTGGAGAAAATTGAAGGCAAGGAACTGAGCCAGCTGATCATTGAGCAGCCGAAAGGCTTTGTTAACCTCAACTACGCCGAAGGGCAATACACGCTGGAAAGCCAACTGGCGGATATGGAGAAAGCCGGGGTTGATCACGCCATTTTCCGTCTGCCGGTGTGGCAGGAGTGGCTGGATCTGGAAACCTGTAAAGAGGTCAACACCCGCATGGCGGAATACGTGAAACGCAGCGAAGGCCGCATGTCAGCGCTGGCGGTGGTTCCGCCGTGGGGGACTGACGATTGTCTGCGTGAAGTGGACCGTTGCCTGAATCAACTCGGTTTCCGTGGCGCGCAAATCGTGGCGCACTACGGCCAAATCTACCTCGATGACCCGGCGTTCCGTCCATACCTGACGTTCCTCAACGACCTCAAGGTGCCGGTGGTGGTTCACCACACCCCGCTGCCGGTGGATTTCAACTCCGTGCTGCCTTACACCAACCAGCGTCGCCAGTTTGGTCGCTGCGTGGATCAGGCGACTGCGGTGGGTCGTGAGCTGTTCAGCGGCATGTTTGATGAGTTGCCAAACCTGCGCTTTATCCACTCGATGCTGGGCGGTGCGTTCTACGCCTTCGCCGATATGCTGGTACCGCCACAACATCAGTTCAACGATGCGGTGGATCGTTTCCAGACCGGCACCGGCAACCTGCGTGCGCAACTGAGCAACAACATTTTCTTTGATACCTCCGGCGCGCCGCAATGGGGTAAAGCGCAACTGGAAGCCGCAGTGAAAGTGATTGGCGGCAAAAACATCCTGTACGGCAGCTCCTACCCGATCCGTAAAGACTGGTTCTTTAAAGGCATTGAAACCATCGAGAGTCTTGATATCAGCGCCGAAGACAAAGCCAACATTCTGGGTGGTAACGCCGCGCGCATGTTCAACCTGGCATAACGCGCCACGGCGCTGCGTCAACGCCGCAAACCCTCCTGTGTCTTGAAAACTGCTCAGCCTTCATGCTGGGAGCGGCGGGCTTCTGCTCGCCGCATTTTTGCCAAAATGGGGAGAAAACCCGTGGAACGACCGCAATTTATCCGTTTTTCCGCCGAAAAGGGTCAGGTACAAAGCTATGGTTTGATCAGTGGCGCTGGGGTGATTGACCTTAAACCGCGCTTTGCCGATCGCTGGCCGACGCTGGATGCGGTGATCGCTGATAACGCCCTCACCGCGCTGGCCGCCGAGGCGCAAAACCTGCCGGTGGATTATGCCCTGACCGATATCCAGTTCGAGATGCCGCTTGAGCAACCGGGCAAAATTCTGTGCATCGGTGTGAACTACCCCAACCGCAACGCCGAATATAAAGACGGACAGAGCGCGCCGGATTATCCGTCGATGTTTGTCCGTTTTCCTGAATCACTCACCGGCCATCAGCAGCCGCTGCTGCGCCCCGCCGAGAGTGAGCAGCTTGATTACGAAGGTGAAGTGGTGATGGTGATCGGCAAATCTGGTCGCCGGATTCCTGAAAGCGAGGCGTTAAACCATATCGCCGCCATTACGCTTGGCAATGAAGGCACGGTGCGCGACTGGGTGCGACACAGTAAATTCAATGTCACTCAGGGTAAGAACTTCTATCGTTCCGGCGCGATTGGCCCGTGGCTGGTGCCCTTCACCGAAGCCGCGCAGATCGCGGATATTCGTCTGACCACCCATGTTAACGGTGAACTGCGTCAGGACGACCGCACCTGCAATATGACGTTCTCATTCCGTTGGATCATCGCCTATATCTCAACCTTTATCCCGCTCAATCCCGGCGACATCATCTTTACCGGCACCCCCACCGGTGCGGGCGCGCGCTTTGAACCACCGGTCTGGTTGAAGCCCGGTGATGTGATTGAAGTCCACGCCGAAGGGATTGGCACCCTGCGCAATCACGTTAAGGATGAGGTGTGACCATGTTAAGCCAGAGCGAGTTATTCGCCGCCGTCGAAGCGCTGGACCAGGCCGAGCGTAGCCGCAGCCAGACCGGGTTGTTGTCGCTGCGCTACCCGCAGATGACGCTGGATGATGCCTATGCGGTGCAACAGGCGTGGGTGCGGCAAAAAATCGACGGCGGGCGGAAGGTCATCGGCTGGAAAATTGGCCTGACATCGAAAGCGATGCAGTACGCCTTGAATATCGACACCCCCGATTCCGGCGTGCTGTTCGACAACATGGTGTTTGATGACGGGGCCACCATCCCGGCTGACCGCTTTATTCAGCCACGTATCGAGGCGGAACTGGCATTCGTACTTAACGCGCCACTGCGCGGGCCAGGCGTGGACGTTGAAGCGGTATTGGCCGCCACCGCTTATGTGCTACCGGCGCTGGAGATTCTCGACACCCGCATCGTGCGTAGCGATGCTGCCAGCGGCAAAGCGCGCACTATCGTCGATACCGTCTCTGATAATGCCGCCAACGCAGGCATCGTGTTAGGTAGCCAGTTGTTCGCGCCAGAAAATGTCGATATGCGCTGGATGGGCGCGATTGTGTCGCGCAACGCCACCGTCGAGGAAACCGGTTTAGGGGCCGGGGTTCTGAACCATCCGGCACGCGGCATCGCCTGGCTGGCGAACCGACTGGCGCAGTATGGCGACCATCTTGCCGCCGGCCAAATCGTGCTTGCCGGTTCGTTTATCCGTCCGATCGAGGCCCGTCACGGCGACACCATCCATGCTGACTATGGCCGTCACGGTTCCGTCAGCTGCTACTTTGCGTGAGGTAATGATGTCTGCACCGATTAATCGTTTTAAACAGGCGCTGCACAACCAACAGCCGCAAATTGGCCTGTGGCTGGCGCTCGCCAATCCTTACAGTGCTGAGATCTGTGGCGGTGCCGGGTTTGACTGGCTGCTGCTGGATGGCGAGCACGCCCCCAATGACGTACCGCTGTTGATGCAGCAGTTACAGGCGCTGGCAGCCTCGTCCGCGCATACGGTGGTGCGTGCGCCAATGGATGCTCCCTGGCTGATTAAGCAGTTGCTGGATATTGGCGCACAAACGTTGCTGATCCCGATGGTGGAGAGTGCCACACAGGCGCAGGCGCTGGTGAAGGCGGTGCGTTATCCACCGCAGGGTATCCGTGGCGTCGGCGCGGCGCTGGCACGGGCCTCAGCCTTTAACCGCACACCAGATTATCTCACCAGCGCCAATGCACAGATTTGCCTGCTGGTGCAGGTGGAAAGCCGTGCTGGTCTGGCGCAACTGGATGCCATTGCCGCTATTGACGGGGTCGATGGGGTGTTTATTGGACCTGCCGATCTGGCGGCGGATATGGGTTTTCCCGGCAAGCCCGGTGCGCCGGAAGTCCAGGAGGTGGTTGAGGCGGCGCTGGTACGCATTCAGTCTCACGGTAAAGCGGCGGGAATTTTGAGTGCTGATCCCAGGCTCTGCGCCCGTTATCTGGAGCTGGGTGCCACCTTTGTTGCGGTGGGTAGCGATGTGGGATTGTTGGTGAAAGCCACCTCGGCGCTGGCGGCGGATTTTCGCTAGTCGCTCTGATTTGCGCGATAAATCGCGCCGCTACAGACCGGGCAATGGTTGACGATACGGATGCGCGGATTTGCGCGTTAAATCGCGCCGCTACAGACCGGGCAATAGTTGACGATACGGATGCGCGGATTTGCGCGATAAATCGCGCCGCTACAAACCGGACAATGATTGACGATACGGATACGCGGATTTGCGCGATAAATCGCGCCGCTACAAACCGGACAATGGTTGACGATACGGATGCGCGGATTTGCGCGATAAATCGCGCCGCTACAGACCGGGCAATAATTGACGACACGGATGCACGGATTTGCGCGATAAATCGCGCCGCTACAAAACGGGAAAAATTCGGTAGCGGCGCGATTTATCGCGCGGTTTTTACCTTAAACCTGCTGCCATATCACTTCCAGCGTTTCACGGACCGCCGCCTCTTCCAGATGGCGCACCAGAATATGCTGCATCTCGGTCAGCTTCTCTTCATTCAACGCGGTGAGGGTGACGCGGAAAATACCGTCCAGCACTTCCATACGAACCTCCCCCATACTCATGCGGAAATGGCCGCTGTTCTCATCCATCACCACCGGGGTGCGGTGCTGAAAATGGCTGCCGAGACGGCGCAGAAAACGCTCGCCGTTTGGCGTCATGATATCGGCCACGCACTTCGCCGCACCTTCGCTCAGGGTCGGCGCATTGAGCAACGCTTCAATCTGGTTAGCGGCAACATGGATAATCTCCCCGATACGCGTGACCACCTGATCCGCCACCGGCTCCATTTTGGCACGCAGACTTAACGCACGTTTCAAATGGTCCATCGCCTCAACAATCGCCTGCGGCGACTTGCCTTGTCCCTGATGTTTTGGCACCACACGCGCCACCAGCATATCAATCACGGTTTTATTGGCGCTGAGGAACGCATTCCCTTCGTCGGTGATGCGGTAGCGTTTGCGCCCGCCCTTTTCTAAGTCAATCTCGGCATAGCCGCGATCGTACAGCCAGGTGAGCGCCGGATAGAGCACGCCGGGGCTGGGTTTGTAGGTGCCGCCCAGACGTTCATTCACTTCATGGATCAGCTCATAGCCGTGGCTGGGTTGTTTGGCGATGATCGCCAGCAACAGCAGGCGTAACTCGCCATAATCGAAGGCACGCGCCCGGCGACCCGTTTTGCCAGCCGCAGGCTGCGTATCCATTTCGCTTTGTCCAACCATGACTGCCCCCACGCAGTTACGCAAATAACCACACAATGATCACTGAATTTTAAATATATCGAAATTTCCGACATAGTCCAAGTCGTTACGGCCATCGTTTCCGTTGCACAGGGAATATAGAGAAAGGTGCGGGCAGATACAATCACTGCCCGCAATGAGAGATTAACGATCCAGTACCGCGATAAAGTCACACTGAATTAAGGTATTACCGCTGAAGTTACCGTCCAACGCATGGCGTGCCGGACGGGCGTTGGCATCCGGGAATGCCGCCAGCCAGTAGCGGTTCACCACCTCACGCTGCGATTTATCCTGCATCCATAACGTCACCTTAATGACGTCCTCCAGCGTGCCACCCGCCGCCTTAACGATGCTTTCGATATGGCTAAACATCAGCGCGCACTGCTCGCCGAGATCGGCAGGCACCTGCTGGGTCTGTGGGTCGCGTCCGTAGATCACCCCGGAATACAACATCGCGCCTATCCGACACGCCGCCGGGATCGGATTGGTATGGGGAAAGGCATCAATATAGATACTTTCGCGTCGGCTCATATCATCTCCTGATTAATAATCATCATCTGCCATTTTCGCGCCAAAGCGATATACCAGACGCAGACGTTCCGCATGGTAATTACCCGTCACCTCATTCGGTGAATGGACGTAGTCAAACTCGAATTCCAGATGCAGACGCGGCGTGACGTTATAGCCGAGGATCATAAAGGCGGCATTGATGTTCTCCGCCGGTAGCGGATAGTAGATCCCGCTGGAATCCTCCAGTTCCAGACGCGTCACGCCAAACACCCCGAGATACTTTTCATCATGGTACGCGTAGCGTAAGGCAAAGGCCTTGCCCGGCTGGTTGGTGGTGACCATCGACACCAACGGCTGACCACTTTCGAGTGGGGTATGGTCGTAAATACCGTAGCTATAAGGCGCGAAGAAGCCACCGTTAAGGAAGGCATCATCTTTGCGTGGCACATACGTCGCGGCGAAATACAGATCATGATTGCGGGTTTTCATGCCGATACGCCCGGAATAAAGATCGGTATCGATATTGTGATAAGGATACGCCTGGTCGCTGGCATCCCATTCATGCAAATACTGCGCGCCCCAGTACGGTGTCCAGTTGCCGAATTTTAACGCCGATACCGGTAGCTGGACCCCACCGTAGCCCAGCTGAGCGCGTTTATCGAAGTTGTAGTACCAGGCTTCCGCCACCGTATTCCACTGCTGACCGTAGCGCAGCCCCACCGTGGTGAAACCATCGCTGTCCACCGACGGCATGCTGGTGTCCTCGATTTCCGGGTTACCGGCATCCCCTTTGCCGAACTGGTCGGAACTTTCCGGTTTGAAGCGATAGATGCGATACGCATTGAGTTTCAGGTCGCCCTTGTCATCCAACGCATAGCTGCCGCCGAACCCCTGATACAACGCCGGGATCATGGTCCAGCCTTCGCCTTCATTGGCAAACGGTGTATCCAGGCCAAAACGTCCTCCCTGCAAATCAAAGCCATAGCCCTGATAACGCAGGAAGGCTTTACCCAGCACCGTGGTGTTTTCCGACGGCAGATAGATTTCGGTACGTTCCGGGTCGGAAGGATTCAGCCCGAGGTTATACGCCCCGTACACGCCTACCCCGGCGCTAAAACCGCCGATTTGTGGGCTGCGATATTGAATATCACCGCCCACCGAGCTGGTGCGTTTGTTAACCTGGGTGCCGCTGAACTCTTTAAAAAAGGTCATGGTTTTTAGCTCGCCAGAGATATTGCCTTGTGTGAGCCAGTCGTTAACGCTATCGGAGTCCGTTGCAGGTGAAGCCTCCGCAAAGCAAGTACCGCAGAACAACGCCAGAGGCACTACGGTTAATGCAGCAATTTTGGCTTTTTTATGAACATCCATTGCCTGATAACCTCATTGTAGCGGCGCGGTTTATCGCGCGATTTCAATTACGGCGCGATTTCTCGCGCGTGGGGCACAGCGAAGCCGCCCGAAATCCCTGACGGGAACGGTCAACTGGCACTGTGGGTTACCCGGGCAGAACGACGTCACCCGGTACGACAGGAATTCAGGCGTTGCGCCTGGGTTTACTGCTGCAACTGCGACAACAACGCTTTGCCGTAGTCGTTCCCGTTGGGAATGCGGGTAATGGTATGGATATGGAAACGCGCCGGTTCTTCATTGGTCAGCCACATGCCGCTGTGATGATCAAACTCCAGCATCACCACCGGGCTTTGCAGCCGGTAATAGAACACATCGTCATCACCACAACCGCCAATCCAGCTCCACCAGGTGTTATCGAGCTGGGCCTCAATCTGTTGCAGGCGCGCAGCGCGCGGTCCGTCGGGCAGGAAAGCCAGGAACACCGCTACCAGCGCCATCACCTGTTGACGCTGCGCGGGCGTGAATTCCGCCACGCAGACACCCTCCAGCGGGATCACCCGATTGTCCTGAAATGCACCGCCAAGGTGACGCTGATCGGCAAAGTTAAAGCGATCGGCCGGCATCGCGGGATCTTCCATTAACTGATAGATCGTGGCGCGATGTTGCTGCCGGGCGCTGAGCGACTGCATCAGGGCCAGACCGAGCTGCTCCTCGTCACGGAACAACACGCAATCGCTGGCATCACCCCGTTCGATAACATTGGGTTCAACGCCGAAAAAGGTCGGGGCAATCACCAGTTGCCGCCCGACGATAAAACAGCAAAACGCCACATGATGACCGTAAATCGACCAACCCCACGGCTGGGTAGCGGAAGGCGAACCGAACAGCAAAAAATGGAAGCTCCAGCGGTTCATAATGTGGGTGAGATCGTACAGTTCACCGAGAAAATGGTTGGCATCCATCACCTGTTGCACCCGGCTAAAACCCGCCGCACTGGTACAACTCCGCAGCAGCGACCAGAAGGCTTCATGAGTTGCCGCCGAGGTTTCATCCAGCCTGACACCGTAATCATTGAACGGGATTTCCGGGTTGTACCAGGCGCGCCATTGTGGCGCATCGATGGCGTAACTCACCTGCTGCTGCCGGGCGCTATCGAGGCTGGCAAACAGCGCCTGCGCCGCCCTCACCGCCTCTTCCACGGCAAACCCCTCATCCTGCAAGCTGAACAGACCGGACTGTACCTCGCCATTGGCGGTAATGCCGCGGAAGGTTTCATCCAGCATCGCCTGCCAGTGAGCTTTGAGTTTCTGCGCTTTCTCGGTTGCCAACATGCGCGCGCCGTAGGTATGCAGATCCACCCCGCGCGCCAGGCCGATGCGTTCCGCATCATTGGGCATTAAATAATCGCGAAAATTTTGGCTGGTCATACGCGTTCCTCAACCACCGGATTCTCGATATGACCCAGACCTTCAATCTCCAGCCGCATCACATCACCGGGTTGTAAGAAGCGTCCGGTTGGCGCACCGATGCCGGAAGGCGTTCCGGTCGCCAGGATGTCGCCCGGTTCCAGCGTCATCACCGTCGACAGGTAAGCAATCTGCGCGTAGATGTCGTAAATCATGTCGCCGCTGTCGGCATGCTGGCGGAGTTCACCGTTGACGAACAACTTCATCTCCAGCCGCAGCGGATCGGGGATCTCATCGGCGGTGGTGATCCACGGGCCAATCGGACCGTGGGTGTCGAAGGATTTACCCAACGTAAAGGTCGGTGATTTATGCAGCCAGTCGCGTGCCGAGACATCATTGACGATCAGATAACCGGCAATCACGCTGGCGGCGTCGCTGATGCTGACATGGCGACAGCGTTTGCCAATTACCACGCCTAACTCGATCTCGTAATCCATTTTCTCGCTGGCTGCGGGCTTCACGACCGGGGAGAAAGGACCGTTGATGCAGGAGACTTGCTTGTTAAACCACAACTGGCTTTCCGGGATGGGGATCCCCGCCTGACGCGCCTCTTCAGCGTGTTTACGGTAGTTCATGCCAATGCCGAGGAACTTCTGCGCGTCCTGGATCGGCGCTTCGAGTTGTACTGTCGCTAACGCATACGCCGGGCTATGCACCGCTTCCAGTCGCGGGCGCAGCGTTGCCAGGCTGGTCAACAATTGGCGCATCGAGCCGGTGACGCCAGGTACTCCGGAGAGGTCAATTACCTGATCATCCACCACCTTGCCAATACGCGTGCGGCCCTGTTCGGTAAAACGTACCAGTTTCATGCTTTTTCCTTTGCTGTAGGAGTTAACTGCGAGAGCAAAATTTGCCAGCCGGAAGGTGTGCGCCGTAGCACCAGCGTCGAGAAACCGTAGCGCTCCGCCTCTTCTCCCGTTTCCAGCAGCCGCACCCGGTTGCGCGTGTGACCGGTGAGGATGGCGATATCACCCTCCACGCGGATGGCGGGCGTGTCCCGCTGAATCGCGATGAACCCGCCCATACGTTGCACATGTGCCAGAAATTGCGCTTTGTTGTGCACCATGCCCGTGCTGTGGATATGCACCAGGTCTTCCGCCAACATGCTGGCCAGACGCGGCAAATCGGCGTGAATTAACGCCTGCTGGCGCTGTTGTTCAAACTCAAGTAATTGCGCGTGGGGGTTGTTCATCAGATCAACCCCGGATAGGAACCGCCATCCAGTTGCAAGTTCTGCCCCGAAATAAACCCGGCCTGCTGGCTGCACAGAAACGCGCAGGCCGCGCCGAACTCTTCCGGCGTGCCATACCGCCGGGCGGCGATGGATTGCACATTGCGCTCCCGCGCCTGTTCGCGACTGATGCCTTCTTTGGCGATTAAACGTTGCAGCATAAATTCCTGGCGCGGGGTATCGATTCGCTCCGGCAACAGGTTATTAATGGTGACGTTGTCACGCACCACTTCCTGGCTGATGGCTTTACACATTGCCGTCAGCGCTGCGCGGGCCGAGGTGGAGAGCCCCATCATGTAATGCGGGGTTTTAACCATAGCGGAGGTGATGTTGATGATGCGACCAAAACGCCGGGCCTGCATGGCCGGTAACCAGGCGCGGATGAGCTGAATGGCAGGAATAAAATTGGCTTCCATCGCCTCACGCAGCGCTGCGGCTTGCCAGTCTGCCAGCGCACCGGGCTGTGGCCCGGCATTGTTGGTCACCAGAATGTCGATCTGCGGTAAGGCCGAAAGGATAGTATCGCGCCCGGCGGCACTGGTTAAATCCGCGCAGATATAGCTAACCTGCGCCGTCGGGTTTTGCTCGCGCAGGCGCTGCGCGGCCTGCTGCAATTTGGCTTCGTTGCGTCCGTTCAGGGTGACATGTACCCCTTCCGCTGCCAGCGCCTGCGCGCACGCCAGCCCCAGCCCCTGCGACGACGCACAGATAAAAGCGAGTTTGTTACCAATGCCCAGATCCATGATTGCTCCCGGAAAACTTTGCGTTGATGAGTGTGCGATATCGAATAATTAGATATATCTAGTATTACGATATGTCAGAATATTGCACGGCTCTACGCGGCAAAACTCAGAGGCGGGTCACGGATCGTTAATGAAATGTGAAAATGAGAAGGATTCTCGCTGCGCGGCTTTGTCGGGCGCGATTTATCGCGCCCTTACGGTTTTCTTATTGCCCGCTGACGGTGCCGCTGGTCACGGCTGGGGCATCGGCCTTTACCAGAAAAGCAATCACCGTGGCATCACGCTCCCCCCGAATCTCGGGCAGGGAAACGGCATCACTGATGGCATCACCTTTATGCAAGCGCTGATCGCCGACCCGCACGACACCGTCAAGCAGCGTCACCCAGACGGCGAAACCTGCGCGCTGTGGAATCGCCAGTTGCTGGTCGCGTTCCAGTTTGAGGTCATACACATAGATCGCCTGGCGCAAGGCCAGCGGTGCATCACTGCCTTCAGGCCCCGCCAGCAACGTCCAGGCATTTACCGCTGCGCCCTCGGCACGGGTGAAGTGCTGTACCCGTCCCTCACCACCTTCCTGCGCCGGGCGAATATAAGCCTGCAACATTTCGGTTTCGATCAGCGGCGCGGATTCTTCGTGACGCAGTCCCTCACCGGCACTGACCACCATCACGCGTTTGGCGTTGAGCGGCGTGCGCTCGCCATTTTCATGCTGGTGCTGAGAAGAACCGCGCCAGACGTAAGTGAAAATCTCATCGTTTTGATGGCGGTGCATCGGCACCTGCGCCCCGGTTTTCAGCGTCATCTGGTCGATGATCGCCAGTGGACCAAATGCCTCGCCCGGACGCTGACGGCGGATGGTGAAAGGGCCATACTCAAACAGCTGATCGCGCTGTGCACGTAACAGATTCATGGTCGTTCTCCCTTAATTCAGTTTGATACCGCCATCATAGAGAAGGAAGAAACAGACACCAGTGGGGTGATTTGCTGGCTTAAGTCAAAATTTTTGACAATAGATGATTAGCCAGCGCGGAATAAGTTGCGTAAAATAGACTTTTATTTCCCTCAGGCCCGTCATCATGAACCGTAAAGAACAGATCCTTGACGCTGCTGAACAGTGCATGAGATTAAAAGGCTTTTATCAGACATCAATCCAGAATATTGCCAGCCAGGCAAATATTAGCGTTGGCCTGATTTATAAATATTTCACCAATAAAGAGTCGATTATTGAGGCGCTGGTATTCACTATCACCCAACGGCTGAAAGATTTGCTTAATGATGATCTGGAGCAGATTGCCAAATCGGGTGGTGAGGCACGTTTACCACTGTTCTCTGCGGGTCTGGTGCCCCACGAAGTCGAAAACGATATTGTGTTATTGATGGAGATATCGTCTGAAGCCATGCGTAACCCACGCATTATGCAAATCATGACCGATGCCTGGAAAAGCCTCAGAGAGAATTTTATTAATAAAGAACAGGCGTTGTATCCGGGTAAAGACGCCAGCGTTATTCATACGCGTTTATATGTGCTCTCATTAATCATTGATGGCATTATTATTCGCCGCTGTATGAAACAACGTGAAATTGCACCCGCCTTTGTGCCATTTTTTGATGGTATCATCAGCGATGTCAATAATAACGTTGCCCAACAATGAATTACGGTAACAAATGCTGATTGAGGATAGTGCTGAGTCGCAACAACTCGGGCTGATTCAAATCATTATCGACAAAAGTGCGACAGGCTACGCCATCAATCAGTAACAACAAAAAATGGATCTGGTTAAAACGCTGCTCCGCACTGATTTGCGGATTTTGCTGTTGAAAAACCGGCTCAAGAGCAGAAATAAGTTGTTGCTCCTGCTGCGCAAGAATATCTCGCACGGCAGCATTACGTGAGGCTTCTGAATAGACCTCCAGTAATAAACACTGGTCTTTTATCGACCACTCACGCCAGAATGCAGAATCTCTGGCGATAATATCTGCCACCTCGGGCTGCTGGCTGAGTTTCTTTTCCAGAAAAAGCCGCCACTCTTCAGCGATCACTTTTACCGTTTCGCTCACCAATAATTCTTTGCTGCTAAAATAACGATAGATTTGCCCGGCACCCAAACCACTTTCGGCACTCATATCCGCCATACTGGCACCATGAAAACCAGAACGACTGAAACAGACTTTCGCCGCAGCAATAATCAGCTGTTTACGCTGGTGCAAAAAGTCTTGCTGCTCTGGCCTGGTCAAATTTAATTCCTTAATTCAAAAAAATAACCTGCGCGATAAATCGCGCCGCTACGTATTTAAGAGCGCGACATAGTACAGTACGCGGATTTTTGCCGATAGCCGTGACAAAAATCCGCTTACATTTTACCGTGGGCCGATACCAAATCGGCCAACGGCATGTTTTACAACTTCAGTTCAGATTCTTTCAACGCTGTACCGCCACCCATCACCTTGTAGAAGGTGATCAGGTTCAGGTAATACGCCTGCTGCGTGCTGACCAGGCTGGTACGCGCGCTATACAGCGTGCGCTGCGCGGTCAGTGCATTCAGGTAAGTATCCACCCCGTTGCGATAACGCAGGTCGGCCAGATGGTAATAGGTCTGCGATGCCGCCACGTTATTACGCTGGCTGGTCAACTGATCATTGATGGTGCCGCGTCGGGCCAGCGCATCCGCCACTTCCTGAAAGGCAGTTTGCACCGCTTTTTCATACGCCGCCACGTAGTATTCCTTCTGCGCTTTGGTGTATTTCAGGTACGACACGTTGTAGCCGCCTTTAAAGATCGGCAGTGAAATGCTCGGCGCGAAGGACCAGATCCCGGCACCGTTTTTGAACAGTGACGAGAGATCCGAACTGCCGACACCGCCGCTGGCGGTCAGGGAGATGGTCGGGAAGAAATTCGCCCGCGCCGCGCCAATGCTGGCATTGGCTGACTTCAGGTTATGCTCCGCTTCCAGCACATCCGGGCGGTTCAGCAACGCATCGGAAGAGATCCCGGCGGGGACGTCGCGGAACGCCTGGCCCAGCGCATCGATATTCGCTGGTAACAGGTTATCCGGTACGCTGCGTCCTACCACCAAATCCAGCGCGTTTTTGTCCTGCGCCACGCTGGTGGTGTAGCTGGCAACATCCGCCATTGCTGACTGGTAAGTGGTTTCCGCCGAGGAGACATCCACCATTGAAGCGGTGCCGTGCTCCATCTGCTTACGCGTCACTTCCATCGACTGCCGCGCACTCTCGGCTGTCTCTTTGGCGATGGCCAGATTGCTGCGATCCGCCGCCAGCGTTAACCAGTAATCCACCGTATTGTACAGCACCGTCAGGCGCGTGCTGCGTGCGCCCTCCAGCGTGCTGAGATACGTTTCATACTGCTCACGCGTCAGACTCTGGTTTTTACCAAACAGATCCAGCTCGAACGAACTGACACTCCCTTCCGCGCTGTAAGAGTTGCTGATCGCGGTTTGATTACCTTCACCGGTCAGGGCGCGTGAACGCGTACCGCTCACCCCGGCACTCAGGCTCGGGAACAGATCGGCGCGTTCCTCGCCATATTGCGCATGGGCGGATTTCACGCTGGCGACCGCTTCCCGCAGATCGCGGCTACTATCCAGCGCCATCGTCACCACCTGACGCAGTTGGGGGTCAAGAATATATTCCTGCCAGCCAATATCGCGGTAGTTAGCCGCCTGCGCACCCTGTAACGATTTATAGGCATCCCCGTTTGGCGTGGTGTTGGCAACCGGTGACGCCGGACGTTGATAGTCCGGGTCCAGCGACATACAACCCGCGAGAAAACAGGGTAAAAACACCACCAAAAGTTTTGCTGACATGTTATTCCCCCGTCTTCTCAGCAGATTCAGTGTGGCTCGCATGACTATGCGGCAGGCCTGGGAACACACGACGGACCAGCACAAAGAACAGCGGGACTAAGAAAATCGCGAGCAGCGTGGCGGAAATCGTCCCGCCAATGATGCCCGTACCGATGGCGATACGGCTATTCGCCCCTGCGCCGGTGGATATTGCCAGCGGCAGGACCCCGGCGGTAAACGCCAGCGAGGTCATAATGATCGGACGCAAACGCATCGAGGCTGCATGGACCGCAGCTTTCACCAGGTTTTCCCCTTTGCGGTAATTCTCCTCAGCAAATTCGACGATCAGAATGGCGTTCTTCGCCGACAGGCCGATGATGGTGAGCAGCGCCACCTGGAAATAGACATCGTTTTCCAGTCCACGCAGCGTAACCCCCAGCAGCGCACCAAAGACCCCGAGCGGCACCACCATCATTACCGAGAACGGTACTGACCAGCTTTCATACAACGCCGCCAGACACAGGAACACCACAATCAGCGAAATGGCGTACAGCGACATCGCCTGGTTGCCGGACAGGCGTTCCTGGTAGGACAGCCCGCTCCAGGCATAGGTGGTGCCTGCTGGCAGTTTACTTGCCAGTTTTTCCATCGCCGTCATGGCATCCCCCGAACTTTTACCCGAGGCGGATGAACCCTGGATCTCATAGGACGACAGACCGTTGTAGCGCGACAGGACATCCGGGCCATAGGTCCAGTGCGAAGAGGAGAACGACGAGAATGGCACCATCGTGGTGTCACCGTCGTTGTCGGTGCCGGCCACAAACCATTTATTGATATCTTCCGGTTTGCTGCGGAAATCCTCGTCACCCTGCATGTAGACCTTTTTCACCCTGCCACGATCGGTGAAGTCATTGACATAAGTCCCGCCAATCGCCGCACTGAGGGTACTGTTGATATTGCTGACCGACAGACCCAGCGACTGGGCTTTTTCATCGTCGATATCCACCTGCAACTGCGGCAGATCCGGCAAGGTATTGGCACGCACGCTACTCAGCACCGGATCCTGATTGGCGGAGGCGATTAACTGGTTACGCAGCTTGAGTAACTCGTCGCGACTGGTGTTGCCGCGCGCCTGTAACTCGAAGGTAAAGCCGTTCGACTGGCCCAGACCGGAAATCGACGGTGGTGACAGCACAAACACCTGCGCATCGCGGATGCCGGACAGATTCATCATGGCGCGACCGGCAATCGCGTCAGCGGTGTTTTCCGTCCCTTTACGATCGCTCCAGTTTTTCAATGAGATAAAGCCAATCCCCGCATTCTGCCCGCTACCGGCAAAGCTGAAGCCGTTCACCAGCATGCTGACGTTGACGTTATCCTTCTCTTTGGTGGCGAAGTATTGCTGGATCTGGCGGCGTACTTCGCTGGTGCGGTTTTCAGTGGCACCCGGTGCCAGCGTGTACTGCACCATGATGTAACCCTGGTCTTCGGTCGGCAGGAAGCCGGTGGGCAGACGCAGATACATAAAGGCACAGCCAATCAGTAGCACCGCATACAGCAGCAAATAACGCACCGAGCTGTGGATCACATGCCCGACTTTCTCGTGATAACGCGCCTGAATTTTTTCGTAGCTGCGGTTGAACCAGCCAAAGAAACCTTTCTGGCCGCTTTCATGATCGTGCGGTTTCAGTAAGGTGGCGCACAGCGCTGGCGTCAGCGTCAATGCCACCACCACCGACAGCACCATTGAGGAGACGATGGTGATGGAGAACTGACGGTAAATCACCCCGGTGGAACCGCTGAAGAAGGTCATCGGCAGGAAGACCGCTGACAGCACCAGTGCGATACCAATCAGCGCCCCGGTGATTTCCTTCATCGATTTCTCGGTGGCTTCACGCGGCGGCAGTCGTTCTTCGCGCATCACACGCTCAACGTTTTCCACCACCACGATGGCGTCATCCACCAAGAGTCCGATGGCGAGCACCACACCAAACATCGTCAGGGTGTTGATCGAGTAGTTAAATACCGCCAGCACCCCAAAGGTACCCAGCAGCACCACCGGCACGGCAATTGCCGGGATCAAGGTAGTGCGGATGTTTTGCAGGAACACAAACATCACGATCACCACGAGGATGATGGCTTCCACCAGCGTTTTGACCACTTCCTCGATGGAGATTTTAACGAAGTCGGTACTGTCGAGCGGATAGGCGATGTCATAACCACTCGGCAGGCTGGAGCGGAACTCATTCACGGTATTTTTCACGTTCTCCGCCGTGGAGAGCGCATTGGCTCCCGACGCCAGTTGAATCGCGATACCCGATGCCGGATGGCCGTTAGCCAGCACGTTGGCGCTGTAGTCGTCATCGCCCATTTCCACGCGCGCGACATCACTAAGATGCACCACTGAACCGTCGGTCTGGCTTTTTAACACGATATTGCGGAACTGTTCCGGCGTTTGCAGACGGGAACGGGAACGCACGGTGGCGACCAGTTGTTGCTCTTTGCTCGCCGGTTGTGCGCCGATCTGCCCCGAAGACACCTGGGTGTTTTGCGCTTCCAGCGCGGTTTCCACATCCGAAGGCATCAGTGAATAGGACGCCAGTTTGGCCGGATCGAGCCAGATACGCATCGCGTATTCTGCACCGAACACCTGCACGCTCCCCACGCCCGGCAGACGCGCCAGCGTATCTTCCATGTTACTGACGAGGTAGTCGGCAACGTCCGAAGAGGTGGCTTTGTTGTTTTTGTCGTACAACGCCATGATCAACAGGAAGTCACTCTGTGCCTTCTCGACCGTCACACCCTGTTGGGTCACGGCGTCCGGCAAACGGCTTTCCGCCTGCTGCACTTTATTCTGCACCTGGACCTGGGCGATATCAGGATCGGTGCCCTGCTCAAAGGTAACGGTGATTTTGACCTGGCCGGTTGAAGCGGTACTGGTGGAGGAGAAGTAGAGCAAACCATCCAGACCGGTCAACTGCTGCTCAATCACCTGAGTCACGCTACTTTCCAGCGTTTCTGCGGATGCACCGGTGTAGGTGGCCTGGATACTGATTTGCGGCGGTGCCACATCAGGATATTGCGCAATCGGCAGGTTTTTGATGCTGAGGATACCGAACATCATGATGCAGATGGCGATCACCCAGGCAAAAACAGGCCGTCGGATAAAGAACTGAGCCAACATAATCAGTTCCCTCCGCTGGTGTTCGCGCTGGCATCAGTCGGGGTGGTGGTGCCCGTTTCGACCGCTTTCACGGTCTGCCCCGGTTGTACTTTACCGGTGCCTTCAACGATCAATTTGTCGCCGCTTTGCAAACCGCTGTCGATCAGCCATTTGTTGCCAATCACGCGATCGGTCACCACTTCACGGCTGGCAACTTTGTTGTCTTTATCCACCACCAGCGCGGTGGCGTTGCCTTTCGCATCACGGGTGATGCCCTGCTGCGGCGCCAGCAGCGCATCATTTTTCACCCCGTTGCTGACGGTGGCGCGTACGTACATGCCAGGCAACAACTGGTGGTCCGGGTTAGGGAAAATGGCGCGCAACGTGACGGTACCGGTTGATTCATCCACCGAAACTTCCGTCAGCTCCAGTTTACCGGTGTGATCATAGGTTGAACCGTCTTCCAGTTGCACGCTCACCGGGACTTCATCACTGTTCTGATGCAAAGACGCCTGCTGGCGTTTCAACTTCAGCAACTGCACGCTGGACTGGGTGAGATCGACATAGATCGGATCCAACGCACGAATGGTCGCCAGCGCCGTGGTTTGCTCGGACGTCACCAGCGCGCCCGGCGTGACGGATGAAATACCAATGCGGCCACTGATGGGCGCTTTGATTTGCGTGTAATTGAGATTGATGCGTGCACTCTCAACCGCCGCTTTGTATTGCGTTACCGAGGCGAGATTTTGCTGGTAGGTGGCCTCGGCATCGTCAGCATCCTGACGGGAAACGCCGTTTTCCTTGACCAGTGCCGCATAGCGTTCAGCTTTCAGTTTGCTGCTTTTGACCACGGCGACGGCGTTTTTCAATTGTCCGACCGCTTCATCATAACTGGCCTGATAACTGGCGGGGTCGATCTGATAGAGAACCTGACCGGCTTTAACCTCATCACCTTCCGTAAACAGACGCTTCTGGATAATGCCGCCCACCTGGGGACGCACATCCGATGTCATCGTACCGGTAACCCGTCCAGTCAGTTGACTGGTTAAGGTAACCGGTTCTGTTTGCAACGTTTTCACGCCAACTTCCGTGACCATTGTCCCGGGTTTGTTCTCTGCACTCTGGTCACAGGCGACAATCAAAAATGCCAGACCTGCAATAACATACCGCTGAAAAACCATCATGGTAATCCTATAGTGAACGTTCATTCTCGGCGGGGAGTTTAACAAACAGGCAGCGGGGCGTATGTAAGCAAAGCGAAAAAGCGGGAATTTTATAACCACACGAGCTGTGCAGGATTTATGCGGTTGGGGTTGTTGAATAGTTATCATGCTCTACATTGATATACATCATCGAAAATAGTTCGCCCTCCCCTCAATGATTAATGGTCCAGTTTATTGTGAATAATACGCGCTTATTGGCGAGCGCTATTTTATGACCTGATGACAAATGAGAGAAAATTATGCTGGTAATAGCCATTATTCAACACACGCCAGTTTGGGTGTGGATTCTGTTTATTTATCTTCTGTCACGCGGTATCAAAGCCCTTAAAACGCGTGAGGTTCCGGTGGGTAAATTATTCCTGATTCCCGTGTTGTTCCTGCTGTGGGCGATTCATGGCGTGTTTACAGAAACCCACTGGACGCTGGCTGCACTGGGGGCGATGCTCGCGGGCCTGTTATCAGGTGGCCTGCTGGGGGCAATGCTCGGACGCCGGAATCGACCCACCACGCAAAGTAGTCAGCCAGGGACGATAATTCGTCCCGGCTCGGTGCTACCACTTATTTTTATGGTGGTGACATTTATTGCCAAATACGTGCTTTCGGTATCCGTGATTTTACAACCGGCGCTGATTGATTCGTTAACCTTTAATTTAGCGCATGGTTTAATTAGCGGATTAACAGCCGGCGTATTCTGGGGAAATATGCTGGTCGCGTTTATTCCGTGGTATCGATCACGCATAAAGCCGGCTTAGCATGTTCCGTAGCGGCGCGATTGATCGCGCGACTTTGATTTTGACGTTGCGGTTAAAATGCGCGATAAATCGCGCCGCTACAGGGATATTTATTACGCGAAACGCTGCAACGCCAGCAACGGGCTGGTCAACGGGCGTTGTTCCTCCGTGAAGTCCTGCGCCGCCACCGCCATCGAAACCTGGGCCAGCGCCACATGGTCAGCGCCTTGCTGACGGGCCTGATTGACGGCGTCTTTAATCAATCGACGATAGCCCTGTTGATCCCCTGCTTTGAAGGTCGCCCAGGCATTGGGGATCAGGCGCACTTCCGGTGGCAATCCTGCCAGCGTTGATGGACAGAACAGCGCGGTGGTTGCCGCCAGCGTGGATTCTGCGGCACAGAGCACCAGCGATTTACCGCCGCGACGATGGACTTCATCAGCCAGCATGCGATCGGTACGATAAACCTGACAGTCATTTGCTGCATTGTGAAAACCATCCGCGACCGGCCCCAACGTCGAACAGGTGATCAGAATGGCATCAAACCACGGCGTCAGGCTGTCCAGCAGCGCCGTGATCTGCGCCTGTTGCTGGCTGGTCATGCCGCCACTCAATTCAGCTTCCGCCAACAGATGTGGCATCACCAGATGGCTTATGGTGGTCGGTGCGATACCCAGGCTGGCGGCAGCCTGATCAAAGATGGCGATATTACTGGCGGCGGTGTGTAAGCAGGCAATGGTCATAGGAAATCCTTTTGGCGTAATCAGCGATGTCGCTCACTATCCTGCTTAGCTGCGTTGCATTAGTCACGAAATTTCATCAGAATTATTTCACATTGCCATCAGTAGGTTATCGCTGACACGCGTAGCATCATGGACCTGAACCTTATTGCCTTTATTATCGCCATCCTGCCGGTCGCTTTGTCACCGGGGGCCAGTTTCACCCTGGCGATCAACAACACCCTGTCGGCAGGCAGTCGTGGTCTGGCGGCAATCATTGTTGGTACTGCGTTAGGCATTTATACCCACGCGCTGCTGATTGGTTCCGGTATCAGCGCCCTGCTACTGCATTCTCCCCGCGTTTTTACCCTGCTGAGTTTCGCCGGTAGCCTTTATCTGTTCTGGCTGGGGGTACAATTGATCAAACGAGGCCGCAATGTCGCCTCACCCTACCTATCCGCACGCCCGCGCCAGACGACGATGAAAGAAGCCTGGCTGGCAAATGTGCTGAATCCCAAAGCGGTGATGCTCTACCTCACCGTGGTGTCACAGTTTGCCGGTAAACAAAGCGCATTCGCGCATTTTTTGCTGCTGGCGACCGTGCATATCCTGATTATGAGCCTGTGGCTGGTGCTGGTGTGCTTCGCCCTGCTGACCTCGGCCAAACTGATCAACATTCAGAAAATGGGTTTCTTTATTAACGTCATCGGCGGCGCGGTGCTGGTGATTTTCGCCATGCACAACTTTGCGCAGTTGCTGCTAAAACTGATGGGAATTTCGTAGCGGCGCGATTTATCGCGCATTTTGACCGCAATATCAAAATCAAAGGCGCGCGATAAATCGCGTCGCTACGGGTAAAAATGCCCCGTCCGTGTTGCGACAAGGCATATTTTTCAGCTTACTTCAGGCGGAATGCCACCACGCTGTCACCTTGTTTGGTGCCAAGTGAACCGTGACCGCCCGCCGCAATCACCACATACTGCTTACCATCTTTACCCATAAAGGTGGAGGGTGTGGCTTGTGCGCCAGCACTCAACTCGGTCTGCCACAGCAGTTCGCCGGTGGTGCTGTCGTACGCACGGAAGAAGTTATCTGCCGTAGCGCCGTGGAACACCAGATCGCCCGCCGTCACCAGCGGACCACCATGTGCCACCATCCCCATCGGGAAACCAAGCGGGAAACGCCCCGGCAGGAAGCTGGTGTTAAGGTTTTTGGTGGTACCGACGCGACGTAACCATTCGGTTTTGCCGGTCTTCAGATCCACACCCACCATCCGGCCCCACGGTGGCGCGATGCACGGAATGCCGAGATCGGAAGCCAACTGCTGGATATGGATAGCGTAATCACCGTGGAAGTTTTCATTCCAGTATGGCTGACCATCTTTGGTGAACATGCGTTCGGTGGCCGTCTGCGGGGTACGCTTAATCAGGGTATATTTGTAAGCCAGACGCACCGGTGCCGCAATCAGTAGCTGACGCTGTGGATCGACCGCCACCGAACCCCAGTTGAACACTCCAATATTGCCAGGGAAGATCAGCGAGCCCTTCTCCGTCGCCGGAGTCCACGGATTGCCATCGTAACGCAGGGTGCGGAAGTCGATACGGCATGACATCTGGTCAAACGGCGTAATGCCCCACATCGATTTTTCCGTCAACGGCTGCGGAATAAAGTTCAGGCTGGAGACCGGTTGTGTGGCGGCAAATTTCTCACCCGCTACGCCACCCTCGGTGGAGACCTTCACCTGATTCACCGGATAGACCGGCTGGCCGGTGAGGCGGTTCAGCACAAACAGGTTGCCGGTTTTGGTCGGCAGAATGACGACCGGCTGACGATTCCCCTGATAATCGATATCCACCAGCGACGGCTGTGACGGATTATCACGGTCCCACAAGTCGTGGTTAGAACTCTGATAACGCCATTTGAAGGCACCGGTGTGCAGATCCAGCGCCACCAGCGCATCGCGGAACTTCTCCGTGTTGCTGTTCGCATCACGTTCGATACCCACTTCATCCGGCGAGGCGTTGCCAAACGGCACATAGACCAGGCCATTTTTCAGATCGGCGCTCAGCGTGCCCCAGGCAACCGGAGTATCCTGCGGATAGGTTTTATCCGCCGCGACCGGCTGGGTGTTATCCGGGTTAGCCGGGTCGAAGTTCCACACCAGACGGCCAGTCAGCACATCATAGGCACGGATCACACCCGACGGGTTGCCGCTGTTGAAGCCGTTGTCCATCACCGAACCGCCAACAATCACCAGATTGCCTGCCACCAGTGGTGCGGCGGTTTGCATCAGCGCATGTGGACGGACTTCGCCCATGTTGCTGTGCAGATCCACCACACCGTTGTTGCCAAAGTCAGCGCAGAGTTTGCCGGTGTCCGCATCCAGCGCAATCAGCTGCGCATCGGTGGTGGCATTGAAAATGCGCTTACGGCAGATAGCCGGATTGGCAGCTGAGCTCTCCGTCGCCACTGGCGTCTGCTGGTAATAACTGACGCCACGGCAGGTCTGATGCTGCTGCAAATACGAGCGATCTTTGGCTGGCGTATATTTCCACTTCACCGCACCGGTTTCCGGGTCGAGCGCATGGACTTCATTGTGCGGCGTACAGAAATAAAACATGCCGTTGGCTTTCAGCGGCGTTGCTTCAAAGGTGTATTCACTGGCGTCATCACCCTGACGCAGATCGCCAGTGTGATAAGTCCAGGCCACTTCAAGGTTTTTGACGTTATCTTTGGTGATCTGATTCAGTCCCGAGAAACGCAGACCATCCGGTGTGCCACCGTAGGCGGTCCAGTCGTCTTTCGCGCCCTGCTCGCCAGCCTGCACGCGTTCATTACTGATGGTGCCTGCCTGCGGCAGGGGATCGTAGAAGCACAGCCCGATCACCAGCACAATCATTACGCTCACCGTACCACCCAGCAGCGGATGAAAACGGCGTTGCCCCTGATACAGCGGTTTCACCACCCACGGCATTGCCAGCCACAGGCCGATAACCCCAAATACATCACCACGGGGAATCCATTGCCACTTATCAAAGCCCACTTCCCAGATAATCCACACCAGCGTAATCCACATCAGCACCGCATACAGCGCCAGGGCACTACGTTGTTGTTTAAACAATAAAATGGCGGTAATCAGTAACCCAACCGCCATCAGTGCATAGAATGCACTTCCTCCCAGCATCAACAACTTACCGCCCATGTAGAGCAGCGCGATGCCCAGTATCGCCAGTACGATACTGGTGAGTTTGTTAACCATGCTTATCCCTCAAGCTTTGCAAAAGCACTTAAATTTTCTTAAAAGAAACCTACAGATGTTCAACATAATTTTAACTAACGTTAAGAAAATGCTAAACCGCATGTCCAAACGTATCATAAGGAATGTTTATCAATTTAGCGCAGCTGATTTGAGACTGCCGTAGAGCACATCAATCCGTGATTGAAATCACGTTTCATTATTGATGGGGAGAATTAATCATTAGTGAGGATAAATAGCATCTTTTGTTCATGAGATGAGCAGTAAATCACCATAACAGGTTAACCGTATGATTAATCGCCTAACCAAAATCGTAGCGGCGCGATTTATCGCGCAGTTTTCAGGATTATTTAAACACGCGCGATAAATCGCGCCGCTACGGGACCGTACATAATTGTGCATTAAATGAATTACTTTAATTGGTTAGTTTTTCTCTGGTGCGATTATTCCCATAACGACTTCCCTCGCTCATATCTATCTCGACAATTTCATTCAGTTTTTAATTAATTCGGCATTTTCACATTATTTAATAATGATAAGTCATTGCACAGGGTGGTTATTTTGAGAGTTTTCTCAGCCTAAAAATATCAGGGGGGTGTGATATAAGTCACGCGACCGTTCTGGAGTAAGTCTGCTTATAACAAGAAGGTTAACGATGATCAGTGCCAATTCACTTTATCGCAAATTACGTTTCCCCTTTAAGCTCACCCATGCTGCGTTAAAATATCCCCGAGCCAGTGCCCGCGTCAGACAATATAAAGTGTTGTCACCGGAGCAGACCATTGACTTGCTACTGAACAACGATCACCTCTCAATCAGCCGCTACGGTGACGGTGAACTGGAGATGACCTTGTTTAAAAACATTGGTTTTCAGGCATTTGATGAGCGGCTTTCAATCCGTTTAAAAGAGATTTTGCGCCGGGGTGTGAATCATAATCCCAGTTGTTTATTGTGTTTGCCGGACGCCTTTCGCAGCACGCGACATATGCGTTTTGGCTCTGCCTTGTTCTGGTTTTTCCATAAAGCGTTTTGTTTTTTACGCTATGAGCCATTATTAAGTAAGAAATATTGTTACGGTAATACTTCGGTGACGCGGCCTTATCACGATTATAAAGACAAGACATCATCTGCGGTGATCTTTGCCAAGTTCCAGCAATTATTCAAAGACAAAAAGATTTTAATTGTGGAAGGCAGTGGCACACGTTTGGGAATGGGTAATGATTTGTTAGCTGGCGCGGGTGAAATCAAGCGTATAACCACCCTTAACCGTAACGCCTTTTCGGTTTACAACGAGTTATATAGTGCCGTACTGGCTCATGGTCGCTATTTTGACATGGTCCTGATTTCACTTGGCCCCACCGCCACGGTGCTGGCGTACGATCTCAGCCAGCAGGGTATTCGTTGCATCGACAGTGGACATATTGATATCGAATACGAGTGGATGCGCAGCGCCGCACGCGACAAAGTGCAAGTGGCCGGCAAGAACGTTAATGAAGTCGGCGTATTATTAAGTGATGAGGTGATCGATCCCGATGAACACTATCGCAGCCAGATTCTGCAACATGTCGGAATGACACCGGAAGCGGTGCCAACCGCTGCATCGCTACGTCAGCCGATAGTGTAAACGCCCCTCAGCCTGGACGTTGCGACGAATATCGCCGGGACAACGTCTGTTTATCTCAAGCAATCTCAAAAAATGGTTTTTTTGAGATTGCTTGAGATAACGCCTGATGTACATGCCGTAGCGGCGCGATTTATCGCGCATCTCTATAACCGCGCGATAAATCGCGCCGCTACGACATACTGTGGATATCAGATACGCTACCGGTGCTGATGACGCTGGCAAAATGCCACGATATCACCGGACTGAAAATCACCGAGATGTGCCATCAGTTTCTCCAGCGGCCAGTGCCACCAGGCAATCGCCTGCAACTGTGCGGCGATCGCCGGGGTAAAGCGCATACGGATCGGTCTGGCCGGGACGCCACCGACAATGGTGTAAGGCGCGACATCTTTGCTCACCACCGCCCCGGCGGCCAGCACCGCGCCATCGCCTACCGTCACACCTGGCAGTACGATCACCCCATGACCGATCCACACGTCGTGCCCAATGATCACCCGGTCAGCACGGCGTTCGGCAAAAAACGTGCTGTCACGCTGCGCATGGCTGTCGTAGTACTCAGGACAATAGGTAAATCGATGCTGCGAAGCACGATCCATTGGATGATTCGGCGCACCAATGCGCACCTGATTAGCGATAGCGGTAAAGCGACCTATCTGGCTGTCTGCGATGCAGCAGTGCTCACCGACATAAGAAAAGTCGCCTAATTCGCTGTATTCGAGATAGCTGTGGGCGAGGATTTCACACTGCTGACCAATGTGAGTCTCGCGCATACGCACGCTGGGATCGATGACGGTGTGTTGCAGTTTAGCCGGTTGCACAGCAGCGAGTGCCATAGCGAAAACTCCGTGGTGGTCAGATGTCTGGATAACTGAGCTGCGCCAGGGCAGCGACGAGACATCAACCTAACCGGGCAAGATGACAGCCAGATGGCAACAGTACCATCCGGCGTAACCTTTATGGCCGGGCGGCAGTGCCGTCCGGTAAACGTGCATTGGTCCACTCCGGCAGACCACCGGAAACCGGGTATTTCGCCGCCAGTTTCTCGTCAATATCCACCCCTAATCCCGGACGTTCACTCAGGTAGGCGTAACCACGGTCAATTTCCGGGCAACCGGGGAACACCGCCTGAAGCGCTTCATTGACCGGCGTATATTCCTGAATCCCCAGGTTGGTAATGCTCATATCGATATGCAGGTTGGCCGCCACACCAACCGGTGAGATATCACCCGGACCATGCCAGGCGGTACGTACGCCGTACAATTCCGCCAGCGTGGCCAGTTTCTTCGCCGGGGTGATGCCACCAATGGTGCTGACATGGCAGCGGATATAATCGATCAACTGCTGCTGGATCAGCGGTTTCCATTCGTTGATCTGGGTAAAGAGTTCCCCCATCGCTATCGGGGTGCTGCTCTGCGCACGCAGTTTGTTTAACCAGTCGATGTTCTCTGGCGCAACCGGGTCTTCAAGGAAAAACAGTTGATACGGCTCCAGTGATTTTGCCATCTGAATCGCGGCGATTGGCGTGATGCGCTCGTGCACGTCGTGGATAAATTCCACCCCAAATCCCAGCTTGTTACGCAGGTGATCGAACAAGCGCGGCACGGCTCGCGCATAGGCGTCAGGGTCAAAATAGATGCCGTGGGTCTGGCTGCGCGGCGATACTTTAGGCTGGATATTTTTCGCCCGCGCCAGCTTTCCGGCAATCAGACGCAAATCATCGGTGCCAGCGCCGCCATACATCCCCACCTGACAACGGACATACTGGTAGCCTTCCTCCATCCGTGCCCGGATATTGTCCTCGACTTCAACTTCATCCGCCCCATCGCAGTGCCGGTAAAGCGCAATGCCATCCCGGCATTTGCCGCCTAACAGTTGATACACCGGCAGATTGGCGAGTTTGCCTTTGATATCCCACAACGCCATGTCCATACCGGAGAGCGCATTGTTCATTACCGGGCCATTGCGCCAGTAGCCGCTGACAGCGGCCGACTGCCACAGGTCTTCGATACGCGCCGGATCTTTGCCGATTAAAAAGGGTTTGATGTAATTTTCAATCGCGGCCGCTACCGCATAAATACGCTGGGTAAAGGTGGCGCAGCCCAGGCCGTACAGTCCCGGTTCGCTGGTTTCGATCTTTACCACCACCAGATCAATCCCCCCAGGGGCGGTAAGGATGGTTTTGACGTCGGTAATTTTCAGTTCACTCATGAAATCCTCGCTTATCCTGTATGATGTCCTACATGTTATGCGTCAAAAAAAGCCCCTGATCTGATACCCGACGTAGCGGCGCGATAAATCGCGCCGCTACGGAGCATAGGGGCTTTTCGTTAACAATTGTGGCGCACGTCCTCGATGGCATGGACGTTGTGGGTCATGGCGCTGTTCAGCGTCTCGGTTGCCAGGGCCGCATCGCGATTTTTCAGCGCCATAAACACCTTGATATGCGCTTCCACGCTTTCAAGGGTGATGCCCAATACCCGGTTCAACTCCTCAAGGTAATGCACGTAGATCCCTTTCAGGGATTCCATAACGTGAATAAACACCTTGTTGTGCGAGGCTTTGACGATTGCCAGATGAAAATCATAATCCGCCAGCGAATACTTTTTGTAGTCGTCACGACTCACCAGCATGCGGTTCAGCGCCTTTTCCAGCGCCTGAACATCTTCATCCGTGGCGTTTTGCACCGCCAGCTCCATGCAACGGAATTCGACCGTCTGGCGAAACACCCGCATATCATCGAACTCTTCCTGCGACAGATGCAGGATTGGCGCGTTGTCACTAAAGGCGTCGTAGCGGGCCAGGTCGCGGGTGACATAGGTCCCCTTTCCCTGGTGTGTCACCACCACGCCCAGATCACGCAGCTTCTGCACCGCACTGCGCACGCTGACGCGGCTCACCTGGAAGGTGGCGGTTAACTCCGCCTCCGAAGGCAGCTTGCAACCTGATTCCCAGACGCCGTTCTGAATGTTTTGTTTCATCTGTTCGTAGATAACATCGACGACATTATGCTTTTGGACGCTTTCCAGGCTCACCGGTTATTCTCACTTGTCCTACATGTCTGAGGTTTTAACGCTTCACACTCCGCCTGACAAGGGAAAAATGATCACCCTGTCCGACAACTGCCATCAGAATAGAATGATTACTCTATTAAATTCATTGATTTAAGACAGAAACCTTCAATGTACCCCGCGCAGAGCGCTGCGCAAAACTGTGAGCTGACCGGCAATTACTGCGCCTGGTAATTGCTGTCAATATCGGCTTCACGTACAACGTCCCCATGCAACTTGTTAGTCATGTTACATCGAGGGATAAATTGCTATGCAAAACTTATTTAACCTTAGCGGCAAAACCGCGCTGATTACCGGTTCAACGCGGGGACTTGGTCTGGCTTATGCGCAGGGACTGGCTCAGGCTGGCGCTCGCGTGATCCTGAACGGCACCCGTGAAGAACATATGCAGCAGGCACTGGCAAGCCTCAAAGCCCAGGGCTGCGATGCACACGGGTTCCTGTTCAATGTGGCGGATGAAGCCGAAATCGAAGCGGTGTTCGCCCGGCTGGACGCCGAGCAGATCGCGGTAGATATCGTGATCAATAACGCTGGGATCCAGTTTCGCAAACCGATGCTGGAACTGGCGCTGGCTGACTGGCAGCGCGTGCTGGACGTCAATCTGACCAGCGCCTTTCTGGTGGCACGCGCGGCGGCCCGTCGTATGGTGGCACGTAACAGCGGCGGCAAAATCATCAATATCGGCTCGCTGACCAGTGAGGCTGCCCGCGCCACGGTGGCCCCCTACACCGCCGCCAAAGGCGGCATCAAACTGCTGACCAAATCGATGGCGGCCGAATGGGCGCCGTTTAATATCCAGACCAATGGCATCGGGCCGGGCTACATCCTGACCGATATGAACGCAGCGTTAGTCGATAAAGCAGAGTTCAATCAATGGGTGTGCAACAGCAACCCCTCCGGCCGCTGGGGTAAACCTGAAGAACTGATTGGCACCGCAGTTTATCTGGCTTCTGACGCCTCAAATTACGTCAACGGTCAGATGATCTATGTCGATGGCGGCTGGCTGGCCACCTTATAAATCCCTCGTCACTTCACCGATAAAAAACCATTCACGGTAAAGGCTGAATATGAAACCGACTCGTACCCGACTTTCTGTTCTGGCGATGCTGTTTGTTGTCACGGCAATTAACTATATGGACCGGGCCAACCTGTCCGTTGCTGGCTCTCACATCCAGGGAGAGTTCTTCCTCTCGGCAACCCAACTGGGGCTGCTGTTTTCGATGTTTACCTGGTTCTACGCCATGAGCCAGATCCCGGTCGGCTATCTGCTTGACCGTATTGGTTCACGCTGGCTGTACGGCAGCGCCATTGTACTGTGGAGCTTCTTTACCCTGTTGATGGGGCTGGCATCGCATCACTTTTTCACTACCGCCACCGCCTCATTTATGATGCTGCTGGTGTGTCGTGCGCTGATCGGCGTGGCGGAAGCGCCCTCCTTCCCCTCCAACACCAAGATCATCGCCACCTGGTTTCCCGACCATGAACGCGCTCGCGCCACGGCCACCTACTCCAGTGCGCAATATATTGGCCTGGCTCTGCTGACACCGGCGCTGTCATTTATTGTCAGCCAGTGGGGATGGGAGATGTCGTTTTACATCTCCGGCTTGATTGGCATCGTGTTCGGCGTCTACTGGTTGATTGCCTATCGCGACCCGCAGCACAGTTCCCGCGTCAACAGCGCGGAACTGGCGGTGATTCGCCAGGGGGGTGGCTACGGCTCCAGCAACCAGCAGAATCAAAACCCCGGTGTCAACTGGCCGTCCGTGCGTTACATCCTGCGCCAGCGTATTACCTGGGGGCTGTTTATTGCGCAGTTCGCGGCCTCCTCAACCCTCTACTTTTTCCTGACGTGGTTTATCGTCTACCTCGAGAAGGGATTGCATCTGTCGATTGATAAAGCCGGAATTGGTGCGATGTTCCCCTATCTGATGGCGATGGCGGGCGTACTGTGCGGCGGCACCCTGAGCGATATGCTGCTGAAACGCGGTCATAGCCGCACCTTCGCCCGTAAGCTGCCAGTCATGACGGGGATGTTGCTGACCTGCTCGATTGCGCTGGTGAATTTTTTCCAGGATAGCCCGGTGATTGCCATCGCCATCTTATCCATCGCCTTCTTTGCCAACGCCTTCTCCAACCTCGGCTGGGTGGTGTGCAGTGACGTGATCCCGCGCCATCTGATCGGCACCATAGGTGGCTTCCTGAATATTTTCGGCAATCTGTCCGGCATCGTCAGCCCGATCATTATCGGGGTGATTTTGCAGCGTACACAGAATTTCCAGTACGCGATGTGGTACATCGCCGCCGTCGCGCTGTGCGGATTCCTCGCTTATTTGTTACTGGTCGGAAAAATTGAGGTGCTGACGCCACCCAGCGAGGAACAGCCGGAAAATGCCAACTCACGTTTTGATACGCCCACTGATTTACAGAGAGAAGCATAATGCAAAAGAAAACCGTTAACGCCGTGGTGGTGAGCGCCGCCCATGATGTGCGCTGTGAATCCCGCGAGATTGAGTGGCAAGAACATCAGGTGCTGGTGCGCGTTGAGCGTGGAGGCATTTGCGGCTCCGATATTCATTATTACCAGCATGGCCGCGCAGGGATGTCGGTATTGAAAGCGCCGATGGTGTTGGGCCATGAGTTTGTCGGCATCGTCGATCAAGCTCCGGCACAGAGTGGTTTACAGCCAGGGCAACGGGTGGCAATCAATCCGTCGCAACCGTGCCAGCAATGCGCGTTTTGTCTGGAGGGCAAACAAAATCTCTGCCGTTCCATGCGCTTTATGGGAAGCGCCCAGTTTTATCCCCACGTTAACGGCGGCTTTGCCGAGTACGTTGCCGTTAACCCGGTGCAGTGCGTGCCTTTTGCCGCCACATCTGATCCGAAGATCATCGCCTTTGCCGAGCCGCTGGCGGTGTGTATCCATGCAGTGCGTCAGGCAGGCGATTTAACCGGTAAACGCGTGCTGGTGACCGGAGCCGGGCCGATTGGTTGTCTGGTGATTGCCGCCGCGCTGGCCTCGGGTGCCACCGAAGTGATGGCGACTGATATCAGCGAACGTTGCCGTGATCTGGCGCAGCAAATGGGTGCCAGTCTGACGGCTGACCCACGCGACGGAGATGTCACGCAAGGCTGGTCGGAAAATGGCGGTGCGTTTGATGTCTGCTTTGAAGCCTCCGGCGCATCCGCTGCCGTGGCCTCTGCCGTCAGTTTCACCCGCCCCGGCGGCATTATCGTGCAGTTGGGGATGGGGGCGCCCGAAGTGAACTATCCCGTTGGCCCGCTGCTGGTCAAAGAAGTGCAGCTGCGCGGCTCTTTCCGCTTTACCAGTGAGTTCACTACCGCGGTGCGCTGGCTGGAATCCGGCAAGATCAACCCCCTGCCGCTGCTTTCCGCTGAGATTGCGATGACCGAGGCGGTCAGTGCGCTGGAACTGGCCGCCGATAAAGAACGCGCAGCCAAAGTGCAACTGGTGTTCTAACCTGACGTAGCGGCGCGATTTATCGCGCAGGTTTTTCCAGAATCGTGCACAGAACTGCGCGATAAATCGCGCCGCTACGGATCAACCGTTTCTTTGTTTCAGCAGTTGCTGTCCGGCGTTCTTCTCCAGTCGCCAGACATTGACCAGTGAACAGGCTACCAGCAGCGATATGCCGATAAAGGCCACATTCACATCCATCTGGCCCGGAACGTTGCTGTCGCGCCATCCCATTGATATCCGCATCAGCAGCGCCGAAATCGCGATACCCGCACTCATGCTGAACTGGAAAAAGATACTGAAGATCACCGAGGCATCCGCCATCTTCTCCTGCGGCACGTCGGCAAAGCCGAGGCTGTTGTAGCAACTGAATTGCAGCGAACGCGTCAACCCACCAATAAACAGGATGGTAGCGATAGCAAAATAACTCAGGGATGGACTGAGTAGCACACAGCTCAGCACCGCCAGCAGACTGATCAAGCCATTCCACAGCAAAATGCGGCGAAAACCGAAGCGGTTCATCAGCCAGGTGGTGGCCGGTTTCATCGCCAGATTACCGGCAAAAACCCATAACACCATCGAACCGGCCTGCACCGCGCTCCAGCCGAAACTGAGCTGAAACAGCAGCGGCAACAGGAAGGGAATGGCGTTAATCGACGCCCTGAAATACGACCCGGCAATTGCCGTACTGCGGAAAGTGGGAATGGCAAGCGTCCCAAACGGCAACAGCGGAGCCGGATGACGCAGGCTATGGCGATAGCTCAGTACCGCGCTGGCGATCCCCACCACCAGCAACAACAATCCGCTGGTCAGTTCGCTGTGTCCCAGCAGTTCCAGCCCGCTGACCAGCGTCACACAGGCCAGGGCGGTATAGACAAACCCCAGACCATCGAATGGCCGCAGCGCGTGGTTGCGGCTTTGCGGCACCAGCCACCAGGTGGCAACCAGCGCCAGGATACCTAACGGAATATTCAACCAGAAGATCCACGACCAGTGTCCGTAAGTCACGATCAAACCGCCCAGCGGCGGCCCCAGCACCGGCGCAATCAGTCCCGGCCAGGTGATTACCGCGATGGTTTTCACCATCTGCTTTTTCGCCGTCACCCCCAGCACCACCATGCGTCCAACCGGCACCATCAGCGCACCGCCGATGCCCTGCAACACCCGGCTAAAGGTGAACAGTGGCAGGTTGTCGCTGACGCCACACAACACCGATGCGAGGGTAAACAACAGAATCGCGGCGGCGAACAGGTTGCGCGCGCCAAAGCGTCCGGCCAGCCAACCGCTGATTGGGATAAAGATCGCCACCGCTAATAAATAGGCACTGATACCGACATTCAGCGCCACTGGCCCGACGGCAAACTCACGCGCCATTTGTGGGATGGCGGTGACGATCACCGTGGCATCAAGGTTTTCCATAAAGAAAGTCAGCGCCACCAGCAGCGCCAACCAGAGCGTGCTGCCAGCCGGGGCGGTGGGTTGTGACGAAGGATGAGGCATTCCTTTGGCGTCCTGTTCAGGTGAGAAAAAACGGGCAGAATTCCACACCTTAACATGTTGCGGCGCGATTTATCGCGCCCCGGCTTAAAACACACGCGATAAATCGCGCCGTTACGAGCCCAACCACCGCAGTGCGACATCCAACAGCACCTGCGCACCGGCGCTGACGTGCTCCGGTTCCGCCCACTCCTCTGGCGCATGGCTGATGCCCGCGCGGCAGGGAATAAAAATCATCGCCGACGGGCAGATCGTCGCCAGATAACGCGCATCATGCCCGGCCGCAGAGAGCAGCGAAAGCGCCGAGTAGCCGTGTGCAGCCGCCGCCTCGCTGATCATCTGCTGCAAACGCGCATCAAAGCGATTGGGTGCCGCCTCGCTCAGTCGTTCCATCGCGACCTCGCAAGGCGCGGCCAACTCACTCATCAGTCGTTCCGTCAGCATCCTGAGTTGCGTTAACCGCTGGTCGTCCGGGTGACGCAGATCGATGCGAAACGTCAGCCTGTCCGGGATGACGGAAGGTGCATTGGGCTGCATCTCCAGCCGACCAATGGTAAACATCACCTGCGGGTCGGCCTCACCCACGTCTTGATAGAACTGCTGCGCCATGTGGGTAAAACAGCGCAACACGTCACGTCGCGCCGTCATCGGCACCGTCCCGGCATGACCTCGCTCGCCCCGCAGCGTAACCTGCCAGGTCACTTTCCCCTGAATCCCTGTCACCACGCCGAGAGTCGCGCGCGCCTGCTCCAGTTGCGTCGCCTGCTCAATATGCGCTTCGAGATAGGCCGCGGGAGGATGCACGCAAGAATAACGCGGCAGCGGCACGGCCTGACGCAGGTGATCCAGCGCCTGCCCTACGGCGATCCCCTGAGCATCGGTGACCGCACGGATGGCGGCCAGCTCGCGCGCACCCGCAAAAAAGGCGGACCCCATCATGCCTGGCGCAAACCGGGAACCTTCTTCATTCATCCAGGATACCGCTACCACATCACAAACGGGCTGGATGCCGCCTGCGCGCAGCACCGTCAATACCTCCAGCGCCGCCAGCACCCCGTACACGCCGTCGAATCGCCCGCCGGTGGGTTGGCTATCGAGATGACTCCCCAGCAACAACGGCGCAGCCTGCCGATCGCTACCGGGTAAAATGACAAACAGATTGCCAGCCTCATCACTGCACATCTCCAGATCGCTGGATTGCGCCCAATGCCGCATCAACCGCCAGCTGTCTGCTTCCTGCTCGCTCAACGCCTGGCGGTTAACGCCATCGCCAGGAATGGCACCGATTTGTGCCATCGCCATCAGCCGCTGCCACAGCCGTTCCGCATTAATCTGCATACATGCTCCTTGTCAGTCGGTACGCATAATCTGCGCCGGATTGGCGCGCGGATCGCGTACTCCCCAGTTACCGCTCTCCACCTGAGCAAAGAATTCCGCCAGCAGTTGATTAAACAACTGTGGCTCCTCCAGGTTCAGCGTATGGCCGGTTTTCGGCAGGATCGCCAGTCCGGCGGCAGGCAGGTGTTTTTTCAGGTACAACCCGGGTTGCAGGCAGTGATCGTCTTCATCCCCCACCATGATCAATACCGGCAGATGCAGCGCTTCAATCTGCGCCTCCAGCTGATAAAACGCCGGTCGCCGCGCCTGCACGCCGCGCATGGTGAGTGAGGCACCCAACGAGTCATGCTCTGCCAGGCGATCAGCAAAACGTTGCCAGCCCAGGGGGTCTTTGTTCTGGAACTGAACCCGGCTGGCCCCCAGGGCATAGGTTGGCGCGAACGCTTTCGCCCCCTGACGGGCAAAGTTCTCACCAACCTGCAATGAAACCTGGCGAAAATAGGCTTCGGTTTCCGGTTCACAACCGTAGCCCGCGCCAGCGATGGTCAGCGACAGCGCGCGCTCAGGCGCATTCAGACCAAAATGCAGCGCGGCGAACCCGCCCATCGACAGGCCAACGATATGCGCCTGCGCGATGCCGAGGCCATCCAGCACCGCCAGCGCATCGTCCACCGCGCGCTGTTGTGAATAGGCCTCCAGCGCCTGCGGCACCGATGAGGGTGGATAACCGCGTGCAGCGTAGGTGATGCATTGGTAGCGGCGGCTAAAAGCGTGGATCTGCGGCTGCCAGCTATCGTAATTGCCACCAAATTCGTGAATAAACAGAATCGGTGTCCCCGTGCCGTGGCATTCGACCCACAGCTGAACCTCATCATTGGTGGTGATATACATGGTGCGTTCCTCAGAATGGTTGCCGAAATTCATGCTGTTGCGCCGCCTGCGCCACCATTTCCGGCAATAACGCAGCAAATTTTTCCGCCCAGGCGGCAGGGACGGTGGTGCTAACCTTGATAAAACGATCGCCAAAGGTGGCGGTGTGATAACCGCCGTGGCGGATCTGAATCCCCTGTTGCAGGTAGCACTCCACCAGCGCTTCCGGGCGAATATCAGCCCCGGTCACATCAATCACCAGGAAATTGCCGCCAGAGGGATAGACCGGCAGCGACAACCCCGGCACGCTGGCTACCGCCTCGGCGATGCGCGCTTTGTTGCGTTGATCTTCCGCCAGTAGCGTCGCCATCCACTCGGCTTTCACCGTTAACCCGGCTTCAGCGGCACGCTGTGCCGGAACACTGGCCCCCAGCACGCCGCCGTTATAAGGTGCCAGCTCAGCCAGCAACGCCGGGGCAGCAATCAGCGCGCCAACGCGCAGTCCCGCCAGCCCCAGCCATTTGGAAAAACTCACCGACATCACCACCTGCTCGCTATCCAGCCCCAGCGCGGCGACATGTTCCGGTGCGAAATCGCGGTAGGTGCAGTCATGGATCAGCAACGCATTGTGGCGACGAGCGATGGCAATAAACGCCTGCAACTCTTCACGGCTGTAATGGATACCCAACGGGTTATTCGGATCGACGAGATAAATCAACGCGGTGTTGTCATCCACTGCGGCTGCCAGTGCTTCTGGTGTCAGGCGATAGTGACAATCGGCATTCCAGATGGGGATCTGAATCACCTGCGATCCCATCTGCTCGGCAAACTGGCATGGCCATTTCCAGCTCGGATCGGTGGTGACAAAGGTGGTGCCGGGGCGGCAGCGGGCGCGGCAGAGGGTCGCCAGCGCATTCACCCCACCATCGGTCACCATCGCCTCCACACCGCTGATGCCAATATCGTTCACAATGGCACGGCGCAGTGACTCAAACCCCAGGGGGGGCGCGTAGGCGTTAAATTCCGCCGCCGCCACCGAGTCATGCAGTGCCGCCTGCACCGCCGGATGCGCTGGCAAATGGTTGGTGTTCTGCCCCATCCAAATCAACCCTTCAGTGGCAAACAGGCGATCGAACCAGGCGTTACGCGTATAAATGTCAGACATGCTGCGCTCCCGGTTAGATGACCGATCCACGCGCAGCAATGCCGCCGTCGATAGTGATGTTGGTGCCGCTGATATAACCGGCGCGATCGGAAGACATAAACGCCACCAAATCGGCGACCTCTTCCGAGGTCGCCGGACGCTTGCCCGGATAGAGCGCGAACAGCTCCTCCCAACGCGCTTCGTCACCCAGCATATCAATCGCTTTGCGTTTCATGATTTTCAGCATGCGATCGGTCGCTACCGGGCCAGGGTTGATGCCAATCACGCGGATGCCGTCATCAAGGCTGCGGCCACCCAGCGCCTTAGTAAATGACATCAGCGCCGCGTTGCCGGTACTGCCCGCGATATAGCTGGCGTCCCAGTTTTCCCCGGAGTTGCCGATGACATTGATGATCACGCCACTTTTCGCGGCTTTCATTTGCGGGTAGTAAAGGCGGCACAGCGAAATGTAGCCGAAGACTTTCAGATCAAAGCCAGCGCGCCACGCCTGATCATCGACGATATCCAGCGATCCCGCCGGGATGTCTCCGGCGTTGTTGACCAGAATATCAATCGCGCCCACTTCCGCCGCCAGCGACTCCATCGCCGCCGTGGAGCTGAGATCTTTTTCGTACACCGAAACGCTGACGCCATATTCGGCGATCAACGCCTGTTGCAGGTCACGCATTGCGGCGCCATTCCGCGCCGCCAGATGCAGGGTACAACCTTCCGCTGCCAGCACGCGCGCCGTCGCTTCACCAATGCCTTTTGATGCGCCAGTGATCAGCGCGCTTTTGCCGTTCAGATTCAATTTCATGTTGTGCTCTCCTGGTTAGGTATACAAGACAAAGCAATTTGCATACCAGGAAAGCCAAATCGTTTTCAGGAAAAACCGGCGATAAAGTCCACGAGGTCATCACCTAACAAGGTCAGATGCTTGCGCATCGCGTCGTGTGCGCCATCCGCATCATTACGCGCAATCGCGTCCAGAATCGCGCCATGTTCTTCCAGCGTTTTATTCACCCGCCCCGGATGAAAGGTGACGCGACGGCGGTAGACACCCACGCGATTGCGCAAGGCGCGCGTCTCTTCAGCTAAAAACTCGTTGCGCGCAAAGGTATAGATCGCTTCATGGAAATTGAGGTTCATATCATAAAAAGCCGCCGGTGAGATCGAGGTGCCTTGATCCGCCATCTGCTGCTGGATCTGGCGCAATTGCGCCAGTTGATCCGGGGAAATACGCCGTGCGGCAAGACGGGCGCACAGCCCTTCCAGCTCGGCCATCACCTGGAACATTTCCAGCAGCGTATTCATGCCCAACGCACGCACCATCACGCCCTGGCGGCCATTCAGATCCACCAGCCCGTCGGCTGCCAGTAGCCGAAAGGCTTCACGCACCGGGGTGCGCGATACCTCAAAACGTGCGGCAATTTCCTTTTCATCCAGCCGTTTACCCGGCTCCAGTGTGCCACTGGCGATCTCTTTTTCCAGCGTCTGTTTCAGACCATCCGCCAGCGAAGTTCCCGTCAGGCGGGAGAGGATTTTTTGCTCACTCATGGTGCTTTTTGCTCGTCAGGTTGCACTGATATGATCCGTTTTGCATACCTAAACTACAAACAGGTATACATCTATTACTTCACTTGATAACGCGTATTGTCGCTGATTTCTGGCGCGGGTCAATGCCCTTTACGGAAGCTGGCACACATCCTGCAAGTCATGAATCGTAGCAAAGCCATTAAAAGTGCGATGCGATGTATACATAGAAGGATTATCACGACATCACCAGGCTATTTGACACCCGAGACCAGAGGATAAACCGATGCCAAGACTCACCTCGCAGTTCGTTCGCCGTTGTCTGACCGGATTGCTGTGCACCGCCTTGCTCAGCAGCGCCGCGCAGGCTGCTCAGGAGAAAGTTTCCGTGCGCCTGAAATGGTTGGCGCAGGCGCAGTTTGCCGGCTTTTATGTCGCCAAAGCCAAAGGGTTTTATGAACAACAGGGGCTGGACGTCACCATTAATCCGGGCGGCCCGAATATTAACGTCGAGACGTTAGTGGCATCCGGTGCCGATACCTTCGGTCTGGCGGGCGGTATGGAGAGTGTGCTGGCTGCACGCGAAAAAGGGTTGCCGATTGTCGCGCTGGCAATGTCGCAGCAGCGCACCCCGTTTGTCTTCGTCACCTATGCCGATTCCGGTATCAACAGCTTTAAAGATTTTAAAGGTAAGAAGGTGTCAGTGTGGTTTACCGGCGTGCAATATCCGCTGCTGGCCTCGCTTGGCGCAGCCGGTTTGAAGAAAGAAGATATCACCCTGCTGCCGCAGTCGGTTTCGCTTAACCCGTTTATTGATAAGCAGGTCGATGTCGCCACCGTCACCCTCTACAACGAGTACAACACCCTGAAAGAGAAAGGCGTTACCAATCTCAAACTGATTTCCCCCGATGATGTCGGCGTCACCACCCAACAGGATGCGCTGATCACCTCAAAAGAGATGGTGGAAAAACATCCGCAACAGGTGCAGGCGTTTGTCAATGCCACGCTGGAAGGCTGGCAATACGCGCTGACTCACCGCGCAGAAACCATCGATATTTTGATGAAAACCAACCCAAGCCTCAACCGTCAACACCAGGTCGCCATGCTCGACAGCGTCGCCAAACTGATGTACCCGCAAGGATCGCCAGGGCTGGGCAATGTCGACATGCCGAAAGCCGAGAAGATGATGAAGCTGCTGGTGCAGTACGGCGCGCTAAAGCAGCCGGTGGATGTGAATCAGACCTTTGATCTCAGCTTCTGGCAAAAGGTCCCGACGCAATACAAAACCCTTAACTGATCTCTGCGCGGAGAAGCCTGATGACCGTGGCACCGAAAAAACATCTGCCGTTGTTGCAGCTGGATAATTTATGGAAACGCTTTGGCGATGCGCAGCAACCGGTGATCGCCGTCTCCGGCGTCAACCTGACGGTGAATGAAGGCGAGTTTGTCACCCTGGTTGGCCCATCCGGCTGTGGTAAATCAACGTTATTTAACATGATTGCTGGCCTGCTTGATCCCGACAACGACGGCGCGATCCTGTTTAAAGGCCAGTCACAGCGGGATGGTGAGTTGCTGGGTAAAGTGTCGTTTATGCCGCAGCGCGATCTGCTGCTGCCGTGGCGCACCATCATGGATAACGCAATTCTGGCACTGGAGTGTGAAGGCGTACCGCGCAAGGAGGCGCGCAAACGTGCTGAAGCGCTGTTTCCCAGCTTTGGCCTGAGTGGTTTTGAGCAAAGCTATCCCCACCAGCTTTCCGGCGGGATGCGTCAGCGCGTGGCGCTGATGCGTACCTTCCTGTTTCAACGCGACCTGATGCTGCTGGATGAGCCCTTTGGCGCGCTGGATGCCCTGACCCGCACCCTGATGCAGCGCTGGCTGCTTCAGCTGTGGGAGCAGAACCGCCGCACCATTCTGTTTATCACTCACGATATTGATGAAGCGATTTTCCTGGGCAGTAAAGTGGTGGTCATGAGCGCCCGTCCCGGCACCATTAAATGCGTCGAGCCTATTGATCTGCCGCGCCCGCGAACCCCGGATATCGTCACCTCCGCCGAGTTTATCGCCATCAAAAAACGGCTGCTGGACGCGATCGAGGAGGAGAGCATGAAGTCGTTTCGCTTTACCCAACACGAGGGGCAATCATGACGAAACGGCTGCTGACTCACCCGCTGGTGGTGACGGTGTTGCTGGTGCTGCTGTGCTGGCAGGGCAGCGTCACGCTGTATTCCATCAGCCCACGCTACCTGCCATCGCTGATGATGGTGGCGCAGGATATGCGGGCTAACGCCGATCAACTGTTGGCCAGCACCGGACGTACCGCGCTGGAAACCCTGCTTGGTTTTGCCCTCGGCTCTGCTTTTGGCGTGGCGTGCGGCATCCTGTTCTTTTACGTTAGCTGGATCGATCGCGCCTGGTTTCCGTTGTTTGTGGTGTCACAGACCGTGCCGGTGATCGCTTTTGGCGCGCTGGTGGTGATTTGGTTCGGCAACACCTTGTTTGCCAAAGTGATGATCGCCTTTTACCTGACGTTTTTGCCGGTCACGTTAAATACCAAACGCGGGCTGCAAATGGTCGATCCACTGCATATCAGCTTGCTGCGTAGCTTTGGTGCCAGCGGCCTGAAACGTTTTCTGGTGTTGCACTTCCCCGCCGCCGCTCCTGCCATTTTTGTCGCGCTGAAACTGGGGATTTCCCTGAGTCTGGTCGGTGCGATTGTCGGTGAATGGTTCGGCGATACCGTGGGCCTCGGCGTGCTGCTGATCCAGTCGATGTACAACGAAGACGTGGTGCGCATGTGGACGCTGATCGTCATCTGTGGGCTGACTGGCGCGCTGCTGTACAGCGTGGTGGAACGCTGCGAGCGCAAACTGGCCTGGTGGGGGAAATAATCGTGATGCGTAAATTCCTGCCACCGCTGTTTGGCGTGTTCAGCCTGATCCTGCTGTGGGAAGGCAGCATCTGGCTGTTTCACATTCCCCCCTTTGTCCTGCCTTCGTTGCACAGCATCGTGCTGGCGGTGGTGAGCAACGGTAGCAGCCTGTGGATTTCGATGGGCTGGACACTGGTTGAGGCCTTGAGCGGCTTTGCCCTTGGCCTGCTGGTCGGTCTGTCACTCGCGATGTTAATGACCGTGTTCCGTCCGCTGGAGGCGATTCTGATGCCGCTGGCGGTGGCGATTAACTCGGTGCCAACCGTGGCCTGGATCCCCCTGGCGCTGATCTGGTTTGGTATGGGCGCACTGTCAAAAGTCGTGCTGGTGATCCTGGCGGTGAGCTTTGTGATTCTGGTCAACAGCCTGCACGGGCTGAAACAGGCCGACCCGCAGATCATCAATCTGATGCGCAGCTTTGGTGCCAGCCGCCTGACCATCATGCGCAAACTGCAACTCCCCGCTGCGTTACCCAATATTGTCAGCGGCCTGCGCGTAGGCCTGGTACGCAGCATTATCGTCGCGATTGTCGCGGAAATGCTCGGCGCGTACCAGGGCATCGGCTGGACGATTTTTCAATCCACGCAGCAGGTGGATCTGCTTACCGTCTGGGCCGCCGTGGTCGTCTCTTCACTGGTCAGCATCGCGCTTTATGGCCTGCTGGCCTGGCTCGACACAACCTTTATCTGGTGGAAATAATCATGACGCAAACCGAACAGCAACTCCGCATTCAGCTTGCCGCCTGTTATCGGCTGGTGGCGCATTTCGGCATGGATGACCTGATTTATAACCATATCTCGGTACGTCTGCCGGGGCCGGAACACCATTTTCTGATTAACCCATACGGGCTGTTTTTCTCTGAGATCACCGCTTCCAGCCTGATCAAAATCGACCTGCAAGGTCATGCGCTGGAACCGAGTGATTACGAGGTGAACCGCGCGGGCTTTGTGATCCATAGCGCCATCCACGCGGCGCGTGAAGATGCCATCTGCGTGTTACATACCCACTCGGATGCGGCAACAGCGGTGTCGGCGCTGGAGGAAGGCTTACAGCCGGTGAGCCAGTTTGCCATGCACTTCTGGAATCGCCTCGGTTACCACGCCTATGAAGGTGTGGCGCTGGATACCGACGAGCAGGCACGACTGGTGCGCGATCTCGGCCCACATCAGGTGATGGTGCTGCGCAATCACGGCATTCTTGCCGCCGCTCGAACCATCCCGGAAGCCTTTATGCTGGCGTACTACTTCGAACGAGCTGCCCGCATTCAACTGATGGCTCAGGGCAGCGGCAGCAAGCTGTTGTTGCCGCCGGAAGCGGTCTCCGAGAAAGCCGCCCGCCAGTTTAACCAATGTGAGGGGGATATTCGCCTGCGCGGTGAGCGCGAGTGGCCCGCCTTTATCCGTCTGCTGGACAAACTTGATCCCAGCTACCGTCAGTAAACATTCAGGAGGTTACCGATGTTAGAGTTACGCCCGTTAACAGACCATATCGGCATGGAAGTGCTGAACGTCGATGCCACACAACCGATTGATCCCGCCACCTTTGCCGCGTTGCGCGACGCACTGAATACTCATTCTGTCCTGCTGCTACGTAACCAGTCGGTCAGTGAAGCGCAGCATGTGGCGTTTGCGCGTGAATTTGGCGAGCTTCAGGTTCATGTGCTGAGTCAGTACCTCACCACACCCTATCCGGAACTGTACGTGTTATCGAATGTGAAGCAGGACGGTAAACCGATTGGCAACCATAAAGAGGGCTGGAACTGGCACTCTGACTGGTCTTATTACGAAGTGCCTTGCTTTGGCTCGGTGCTGCACGCGGTGGAAGTGCCACCGGTCGGCGCGGATACGCTGTTTTCCTCAATGTTTGCTGCTTATGATGCGCTGGATGAGGACACCAAGCGTCTGATCCAACCGCTGAGCGCGGTACACTCCTACTCCACGTATTACGCCAAAGCCTTCGCCGACCGGGAGCCGCTGAGCGCGGAGCAAAAAGCCGCTACGCCGGATGTGGTGCACCCTCTGGTGCGCCGCCATCAGGAAACCGGACGTCCTTCGTTGTTTGTCGGACAGGACATTGTCAAAGAGATCGTCGGTCTGCCGCCGGAAGAGAGCGCAGCCTTGCTGGCACGCCTCAACGCGCACGCCATCAGCGAAGCCTTTACCTACCGCCATAAGTGGCAGGCGCATGATCTGCTGATCTGGGATAACCGCTGCACCATGCACCAGGCCACGCCGTATGACGATGTGGCCTACCGCCGCGTGATGCATCGCGCCACGGTGAAAGGCAGCGAACGCCCGCAGGCGATGGTGTAAAGCATGGCGCAATCCGGCGAACGACTGCATCGGGCGTTGCTCCAGGCGTATAAGCAACGCCATCTGAATAGCCTGAGCTGGCTGGCTGCTGAATCCGCGCTGGCAGCCGCCACCGTTGACAGCGCCGCACCGCTCGCCGGTTTGCCGCTGGTGGTAAAAGATAATATTGATGTCGCAGGCATGCCGACCAGCATCGGCACGGCGCTTTTGGCAGAAGAACGGGTTAGCCACAGCGCTGAACTGGTTACCCGTCTGCAACAGGCCGGCGCGATTATTATCGGCAAAGCTAGCATGCATGAGCTGGCTTCCGGCACCAGCGGGTTAAATGCGGCACGCGGTGATGTGTTACACCCCTTTTTACCTGGCCGCGTGGTGGGCGGCTCCTCCAGCGGCAGCGCGGCAGCGGTGGCTGCTGGCATCGTGCCGGCCAGCATTGGCACCGATACCGGCGCATCGGTCCGGCTTCCCGCCTCTTTTTGTGGATTGATCGGCTTTCGTCCTTCGCTGCTGCGCTATCCACAACAGGGCATCGCACCGATCTCGATCAGTCGCGACACCGCCGGTATCCTGGCGCAACATATTGACGATGTGATGGCACTGGATAGCGCCATCAGCGGTGAATTCGAACACCCCGCGGTGGCGCTGGCGGATTTACGCCTTGGCGTACCGCGCGCGCATTTCTGGCACGGTTGTGAGCCTGCGGTGGCCTCAGCTGCGGAGAAGGTGTTGCAGCAACTGCGCGATCGTGGCGTGACCTTGATTGAGGTGGAAATCACCCAGGTAGCCCAACTGGCGGTGCAGGCCGGTTATCCAATGGCCTCGTTTGAGATGTTGCGCGATCTGCCACGTTATCTGCAACAACGTGGTAGCCAGTATCGTTTTCCTCAGTTGCAACAGGCGGTGAAAAGCCCCGATGTACAGGCGTTGTTGGCAGATGCCGCGACCGTCAGCGAAGCGCAATATCATGCGGCAATGACGCAGTGGAAACCGCAGCTCACCGCGCGCTATCAGGCAGTTTTTCAGCAACATCAACTTGATGGTCTGATTTTCCCCACCGTGCCGCTGCTGCCACCCACGATAGCAACAGCCAACGCGCTGTTTCGGCAACTGATTGCCAATTGTGAACCCGCCACCGTGGTGGGGCTGCCCTGTATCAGCCTGCCGCTGGCGCAGACGCCAGAGGGCATTCCGGTGGGGATCGAGTTGCAATTCGCGGCGGGAGAGGATCGGCGACTGCTGGCAGTGGCAAGCGCCCTGATGGCCCGGTAGCGGCGCGATTTATCGCGCGCCGTTCCGCTGGTACACGAAAACCCGCGCGATAAATCGCGCCGCTACGAACAAAAGATGAATCAAGCCGTGACCAACGAAAAAAGGCGGAGTGGTTAGCTCCGCCTTGATTCAAGTTCCGGTCAGTGGGCCTGACCGGTTAGTTGCAAAAGGGCAACGATGATCTGGTAGCGGCGCGATTTATCGCGCGCCCTTCCGCTGGTGCACGTAAACCCGCGCGATAAATCGCGCCGCTACGAACGAAAGATGAATCAGGCCGTGTCGAACGAAAAAAGGCGGAGTGGTTAGCTCCGCCTTGATTCAAGTTCCGGTCAGTGGGCCTGACCGGTCAGTTGCAAAAGGGCAACGATGATCTGCAAGATAACCCGGACCAGGTCCAACAGTAATCTAATCAGTTCCATCACTTTCCTTCTCCCGTGACAGGAGCGCGCCTTGCGACATTCGGGACTTTGACTCCACCCGCCGAACGCCTTAGCACATCTGTGATGAGTGCTGAGCGGCGCTCATTGTGAAAGCCACAGGCCAGCACCACCTGGTACCTGCCGGGATTTTGACAATCCGCGCCCCTGGGAGTCATCAGTAAGCAATGAGATCACGCCCGGCACTCAACACCTGTATAACCATACAGTAATTTTCCTGAACTTGAAATCTTTCTCTGCACAATTTATGATTCGTTTTGTGATGAGTGCTGAGCACCCCGTTCACCACCCGGTTACCAGCCGTTACGTGAACAAAAATAAAGGATTTGGCGTTGCTGCCAAATCCTTTTTTATTGCCCGTCATTTGAGTCCTGTATCAGGACTTGTCAGCCGGTAATGTCACCCAATAACCCGGCTGATACGGCAACGGCAGGAATTTTTCGTGGAATTCACGGAAGGTCGCATCCGGGTCGAGATCGGCAAACAACTCGGGATGCAGCCACTTCGCCAGCGCCTGAATAGCGACAAACTGATAAGGGCTGTCGTAGAACTGATGCCAGATCGCATGGGCATTGCCGTTATGTGCCACCGGCAAGGTTTTAAACGCATCGCGCATCATCAATGTGCGCAGACGCGCTTCCGCTTCTTTCGTGTCAGCTCCCGGCCCCACACCCACCCATTTACCCACGGTGTTGTAGTTCTTCCAGTTGGCACCGGTCACCACCACCACATCCGGCTGACTGGCGATAATCTGTTCAGGATTCAGGGTGCCAAAGGTGCCAGGAATCAGGTCTTTCGCGATATTGCTGCCGCCCGCCAGTTCCACCATCTGACCGAAGTTCTCGTTGCCAAATGACATACAGCATTCGTCGGTATAACCACCGGCACGGTCAATCATCACTTTCGGGCGTTTGCCGTCAAAGTTCTTCAGGCGATCGGTCACTTTGGCAATCGCTGCACGACGGAACGCGATAATTTCTTCCGCGCGCTGCGGTTTGTTGACCAGTTCACCCATGATGCGGATGCTCTGCTCGGCGTGCTCCATCGGTTTCTCACGGAAATCGATAAACACCACCGGAATGCCCACCGCCTGCAACTTCTCGATCAGTTTGCCTTCGTCGGTCGCCGCTTTGGATTCGAGGTTCATCAACACCAAATCAGGTTTCAGCGTCAGCGCCTGTTCGACGTTGAAGGTGCCATCTTTTGCCCCACCGAAAGTCGGTAACGTCTTGATTTGCGGATAACGTTTCTCATACGCCATGTAGCCATCGTAATCCGCCTTGTGGAAATCATCGCGCCAGCCTACCACGCGCTGAAAAGGGGTCGCCGTATCGAAGGCCGCCAGCAGGTACATCTGTCGCCCTTCCCCCAGAATGATACGTTTTGACTCCTGCGCCACCTCAACCTGGCGTCCGGCCACATCGGTAATAACTTTGGCAGACGAACTTAAGGAAAACGTCAGTAACCCCAGCGCTAACATCCAATTCTTCATGTGATCTACCCATACAGATGATAATGATTATTATTAATGCATTTCGCGGCGTCACTATTACCTGGCGGAAAGAAAATGAAAAGCCTTCACGACACATTTTTTTACATCCCGCTGGCTGTGTCGCCGCTCACAAAACGTGCGTCTTTCGTGAAAACCCTCACAACACCCCATGCAATTGCCCAATTTATCGCCGCGATTTACCGCATTTTGGCTAATGCGTAAACAAAAGGTGAACGCTAGATTAAAAAATGAAACAACGTTTTAATTTTTCATTAACACCCAGGTATGGGTATGTATTCCCGGAGGAGTTGCCGTGAAGATCAGCGCCATTGATGTCACCCTGTTCAGTTACCCCACCCGCCGTGTATCGGATAGCGCCGGGCATTCGCATCCCGGTCCGGAAAGCGATGCACAACTGGCCATGCTTACCCTGACCAGCGAAGACGGCCACTGCGGCTATGCCTTCGCGCCGGCGGAAGTGATTCGCCCGCATGTGGTCAACGCCTTCTTCCGCAAAGTGTTGCTGGGGCAAAACGCTTTTGATCGTGAACGGCTATGGCAGGATTTGGTGCACTGGCAACGCGGCAGCGCCCATCAGTTAACGGAGCGCGCGCTGTCGGCGGTGGAACAGGCGTTGTGGGACCTGATTGGCCGAAAATTACAACTGCCGGTGCATAAACTGCTCGGCGGCTACCGCGACACCATCCCCGCCTATGGCAGCACCATGTGTGGCGATCAACTGGAAGGTGGCTTATCGACCCCCGATGAATACGCACAGTTTGCCGAGCAACTGGTGGCGCGCGGTTATCGCGCGATTAAGCTGCATACCTGGATGCCGCCGGTGTCGTTTGCGCCCAGCCCGATCATGGACATCAAAGCCTGTGCGGCGGTGCGGGAAGCGGTTGGACCGGATATCGCCCTGATGCTGGACGGCTACCACTGGTACAGCCGCAGCGATGCCCTCACCATTGGTAAGGCGCTGGAAAAACTCAACTTCACCTGGTTTGAAGAACCGATGGAAGAAGAGAGCATGGCCTCTTATGCCTGGCTGGCAGATAACCTGAGCATTGATGTGCTTGGCCCGGAAAGCCTCGGCGGCAAACATCACAGCCGCGCTGACTGGGTGCGTGCCGGAGCCTGCGACATTCTGCGTGCCGGGGCCAACGGCGTCGGTGGGATCTCGGCCACCCTGAAAGTCGCCAGTCTGGCCGAAGCCTTTGGCATGGATTGTGAAGTCCACGGCAACGGTGCCGCCAGCCTGGCGGTGGTGGGCGCCATCCGCAACTGCCGCTGGTACGAACGAGGCTTACTGCATCCGTTCCTCGATTACGAGCAACCGCCTGCGTATCTCAACAGCCTGGTTGACCCGATGGATGACCAGGGTTTTGTGCATCTGCCAACCCGCCCCGGTCTGGGCGAGGATATCAACTTTAGCTGGATTGAAACCCATACCCTGAATCGCTGGTAACCCCGACACAAGCAGTACGGCAAACAACAATAAACCTCTGACCTGCTGGACTTTGCTTATGAATCTTTTGCTCCGTTGCACAGCGTGCTGTATGGCGCTGCTGCTGATGGCGGCCAGCCCCGGTTTGCGGGCCGCCACGCCGGATGATCAGCTGATCGTCGGCATGAATATGAACAACCTGTTAACCCTCGATCCCGCCGCCATGACCGGTAATGAAGTGGTGGGCATCGTGGTGAATCTGTATGACGGGCTGGTGGAGCTGGACCCACGCCAGCTCACCCATGTCCGTCCGGCGCTGGCGGAACGCTGGGAGATTAGCCCGGACAACCGCCAGCTCACCTTCCACCTACGTGACAATGTCACCTTTCATTCCGGTAATCCGCTCTCCAGTGAGGATGTGGTGTGGTCGATGCGCCGGGTGTTGCACCTGAATCTGGCCCAGGCGTCGGTGTGGAAATCCTATGGTTTCAGCAAAGACAATGTCGACCAGATGATAACCGCACCGGACGCACGCACCGTCGTCCTGCGTCTGCCAAAAGCCAACGACCCGCTGCTGGTACTGTATTCACTGGCTGCGCTCGGCAGCATGGTGGTATTGGACAGCAAAACCGTGCAGGCGCATGCCAGCAACGGGGACTGGGGCAACCGCTGGCTGACCACCCATGAAGCCGGTTCCGGCCCGTTTCGCCTCGATGTCTGGCAGGCGAAAGACGTGCTGCGTATGAATCGCGATCCTGACTACTGGCGGGGCGCACCGAAGCTGTCGCGCGTGGTGTTCCGCCATTTGCAGGAGTCGCAGACGCTGCGCCTGATGATGGAAAAAGGTGATATCGATATTGCCAGCAATATGGCGATCCCGGACGTCAAAGCGCTGCGCCACGACCCGGATCTCACCGTCGATGCGGTGCCAAAAGGCACAATTTACTATCTGGCGATGAGCATGAAGGATAAGCATTTCGCCAGTGCCAAAGTGCGCGAGGCGGTACGCTATCTGGTGGATTATCAGGGCATCAACAAAAGCCTGATGGCGGGTTATGGCGAACTACATCAACGTCCGATTCAGGCCGGGATGCCCGCCACCCTTCCCGACCCTGGCTACAAACTGGATATCCCCCGCGCCAAAGCGTTGCTGGCGGAAGCCGGTTATCCCAATGGGTTTGACACCACCCTGCGCGTGCTGGCAGACCAACCGTTTCTGAATATCGCCATCGCCATTCAGTCCACGCTGATGCAGGGCGGCATTCGCGCCAAAATCGTCACCGGCACCGGTAACCAGATCTATGGCGCGATGCGTGAACGTCAGTTCAATCTGTTGGTCGGACGTGGCGGCAGCGGCGTGGAACCGCATCCCCACTCCAGCCTGCGTTCGCTGGTCTACAACCCGAACAACGCCGATAGCGCCAGACTGACCAATTTCCAGGGATGGCGTACCGGTTTCTACGATGCGCAACTCAACCAGATGATCGACCAGGCGCTGCTGGAACGCGACAGCGTCCGTCAACAGCAGGATTACTTCGCCATTCAACGTCGCTACGACCAGTTGATACCGGCGTTGATGCCCATCTCGCAAATGGTCGATTCCGTGGTGGTGAATAACCGGGTACAGGATTATATCCCGCATCCTTCGGCCACCACCTTTTTGCGCGACGTATGGAAAACCCCGGATAGCCTGGCAGGAGGTACGCCATGAAACTGACGCGAAGCCACTGGCGGCGCATCCGCAGCCGTGGATGGCAGGTGCTGATCACCCTGATGGGCCTGCTGCTGTTGACCTTCTTTATCGGTCGCGTGATGCCGCTCGATCCGGTGCTGGCGATTGTCGGACCGGATGCCGATCACGCCACTTATCAGCAGGTTTATCATCAACTCGGCTTTGATAAACCCTTGTGGGTGCAGTTTGTCATCTACCTCAATGGCCTGCTGCACGGCAATCTTGGCATGGCGCTGCTGACCGGCCAGCCGGTGATCAACGATATCCTGCGCGTCTTCCCGGCCACGGTGGAACTGGCGACGCTGGCGATTGTGATCGGCACCGGGCTGGGTGTACCACTCGGCGTCTGGGCGGCGGCACGACGCAATGGCGTGGTGGATTATGTGGTGCGCATCATCAGCCTGGCGGGTTACTCGACACCAATTTTTTGGGTCGGGATGGTGGGCCTGCTGCTGTTCTACGCCCATCTCGGCTGGGTCGGTGGTGCCGGACGGGTGGATTTCAGCCTGGACGGTCTGGTGCCGCGCCGCACCGGGTTGCTGTTGGTCGATGCGTTGCTGGCCGGAAATGGCAGCGTGTTCGCCAGCGCGCTCAATCATCTGATCCTGCCCGCTTCTCTGCTCGGCTTTCACTCGCTGGCGTATATCAGCCGCATGACGCGCAGTTTTATGCTGGCGCAACTGACGCAGGAGTTCATTCTGACGGCGCGCGTGAAGGGGCTGACCGAGTGGCAGGTGATCTGGCAACACGCCTTTCGCAATATCCTGGTCCAGCTGTTGACGGTGGTGGCGCTGGCTTACGGCTCGTTGCTGGAAGGCGCGGTGCTGATCGAAACGGTGTTTTCCTGGCCGGGATTTGGTTCCTATCTCACCGGCAGCCTGATGCTGGGCGATATGAATGCGGTGATGGGCTGCGTACTGGTGGTCGGCCTGATTTTTGTCCTGCTTAACCTGATTTCTGACCTGCTTTATCAGGTATTCGACCCGAGGACTAAAGTATGACGATTTCGCTGGATACCCCTTACACCAGCGCGGCGCAGGAGCGTCTGGCACGCTTCCGCCGTTTTGCGTCCCGTAGCGGCCAGTTTATCTGGCGTATGGCCTGCAATCCGCTGACCGCCATTGGCGGTGCGATCATTCTGCTGTTGCTGGTAACGGCGCTGTTTGCGCCGTGGATCGCGCCATACCATCCGCTGATTCAGGATCTCAATAACGCCCTGAGTCCCCCCAGCGCGCAGCACTGGTTTGGCACCGACGAATTCGGTCGCGACATTTTCAGCCGCCTGGTATGGGGGGCGCGCATCACGCTGTATATCGTGCTGCTGGTATCGGTCACGGTCGGCCCGCTTGGCCTGCTGCTGGGCGTAACCGCCGGGTATTTTGGCGGCAAGGTGGATAGCGTGCTGATGCGCGTCACCGATATCTTTATCTCCTTCCCCAGTCTGGTGCTGGCACTGGCCTTTGTCGCCGCGCTTGGTCCTGGTCTGGAACATGTGGTGATCGCCATTACCCTTACCGCCTGGCCGCCCATCGCCCGTCTGGCGCGTGCCGAAGCGTTGTCGCTGCGGCAGGCGGATTTTATCTCTGCGGTGCGTTTACAGGGTGCCTCGCCGCTGCGCGTGCTGTGGAAACATATTGTCCCGCTGTGCCTGCCGTCAGTGATTATCCGTATCACCATGAATATGGCGGGCATCATTCTTACCGCTGCCGGGCTGGGCTTTCTCGGCCTCGGCGCACAGCCGCCGGATCCGGAATGGGGTGCGATGATCGCCAGCGGTCGCAGCTATATGCTGGAGTGCTGGTGGGTGGTGACGGTGCCAGGTCTGGCGATTCTGGTGAACAGTCTGGCGTTTAATTTCTTAGGAGATGGCTTACGTGACATCCTCGATCCCCGTAGCGAGTAACGCCCCGCCGTTACTCGACGTAGCAGATTTACAGGTCAGTTTCGCGCAGGGACGCCAGCTTACCCCGGCGGTGCGTGGCGTCTCCTTCCAGCTTGGGAAGGAGAAACTGGCGATTGTCGGTGAATCCGGTTCAGGTAAATCCACCGTTGGCCGCGCCCTGTTGCAGTTACATCCGCGAAGCGCGCAGATCAGCGCACAACGTATGCAATTTGGTGAGGTGGATCTGCTGCGTGCCACCCCGGCGGAGATGCGTGCTATCCGGGGGAAACGTATCTCAATGATTATGCAGGACCCGAAATACTCCCTCAATCCGGTAGTGCGAATCGGTGAACAGATCGCCGAAGCCTGGCGCAGCCATCACCCCGGCCAGCGCAATGAAGCCCGTCAGCGTGCGCTGGCGATGCTGGATGTGGTGCGCATCCGCGATCCTGAACGGGTGTATCAACTCTATCCACACGAAATCTCCGGTGGACAAGGGCAACGCGTGATGATCGCCATGATGCTGATCACCGACCCGGAGCTGGTGATCGCTGATGAACCCACCTCAGCGCTGGATATTTCCGTGCGCTTGCAGGTGCTGGGCCTGCTGGATGATCTGGTGAAGCAACGCGGGCTGGGGCTGATTTTTATCAGTCACGACATCAATCTGGTGCGCCATTTTTGCGACCGGGTGTTGGTGATGTATGCCGGGCGGGTGGTGGAGTCGTTAGCCGCCGCCGACCTCGATCGGGCGCAGCATCCCTACACCCAGGGGTTACTGGCGGCGCTGCCCGATATCGACCAACGTCGCCCACGGCTGCCGGTGCTACAACGTCAGGCCAGCTGGCTGCAACCTTAAGGAGAACGCATGAAACCGATGATCGGGGTACAGAATCTTAACCTCAGTTTTGGCGAGGATGAACAGCGTCACCAGGTGCTGTTTGACGTTAACCTCGCAGTGCGGGAAGGTGAAATCTTCGGCCTGGTGGGCGAATCCGGTTCCGGCAAAACCACGGTGCTCAAATGCCTCGCCGGATTGTTTAACCACTGGCACGGGGAGTTGACGATTGACGATCAACCGCTGGCGCACCGCATCACGCGCCCGCTGTGCCGCAAAGTACAAATGGTGTTTCAGGATCCTTACGGTTCGCTGCATCCACGTCATACCCTTGGCGATATTCTTGAGGAGCCGCTGCATATTCATGGCATCAGTCAGCGGCAACTGCGCGTGACGACCATGCTGGAAAAGGTCGGGTTAAACCGCGCCTGGCAAACGCGTTACCCCCACCAGCTTTCCGGTGGTCAACGTCAGCGTGTGGCGATAGCCCGCGCCCTGATTCTGGAACCGCGCGTGTTGCTGCTGGATGAACCGACTTCCGCGTTGGATGTCTCGGTGCAGGCGGAGATTCTTAATTTGCTGAGTGACTTGCAGCAACAGGAAAATCTGACATACCTGATGGTCACTCACGATCTCGGCGTGGTGGCGCATCTGTGTCACCGCGTTGCGGTGATGCAGCACGGCAAAGTGCTTGAAACGCTGGATGTGGAGTCGCTGGTGGCGGGACAGGCGGCGGTGCCGTATACGCAGATGCTGGTAGAGGCGAGCAGGTGCCCTCAATTGGCTTAACTCCCGTAGCGGCGCGATTTATCGCGCGGATTTTCCGCCATCGTGCACGGAACCGCGCGATAAATCGCGCCGCTACGTTGAGGTGATAGCTTAAGCCACCACCTCACGCACAAAACGCACAATCTCGTCATTCTGCCCATGCTCGAACAGGCAATGCTGAAGACGCGGGCCGCTCAGCGCGGTTTTCACCAGTTCAGGATCGATCGCACGCAAGGTATCGAGATAATGTTCTTTGACCACCGCCGCTTTCACCTGGTTAAGGATTCCAGCGTTGCGCACCTGTGGTTCTTTGCGTTCCGGCGGATAACCCAGCCCTTTCTCTCCGGTGAAAGCTTTCTCGAAGATAAAGCGCAGGTTGAGTTCTGCCCCCCAACCAAAACCTTTGGCAAAGGGCAGCGACAAGGCATTACCGTTATTGATCTGGGCAAACAGATAAGCGTCAGCCGGATCGATACAGTAGCCACACACCACGCCGGGATGGATATTCAGCGACATCAATGCGCCCTGTCCGGTGCCGCATCCGGCGACCACGAAATCCACCGCTTTGCTGTTGAGCAGCACGCTGGCCATGATGCCGAGGTGAATATAAGTCAGATGATGATCCTGCTCGTCGCTCATGCCGACGTTAAACACCTGATGACCCAGCGGTTGTGCCACCGTCTCCAGTTGGGTTAATACGGTGGCGTTTTTTGCCGCCTGGCTGTTTTCCATCATTAACGCGATTTTCATGATCCATCCTTCATATTAAATTGAAACACCGTTTCATTTTAATCAAAGATCAGTAAAATGCAGCAGAGAAATGCCCTTTTGCTTGTGAGTTATGTCACACAACTGCGAGGAATGACGATGTTTATCTACCGCAATGCCACACAGGTTGAGGATTTGGGAAATGGCGTGACCCGCCGGGTGCTGGCGCACGGTGGCCGCATGATGGCGGTTGAGGTCAGCTTTGAAAAAGAGGCGATAGGTCCACTGCATCACCACCCGCATGAACAACTGACCTATGTGCTTTCCGGGCGCTTCGCGTTCACCATCAACGGTGTGACCAAAGAAGTGAGCGCCGGCGACACCTTGTATAAAGCACCAAATGTGGTGCACGGCTGTGTCTGTCTCGAAGCGGGCACGCTGCTGGATACTTTTACCCCGCAGCGTGAGGATTTTCTCGCGCGATAAATCGCGTACAGATTTGCGCGATTTATCGCGCCGCTACGGACCGCACATAATCGCGCTTTTTCTGCCTGGTTAAACAATATCATCCACCACGCCGCCATCGACGCGCAGCGCAGCACCGGAGGTGGCCGACGCCTGAGTGGAGCAGACGTACACCACCATATTCGCCACTTCATCGACGGTGGCGGCCCGCTGGATCACCGAACTCGGACGCTGGCTCATAACAAACTCTTTCCCCAGCGTCTCCAGCGATTTACCGGTGCGTTTCACTTCGTCGGCCATCATGGTGGCAAAACCATCCGAAATTGTTGGGCCGGGTAACACGCTATTCACCGTGACGCCAGAACCGGCTACCACTTTCGCCAGACCGCGTGCCAGAGAAAGCTGCGCGGTTTTACTCACGCCGTAATGCACCATATCGACCGGGATATTGCGCGCAGACTCGGAAGAGATAAACACCACGCGGCCCCAACCTTTCTTCACCATATCCGGCAGTAAGGCGCGTGATAGCCGCACGCCGGACATCACGTTAGTCTGCCAGTAGGCTTCCCAGGTCTCATCGTCGGTGGCAAAGAAATCTTTCGGACCAAAGATCCCGGCGTTATTCACCAGAATGTCGATGGCAGGCAATCCCTTCAGCAGCGTCTCAACGCCCTGTGCGCTGCTGAGATCGGCGATATGGGTATGGATTTTCGCCCCCACCACCGCAGCATTGAGTTTGTCTCGCGCCCGACTGACCGACGCCTCACTGCGCCCGTTCAACACCACTTCGGCCCCGCTCTCGGCCAGCCCCTGCGCAATGGCGAAACCAATGCCGCCGGTGGACGCGGTGATTAACGCTGTTTTGCCGTGTAGATCGATTTTCATCACATTCTCCATGTTGGTTACGATACCTGCACACGATCGAAAAGCCTGGTAGATACTGCACGCACCGCATTAACGAAACATGCTTTGTAACCAAAGAGTTTGCCAATTGCGGACAAAACGCAGCCACACTCAATGCTTTCACTCCCGTGGGACCACATCATGAAAACCCTTGCCTTTGCCGCACCGGGTGCGATGGGCGCGGCAGTTGCGGCGGTGCTGAGCCAGCACGGCGCGCGCGTCATCAGCCCGTTAAGCCAACGCTCTGCCGACTCACAACAACGCGCGCACGCCGCGCACATTATCGATGCCCCTGAAGCTGCGCTGTGTGACGCCGACATTATTTTTTCCATTGTGCCGCCCGAATTCGCTCTGAGTTGGGCGCAGCAGATGGCTCCGCATTTACAGGCGGCGGCGCGCAAACCGCTGTACGTCGATTGCAACGCCATCAGCCCGGAAACGCTACAACAGGTGGCCGCGGTGATTGAAGCCACCGGCACACCTTTTGTCGATGGCGCGATTATCGGGCTGCCGCCGGGCGAGCAGAATCCTGACGGGCCACGCTTTTGGTTTTCCGGCCCCCACGCCAGCCAGTTAGCGGAGTTGAGCGACCTGGGCCTGCGCGTGCGCATTATGTCGGCGGAAAACGGCGCGGCATCCGCGCTAAAAATGTCCTACGCCGGGATCAATAAAGGCATCACCTTGTTGGTGTCAGCGATGCTGATTAACGCCAGTCGGGTTGGCGCGGCGGAGGCGTTGCATGAGGAGATGACGGAGAGCCAGCCGCAGATCCTGAAAAGAATGAAAAAAGCCGCCCCGGATATGCTGCCAAAAGCCTGGCGCTGGGCGGCGGAGATGGATGAAATCGCGACGCTGAATCAGGGCGAGCTGGCAACCGATCGCCTGTATCAGGCGCTGGGCGAGGTGTGCCGCCAGCTGGCAGCCGACCGCAGAGGCGATCAACAACTCAGCGACCTGCTGGCGGCCTTCTTTCAACCCGATGCCGAAAGCGCCCGCGCTGACTGACGCTGAAGTTGCCGCTGCAACCACGCTTGTGCAGCGGCTACGTCCGGCGCACGGGCATCCAGTTGCAACACCGGACCGAGCGCCATCGGCTGCGCCCGCTCCGCCAGTTGCCGCAGTTCGGGCAGATACTCCGCCCCCGGATGCCCCGGCATACGCTGTTCCAGCCTTGCCTGATAGCGCGCCACCACCTCATCCGGGGTGATCGCCATCCATAGCTCCAGCACCCGCGTCACGCCTGCGTGTTGTAATCCCTCTTCCAGTACCGCTTTGGGTTGAAAACCAAACCAGGCATCAATCAGGTAAACGCAACTGGCCGGTGCCTGGCCGACGATCTTCCATATCGCCTGATAGGCGGCACAGCCGAGCTGACGATTGCGCAGGCGATCCACCGGCGCAAAGCTGGCCATAAACGGCTCTTTCAGGCTATCCAGCGTCAAAACCGGCAGATCAAATTGCTGCGCCAGCGCGCGCGCCAGTGTGCTTTTACCCGAGGCGGGAATGCCGTTGACCAGCACCACGCATTTTTCTTCAGTGGGGGTTGTCATAGGATGTCCATTACCTCCGCCACACTGCTGGCTTTACGCAGTCGCACCAGCGTCTCCTCATCCTCCAGCATCGTGACAATCGCGCGGATGCCCTCCTCGATATGCGCATTGCTGTCACGCGCGCCAAACATGATGACGATATCCGCCTTGTCGCTGCCGTCGAACGACACCGGTTCCTCCAGCACAATCAGGCTGAAGCAATCCTTCAGTACTCCGGTTTCCGGTCGGGCATGAGGGATGGCAATCCCCTCTTCAAACACGTAATACGCACCGTGCGTCAGGGTGTTGGCGATCACCGCTTCGGGATAGGAGGCGTTGACATAGCCGCCCTGCACCAGTGGCCGGGCGGCAAGGCTGATCACTTCCCGCCAGTCACGGCTGGTAATCCCCACCTGAATCGCATTCGCTTCCTGCAACAGTTGTTTGATGCTCATACCGCCTCCTTAAATCGATTTGCGGATGGTATTACGCAGCTCATCGATTTTGACGAACAGCGGATCAATCTCCTGACGAAAACGGCGGCTTTTGGCAAATAAACTTAATGCACGATTATATTCCAGCATTAATTGTTTTTGCGTGTCCCCCGCCCGTGGGTTATTTGCCAGCTGCTGCTCCAGCGCGTTTATTTTCTCGCTGATACTTTCAGCCTGACGATCTATTTCCTGCTGATCCTGCCCGTTATTTTCCGGGACCTTTTTCCTGAATCCGAACATAGCGTCTCCTGCCCCGAATGGCGCCAGGGCACCTCAGGTTAATACGTCATGAAAGATGCGGTTTAGCGGAATAACTGAATTTTTTCGACTAACACATCGGTAACGGCATCATTCGCCGGTACCAGGAAATTGCGCACGCTGTCGTTTACTTTGCCCTTTTCGAACGTCTGTTTACAGCGCGCCACCCATTGCACGTTCATTTCTGTGCCGACGTTCACTTTTTCGATACCGCTGCGCACTGCCAGACGCATATCTTCATCGCTGACGCCAGTGCCGCCGTGCAGTACCAATGGCGTGTGCGTCGCTTCGGTAATATCCGCCAGTCGCTGATGCTGGATATGTGCTTTGCCGGTGTATAACCCATGTACCGTACCAATCGAGATCGCCAGCATATCGACACCGGTTTCATCCACGAAACGCTTCGCATCGTCCACGGTGGTGAAGGATGTTTCGTTCATTTCCACCGACTTACCATCTTCTGAACCGCCGATCGCCCCCAGTTCCGCTTCAACCGAAACATGCAGCGGGCGTGCCATATCAATGACTTTACGCGTGTTGGAGATGTTCTCGTCAATCGGCAGATGTGAACCGTCATACATCACCGAACTGAAACCGGCATCCAGCGCCGTTTGAATGGCATCCAGGTCGGAGCAATGGTCCAGATGCAAACAGGTCGGTACATTGCGGCTTTCCGCCAGCGAACGAATCGCATCGACCAACAATTTATGACCGAGATATTTCGCCGTACCGGTAGAGATCTGAATCATTAATGGACTATTGGTTTTTTCCGCCGCTTTAAAATAAGCCGGTAACATCTCCAGACAGTGTAAATTAAAGGAACCAAGCGCTTTAAATTCACGTTGTTTGGCCACCTGTAACAGATCGGTAAAGTTATAAAGTTTCATGAATATTTTCCTCGTGAGGCTTAGTGGATTTTCCGTTAACAAACCAGGCGATCAGGGTAATGAAGACAATAAACAGGGCGACGAACAGCCAGTTATTCTGGAAGGCATGGCCGAGTACCAGGCCAGTGCTGATAACGTCTGAATCACTGAAGGTCACGCCGGTGAAACCGTAGCTTTCCAGCATCGGTACCAGAATGGCGGGCAGCAGCGTAATGAACAGACCGTGGACAAAGCCGCCGATCATCGCGCCGCGACGACCGCCGAGCGCGTTACCAAACACCCCAGCGGTGCCTCCGGCAAAGAAGTTGGTCAGCAGGCCCGGTAAAATCATCGCCAGACCGAACATCGGGAACACCAACATGCCAACGACCGACCCAAGGGTGGTGGCGAGGAAGCCCACGATCACCGCATTCGGCGCATAGGGGAACATCACCGGGCAGTCGAGTGCCGGTTTAGCATCCGGTACGATGCGCATCGCGATACCGCGGAAGGCAGGTACCAACTCATTCAGCAGCAGACGCACGCCGCTATACAGTACAAATACCCCGCACACGAACTGAATCGATTGCATAAAGGCGTACATCAGGTAGTTCATACCGCTGCTGTACTGAGCGATAAACGCCGGGCCTGCCGCCAGCGCCGGGATCAGGTACATCGGCACCATCACCACCGCCATCGACAGATAGGTGTCTTGCAGGAATTTGAAGTTATCCGGCAGCTTCAGGTCTTCAGTGGAACGCGAGCCTTTGCCAACCACCTTCGCCACTGCCGCCGTCACCAGGTAGCCAATGGTGCAGAAGTGGCCGAGCGCAACATCATCCGAGTCGGTAATGCGGCGCACCACCGGTTGTGCCAGTGCCGGCATCACCACCGCCATCACACCACCAAAAATGCCGCCGGTAAGGATCAGAGGTAAGCCTGTCAGCCCCGCTTTGTAGCCGATCACCGCACCGATAGTCGCCATCCACAGCAGCGCCTGTCCGGTCAGGAAGATGTATTTGAACGGTGTCAGACGGGCAATGATGATGTTGACAATAAAGATCACCAACAGCGTCAACGCCACCTCTGAACCCAGCTCGCGGTTCGCTAACCCGGCGATGGCAGCAACATCGGTGATATAACCCTGCATGCCAAAGCCGTGGGTAAAGATGGTATTCAGGAAGGTCAGCGTACCGACAATGATGTTGATACCCGCCATCATAATTAAGAAACCGAGCAGGGTTTTAAAGGTGCCTTCCACCACCTTGCCTGCGGATTTTTTTTGCAACAGCAGACCCACCAGGGCAATAAAGGCGATCAAAATCGATGCCTGCCCTAACAGATCTTTGACCAGGAAGTTAATAACACTATTCATGGCTGGCAACCTTCATGTTGTGTTCTTTCATAAACGCCACGATCTTTTGCTCAATTTCCGCCTTATCGGTCAGCTTGTTGAGAATAATCACGCGTTTCATTTGTTCCGGACTGGCATCGGCATTTAATACGTCGGCAAATGCCTTCTGCGTTAAAATCATGTCGGATTTAAACGCATTGGCTTCAGAAATGGTGGTGTGATCGATATCTGCATCAATTTCTAACTTTTTTAATACCGCTTTGGCGCTCATTTCGATGGCGAAACTGGATCCCAGACCACATCCGCACACACATAATATTTTCAGCATGGCTATCTCCTCACAGAATATGCAGTTGTTTAGCGAGTTTGTAATGATGCCCTTCGGTGTCAACCAGGCGTTTTTTCATGCTTATTAAATCAATGGGTATCGGTTTATTGCTGCCATTAATAATGACGGCTTTATTGCGCATTCCCGACTGAATACAACGCGCCACTTCGCTGGCCATAATGGTGCCCTGATAAATTTCTTCACAGGTGGGTTCGCCATTACGCAGGCCGTAACCGATGATGGTTTTACGGATACGCACACCAATCAAAGGTTCAAGTTGTTTAATTAAGGTATCGATCGCCCCCTGGAACCCCGGCGAATATTCGCGGGTATAGGCTTCAGAGCACAGAATAATCACGCTGTTTTGCTGCGCCAGACGTGCCGTGACCCGTTCCGCCAGCTCATGCGGCGGAATCTGGCACTCGGGGATCAAGGCAAAATCCGCATTGGATTTAATCGCTGATTGCAGGGTTAATTCACCACAATAACCACCCAGCAGCTCCACCATAAATACGCGCCCCGGCAATCCACGCCCGGTGTTACGTAATTTCGCCACTTCCTTCAGCACCTGTTCACAGGCGGTGGAAAAGCCAATGGTATAATCGCTGCCGAATACATCGTTATCGATGGTCATACCAACGCCAAAGCAATTGACACCAAATTCACTCAGAATATGAAGGAATTGCAGCGACCCATCGCCTCCGGCCATAATTAATACGTCAATGCGTAGCGATTTAAGTTGTTTCGCTATGGCTTCATATTCCGGTCGAATTAATTTTCGCGTTGGCCGTCCTGATTGCATTACCGGGATCGCCGCGATGGCATAATCCACCAGATCACGCTGCGATATTTCTTGATGTTTATTTTCCAGCAAACCCGGAATGCCGCCGTTAAATAACACCATATCCGCCTGGGTTAAGCGAGAAATCTGAAAGATAAAGTTATTTATGCCGGTAACATCACCACCGCTGATCACCATGCCAATTCTCATTATCCTGCTCCTTACGCTGCGCTTCTGACAGTCATTCTTCCGGTGAAGAGGATTTGTATTTGCTATGGAGATCACATTATTGCTACGAATTTAGCCGGCCAGGTCATTGACAAAGATATTTAAAGACCTAAATTTGTGATGTTAATCACATGGTAAATTTTTCCAAAGACATGGAATTATTATAAAATTCATCACGTTATATATTTTTCATGCTTCTACCTGTCTGGCCCGATTTAACAATTTATTTGTCTTTTTGCTTTGCCTCTATTTTGTGATAACCCGCGCATTTTTATTGGTACGCTGCGGTTTTTCCGCGCGAGATAAAGGGATAATGCTTCAGTGCGTTATTTTAACTTTAGTGCCGATGAATGATTGACATAGCGCCGTATCCGCCTGTCCAATAACCCGGCAGACACATGACACAGAAGAGAAAACATGACATCCCCGCAGGAAATGTTGCGTCAACTGAGTGACGTGGTAGGTGAAAAACAGCTGTTAACCCATTCTGATGATAAGGCCTGGTACACCAAAGGATTTCGCGTTGGGCGCGGTGAGGCACTGGCCGTGGTGCTCCCCCAGACGTTATTACAACTGTGGCAAACCCTTCAGGTATGCGTGGCGCACGACGCCATTATTCTGATGCAGGCATCAAACACCGGCGTAACCGGCGGCTCGACGCCGGACGGCAACGATTACGATCGTGAGGTGGTGATTGTCAGCACCCGCCAGTTACAGGGCGTGCAGGTCATTGATGAGGCGCGTCAGGTGATTGCCTTCCCCGGCACCACCCTGACGGAGCTGGAACAAACATTGCAACCGCTGGGGCGTGAGCCGCACTCGGTCATTGGTTCGTCCTGTATTGGTGCGTCGGTGGTCGGCGGCATCTGCAACAACTCCGGTGGCTCGCTGATTCGCCGTGGTCCGGCGTTTACCGAAAAATCGTTATTTGCCCGCATTCATGATGATGGTCGACTGGAGATGGTCAACCATCTCGGCATTGCGCTGGGTGACACGCCGGAAGCGATGCTGGAAAATCTCACCCGTCAGCAGTACCAAACCGGTGACCAACCCGACTGGCAGGGAAAGATCTGGGCGGATGACTACGCTGACCGTCTGCGCGACGTCAGCGCCGACAGCCCCGCGCGCTTTAATGGCGATCTGCGTTATCTGCATGACAGTTCGGGTAGCGCAGGTAAAGTGGTGGTGTTTGCGGTGCGTCTTCCTACCTTCGAAGCCAGTGCTGGCAGCGACACCTTCTATATCGGCACCAACGATGAGCTGGTGCTGGTGGAACTGCGCCGCTATCTGCTGACGCGGATGAGTGAATTGCCGGTGCAGGCGGAGTATATCCACCGTAACGCCTTTGACCTCACCGTGCGTTACGCCAAACATATGTATCTGGCAATTCGCAAACTCGGCCCGCAGGCGATACCGCGCCTGATGGCCGGCAAAGCCAGGTGGGATGTGCGCGTAAGCCACCTGAAATTTTTGCCACGCAATTTTGTTGATCGGGTGCTGCAATTCTTTAATCAGATCACTCCGCGCTTTGTCGCGCCACGCATCATGGATTACCGCAGCGCGTATGAACATCATCTGATGATTAAGGTGGAGTCAGCGCAAACCGCTGAATTGCAGGGGTTACTGGCAGATTTTTTTGCCAACCACAGCGGTGATTTCTTCCACTGCGATGCACGCGAAGCAGCAGATGCCTTCCTGGTGCGCTTTGGCGTGGGCGGCTGCACCATCTCCTACTGTGATGCGCTGGGCTACAACCCGAATGAGCGCCTGGTGGCGTTTGACGTGGCGTTGCGTCGTAATGATGATGCCTGGCGTTTAACGCTGCCAGATCACCTGGCAGCGCAGGTGCAGGTCGATTCCTGCTGCGGGCATTTCTTCTGCTACGTTAATCATCAGGATTATGTGCTGAAGGCGGGCGTGGATGCGAAGGCGTTTAAAGAGGCGGTGAAAGTCGTACTGGAGCAGCGTGGGGCGAAGTATCCGGCAGAACATAACGTCGGACATCTGTATCACGCATCCTGCGATCATGTGGCGCACTGGAAACAACTCGATCCGACCAACAGTTGCAATCCGGGGATTGGCAAAACCAGTAAGAAGAAATTCTGGGCGGAGTAATTCATGCCCGTGGCGGCGCAATATCCTGCGCCGCCACGCAAAAAGATTATGATTTAATTCTGATTAATTTCAGTAAGAAAACATCAAATCGGTACAGTAACCTGAAATTATTATAAATATAAATACATAGTGAAGGAAATGCAGCATAGTGGACAGTCAAGTATTGGTTATTGATTCCACCTGGGGGCTAAATGAACTTAATTACAGCAAATTTCACGTCAAGCACGCCTTACACGGAAAGCCATGATTACACTAAGGAAGAAACGGAAAAAATATATCCTCTTATCTACCAGAATATATCTGATATTGCTAACTCGCCCAACAGCGCTGTCTCCTTTGCTCATTCCGTTGATGCCACAAATCCTCCTCTGATAGCAAATAACATACTTCCCCATTGGTCTTTTACGCCCGGACGTATGTGGTTCCCGAATAACTGGCTATTGCAGAGTTCCGACGCTTCGGTGATTCAACGAACTCAAGAAAAATTAATTTTCCAGCATAATAACGGCATACGAACACAACTGGATACAACAGACGAATTAAAGATTGACATGGGTAATAAGGATTATTTCTTTTATCATCCGAAGAGAAATTCAACCCTGAATGGTGTTCAGATAGAACATAACGAAATGTGTGTAATCTGCACAACCAAAGGGGCTTCAGCTATCTATTCTCCCGACAGAGTCGCCGTGTTACGGGATTTCTTTTTTAGCTATGACATGTTTCTGCTGCTGCATGGGGATCTTAGTCAGAAAACGGTGACAGAAATAGCCAACAGACTGATTCCCGGTCAGATCGATTCCAGCAACCCGCTCTATACCATGATTATGGATTTGCGTGGCATCTGGCATGAGATCGACAAGAATGCTCCGGTCTATCAAGCACCTAAATCTATCAATGAGAAATCACATCCTGGTGAACTGCTTAAAATGGAAGGGGATAATAAAATCTTTATCCGGGGTCGCGACCAACAATGGCATCAACTCAAAGTTGAGCTACCTGAGCTTGCGCCGTTTGGATTTATTGCTTAATCCATAATGGCGCGATAAATCGCGCCATTATGGACCTTAATTACTTCGCGTACGCTTCGGTCGAAATGGTGAGCGTCACATCGTCGCTCACCGCCGGAACATATTTATCCAGCTTGAAGTCAGAACGCTTGATGGTGCCGGTGGCATCAAAACCAATCGCCTGCTTCTTCACCATCGGATGCTCACCCTGCTGGTTCAGCGTGGCGTGCAGAGTAATCGGTTTGGTGATGCCTTTCAGGGTCAGATTCCCTTCTACATCAAACTTGTTATCGCCCTTCGCGACCACTTTGGTGCTGTGGAACACCGCCGACGGATATTTCGCGGTGTCAAAATACTCTTTGCCGAGAAACTCTTTGGTCAGCGCCGGGACATGGCTATCGATCTGGGTGATCGGCAGCGTGACGTCAACGCGTGACTGCTCCGGGTGGTCCTTATCAAACACCAGCGTACCTTTGCTGTTCGGGATATCGGCGGTGGGATGGGAGAAACCGAAGTGGGTCCAGGTGACAATCACCGAGGTGTGTTCCGGGTTGAGATCGTAGTGCATGGCAGCCGCCTGTGACAGCGGAGCGTACAGGGTAGCGGCGGCCAGCAACGGCAGTGCGAAGCGAGTAACGTTTTTCACGGGTGTTCCTTTTTGCTCAGAATATGCCTTGAGTGTCGGGCATTATGCCGCGCAGGAACAGTGAAGAGTTTTGGCTGAATTTTTCAAAAAAATTCAGCAATATCAATATGAAACAGTTACTTTCAGGGACAATTCAGCGTCTGACTTAACGCCACCAGAACTCGCCAGTGACGACGACCGCGCAGCAAACGCTGATGGAGTTGTTGCAGCTGTGTCAGGCAAAGAGCATCAATGGCGTCGGACGATAATTCCGCCAGTCCCTGTTGCTGCCGCAATGCCCGTAACGCCGCCGTCGCGTTATCCACGCTGGAAAGCGGGTTGCGCAATGTTGGCTGCAAGGCCGCGAGATCGACCTCAGCAACATCGAGGGCACGCAGGAAGCGTTTGCAATGACCGAGAAGCGTAGGCCAGGGGATATCAGGTGATTGCAACGCCAGCAGGATGCCATCCACATCCGCCACCCGCTGGTAGCGCGCCGACACCACATAACCAATTTGCTGTTCGACCCGCAGGCGCTGGAAAAAGCGTGGTTCATAAATCAGCGCCAGCATGCGCAACGCGGCCAGCGAGGCATCATCGGCGGCGATCAATGGCATAAACAGCAGCAGCGCCTGGTCACGACCTGAGCACGGAATGGCGGTCACGCCTGCGGTTAATGATGGCTCAGCCGCCGCTGCGGCCAACGGCAGGTCACTCAGCACCCGCGCGATGTCCTCAGCCAACGCCATGTCGCTACCACTCCAGGCCGCCTGCCAGCCTGGCGCCGCTGATGTTGTCAGCAATTGGTGCGGCAACGCTGCTAACAACTGACGAATCACGATGCCATCAGCAGCATTCACCGGTTGAGGTTCAACCCCAATATGCAGCGCCTGCACCGTCTGTTGCACCGCAGCCAACGCCGCGTCCCGCTCTTTCGGCAGATGCAGCGTCAGTTGCCAGCTCCCCTGCACCTGCTGCCAACTCCCACGCCCGCCGCTATGGCGTAACGCAGCGAGAATGGGACGCAGCAATTGCTGGCGCGCCCCGGCAAGCTCATCACTTAACGGCTGGTAAAATGCCGGACGCAACAGCAAGGTCTGCTGTGGCTGAACCGGCGTTACCCGCAGCATGGGGAATCTCTGGTCAGGCAACGCCCGCAGACTCGGCGGCTGCGCCAGTGGATAAAACCAACATGGCAGTGTCGAGGCCGACACCTTCGCCGGTGCGGGCCAGTCGGCAAGCGCGAGGTCGAATCCCTGGGTGTGGCGGGTTATCGCGTCAACCTGGACCTGGGTCAGCAATCGGCGTGGCTGGCATTGTTGCAGGAGCCGGAGCCAGTCACCAAAGTCGGCAGCAGTGCCCGGCGCAAAGCCGGTAGCACGGCCACGCAGTTGCTCCAGCGGTGTCAGTTGCCTGAAGTCTTCCTGCGCCAGCCGCTGATAATGGTGACGTTGTGAGGTTCCGGTGTGCATCAGGTCGCTGAGGTGTTGCCGGAACTGCGCTTCGATGCACAGAGCCTGGCGCGTGCTAAGGGTGCGCGCCGTAAATTTCAGCGCCAGCCAACTGTGTTGGCTATCACGCCATAACCATTGCAGGCTGATATTTTCGCACAACCCGGCGGCCCGCAGTTGTGCCAGCAAACTGCCGGAAGCCTCATCGAGCCAGAACTGACGGCATAAGGTGACATTGTCACGTAGCGTATCGGCGCTGTCCGGCAAGATAAAAGTCAGCCAGAAGGCTTCTTCGCCCGCCAGTTGGATCTGCCGGTGCGAGATGCCGCCTGATGGGGACGGCAACGCGATGACCGGTGCGGTGCCCGGCCTGAGTTGCTGACCATAGCGTTGCGCCAGTTGTTCCAGCTCCGCCAGGGATTGTGGGCCTTGCAGCCACAACGTCATGCTCTCCGCCACATAATGCTGCTGATGAAACGCGCGTAACGCCTGCTGCAAGTCTGTGACGTTGTCACCGAAAACCACCTGACTGCCGACACGAAAACGCCGTAACCGCGCAGGGGCATCAGGCATATCCAGCAACGCCGCCTCGCTCAATGTGGCCGCGTGGCGTTGCAGCAAACGATACTCCGCGTCAATGACGGCACTTTCCTGGCGGATGGCCTCCTCAGTCAGACGCGGAGCCGCGAGCATATCCAGCAGACGCGCGACGCCTGCCTCCAACGCCCTGGCCGGAACCTGAAAGAAAAATGCGCTGTCGCTGAGTTGGGTAGTCGCGTTGACCTGGCCGCCCTGTTGCTGCACCCACGGCATCAGGCGCTGGTCATCAGCGATGCCTGTGCTACCGCAAAACACCAGATGTTCCAGCAAATGCGCCAGCCCTGGCCAGCGATCCGGCTCATGCAGGCTGCCCGCCGTCACCTGCACCAACGCGGCAGCATCGTGCGCATCAGGTTGCTGGTGGAGGTGACAGCGCAGGCCATTCGCCAGTGTCAGGCTGCGCGTAGTCATCAGAGAATGCGCTGCTTGTAGATCAGCTGCGAGTTGGCGCGATTACGGAATTGCAGTTGTGCGATTTTGATATCGCTACAGCTGGCTTCACGCCGGGCTTCGAGGATTTTGTCGTGGTGTGGCGATTTGCTGCATACCGGGTCGGTGTTGTCAGCATTGCCGGTCAGCATATAGGCCTGGCAACGACAGCCGCCGAAGTCCTTCTCTTTTTCGTCACAGGAACGGCACGGCTCCGGCATCCAGTCATAACCCCGGTAACGGTTAAAACCGAATGAGTTATACCAGATGTCGTCCAGACTCTGCTCCAGCACCGACGGGAACTCAACCGGTAACTGGCGGGCGCTGTGGCACGGCAATGCCGTACCTTCCGGCGTGACGCTGAGGAAGATCGATCCCCAGCCGCCCATGCAGGGCTTCGGACGTTCTTCGTAATAATCCGGCGTGACGAACAACAGGTTGGTCAGGTTGCCGCTGGCTTCCATGCGCTGGCGATACTCGGCCACCACTGCTTCGGCACGGGCGATTTGCTCGCGCGTCGGTAACAATCCCTGACGATTGATATGCGCCCAGCCGTAAAACTGGCAGGTTGCCAGTTCGACATCATCGGCTTCCAGCTCGATACACAGGTCGATAATTTTGTCGATCTGGTCGATGTTATGGCGATGCAACACGAAGTTCAGCACCATCGGATAACCGTGTGCTTTCACCGCTTTCGCCATCTCCAGCTTCTGCTGGAAGGCTTTTTTCGATCCGGCCAGCGCGGCGTTCAGCGTTTCGTCACTCGCCTGAAAGCTGATCTGAATATGGTCCAGTCCGGCATCGGCAAACGCATCCAGTTTGTTTTGCGTCAGGCCAATGCCTGAAGTGATCAGGTTGGTGTAGAAACCGAGATCGCGCGCCGCCTTGATCAGTTCCGGTAAATCTTTACGCGTCAGCGGTTCACCGCCGGAAAAACCGAGCTGCACGCTACCCATCGCGCGTGCCTGACGGAACACCTCAATCCACTGTTCGGTGGTCAGCTCTTTTTCCTGCTGGGCAAAATCGAGCGGGTTCGAGCAGTACGGACACTGCAACGGGCAGCGGTAAGTCAGCTCGGCCAGCAGCCACAGCGGCGGCGTCACGCCGTTTTTATTCGGGTTCACGACACTGGATCCATTTCTGTTCAATAGCGGACTGCAAAAATGCTTTTACGTCTTCATCCACACCACCCGCATCCGGGAAGCGCGCATTCAGCGTCGCGATAATCGCGGCGACATCCTGTTTGCCGGTCACCAGTTCGAGGATGGCGGTAGCGGTTTCATTCAGCTTCGCCATGCCTTCCGGGTAGAGCACAACGTGGCTCTCCTGCGCCGGTTCCCATTGCAGTCGATAGCCACGGCGGAACGCGGGGATCAGGTTATCTTTCATCTGTTTATACCAGTCGGGTGGTGTGCCAGGCCGCCTTGTCGGTGACCGTGTGGTAAGGGGGACGTTCTAATGCGTAAGCCATCGTCATGGCATCAAGCATGGTCCACAGGATGTCGAGCTTGAATTGCAGGATTTCCAGCATACGGTTCTGCTGTTCCGCCGTGGTGAAGATCTCCAGCGCCAGCGCCAGCCCGTGCTCAACATCGCGGTTCGCCTGGCTCAGACGGCTGCGGAAGTAGAAATAACCTTCCTCTTTGATCCACGGATAGTGCTGCGGCCAGCTATCGAGACGTGACTGATGGATCTGCGGCGCGAACAATTCGGTCAGCGAGCTACAGGCCGCCTCCTGCCAGTTGGCGCGACGGGCAAAGTTCACGTAGGCGTCAACCGCAAAGCGCACGCCCGGCAGCACATGCTGCTCAGACAGCAGTTCTTCACGCGTCAGCCCTACCGCTTCACCCAGCTGCAACCAGGCCTCGATACCGCCCTCGTGTCCGTTGCTACCATCGTGGTCGAGAATACGCTGTACCCATTTGCGGCGCGTTGCCGGATCCGGGCAGTTCGCCATGATCGCCGCATCTTTCAACGGGATGTTGGTCTGGTAGTAGAAACGGTTGGCAACCCAGCCCTTGATCTGCTCCGGTGTCGCCGCGCCATTATGCATGGCGATGTGGTACGGGTGATGGATATGGTAGTAGGCACCTTTGGCGCGCAGTGCCTGTTCAAAGGCGGCTGGCGTCAGGGCTTCAGTAATGATCACGATGAAGACTCCTGCAAATGGATCGCCATCCCATCCCAGCTCACTTCAATGCCCTGCTGCGTCAGGTACTGACGCTGTGGTGATTGCTCGTTGAGGATCGGATTGGTGTTATTAATATGAATCAAAATTTTGCGTTTCGCCGGTAAGGACGCCAGCAACGCCATCAGACCTTGTTCTTCAGCCAGCGCTAAATGGCCCATCGCTTTGCCGGTATTTTTACCAACGCCGGTGGTCAGCAGCTCATCATCCTGCCAGACGGTACCGTCTATCAGCAGGCAATCGGCCTTTTGCAGCCACGGCATGATCACCGCATCCGGCTCACCCAGGCCTGGCGCATACAGCAAGGTTTGGCCATTGGCGCGGTTTGTAATAAACAACGCCACGTTATGTCCGGGCAGTGGACGATCGCGGAACGGCGAGTACGGCGGCGCGTTGCTGAGAATCGGGATGGCGGTGAACTCAAGATTGCGACAAACATCGACACTGAAAGGCTCCAGCGGCGTCAACACATGATGCTGCAAACCGCCATTCCAGTGTTGCAACATGGTGAAAATCGGGAAGCCGCTGGTCAGGTCAGCATGGACTTCCGGGGTGCACCAGACCTGATGCGGGCAGCCTTCGCGCAGGCTTAATAAGCCGGTGGTGTGGTCGATCTGGCTGTCGGTAAGAATGATGCTGCCAATCGCGGTACCGCGCAGCACGCCCTTTTTATTGAGTTCTGGCGTGTGGGCAATTTGCTGGCTGATATCAGGTGAGGCATTACACAGCACCCAATCTTCACCGTTATCGCTGACAATAATCGAAGATTGCGTCCGTGCCTGCGCCTGGATGGTGCCGTTACGCAAGCCGCTACAATTGGCGCAGTTACAGTTCCACTGCGGAAAACCACCGCCCGCCGCTGAACCGAGAACTTTAATAAACATGAGAAATGACCGGAGAAAGAAAACAAAATGCCCGCGCGATTGGCGGGCAGAAGTCTTAGCGGTTGGAGATGTACAGAGTCACTTCCAGGCCCAGACGCAGGTCAACAAATTCAGGTTTTTTCCACATAATATTCTTCCTCTAAAGTCTCTTTACGCAGAGCATTCTCTGCATGGAATGTTTGCACCGAGAAACGTGATCCCGATCGCAATACACATCGCGGGCTGATGTTGCGCCAATGTGACGAACAGATCAACCCTGTTTCGGTAAGGGAATTGTGTTATTCCCGCCAAATCTGTTTCAGCACCCGCTGCCAGTTACCCCAGGCAAGCTGCTCCAGTAACGGCTGATCATAGCCAATCTCGCGCAATAGCGTGAAGATCCGGGGTAGCCCTGACACATCTTTTAAGGCGTCCGGCGTGCTGATGCCGTCAAAATCGGAGCCAAAGCCCACATGATCACTCCCCATTATCTCAATTAAGTGATCAATATGTTTACCAATTTCGATCAGCGGCGTATCACTGTCGCGTTTGCCATCGGGGCGTAAGAAGGCGTTACCAAAATTCACACCCACGATACCGCCGCTGTCGCGGATAGCCCGTAATTGCGCATCGGTGAGGTTACGCGGCTGTGGGCACAGGGCATGCGCGTTGGAATGGGTGGCGACCAGCGGCGCGGTGGATAAGCGTGCGGTATCCCAGAATGCCTTTTCGTTCATGTGTGAAACATCAATCAGCATACGATGCCGATTGGCGGCGACAATCAGCGCCTCCCCGGCGAAGGTTAAACCGGGGCCGCTGTCCGGGGAACCGGGAAAATTACCGGTGACGCCCGCGCCGAAACGATTGGGCAGATTCCAGAACGGTCCGATACTGCGTACCCCCGCCTGATAAAACGCTGTCAACGCGTCCCCCTCACCATCAAAACCATCCGCGCCCTCGATATGCGCCACCATCGCCAGCACACCCTCAGCCCGACAGGCCGCGATATCCGCCGTGTTCAGACACAGGCGGGCACGCCCCTGTGATTCGGCCACCAGGGTTTTCAGGATGGCGAGTTGCTGCCACAGAATCTCCAGTGGCGCCACGCGCTCCTGTGCACGCTGCGGGGCAACCTGCTCGATATAACGTTGCGGTGGCACAAATAACGCAAACAGGCCACCCGCAAAACCGCCCTGCTGCATCCGCGGGTAATCAAGGTGACCGTTTGCAATGCCGGAGAAAAACACTTCAGCGGGATTATCACGATGATGCAGCCACAGGTTCAGCAGCAGATCGTTATGACCATCAAATGTGGGAAGTGACATAAGCGAGGAAAAAGAAGAAAACATGCGGCTATGCTACGCGCACGCCTGCTGCTGAGCAATGCAACGCGAGAAGGACTTTTCTGCCGCAGCCGCCGGCAAGCCGATGATGGCGCATAATGTTGCGCGATAAATCGCGCCGCTACCGTTGGGTAATGGGTTGTCGGACGGGATTTGTCGCGCGTTGATACGCCCGGAGCACGGTTGGTAGCGGCGTGATTTATCACGCGTTGATACGCCAGGTACACGGTTGGTAGCGGCGTGATTTATCACGCTTTGATACGCCAGGAGCACGGTTGGTAGCGGCGTGATTTATCACGCGTTGGTACGCCAGGAGCACGGTTGGTAGCGGCGTGATTTATCACGCTTTGATACGCCAGGAGCACGGTTGGTAGCGGCGGGATTTGTCGCGCGTTGATACGCCAGGAGCACGGTTGGTAGCGGCGTGATTTATCACGCGTTGATACGCCAGGTACACGGTTGGTAGCGGCGTGATTTGTCACGCGTTGATACGCCAGGAGCACGGTTGGTAGCGGCGTGATTTATCACGCGTTGATACGCCAGGGACACGGTTGGTAGCGGCGTGATTTATCACGCGTTGATACGCCAGGGACACGGTTGGTAGCGGCGTGATTTATCACGC